>CAVRUM010000001.1:0-74826 GCA_963724375.1 uncultured Acidobacteriaceae bacterium
GTGAGGTGCGCGGCGAGTTCGGGCGGGACGCCAGGCTGTAACCTATTTGGCATGACGATTCTGGACTTCGAGTCGATGCTCGCCGTTGCCATCGATGAAGCCCGCAAGGGGCTGGCCGAAGGCGGGATTCCGATTGGGGCGGCGATCTTCCGGAGGGACGGAACGCTGGTGGGTTCGGGCCATAACCGGAGGGTCCAGCACAATGATCCCTCAGCCCATGGAGAGACGGACGCCTTCCGCAATGCCGGGCGGCAGAGGTCGTATCGCGACCTTATTATGGTCACGACTCTGGCGCCGTGCTGGTACTGCACGGGCCTGATCCGGCAGTTCGGGTTCAGGACAGTGGTGATCGGCGAGAGCAGGACGTTCGAGGGCGGCATCCACTGGCTGCGCGAGAACGGCTTCGAGGTACACGACCTGGCCTCGCAGGAGTGCATCGACCTGCTGGGCGGGTTCATCCGCGAGCATCCCGAAATCTGGAACGAGGATATCGGCGAGGAGTAAGGGCGGCGGTGTCCGTTTTCGGACGCGTGAAGCGGCGCACGAACAGTCACGGGCGCTTGTGCCAGGCGGTTGGTCTTTGATTTCAGCGGGTTCCGGGCGGGCTCCGGTGGCGGGTGGCGTGCTCCTACAGGAGAAGTCCCACCGAGGCCCTCCATGCAAAGACTCGTCCAAGATGTCCGTTATGCCATTCGCCAGCTGCGCAAATCTCCGGGATTTGCAATTACAGCCATCGTCACGCTCGCGCTGGGGATCGGCGTAAACACGGGCGTGTTCAGCATCATGGATGCCGTGGTTTTGCGGCCGCTCGCGGTGCCGGACCTGCATCGCGTGGTGACAGTGGCGGAGGAGCAGAGGGACGGCGGATATCAGCGGGCGGCACTCGGGAACTACGAGGACTGGAAACGGGAGAGCCGGTCGTTTGAGGCGCTGGCGGCTTTCACTCCCGCCGATTTAACTCTTACGGGCGCCGGAGACGCGGCGCACGTCGAGGCCGCGTATGCGTCGGCCGATTTTTTCAACGTGATGCGGATCGAGCCGGCGCTTGGGCGCGTGTTCAACAGCTCGGAAACCGTATCCGGCAGAGACAACGTCGCGGTGCTCAGCTATGGGTTCTGGCAAAAGCACTTCGGTGGCGATCGAGATGTGGCGGGGCGTAAGGTCGATCTCGAGGGCCGGAACTATACCGTGATCGGGGTCATGCCCCGGACGGCGCAGTACCCTTCGTCGAGCGATCTCTTCCTGCCTCTCGCGCCTTCACCCGCACAGACCGAGAACCGCAGCAATCACGACTACCTGGTAATCGGACGCCTGCGGCCGGGGGTGACCGTGGCCCAGGCGCAGGCTGAGATTCGCGGCATCGCGAGCCGGGAGGCCAAGGCGTATCCGGCGACCAATGAGGGCCGGACGGTCAAGGTGGAGCGGCTGATCGACAACATCAACGGCGACTATACGCCGCTTTATTTCCGGCTGGTGCTCGGTGCGACGCTGTTCGTGCTACTGATCGTGTGCGCCAACATTGCCAACCTGCAGTTCGCGCGCGGCATTGCGCGGCGTCCCGAGCTGGCAATGCGGACTGCGCTGGGCGCCGGGCAGGCCCGCCTGCTGCGCCAGTTGCTGACGGAAAATGTCCTGCTGGGCCTGATGGGTACGGCGGGCGGCATGGTTGTCGCGGCGGTAGTCCTGCGCCTGTCGATCGCGACGATGCCCGAGCGGGTGGCGCGCTTTATGTCCGGGTGGGCGAACATCTCGTTGAATGGGCGAGCGCTGGGCTTCTCGCTGCTGCTTGCGGTGGGAGCAGGCGTGGCGTCAGGCCTGCTGCCGGCAATGCAGGCGCTGCGCATCAGCCTGGTGGAGCAGCTTAAGGCAGGGTCGCGCTCGGTGACGGGAGCGGCGCGTTCGCATGTGCTCCGGAACGTGTTCACCGTGGCGCAGATATCGCTGGCCATCACGCTGGTGGTGGGCGCCGCGCTCATGTGCAAGGGCATGCTGTCACTGCTTCACTTTGCCGATAAGTACGGTCCGAAGCAGGCGCTGACGTTCAACGTCTACCTCTCACCAGCGCGGTTTACCACGGCGGAGAAGCAAGTGCGCTGGTATGAAGACAGCCTAGACAAACTGCGGTCAATTCCTGGGGCCGCCCATGCCGAAGTGACCACGGCGCTTCCCTGGGGCAACGGAGCCTGGGTGGATGACTTTCGTGTCGAGAACCGGGCGGTGGTTCCAGGCAAGATCCAGACGGCGCAGCGGGTGACGGTCAGCGGCGGCTATTTTGCGGCGCTGCATATCCCCATACTCTCGGGGCGCACGTTCAATTCGAGCGACGGAATCAACACGCAGCCAACGGCGATCATCAGCCGCGGGTTCGCGGAACGATATTTCCCCGGAGAAAATCCGCTCGGGCGGCGTATCCAGATGGGATCGGGGCGTGCCGACGTGCAGGATCCATGGGTACACATCGTGGGCATCGCGAGCGATGTGACCTATCTGTGGATCGACCGGGAGACGGTACCCACGGTGTATCTGAACGTGGTGCAGATGCCTCCCGCGGAGGGTGCGAGCTATATCGTGACGTCAGATGGCAATCCGCTGGCCCTGGCGCCGGCGGCACGCAAGGCGCTCGCGGCGGTGGATTCCGCGGTACCGCTCGATGCCATGCAGACCTACGAGCAATATCTGCGTGAGGCGTTTACCGGGCTCATGAACGTCGTGGCCTACCTCGGGGTCGATGCCCTGCTCGCGCTGCTGCTCGCCGCGATCGGGATCTTCGCGGTGATGGCCAACCTGGTGGCGGAACGCAACCGCGAGATCGGCGTGCGGCTGACACTTGGAGCACGGCGCGAAGATATCCTGCAGATGATTTTGCGGAGGGCTGCATTGCTGACCGGCGCGGGGGTCGCGCTTGGGATTGCGCTAGCCGCCGGCCTGGCGCGCATGGTGGCGAGCCTGATCTTTGGCGTGAGCCCGGGCGATCCGGTGGTATTTGTAACTACCGTAGCTTCAATTATCGGCGTCGGGTTTCTCGCAAGCTGGGTGCCGGCGCGGCGCGCGGCTTCGGTCGATCCGGCGCAGTCTCTGCGGGCGGAGTAAGGCGACATTATGCCGGGAACGCAGAGGGACGTCGATTATCTACGAAGATCTTCGTTGACACCTACGAACTGTTTCGTATACATTCACACCATGAAGGAAATACCGGAACATCTGCCAAAACCGACTGAGGCCGAACTCGAGCTTCTGACGGTGCTGTGGGAAAAAGGCGAGGCCTCGGTGCGCGAGCTGCACGAGGTGGTGAGCCGCGAGCGCGCAATTGGATATACGTCGGTACTGAAGACTCTACAGATCATGACCGAGAAGGGGCTGGTCGAGCGCGAAGAGGCAGGCAAGGCGCATATCTATCGCGCCGCGGCGAGCCAGGAAGAGACGCAAAATCAGCTTCTGCGCGACCTGAGCGCGCGGCTTTTCTCGGGCTCGGCGGCGCAGCTGGCAATGCACGCGTTGAGCATGGAGCCGGCGAGCGAAGAAGAGCTTGAAGAGATCCGACGGCTGATCCGCAAGAAGAGGGAAAAGCAATGAGCTACGGAATGGAAGCGATTGGGTGGACGCTGATTCATTTCTGCTGGCAGGCAGCGGCGATCGCGCTGTTGTACCGGCTCGCAGATGCGGCTTTGAGCAGATCGCGCAGCCATGTCCGCTATGCGGTGGCACTGGCAGCGCTGCTGACCATGCTGACTGCAGCCGTGGCGACCTTCGTGTACGAGGCGGCCGAAGTTGCGCACGAACGCGCCGCCAGGGCCGTGCCAACGACGGTCGAGCAGGCAGCCATGCTCCGCGGCTCCGCGGTTCCCGCGGCGTCGGCGGGTGCTGCGCCCACGCTGAGTTCGCTTGACCCGGGCGTGCCGATCCTGGCTGCCTTTCATGAAGCCGTCGAGGCCCGCGTTCAGGGCGCGATGCCATGGCTGGACGGGATATGGCTGCTGGGTGTGCTGTGCCTTTCGGCGCGAACGATCGGGGGATGGTGGCTGATCCAGCGGCTGCGGCGGTCCAGCCTGGCTGGCGTGCCCGCGGAGGTTCGCGCCAGCTTTGAGCGGCTGGCAAGACGCATCGGCATTGAGCGGGCGGTCGATCTCCGAATCAATGAGCGGATTTCGGGACCGCTGGCCATGGGAGTGCTGAAGTCTGTCGTGCTGCTGCCTGCGTCCGCACTGACGGCGTTGAGCCCGGAACAGCTTGAAGTTGTGCTTGCGCATGAACTGGCGCATATCCGGAGAGCCGATTACCTCTGGAATATTCTGCAGACAATGATCGAGACGTTGTTCTTCTTCCATCCGGCGGTGTGGTGGGTGAGCGGCAACCTTCGGCGGCAGCGCGAGCTGTGCTGTGACGATGCGGCGCTGGAGTGCTGCGCCGATCCGCTGACGTATGCCACGGCGCTGCTGCGGCTCGAGGAGGAACGCAGCTCGAGGCTCCGCCTGGCGATGGCTCTTGATGGTCACGAGCGCGGCGGCCTACGCACGCGCATCGCCCGGATTCTTGGGGAGACGCCCGAGGTGAGCCGCGATGTGGTGCCGTTTTCGCTGATCGGAGCCTGCGCGATGCTGGGGCTGCTGCTTCTGGCCGCGCCGCGCCTGTTTGCGAACCTCAATACCTCGATGGCGACGCAGGGTCCGACGCCGCTGCTCGGGTCCACGGTGGCCGTGCCGCAGGAGTCGAAGATTGCCGGCAATCCGAACGCGGATGCTCCGGCGCGTCCGGCTCCCGCGCCAAAGCCGGCTATAGCGGCCGCGCCGCGTTCTGTGGCAGCCCCTGCTCCCGCGGCCGCGCCAGCGCCAGCGCCCCTGACACTCGTTGTTGCGTCGCCTGCTCCTGGCGCTGCTCCAGGTCCGGCGCCGGCGGTGCTCACGATGAATCTGGATTCAGTGCCGAACGTGCTTGTTGCCAAGCTCGCTCCGATCAAAACGAAGATCCATCTCGTTGTCGACTCTTCCGTCGTCGCGGCGGCACAGGACAGCGGGGCGGCGCAGGCCTCGTCGAAGAGTGACTACATCGACCAAATGCGGAGCGCAGGATACAACGTTGATCTCGATAAGTACGTGGCCATGAAGATCCAGGGCGTGACTCCCGAGTACGCACGGAGCATGGCGAAGACGGGATTCGGCAAGCCGAGCGCGGATGACCTGATCGCGATGAAGGTGCAGGGTGTGGATCCGGGTGAAGTGGCTGAGCTGAAGGCAGCCGGCATTGATGCCAAGAGCTATAGCGACCTGATCACCTATCGCATCTTCAAGGTCACACCGGAATACGTCGCCGGCATGAAGGCAGCGGGATTCGCGAATCTCGATGCAAAGAAGCTCGTGGAGATGCGCATTCAGGGTGTAACTCCGGAGTTTGCAAAGGCCACGAAGCAGCAGTGGCCGGATGCGACCGTCGATCAATTGGTGCAGCTCAGGATTTTCAACATCAACCAGGATTCATCGCTTCCGCAAAGCGGCATGGACTGGAGCCGCTGACGATTGACAAGCTGGTTCGGCTGAGGATTTCTGGTTTGATCGACGATGAGGCTCCGAAGGCGGAGAGTGCGAAATGAACAGCCGCGCGGGCACTCGTTGGCGCGGCGCTTCTCGTGCTCGCTGCGGTATCGCTGCGGGTGAAACGAGGGCTGACGACCTCAGCGGCGGTGCCGGATTCGGATGTCGGACAAGTCCGGCAACTTTGAGCTGAAGCTCGAACGTGCCAACTGCAAAGATGGCAACGACTGCAACAACAGCCAAATGAATGAGCCACTCTCCGCGTTTACCGGCATCTCTGTCGCGGACCTCGGCCGCGAAGGCGCGCATCTGAATGCGGTACTGACCGCCGAGGCGGGAACACTGCGCTGTTCGGGCAGCGTTCACGACGCCGAACTGGTTGGAGCGTTCACCTTCGAGCCGGATAAGGAATTTGTCGGCCGCATGCGAGAGATCGGCATCTCCGGCATCGATCCAAACAAACTGGAAGCTTACGCACTCTTCCGCGTCACCCGGGACTGGGTAGTCTCGCTGCAGAAGGCAGGGGTGAGCGGGATCGATGCCAACAATTTGATCGCGCTTCGCATCTTCGGCGTCGATGCCGATTACGTACACAGCCTGGAGGCTCTTGGATATCCGACACCCAAGGCCGACAAGCTGATTGCGCTGCGTGTGCAGGGCGTCAACCCGGCGGAGATAAAACAGGTGCAGGCGATGGGGTACCACCCGACGCTCGATGAGCTGGTCGAGATGCGCATCTTCCATATAACGCCGGACTTCATTGAGCGGATGAAGGCGAAGGGCTTCGACAACCTGACGATTGCCAAGCTGGTGCAGATCCGGATCTTCAAACTGGCTGAGTAAGCCGCGTCACTCCCCGGTCGTTACTCGGCGTCCTGGCTCTGCAGCTTCCACTTCGAAAGCTCATTCCATTGTTCGAGGACCTCGGGCACAGGAGGCGAGACGGTTCCCGGCGCGACAATGTCGACGATGCGTTGCGGCGCGACGTTGCCATCCTTCGCGCGGAAGAGGCCTTTGACCCAGGCGATTGCGGCAAGGCCTTCGCGGGAGCGGAAGACCTGCTCCATGTAGAACCACTTGTCATCCCAGCAGACGACGCGCGTGGTGAGCGTGAAGGGCGCCCAGAGGCCGAGCGAGCGGCGGTAAGTGATGGAGAGAGAGCCGACGAGCGGCGTCCACTTTTCGATGAGCACGGGCGTCAGTATTCCCGTGGCGGCGGTCAGGTGGACGCGGCCATAGTCCATGAAGCTGAGGTAGCGGGCGTTATTGAGGTGCAGGTTGAAGTCGATGTCCCCGAGGCCTACGCGCATGCGGAGAACATCCTCGTCGAAGGGGCCGATGCGTGGCAGGGGACGGATCCGGTGCCGAATGGCGAGCGCGGGGATGCGGATGAAGCTGTTGAAGTGGGACATGCGAAAGTCAAACGATAGCAGCTACGATTCCAGCTTAACGGGAGGCTCGAGATGTTGGCGTATCCTCGACTTGTCGTTGGGGACTTGTCGTGGCGGGACTTGTCGTGAGGGCTGGTTTGCGGGGGCGATTCTACTTCGCCGCCAAGGATGATACGTGCGGACACTGAAAGCTTCCCTGTTGGCAAGCGTAGCCGGAACCATAGCATGGGCGCTGGGTCTCATGCGGGCGATCTGGCCTGCACATCCCATGGTGGCCCTGTTCTTCCTCACGATAGGCGCGACGGTGGCGATTTATTACATCCTGCCGAAGCTAGAAAAGAAGTCGAACTCAGAGTGAGCGCAGCTGGCGCCAGTCATCGCCGAGGAAGAGGCGGATGCCCGCGACGCCGGATGCCCCTGCGGCGATGCAGGCTGGTGCGTTGGCTGTCGTGACGCCTCCGAGTGCGATTACGGGAATGGGATGTGCGGCGAGGCAGGCTTCACTGAGAGTGGAGAGACCTACGCCTGCCTCGGGTTTGTTGCCCCCGACTTTTTCGAAGACTGGCGCAAAGACGATCAGCGAGACGGAGCCTGCGGCGCTGATCTCTTCAAGCGAATGACAGGCCCGGCTCACGATGGCCTCGCGTCCTGTCGTCTGGAATGCTCGTCTCGCTTCATCGGCGGCTTTGGCCGGCGCAGATGAGGGCAGATGCACGCCGTCGGCTTGAGCCTCGAGGGCGATTTCCTCTGGGCCGTTGACCAGCACGCGAGTGGCGCTGCTCTCTTTGCGTACGGCGGCTACGATGCGGCGCGACAGGGCAAGCAAATCGGAGGGAGGCAGATCCTTTTCCCTGATCTGAATGTAGTCGACGCCGCCCTGGGCCCAGTGATGGGCGAGGTCGACCAGGGCGGCCTGGCGCTCCGTCTCCTTGCCCGGCAGCAGAACACGGCTGGTGATGGCGTAAAGCAACACCTTTTGACTATAAAGCGCAAAGCGGGTTGACTATAAAAGCCCAAAAGCGGGCGGCTGCAGCCGCTCGAAATGGGAGGGCCCTCCCGTTTCGGGCAGGAAATAACCCGTACAGGTATTCACGCTAGGCTTACACTGACGGGGGTAAGATGGGGCGCGTGGTACGGTTGCAGTTGGGTACACGGAGAATATGGCTAGCTACGATTTGCTCGTGATCGGATCGGGCCCTTCGGGTCAGCGCGCGGCGGTCTCCGCGGTGAAGAAGGGCAAGCGTGTGGCCCTGGTCGAGATGCGCGATGTGGTGGGCGGGGTGTGCATTAACACCGGAACCATTCCCAGCAAAACCATGCGTGAGGCGGTGCTGCACCTTTCCGGTTACAACTATCGCTCCATCTACGGCATGAATTACCGCGTGAAGGAGAAGATCACGATGTCCGATCTTGCCTTTCGCGTGCAGCATGTGATCAAGACAGAGATCGATGTGACCGAGGCGCAGCTCTCGCGCAACGGCGTTGATGTGATGACCGGAGTCGGCAGCTTCGAAGACCCGAACCACGTTCGCGTGGTTGGCAGGCAGGGCTCGAGCGTCTATGAGGCCAACAATATTGTCGTAGCGGTAGGCACCAAGCCAGCCGAGACCAAAAAAGTACCGATTAATGGCCGCACCATCATTAACAGCGACCAGATCCTCGAGCTGCAGAACCTGCCCAAGACGCTGATTGTCGTCGGCGGAGGCGTGATCGGCGTCGAATATACCTGCATGTTCTCCGCGCTCGGCGTGCGCGTCACGCTGATCGAGAAGCGGCCCAAGCTGCTGGAGTTCGCCGACCAGGAGATCGTCGAGGCGCTGAGCTACCATCTGCGCGACAGCCGGGTGACGATGCGCCTGAATGAAGAAGTGGAGAGCGTCGAGGAGCTGGCCGACGGCACGGTGGTTGCGAATCTTGAAAGTAAGAAAAAGCTCTCCGGCGATGCGCTGCTCTATGCGGTCGGGCGGCAGGGCAATATTGGCGACCTGAATCTTTCGGCGGCCGGCATCGAAGCCGATTCACGCGGGCGTATTCCTGTGGACAAGGATTTCCGCACCAAGGTGCCGCACATTTACGCCGTCGGCGACGTCATTGGCTTCCCAAGCCTGGCTTCGGTTTCGATGGAGCAGGGCCGAATTGCGGCCGAGCGGGCCTTCGGCGAGTCGACGGTGCAGTCCAATCCAAGCTTCTATCCCTACGGGATCTATACGATTCCAGAGATTTCGTTCATCGGGAAGACCGAGGAGCAGCTCACCGAGGAGGATGTGCCCTACGAGGTGGGTGTGGCGTACTATCGCGAGATTGCGCGCGGCCAGATTCGCGGGGATACGACAGGACGCCTGAAGCTGATTTTTCACCGCGAGACCAAGCAGATTCTCGGTGTACACATCATCGGCGAAGGGGCGGCAGAACTGGTGCATATCGGGCAGGCGGTTATGGTTCTGAACGGCACCGTTGAATATTTCATCGATACAGTGTTCAACTATCCGACGCTGGCCGAGTGCTACAAGGCAGCCGCTTTCAACGGCATCAATCGCCTGGCCCGGTTCGAGAGCTGAGATGCGGTGAGGACAGGAGCGGCATTATGGCAAAGACCGTCGGCGTAGTCATGACGGAAAAAGTAGTTGCAGGCCTGATCGAAGACCACAAGATCACGGGCGAAATCATGCGTTATCCGGCCCACGAGCATGATCCGGAGGAAGAGTCAGGCCTGGTTGAAATGCCGGCTGACGGGCTGGCTGAACTGCTGTGCGAACAGATCGCGACTCTGGCGCCGGCGGGCAGCGGAGTCAACGCTGTGGGCATCGCTATCCCGGGCATCGTGCGCAACGGGGTTATCGAGGACTCGCCCAACCTGCAGCAGCTGAAGGGCGCCAATATCGCCGGCGCGATACGAAATGCGCTGGCGGCCCGCGGGCTCGACTTTACAGTCAACGCTCTGAATGACGCCGACGCGGTCGCCGCGGGGGTCGCCGGAACCCGCGGCCAGCTCGACAAGCTGGTGCGCGTCTGGACGATCGGCAACGGGATCGGGTTCGGCCGTTTCCCCTACACCGATGGTCCGTGGGAGGGTGGACATACGACGATCACCCTCGATCCCAAGGAAAAATACTGCGCCTGCGGCGGCAGGGGGCACCTGGAAGGCATCACCGGCCACCGCGCCATGCGCCTGCGTTTTCTGGATATGGAACCCGATGAAGTCTTCGCCGCCGCGCGCAAGGGCGACCGGCGCTGCGCGGACTTTGTCGACCTCTGGCACCAGGCGCTGGCTGCGGCGACGGCGACGCAGATCCATCTTGAGGGTCCGGGCAAGTTCTATTTCACCGGGCGCGATATCCAGCGACTCGACCTGCCACGGCTCAAGGAGTATCTCTACCAGATGGTCAAAATGAGCCCGCTGCAGAGCTACACGATAGAGGTGATTCCGGAGGACCCGACGGTTGCATTGATCGGAGCCGGTGCCGCAGCGGAACGGGCGAGCAGCTGCTAGCGGCTAAGGCTGCTTCCGGGCCTGCTCGATGTACTCCGGGGTATAGCCTTCCCACTCCCAGGGAGTGACTGTATCGCCGAGGATTGTCTCGAAGAGGGACCGGAATGCCAGCTCGCCGTTATCACTGTTGGTGAGAACGATCATGCAGGATTTCTGCCGCTCAAAGCAGATCATGTAATTCTGCGCGCCATCCCCGTGGCCTTCTTTGAAAAAGGCGGGCCCGAACTTCGTCTTCGTCAGCAGCCCCCATCCGATTCCGTAGGCAAGTCCCACGCTGTCGGCCTCTTTGGTGTCTGGGCCGGCATCGGTCTCGTCCGGCAGCCTGAACTCGTGGTGGGTGTGGATGTAAAAGACCGGACTGAGCATCTCCGTTTGCGCCGGCTTCTGAATGATCCTGCCCGCGAGAAGGGCGGTGGTGAATTTTGCGAGGTCGTCGGCCGATGTGGTCATCGATCCGGCGGCGCGAGCGGGAAAGCGCCGCGTCTTCGAGCGAAAGTTTCCTTGCGTGTCGAAGCGGTCCGCGATATCGGCTTCGAAATCGCTCCGATAGATCAGGCCAGTGTGCGTCATGCCCAGAGGGCCGAAGATAGCCTCCTGCATGAGCTGATCGAGCGACTTGCCCTGCTTCTGTTCTATGACGAACTGCACTACGTTGATGCCCTCGCCCGAGTAGAGAAACTGCGTTCCCGGCTTGAAGTGCAGGTGCATCTTCTTGTCCGGTTCGATGAAGGCAAAGTTTGCCAGCCCGGAGGTATGTGAGAGCAGCATGCGCGGCGTAACCAGCTGCCATTGGGGATCGCGAGCGAGGTCAGAAGCCGAGTCGTGATAAGGCTCGTATTGATCGAGCGGTTTCGGGAGCTGGCGGGCGATTGGCTCGTCCAAGTTGAACTCGCCGCGCTGGACCAGCAGCATGACGTAGGTTGAGAAAACACTTTTGGTAATCGAGGCGGCCCAGATCGAGGTATCCGGGCCCATGGGCTGATCGGGGTTCTTGCGCCGCAGCCCATATCCCGCATTCCACACGAGCCGCCCGTTGTTGAGCACGGCGATTTCAGCACCGGTGACGTGAGTGGCTTCGAACGTCTTCCGGGCAAAGGAATCGGCTTTCGACGTCGAAATTTTCGATCCGTCGAGGCGGCGGATGCTTGCAGCGGGAGTATTTTGAGCGCCGCAGATGGCGCAGAGAAACAGCAGGAGTACGAGTATCCTCATCACCTTCGCCGTTACGCGCGCGCGCAGGGCGCGCTGTTCCCTATCGGTAGCTCCGCTGATAGGTGCGGCTGATGCGGTCGTGCCAGCAGAGACTGTCCTCGTCGAAGAGCGCCCAAAGGAAGCCCAGCCCGACCGGTATCGCGGAGAGAAAGAGAGCGGCGATGCGCATCTGCATGGCCCGGCGCGTGGGATTGTCGTCGTCAAAGGTGCACAGGGCGATCCTCGCGTAGCGCATGCCAGGCGTGCCATCGGCATAGGTGAAGAACATCCACTGATACAACGTGGAAAACGAGACGAGAGCGATCGCCGCGTACATGAGAGCCGGCTTTCCGGTGGGCGGATGCGAGGTACAGGCGACGAAGACGAGCACAAACAGCAGGAAGGCGATAAGCACCAGGGCCCCATCCACGATGCCTGCCATGAGGCGGTCTTCCACCGAGGCTATATGAAGAGTGGGGTCGAGCAGGCTCGAAGCCGGCTGTTCGGCATGGTTGTTCCGGTTGTCGCCGCGGGGTTCAGGGGCGTGGCGCGAGCCGCCGTTAGTGTCGGGCTCGTCCGCGCCGCGTGACTGGAGGCCCCGGGGGGTGGACTTGCGTTGCGAGGACGGCTCGGCATCGAGACGGATCGAATGCCACTCGGGCAAGACGGGCGCTTCGGCGGCGGCGCTGGTGGGGGCTTCATGCGAAATCGCATCCGGCTCAACCTCGAAGATGCGAAGCTGCGACCGCTCCGGATCGGATGGCGTCTCGCGCAATGGACCCTCAGCCTGGCGAGGACGCGCCTTGCGGGGGGCCACGAGTTCGCGAGGAAATTCGAGTATCCGGACGGGGAGGGGCTGGGCCGGGGCCACGACGGCTTCCTCAAAGGGGTCGATGATCTGGTCTGTGGGAGTCCGGGTCTCGATCGACTGTGCCGGCCGCTGCGAAGACTGGGGCAGGAAATCCCGGCGCGGCTCGGGCAGGCTGCCCGGGTCGATCCGGTATTCGATGCGCTTTGGAGCCGGTTCGGGAACGGGCGTGAAGGCGTGCGGGACTTCGGGGACTTCTGCTTCGGGCGTTTCGTCGAGGTCGGCCCAGAGGACTTCGTTCACCGCCTGCACCGCTTCATGCGCCTTTTGCGCGGCCCTGGCGGCGGCTTCGGCTGCGCGCGCGGCGTTGGCCGCCTCGGCGGCGATCACTTCCCTGTAGGAGGGGGCCTTCGAATAGCGCTCCGCGACGCGGGCGGCGACGGTCGCTCCCCGCGAGATCCGCGACGACGACTCTTCCATGCCGGGTAGCACCGACTGCGCCTCCGGGTTCCGGGTACGGCGGCTGCGATGCGCCACCAAGCGCGCGTTTACTTCCTGCTTCCAGGCAGGTAGCGCGGACGGACCGTCTTCGAAGACGGCGCTCTGCGGCGAAGTGCTCAAAGCTGCTCCTCTTTTCCTGTGAGATGCGAGCGGCCTGCGAGACAGAACCCGCCGGAGCCGCGTCTGTTGCTGTGTTGCTTCCCAATGCCGGAAAGGACAGGAGGCGAAAAATTCACAATAGAGCTCGCGTACTGCTCCTGCCATCCTCGGACTACGATGGGGCCGGGCACATTTGGTGCGATCATCGGGATCACTCCAATGGTGGCAGGAGACGGGTTTTCAACCAGAGCAGCGTGCTTCGATCGCCTGAGAACCAAGCCCAACAGCTTTGCTATGCTTAGGTTGCCCTTTGCGATGAGAGCCCGCACTTTTTTGTTTACCACGCTGCTACTGCTCTGTCATCAGCAGGTTTGGCCGCAACAGTTGACGAAGCAGTTTCCTCCGGCGGGCGAACAAGTTCAGGCGGCTGCGAAACCTCCGGACGGATTGGGGAGCAGTCCGGAGCAGGCCGAGGGCTATCCCGACGATCCGAGTCTGCAGAGTACGATTCCCGAGGCGCACGTTGTGCCTGCTCCGCCGGTGGGGGTGCCGGTGCGGATCGAGGCAAAGGCGCAGACGTATGTGCGGACCGAGGGCGGTGGACTCTATACCCTGACGGGCAACGTGGTCATTTTTTACAGGGACTACGTAATCCGCGCGGACCACGCCACCTATAACCAGGCGACGGGAGACATCACCGCCGAGGGGAACCTCCAGGTGGACGGCGGACCCGACAATGCACACCTCAATGCCACGCACGGAACGATGAACGTCGATGCGCACACGGCGCATCTGTACGACGTAAACGGCACGATGGGCCAAGGCCGGGCGTCAGGGGTACGGACGGTCACGACGGTGATTCCGGGCGTCGGAACGCAGCAGCAGAACAAGCCGGTGCTGTCCTCGGAGAGCCCCTTTGCACTATCGGGAAAAGAGCTGATCCAGACGGGACCGGGACGATACCACGTGATCGACGGCACGATGACCTCCTGCCGGCTGCCTACTCCCGACTGGCAGTTCGTCGCCAATAATTTCTTCCTGGAAAACGGCGTGGCGCGCGCCAAGAACAGCTGGTTCGAACTGCGGGCATTACCCGTCGTGCATCGATTGCCGGTGTTTTACATGCCTTACGTGACGCACCCGGTCAACGCCGAGGGACGCGAGACGGGCTTCACGATCCCGATGTTCGGCAGGGACACGCAGAAGGGCTGGATCTTCGGCGAGGATGTCTACTTCACGCTGGGGCGAAGCGCCGACCTCCTGATTGGCTCGCAATATTACTCGAAGCGCGGCTTCGCGCCGAACGGGCAATTCCGCTACAAGGGACGCAACTACGACTTCGCCACGTTTCGTTTCAGCAGCCTGCTGGACCGGCTGCCGGGGGCAGAGAACCAGGGCGGCGTGGACATGCTGTTCGATGGACGCCACGACTTCGATTCGGAGACGCGCGCGGTTGCCGATATCGAATACCTGAGCTCCTACACCTACCGCCAGGAGTTTGAGGACAACTACGTAACGGCCATCAATTCTGAAGTGAAGTCGCAGGCGTTTCTGACCCACTCGCATAATGCCTACTCGGAGAGCATAAGCTTCAACCGCTACCAGAGCTTCCAGAGCAGCGCCAGTTCCGCCGCGGGAGAGACGGAGATCAGGATCCTGCATCTTCCCGTCCTGCAGTTCGACGCAGTCGATAACTATCTCCCCGGAACCCCACTGATGTGGGGCATGGATGCGAGCGCTACGTCGCTGTCACGGTCTGAACCAGGGTTCCAGACCTCCAAGGTCGTGCCGCGCTTCGATTTTTATCCGCATTTGGTTTTGCCGGTGCACTTCTACGGATGGAACCTTCGTCCCCTCCTCGCGGTCCGGGACACTTTCTATACGAAGAGCCAGAATCCCGCGCCCCTGGGCGAACTGCCCACGGAGCGCGATGCAACAGTCAACCGCAAGGACTTCGAGGCCAGCGTAGATCTGCGGCCTCCGGCGGTGATGCGCGACTTTACCGCGCCCTGGATCGAGCACCTGTTTGGCGGCGACGTACGCCACGCTATCGAGCCGCAGATCCAGTACAGATACGTTGCGGGGATCAACAACTTCGATTCGATTCTGAAGTTCGATCCGATCGACGTGGCCAGCAACACGAACGAGCTTGACTACTTCCTCATGCAGCGGTTTTTCATTCGCCACCTGCAGCCGCATCCATGCAAGGGCGACGACGCCCTGGGGCCGGATGACACCTGCGGCGGGGAGACTTCGGACTGGATCAGCTGGCAGGTGGGGCAGAAATACTTCTTCAACGCCGACTTCGGCCATGCCGTCACCCCGGGGACGCGCAATGTTCTGGATACGACCCTTAACCTGAGCGGCGTGGCCTTTCTGCAATACCCACGGCACTACTCGCCGGTGATATCGCGCCTGCGCTGGCAGACGACATCTTCGACCAGTCTCGAGTGGGACGTGGATTACGATCCGAAGTCGGGCAAGCTCGACTCGAGCAACGTTTATGCCGATTACAAGCACGGCGACTTCACTTTTTCTCTCAGCGAAGCCCATCTCTATACGCTGCCGGGGGCCTCGCCGCCCGGCACGACAGGGACATCGACAGCGCCGATCGTCACCACCAGCCCGAGTTCGACCTCTGTAGGTCCCACGGAAACGACTTTCAACCAGCTGCGGTTCAGCGCAATTTACGGGAGCCCGATCAAGCGCGGCCTGAGCGCCGGAATGAACATGGGCTACGACTTTACCTTCGACTCGCTGCAATACATCGGCGTACAGACGACCTATAACTGGAACTGCTGCGGGCTCAGCTTTGAGGTGCGGCGCTACTCGCTCGGCACCGTGCCCGAACACACGACCTTCCTCTACAGCTTTACCCTGGCGAATATCGGATCGGCGGGCAGCCTGGGATGGGCACAGCGCGTCTTCTAGGTTCCACGGGATGGAAACAAATCGCCCGGCAAAATGCGATAATCGAAGCATCCGCCGAGGTGGTTTGCTTGCAACGAATTCGACTCACCCTTGTATGCCTGCTGGCTCTTGCGGCCGCGGGCTGCAAGGCCCAGACGGGGCCGCAGAATGGTCTCGACCAGAAAACAACTCGCAAGATCGAGGTGCTGGTCCGGGCCAAGCTCAATGTGCCCTCTGAGTACCAGATCTCCGTCGGTCCGCGCACGCCGAGCAATATGGCCGGTTACGACACCGTGCAGGTTACATTTTCACTGCCTGATCACCCGGACCACAGCCAGACGATCGCGTTTCTTATTTCGACGGATGGCGACACCCTGGCTCGGCTCTCGAAGTGGGACATCAGCAAGGACCCGGCGGATATGATTCCGTCGTCGGACCGGCCGGTTCGCGGCAACCCGAATGCCAAAGTGGTGATCGTCAACTATGACGATCTCGAGTGCCCCTATTGCGCGAAGATGCACTCCGAGCTGTTCCCCGAGACGCTGAATCATTACAACGGGCTGGTGAAGATCGTTTACCGCGACCTGCCGCTGGAGGAGATTCATCCCTGGGCCATGCACGCCGCCGTGGACGCTAACTGCATTGCGGAGCAGAGCACGCTGGCATATTGGGGCTACGTCGACTACCTGCACACACACGGGCAGGATGTAACCGGACCTGACCGGGATCTGAAGAAGTCGAACGAGACGCTCGACAAACTTGCGCGAGCGCAGGGAGAAGTGAGCAAGCTCAATGCAGCCACGCTCGACGCATGCATCACCAAGCAGGACGACTCCAAGGTGCGCGCGGAGATGAAGCAGGCCGACAGCCTGGGAATCCAGCAGACTCCGACGGTCTACGTGAATGGTGAGATGCTTGCCGGGGCAATGCCCACAAAAGCCCTGTGGGCGATCATAGACCGGGCCCTGATGTCGGAGGGTGTGACTCCTCCTCCGGACGAGTTCAACCAGCCGGCCAAGCCGGCGCAGCCCGCAGCCCAGCCCTCGGGATCGCAGCCCGACCAAAAGGCACCGGCCGCCAAGCCCGCGGGCGACAAATAGCCGCTAGAGTGAATCCTGGCTTCGCTTTGCAGTTACCGTCCGGCGAATTATGCTGGAATAGACGTTCTGCGCCATTTGCAGACTGGTCGAGCGCGGCTTCGCGGGCGGCGCTCAAGGAGAAGACTGTTGCCATCCCGATTGCACGCTGGTTTTGCCTTTCCCTCTAAATCTGCATTTGAAATGGATATCCGCAAGGTCTCCCTCGTTTTAATCCTCGCTGTGGTGTGCCTCGGCGGCACCGTGGGCTGCCAGCGGGGACACAATCCAGATGCTGTGGCGACCGTGAATGGCAAGCCGATTCTGCGCTCGGATATGGAGGCGCGCTACCAGGACACGCTCGGCGAATCGCATCAGCAGCCTTCAAAGGAACAGGCCGACATTGTGCGGCTGAATATCGTCCGCGACCTGATCGACCAGGAGATCCTGATGCAGCGCGCGGCCAAGCTCAACCTCTCGGCCAGCGATGAAGAGGTGGAAAGCCGCATCAACGAAATCAAGGCGCCGTACACGCAGGAAGAGTTCAACAAGCTTCTGGCCGACAAGCACATGACGCTGGACGACATGAAGCGCCAAATCCGTATCGCCAAGACCGAGGAGAAGCTGTTCAACAAGGAGATCAACTCCAAGATCAACATCACCGACTCTGATATCTCCGGCTACTACAACGCTCACAAGTCGGAGTTTAACCTCGTCGAGCCGCAGTACCACCTCGCGCAGATCGTCGTCACATCGATTCCCGCGCCGGCGCAGCAGGTCGGTAACCTGCAGAACAGCAAGGCGACAAGCGATGCGGACGCCAAGAAGAAGATCGAGGCTCTGCACAATCGGATCATCAGCGGCGAGGACTTCGGCATGCTGGCGGCAAACTTCTCCGAGCGACCCGACAATGCGCAGAGCGGCGGAGACATGGGCTTTATCTCCGAATCGCAGCTACGCGCCGAGCCCGAGGTTTATGCGGCAATCCAAAAGCTTCAGCCTGGCCAGGTGACCGAGGTTCTGCCGCTTTATGAAAACACTCCGGCCGGCAAAAAGGCCGTGGGCTACGCGATTTACCGGCTGCTCGACAAGGAAGCCGCGGGCCAGCGGGAGCTGAACGATCCACGTGTGCAACAAAAGATCCGTGAGCAGCTGCGCAATGTGCGGTCCCAACTGTTGCAGAATGCCTACATCGAAATGCTGCGCGACCAGTCTCGAGTGGAGAACTACTTCGCGGAACAGATCTTCAAGACCGGCGCCAATTAGGGACGAGATGTTGTTGGCGCTTTGCTCTTATCTGTAACGTCTGTGTGTCACAATTCACGTCATGATCCGCTACGGCATTCTCGGATTCGGACACCACGCCGCCAAGCGCCTGGTAAAGGGCTTTCGCGAGTCCAAGGACTCACAGCTCGCCGGACTGTGGAGGCGCGACGCCGCGAAGGCCATCGACAACGCCCGCGAACACTCAATTCCCCATATCTTCGAGACGCCTGAAGACCTCTGTGCCTCGCCCGAACTCGATGCCGTGTTCGTGGTATCCCCGGATGCCCTGCACCTGACCCATGTGAAGCTCGCCGCGAAGCACGGGAAGGCAGTGCTGTGCGAAAAGCCGCTGGGGATGAATGCCGGAGAGGTGGAGGAGATGATCGCCGCCGCCGACAGCGCCGGAGTGCGGTTCGGTGTCGCGCAGAATATGCGCTACAACCGCAGCATTGAGCTGATCCGCAAGTGGATCGCGGAGGGCCGGATCGGCAAGCCAGTGCTGGCGCACGCGCAATTCTCCTACTCAGCAGCCGGCAGCCCTCGCACCTGGATCTACGACCCCACGCTCGCCCGTGGAGGACCGATCGGTGATGTTGGCATTCACTGCATCGACGGCCTTCGCTATGTCCTCGGAACCAGTGTGACGGCCGTCAACACGATCGCTCACAGCGATGCGGCGTCGGGCGAGGTGGAATCGCATGCGGTGATTGGCCTCGATCTGGCTTCCGGGGCCATGGCGACCGTGACCACGACGACGCGCGCGGAATACCGGACAGTGCTGGAAGTGACGGGAGAGACCGGCGTGATCCTATGCGAAAACGGCCTGACGGTGGATTTTCCCGTCGATGTGGTCCTGCGGCGCGGAGCGAAGA
This sequence comes from uncultured Acidobacteriaceae bacterium, assembly GCA_963724375.1. Lineage (GTDB taxonomy): Bacteria > Acidobacteriota > Terriglobia > Terriglobales > Acidobacteriaceae > Silvibacterium. Next base: position 19,130 of record CAVRUM010000001.1, read on the forward strand.
TTATTGCGAGCGAAACGGTCTCGAACGGAGACGCCTACAGCCTGATGCTGGACGGCTTTTCGGCGTGGGTGGAAGGGCGAGGCAGCTATCTGGCTCCAGCGAGCGATGCTCTGCACAATCAGCTCGTTCTGGACGCGGCGTACCTGAGTTGGCAGGATGGGACGCGGCAGGTAATCCCTTAGCGCGGCAGCGCGAAATCCAAACCTTGGCCGCGCAGAGTGAAGGCGCATCCAATTTAACCGAACCACGATATACTTAATTGCTGCGTGGCAGCTCCACGACTACCCGGAGGAAATACCCCATCGATAAGCGTTCAGCAAAGCAATTCATTCGCATCAATGAGCGAATCCGCGCCCGCGAAGTACGCGTCATTGACGACACCGGCCAGCAACTCGGCATTCTTCCTCCCTTTGAAGCTCTGAAAATTGCCCGCGAACGCGGCCTAGACCTGGTGGAAGTGTCGCCCAATGCCGTTCCTCCCGTCTGCCGTATTCAGGACTACGGCAAATTCCTCTACGAAAAAGACAAGAGCGAGCGCGCCGCCCGTAAGAAACAGAAGGTCATCACGATCAAGGAAGTCAAGTTCTCGGTCACTGTCGACGAGCATGACTACCACACGAAGAAGAACCAGGCCGTCCGCTTCCTGAACGAGGGCGACAAGGTGAAGGCTTCGCTGCGCTTCAAGGGACGACAGATGGCCCACCGCGAACTTGGCTACGCGATCATCAACCGCCTCATCCAGGACATCGGGGATGCCGGGTCGGTTGAGTTTATGCCGCGGATGGAGGGCACTACTCTGCACGCCATTCTCGCGCCCGGGAAAAAAGAGCAGAAGAAGCCTGCCGCGCCTCCGAAAGAGACGGCCCCGGAGCCTGCAGCGCACAGTGCCCAATCCTGACGGTGCATCTTCTCATTTCCCCATTACAATTGACGGGTCTGCGCCAGTTCCTGCCGGAAAGATGAAAGGCAAGAGGTTTTGTCTCGGACTACTGCGGCGGAAGTCGCTCCTGAACTGAACGAACGGGCCCTGCGCGTTCTCGTCGAGGCATCGGCGGCACTGGTTGCTGCCTCAGACGTCAACACGCTGCTGAACCCCGTACTGGAGTCGGCGAAAGCGCTGATCGGCGCAGACGCGTGCGGCGTGTGGCGTAGCTTCGACGGAGGCTACCACTGGCGGATGCTGACCTGCGCCGGCCTTACGCAGTGCGAAGGCCAGGAGCTGAATGTTCCGGAGCCAGCCCTAATACCTGATGTTTCGGCCATTGAAGATGTTCTCGCGGAGGCGGTCCTCGTCTCGAGAAACGAGTGGTACAAGTCGGAGGGCATCCGGAGCCTTCTGTGCATCGCGCTGCGAACCCAGGACTCTCTCGCCGCGACGGTGTCGTTCTACTATCGCGAGCCGCATGTATTCACCGAAAGCGAAATTCAATACGCCCGGGTGCTTGCGAATCTCAGCGCCTCGACCCTTTACATGAACGAGCTGAAGGAGTCGCAGCAGAGAGAACGCACCCGCCTGAAATTTCTCGCCGAATCGAGCGCGATACTTTCCTCGTCGCTGGACTACGAGAAGACTCTCAATACGATCGTCCGCCTCGCAGTGCCCTATCTCGCCGACTGGTGCTCGGTGAGCATGTATGAGGACGGCGAATTAACTGCGATAGCCGTTGCGCACGTAGATCCGGAGAAAGAGTACATGCTGAGCCAGGCAACTCCGGAGCAATACAATGAGCGCCTCTACGATTCTGGCGGAACCGGCTCCGTACTGTTTAGCGGGAAGTCGTTGCTCCACGAATCTATTTCCGACGAAGCGCTGGCCGGCGCCGCCAAAAGTGAACAGCACCTCAACTGGATACGGAGCCTCGGCCTGGTCTCCGCGATGGTTGTCCCGCTGAAGAGCCGGGACGGCGTGATGGGCGCGATGCGCTTCATCAGCGATGTGAGCAAGCGGCGATTCAGCGAAGACGATCTTCACCTGGCCGAAGACCTGGCTGCGAGAGCGTCGACTGCGATTGAAAACGCCCGGCTGTTCCGGGAACTTGGACTCAGCGAATCGCGTTACCGCTCACTCATCGAAGCGTCGTCTTCGTTGGCCTGGTCCTCCGACCCGACGGGCAAGTTCGTTGAACCTCAGCCCGCGTGGTCGGCTTACACGGGCCAGACGTGGGAGGAGCTGCGCGACTACGGCTGGGCCCAGGCGTTGCATCCCGAAGATCGCGAGCGGGTGGTGGGGGAGATTCTCGCCGGCGCCGGAGACATAGCGCCTCACACGTTTCGCGGCCGGATGTGGCGTGCCGCTACAAAGTCCTACCGCGACTGCGTGGTGCGGGCCGTCCCTATGAAAAACGCGGCTGGCGAAGTCGAAGAATGGGTGGGCGTGATCGTGGATATCCACGACCAGATACTGGCGGAAGAAAAGCTGCGGCGCACGGAGCAACTCGCGACGGCAGGGCGGCTTGCGGCAACGGTCGCCCATGAGATTAATAATCCGCTGGAATCGGTGACCAACCTCGTGTACCTCGCCCAGCAGTCGCACGCACTGGAGCCGACGACGCGAGGCTATCTGGATACGGCGACCGCGGAGCTGAAGCGGGTGGCGCAGATCGTGCGCCAGACGCTGGGCTTCTATCGCGAAAGCAGCGCGCCGAAGGACACGGACGTTGGAGAAATTGCCGCGGAGGTGCTCAGCCTGTACCGGCGTAATTTCATGGCCAAAGAGATCCGCGTGTCCTCAGAAATCGAGCCTCGCTGCATTGCCTGCGTGGTCTCCGGAGAGATCCGCCAAGTGATCGCGAATCTCATCACGAATGCCGTCGATGCCAGTACCCCGCGCAGCGAAATCCGGGTGCTGGTGAAGAAAGACGAAGGCACCATTTCGATCCGCGTTTCGGACCACGGCACCGGCATCACGGAGGAGAATCTTCCACACCTCTTCGAGCCGTTTTTCACCACCAAGAAAGATGTCGGCACGGGGCTGGGGTTATGGGTCAGCCGCGGATTGATCGAGAAGCACCACGGCACGCTGACGCTCGAAACAAGCACCGGCGAGAGGGATCACGGGACGACGTTCACAGTAACGATACCGGCTGTTTCGGCCCCCGGCGAATGTTCAGAGTAGCCCGGCAGGCTATTCATTGACTCTCACTTCCCGGCCATAGCCCGCCACTTTTCGGCCAACTGTTGGTCGGACAGAGCCTTCACGTAGACACCGCCAACAACGCTGCGCGCCTGGAACCCGATCTGTTTGCCGGTCTTCGTGTCGTACCAGTCGGTGAGAGGCACACGCGTGGGAGTCTCGTTCACCCACTTCACGATGGGATCGAGGAAAGCGGTGAAATCCGCAGGCTTGTCGGTCATAGTTGCGGTCCAAAGCTCCCAGTCAAGCTTGGTGTAGTCGGCGCGGTTGTCCAAGGGCAATCCGTAGAGGTTGAGGTGGCGCAGGTAAAAGGCGATCTCAGTCTGCCTTACTGACGGCGAAAAAAGATTGAGATCGAGCAGCTGGTCCCAGACGAGGTTGTATTTCTGGCTCCAGGTGCCGGGGCGGTCGAAAGCCAGCTTGTAGTGGTCGCCGTCGCGCGCCATGGTCTGCCACTGCGCGGCCATCTGTTTCGCCGCCCCGGTGTAGTCATCAGCAACCGCATTCTCGCCGAGCCCACGCGCCATCTCGGCGTAAGCGCCGAGTCCTTCGATGGCCTTGATGGAGAGATTCGCGTTGTGGGCAAGGTGCCCGGCGAAGTCGTCGGTACAGAGCTGGTTTTCAGGATCGAGGCCCTTCTCGCGGACATATTTTGCCCACTTGGTGAACTGCGGCCAGAACTCTTTCGCCACGTGCCAGTCGCCCTGCGCACGACCCAGCGCCGCGCCCAGGATCAGCAGGTTGCCACTCTCCTCGACCGGCATCTGGTTCTCCTCGGTCCGCTCGCCCCCGCCGTATTCCTGCCCATTTGCGAGCGGATACCGGCCGAGATCGTGCGGCGCAAAGGGAAATTTCCAGCGCGGCAGCGCAGCGTATTCGAGCACCGGACGCACCTGAGCTTCCAAGAGCGCCGGGTTGAAGAAGAGAAAGAACGGGGCCGAAGGATAGAGCACATCCACGGTTGCGATATCGCCGTTGGAGAAGTTCTCCTTCGCGAAGAGCATCGGCCTGCCTTCGAGGTCGGCGACGAGGCCATGCGCGGCGAGGGTCTGGCGATAGGCGAGGAGCGCGAGCTGACGGTAGCCAGAGCCGCCTGCGCGCTCGAGGTCCGCACCGAGCTCTTCGTCGTACTTGTGGCCACGCTCCTCGAGGCCCGCGTATTGCTGATCTGCGTCTGAGAGCATCTGCTGGATGGTCTCTCCGTTGCGCTGCCAGTAAGGGCGTAGTTTCCGTTGCAGATACTCGATGGCGTATTCCTCGGTATAGGCGAGGAGGACATGGCGGCTTACGCCTGCTCCGGGCGAAGCCTCAACCGGGAGCATCACGGCAAGATGCGCAGCGTGATCGCGCGGCGTCTGCGGCATATCCATATCGTCGGAGGAGGGGAGAGCGCCGTTCTTCAGAAATTCAGAGATCGCGTTTGCCGATGCGACAACGGTGGCCGGCTCCCCCGCAGGCACACCCAAGTGGAAATAGCCCCAGTCGATACGGAGGTTGTCGCCCGAGCGGTTGAGCACCTGCTGATCACGCGAGCCGATGTTGAGCAGGGTGAGGCCGCCGTCCTGCGAGCATCCCCAGGTGACGGCCTGGTTGTCGGTATCGACAGCGATGCGGCCGTCTACATCGAGTAAGAGATCGACTTTATGACTGCGACCGTCGGTGGTCTCGACTCTCCATGTGAGATAGGTGACGGGGCGCGAGAGCAGATCGAGGTCCTGGGGAAAGGCGGGCGTGAAGAACTCGACACCAAGGCGGATCCCGCCAGCTTCAAAGATGTAGGTGGTGCGGGTGGCCTCCACGTCGAGAGAGTCTTGCTTCATCGCCGGGACAGTTCGCGGATATGCACCCATATAACGGTAGGCGACGCCATCGATTCGCGCGAGGCCGGTGAGGGGCTGCTCGGCGCCCGTCCAGTGTCGCGTGGGATCGTCGGTAAGATGGTCCGCCATCGACCAGACGCTGAAATAAGGATTGTGCGCGATGAGAGGAAGGGCGGGAGGGCGGACCTGCTGGGCGCAGAGAGGAATGGTTCCGAGCGCGAGAAGTAGTCCCAGAGCGGTTGCAATCGGTTTCAAGTGTCCTCACAGAACTCGACGGATCGATTTGTAACAGAAGAGACGCGGCTATTCACTGGTTCGATCCAACCATGCGGATCGCCTAGCTGGTGTGGTCGAGAATGATTTGCCAGCCGCCGGTTTCGCGCTCGAAGACGAGCGAAAAGAGGCCGCTGGCGTCGCCCCCGCCCTCGGCGGTTCTGGTGAGGTGGTACCGGCCGGTCACGACGGCGTGGTCCGGGCCAAGCATGCGGACGTTGAGGTCGGAAAACTCGAGGGTTCCCATCGCGGCAGGCGAGGCGTAGGCCTTCTTATAGCGGTCGAGGATGGGCTGGAAACCCTGGCTGATGGACTTGCCGATGAAGGTGGTCTCCGGCGAATCCTTGTAGCCGCGCATGAAGGCATCGATGTCGCCCCGATTCCATGCCGCCTGCTGATCAAGGAGGACCTGCTTGATCGCCGCCGAGTCTTTGGTCTGAACGGGCGGGGTCTGCGCGGGCAGCCGCACGGCCAGAAAAAGAAGTGCGCAGGCAATCCATAGACTGAATCTCATAGGTCGCTTCTCCGGGTTGGGCTCCGGCACGAAGTATTTCACACGGAACGGCCCCGGCCTTACCTGCTTTCGTTGCGTGCGGCCCGGCCATACAATCAGGACATGGCCACACGCACGGTTCATACCGTCTGCTCGCACGATTGTCCGGACTCCTGCGGGGTCCTAGTGACGATTAACGAAGCGGGACGGGCAACGCGCGTTCAGGGGGACCCGAAGCATCCGGTGACGCGCGGCTTTCTGTGCGGCAAGGTCGCGAAATATCTGGACCGGGTGTATTCGCCGGACCGGCTGCTCTATCCGATGCGACGCCGGGCTGGGATCGCTAAAGGCCCTTTGGCGCAGGGACGCGAGCATGAGGCCTTCGAGCGCATAGGCTGGGACGAAGCGCTCGACACGATCGCGGCGCGGCTGCAACAGGTTAGCGATGCGTACGGGCCGGAGTCGATCCTGCCATATTCCTACGCGGGGACGATTGGAGTTCTGGGATACGGCTCGATGGATCGCCGCTTTTTTCATCGGCTCGGAGCGTCGCGGCTTAACCGGACGATATGTTCAAAGGCCGGTGGCGACGCACTGCTCTACGTGTACGGGCAGAAGCTGGGCACGGACACCGAGGATTTCCGGCACGCGCGACTGATCCTCGCGTGGGGCGCCAACGTTCACGGCAACAATATTCATCTGTGGCCGATCATCGAGGAAGCGCGGCGGAATGGAGCGAGGCTCGTGGTCATCGATCCGTATTCGACGCGGACGGCGCGGCTGGCCGACTGGCATATCGCAATCAATCCCGGGACCGACGTTGCGTTGGCACTGGGCATGATGCATGTGATCATCCGCGATTCGCTTTATGACCACAATTACGTCGCGCGATATACGCACGGATTTGACCAGCTTAAGGAACGCGCGGCCGAATACACACCGGAGCGGGTAGCCGCATGGGCGGGAAACACGGCGGCCGAGATCGAGCAACTGGCGCGCGAATACGCGACCACAACGCCTGCGGCGATCCGGATGAATTACGGCATTCAGCGCTCTGAGAACGGCGGCGCAGCGGCGCGCACCGTGGCCATGCTGCCGGCACTGACCGGGGCGTGGAAACATCGCGGCGGCGGGCTGCAGCTTACTACCAGCGGCGCTTTCCCGTGGGATGGGAATGCGCTGGAGCGTCCTGACCTGATGCTCGCGAGCCCGCTCAAGCGGGAGGCGCGGATCGTAAACATGGTGCAACTCGGGGATGCTCTCACGGAGCTTGACAATCCGCGGGTGCACGCCCTGTTTGTCTATAACTCGAATCCTGCGTCTGTCGCTCCAGACCAGGCGCAGGTGCTTCGTGGGATGGCGCGGGCGAACCTGTTTACCGTGGTGCATGAACAGTTCTTTACGGATACGGCCGATTACGCCGATGTTCTGCTGCCTGCGACTACATTCCTCGAACATAAAGACGTTCAGGGAGCGTACGGGCACTATTACGTCCAACTCTCCGAGCAGGCGATCGAGCCACTCGGCGAAGCACGATCGAACGTGCAGGTCTTCTCCGAACTGGGGCAGCGGATGGGCTTCACGGAGGACTGCTTCCGCGATACGACCGAGGATTTGATCGCGCAGGCGCTGCGCTCAAGAGGCAGTCAGCCCGCCTTGCTTGAGGGAATCAACGAGAAGACGCTGGCCGAGGCTGGAGGGCACATACGCCTCCAGTTTGAAGAGGAGAGGCGAGGCGAGAACTTTCTTCCCTTCTCGAGCGGCCGGTTCGCTACACCGAGCGGGAAGGTGGAGTTCTATTCCGAGACACTTGCCGCCCAAGGGCTCGACCCACTGCCAGGCTTCGTTCCTCCGACGGAGTCTCGCTACTCAAAGGAAAGCAGCGCAGAACTCTATCCGCTGGAGTTTCTGCCCCGGAAGGCAGACAACTACATGAACACGACGTTTGCGAATCTGCCTGTTCACCAGAAGATGGAGAACGGCCATCATGCCACTCTGGAGATGCACGCCGACGATGCCGAGCCTCGCGGGATCGCCGATGGCGATCTCGTCGACGTATTCAACGGGCGGGGCCGGCTCCGGTTGAGGGCGAAGGTAACCGGCAACGGGCACGCGAGTGTTCCGGCGGGTGTGGTGGCTTCGCGCCTCACCTGGAACAAGCTCTCGCCCGGCGGCAACAATGTAAATCTGCTGACTTCTCAGCGCCTCACGGATATAGGAGGAGGAGCCACCTTTTATTCGACTCTGGTCGAGGTACGCAAGGCCGCTCCCCAGGAGATCGCCTGATCCGTCTACTTAGAATGCTGGCCGCTGCCGGACACCATTCGCAGTGAAAGCCGGCTGCACCGTCCGTTAGACTAAGAACAATTCGCGACCAGTCGCGGTCAGCTGCTTCCAGCCCACCGCATTCTCAGCTCAGGTCTGGTGTTGTTGGCAGCACCAGCCGATTTCGGGTTTCTGATATGCCGTTTCCGGCGAGCTTTCAATGTGCAGGGTGTGGAGAGTGGAATGAAACTGTGGTCGATGAATCGGGCGGCGCGCGACAATCCTATGTGGAAGACTGCCAGGTGTGCTGCAAGCCCAACGTTCTCGATATACGTTGGGACGGCGAGGGGTATTTTATCTGCGCTGAGCTCGAAAGCTGAAGTCGGCACGGCGCGGCGCGTTCATTTCTGATGCAGCGGCGGCAAGCAGAGTTTTGGTCTGTGGCTTCGCTCCCATATAATCGCATTTTGCTTCAGATTGGCCTGATTTTCCGCAGTGAGGGTGTTCATATCTTTCCCGTCGAACGTGGGGGCGCAAGCTCCCGTATCCAACTGAGCCAGAACTTGCGCCGTCCATTCCGCCGCGCACTCGAGTGTTTCACCTTTTTCTGCTGCCTCTTCACGCTGTCGGCGTGGGCGCAGCAGCAGATCGTGACGCAGATTCGCGTTATCGGCAACCGGCAGATTCCGAAAGAAACCATCCTGGCGCGCATGTTCAGCCACGTGAACGAGGCGTACGATCCTCTCACGGTCGAGCGGGACTTCAACTCACTGTGGAACACCGGCTATTTCGAGAACCTGCGTATTGAGAAGGAAGAAACACCAAAGGGCATCGTCCTTGACGTGTATGTCACGGAAAAGCCGACCATCCGCGAGATCAACTACAAGGGCCTGAACTCCGTCACCCAGTCGGATGTGCTGGACCGGTTCAAGAAGGAAAAGGTCGGCATCTCGATTGAAAGCAAGTACGACCCCACGCGTGTGGCACACGCCATCGCGGTTTTAAAAGAGCTGCTCGCCGAACACGGCCACCAGTTCGCCACCATCAAGGCGGACATCAAGAAGATTCCGCCGGCGTCCGTACAGGTGAACTTCATCATCAAGGAAGGACCCAAGGTGAAGGTGGGCAAGATCACCTTTACCGGCAATGATCACGTAAGCGCGCGCGTGCTGCGCGAGTCGATGAAGAACCTGCGCCCGATCGGGATTCCCAAGTCGATCTTCCTCGAGAACCTGTTTGCCCGCACTTACGACGCGAGCAAGCTTGAGGAAGACTCCGAGCGGGTGCGCCAGGCGTATCGCGACCGTGGGTACTTCCGCGCCAGCGTAGCTGATCCGCAGACCCACCTGCGCAACGAAACCGGCCTCTCGTTCTTTACCTTCCGCCCGAGGAAGGGCAAACGCATCGACATAACAATGCCCATCGACGAGGGTTCCCGCTACCGCCTTGGGGCTATCACGTTTACGGGCAACAAAGCGGTTACGAACATCAAGGCGCTGCGCGGCCAGTTTACCCAGAAAGACGGCGAATGGTTCAACGCCACGCTCTTCGGCAAGGGCTTGGAAAATCTGCGCAAGGCCTACGGAACGCTGGGCTACATCAATTTCTCTGCGGTACCGAATCCATCAATTGACGACACCAAGAAAGTCGTCTCGTGGAACATCGACATCGACGAAGGAAAGCCCTTCTATGTTTCGCGGATCGAGTTCCAGGGCAACACTGTCACCCGCGACTTTGTCATCCGCCGTGAATTGCTGCTCGAGGAGGGACAGGTCTACAACAGCCACCTGTGGGAGTTGAGCCTTCTGCGTCTGAACCAGCTCGACTACTTCGACCCGCTCAAGGTCGACCAGGACTCCGAGACGCACCAGAACCAGGAGAACGGCACCGTCGATCTGCTGCTGAAGGTGAAGGAAAAGGGCAAGAACTCGATCGGCCTGAACGGCGGCGTCAGCGGCCTGGGCGGCTCCTTTATCGGACTCAACTATCAGACCAACAACTTTCTCGGTCTCGGCGAAACGCTGACGGTGCAGGCGAATGCCGGCGATATCTCGCGCACGCTGCTATTCGGCTTCAACGAGCCCTACTTCCGGAACCGCCCGCTCAATTTCGGGTTCCAGATCTTCGATAACAAGTACGACTACAACGCCACCAAGAATTACAAACTTGCGGGCGGCAATCCCGAGAACCTGTCGAACGCGCAGCAGTCGTTGCTGCAGAAGTACAACCAGTCATCTACTGGCTTCAGCGTTTCGGCCAGATATCCCATCCATCGCAGCTTCAAGAGCGTCGGATTTACGTACAGCTTCAACCGGCAGTCGGTCACGACCTACAGCCAGGCGTCGGCGAACTTCTTCCAGACGCTGGCTTTCCGCGGCGGTATTCAGGGTCAGAATGCCCTTACCGGCATCGTGAACAGCCAGGCGTCGTTCAGCTTTACGATGAACAAGCTGGACGCGGCATACCAGCCCCATCATGGGTCGGAGTTCTCGGCCATCCTGCAGCTCTCGGGCATCTGGGGCAATGTGCGCTATATCAGCCCGGTGGTGGAATACCGCAGCTTCCATCCGATCAAGGGCCTCAAGCTGAATCCTGAGGGGCGCAACGTTCTTGGCTACCGTATTCAGGCCGCATTCATCAGCGGCATCGCCGGAGACGTGGCTCCGCCATTCAATCGCTTTTACGCCGGCGGTGAGGCCGACCTTCGCGGCTTCGATGTCCGCTCAGTCACTCCCTACGGCTTTGTGCCCACGCGCGTGCTGTTCAACCTCACCAATCCGGACGGCAGCACGGTTCCGCGCGATCCCACCAATCCCAGCGACGGCCCGATCCAGATTCCGATCCCGGTTTACGGCATTGCCTCGATCGGCGGCGACCTCAATTGGACCGCCAACGTCGAATACCGCATCCCGATCTACGCTCGCACGGTCAGCTTCGCCTTCTTCAACGACCTCGGCATGGATATGGCGAATCTGAGCGGCCAGCTGCGGCAGAGCCCAGAGGGAGCCGCGCTGCTCAACTCGCCCCTCTACGGGTGCCCGAACTACGTCAACGGGTCCTGCCAGGGCGGGGTCCCGATCGATTTCGGGAACCTGATCCACGTGATCCCCGGGACCAATTACCAGCCTCGCGACTCGCTCGGCGCGGAGATCGACGTGATGATGCCCATCATCAACGCGCCGTTCCGCCTTTACTACGCTTTCAACCCCCTGCGGCTGGATAAGGACTTCTATACCGAAAACCTGATCACCCGGTCCATGTTCCCCGCCGGCGGCGCAGGCGACTACACCTACGCGCAGGCCCAGCAAGCATATGGGTCGCAGCTGCAGCTTCGCGAGCCGGCGAAAACTTTCCGGCTCACGGTCAGCACTACCTTCTGACGCTTAACACGTCAAATCAGCCAGCGGATTGCCTGCTGGCTGATTTGATGATTTCTTAAAGTTGCTTGTTTGACGGTTCAGGGCTTGAAACCTATATAATTTGGCTCAGTTCCTGAATATGTCTTCTGATCGTGTCTCGTATCTGCATTCCGCGCCGCCCCGGTACGGAATCTGCCTCGATGAACAGCGCAGCAGGTAGATCAGGAAGCGAAGTTCGCTTCTGCATGTGCGGGCGATCTCACTCACACCGGAGGATTTGTTGATTTCCATGAAGCGTGTCACGTTAAGTTCGTTGTCACTCGTTTGCCTGCTTGCGTCGGGAATGGGCGCGAGCGCTCTTGCCCAGGGTGCCGCCGGGGCGCCCAGCGCGGCAGCACCGGGTGTCACCAAGATTGCAGTGATCAATTTCCAGGCTGCCGTTGCCCAGACCAATGAGGGGCAGCGCAATTTCGGCGAGCTGCAGAAGAAGTTCGACCCCAAGCGCACGCAGCTCAAGACCCTGCAGGATGAGATTGACAACCTGAAGAAGCAGCTCCAGACTCAAAGCGCCAGCCTGAGCGATGCGGAGCGCGCGAACCGCCTGAAGGTCATCGACGACAAGGAAAAGGAATACCAGCGCACCGGCGAGGATGCCTCGAACGACTTCCAGTCGGAGATGCAGCAGACCTATCAGCAGCTTGCCGAGAAGGTCTACGGAACCCTGCAGAGCTATGCCGAACAGAATGGCTATTCGGTAGTCCTCGATGCCGCTGCCACCCAGCAGCAGGCACCGACCGTTCTCTGGGCCAGCAAGACCACGGACATCACGGCGGCTGTTATCCAGGCCTACAACGCGAAGTCCGGTATCCCTGCTCCTCCCGCTTCGGCGAGCGTGCCCTCGGCTCCGGCTCCCACGCGCACTACGCCGCGTTCGACCGGAACGGCCGCTCCCAAGCAGTAGTCTTAGTCTCGCTGATGAAAGAGGCTCCGGCTGCGGCTGGAGCCTTTTGCGTGTTTGAGATACGCCGGCGGGGCTGTCTAACCCCCAGGGCCTGTTAACAGGCCCTAATTGCGGACATCGACCCTGCTCGATTACCTCGAACGGTCCAGGATGTTTGACCCTCGACTTTGGCACGCATAGACTCGATTCAGGTGAGTCAGCGTCGCCCGGATGATGGCTTCCAGCACTATTTATGCTGTTTTCCCAGCGCTCCACCCGTTCTTTCATCCAGCCGGCTATGGCTCTTCTGCTGGTGTCTTGTGGGTTCGCCCAGCAGGCGCCCAGGACCGCGCCCGGCCAGGCGCCGAAGATGCCGCCTCCGCCCAAGCCACCCGCGCTCGTCCAGCCGGGAGGGCCATCGATCAGTCTCGAGACGAGCGAAGCGGTGTTTGACATCGCTGTCGGCCTGAACGCCTGCGGATACGACAACGGCCTCGGCGAGTCCGACCCAATCCGCGCCCACGTCCGTGAGCAAGTGGACCAGGCGAGCCAGCAGTCGGTAGACGCCCGCGACGCCCGCTTTCACCTTTGCGAATTCATCAATGACCACCGCCTGGCGGAGACGGGCCGCGACCTGGCCCAGTATGTATCGCTGGCACTTTATGTGACTCCGCCCCCGGACCTCGCTCCCAGCGTGGAAATGCAGGATCTGCCGCCGGATTCGACACAGGTGGTCGATATCCTGCCGCTGCTGCGCACGTTTTCACAGGCCATCAAGCTGCACACGATCTGGGTGGAAAACCGCGCCGCCTACGATGAGCAGGTGGCGCGTCTGCACGATCCGCTGACGAAGATGATCAACGACACGACCATCTACCTGAAGATGCCGATCAGTGCCTACGAAGACCAGCGATTTCTTGTGGTGCTCGAACCCATGCTGTCGCCGGCAGAGACAAATGCCCGCGTCTATGGCTCCGATTATGTCGTGGTGGCGTCACCAGTCAACGGCAGGATCAATATGAATGAGGTGCGCCACACCTATCTCCATTACGAGATTGAACCGCTGCTGTACGCTCGTGCGACAGCCATGGACCGTTTGTTGCCTTTTCTGAAGGTGGTGCGCGACGCTCCTCTGGATTTTGTCTACCGCAGCGACATTGTCTCTCTTGTGATTGAGTGCATGATTCGCGCCATCGAGGCGCGCACGATGGAGACAGGTGTCGACATCCCCAGGATCCCGGAGAACACACCACGCAGTGAGCTCGATCCGGTGTATCACGCCCGGAGCGCGGCTGTGCAGAAGGACAGCGCGATCCGCGAGCAGGCCGTGAACCGCGATATGGTGGAGGGCTACGTGCTCACGCAGTACTTCTACAATCAGCTGATCCAGTTCGAGCGGTCTCCTGCCAGCTTTAAGACGAGCATCGGCGAGATGGTATACGGCATGGATGTTCCGGAGGAGCTTGGACGCCTCAAGGGGATCCAGTTCGTGGAGCAAGGAACGACCGATATTGTGCGCCGCACGCCTATGAAGCCACACGGGCTCGACCTGGCCGAGCTCGACCTAGAGAAGCGCGACCCAAACGCGGCTGCAACCCTTTCTGAGACCGCATTGAAGGAGCACACGGCAGAAGCCGGGCGGGCGAACTTCATTCTCGCGCGCGCCGACCTTATGACAGGCAACATCGATGGCGCAGAGGTTGCCTTCCGCGAAACGATTCGCCTGTCCAGCGACCCGCGAATGCTCGCGTGGTCACATATCTATCTTGGCCGCATTCTCGATGTGCAGGACAAGCGCGACGACGCCCTTACCGAGTACAAGGCTGCGCTCGCCATGCGGGATACCCAGCCGGACACACGAACCGCGGCGGAGAATGGCGTGAAGCAGCCCTTCGCGCTGCCGCACCATGCCGATGCTGACAGTGATGACGACAGCGGCGACGGGGCCTCCAAGACCCCGCCCCCGGCAGCACCGCCGGCACAGCGCCCGCAGTAACGCCGAGAGAGGAGAATCCCGGGCATTGAAGAACACATCGAGCGCCTCGGAACTGGAAGCCCTGCTCGGTCATCGCTTTCAAAAGCCCGAGCTGCTGAAGCGCGCCCTGACGCATCGTTCGCTGGCTTACGAGCACCATGCCGGCGAGCCGGAATCTGCAGATAGCCGGCAGACCGATGACGATCCCAGCGCGGATAATGAGCAGCTGGAGTTTCTGGGAGATGCCGTCATCGGGTTTCTCGTCGCCGAGGAACTCTGCAGACGGTATCCAGATCTGCGCGAAGGGTCGCTGACCCGGCTGCGTGCCGAGCTGGTCAGCCGACGTCACCTCGGGATGGTGGCTGGGCGGCTCAACCTCGGGGATTATCTGCTGTTGGGACGGGGTGAAGAGCGCAGCGGAGGCCGCCGCAAGAACGCCCTGATCGCCAATTGCATCGAAGCCGTCGTTGCCGCACTTTATCTTGACGGCGGTATCGGGGTTGCGCGGGCGTTTGTGTTGCGCGAAGTATTGGAGCCCAATGTCGCAGCGCTACACGGGAGAATGCTCGGAGGCGGGAGCATCGGTGATTACAAATCGGCGCTGCAGCAGCGGCTCCAGGCACAAAAGGAGGGTCAACCCGAGTACTCCGTAAGAGCTGAGAGCGGCCCCGACCACCGCAAGCGTTTTCTGGTGGAGGTGTCGCTGGCGAAAAGCGGCGCGGGAGCTATACCTTTGGCACAAGGCGAGGGCAACACGAAAAAAGAGGCCGAGCAGGAAGCAGCCCGGCGCGCGATGATCAAGTTAGAATTTGCCCGACCGCTGGGGGAGGCGTCGAGCCCGGGCGTGGAGATCGATTCAGAAACATGAGCGAGAGCGTTCAAAATCCGGCGCCTCCAGTGCGTGAGACTCCCGTAGCGGAGCCCACCACGCACGCCGCGGCGGCGACACAGCCGGCAGCTCATCCACGGCACTTCATCTACCCGTCGCCGCTTGAAACGGTACGGTCGCTGCTGACGATCCTCGTTATCGCTCTGTTCGCGCTGACGTTCATCCTGCAACCCTTTCGCATCCCGTCAGAGTCGATGGAGCGCACCCTGCTGGTCGGCGACTTCCTTCTGGTCAACAAGACTGTCTATGGGCCGCCGGGCATCTGGTCACACCTGTTGCCGTATCGCCCGGTGCGGCCTGGTGACGTGATCGTCTTCCACTTTCCCCTCGATCCGCCGGAACATATCGTGAAGCGCGTGGTCGGGGTTCCCGGCGACCGGATTCATCTGAAGGATGGGGTGCTCTACCGCAACGGGGAGGCTGTAACCGAGCCATACGTCGTGTATGAATCGGCGTGGTCGGACAACTTCCGGGACCAGTTCCCGACGGCCACGTATACCGATCCCGGCGTCGACACGCACTGGTGGCTGCAGATGCGCGCCAACGTCGTCGATGGGGATGTCATTGTGCCACCGGGGCAGTATTTCGTCATGGGAGACAATCGCAACCACAGCCGCGACAGCCGGTACTGGGGATTCGTGCCCCACTCGGCAATTGTCGGCAGGCCCTTCATCATTTATTTCTCGCTCCGCCGGCCTTCAACGACGGACCTGCCCGAGGTGCCACACGTATCCGCTCTCGACACCTCAGGTGATAAACTCGGACACGATAACGATGCGATCGACAAGGTAGTGGACTTTGCGCGATGGGACCGCATCCTCCGCATCGTTCGCTAAAGCAGGAGAATCAACAGATCACATGGAGCAGACGCTCGACCAGAAGCAAGGCGCAAAATCCACCGACAAGCCTGAGAAGACCCGGCACAGCAGTGAAGAAACTCCTCTGGAAGCCTTTGCCTCGATTTGCGGCGTGCTCGTGCTGGGCCTCTTCGCGCTCACGTTCATTTTTCAGAACTTTGCCATTCCGTCATCGTCGATGGAGAAGACGCTGCTGGTCGGCGATCATGTCCTCGTCGACCGGATCACGCTGGCTCCGCCCAGTCATTGGGCCCCGTTTGTTCACTACCGCAATGTGCGCCGAAGCGACATCATCGTCTTCTTCAAGCCCACGATAGAGCCAAACGGTGAGCATCTTTATCTGGTCAAGCGCGTTGTCGGGATCCCGGGTGACCGCATTCATCTCGTCAATGGAACCGTCTATCTGAATGGCGTGGCCCAGAATGAACCGCAGGTACAGGTGGCCACCGAGCCCTACGAATACCGCGACGACTTCCCCGCAGTGCCGCCTCCGCCGCTCAGCGACGTGACGGCCGAGTGGGCGCTCGACCTGCCCAATCACATCCAGAACGGCGACCTTGTGGTGCCTCCGGGATATTACTTCGTGATGGGTGACAACCGCCCGAACAGCCTCGACAGCCGGTACTGGGGCTTTGTCCCGCGGCAGAACATCGTCGGACGGCCGCTCTTCGTCTACTGGTCCTTCGTGACTCCCGAGAACCAGTATGAGCGCACCGGCCTTTCCGACCGAATCTCGTTTATCGGGCACATTATTGTTCACTTCTTCGACGACACGCGCTGGCGTCGCACTTTTCACCTGGTGAAGTGACCATGAGCGAGCCCGCTACGGGTATCGCGCGGGCCCCACGCAGCTCGTGGCGCTGGATTCTGCTACTGCTGGCTGCGATCGTTGTGATCGCATCGGTGCTGGTTCCGCTGATCAACATTGGCCGCTATCACCGCAGCGTAGCCAACTCACTCAGCCGCAGCCTCGGTCATCCCGTTCACCTGGGATCGGTGCAGCTTCAGGTCCTGCCGCATGCCGGGCTCACCGTCACTGACTTCGTCGTCGAAGAAAACCCGGGGTTCGGCGCCGAGCCCATCCTTCGCGCACCCTCTGTTCTGGTGACGCTGCGGCTCTTGTCGCTGTGGGGAGGGCATATCGAGGCCAGCCGAATCGATATCGACAACGCCAGCGTCAATCTTGTCCGCAACAACCAGGGCCAGTGGAATTTCAATTTGCTGCTTCTCCAGGCTGCGCATGCCCCAAATGCTTCATCGGACCAGAGACACTTCACAGCGCGGCGCTTTCCCTATATCGAGTTCCGCTCGGCGCGTATCAACTTCAAGAACGGCGCGGAAAAGAAGGCGTTCTCGTTCCTGAACGCCGACCTGTCTATCTGGCTGGAGGATCCCGGCCAGTGGCGGCTCCGCTTTGAAGGACAACCTGTACGCACGGACCTGGACCTGGATCTTGCTGATACCGGCATGGTGCGTCTCGACGGCTCGCTCAACCGGGCGACCGCGCTCGACACAATTCCGTTGAAGCTTCACGCGGAATGGAACAAAGCGCCTCTCGGGCAGGCGAGCCGGATGCTGCTTGGTGAGGACAGCGGCTGGCGCGGTCTGCTCACCGCCGAGGCTGATCTGACCGGCGACCTCAAAAACCTACAGGTGACAACGCGGCTGCACGTGGACGACGCCCACCGCGAGGAATTCACTCCGCTGCAGCAGCTCAATATGGACGCGAGGTGCCGCGCCAATTACCACACGGGCGTCGAGTCTCTGGATAACCTCACGTGCCTGTTACCGGCGGGCGACGGACATCTGCTGCTCACTGGCTCTGTCCAGACCCCGAGCCGACCGCAGGCCAACCTTGCGCTTGAGATCAATCACACGCCGGCCGAGTTCGCGGTCACTCTTCTTGGACTGTTGCGACGCGGCGTGACACCGTCGCTTAGCGCCTCCGGGCTGATCAACGGCCACTTTTCCTACGTGAGCGGGGCTTTCGCGGACGGCAAGAGCCCCCAGCTTACCGGTGAGGCAACCGTCGACTCGTTTGCGGTGACCTTTCCGGGACTTGCCGAACCGCTCGATTTTACGGCGTTGCACTTTTCCACCCCGAGCGTGGGTGCTCAAACGCACAGCAAAGCAAAGCTAGGAAAAAAGAGCGGCGCGGCACCGAAGCCGGATTCTGGTGCAGCGATTCTTCTCACTGCTACACCAGTATCGCTTGGTGCCCCTTCTCCTCTTGAGATTTCGGGAACGCTCACCGCTTCAGGCTTCCAGATGAAAGCCGCCGGAGAGGCCGACATCGCTCGTTTGGCTTCTATCGGCAAGGCGTCGGGTCTTCTGGGCTCATCGCTGGCTGAAATCCGGCCGATGGAAGCTGCCGCCACGCCTCCAGCAGAGGTCGATTTGACCTTCACGGGTCCGTGGATGACGCCGCTCAACAGCATCGCTCCGCCGACCACGACGACGGGCTCGATCCGTATCCAGCACGTCGAAGCGAAGTTTGGGTGGCTGCCCGAGCCGGTCAACATCGCCTCGGCGACGGCAAACTTCTCAGCCAACGAGGTGACCTGGACGAACGCTGCGATTACCGTCAGCGGTATCGGAGCACACGTGTCGTATTCGCATCCTCTGGGCTGCCCTGCGAACGAAGACTGCAGCCTTCCCGGATACGAGCCGCCTCCCGGGCATTTCGACGCCGATATGCCCACGCTCGATCTTGCCTCCGTCCAGTCGACGCTGATGGGAGCGGGGCAACACAATGAGTTTTTCAACGCTATCCTCGCTCAGGTCGGGCGCAGCAGCGCGCCGTGGCCGGCGCTCGAAGGCACCGTCCATTCCGGCACTCTCACCTTAGGGACCCTCGTGCTGCATGACGCCCGAGCTACCCTTGCGATTCATGGGAACCGGCTCGGCATCAACTCGATCGATGCCGCAGCGCTTGGTGGTTCGATCAAGGTGACGGGAAGTGTCCAGACCGACACCGGCCAGCCCGTTTATTCACTGAATTGCACCTGGACGGGTGTGAGCGTTCCGCAGATTGCCGCGATGTTTCATGAGAAGTGGGGCGCGGGAACACTCGGCGGCAACGCCAGCATCAACCTCCAGGGCTATTCTGCGGCAGACCTTGCCGCCTCGGCGCACGGGACATTTGCATGGGACTGGACGCGGGGGTCCCTGGTGGGCGCTTCAGGTGCGGCCCTCGCGGCGAAAGCACCGGCGGCTCTTCGAGAAACCAGCCTGAGCAGGCCCCTAGGCCCAGGTTTCTCTCCGGCGCATTTCGCTCGCTGGCAAACCAGCGGAACCATTGCCAGCAGAGCTTTGACGCTTGATCCTTCCGCGGAAATGAACCCTGTGACAGGGACCATAAGCTTCGAGCGCACCGTTGATCTTTCGTGGCCGATGGCAGACGGCCAGAGGCTCCGCGTCGGAGGCACTCTGGCAAGCCCCGCAGTTGAAGCTGCGCCGGTGTCCGCCGCACAGTAAGATCCGGGCCGGCGGCAACCGGTTCATTCCCACGTCTGAAGATCCCGACATGGGCTCAGGGTCTGATGCTACTTTTCAGTTTTTATGTGCAGATTGATCGTCAGCTGCCTGCGGGAGTCATATGCGCTGATGGTCTTGGTGGAGCTTTGCGCGTTCTTGTATTTGGCCCAGACGGTGTAGTCGAGATCGGGAGCAAGCTGCCCGAAGCGATAAGTGCCGTCCTGGGTGGCGATGAAGGTCCGGATGCTGTTGCTCCTCGAATCCTGGAGATAAACGATAGCGCTGCGCAACGGCACGTCACCATCCCCCAGAACCTTTCCATCGAGAGTCTTGAATTTTGTGTTTTGCGCGAGGGCCCCGGTCACCAGCAAGCAAAGAAGACAAAAGGCTGGAGCGTATTTTATCCGCTTCATTCCTCTTCCTCATCGATAGGCTCTTCGTCCTCATCCTCGTAGCCTTCGTCAACCTTGACGAGTTCCAGGGGATCGGTGGTCACGACTTCATACTCGGAGCCGCATTCGTCGCAGACGATCACGTCGCCTTCGTCAACCTCGTCCTCTTCAATATCCAGGGCGCTCTCACATTCAGGGCAAAGTGGCATGGCAAACCTCCAAGGGATCGGAGTAATTGAGTTTTATTAGAATGATGTCTCTACCGCAACTCCGTTAGTGTTGAGGACAATCGTGCGGCGCGTCAAGCGTGCTCGATGCAATTTACGATAAGCAGTCAAATCCAGTTCCGTCGGTGGGGCCGTGGGAATAAGAGCCAGCATTCGCAGCAACTTGAGCCGATTCGTCACGTGCTCCGTGATCATCTTTATTCTAACTGCGTGCGTGGCGGGATTTCAGTCCGCCGCGTATGGACTGTCAGACGCGGCAAAGTCCGATCTGGATGCAACCGGCTCGCCCATTCAGGCCGCACCCGCCGATCCGGCGATCGAGGCGGCCCTCAACCAGATATCGGCACACCAGATCAGGCGCACGATCGAAAAACTTGTGGGCTTCAAGAACCGGAACACGCTCTCGAGCATGGACAATGACCTGCCCCCGGGCCAGGGCGTAACCGCCGCTGCCAACTGGATCACGCAGACCCTGCAGACCTATTCAGGCGACTGCGGCGGATGCCTGGAAGTAAAACAGGATACGTTCACCGAGCCGCCGCAGACCGGGCCGAATCCGCGGATAACGCAGCCGACGACCATTACCAACGTATATGCCGTGCTGCGCGGAAGCGATCCCGAGCAGGCAAAGCGGGTAATCCTAGTGACCGGGCATTATGACTCGCGCAACAGTGACACGATGAACACTCACGATCCGGCACCGGGCGCGAACGATGATGCAAGCGGCGTTGCGGTGAGCCTGGAGTGCGCGCGCGTGCTCTCGAGACTCAAGTTGCCCGCCACGCTGGTCTTTGCCGCAGTCGCCGGCGAGGAGCAGGGCCTCAACGGCAGCGCCCATCTCGCAAAGCTGGCGAAAAACGAAGGCTGGGAGATCGAGGCTGTGCTGAATAACGATATCGTGGGCGGCAACACCACGCCGGGCGATACCCTGCAGGATAAATCCGCGGTACGCGTGTTCTCGGAGAGCCTGCCGGCCAATGCCACTCCGGACGAAGTGCGGCGGCTGATTGCGCTGGGCTATGAGAGCGATTCGCCCTCACGGGAACTGGCGCGAGCCATTGCCGATGTGGGCAATACCTACGACGCGATGCCTGCCGGAAAAGCTGCTGCCGGGACGGCGAGCTTCCACCCGGTCCTTGAGTTCCGACGGGACCGCTTCCTGCGCGGCGGCGATCATTCTTCGTTCAACGCGGAAGGCTTCGCGGCGGTGCGCTTTACGGAGTGGCGGGAGGACTTCAACCACCAGCACCAGAATGTCCGCACGGAGAATGGCGTGGAGTATGGGGACTTGCTGAAGTTTGTGGATTTTGACTACGTGGCGCGCGTGGCCCGTCTGAACGCCGCGACGATGGCTGTGCTGGGCTCGGCTCCTCCGCCGCCGGACAAGGTGAGGATCGTGACGCGCGATCTGGACAACAGCACCACATTGCACTGGTCCGAAGGGCATGGCACGCCACCGGGGACGACATACGATGTCGTCTGGAGGGAGACAGGCGCACCGGTGTGGCAACGGTTCCAGCCTACCGGCAACGATCGGCGGCACGGCAGCGGGGAATACGAGGTTACCCTCCCGGTTTCGAAAGACAATGTAATCTTCGGCGTTCGTGCGGTTGACGCCGCGGGGCATCGGAGCGTGGCGGTTGTTCCCATGCCGGAACGGTGAGGCAGGGACCAGAGACTCGGCATTGGCCTGAGCGATTCGTATGAGCCGTTTGTCGCTCGGTAGTCTCAAGCTTAGGGTTTGACAGCAGTCGACCGGTGGCAACAACCGGGACCTGCCTTGGTGAGAGAATAGGATGGTATGCCACGCAGTGCAGGCTTTCTGGCCTTTCCCGACTTTCGCGGACTGACGCGCAAGCTCATCCTCTGGAACCTCGGCGCTTTTTTTCTGCTGCTGATTCTGGGTGTGGCCTCGAAGGCCGCAGCGCTCACTATAGTGGCCTGGACGGCGCTTGTCCCTCCGTACGTACTTGAGGGACGCATCTGGCAGCTTATTACGTATTGCTTTGTGCATCAGGGGATACTGAACACGGCGTTTGAGTTGCTTTCGCTGTGGTTCCTGGGCAGCTTTCTTGAGGCGAACCACGGCTCGCGATGGCTGGGCGAGATCTATTTCTTCTCCGTACTAGGAGCCGGGCTGGCGGGGATTGCCTTGTATTTCGGATTGCCGGGCGGGGGAGGTGTGCTCACCGGCTGCTACGGCGGGTTGTTCGGACTGCTGATCGCATTCGGGGTGCTCTACGGGGACATGCAATTCATGATGTTTCCACTGCCGATGATGATCAAGGCCAAGTACCTGGTCGGTGTATACCTGCTGATCGCCCTGGCGATGCTCTTCTCGGACCAACGCTTCTTCGCGTTCGCGCAACTCGGCGGGGGGCTTTTCGGATATATCTACATCCGGATGGCTCCGCGGCGGGGGTTCGCGTTCGCGAGCAGCGAGCGACTCTATGGGCTTCGCAATAGCTATTACCGGTGGAAGCGGCGCAGGGCGGCGCGCAAATTCGAGGTGTACATGCGTAAGCAGAACCGCGATGTGCGTTTCGACAAGGACGGCCGCTATATCGATCCGGACAAGGACCCCGATGACCGCCGCTGGATGAACTGAAGCCAGGAGCAGGGACGCGCGGGTCCCGGACGGAAGTTGCTCAAATGGTGGAGAGCACAGTTGCCTTCGCCGGAGGAAACAGGCAGAGGATCTGGCTCGAAAGGCGTCCTGAGTGGACCATGGCTTCCGCGCTCGAACATGGGCTTTACTGCGCACGCACTTCTGGACGATGATGCTGGTGGCTGGGCTCACCGTCGCGCATGTCGTTCGCAACCGACCGTAAGCTGGAGGGATCACCGTCCAGTTCGGGCCTGGACCTTCGATCTGAGAATGGTGCCCGATGGTCAGGAAATGGTTGTGGCTGGCGGCCTTGTTTGTTGCGGCGAATTCTATGGCTCTAGCGCAAACCTACGCGGATCCGGCGCCATATTGCAAGGCTGTGGGGACGATCGACAAGCCCGATGCGCGATATACAGGTCCGAAGTTGCCCGCGTGGATGGCGCAGGATCTCAATCTGAAACCCGATCAGGGCAAGATGATGGAGTGGCGCTGCTCAAACGGGCAGGTGCTGGCGTGCCTTTATGGCGCAAATATTCCCTGTGATTCAAAGGCATTCACGAGCAAAAAGCCGACGCAAGCTGTTGTGGATTACTGCAAGCAGAATCCGGATTCACAGTTTGTGCCGATGTACGTGACTGGCCACGAAACCTCGCTCTCGTGGGCGTGTCATGGGCCCAGGCCCGTGGTGATCCACTCGCAGCAGGTCGACGCCCAGGGTTACGTCGAGGCGTACTGGAAGGTCGTATCGCCGTAATGCCGGGATTCTATTTTCTGTTGGGTCTGGCTGCTCTGCTCTTGGTCCCTGCCCGGGCCGGCTCTTCCGCTCAGGATCACGCCGCCGCTGACTCTCAACATCAGCGGCCGGGTTACGCCGGAGATGCTGCGTGCCTCGACTGCCACAAGGACCAGGGCCTTTCTTATATCCAAACTTCGCATCACCTCACGTCGCGGCTGGCGAGCAAAGAGTCGGTGTTCGGCTCGTTTACGCCGCGATCCAATGTGCTAATGATCGTCGACCCAGCGCGAACGACTATAGAGCCGGGCCTCTACTTCAAGATGGAGGCAAAAAACGGCAGCTTTTACGAGACGGCCGTCACGGGGTGGGGCAACGAGCTGTTCACCGAGAGCGAGCGAATCGATATTGTTACAGGATCTGGGGTGCGGGGCGTGACCTATCTCTACTGGGAGGGCGACCGCCTATACGAGTTGCCGGTAAGTTACTGGACCGACGGACACCAGTGGATCAACAGCCCAGGCTACGGCAATGGCACGGCGAAATTTTCGCGGCCGATCAATCCGGGATGTCTCGAGTGCCACGCCAGTTACATCAAGGCGCTGTCCACGGATCCACTGACAAATCGCTACGAACGCAACAGCTTCGTGCCGGGCATTTCCTGCGAGACATGCCACGGACCCGGCGCCGAGCACGTTGCGCGACAGAAAGCCGGTACCGCAACAGCGCAGGGACAGGCGATTCTCAATCCGGCGAAGTTTTCACGCGACCAGCAAGTGGATCTTTGCGCGCTCTGCCACAACGGAATCCAACGGGAAGCGATCGCTCCGGCATTTTCCTATGTGCCGGGCGAGCCGCTCGCGAATTATTTCAAGCCTCTGCCGACCGATACTCTTGAGCACCCTGATGTGCACGGCAACCAAGTGGGATTACTTCAGAGGAGCCGCTGTTACCATTCGTCTCCAAGTATGACCTGCTCGACCTGCCATGACGTGCACGCGCCGGAGGAATCTGCGGCGTCATATTCGGAGAAGTGCCTCACGTGTCACCAGTGGCAAAGCTGCGGCGTGGCAAAGACGATGGGACACAAAATCGCCAACGATTGCATCGACTGCCACATGCCGGTCGAGCCGACGAACGTAATCGTTTCGGATACGGCGGGCAAAGAGGTGCGAGCGAAGATGCGGAATCACTGGATCAAGGTGTATCCAGGAGCACATATGCCGTGATGCGTTATGGCGCGGTTCGTGTGAGTTTCAGGGCGATGCCGTTCTTGAACAGCGGCGATTGCAGCAGCTTCTCTCCACCACCGTCTCGGATCGCCTCAGTTTTAGTCGTGGCCCCAGACTCGGGATCGATCCATTCGGCAGAATAATTTCCGGAAGGCAGATCGAGGATCAGATCGGCAGGGCCGTTGCCATCGAGATAGATCCCGTACAGCTTGCCGGGACTCGATAGCACCCGCGCGTAGGCTGCACCTGCGTGTTTCACGGTTTTGTAATCAGGAGCCATCTCGAGCCAGCGGGAGGCTTTCGAGGAATTTGCTGAGTATTCCGAGCTGCCGCCGCAGTGGCGGGCTTCCGCCGCCTGGTCCGTTGGGTGCAGTGTCAGAGCCGTCTTCGTGCCCAACTGAGAAGGAGTAGTCGAGGCCGTCGAAGGCGCCACCGCCGGAGAGCATGAAGTTCCACGCCTCGCGCCGGTAAGCCGCATCGTCCTGGCCGAGGAAGCCTGTCTCGTCGTAGGCCAACAACTTGCCGATGCCGTAATTTGCCGATGCCGCTTCCGGATAGGCGTAGTGAAAGTTCACCATGTTCACGCCGGGAATAAGGCGGCTGACGGGAAGGCCGAAATCGCAATAGTTCTGGGCGATGAGGTGCCTGTTCGGCTGCGATGCTTCTTCGCTGGTGATCCATTCAGCAACGCGGACCTGCCACGCGAGGGATGCGCCGTCGGCCGTCTCGATCGTGTTGGGAAACTGGTTGCGGGCGGGCGGAAAGAGGTAGGGATTAACTACGCCAGCCAACACGGGCCTGTCGGCGAAGGGCTCGTTCTGGAGCTCGAAGATTACGTTGTCGAATCCGTTGACTTCCCGGATGAGCTTGCGCGTGTACTGCTCCTGGTACTCGGAGATGTTGCCGTTATCGAGCGTGTTGACCTTCTTCCAGTCGATCGCCGTGGTGTGGCTCACATTGTTTCCGGGATTGAACGGGCTGAGGTCCCACTGCGCCTCCCCATACTGAGAAGAGAAAAGGCTGATCTCGACAACGATGCCGCGCTTCGAAGCCTCATTGAGGAAATCATGCAGCCGCGCAAAGTAATCCGGGCTCCACCGGTCGAGGTCGAGCTTGTTGCCTCCTCCGCCGTACCCAGGCACGCTGCTGCGCGCCCACGGACCAAGGAACTTCCCTTCCTCCGGTGCCAGATCGTTGCGACGGATGCCGAAGGACTTTGCAGGAACTTCGACGTAGCTTCCGGGAAAGAGGCGCGTGTAGTTCAAGCCTGCGGACTGCAGAGTGTCTAGATAGCGGCGATAGTCAAAATCCGCGTTCAAAACCGCTCCGTAGTGTTCGCCGCTGGTGACTAATGCGATGGTCTTGCCGCGAAAGAGGAAATAGTGGGGATTGTTCGGATCGAGGCGGATGGGCCCTGGTGAATGGGCCTGTGCCGACGCAAAGAGAAGAGCGGCGGAAAGAACGGTCGTCCAGGCGATGGTGCGTGTTGTCATAGAGGCCGATCTACGCAGGGATGATAAGGCATTTTCGAAAATATTGTTCCTTGTGGATGCTGGACGAGTCTTGCCAGAATCTGGTTGAATTCTCTCGAAGCCACGAGGTGCGAGCTATGCGCTCTCCCGGCTGTAGAAGGTGCTCAATTCGAGTCCGCGGCTCGGTTGTGTTGCTGTGCGCTCTTTGCGGCATCCCGGTTTCGCCAGCCCAGCAGCAGGGCGGCACGCCACAGAACCTTGAGCTCAAGGACCCCACGCCGCGGGAACCCGATCTCAAAAAGATATACAGTACAGACCCGGCCGAACAGGCTAAGCTGCAGCAGGCAGCGGCGCTGAAGAGTGCCCAGGTCCGGCAGCAGGTGGTCGAAGCGACAAACAAGCTGTGCCTGCTGGTGCAGCAATTGCACGACGAGGTCTCGAGCAACGGCAAGGACCCAAGGACATCTGGGAACGCCGCGATGGCCGGGCAGATTGAGAAGCTTGCGAAGACAGTCCGCGAAAAGACGAAGACACAGTGATAGGTGAGGTTACGGCTGCGCGGGTGGCTGAGCGTTCGGCATAACCTCTACAAGGGGAAGAATGGGCTTCTTGCCAGCAGAGGCCGCAGCCAGGTATGCGCGGGCATCGGCGCTCGGGGGATTGATCGCGGCCTCGGCCTGGAATTCAGCCGCTGCCTCTGCGTATTTTCCCTGGGCCCAGAGCACATATCCCAAGGCAAGGTGCGCGTAAGGCTCGCTGGGATTCGCCCCGATTTCGGATCTCAGTGCCTCGACGGCCGCATCGCTCTTCCCTTCTGCATCGAGCGCCTCCGCTACGAGCATGCCAGCTTCCGGCGCACCCGGGCTCAGCGTAAGAATCTCGCCCGCTGCCTTTGTGACGCACGGATACTGCCTGCTCCAAAGGCAGCTGCGGGCGAGCATCATTCGCAGGGCGAGATCATGAGGATCATTCTCCGTTGCCTTTGCGAGATAAGGGATGGCAACCAGGTAATCGCCCATCGCGTAATGGGCCATACCGAGAAGTGTGATGAGGCGCGGATCGCCGGGGTGCTCTTCGAGCTGCACCGTGAAGGCTTTGATGGCCTCGCCAAACTGATCGGTCTTGAATAACGCCAGGCCGAGATTCATTTGGAGGTTCGGAAAGTTCGGATCGACCGCCAGCGCCTTCCGGTAATTCGTAATTGCCTCGCCGTACTGCTGCTGCCGCGCCGCGATCAGGCCCAGATGCGCGAACGCCTCGACATTGCGAGGGTCATGCTGAACGATGCCGGTCCAGATCGCGGCAGCCGCGGCATTTCTACCCTGCTGTTCGAGCGCGATGGCATCCTCACGCGTGCCGCTTTGGGCAACACCGGATGCGGCCAGAGTCACGCAACAGGCGAGCGACAAGAGGATGGAGTTGGGCCTACTCAAAGGATCCTCCGATGAGAATTTACAGCGAAGGCGAGATACGGGTCGAGGAAATCCATTCACATTTCTGCACAAAAAGGAAAAGGCGCGGCAAGCGAGTACGTGCCGCGCCTTTTGGTTGGAGTTTGGTTAGAAGGAGAACTTGCCGCCAAGCTGGAGAACGCGTGGATCCCAGGTGCTGTTGATCGCGCCGAAGTTTCCAGCCTGATTCGGGCCGTTGTAGTTACTGTTTACACCCATGAACTCGGTGTGGTTGAAGGTGTTGAACGACTCAAAGCGAAGCTCGATGTGGGCCACTTCTTTGATGTCGAAGGTCTTATAGAGCGAGGTTGTGAAGTTTTCCCGCCCCGGTCCGACTACGATATCCTTCCGGGCGTTACCGAAGCCCAAGTTTGGACCACCTGCCCACGACGGAGTCGGGGCACTGAATACACTGGTGTCAAACCACTGCTTAACATTCTTGATGGCTCTCGGCCTGCGGCTGACGTTTGGACGGTTGGTATAACCGCCGCCCAGACCGACAGGGTCATAGCCGACAGAAAGACCAACACCCTGGTTGGATTGTAAGGCGCCGAGATACCCGGATTCCGCCACAAAGGTTCCGGCGACCTGCCAGCCTCCAAGAAGAGAATGGGTTAAGCCGCTTCCCCCTTTAAAGAAGGGGAGGTCGTAAATGTAGTTGGCAACCAGGATGTGACGGCGATCGAGCGCGCCCGAACCATAGTCATAGGCCACATTGAAGGGATTGCTGATCGTTGCCAGATCGTAGCTGGTGATGTCGATTTCGTGCGACCAGGTGTAATCGACTTCGCCGCTTAGACCCCATTTATTCTGAAGACGCAGTCCCGTCTGGAAGCCGTTGTAGCTTCCGTTGGTGGTGTTCTGCTGTTGCGTTATGCCCGCGAAACCCTGGTAAGTACGATACAGGTTGGCATTAGCCAGCGAATGACCTCCCGGGTTTGTGCCTGATTTGTTGCTGCCATCTCCGGCGTTGGCGCGGATGTTGTCTGGAGTAGATAACGGATAGTTGTTAATTGGGTTATCGATGTTCTGGCTCCAAGCCGTATTGCCGACATACTGGACAATCCAGATAACCGATGGGGCTATCTCGTGCTGCACACCCAGGCTAAATTGGGCGACAGCGGGAGCCGGGTAGTAGGGATCCAAGGTTGTAAGTCCTTGCGGGAAGGTTGGAGTGCTGGCAGTCAATCCGCTGACCCAGCTGGTGTGGGGATTGGTGAAATATACGTTGGAGGCTGAAGGGTCGTAGTAGAACGGCGGGTTAGTTCCGGTGTTGTAGATGTCGTTCCCCTGCAAGCGTTCGTAGAACGTTCCAAAGCCACCGCGAAGGACTGTCCGGCCGTTGCCGAAGATGTCATAGGAGAATCCCACGCGAGGCTGGACGGTCTTCCAATAGTTCTTTACCAGGCCGTGCGGAAATCCATTCTCGCCTCCGATGTAGATACCGTTGAGATAGAAGGGGTGGGTAAATCCCGACGGGGTGGAGAACCCAGGTCCATCCGGATTCATGGAGCCATCGAGGTTCCACTGCGGTTGCATGCTCGTCTGATAGAGCGCCGGGTTGAAGTTCGCAATCTGGTTGTTCCGCTCCCACGCGTGCGGCAGGCCATCCCAGCGAAGTCCGAACTGCAGGCTGAGGCGCGGATTTACTTTCCAGTTATCCTGTCCCCAGAGGGATACAGTGTTGTTCACGTAGTGATTGATGTTCAGAGCCTGGGTCTGGTCATAACCGCTGGATAGCCCCAGGAGCATGTCCATAAAGCCATCGCCTGTTTCGTTTGCCTGCCAGTAGAACTGACCTCCCGGCTGGCCGAACAGTTGCTGGTTCTTGGTGTAACGCATGTAGCTGAAGCCATAATTCATGGAGTGCCTGCCCTTCGTCCAGGAGACGTCGAGCCTTGGCTGGTAGTCCTGGGCAGCGTTCTTCCACGGCGCCGAACCAGGGTTTTCCTGCGTGTTATAGGGAGCGCCCCAGTGCATATTTGGCAGGTTGCTCGAGGTGTTGTCGAAGTACCGATCTACGCTCCAGCCGGAGGGAGTGAGCGAATTTGGACTGTTGACAATGTTGATCGTATTGCCGTCGTAGTTGAAGCTCGCCTCCATGAGAAGCTCGGGACTCAACGATGCCGTCAGCTTCACCGCAGCACTGTTCGAGGGATTCTTGAGTACGCTGGTGATAGCGGCATAACTGGCTCCCGACCAACCGAGCATTGGGGAAGCATAGCTCTGGTTCACACTGTCGTGAAGGTAGTGCCCCAGCAGCTTGAACTTGTCATTGATGTTGTGATCGATGCGCACCACATTGTCCCAGACGTAGATGGGCTGCACTGCTGACACAACGGCCTGACCGTTGGATGTGGTGGGGTGGGGGATAATGCCGGTGCCGAAGTAGGCCAGCGCATTGGGATCGAACAGCGCTGCCGGAATTGTGTTATTCGGGAAAGGTTGGCCCGGAGTCAGACCTAGGCTCGCCAGCTTGAGTCTGTACGCAGGATCGGTAACATTCGGAACAACGATCGTAGTTGAACTGGCAAATGCCGGCGGCACATACATCAAGTCTGTTCCGGCAACCGGAAAATCCTGTGAGGGCAGTGTATTCACGGCACTTGGCGCGCTGCCCTGGATCAGCCTCCTCCACTCTTCGTTGACGAAGAAGAAGGTCTTTTGTCGGTCGGTGTTGTAAACGTGCGGAATGACCACCGGCCCGCCGATATTGAACCCAAAGATGTTGTAGTTCAGCTTGGTTCGCGGAGTAATCGGCGTGGTGGTTTTATTGAAGTAGTTGTTGGCGTTGTAATCGGTGTTGCGGTTGAACTCCCAGGCTCCGCCGTGAAACTTCTGGCCGCCGCTCTTGATGCCAAGGCTGATGGTTGCGCCCGATGAAATACCATACTCAGGCGGATAGTTGCTGGCCAGCACCTCGAACTGGGCCATGGCGTCCTGTGAAGGCATGATGTCCATGCCGCCGGCGCCGCCACGGTCGTCAGCTTCGCCACCGTCGATCAGCCAGATATTGTGGCTCTGGCGAAGTCCGTTGACGCTGAGGGTGAAGTTGGCTGCCACCGAGGTAGGAGTATTGTTGTCTGGCAGGGCCGAACTGACGCCCATGCCAAGAGCAGCAAGCGCAGCAAAGTTGCGATTTTCGGTTGCAATCTTCTCGATCTGCTGTCCGCTGATCAGGGTGCTGACGACGTTCGAATCGGTTTGTACCTGCAGGGCTTGCGCGGCGACAGTGACGGTTTCATTTACCGTGCCGACGGTCATCGTCACGTCGGTACGCAGCGTCTGAGAGACGTTGACCTGCAGGCCCGTCCGCACAAAGGTTTGAAAGCCTTTGGCGGTGACTTTCAGGTCGTAGGTGCCGACGTTCAGTCCCGGGAAGGTAAAGACTCCTGCGGCGTTGCTGTCCGTGGTGACCGAACCCCCCGTGGCTGTGTTCGTCAGGACAAGACTTGCGCCGGCGATCGCCGCATTTTCCTTGTCAACCACCGTTCCAGTGATCTCTGAGTTGTATTGTGCGTAGGCCCCTACGCACGCCAAAATAGAGAACAGCGACAGCAATGGTATCCGATACCATTTGTGGTTCATCATTAGCCTCCATAAGTAAGTACCCTTCTCAGTAGCCCATCTTTGTCGAAATACTCGGGCGTCTGCGTATCTTCCGCCCGCTTCGACCTCTGCCTTATCCGCTCTGAGAAGTTGTCTGGTGCTGAATCGTGCTATCCGTTTGCAGCTTCCACTAAAGCGATTTAGTATCGCGGCGAAAAGATATTTCCATATCTCAACAACTGTCAAGAAAATTCTGGCACCTATCGGAATCGAGGAACGAAGTTTGCAACCAGATCACAACTTAGTGCAAACGTCACATGGTACAGGGCTTGGAAGTAATCGCTTTCATTCCTCTTCGGACATCAGCCATGTGATTGAATACAGGAGGTGAGTTACGAATTTGACATCGGTCCGGTGCGCGTGGGGGGAGACCGGCTTTTTCTTATCGCCGGGCCATGTGTGATTGAAAGTGAGACACACACCCGGAAGATGGCGGACGCGATCCAGCGCATCACGTCCGACCTTGGTCTCCCCTACATCTTCAAATCTTCCTATGACAAGGCGAACCGCACTTCCGTGAAGAGCTTTCGCGGACCGGGGCTGGAGGAAGGCACCGCGATCCTCGGGCGCCTGAGGCAGGCGACCGGGCTGCCGGTGCTAACCGATGTTCATGAGCCGGAACACTGTGCAATTGCAGCAGAAGGCGTGGACGTCTTGCAGATCCCGGCGTTCCTATGCCGGCAAACCGACCTGCTGGTTGCCGCGGCGGTGACCGGACGGGCGATCAATGTAAAAAAGGGGCAATTCGTCGCGCCGTGGGATATGAACCACGCCGTCGAAAAGGTGACCTCGTCGGGGAATCCGCGGGTGTTTCTTACCGAGCGCGGCGCGACCTTCGGCTACAACAACCTGGTCGTCGATATGCGATCTCTGGCCATCATGCGCAGGCTAGCGCCGGTGGTTTTTGACGGGACGCATTCGGTCCAGATTCCGTCCGGCGCGAATGGCGTTTCCGGCGGGCAGCCGGAGTTTATCCCGCTGCTGGCGCGGGCAGCCGTTGCCGCAGGGGTCGACGGCGTCTTCCTGGAGGTTCACGACAACCCGGCCGAGGCGAAATCGGACGGGGCAAATGCGCTGGACCTAAGGAATCTACGGCCCCTTTTGGAGATGATGTTGGAAATACAGCAGGTCGTCAGGCCAGCAACGCGTCGCACTTAAGCCTGAGCAACTTCTACGCTCGTCGCTTCCGGCAGCGCCTTCGTCCGGTTCTCGTAACTCGCCTTGATAAAGGCACTGAAGAGCGGATGCGGCTCGAGGGGCTTCGACTTGAACTCGGGATGGAACTGGCATCCGAGGAAGAAGGGATGATCGCGCAGCTCGACGATCTCGACGTACGTCGCGTCGGGAGTAGTCCCGGTGATCTGCAACCCTGCGCCGGTCAGCAGGGCCTCGTATTCGCGATTGAACTCGTAACGGTGACGGTGACGTTCGCTGATCTCCGGCACGCCATAAGCCTTATGCGCCAGCGAATTGGGACTGAGCACGCAGGCCCACGCGCCCAGGCGCATCGTACCGCCCATCTCTTCCACTCCGGTCAACTCGCGCAGCTTGTAAATAACGCGGTGCGGCGTTGCAGGATCGAACTCGCTTGAATTGGCGGCGTTGAGTTTGCAGACATTGCGGGCGAACTCAATGCAGGCGGTCTGCATGCCGAGGCAGATTCCGAAATATGGAATCTTACCCTCGCGCGCATAGCGGATGGCGTTGAGCATGCCCTCGATGCCGCGCTTGCCGAATCCTCCGGGCACAAGAATGCCGTCGAAACCTGCAAGTTGCGATTCGAAGTTTTCCGCCTCGAGACCTTCGGCTTCGATCCATGTGACGCGCAGTTTCAGGTTGTGCGCAAGCGCGCCGTGGACCAGCGCTTCCTTGAGCGATTTGTAACTGTCCTCGTACTCAACGTACTTGCCGACGATGCCGATTGAGACTTCGTCCCGCGGGTTATAGGAGCGGCGGACGATCTCCTCCCAGCGACTCAGGT
Source organism: uncultured Acidobacteriaceae bacterium (assembly GCA_963724375.1). Lineage (GTDB taxonomy): Bacteria > Acidobacteriota > Terriglobia > Terriglobales > Acidobacteriaceae > Silvibacterium. The sequence continues at coordinate 52,316 of CAVRUM010000001.1, forward strand.
CGGCACCTTTAGTCTCCATGCGCAGATAGCGCAGAACGAGAGCGTCGACGCCTTCGCGGGCGAATGTCAGCGGCACCTCGTAGATCGAGTCGACGTCCTTCGCGGTGATAACGGCCTGTTCTTCAAGATTGCAGAAGAGGGCGATCTTGCTCTTAATCTCGCGCGACAGGAAGCGATCGGTGCGGCAGAGCAAAATATCAGGCTGGATCCCGATCGACAGCATCTCCTTCACGGAGTGCTGCGTGGGTTTGGTCTTGAGTTCCTGCGCGGCACTGATCCACGGAACAAGGGTGACGTGTACAAAGACGGTATTGTCGCGGCCGAGCTCCTGGCGCATCTGGCGGATGGCCTCGAGAAAAGGCAGCGATTCGATATCGCCGACGGTGCCGCCGATTTCGACGATGGTAACGTCAGCCGTTCCGGCCACCTTGCGCATGGCGTTCTTGATTTCGTTGGTGACGTGCGGAATCACCTGGACCGTCTTGCCGAGATAATCGCCGCGGCGCTCCTTGGTGATGATCTGCTCGTAGATGCGGCCCGTAGTCAGGTTGTTATCGCGGGTGAGGTGGGCGTGGGTAAACCGCTCGTAGTGTCCCAGGTCGAGGTCGGTTTCCGCTCCATCATCGGTCACGAAGACTTCGCCGTGCTGGAACGGCGACATCGTTCCGGGATCGACGTTAAGATACGGGTCGAATTTCATCAGGTTGACCTTCAACCCGCGGCTTTCGAGAAGACAGCCGATCGACGCTGCCGCCAATCCTTTGCCGAGACTGGAAACAACTCCACCCGTCACAAAAATGTACTTGAAGGACATTCCTGCGTCACCTTTTCTGTTTTGTGCTGATTGGCGTACCCGGTAGGCACGATCAATTATATCCGCGTTTTAACGCCGGTGAAAACGGAAATGGGTGACCAGCAGGAATCCCGAGCCGGAGCGCCAGCATTACCTCGGATGACCTAAGTACAAGGCCCTTTCGTTCCTGGACTTTAGACAGATTTGGGCCTAGACTTCAGACTAAGCCAAGTTTTTCTTTGAGCTGCATCTCTCAGCCTCAGGGGTCCTCCCTCAAACTGCAGCGGGCGGAAGTTAAAGCTTCCGCCCTTTGATTTTTCAGCTTGGCTGGCGGCTCTCGTAGCCATCTTCTCATTTTGTTCGCCCTAGAGTACCATGGGTGGGTATGGCGAACCTGTTTGGACCACCCCGGTTCATTGCTGTCGAGGGGCCGCTGCGTGTGGGCAAGTCGACACTGGCCGGGATACTGGCCGAGACTCTTCGCGCCCGGAGAGTGGCGGAGCCTGAAGATAATCCGTTCCTGGAGCGGTTCTACCAGGCGCAACCGGGGATGGGGTTTGCGACGCAACTCTGGTTCCTGATGGAGCGCTTCGAGCAGATGCGCGATCTTGCGGGCAGCGACCTTCCCGTTGTGTCCGACTATCTGTTTGAGAAAGACAAGCTGTTCGCCTATCTGAACCTGACCGACGCGGAGCTGGATCTATACAACCGGTACTACCAGTTATTCCGGGAGCAGGTGCCAGCGCCGGATCTGGTGATCTATCTCCAGGCGAGTCCAGAGGTCCTGAAGCAGCGGCTGAAACGCAAGGGCGTTACAGGCGAGAAGGCGATCAGCGACGGCTATATCGAGCAGGTCGTCCAGGCCTATGAGCACTTCTTCTTCCACTACACGGCGAGCGACCTGCTGGTCGTGAACACGTCTGATATCGATTTCGTCCACAACAACCACGACCTGCAGACACTGCTCAAGCGGCTGTCGGAACCAATTAAGGGGACACAGTATTTTCTGCCGCTGTGAGGCGAGGAAACAGGGATCAGGCAAGATTATCCCTTCCCGTTTTGGGACGGATTAGCCCGGATACCCCCTCCCCCCTTGGATTGGTAGTTCATTCACTCCGTGTTGGTTATGGCAGACGTCGGTGTAATTTGTTCTTCCCATTGCGCTTGCAATAAGTCATAGATGTTAAAGACGTTAGTCGCCGCGACTTGCACGGTGATTTCCCAAAACGGAACCTTATCTCCTGCAAAGCAAAATGCCTGAGCGCATCGCTCAGGCATTTTCTTCTAATTCCATTATAGCTCGAACATACGAAATTCCCGGCCATCACGCCGTACAGCGGGCGTCCCGAAATCACCCAGGAATCTCCGGAGCGTTCTGGGGTGGCCTCTGAAGCCTAATCCTGGATCGAGGACCTTTAAGATGCTTAGAGGATGACCCTTATACTTCGCGTGTCCGCGGCCCTCTTCTTCCTTCTGTTTTTTAATGGCGCTATGGCGCAGAAATCTGAAACCGACTCCCTGCCTGATGCGCCCTCCCAAACCGCGCAATCCTCTCAAACCCAACAGTCGACAACGTCGTTGCCGGCCAATCCTATACAGGGCAGCGTGCAGGTAGTCAGACTGCTGCAGCAGAAATCCCTGGTATTTCCTGACCTCGCTACCAACCAGGGGCCGCTAAGCAGCTGGCAGAAATTCAAGCTGGCGGCCAACAGCAGCGTCGCGCTGTCAACTATCGCCGCAGTGGCAGTCGGCGCGGCATACGGCCAGGCCGTCAATCATCCCTCGGGCTATCACCAGGGCGCGGAAGGGTACGGGAAACGCTTCGGAGCCAACATGGCTCGTGCAGCGTCGGACAACATGTTCGGAACCTTTCTATTGGCTTCTGCCTTGCACCAGGATCCGCGCTTTTATGTGAGAAAGAATCTGTCGTTCAAGCAATCGGTGGAGTATTCCGCGAAGAGGATCATCTTCACTCAAAGCGACTCTGGGGAGAAGGAAGTCAATTATTCGGGCCTAATCGGCCCGTTAATGGGTGAAGGGCTCGCCAATGCATACTATCCCGACGAGAATCGCACCGCCGGCGGCACCTTCACTCGCTATGCCAGCGATCTGGGATGGAGATTTTCCGGGAATCTGCTGCGCCAGTACTGGCCGAGCATCAACAGAAAGCTGCGCCTCGTTCCGGAATCCTAATGTTCAACCTGTACAACGGCTTCTTTATGGCGGGAGCGGGAGAGGGCGAGAATTCTCACGAATATGGAAACGAAACAGTGCACGAGAAGGACATTCATCGCGGGAATGGGGGCGGCAGCGGCCGCATCGCTCGTTAAGCCAGCCTGGTCACAAGCTGCTGGCGGTTCGCTAGGCGAATGGATCGATGGGAGCCAAGCCCTGCCGTGCTATTCCTATCGCGGGCCTATTCGTTTTTCCGATCACTACCAGCAGAAACCGATGTGGGGTCTCGATGGATGGATGCTTCCTGACGACCCGGTGTTCCTTCTCGGCAATCACCGCCTCACGCTGTTTACCCACGCAAGCGGACACATCCAGATATTGAGCGCTGAACGTGCGTGGGCCCGCCTGAACCAGGGCGAGGAGATATGGTCGGGAGCAAACAGCGCGACTTGCCTCGTCAACGGCAGCAAGCATGGACTAATTGGACTTGATGAACCAGCCGCCAAGGAGGCGGACAAGGTTTTCGGGGTGGGCTTTGCGCGCTATTCCTACCAGGTCGACCAAAGTCTGAAAATAGAACGATCGATTCACGTCAGACCTTCGACTGCGGCAGGCGAAGGTACCTCCGCATTCCTGTTGCAGGTCCGTTTTGAGAACATCAGCGGTGGACCGCTGGATGCCGAGTATGTCGAGACGGTGCTTGCGAACTACAGAATGCTGCCTTTCGAATCAATTCACGATCCGAAGGCGCCCGAATACACAGCGAGCCCCTTCGAGAACATCGGCACCGATGCGATTTGCGTTCGATTTGCTGCCCGCCCCCGGCATCCCATGACCTTTCCGCCCGCCGGACAGATGAATCCTTTCGAACAATACCCGCCGGCATTGTTCGTTCAGACAGCCGGCGACTCTTCCACCAAACCTTATGGCTCCAGCGACTCTTCCGGACGGTCGTCGATCGGCATTCGTTCACGCCTGTCACTCAGATCAGGTGAAGTTCGTGAGATTGGCTGCGTCTTCGGCTACACCCGCGACACTCCGACAGAGGGGATCGAACGACTTGCGCAGGAGCTCCAGCCTCAGTCTGGCGGTGGACCGGAAAACGGCTCCGCATTCATTACAGAATGGCGACGGGTCGTGCCGGAATTCGCCTCGGAACCCGATCCCCAGTTGCGCCGCGAAATGCAGTGGAACGCGGCAGTGCTTGAGGCCATGGCAAGCTGGCGAGAGTACTACAACGAAACCATTATCCCGCAGGGGTGCATGTACGACTACGCGTGGGGAGTGTTCGCATCGAGCCGCGACATTGCACAACAGGCGCTACCGTTATGTCACACCAATCCTGCGTTAGCCCGGTCGACCCTTCGGTTCATCCTTAAGCGAACAGCCCCGGATGGGGAAGTCAAACTCATGGATCAGGGTTTCGGATGGGTGGCATCCACGCCTATGCAAACCAGCGATCAGCAGCTCTATTTCTTTCTTCTGCTTGCTGAATATCTTCGTGTTACCGGGGATATGGCGCTGCTCTCCGAAACAATCTGCTATTACCCTGCAGAGAATTCGGGAGTAGGAACCGTGCTAGCACACGTACGCCAGGCTTTTATATTCCTTCGCGACCGGATCAGCGTCGGCAGACACGGGCTTGTTCGCCTCTGGAACTCCGACTGGAACGATCTGTTCTATGCATGGGAGACAAAAGGGTCCTATAACTCCACGTTCGAAACCGCCGAGAGCTGCATGAATACGGCAATGGCGATCGTGATCCTTGGCGATCTGGCACCCCTGTTAAAGCGCGCAAACGATCCGGAGGGCGCTGAACTGGCCGCCGCAATGCTGGAGTACCGTGGCGAACTTCTTGAAGCATGGATGCGCGATCTGGGAGACCGCCCGTTTCCACGCCGCGCCTGGACAGATTCGACAACATCTCTAGGCGAAGACAATATGTGGCTGGAGCCGCAGGGCTTCGCCCTCCTCATTCCTGAGATGGGCACGGAGCGCAAACGTGCGCTGCTGGCTGAGCTTCAAAGTCGACTGCTCGCGAGTGAAAAGATGGGTGCCCGTCAGATTGAAAAACCTCTTGTCCATCCTGGCACGCCGCAGGGATCGCGTGAAAATGGCGGCTTCTGGTATGCGCTCCACGGCCCCTTAGTGCTGGGCACCGCTACGATCGATCGAGAGTTGGCTGAGAGCCTCTTGAAGCGGATGACTTTTGCCAACTATGCGAAGAATTTTCCTGAATATTGGACCGGAAGATGGAGCGCCTCCGATTCTCTCGATTCGTCGCTGCTTCCGACCGAGGGGCTTGCGGCAAATATCACGTATTGCGCACACTCACACGCCTGGCCGCTTTACTGCTATGTACGCCTGCGAGAGGAAGCAAACGGCTGACCGTTCGGGTTGGGAATCTCTATCCCACGCAAGCCAATACTTTGGCGTGCAGGGCCGACTGGCCCGGAGTCAGCTCGGGTGGGACGGGATGGTCACGTCCTCCTGCAGAGTGAATTCGAGATATGTCTCACTCGGCACCCTGACCTGGTCTCCCCCAGTGACGATCTCCGACGCCGCGCCAGCCGCTGCGCCGGCGCCCGCACCGATTGCCGCCCCCTGGCCGCCGTCGGCGACGGCTCCGATGAGCGATCCCACCGCCGCTCCTTCGATGGTTCTCCTCGCCGTGCTCGCTCCGCGCGACTTGCCGGTAACTCCATATTCTCCCGTCACCACTCGTACGGTATGTCCATTAATCACGATTCCCGTTAGTTCCAGCCGCAGCTGCGACCTGCCGGTGAAGGTTCCGGACTGCTTGGCCTCCACCACGCGGCCGTAGACGTCAGCGTCCCTGGCGGCTACAACGACACCATCCACGACGATCGGCTCCTGCAGCGAGGCCTCGAAGAGCGCTCCCGCCTGACCCTGCGAGGCGTCGATCTCGTTAACGGTGCGCACAGAAATGACGGTTCCGGCCGGGATGGTCACGTTGGCCGGCTTCGCTTCGACATGCGCGACTGTGCCCGGATCGTCGGGAAGCGAACCGGAACTATTCGAAGGCGGCGTGGCGGGGGTTGGGCCTGAGGTTGCGTCTGGAGGGGGGGCCGGGGTTGTGATTGGGGGTGCCCCTGGGGTTGTGCTCGAGGTTGTGCCTTCGGAATCGAACTTAAGGGAAACGATGTCAGCGACGTTATATTTCTGAACCGTCGAGCCAACCTGGAAGCTGATCTCGACCTGAGTACCGCCCATGAACTTGCCCTTGATCAGGCTGCCGTTCTTCAGCTCCAACGTATCGGCGCAGGCAATCGACGCCGCCAGAGTCAGGGCTAGAACGAATCCGCATTTCAGGCTGAGCCTTGTCATGGTCTACACCTAAGATGTTCCTGCTTATCTCTCCGATTTATGAAATTGCAGCGCCGGTGGCGACTTATTTTGAATCGAGCATGAGGAAAAAACACGGCGACGTTTTCACAGTCGCCACCTCTGGATCAGAAGAGTACGCGCAACGATCCCCGGTTGCCAGCCAAATTCAGCCCGTGGGAGCAACTATGAAGTCAGGGCGTGGCTTCTTTTTTACCTTGACAAGGTCTCGCACGCAGGCGGAGAGTTCCGGGGCGGCATCTATAGGCAATTCGACGAGCCGTATCCCCCGAAAAATAGAAATAGCGGAGAGAAAGAATGCTCGGCGATTTAATCGGCGAAGGCAAAGGCAGGAGAGTTGTGCGGCGGATCCTGTCCATCGAACCACCAACAGCGGAAGTAACATTCGAGGCAGCGGGCACACTGCTGGGAGTTGCAACCAAGGAAACCGGAACTTATACCTCGGTGGTGCGCGCCGACGGATCCATTTTCGGAAACGGCCAGGGATTGGCGATCACCGCGGACGGCGACGGCATTACGTGGACGGGAACGGGCCTGGGCAAGTTCGGCCCCGGCGGCTCGGTCAGCTATCGCGGCATGATCTTCTTCCGAACGGATTCGCAGAAGATGGCGCGCATAAACAATGTGTGCGGAGCCTTCGAGTTTGAAACAGACCCCGATGGAAACACTACCAGTAAGCTCTGGGAGTGGAAATAGGGACTGAGCCAGGCGGAAGAGCCCACGTCCGAAATCCGGACGTGGGGGACCCGCAATTAGTGAATTACTTCGCCGCGAGTTGCTCTGAGGCGACGAAGCTCTTCGCGTGGGCCGTCTCGGGCCGCGAGGAGCTATCGCCGTTGCCGGTGGACTTGAGCAGGGCCGCGTAGTACTCGGACGCAGCACGCTTGTCTCCTGCGGCCTCGGCGGCATCTCCGGCATGGTAGAGGCCGTTAAAGCGATTCGGGCTCAGCTTCAGATCGATACGATATTCGGCGAGTGCCTGCTGCGGCTGGTGGAGTTCGAGGAGCATGTCGGCGAGCATTTCGCGCGCGGGGATATCGACCTCGCCCTGGCCGACCTTGTCCTGCAGATCGGCGGCGGCGCGCATTTCTTTGAGGGCCTCGTCCTGCTGGCCAGCGGCAAAGGCGGCCCAGCCGGCGATCTCGTGGCGGCTGATCTTGGCTCCGGTGGAGTCCGCCTCGAACGCGTGATCGCCTTTTTTGACCTCTACCATCAGGGCGTCATATTTCGTCAGATCGGCCTGCGCCTGCTCAGAGTGGCGGAGATGGCCATCGGCAATGGCCCTCGCCCACCAGGTCTGGGTTTCGACCCCGGGTGATGCGCCGGAGGGAGCCTTGAGAGCCGAGGCTGTCTGCCAGTCGCGCATCTCCAGGTTGTAGATGACCGGGAATTCGCTCCGGTAGTACGCCGCCATTCCGGCCATGTGCTGTGTATCCGGCATCGCGTCGATGCGGTCGAGCAGAGACGGCATCTTGTCGAGCACGCCTTTGGCGTTGGCGTCCTGCCCGCTCTGCAGATAGGCGTACATCAGGAAGTCGTAGGAGTGCGGCTCGTCCATGATGCCGCTCTCGCCGCGGGCTTCGGCTGCTTCAGAGGCTTTGATGGATCCAAGCTGCGACTCGATGTCCTGCGGCCACAGGCCGAGGCGGGCGAAGATGTGTCCGGACATATGGACGGCGTGGGGGCCGGATGCGGCGATGATGCCGTATCGCTCGGCGGCGGCAAGGCCGTCCTGAGCCATCGCCGGGTTGTCGCAGGAATGGATGATGTAATGCACCAGGCCGGGATTGTCGGGATATCTGGCGAAAAGAGGCGCAAGCACGGCCATCGCCTTGTGCTCCTGCGTGAGGCTGGTGTCGCCTGGTGCTGCGGAAGCGAGCAGTGACAGCGCGTAGAACGCGCCGGCATCGACGTCGTCGGGATAGTGCTTGTAGAGCGTACCCATAGCGTCGGAGTACGCGGTGACGCGCACCATGAAATCCTGCTTGCCGGGCTTGTAGAAGGTGGCAAGCGCGGCGATGTACTCCTGCTCACGCGGGGTCTTCGCGTGCAGCGACTGCGCCTTCTGCATCTCCGCCCAGCCGGTCTTCATGGCGTCCGGGTCCGGGCGGTCCCAGATCTGGTGGAACTGGCCCATGGCGAGCCCCCAGTGAGCCATCGCGCATCCGGGATCGGCCTTGAGGATCTGGTTGAACTGCGGGGCGACTTCCTCATACCAGAAGTCGTGCAGCAGGGCGACTCCCTGGTTGAAGTCGGCTTGCACTGAGGGCGCACAGGAGACGGAGAAGGAAACGGTGCCAAGCTTTGCATCGGCAGGAGGCGGAGCGGGTTGCATCGGCATGGAGTGCTGTGACTGGGCAAGAGCGGCGGAGGAAAGGATGAACAAACAAACGGCGGCGGCTTTCATGGCATTCGCATTATAGGTGAGCGATGGTGAGAGACGATATGCTGCGAAAGCAGACAAGACCGGAGTTGGACTGCAAAGATAATGATGACCGGTAGCTCACAGAGGCAGTTCGCCTTTGAGAGCGCACGCGCAGAACGCAAAAGAGGCTCGATGCCGCGATACGTGATGAAAACAGGCTTGATCGGCGCTGCCCTGATCGCAGCTCTGGCTCTGGCGCCGATCGGGGCTGGGCAGCAGCAAGAAACTCCGGCGCCGAAGACGGCTCCCGACTCGGTTCCGCGGACAGCTCCAAAGCCCACTCCCGAAAGTGATTCAGACGAGACGAGCACGACTGGTCCCATCATCATCGCTCCGCAGAGCTCGCGGGCAGGACGTGCATTATTCGACCAGAAGCGCTACGCCGAGGCGAAGCCATACCTCGAAAAAGCCTGCAACCTCGGCAACATGGACTCGTGCGGGCTGCTCAGCGACTTCTACTACTACGGGTACGGAGGCGTGACGCAGGACTACGAACAGGCTCGCGTTCTCGACAAGCAAGCCTGTGACGGAGGAAGCATCGAGAGCTGCGGGAATCTAGGGTCGCTCTACGAGAAAGGCCTGGGCGGAGCAAAGAACTACGCCGTTGCGCGTGCCCTTTATAAAAAGGCCTGTGCCGGCGGTTCGATGGCGAGATGTTCGTCCCTCGGCATGCTCTATCTCAACGGCGAGGGAGGCGACCAGGACTACGGCCAAGCAAATGCTTTCTTCAGGAAAGCCTGCGATGGCGGGTTCCTGTTGGGATGCACCGGCCTGGGTTCGCTCTATCAGAACGGCCAGGGCACTTACCCCGATCTGGCGCAGGCGCGCGTATTGTACGAACACGCCTGCAACGGCGGAGAGATGGTCGGATGCAGCTGGCTCGGCCGGCTGTATGAAATCGGCCTGGGCGGCCCGCAGGACTTTGGGCAGGCGCGTGTCCTGTTCAAAAAGGCCTGCGACGGCGGATTCAAACCGGCCTGCGAAGACCTGGCCAAGCTGCCCTGACAGAGCTCCCGAAGGAATTTGTACGTTCGGGAAGTCTTGACATATTCCCATATCAGCATGTATTGTTCCCCTTATGGCTCGCGCTGCAACTACTTCCGACGCCTTCAACGCAATCGCCGAACCGCGGCGGCGGGAGATTCTGAGCTATCTCGTGCTCAGGGAGCGGCAGGTGGGAGAAATCGTAGCCGCATTGAAGCTCGATCAGCCTTCGGTCTCGAAGCACCTGGGCGTGTTGCGCAGCGTGGGACTGGTCCATGTGCGCCGAAACGGGCGTCACCGGCTCTATCGCACGAACGCGGCGGCGATCCGCCCGCTGCATGAGTGGGCCAGCACCTTTGAACGCTACTGGCAGCACACCCTTGTCCGCGTGAAGGAGCGGGCTGAGGCCAAAATGGGCAGCAACACCGAATCCGATTGCAATAGGGAAAAGGAGAAACCATGACGTTGACCGCATCCGAAGTTGAAGACCTCTCCCTGCTTGTGGAGCAGGAGATCTATGTCGATGCGCCGCCCGATGTGACCTTTGATGCGCTAATTGAGCAGCTTGGCCCCGGCAACGAAAGGTCCGACGGCACACCCATGCCATTCAAGCTTGAGGCGTGGCCAGGCGGACGCTGGTTCCGCGACCTCGGCGATGACAACGGCCACTTCTGGGCCAACGTACAGGCGATTAAGCGGCCCACGCTGCTCGAGTTTTCCGGGCCGCTGTTCATGTCGCATCCGGTGACCAACAACCTGCAATACCGTCTTAGCCCTGAAGGCAACGGCACACTGATCAAATTCCGCCACTCCGGCTTCGGACTGGTGCAGGAAGAGCAGAAGCGCGGCGTGGTGGAAGGCTGGAGCCATATCCACCAGAAGATTCGCGAGCGCGCTGAGAAGTCACGCTGAACGCAGGAAGGAGAATCGTCATGTTGACGATACAATCCGCTTCATCCATCGCAGAATCGTTACTGGCAGAGTTCCAAACACAGGCGCCTATAACACGCAGATTCCTCGAGCGGCTGCCCGAGGACAAGCTCGGCTGGAAGCCGCACCCGAGATCGATGACCGCAGGGCAGCTTGCATATCATCTTGCCTCTGTGCCCGGGGGAATTGTTCGCTTTGTGCAGAACAATCCGGCGCAGGCTCCGCAGGCTTTCAACTTTCCGCAGCCCGCGAGCATCCAGGAGATTCTCGAGAAGTTCGACGAGAGCGTCGTGATCGTGCGGGAGACTTTGCCGCAGTTCGATGATGAAGCGATGAACGAGACCTGGCGCCTCGTATCCGGGAACGGGGAGGTTCTGGTTCTGGCTCAGCCACGGCGACTGTTCCTGCGCGACATCATGCTCAGTCACTGGTATCAGCATCGCGGCCAGTTCTGTGTTTATCTGCGCCTGCTCGACATCGCGGTGCCGGCGAGCTGGGGACCGAGCGCAGACGAACCGCCGCCGTTCATGCAGAACACGCAGGCCTGAAGGGACAGCGAAAAGACGGTATGTGTCCCGTATGCATCGCGGCAGCAGCAGTGATCGCCGGTAGCGCCACCGGAACCGGCGGCCTTGCTGCATTTCTCGGACGCACGATTTTCATGGGCAAAAAGACGCTCAACACGGCAAGCAACAAAACGGAGGGTAAAGATGGCAACGACAACGGCAGGAGTGAAGCATCCGAAGGTGGTTTCGGCGGACGAATGGCTCGCGGCACGCAAACAGCTGCTGATCAAAGAGAAAGAGTTTACCCGGCTGCGCGACGAGCTGAGCCGCCAGCGTCGCGAACTGCCCTGGGAAAAAGTCGAGAAGAGCTATGAGTTTGAGGGTCCGAACGGCCGCGTCGTGCTGGGCGATCTCTTCGGCACCCGCAGCCAGCTTGTCATTTATCACTTCATGCTGGGCCCAGGATGGAAAGAGGGCTGCCCGAGCTGCTCCTACCTTTCCGACCATTTCGATGGCATGACAATCCATTTGGCCAACCGTGACGTGACCTTTGCTGTGGTTTCGCATGCGCCTTTCGCGGAGATCAAGGCGTTCAAACAGCGGATGGGTTGGCGCTTCCCCTGGTACTCGTCTTTCGGGAGCGATTTCAACTACGACTACCAAGTGTCGTTGAGGCCCGATGAGCAGGGCAACGCGCAGGTTTACTACAACTACGAAATGATGGGGTTTCCCCCTGAAGAGCGTCCCGGGCTCAGTGTTTTCTTGAAGGACCCGGGTGGCGAGATCTTTCATACCTACTCGACCTACGCGCGCGGGCTCGACATTCTGGTGGGCACCTACAACGTGCTCGATATGGTTCCGAAGGGCCGCGACGAAGACGAACTCAACTTTACGATGGCCTGGGTGCGGCATCACGACAAGTATGACGATGGCTACGTTGTCGATCCGGACCAGTCTTACGTGCAGCCGGAGAAGGTCCAGAGCAAGGCCGGCGGGGCGTCGTGCTGCTCCGGCGAGCACCACGACTGACGCGCCGCATAGATGAGGTGGGGCGCTTTCGCCCGGAATCGGGTTCGGCAGGTTAGAGTCCTGCCCGTCGCAGGAGGCGCTGGTTGTAGCTGTGCGCGGCCCAGGCTCCCCAGATCATGGAAACAGGCCAGATAAGGAAGGCTGCGTGCCCCAGGGTGACGATAAAAGCGGGGACGGAGAGAACGATCATCACCAGCGCGCCCCAGATGGTGCTATAGAGCATGCCGAGTGGTCCGAAGAAGAAGGTGAGCACGAGGGAGAGAAGGACGCTCTTGGTATTCGCAATGATGACGGTCGGCGGCGGGTATTGGCTCATGTGTCGGCCTCCTGGCGCTGTGTAGTTCGAAGTTACTCGGGATTTTTGACGATGGCGATCATGAATCCATCGTAACCTTTGCTGCCGACGGTCTGGATGGCGGTCGCGGTGAGTCGAGGTTCGGCAGCGATGATCTCGTTCATCCGGCGGACGCCCTGCACGGATGGGTCGGGGTTGTCGGCGTTGATGACGTCTCCATCGCGGACGACGTTGTCTCCGATGATCATTGTGCCGGGCCGAGAGAGTTTCAGCGCCCATTCGAGATAGCCGGGATAGTTGCCCTTGTCGGCGTCGATGAAGATGAAGTCGAAAGGTCCGAGGCCTTCGGCGGCAAGTTGAGGCAACGAGTCGAGGGCCTTGCCGACACGCACTTCGACTTTTTCGGCAAGCCCGGCGTGGGCAACGTTGGCGCGGGTGACCTCGGCGTGTTTGGGATCGAATTCGAGGGTGATGAGCCGTCCATCGCCGGGAAGCGCGCGGGCGAGCCAGATGGTCGAATAGCCGCCGAGCGAGCCCAACTCGAGGATGGATCTCGCGCCGATGGCCTGCGCGAGAATCATGAGCAGTTTGCCCTGGTTCGGCGCAACAGCGATGGCCGGGAGTCCGGCTTTCTTGCTTGCTTTGAGGGTGGCTTCGAGCGCGGGGTCAGGCGGGATGAGCGCTTCGGAGATGTAGCGGTCGACGGCGGTCCACTTCTTTTTCGACATGGATTCAAGAATAAACGCGGAGGATAACGGGCGGTCGTCTTATCCGAGAGCAAAAGAGCGCAAAACTTCGTACCTGGCTCCCTCGGACAGCGTGAGGCTCTGGTAGAGGTGAAACTCCGCGGCTTCGAAAGCCTGGTGGAGGGCGGGATCATCGGGCGGGTTGGAGCGCAGATGGAGACGGTCGCGGGTGCGGGCCAGTGTGACATGCGGAGAGTAAGGGCGGTCTTCGCGGCGGAAGCCGCAGGCTGCCATCGCTGCCATGACCTGTCCGGCTAGAGCGAAGAGCGCAGGCGTGTGCTTCACGTTGGCGTAGAGAACGCCCGCGTGATCGAAGGTGCAGATACCGTCGAGCTCAAGATGCAGGCGCGGCGCACGGATGACGGCGAGTGACTGCTCGATCGCATCGCGGCGAGCTTCGTGCACCTGTCCAAGGAAGCTGAGGGTGACGTGCATGTTGGCGGGCGATGTCCAGCGGATGCGTGCGCCAGTTGCGGGCGAGATGAGGCTGGGCGCTGACTTTGCAAGGGTCTCAGCGATCAGAGCGGGAAGGCCGATGCCGATGAAGAGGCGCATGGTTTCTAGAGTAGTTGAGTCGGGGCGCGGTGTGCGCCTCCTGATAATCTGAGATTTAGGCCTAATTGCAACGATGGGCACATTGAAAGCTGTTCGCGGCACACGCGATCTTCTGCCGCCCGAAACCGAACTGTGGAACCACGTGGAAGCGACTGCCCGGCGCGTCTTTGCGCGCTACAACTTCGGGGAGATTCGTACGCCTGTCTTTGAGAGAACCGAACTCTTTGCACGCGGTGTCGGCGAGGAGACGGACATCGTCTCGAAGGAGATGTACACCTGGGAGGATCGCGCGCGGGCGCAGTCGGAGAAGGCGCAGTCGCTGACGCTGCGCCCGGAGAATACGGCCGGCGTGGTGCGAGCATACATCGAGCACAAGCTGGGCGAGACGGGCCTGCTGCAGAAGCTCTACTATATCGGGCCGCAGTTTCGCCGGGAGCGTCCGCAGAAGGGGCGGTACCGGCAGTTCTGGCAGATTGGCGCGGAGGTGATCGGGCCGCCGAGCGCGGGGTCCGAGTCTCCGCTGAGGGATGCGGAAGTGCTGGAGATGCTGGCGGCGTTTCTCGATGAGCTGGGGATCGAGGGCTGGCGGCTCGAGATAAATTCTGTCGGATCGGCGACGGACCGGGTGCGGTATGTGGCGGCGCTGCGCGAGGCGCTGGCTCCGGTGAAGGACCGGATGTGCGAGGACAACCAGCGGCGGGCGGAGACGAATCCGCTGCGTGTGCTTGATTCGAAGGACGAGAACGATCAGGAGATCATCAACAGCCTGCCGAAGATTGCGGATTATCTCGATGAGGACTCGAAGACGCACTTTGCGGCGGTGCTCGCGGCGCTGGATAAATGTGGAGTGAGATACGAGGTGAATCCGCGGCTGGTGCGCGGGCTCGACTACTACACGCGCACGACGTTTGAGTTCACGCACGGCGGGCTTGGTGCGCAGAATGCGCTGCTGGGCGGCGGCCGCTATGACGGGTTGAGCGAGATTCTTGGCGGCCCGAAGGCTCCGGGGATTGGGTTTGCGATCGGTGAGGACCGGCTGATTCTGACGCTGCAGACGCAAAGACAGCAGGCCCCGCCGCTTTCTGATGCGTTTATTGCGCCATTGTCGGCGGAGCTGAATCCAGCGGCGCTGGAGCTGGCGCGCGAGCTGCGTCGCAAGGGCCTGCGCGTCGAGCTCGGCGATGGCGGGTTTCGGTTGAAGAAATCGTTTGAGATCGCCAACAAGCTGGCGAGGAAGATCGTGCTGCTGGGTGAGGATGAAATGCAGTCCGGTATTCTGACGGTGAAGGATTTCGCGAGCGGCGAACAGGTGAAGGTGGCGAGTGAGCAACTCATTGATGCCCTCAGTGCGAAGTAAGTGTTGGTGCGCATTTTTACTTGCTCTTCCGTTAACCAGTCCTGCACAAGCTGGTTCATCACAGCCATCGCATGAAGTTCCTCGACTCATCAGTGGTGATCTTCCGAGATATCCACCAATCGCAGCAGCCGCACACGTGACCGGACGAGTCACGGTACGAGTGAACGTTGAAAATGGTAGGGTCATCAAAACAGAGGTTGTTAATGCCGCGGTGAGGAACGGGTCTAAAATCCTACTGCCTAAAACCGGATCGCAGTGGTTAACAGCACCGACAGAAGAAAATCTGAAGAGTTGGCGGTTTGATTCATCCGTAAAAGATGCATTTGTAGTGAACTACATCTACGACATCTCAGGCACAGAAACCGAGAATCCCACGAACCCGAAGGTTGAGATCCTCCCCTCCCTGGACGTAACGATTACGGCTAGGCCCGTAAAGCCGACGGTGAATTATTGATGAGCAGGCAGTCCCTTGGCCTTGCGCACCCAGCAGACTGACGCCACGATGTCGCGTTCGTTGATACCGAGCTTTTTGAGCCCTGCGCGGACCTCGTCGGCTCGACTCGCGACCGTCTTCGAAAGCCTGATCGGATTCTTGATGCTCTTCTTAGCCAGCATGATTCCATTTTAGAAAAACTCTGCAAAGTACAATAGAAAAACTGTGACACTTGACTTTTTAGGCACACTGACGCGCACACATACATGTGGAGAGCTTCGCGCATCGGACGCGGGCAAATCCGTTGTACTGCTGGGCTGGGTGAACCGGCGGCGCGACCACGGCAACCTGATCTTTCTCGATCTGCGCGATCGTTATGGTATTACGCAGGTGGTGATGGACAACGAGCTGAGCCCAGCGGCGCACGCCAAGGCCGAGCAGGCGCGGCCGGAGTACGTGGTCGCTGCGATCGGCAAGGTGCGGCTGCGCGGCAAGGACGTCATCAATCCCAAAATGGCGACGGGCGAGATTGAGGTCGTTGCCGAAGAGCTGCGCATTCTGAACGATGCGAAGGTGCCTCCGTTTTCGCCGGCCGAAGAGGCGATCGCCAACGAAGAGGTGCGGCTCAAATATCGCTATCTCGACCTGCGGCGGCCCGAGATGCAGCGGAACTTCGAGATCCGGCACAAAGTGGCACTGGCGGTGCGCGAGTACCTGTCGAGCCAGGGATTTCTGGAGATTGAGACGCCGTTCATGACGCGGTCGACGCCAGAGGGAGCGCGCGATTACCTCGTGCCCAGCCGCGTGCATCCGGGCGAGTTTTATGCACTGCCCCAGTCGCCGCAACTGTTCAAACAGATTCTGATGATCTCGGGAATGGACCGGTACTTCCAAATCGCGCGCTGCTTTCGCGATGAGGACCTGCGGGCCGACCGGCAGCCGGAATTCACGCAGATCGATCTGGAGATGACGTTTCCGCAGCAGGAGACGATATTTCGCGTGGTCGAGGGATTTTTGAAGGCTTCCTTCGAAGTCGCCGGCGAGCAGATCGCCACGCCGTTCCCGCGGATGACCTACGACGAAGCCATTCGCCGGTATGGAATCGACAAGCCCGATCTCCGCCTGCCTGCCATGGTCGATCTGACGGATGAGCTTACGCTTGAACTGCGCACAGCGCTCAAGATCGAGCCATCTCTGCCGGTGCTCGGGTTCACGATCCCCCGTGTCGGCGAGCTTTCCGGTACGGCTCGCAAGGCGCTCACGGGAGATATACGGGCCAGCCTCGGCGATTCTGGCCTCGACGTTCTCGACATCGGACGCCTTCGCACCAGCGAGGCGTTTGCGGGTCTGGCGGACAAGATCAACGAGAAGCTTTCAGCAGAGCTCAAGGCATTTGATGAGAGCTCATTGGCGCCGGCGGACTTGAATGTTGTGATCACACCCAAGCCCGGGATCATCGCGCCGGCGAAAGACCGCTTGTGGATTTACAAGAAGGCAGGGCAGCTAAGGCTCGACCTGGCGAAGCGTTTCCAGGACAAGCACGGCGCGTTCGAGAAGAAGGGTAACGCAAACGATTACAAATTTATCTGGGTTACAGATTTTCCGTTCTTCGAGTGGGATGAACAGACTCGGACCTGGACATTTGCCCATCATCCCTTCACCTCACCGCACGAAGACGACCTGATTGCGGGGCGGATGGAATCTGATCCGGAAGCTGTACGTGCGCTCGCCTACGATATCGTCCTCAACGGCATGGAGCTTGGTTCGGGATCGATCCGTATTCATCGCCAAGATGTTCAGGAGCAGATCTTCCGGGCACTCGGCATGTCGGACGAGGAGGCAAAACTACGCTTCGGATTCTTCCTCGATGCGCTGCAGTACGGGACGCCTCCACATGGCGGGATTGCGCTAGGGCTGGATCGCATCATCATGATCCTGGCCGGCGCGGCGAGCCTGCGCGAGGTGATCGCATTTCCGAAAACGGCGAAGGCGATCGACCTGATGGTAGACGCGCCGACTCCGGTAAGCGAACAGCAGCTGCGCGAGCTACATATCCGGCCGACGAAGGTATAACAATGCCGCAGGTATATCGGGCTGATCTGGTCTTTATCGACGGCGAGTTCCGTGCGGATTGCGGGCTGCTGGTCGGAGATGACGGGCGGATCACGGCGGTGACTGGGGCGGATGAAGACTCGGTTCATCCGGTAACGCATTTGCAGGGCAGGGCGATTCTGCCGGGATTCGCCAATGCGCATTCCCACACATTTCAGAGACTGATTCGCGGGCGAACGGAGACACGCGGTGTGGGCGGCGACGATTTCTGGTCGTGGCGCGAGCCGATGTATCAAGCCGCGCTGAGCGTCGATGCGGACGATGTGTATCACGTGGCGCGGATGACGTTTCTCGAGATGGTGATGGCCGGGACGACGACGGTCGGCGAATTTCACTACCTGCACCGCGATCAAGATGGGCGGGCGTATGACGATCCGAACCTTCTCGCGCGAAAGATTATCGCCGCGGCCGAGTCGGTGGGTTTGCGGATTGCGCTGTTGCGGGTGGCGTATGCGCGTGCGGGGTATCAGCTTCCACCACATAGTGGCCAGCGGCGATTTTATGAGACGGCAGAGGAGTATCTGGCGAATGCAGCGGCGCTCGCTGAGGAATTGCGCGGATCGGAGGCGGCGTGGCTCGGCGTTGCGCCGCACAGCATCCGGGCTGTGCCGCTGAAGCAGCTTGAGGAGATTGTCGCGTGGGCGCGGGAGCGCGATCTGCCGGTGCACATGCATGCTGCCGAGCAGACGGGTGAGCTTGTAGCGTGCAAGCGGGAATATGGGGCGACTCCAGTGGAACTGCTGGCGAAGCGGAGGCTGTTGTCTCCGAAGACGACGCTGGTGCACGCGATTCATGTGACGGATGCGGAGATGGATGCCCTCGCCGAAGCGGACACGGTGATCTGCTCGTGCCCGACGACGGAGCGTAATCTCGGTGACGGCATCATTGATGCGACGAAGGCGGCGGTGCGAGGAATTCGGTTCGCATTTGGGTCGGATAGTCAGGCGCAGGTCGACCCGCTGGAGGATGCACGCGAGCTTGAGTATCACTTACGGTTACAAATGGAGAAGCGCGCCGTGCTGGACGAGATCGATGGGCGTAATGTGTCGCAGAGACTGTTTCACTATGCGACGACGGGGGGCGCGGGATCGCTGGGGTTTGACTGCGGCGTCCTGGCACTCGGTCGGCCGGCGGATTTCTTCGCGATCGATCTCGAAGATGCATCGATTGCCGGGAATTCTCTGAAGGAGTTACTGCCGATGGTGGTCTTTGGGCTGAATCGTAAGGCGATTACGGATGTTGTCGTTAGCGGGAAGCACATCTATCGGAATGGAGCACATCCGCTGGCGGCCGAAATTGCCGCGCAATACAAAGAAGTCCATCGGAAAGTGTGGGGCGCATGAGCCGAGCGGCCGAGATTCTGCACGAGCTGGTGGCGATTCCGTCTATTTCGGCGATTTCGAACCGGCAGGTCGTCGACGCAGCAGCGCGGATTCTCGATGAAAGCGGCTGGGCCGTGCATGAGTTTCCGTACTGTGACGCAAATGACGTGGAGAAGGTTAACCTGATTGCGTCTCCGGCGCGGCAGGAGGCTGCGACGACGGTCGATCTCGCGTTTGTCTGCCACACTGACACAGTTCCTTTTGTACCCGAGGCGTGGCCGGAAGCGACCGCGCTCAGCGAGCGCGACGGATTTCTACATGGCTGCGGCGCTTGCGACGTGAAGGGATCGCTGGCGGGGATCCTGGCGACGATTGCGCAGACGCCGGTTGCGGCGATTGCGCTGCCGGTCGCGTTGATTCTGACGGCAGATGAGGAAATTGGATGTGTGGGAGCAACGCATCTGCTGGCGGCTCCCGTGTTGCAGGCCAAGAGCGTAATCGTGTGCGAGCCGACATCGCTGCGGCCGGCAATTGCCGGCAAGGGGTACGGATTAGCCGAAGTCGTCGTGCGTGGAAAGGAAGCGCACAGCGCGTTTCCGCGCCACGGCAAGTCGGCGATCTATGCGGCAGCGAAGATGATGCTGTCGATCGAGGCGCGGGGCAAGGATGGGGCGGAGCGGGATAAGTTGTTCGATCCGCCGTGGACGACGTTCAACGTCGGGTTGATACAGGGCGGGACGGCGAAGAATATTGTCGCCGGCGAATGCCGTTTTGTGGCGGAGTGGCGACCAGTTCCGGGCGAGGAGGCGACGGCGGCTCTGGAGTGGCTGAGGGGGCTTGCTGCCGAGATTGAGCGCGAGTACCCAGGGTGCGTGGTGACGGTGGATGGTCGGCGGGTGGACGAGGGATTTGCGTATCCAGCTGATTCAAATCTCGTGGAGGGATTGAAGACGCTGCTTGGAACGCAAGCGACAGGAATTTCGTTCGGGTCGGAGGCGACCCGCTTTGCAAAGGTGGCCGATGAGGTTGTTGTGATCGGTCCCGGCGACATGCACACGGCGCACAGCGATCGCGAGTGTATCGCAATCGCGGAGCTTGAGGCGTGGACTAATTGCGTGGGGCAGCTGCTAACTCGCTGAGTAGCTATAATTTTTTCTATGAGGCAGATGCGCACGAAGAAGGGCGACAGTCCCGTGGAAGAGCGCCCAACTTCACACAGCGCACCTCTTGCGCAATCGCCTGGACGGCGAGTCATGGTTGGCGTCGTAATGGGCAGCAAGAGCGACTATGAGGTGCTCGCGCCGGCCATAGAGCTCCTGAAATATTTCGACATTCCCTACGAGGCGCGGGTGGTCTCGGCGCATCGCACGCCGGACTGGCTCTTTGAGTACGCCGAGGGGGCGGAAGCGCGTGGGCTGCGTGTAATCATCGCTGGCGCGGGCGGGGCGGCTCACCTGCCGGGGATGCTGGCGGCGAAGACTCTGGTTCCGGTGCTGGGAGTGCCGGTTCCGGCGACGATGCTGAACGGCATCGATTCCCTGCTTTCCATTGTGCAGATGCCGAAGGGTGTCCCGGTGGGGACGCTGGCGATAGGCAAGCCGGGTGCGGCAAATGCGGCGCTGTTCGCAGCGGAGATTCTGGCGCTGACGGACGACAACCTGCTGGCGCGCCTGCGGGCGTGGCGCGAGGAGCGTCGTGAGGAAGTGCTGGTGCAGACGCTGACGGAGCCGGCGCAGTGACGGCGATTCTCCCCGGGGCAACTATAGGAATTCTGGGCGGCGGGCAGCTTGGCCGGATGACGGCCATGGCGGCAAGGTCGCTCGGATATCGCATTCAGGTGATGGATCCGGATCCGTCGTGCCCGGCGCGGTTTGTGGTCGATGCCTGCTTCGAGGGCGGATGGGATGATGCGCGGGTGGCGGCGGATCTGGCGCGCGGTTGCGATGTGGTGACGCTGGAGATCGAGCAGGTCTCGATTGCGTGCCTGGAAGCGGCGGCGAAGTATGCGCCGGTGCGTCCGAGCGCCACGGTAATGCACATCGTGCAGGACCGTATCCTGCAGAAGACATGGCTGGCGAAGCATGGCGCTCCGCTCGGCGCGTGGCGGGCGGCCAAGTCCGAGGCAGAGCTGGTTGAGGCCGTGGCAGCACTGGGCGGAAAGGTCTTCGTCAAGAGCGCGCAGGGCGGATATGACGGGCGAAGCCAGGTGAAGATCGGGTTCGAAACCCAGGTCCCAGAATCGGGACCTGCGGGCACCCGAGGCGTGGCGGCTGCTAGGTGGGAAGCCGTGTGTGGCCGAGAAGGCGCTCGATCTCGATAGGGAGATATCGGTGATGGTGGCGCGAGCTCCGAATGGGGAGACGAAGAGCTTTCCTTCGGCGCTGAATCATCATGAGAATCAGATTCTGGAGTGGAGCGTGATTCCGTCGTCGGTTTCGGCTGAGCTTGAGGGGCGTGCGCAACGGATTGCGGCGGAGATTGCGGCGGGGCTGGGCATCGAGGGGTTGCTGGCGGTGGAGATGTTCGTGACGAAAACGGGCGAACTGCTGGTCAACGAGCTGGCTCCGCGTCCGCACAACAGCTACCACGCGAGCGAGCTGGCGTGCGTGACCAGCCAGTTCGAGCAGGCGGTGCGGGCGGTCTGCGATCTGCCGCTGGGCGACGTGTCGGTGGTGCAGCCGGCGGCGATCGCGAATTTGCTCGGCGACTTATGGCTCGGCAAGGACGGTAAGTCTCGTGAGCCGAGGTTCGACCGGGCGCTGGCGATTCCGGGAGTGAGCCTGCATCTCTACGAGAAGCACAAGCCGCGCAAAGGGCGGAAGATGGGGCACCTTGCGGCGGTGGGGAAGACTCCGGATGAGGCGGTGAAGCGGGTGATGACGGCGAAGGAGTTACTGTAGGGAGCGGTTTTCTGCTTTCGTTGGGCTTAAGAGGTACCCCCCTCCCTCATTTTCGCTGTAGTTTGTAATCCATTCATGGGATTGTGGTTATCGCCCGCAATCTGTAATCCATTCATTCCATTGGAGCGGCTTGTAATCCATTCTTTCTGCGAGGCTTACATGGGGGATTGTGAGAGATATCTGTAACCCATTCATTCTATTGGAAGAATCTGTAAGCCATTCACCCTGCGCGAGTTGTGGCGTAATTCGAAAGGCAACGCCCGTAATCCATTCATTCTTGGATGGATATCTGTAACCCATTCATAACATTGAGCGTTGCAGTTTGGAGCTGAGCTGTTGAACTCGCCGCGAGCGGGCCTGGAGAGCAGGTCTTTAGTTCTTATTTTAGCCGGTTAGGGGAAATGTTCGGCCAAGGTAGCTGGCCGGATATCGCTTCTGAAATGAGGGACTTAAACGGTTGATGGAATTAGTTGTCACTTGACAGCGATTTCGCGGCGGGGAGTGGTGGCAATTGGCCATTATTCCTGTTTCGGGAATGGGCTCTTCCGCAAAAGGGAAGGCCCGGCGCGACTGGCCGGGCCTT
>CAVRUM010000002.1:0-182319 GCA_963724375.1 uncultured Acidobacteriaceae bacterium
TTACCGGATCGCCGACCATCGAGAGGTGCGTCCTTTCACTGAGATGTGGGCCGCAACCTCAATGAAATACATCAGCCTTGTTTTGAAAAGTTGCGCGAGCTTCCGATCCGCGCCTTACTAATGAGCATGGGTGATGGCGGCACGGGTGTTCAGCCTCAATTCCGTTCGGCATCCGCTTCCCCCATCACTCGCAAAAGCAGGAGATGAGGGAGATTTACTCCAGCCCGGTCTGCGTTAGTTTGACAGCGCAATATGCCGCGGTAGTTCCGCATGGGTGGTTGACGTCGCCTGGGTACCGAAGTAAAGGCTCGAAGCCTGCCCACTGGTTTGTCGTTATCCACGATCATGCCACTTGTGCCGCCGGTTACGCTGGAAGCTGGTTGACACCAAAGCTGACTGGGCGTTGCTCGTCAACGGTAACGTGAACGTCCATGCCGACGGTTGGGCCGTTCCAAAGAACACGTAATCCTGCGTGGGACCAGTGGCAGATGAGCCGGTCAGGGTGCAGGCTCCGCTAGCGATCGTGGCAGATACCGCGCTGGTAAAGGTAAACGTCGTTGCGCTTGTTACTGTTACGGTCTGTTCCCCATTGATGGCGGCAACGGCAGCGGCGGTGCAGCCGCCAGTGCCGCGGCTACGCCGGCGATCTTAACTAATTCCCCGGCGACGAAGAAATTGCTCGCCGTAGCCACGGAACTGTGTTCCGCTTCGCGTTACTGCAGTCGGGGTGTATGACACGTCCTTGCCATAGAACTCAGTCGACGGCGAGCTACCGACACTCGTAAGAAGAAAGGAATTGTTATCGAATTGACGCGTTGTTTGAAGAGCGCCTGACACGAATCCCCATTGCGCCAGACGCACACTCCCGGTGCCTTGGTAGCTTATGATGATGTGGCCATTATTTGACGCCGAAGTCGAGCTGATCCCCTTGGTATAGTACTGGTTGTCCGCCGAGGCTCCGTACTGCGGCGCCACGCCAGAAGAACCGAGCCCTCTCCGTTGGTATCGATCGACGTTATCACTGTTCCAAGGCCGGTAGACGCCAACGGAATTTGTGAGAGTCCCGAGTTCCCGCTAGAGCCGGAGCAAGTCGTGGTGTAGTAGACCTTCTTGTTCGTCGAGTCAACTAGGGCGCCGCTCCAAATGCCACCGTTTGTGCCATTACCGATCGATATCGAAGCTCCTTGTAAAATTCCAGCCGAAGAGTATTCATACGTGTTGGAAAGGCTGTCCCCGAGGAAAATGTTGCCGGTACCACTTGCATCCTACCACCGGAGAGTTAAGGGTGCCGGTGCTTACCGTGACGGGAAGGTTCCCGCCGGCAAGCGTCGGTGTGCTCATAAAAACTCCGGTTACGGAGTACAAGTGTCCCTGGTCGTCTCCAACGATACAAAGTATCGGTATCGTAGTTAACGAAGGGAGCCGAGCGCGTGTCTGTTGCCGCGATCCCCAGGGTGGGCAAACTCAAAGGAAGCATGTAGTCCGTCGCCGTGCTTCCCGCAGTGCTTCCAGGAATCACCGGATGGGTTGCGCAGGTCGGGAGTGCGGTGCCGCTGTTGGTGCAGGTTGCGTATTCTGTGGAACCGCTGCCAAACGTCAGCACATGCAGAATCGTGCCGATGGACGAGCCGTTCTCGACATAAGCGATCTTTGTGCCGTCAAGCGAGATTACAGGCGACGTGGTAACGGCTCCGGAGCCGGAGGCATAGGAAAAGATGAATGTCGGAAAGGTCATACCCGTGCAAACGGGCGTCCCACTCCCACTGTAGAGATTGTTGAATCCGACGATGTTGGCCTGAGTGCCGTTCGTCCCGGCTGTAACCGACCCGAAGGAAAGATTATTTAGATTTTCAGTTGGGGTACTCAGGGGCACCCGGGTCCCCGCTGTGAGCGTGTAGACGGTGACCGTGTTGGTCGCTGCAACGGCCACGATGGCGGCCGCGTTCGTAGCGCTGAGGTTACGATTAATCGCGTTCGCCAAATTGGTCGCTTCTGTATTCGCGTTCGCCTGATTCGCCGTCGTGAACACCTGGAAGTTTTTTAATGTGTTAACGGTGAGACTGGAGGTCAACGTCAGCATAACTGAAGATCCACCAGTCGGGGTCACCGTGAAGGTCACAGTATTGCCACTGGCGCCGCCGACGGTGGTGCTGAATGTACCGACAACACGGGCCCGTGTGGACCCGGTCGATGCGTTGATGGGAAACACCGCGTAATCGGCGGTGCAACTCGGCGCCGCGTTGACGTCGTAGGTGAACTTGGCAGGAGACTGCCCCGCAGCAATTCCGGCCATGGGGCCCAGTGATACGCTCCAGTCCTTCTTCAGCTCGTTCGGCCCTGATAATTTCGGCCTTCGTGGCGTAATCGGGGCTCTCCCCGGGGGTTCAATCGGGTTCCGAGGAGGTTGGAACCGGGATTTCCAAGCGAGTTCGGGCTGGGATTCTCGCGGGCGCGTTCTCAGGAGAGTTGGATATCCATTGGCGGCACTCTCGTCCGCGAGCGCGTTGCCATGCAAGCGCATCGCTACGAAAAACCGCGGATCGCGCTGCATCTTCTCCGCCTGTTCACCGGTGAACCCCGCGGTATAGATGACGTGCCGATCGCTCCAGTCCATCCGAAGTGGAACACTCCCATCAGGCCTCTTGAAATCTTGGCCGAGCGCTGACCCGATGAAGATCGAAGAGATCAATACGATGCCGAAGCAGGCCATCGACAGAGGCCGGCAAAATGAGTTCTTTCTGGCGCTCATGGTCTGCCTCCTTCAAATCTTGTCGGTGAGGGGAACTCAAGGTGCTGTTCTTCCAAGTGAACAGATCAATAGCCGGTACCGTTTCCGAGCCCACCTGTCTTGCCCAGCCGCTAGAAATAGAGGTGATGGCGTGGGTATCCACGCAATCGTCGCAGGAAAGTGTAACTCGAAATTGCCACTCTTTCCACGCGCGAACGCCGAGGCTTTTTTGAGAGTATGAGCGAATTTCAAAAATCGCCGAGTCATTTATGAAGTGTCGAGAATTCCACGTGAGAAGATGGCTCCTCGTGACCGTCTGGCCGGCTCTCCATCGTTTCCCCGGGCGGTAAACGGGCAACCAGAAGTTATCGATATGGACGAGAGACGTCAGTACTCTATCCGACCTGCTCCGCTCTAGCTCTATCCACCACGCACAGCTTTTCTTGCGGAGCAGCTCCGATAGATTGGGGAGCCAGGAGAGCTCAGTCCCGAGAACTCGCGGGAAGGTTGGCAGGGTAAGAATTTCAGGGGCATGTAGGTTTTTCCCTACCCTGATGGGTTGCATCTGAACCGCATTGTATGGTGAATCAGCGACTTGCGGTTTGAGCAACTTAAAGCACTGAACGTGCTCTCTAATCTATCGATGACTGCATTTGGTTTCGACTATTTTGTCTCGTCCTTTCTTACTTCGGTAGAGGTGGTCGATACGCTCGGTAGCCCGGTGATGATCACTTTGGCCAAGAGGGCGGCGTAAAAGGTGCTCCTGCGTCACTTCAATCTCCGCGAGCAACCCTTCGGTGTCACGCCGGACCCAAGCTACCTTTTCGACACACTGACGCACCGTGAGGCGCTGGCGGGGCTGCTCTATGGAATCCAGTCGGGCCTGGGCTTCATTGCGCTCACCGCCAAGCCGGGAATGGGCAAAACCACAATTCTGTTTGAAGCCCTTACCCGGTTGGGGAAGACAGCGCGAACCGTTTTCCTTTTCCAGACGATCTCCTCTGCCACAGAGCTGATCCGGGCGGTACTCATCGACCTCGGCGATAAGAACCCCCAAGGCACGCTAGTCGATATGGAAATGCGGCTGAACGAGATCCTGGTAAAGCAACGTGAGAGCGGTCAGCGCCTTGTGATTGTTCTCGACGAAGCTCAGAACCTCGATTATTCGGTGCTCGAGGCGGTGCGCATGCTTTCGAACTTCGAGACGGCGCGCCATAAGCTTTTACAGGTCATTCTTTGCGGGCAGCTGCAATTAGCCGACCGGCTGGCGGAGCCGGGGCTTTTGCAACTGAGACAGCGAATTTCAATTTTCGCCACCCTCAAGCCGCTGACCACCTTCGAAACCGCCAACTATATCGAACACCGGTTGAAGGTGGCAGGCTACGAGAACTCAAATCCTCTCTTCACGCCGGAGGCGGTCTCGCTAATTGCCCATCATAGCGGCGGAATTCCTAGGAACATCAACAACCTCTGTTTCAACGCTCTTTCGCTCAGCTGCGCGTTAAGGGAGAACGTGATCGATGCGGACGCCGTACGCGAAGTGATCGGCGACCTGGATTTACGGAGAAAAACGTTGCCGGAACCGATCACAGTCCCCGAAGGCGATATGGACAGGTTCGTGCAGTCTGCTCCTTCACTGCCGCGAAAGGCTTGGCCCGGCCTCCGCATCGCTTTCCTCGTGGCACTCCTCTTTGCGACCGCTCTAACCGCGAGGCGCTGGTATCTGGGACATTCGGGTGCGCTTCACTCTCTGGAAATGGCCCGAGCCTCCTCCCCATTCCGGATCTCTTCGCGGGAGAAGGACCGAGTCCAGATGCAGGCTCCCTCTGTGCCTCGAGGCGATTCCTCGCCGACAGCTTCCGTGACGCATCCAGACGATCGCCCGCCGCCCAAAGAGGAGCCTTCTCCGCAGGCTACGGTTCCCTCTCAGATGCGGGCAGTGGCCGGTGCCACCACGGCGGTTGCAATGTGGCCCTCGAAATGGAGATACAAGACGTCCGTTTCAAGGTTTGGACCTACCCGGAAGACGAGTTGGACTGGTCCAGTGCAGATGATTGAAGCTCGCCAAGGCCAATCGTTTGCAGGCATCTGCGTGGAGAAATTCGACGGCTGCTCTTCTGCGCTGCTGAACAGGATTATCGAGCTCAACCCGCGCATTGCGAATCCGGATTACATCCAGGCCGGCCAGCGAATCATTCTGCCCGTTATTGAAACTCGACGAGAACAAAGTAATCGAAGCCCGTCCGCCCAGTAGGTACCCACATTTGACGACACAGTAGCTGTGGTCGAGAACGTCTCGGTGAAGGCGTTGCCGTTGACTGCACCTGTGACGCTACCGGCAAAGGTGGGGTTGGCCGTGCCGTAGACCCGCGTGGCATTGTTCGCCGTGATGGTCAACGTCTCATCGGAAACGACGAGCTGAGAAGTCTGCGGGCGCTCTAGTAGTCGACGGTATTCGTGGGGATGAAGTTCGCCATCAGCGTGTAGCCGCCGGCTGCAAGCGCCGTGGACGCCATCAGGGTAACCGGGCCCCAGCTGCCTGGGCGGTGTATGTGAAGGCGCCGGGAATGTTCATCTTCGCATTCAGCAACGAAGCAGCGCTCGTGCCGTACGGAATCGAACTGGCCGGGCTCAGGTGATCGCAGGCATTGCCTGAGTAACGCTGACCCTGAGCCGGTGAATTACATCGCCGCCGTCCCGGCGGGCTTAGTTCCGGTGAGTTGTTCCTAAAGGGGACAGCGCTCCGAGACCGCAAGACAGAGTTCTCAGAACGTGGTTCCTCGCGATTTCCGGATTGCTCCTATATCACCGGCGACTCGTCAATTACCACTTCGTTACTGAAGAGTGGGCGACAAACCGGACATAATCAACTGAAGGGCGTTTGAACTAAGTCGCTGGCGCGACGGACGCTGCGGCATGGGCTGTTCCCGGACATTGTTGGCCGTGTAAGCCTCGGGTCACAGGAGGTTACCGTGACCCATCTTCGGCAGCGGATGCTGGATGAACTCCAGCGTCGCAACTATTCTCAGAGCACTGCTCGTTGCTACATCCACGCGGTGGAGGACTTTGCGAAGTACTTCCATCGTTCGCCAGAGCGGCTTGGCCCGGAGCATATCCGCCAGTACCAGGTGTATCTGTTTCGCGAGCGTAAGCTTTCTGCCCGGAACCATCCAAGGCCGCACGGCGGCGCTGCGTTTTCTCTTCGTCAAGACGCTTCGCCGGCCCTACCTTCCCGATGACATTCCTTTTCCCAAGCGTCAGCGGCGGCTGCCGACCATACTGGATCAGCAAGAGGTAGCGCGGCTGATTGATTCGGCCGGGAACCTGATGCATCGCACCATGCTGATGATGCTGTATGCAACGGGCTTGCGCCGCGCCGAGATGTGTCACCTCAAGGTCTCCGATATCGACAGCCAGCGAATGGTCATTCATGTGCGCCAGGGCAAGGGCGGCCGCGACCGTGACGTGCTGTTGACCCCGAAGCTGCTGGAGACTCTGCGCGAGTACTGGCGCTGGATGAAGCCCAAGACCTATCTGTTCCCAGGTACGGTGACTGTCCTGACCTCTCACGTCGGGGCAGTCCCGATAGGGCTCTAACGTTTCCAAGCAGAAGCCGATCAATTGGAGGTAGACCCAGGGAAATTCCTGGATGACCGGCATCCCGGAATATTTGGGAAACTGGGTCGAAAGTTCCGTAAGGCCCGACAACACCCGCGATCCCTGCCGAACAACCGAAGAACACGTTGCCTGTGCTTTTCAAACAGCTAACGACTTGGCACGAAGACAACGTTGATGGTGGTCTCGACTTCAAGCGGGATGTTGTTCAGCAGGTACGGCCGGTAGGTCCATTGCCGAACGGCGTCCTGCGCGGCTTGCTGGAGCGAGGCGGAGCCGCTGATAATGTGGAGTGCTTCCACGCGCCCTTTGGTACTAATCGCGGCATAAAGAACAACCGTACCGGAAGCGTGATTCTTGAGCGCCTCGGCTGGATAGACGGGATCGACCTTGGTCTTTAGCATGCCCACAGCCACACCAGCGGAGATTGTGACTTTCCGCGGCATTGGGACTTCACAGGGTGGTGACGGAAGGTCGGCGGAGGGTGGTAGCTGAAGGTCGGCAGCGTGGCCTTCCGATTTGGAAGATCCGGTTTTAGCTGTTCTTGCCTGTTCTGCTTCGTCTCGCCAGTTTGTGAACGCGCGTATCGTGCTGCGCACCTCAACATCGATGGGCGGACCCTCATCCCATATCTGATGAATTCGGAGGTGTGCGCCAATTGCGCACTCGACATATTTCTTTGCATCCGTCACTGGTTGTCCCAATGAATCGGTGCGTGGAGTCTGTTCAAATGCGGTGAGATATTGATCACGATTTCCCCAGTTTTCCTTTAGTCCCCGCTTCAGCACAAGCTTGGCTCGATCCAATTCCAGCACTAGCGATGTGGGATTTGATTCTGCTGCCTCACTTGGCGATAACTGATATTGAAGAACCGTCTCAGGACGCTGGGAAGTTCCAGCCTGACTGGCTAAGAAGCTGGCAGGAAGAACCATAAAGCTCGCCAGAAGCACGTTCGCACGCAGCATTGTTACCTCCATAACAGATAACAGCGCCCTTGTACTATTCACTACGAAACGCCGGGACGACTCCTGCGATCGAGAGCACTTATATTCTCTTAGACACCGCAAACGTCAAAAGTGCCACTCATATGGCGCGGCCGTGCTTCATGGCCTTTTTGAGTGAATTACCGGCAAACGAGAAGTAACAAAAAAAAGGAGCTACTTCCTGTTTGGCGACAAACCATCCGCAATAACGTCTGAGTGCTAAGCCCTGAAGTCGTCAGTCGAGAACACTTGGCCACGCTGCTCGTATTCGGAGTTGACAATGCACTCCGGTTCTCAGCTAACTTGTTCGGAGCTTTGTCCGCAAAATAAGTCATCTCAATGGCGATTAGGCGGCCCATTCATCGAATCGGCGCATGATCTCCATGAGCCAACATCCCAACAGGATGACAGAGCCCCACAATATGAAGGGAACGCCGTAGAGTATGAGATGCTTGCGCGAACGGGCCAACTCAAACACTCGTACCTTCACGATGGCGTATACATTCGCTGCGAGATAAGCAACCACCAAACAGCTCACTACTAAGTTGTGCATGTTCCTAGTCCTCCTTTTACCGGCCTGCATCTCCGCGCCGATACTCATCGGTCAGCTCATCAAGCGAGGTCCACACCTTAGAGTTGAGACCATCCTCCGTCTACCGGAAGTTCGGCGCCGGTCGTGAAGGTCGCATCGAACGCGAGGAAGAGGACGGCCTTCGCGATTTCCTCCGACGTCCCCCAGCGCTTCATCGGGACCATACCAATCATCTTTTCCCTAATCTGAGCGGCTGCGTCACCGGGAAACGCTTTGCCGATGATCGGCGTGTCGATGGGACCGGGCGTCACCGCGTTGACGCGAATCTCGAGAGGAACCAACTCAGCAGCGAGCGTCCGAGCGAATGATCGTAGCGCGGCCTTGGCGGCTCCGTATGTGGCGTTGCCGGCCATTCCCTTGACGTTGGCGATCGAGGTCGTGAGGACGACAGAGCCTCCCCGGTTTATTAGCGGCGCGAACTTCTGCACCGCGAAAAGCGGTCCCTTGGCGTTCAGGTTGAACATCTCGTCGTAGATGGCCTCGGTGATGCTCTCCAGAGGCGCTCGGGTGCTGAACCCGGCGTTGACGAACAGCAGGTCGAGGGTGTCGAACTCGGCCTTCGACTCGAGAGGCGAGTGCATCGAGGTCCGTCAACGACCGCGCGTCGCTCGAAACCACGATGGCGTCATTCCCAAGCTCTTTCTGCGCCGATTCCAGGCCTTCCTTCGAGCGACCCGTCACCAGAACGCGCGCGCCTCCATCAAGGAGCATCTTCGCCGTAGCGAGCCCCATGCCGCTCGTGCCGCCGATGATTACCACCTTTTTACCTTCGTACCGTTTCATATGAATTCTCCTTGTGAATGGTTGTTCTTCGTTCTGTCGCCGTGATTCCAAAGTTAGGGAAGTGGCGATGTTGTTTTGCATCCAGTGGCGCGCCGATCAGCGCTCCTTCAGGACACCGCGTTCAAGGATGCTGGGTTAAGACAAGTCGACGCCGGAGACCTTGACGACGGCCTGCCACGCGGCTTCCTGGCTGGCGCGATCGTGGAGGTGTGGGTGGCGCTGCGCCTCAATTGGGCCTGAGAACTTCCCTTGAGCCGAGGCGAAGAATTGCCCTGAGACGTCGGTTCCGAACTCCGACGCCTGGAGGTACCGACGGGCCGCGGTCTCCGGCGTCTGATTCATGCCGGGAATGAGGTTCACGATTGGGATAAACAGATACTTCAACAACGGGCCAGCGTTTCGCACCACCTTGGTGTCGGTCGCCCCACCGGGCGATACGGCGTACACGGCCATGCCGGAGGGCAGCCGGCGGGCCAGCGCCGCGGTCCACCAAGCGATGATGAGCTTCGCGTCGGCATACGCATTGTTGGGCACGTACTTCACGTTCGGCCCGTTGCGGATCAGGGCTTCAACAGCGGCGGTTCGGTCGCCCCGGTAGTATTTGGCCGCGAAGGCTGGCAGGTCGGTGTACTTGAACATGGGTACGCCCCCGCGGGCAGGCTCCGCGCCGGCGATAACAATCCGCGCGTTGGGGCTCAGCAGGTTGGCGCGGAGCAACCCGACAGTCAGTTGATGATGGCCGATCAGCGGGGCCTGAGAAGCCTCGACGCCCGCCGCAGTGATCACGCGCTTCTTGGTTGGGACCAATCCGGCATTGAGCAGCAGGAAATCGACCGGCCGACCTTGCTTGACGAGCGCGGCGAGGGCGGACTGAACGCTGGCCGGCGTCGTTCAGATCCAGCTCCAGCGGCGTGAAGATCTGCGTTTTGGTCTCCGCCGCGAGCTGAGCGGCCGTTTCCTGGATCCGGGCCAGGCTGCGCCCGGTGACGATGACCTCGCGGTAGCCCTCTGCGGCGAGCAGGCGGGCTGCCGCATGACCGAGCCCGGAAGTAGCGCCGGTGACGAGTGCGATCGAATGTTTCATGTTGCTCCTTAGTGAAAGGGGAAGGTAGAACCGGAAGGGCACGAGGCCAAAGCCAGCTTGCGATTTACGAACTATTTAGTTCTATATTGGTAGAATGGAGAGTGTCAAGGAGTTTTGAACTAAATGATTCAAAAAACCGCTAGGCCGCGGGGTCGACCGCGCAGCTTCGACGAGACGGGGGCGCTGGAGAAGGCGACTCAGGTGTTCTGGTCGAAAGGCTACGACGGAGTGACGATTGACGATCTCGTCGCCGGGATGGGTGTGGGACGGCCGAGCCTGTATGCCGTCTTCGGGGACAAGCGGGCGATATTCTTGCGCGTCCTTAGGGCGTACGCAGAACGGAAGGGCGCTCTCGCAGCCAAAGCACTCCTTTCGCCACAAGGTCTTCGCGACTCGATCGCGGGCTTTCTGAGGTACAACGTCGAAAGTGCGACTGAGAAAGGGTCCGCCCGGGGCTGCCTTCTGATATGCGTCGCGCCTCTCGTGAACGACGCTGAGGTTCAGCGGTTCCTGCAGAATGCGGCCACTGGCGGCGCGGCGCTGCTGGAGCGCCGTTTCCGGGACGGGATCAGCGCGGGAGAAATCCCATCTGACTTTCCCGTAGCCGCGCGCGCGACCCAAGTCACGGATTTAGCGCGTGGGCTGACCATGCGTGCGCAGATAGGCATGCCGCGCAAGACGCTCCTCAAAGATGCTGAGGAAGCGGCCGAGTTGGTGCTCCTGCCGCGGCGCGTCTGACGGTTATCGGAAACAATTCACTTTAGCTTGGGAGTTCCGCGCCTGTCGTGAAGCGCACCGCCCGGTGAAACGCGCATTAGCCTGTGGGCAACAGTCGAAGCCAGGATCGCTCAACAGAACTGACTTCGCTTTGTAAGTTTCCACTAGCTGCTTGTACAGCATTCCGTTATCGCTGGCGTAATGAGTTGCTTTCCGTAGCCCGGTGCAGAGTCATGCTGTAAAGGGAGAGTGATCGCACTCGCACCTACGCTGAACCACTCAGGAGAGCGCGGGATAGGTGATGTAACCGGCAGCGCCTCCTCCGTAGAAAGTCTTTGGGTCCGGCTCATTTAGAGCGGCTCCGAGTTGCAGCCGCCGCGGAAGATCTGGGTTGGCGAGAAACGCTCGGCCGATACGCGACAGCGTCGGCATGCCCGGTTCGTAGCGCTTCCTCTCCTCTGACCCGGTCGTATCCTCCATTCGCAACGTAGAGCCCTTTCCAAAGCGCTCTCAGATGAGCTGACATGGCGAGATCCTCTGCGCTGCTTCCTTTGCTGTTCTGCGCCGTTTCAACGACATGAAGGTACCCGAGCCCATAGCTGTTGAGTCTTGCAACCGCGACGGAAAAGGTTTCGAGTGGGTTGTTGTCCGACATGTCGTTGAAGCTCGCCTGTGGGAGAGATTCGCACGCCCACCTGCCCGCTGTCCCAGACCTCGAGCACGCGTTCCACGGCCTCAAGTGAGAAAGCGGACTCGATTCGACGCAGCGCCTCCATATTCATCGGTTCGCCGATTCGATCCTGTTCTAAGAAATTGATCGATCAAGTATCCGTTCGCTGCATGAATCTCGACCCCGTCGAAGCCGGCTTCTTTCGCGTTGCCGGCTGCCCGCCGGTAGTCGTCCAGGGTCTCTTTGACCCCGCTAGCTGTCAAGGCAATCGGTTCCGCAACCGGAGCCAGACCCGTGGCAATTAAGCGTCTGGCTATTGGCACGGATCGCTGAGGGAGCAACGGGCTGCGCGTTGTTAGGCAACAAGGACGAATGAGAGATTCGGCCGACATGCCACAACTGAAGGAAGATCCGGCCTCCACTCGTATGAACGGATTCCACAATTCGGCTCCACGCTCGCAGCTGATCGACGGAATGAATCCCTGGAGTATCGATGTACCCTTTGCCCATTGGCGAGATCTGCGTCGCCTCGGTCACGATGAGTCCAGCCGAAGCGCGCTGCGAGTAATAAGTTGCCGCCAGTTCGCCCGGCACCCCATCCGCATCAGCGCGGTTGCGCGTGAGCGGCGCCATGAAGACTCGGTTTGCCAGGACTAAAGACCCAAGCTGAATCAGATTTGAAGAGATTCGCCATTTTTGTTCTCCAATTGGTCAACAACGTGGTGTGCTGCTAAAGGTAGGTCTGACGACTGAGAGCGCTCGCCGTTCTCGCGTCCTGCCACTTATGGCGCTCAAATCAGCGGGGAATGAGCGGGGACACGTCTTAGGCTTCCTCTGCTCTTAGCTGCTTCCAAACATCAAAAGCAGTGAGCAAGCCGAGAAGGAGAACGATAGCCGGAATCACAGGCGGTTTGATACCAAGAGGAAGCACACCAGCAGGCACCCCAGGCTGCAGGTGGACATAGATAGCCACGCACATCTGACTAAAGAGGATGAAACACGCGGTCAGCAAGACTCGATCTTTGCTTTTGGCGGTCAGCGATCTCCAAAGCCATGGCAGTAAGAACAGGATGCCGGTAAGCATTTCTGTCAGCTTGCCCGCAAGAATCGCCTCGTGGGGTAGATGACTCTGTTGAATCTGGACATCGAACCAGCCACGGATCGGCTCGAAGAATTTCAGAAAGCCGAACATGAACATCCAAACTCCCAGGAGCAGCGATAAGCCCTTACTTAGGCGGCTAGACATTTTCTTGCCAACTTTCGATTTTCTGATTTCTGAAGCAAGACAGTGGAGTGCCCGATGTTTTGTACCGTGAGGAGTTAGTGTAGCGCAGTTATCTCTGAGTTCAGATAGCCGCCGTCGGGGGTGTGGGGAAGTGGGAAGCGCGTAGCGGTTTCCACTTCTCCATGCCCCTTGTTGTTTGTCAGCCATGCCTCTGGTGCCGGTGGTCTGTATCCCAGCGAGGAGTGTGGCCTGACGGTGTTGTAGTGGACGCGCCAGCGCTCGGCCAGCACGCGCAGTTCCTTGATCGAGTAGAAGATTTCTCCGTTCAGGAACTCATCTCTGAGCTTCGAGTTGAAGCTCTCGCAGTAGCCGTTCTCCCAAGGAGAGCCGGGTTCGATGTACAGCGTCTTTGCTCCCGTGTCTGGCCAGCCAGTTGCGTAGGTCTTTGGCGACGAACTCCGGCCCATTGTCCGAGCGAATGATGTTCCGGCACTCCCTTCATCACCATCACATCGGCCAGCGCGCTGATGACCTTGGACGATGACCAGCGCCGTTCGGCGCGCACCAGCAGGCACTCGCGCGTGTGCTCATCGATCAGGTTCAGGAGCGCACACTGCGGCCGTCATGCGTCCGTGCGCTCACGAAGTCGTAGCTCCACACATGGTTGCGATGTGTCCGGCCGGAGCCGCACGCACGAGCCATCGTTGAGCCACAGCCGTCCTCGTGGCTTCTGCTTCTGCGGAACCTTCAGCCCTTCGCGACGCCAGATACGCTCCACTCGGTCCTTGCCCACCTGCCAGCCGGCTCGCTTCAGCAGCGCCGTGATCCGGCGATAGCCATAACGACCGTACTGGCTGGCAAGCTGGACGATCGCCTGCGTGAGTGCATCTTCGTCTTCACGCCGTATCGGCACGATAGCGCTGCGTGCCGCGCGGCTGGTTGGCCAGCCGGCACGCCCTGCGCTCCGTCATCCCATGCTTTTGCTGGGCATGGTCTACTGCGCATACGCCGTCGTTCAGGGCTTAGAAGTTTCCCGAGGCGAAGTCCTTCAACACAAGGTTGTCCAGGCTTAGGTTCGCTACCAACCGCTTCAGCTTCGCGTTCTCCTGCTCCAACTCCTTCAAGCCGCTTCGCCTGGTCCACCTGCAGACCGCCATACTCCTTGCGCCAACGGAAGTAGGTCTGCTCCACGATCCCTGCTTCCTTGCACGCCTGCGGCGTCGTCTTCCCGTTCGCTACTGCCACTTCGATCTGCCGCAACAGATTCACTACCTGCTCAGGCTGGTACTTCTTCCCTCGTGCCATATGCTCTCCTTGTCCAGTGTCTCTCTTCTCCACTGGCACATTTCAAGCCGGGCACTCCAACAGACATGTCTGTCTTGCTTGACCCGCAGTATAGACAGACAGGTCTGTCTCATGTCAACATGAATTTGATGAAGACAGCCGAAAAAGCGGAACCGCAAGAGAGAATTCTCGCCGTAGCCGACCGCCTCTTCTACGCTGAGGGGGTCCGCGCGACTGGTACCGAGAAGATCATGTCCGTCGCTGAAGTCGCAAAAGCGACGTTTTATCGGCACTTCGAGAGCAAGGATGCTCTCGTGCTCGCGTACCTGGAAAATCGCGATCGGGCTCTATGGGATTATCTCTCTCAGCCCACTCCCCCAAAGGATCTGCGGGAGGCGCTGACCAAATTCGAACAAATGGCGAACTGG
Organism: uncultured Acidobacteriaceae bacterium; assembly: GCA_963724375.1. Lineage (GTDB taxonomy): Bacteria > Acidobacteriota > Terriglobia > Terriglobales > Acidobacteriaceae > Silvibacterium. Next base: position 14,110 of record CAVRUM010000002.1, read on the forward strand.
CCCGAAATAATCGGGTGCCCGTTCTTGCGGATCGCATCCGAATTCCCGGATACTTCTCACCCGTTCCATCGTCTTGCGATCGAACACCAAAACAAGATTGTGGACTATCTAACCGACCTGCTCGAGCCCATCGCAATTGAGAAAAGAGCGGCGGCAGCGGCGCTACTTAGCATCATCGATGGCGCCTTCTCCATACGAATGCTCTATGGGAATTCGACGCTGGTTCCGATTGTCTCCCCCGCAGAGGCAGTGCTCAAGAGTTTTCAGAATGCGCACAGGCAACGCCGGTAGTTGGGAGCTTCATCCCGTCATGCTCCATCGCTATCGCCTGACCGGACAAGTGGATGAGTGGTCCACTTCTACAGATGACACAATTGCTCCTATCGAGTGCGATTTAACGGTTGTTTGGTGGATGAGTACCGACCCGGTGATTTGGTGTCACTTCCCGCACTTCGGTTCTCGTAACGCAACGCGGGAGCATCACCAGGACGGGCAACGCACACCTGAGACGCATCGCCGTCGAAGCGGCCTGGAGCTACCGGCTCCCACCAGGCGTCGGACCCGCGTTGCGCAAGCGACAAGAGGGGGTGCCGGATGAAATTAAAGAGATAGCCTGGAAGGCACAGCATCGCTTACATAGGCGCTACTGTAGGCTGGCGGCTACCCGCAAGGACCAGAGAAAAATCATCACGGCGCTGGGGCGCGAGCTGTTGGGCTTCATCTGGGCGATCGGGGTCAAGGCAGAAATGGCAGCCAGGGAACGAATAGCCGTCTGACGAAAGGCAACGGCAAAAACAAAAACCTTTCCAAAGAATGAAAAAACAAAAACGATCCAACGAATGAACAACTCCACCAAATACGAGGACAGGGCCAGCAGCAGCCCGACCACGCACGAAGGAGAACCCTCGGAATCTCTATGCGACAGGCTCAGCCGGACTCGCGACACTAGTCAGAGGCAGCTCCCGACGGATCATGATTATGCGGTTTCGACCCGCGAATATCAGACTGATCAATCGTCGCTCAAACCTGCTCTGACTGCTGCTGGCCCTGTCCTCGAAAAAACAACGACAAAACAAACCCACCGACTCGCGGGAATTGACGCGGTCACTCCATATCAGAGATTTGGCGTAAAGCGAGAACTGTCGCGACGATGTGCGCATTGGCAGGAAATGCCGTTATCGCTTTGTGGCATTGGCCCGGCCGGATCGCTTAGTGATTGCGCTCTTCGGCAATCGCGGAACAGCCTTGACGCCCGCCCAAAGCGTGGCGATGGTTTGCTCGACCACGAGAGTCTGGTCAGGCCGGTCAGGGACAACCCCCTGGATGACCATAAGCGTGGCGAGGCCGAAGATCGTGTACCACCAGGTGTGGGCTACCACCATGTCATCCTTACCCGGTAAGCCTTCATCCCTGGCAACTTCGAAGAAAAGCTGTACGAAACGTTGGAACAAAGGCTTGCCGATGTCGTCGATATATTGTCCCGCGCGGATGCCGTTGCGGTTCTCCGGCCCGAAGAAGACGTTGCGGAACTGCTGTGGATGGGCGGTGCAGAACTGAATCAACCCACGTGAAGTCGCAAAAAGGCGCTCCTTCGGTTCTGAATATTCAGCGGCAATCGCGTCGAAGTTCTGTATCAGCAATCCGATCGTCTCGCGACTCAACTCGGCAAGAATGTGCCATTTGTCAGGGAAATGCTGGTAGATCACGGCGTGCGTATAGCCGATCTCTTTAGCGATCTCGCGTAGCGTCACTGCTTCGTAGCCGCGATCGGCAAACATTTTGCTGGCAGCCGCAAGGATTTCGCCCCGCAACTTCTCCTTACGCTGCGCCCGGCGACTCGGTGATGTGGATGTCACTCCAACAGCCTAGCCCGTTTCGACGAGTATTGCAACCGAGTGTCGATTTACAACCACCGGTTAAATAACCACTGATTATTTTGCAACCGGTGGTTATTATGAACCTCTAATGATCAGGTCGCGCGTTTGGATCGGCGGCCAAATACGAGGCAAAAAGGAGAAAATGAGCATGTATTTAGTCATGGGCATTACCGGAAAAGTTGGGGGCGCCACCGCGCGGCACCTGCTGAAGCAAGGCAAACAGGTACGAGCGCTTGTGCGCAATCGCGTTAAAGCGGCGAAGTGGGCAGAGCAAGGCGTGGAGTTGGTGGATGGAGACTGGAACGATGCGACAGCCATAGCGGCGGCGCTGAAAGGTGTTGAGGGTGCGTTTGTTATGTTGCCATCTGTATGGGCACCCTCGCCTGATTTCAAAGAGGCAAAGGGCGTGATTGCGAACTATGTCGAGGCCATAACCAAGGTAGTGCCCCCGCGGGTGGTCGCGCTCTCGTCAATGGGCGCGAATAGAACAAGCGGTCTGGGGATGATCACCGCCCTATCGCTCCTGGAGCAAGGTCTTCGCAGCCTGCCATCTCCGGTCGCATTTGTGCGCGCGGGCGGGTTTTTCGAAAACTTTCTTTTCGGCTTGCAGGCCGCCCAGGGCGGAACACTACCGGTCTTCTACAACCCTACAAATCGGAAATCGACAATGGTCGCATCAGACGACATTGGCGCAGAGGTGGCAACGCTTCTGACCGGGCCGGTGTGGTCAGGGAATCGCGTCATCGAACTGGGTTCGATGGTAAGCGCGGATGAAGTCGCCGGACAATTGGGTGAAGTCCTCAAACTCGACGTAAAAGCCTTTGCAGTCCCGCGTGCAGGGTGGGCGGCAGCGTTCGAGCAGTTCGGCGTCCCGAAGGGCCACACTGGACCCGCCGAAGAAATGTTTGACGGCATTAACGCGGGATGGATGGGCCTCGGAGTCACGGGTACGGAGCACGTAGCGGGTACGACGTCCGCACGCGATGTGTTTGCGGCTGCGCAGAACGCCATCAAGGCGTAAGTCCGGGGCAAGCAACTTCAGCGCCCATAGGGGCGGGAACAGCCAGCTGTGGCCACCGTGGCTTCGTGTTCAACTGGCGATTCCTGCCTCTGCTGCTCAGCCATGGCCGACTTATTCGAGAACGATTTATACCGATTTAATCGGCAAGTAGAGGAGCGCTTCTAATATGAAAACTGAACACATAATCAATAAATCCGCGCCGGTGGGTCGAGCAGCTCAAATAGCCGCGATGGCAATAACTGTCCTTGTCGCCATCATGTGGGTGTACTTCGGAAGGCTATATCTAATCCACGATCCCGGCGAATGGAGAATTGCCAATCAGCAGCTCGGATACCCGCTCTATATCATCCCTCTGATTGGCGTGACTCACATCGTTGGCGGCGTGGGACTTTTGATCCCCAATGTGCCTCGATTGACTCAGTGGGTTTACGCTGGCCTCGTGATCGATCTTTTACTCGCGTTCTATTCACAACTGAATGGCGGTGGGAGCACTTGGGATAAGTTTGATCCGATTCTCGTGATGGCGTTCGTCTTTGCTTCGTATGGATTGAGACGCTGCATGCTGGCGAACCGGTGGTCGATTTGAAGAACACGGCCGGCGGGCAGTTTTTACAGGCACGCCGCGAAGGACCAACGAGGGGCCGCCCCGTCTCTCATTCGAAGCTTTAACGTGCGAGTCGTCCCTTACTTTCGAAGCGGCGACAGTTCAAATGGCGAGAACAGGGCAATGCGCTTATCGAGGCCGCTTTGACCTCAATTCGATTGATACGTGACGATAAACGCCCTTCTCGTCCTTTTGGAGTTGTGCGCGCTTGCGGCATACCGAGAGTCAAGCTTTGTGTGATTCAACAAGAAGGGGTGAGACGATATCCGCGCACTTGACCTGGCCGCAGTTGCCTCTCGCTCTCATTTCCCGATACTCTGTCTCGGCGCGTGGGCGCATCCGGTCCGCGGAAAGGACAGAAGTCCACCCAGAAGCTCCTCAATTGAGCCGAACTGACTTTCAGCCCGTTTCGCGCGGACCTCGGGCACACGAAAGGAAGTTCACCATGCCGACCAGACGCCTCCCTGTAAATCCGAGCCTCGATCACCTCCGGCACCAAGCGAAAGACCTCGTCCGCGGCCACTCGCAGCGAGAGTTGAGCAGCGCCCAACGCCTTCGCGAATTCCATCCCCGTCTGCGCGATCGAACCGACGAGCAGATCTGGGCCACCGCGCTCAGCCTCGGCGACGCGCAGCTCACGATTGCGCGCGAATACGGTTTCGCGAGCTGGCCTCGCCTCAAGCGCCACATCGAGAAACCCCACGGGAACGCTTCGCTGGCGCTCCCACACCACGGAAAGAAATCGACGACGCGCTCTTCCGCGACGCGGTGGATTCGATCGATTCAGGCGATGTTTCGATCTTGTCTCGCCTGCTCGAACAAAATCCCGGTCTCATTCACCGCCGCATTGTCTTCGAAGGAGAGAACTACTTCCGCAACCCCACCCTGCTCGAATTCATCGCCGAAAATCCCGTCCGCCGGGGCGTCCTTCCTTCCAACATCGTAGAGAGGAGTCGCCAGATCTCTCCTTGGAGCCGGCCCTGAACCTGGCGCGCGGGACGCCGCCCTGCAACTGGTTGCGACCGGCCGTGTGCCTCGCGGATCCGGGCGTCCAGATCCCCTTAATCGAGGTCCTCTGCGCCAACGGAGCCGACCCAGGCAGTGCCCTCCTGCCCGCGATTCTGCACGGAGAATTCGAGGCCGCCGCGGCATTGATCCGACTCGGCGCGCGCGACCCGGCCTGCCGATACCAGCGGCTCTCGGAAGAACACGCGAATTCCTCAGCTTGCTTCCCTTATCCAGCGCTGACGACCGCCATCTGGCAATGGTTTTGGCTGCGCAATACGGTCATGCGGAAATAGTGCGCGCTCTCCTCGATGCCGAAGAAGCCCCGACCGCTACAACCCTCCGGGAGCCCACAGCCATTCGACACCTCTTCATCAGGCCGCGCTCGCGGGACATCTCGATGTTGTCCAGCTGCTTGTGGAACGCGGAGCCAGGCTGGATATCAGAGATTTGCTCTGGCAGGGCACACCTGCCGATTGGGCCCGCCATGCGGAGCGAATGGAAGTGGAAGCATGGTTGAGAAGCGTTCCCTGAGCCCTGTTCCCTGAACTCTGTTCCCTTGCCTCGCGTGGCCGAGAATTTCGCAAAACCAGCTACAATAGAGATAGAGATCAAAGAGATGCCCGGCCGCAATAAGTACAGGGCTTTTTTTCTTCCCCCAGGATTGTCACCGTGAAAGCCCGAGCTTGGCTTCCAGCTGCATTGGTTTATATTTAACAGTATATTTAAGAATCATTTAATGAGATAAATTCAATGTAATGGATTAAATACGGAGTGACGCCCACAAAGCATGGCACCCATGCGGCAGACTGTGGACGCATTGGCCTACTTCATAGAAAACATTGGAGAAACTCGCAAAATCCATGAAATGAATGAGTTCCACCTGGAATGCATCTCGATGCGTCTACAAATTCCCTGGAATCAATGAACTAGCGTATATCGCTCAAAACTCGGGGGGGAGGGGGTACCGGCTCCTAGTATTCTGAGAAGTGATGTCTACCCGCACTGAGATCGCTCCTCCCATCGCCCCCCGCCGCCATACCGAAAAGACCCTCCACGGACACACCCTGGTTGACGACTATGCCTGGCTCCGGGATCGCGAGAATCCTGAAGTCATCGCCTACCTCGAGGCCGAGAACGCATACACTGCCGCCGTCCTCGAGCCTACCGTCGGCCTCCAAAAGAAGCTTTATGCCGAGATGGTCAGCCACATCAAGGAAAGCGACGTCTCGGTTCCCTTCCGCTATTGGCAATATTGGTACTACTCCCGCACCGAGGAAGGCGCGCAATATCCCATCCATTGCCGCAAACACGGTTCAGCTGATGCGCCCGATCCCGATGCTCCCGAAGAGGTCATCCTCGATGTGAACCAGCTGGCCAAGGGCGAATCGTTCATGGCAGTCGCAGCCGTCGTCGTCTCCGACGATGGCAACCTGCTAGCCTACTCAACCGACAACAAGGGATTCCGCCAGTACACCCTTCAGGTGAAGGACCTCCGCACCGGCGAGCTCCTGCCGGAACGGGTCGAGCGCGTCGGCTCCATCGTCTGGGCCGCTGACAGCCGCACTCTCCTCTACACCGTGGAGGACGAGGAGCAGAAGCGCCAGTTCCAGCTCTACCGCCATGTGCTCGGAACTCCTCACTCGGAGGATGTCCTGGTCTACGAGGAGACCGACGAGAGGTTCAACATAGGCACCGGCCGCACCCGCGACGGGAAGTACATCATCCTCGAGAGTGCCAGTCATACCACCAGCGAGGAGCAGTTCCTCCCCGCCGATGACCCGACCGGAACCTGGCGCCTCATCCAGCCTCGACAGGACAATGTGGAGTACTATGCCGATCACCGGGGTAGCCTCTTCTACATTCGCACCAACGACACCGGAAGAAATTTCCGGCTGGTCACCGCGCCGGTCGAGGGCCCCGAGCAGCGCAACTGGAGAGAAATTCTTCCCCACCGGCCGGAAGTGATGCTTGAAGAAGTAGACCTATTCGCCACATTCTTCGTGGCATGTGAGCGAAGGGTCGGATTGCAACGTCTGCAGGTGTTCTCATTCAGCGGCTCAGGCCCGGCAACCGCCACAGTCCGCGAGATCACCTTCCCGGAGCCGGTCTACACCGCGCACCCGCACATCAACCGCGTCTTCGACACCACGAAGTTCCGCTACAGCTACCAGTCGCTGGTCACGCCCAGCTCCGTTTATGAGTTCGACGTCTCAACGGGCGAGTCGACCCTCCTTAAGCAGCTCGAGGTTCCGGGCGGCTTCGACCGGACGGTCTACGCCTCCGAGCGCCTCTTCGCCAGGGCCCCTGACGGCATCGAGGTTCCGGTATCCGTTGTCTACCGCAAGGATCTCCGCAGAACGAGTGACAACCCGCTCTACATCTACGGATACGGCGCCTACGGCTACCCTCTCCCGGTCTCCTTTAGCGGCAGCCGCCTCAGTCTGCTGGACCGCGGCTTCGTCATGGCATACGCCCACATTCGCGGAGGCGGAGACCTCGGCAAGCCGTGGCACGATGCCGGCCGCCTCCTGTACAAGCGCAACACCTTCACCGACTTCATCGCCGTAACCGAGCACCTCCTCGCCCAGGGCTTCGGCGATCCAGCGAAAGTGGCAATTGAGGGGGGGAGTGCTGGCGGACTGCTAATGGGCGCCATCGCGAATATGCGACCCGACTTGTTCCGCGCGGTTGTGTCGCATGTGCCTTTCGTCGATGTCATGAATACGATGCTCGATTCTTCCCTGCCGCTGACGGTTCCTGAATACGAGGAATGGGGTGACCCCAATCAGCGCAATTTCTTCGAATACATGCTGAGTTACTCGCCATATGACAACCTCGAAGCCAATGGCTATCCGGCGATGCTGGTTAAAACTTCTCTCTACGATAGCCAGGTGATGTACTGGGAACCAGCGAAGTACGTCGCCAAACTCCGGACGCTCAAGACTGGCGGCAATGCACTTCTCTTGCACACCAACATGAGTGCCGGTCACGGCGGGGCGTCGGGCAGATACGACTACCTCAAAGAAGTCGCGATGGACTACGCATTCATCCTTCGCGAGTTGGAACTTTGACCAAAGACGCTGTGGACAGAAGCGTTCACGAGCCCTTTGCTATACTGACGCGTTTGCTATGAAGATTCTTGTCTGCATCAAGCAGGTTCCGCAGAAGGACGTGCCCCTCAAGCTAAGCGAAGACGGCACATGGATTCGCGAAGACGTTTCCTATGAAGTGAACGAGCCTGACGCCTATGCTCTCGAAGAGGCGCTCCGCCAGAAGGAGAGACACGGCGGAGAGGTAGCTGTCATCACGGCGGGACCGCCGCGAGCGTCGCAGGTGCTGCGTGAGGCTCTGGCAAAAGGCGCTGACAGGGCCATCCATCTTGAGGACGACAAGTTCGTGCGTCTCGATTCGGCAAACACCGCCCGTGCGATCGCCGCGGCTGTTGCCGATGAGAACTTCGACCTGATCGTCACGGGGCTACAGTCGGACGACTATGGCGCTGCACAAACCGGGGTTCTCCTGGCCGAGATTCTCGGGCGTCCTCATGCGACGATCATCATTGGCATCGAGAAAACTGCCGAAGGCCTGCACCTCAAACGTGAATTGGAGGCGGGACATTATCAATTCATCGATATGCCGCTGCCTGCAGTGCTGACCATTCAGAGCGGAATTAACAAGCTGCGCTATGCTTCGCTGATCGGCATCAAGCAAGCGAAGAACAAACCGGTGCGCAAGGTGACCTGGGCCGAGGTCGAGCCGAAACTGAGCGCAAATCAGCAAAAGATCGAGCGGCTTTATATTCCGGAAAAACATAAAAAGACCCAGATGATCGAGGCTCCTGCAACCGAAGCTGCAAAGAAGATCGTCGAGTATCTCAAAAACGAAGCGCGCGTGATTTAATGCTTGTAAGCATCAACCGAGGAGAGAGAGGCACGTGGCAAATCTGACCATCCCCGCCGCCGAGCGCGGCCTGACATCCGATGAAGTCGCGAAGCTCGACAAGCGCCGCCAGTGGGGGCTGACCTTTCAGGTCATCGCCGGCCAGTTTGCCTTCTTCGCAGTCCTTCTCACGCTGTGGACCGGCCAGGATCTCACCTACTCGCCGGCGTGGATTCGTCCCATGTTTTACTACAACGTGCTCACAGGCGTGCTTGCAGTCGTCTTCGGCATCTACGGAACCTGGCTAAGGCGCGGCTCCTCGGAGTTCTAAGACGCATCGCGCGGCGCCCATGGCAGGGCTCTGGCCCTGCCTTTACCTTTAAGAGGAAGCATGGCAAATGGCATTCTGGTAGTCGCGGAACAGCGCGAAGGCAAGCTGAATCGGGTTTCATTTGAAACCATCGCGGCGGGGCAGGCCATCGCGAAGGAGACGGGGTGGCCGGTAGAGGTTGTGCTGCCGGGCGATGGCATCGCCGATCTTGCCGGCGACCTCGCGCAGAAGGCGGTTGCCAAGGTCTATGCGCTGGAAAGCGCGGCTCTGGCGGCGTATACGTCGGACGCATACGTCCATGCACTCAAGGCGTTCATCGCCGAGAAGCAGCCGAAGCTGGTGCTCTTTCCGCATACATACCAGGTCCGGGATTTCGCGCCGCGACTCGCGCTGGCGCTCGACCGGACGCTGATCTCGGACGCGATCGGATACAAAAACGAAGCCGGAAAACTGCTCTTCACGCGGCAGATGTTTCAGGGGAAGTTCGCGGCCGATGTGTCGTTTGGCGGAGATGCGCCGTGGCTGGCGACGATTCAGATCGGGGCGTTTCGCGGCGACCAGGCTGAGGCTGGCTCGGCTCCAGTCGAAAATGTAACCGCGGCGGTGGCGGACACCCCGGCCCGGGTGATCCCGCATGAGGTGTTCCAGGAGGCGAAGCAGGCCGTTGATCTCTCCCAGGCCGAGGTCATCGTGGCTGTGGGCCGCGGCATCAAGGAGCAGAAGAACCTCGCGCTCGCCGAAGACCTGGCCAAGGTACTAGGCGGGGAGGTTGCGGCGTCGCGGCCTATTTGCGACAACGGCTGGCTGCCGCTCGAGCGGCAGATCGGGTCGTCGGGCCAGACGGTTGCTCCCAAGCTGTACTTTGCGCTCGGCATCAGCGGCGCTATCCAGCACATCGTCGGAATGAAAGGTTCACGGACGATCGTAGCCATCAATAAAGATTCCGAGGCTCCGATCTTCGAGATCGCCGATGTGGGTGTCGTGGGGAACCTCTTCGACGTGGTTCCGGCGGTGACGGAAGAGATCAGGAAGGCGAAGGCCGGAGCCTAGCCGGCTCTTCGACTCCGGGGCATACTGCCCCACCCCCCTCCCCCCGTTTTCGGTCAGTTCTGTAACCGATTCATTACGCTAAACTTAACTGCACGATTCCGTATGTCATAGAAATCATTGGAAAAGCCTGTAAGCGACTGTTTCTGCTTGACTTAGGCGGCGAGATTAGCGCTCATTCCTGTAAGCCATTCATTTCATTGGACAACCGGTAACTCATTGTCTTTGCAGGGCTTATTCGCGCAATCCTGCCCTTTACTGTAACCCATTCATTTCATTATATTAACCTGTAATCCATTGATTCCAAAGCGGTTTCTGGATTCACGGTAAGCGATGCCGACGCGTCTCGCGGAGAGCGAACGGGACGTTTCGAGCGGTCTGCCAGCGGCCACCACTGCTCTATTTCCACTCTACCGGTTTCAGGAAAAATGCCGGCCAGCGCGGCCGGCGGCGTAAGTTTCTGACATCAGGCCCCTTGTGGGTTCCCTCTGTCCGCAGACGACTTGACAGCGAGTCGCATCCAGCAGGTCGCGAGGGCAGATCATTCCACGAAAGATGCATTGAGGGCGATAAGCCGTGCCGAGAAGAAGGGGAAAGCGCTGCCACAATCGCGTGGTCGCCGGGTGGTGTGTCCAGCCGTTCATAGTTCCGGCCATCAACGGTATGGATTCCCATTATTCCTAGCCGAGGACTTCAGGATGGAGGAAGAGAGTTTGCTGCCGGGGACGGGAGCTCCCTAATAGAAATGCCAACAGGTAAACGGAAAGCGTAAATGGCAGCAATGGGTTTTCATAGGGCAGAAAATCTGTCAGAAAGCTTGGCTTTGAGAGCGTTTCGACGAGGGTCGCAAGAACAAGAAGCACAAAAGGCAACGCAATGAAGAATATCGACATACTTTGAGCTCCTTTCTCGATGAGGGTTCGAGGACGAAAGCAAAAGAGAAAGAGGCATCCTGGAATAAGGGCAACCTGGTTATAGATCCAATGAATGTTTGTCGGATAGAGACAAACTGCCATAGCCAAACTCAAAGAGACTGCCGCGCAGAATTCGGGTGAAGCTGGAGCAGATTTTCGCGCCTTCCAGAGAGCGATTATCGACAGAGCTCCGAGAAGAAAAAGAATTATCAGTCCGGTTTTCCCGAGGACTTCCTGAAGTGACGGTTGCGACGCCGTATACACTCGATAATCTCGCAAAGCGGCCAGCCAATCGGTAACCCAAGATCGTAAAAGCAGGTCCCCGGCGAGGCAAAGCCCTGCGGTCGATGCAAGCGAGGCGAAACAGAAGCGCCAGCGCCGCTGCGAACCTGCCCATATGAGCAGCCACGGTATGCATATCAACGTAAGCTGGGGCTTTATGGTCGCAATTCCGAGTAGGAGTCCGGCGCCGAGATCGTAATTCTTGCACAGCAAAATGCAAGATGCGCATATCAGGACCGGAATCAGCAAAGAAAGTTGCTGATGGCGCAAAGCAATAATCACCGGCCAACTAACAAGGGAAAGTCCTACGCAGGGTGCAATTACTGTGCTCGATGGGCGCAGCCCAGCGATCCGAAACCAAAGTGGCACACTGATGGCCAGAGCCGCGGAAGTGAAGACGGTATAGAAGAGCCGGGCGCCCCAGAGCGGCATCCAGGCAATTGGCGCCAGAATGAATGCGGTATAGATCGGATAGGCGAAGGCCTGGGTCTTTCCGGGCAAAACCCGACCAAAAAAGGAGAGCTGAATTTGTCTGGTTGTGTCGGAGGAGTAAGGGTTATGTCCCGTTAAAGCAGCTCGGGTTCCGAAGTAGGGGGATGTGAGATCGGACCGACCCGCCATCAATCGATTGAGTACGTGCAAATGCCATAGTGAAAGTGCGAGGAATGCAAAGATGATCCCGATTGTCCAAGGGCGCGTCGGAACGCGAGTTGTGTTGTTGGTTCCTGTAATAGTTTCGGTCTTGGTCACAGTCGTCACTATTTCAATGCTCCGCGGACTAAAGCAGGATCGTAGCCCTGGATGATCGCCAGCGAATATGCTTTTTCGGAGCTGCCGGTTGAAGTTGGAGTTTCCGCGCCAGCCGCAGGTATTTTGGAATCTGAGAACCAGTAGAACAGGATCCAGAGGCTGTTCAAGACGCCCGCCAAAACGCTCCACCAGATGCAGGCGAGGAGGAACTGCACGGCGATATACGAGATCAAAACCAAGATTGATCGCCAAGCCTGTCGTACGGCGAGAGAGATCAATGCAGGCAGGATGAGTATGAAGTCATGCGCCCAGCAGTAAGGTGAGCTGGCAAGCGAAACGACTAGTAATAAGGGCAGATGGTCCCGCCAGCTCCACGCCTGTCCATTTCTACGCCAGTAGCCGATGAGCCAAAGCAAGCCGATCGCTGGGGCCAGGTACTGGAGCCAGACATGCTGCATGCCAAAGACTGTGCGCAGCGCCCCACCCATGCCGCAGACGGTGTTGATCGCCGCTCCGTAGGAGTTGCCGAAGTAATGCAGCGCCTGGTTGTTGTAAAGAATGGCAACCGATAGCGCCAGCACGTAACTTGCGCCCGCACCGGCAATAATTTTCCATCTGCGGGTCTGGACGACCCATAGCAGAAGCGCGATCCAGACCAGATAAAGAAGGTGCGGCTTGAAGCCAAATCCGAGCAGAACGGCACCGGCCAGGAAGTCCCACCGTGAACGCTGCAGGAGGAGAAATCCCGTAATGCTGGCGAGCACGAGGGGCGTGATCTGTCCGAGATGCTCTGCACTACCCATCGGCAGGAAGGTCAGTGCCACCAACAATGCGATCCACAGCCGGCGTTTGCCGCCCCCGAAATACATCCAGAGCCCGGCCGCGGATAAAGCATTGAGAGCGATGGATATCACGAGCCAGACGACTCGGGCAGCGTGCATCGGAACCGCGCCCAGAAGTGCGGCGAGCGGCAGAGTCCACGGAGGACAGAGCATCACAAACGGTGGGAAAGGCCAGCCGTGAGCGCGTTCCAGGGCGAGCAGCGCATCAGGGGAGTATGGGTTGAAACCGGTGAGAAACAGGTGTCCCGCCGCCCAGTAACTGATGAAGTCGTTGAGAGGCAGTTGCGCCAGAAGAACCTTGATTCGAAACGCTGCAAGAGGAATGCAGCACAGCCAGATGAATAGCGGGACTACGCTGGCTGATAATTGTTTTCTCATTGTCCTGAAAGTCTCGCTGAGGCGTTCTCTCCCACTCAGGCCATGGCGGTGGCAAATTCTTCTGGCTGAGTTGATGAGGTGGTCCGGGTGACGTCCCAGTACTGAACCAAAAGCGCTGCGGTGGCGGCCACAGGAAGCAGGAAATTCTCAAACGGCAGCTTGATCCAAACGGCGGACTGCTTAATAATGCTTTCGCCCGCGACAGCAACCAGGACAGCCAGGAAACTCCAGACGAAGACTCCGATCGTCGCACGTCGCACCAGTCGGCGATAGTAACCACCCGGTTTCCAGCAAAAAAGCAAAACAGCGGCCGGGGCGAGGAGCATTTGGTTGTACGTGATCCCAAGGTTGGTTGGAGTAATACAAAGCGCGGTGGTCAGCACTAGTGAAAACGCAAGGCCGAACTGTGGGCTTTGGGGATCCGCCAACCGCAATCTCCAGAGAAATAACGCACTCACTGAGACAAGGGCGGCCGTGGCGAGGAGTCCGGCAATTCTTCCCGCCAGGGCAACCAATGGGAGCGCAGAACCGGTGTTCATTTGATAGGTGGCGACGGAATGAATCCAATGCGGGAACCAGTTCGGAACGAGGATTTCGGCGGGAATCAGGAGTGCAATCATCCCGCACAGGAACGAGACAAGAAGCCTGTAACGGCGCTGAAGCACCGCCCATAAGAGCAGCCAGAGAATCAAGGGAGCCACAAGCTGCGGTTTGATCGTCGAGGCGACGAGCAGCAGACCAGCCGAAATATCATATCCCCGGTGGATCAGAGAAAATGCCAGGAAGACGAAAGCGGCGATCAAAACCGTGGGCTGTTGCAACCGAAGCGCCCACATGACCGGCCAACTGACAAGCGTAAACAATGTAGCAATCCAGATCACCTTGTGGGAGGGCATCAATGCCCGATTGCAAAGCCATAGTGCGACGATCAACAGGGGTGGAACTACGACAAGGAACGCGACGGGGACAACGTTCCAAGGCAATAGAGCAAAAGGACTGAGGATGACAGCAGCATATGCGGGATACCAGAACCCCTGCTGATCTACCCCTCGTTCTGCGAGGGTGAGAGGCCTTCCATAAAATGCTGTTTGAATGTTGCGCAGGACAGCGGGGGAGTACGGATCTTCTCCTCTGAACGCCGCGCGGATTCCTACCCAACGGGGCAGGAGGTCGGAGTTGATGTTCCGTATCCCGTGTTTTTCCGGTATTTGGTTTATGAAGTAGAGATGCCCGAGGGAAGCGAGCAGCATCCCGATTGCTAACAAAACCGCTTGTCGGAGCTGCAATTTCTTGCTTCTCATCAAGACATTTATAAATGGGGGCCGGGCATCGCCGACTAACACATTCGGGTAGCCCTGGGCAAACTTTCGTCATACCTGAGGGCAGCGCGCAGGTAATTCGTTCAGTCCGGGATTAGGACTACCTTCCCGCGAACGTGTCCCTCTTCGACATAAGCGATTGCCGATCCAGCTTCGCTGAGCGGGTATTGGCGGTCGATCACCGGACGTATCTTGCCGGTTTGCACAAATTGGGAGAGCAACGCGAGATCTTCTGGTTTCGCTCGGGCGATGAAGAATACAACGTTCTGGCGGAGAATGAATGACCGGACAATCGCATCAAGCAATGCGCGGAGAATCGGGCCCCACTGTTTGGGCGCACCCACCAGCACACACCGGCCATGCGGAGCGAGAACACGACGGAGATCGGAAAGCGAGCGGTTGCCGACGTTGTCGAGGAGGAGATCGTATCGCTCTGTGTCCCGGACAAAATCCTGCTGCGTGTAGTCCAATGCGCGGTCCGCGCCGAGCGATTGAACCATCTCCACGTTCCTGGTGCTGCAGACGCCGGTGACTTCTGCTCCCAGAGCCTTCGCAATCTGCACTGCAAAGGTGCCCACGCCGCCGGCTGCGCCGTTGATAAGTACCTTCTGCCCCGGCGCGAGTCTGCCTTTATCGCGAAGCCCCTGGAGTGCGGTGAGTCCGGCGATTGGGAGCGTGGCCGCCTGCTGGAAAGTGATGCCATCTGGCTTCTCGGCCAGCCTGGACTCGCGGGCAATAGCGAAATCGGCGAAGGCGCCCTTGCCGAGTCCGAAGACTGCATCGCCGGCTTTGAAACGGGTCACGCGATTGCCAACAGACACGACCTGTCCGGCCAGGTCGACGCCAGGGCGGTGCGACTTGAGCCGCCAATCTAGCGGATTGATAGAGGCAGCCCGGACGTTGAGGAGAACTTCGTCTGGTTTGGGAACGGGCGCATCGATATCGGCTAGCTCAAGGAGTTTTCCGGAGCTGCGCTTTGTGTAGATGGCGGCTTTCATACGTGCCTGCGGTGCGGGGTAATTGTATCGCTCAGCGCCGAGGCGCGAAGAGAGCAAAGACTTGCACCGCAGAGGGCACAGAGATCACAGAGGAGACTCCGCCTTAGAATCTCGAAAGTGGGCACCTCGGAGAAAGGTAATCTTGACAGCGTTAGCAGGTCTTGCTGTCATTCCGTGAGGGCAAGGAGGTAATTGTTGGTCTACATACTGGCTATCAGCGCTCTCATCGCGTGTGTCTGCATTTACCGGGCGCTCAAGGAGAAGGCTCCAGTAATTTCTGAGGAAAGCGGGTCTGCGCGACCCACGCATCTTTGTTCGAACTGCCTATCCGAAATCAAACCGGACGAAAAGGTTGAGGGTAGTGGCCTTCTTGGCTTGCTTCTTTTGCTTCTCTTTTTATTGCCGGGAATCATATACTTCATTTGGCGCTCTTCCACAAGGAAACCTCGGTGTCCGGTTTGCGGAGCGAAGTTTCCGGTTCCCCTAAATTCTCCAGCTGCCGCGAACCTATTGGCCAGGACGGTTACGAGACCGTAGTTGGCGTGGGAGCCTGACATTGCGCGCGACCATGCTCCTCGGCATCATTGCCTTTCCTTGGGTTTATCGGTTTCGTCTTTCGCGGGATATTTCTTCGGCACGATAATCGAAAAACTCAACCAAAAGCTACCAGCAAGCAAGAAATACAACCTTGTGGGTTTCTGGACCCTAGTGAGGTCGCAAAATTTTGGATGGACTGGAATCATGTTTTCGCCTGGTTCATTAGCCCATAGCTACCGAATTAGCGAAGTTTTGGCATTTGTCTTCTGGTGGGATTTTGTATTTCTCCTTTTCTGGTCCAGGACCTGAATCCTGCAGTGTAAGCGCAGCAGACTCAGGAATGCGGCCGCCGCGCGAATGATACCCGAATGGTGCATGATCGCCGGGATCGTCATACACTCATCCGGAACGAAAAAATGCCTTCTCTGGCTGAGGGATAGATGCGACGAGGATTTCTTGTCTTAGTTTGGTTCGTGACTTTATTTGCGTTCGGCGGCTTTGCGGCTCTGGCCCAGGGTCCGGCTTCAAACTGGGTGGGAACGTGGGCGGCTTCGCCCGTGGGCTCGGAGGTGAATGCGGGTCAGCCCGGGCCGGGTAACACGACCTATCGCAATATCGTGCATATCAGTCTTGGCGGGCCGGCTGTGCGAGTACAGCTCACGAATGAATTCGGGACTGCGCCGCTGACAATCGGGGCGGCGCACATTGCGGTCAGTGCGGGCGGCGGGTCGATTCAGGCCGGGTCGGACCACGCGCTCACGTTCAACGGAAGGCCGACGGTCGAGATTCCGGCGGGAGCTCTTGTGCTCAGCGATCCGGTGACGATGCAGGCAGCTCCGTTATCGGATTTAGTGGTGAGCGTTTACGTGCCCGAGCAGCGCATTCGTTACACGACCTGCCATAGTTTTGCTGATTCGACCAACTACGTTCTCCGGGGCGATGCCA
This sequence comes from uncultured Acidobacteriaceae bacterium, assembly GCA_963724375.1. Classification (GTDB taxonomy): domain Bacteria; phylum Acidobacteriota; class Terriglobia; order Terriglobales; family Acidobacteriaceae; genus Silvibacterium. The sequence goes on from CAVRUM010000002.1 coordinate 30,842, forward strand.
CGGCGGCCGCTACCGCAGATAACTCGAGCCCCATCTACGCGTGGTGCTTTGTGAAAGGCATCGACGTGAAAACGGATGCAAAAGCTGCGGCCATCGTTGCGTTCGGCGACTCAATCACGGACGGCGCTCTCTCAACGCGCGATGCCAACCATCGCTGGCCAGACGTGCTGGCCGCCCGGTTGCAGGCTGACAAAAAGATCGCGGATCTCGGAGTGCTGAACGAGGGCATCGGTGGCAACCGTGTGCTGCATGATGGGTACGGTCCGAGCGCACTGGCTCGCTTTGACCGCGATGTGATCGCACAGAGCGGCGTGAAATACCTGATTATTCTTGAAGGCATCAACGATATTGGACGCCTGAAAGAACCGCATGAGCTTGGCGACAAGATCACCGCAGACGATCTGATTTTCGGACTGACGCAACTGGTAACGCGCGCACACCAGCACGGCATAAAGGTGTTCGGAGCAACCCTGACTCCGTATACCTGCCGACCGGCTATTCGTCTCCACAGGGCGAGGCGGTTCGGCAGGCCTACAACCAGTGGATCAGGACAAGCGGCATCTTCGATGGCGTGATTGATTTCGACAAGATCACGCAGGACCCGGCGCATCCAGAAACATTTTTGCCGGATTACGATTCGGGGGATCATCTGCATCCCAAGGATGCGGGATACAAGGCGATGGGCGATGCCATTGATCTCTCGCTGTTCCACTAGGTCGCGGTTGAAGCCTGTATCATAGGCAGTCGCCATGATCACTTTTCGCAAACCGATTGAAGGCATCGACCGCCCGCAGATGGAGGCCGACGTGGTTATTGTCGGCGGAGGACCGGCGGGAATGGCCTGCGCGCTGCGAATGGCGCAGCTTATTGATGAGCACAACGCGAAGCATCCCGAGTCGCAGATGACGAAGGAGAACATCTACGTGCTTGAGAAGGCACGTGAGGTGGGCCAGCATTGTTTGTCGGGGGCACTGCTTGATCCGCGGTCGATGCGGGAGCTGCTGCCGGGATTTGAGAATGACGCGCCGATCGATGCCGAGGTGACGAAGGAGTCGGTGTGGTTTCTGAGCAAGGAGAAGGCGCGGAAGTTTCCGATCGTTCCGCCTCCGCTGAGGGATCACGGGAATTATGTGATCTCGCTCAACAGATTCACGAAGTGGCTGGGACATAAGGTCGAGGAAGCCGGCATTACGATCTTCACGGGATTCGCCGGATCGGAGCTGTTGTTTGAAGATGAGAGCCGCGATGTAGAGATCACGCGCGTCGCCGGAGTGCGCACCGACGATAAAGGCGTGGACAAGCAGGGCGATCCCAAGGCGAACTTCGAGCCGGGGTATGATCTGCGAGCGAAGGTCACGATTCTGGCCGAGGGCACGCGGGGCAATTGCGCGAAACAGCTGATCAACCGGCTGGAGCTCGAAGATCCGGAGCACGCGCAGACCTACGGCATCGGGATCAAGGAACTGTGGGAGATTCCGGCGGGGCGCGTGGCGAAAGGTGAGGTGATCTACACGCTCGGCTGGCCGCTGACGTCGAAAGAATACGGCGGGTCGTGGATCTATGGGATTTCAGACACGCTGATCTCGGTGGGATACGTAACGGGGCTGGACTATGAGGATCCGCGGACGGATCCGCACCATGTCTTTCAGGATTTCAAGCTGCATCCGTTTGCGCGGCGGATTCTGGAGGGCGGCAAGATGATCCGCTACGGGGCGAAGTCGCTGCCCTATGGCGGATGGCTGACGATGCCGCGCATCTACGGCAACGGCTGGATGATTCTGGGCGACTCGGCGAGCTTTCTGAATTCGCAGCGGCTCAAGGGGATTCATCTGGCGATCAAGAGCGGAATGCTGGCGGCGGAGACGGCGTTCGATGCCCTGCTGGATGGCGACAGCTCGGCGGATACGCTGAGCGAATACAAGGCTTCGGTCGATAAGAGCTGGATCTTCGACGAGTTGTACCGGGTTCGGAATTTCCACCAGGGGTTCGAGCACGGGCTGTATGAGGGAGTGATCCGAGCGGGGATTCAGCAGGTGATGCGTGGAGGGAATCTGGGGCCGGACTACAAGAATCACGCCGGCTATCTGCGCATGCGCCACCAGGACGCTCTGAGCGTGCATGCTGAGGGACGCGAGGATTTTCTCTTCAACGCGAAGGGGGATGGAAAGCTCACATTTGACCGGCTGACGGATGTGTATCACTCGGGCACGCGGCATGATGACGACCAACCGGTCCACTTGGTGGTCCGAGACCTGAACATTTGCAGCACGAAGTGCGTGAAGGAGTATGGGAATCCCTGCCAGTACTTCTGTCCGGCGGCGGTGTACGAGATGGTGGAGGAGGGTGATGGGCAGAAGCAGCTGCACATCAATTTTGCCAACTGCGTGCACTGCAAGACGTGCGACATCATGGATCCATACCAGATCGTCGACTGGGTGCCTCCGGAGGGTGGGGGCGGCCCGAACTACGACGGAATGTGATTTTCTGACAAAAGATAGGCGGATAGGGGTGTTCTGACGCTTGTCCGAGGCAACCTTCCGTGAGAGAGTACCGTCATAACACGCTGCACGCGCAGGCCATAGGTCCAGCAAGGGAACCCCCGAATGCGCGACGCTCATCTTGTCTGCCCCACCTGTAACGAAGAGAAGCAGCTTCGTCGGTCACACCTGCGCACAATTGACCTGCCGAATATGCTGTTCGGGCGGCGGCCTTACCGATGCCTGATCTGCAACCGCCGGTTCTACAGTAGTCCTCCGCGTACGACTCCACCCCGCAATCCGCAGGCTCCGGCACCACGTGAATAGCCGCCCGAGGGTTTGTTGAAGCTAGCGGAGGCACCACACATCCAATAAAGTAATAAGCAGATCCATGTCGCACTTACCTGGCACATACGGCACAGTTGAGGAGCAGGGTGTTGGCGCGCCCGCTGTTCTGATTGATCGGTATAACCGAGCGATCACGGACCTGCGGGTTTCAATCACGGACCGCTGCAACTATCGCTGCGTTTACTGCCGAACTGGTAACGAGGGTGCGCAGTATTCCGAGCTGCCCATGGCGGATTATCTGCGGATGGTGCGGATTTTCGTCGAAATGGGCATCGAGAAGGTGAGACTGACGGGCGGAGAACCACTGCTGCGCAAGGGCCTAGTAGAGCTGGTCCGGGAGCTGGCGAAGCTGAGAACGGTGAGAACTGGAGAACCGCTGGATCTGGCGCTCACGACCAATGGCCATCTGCTGGAAAATCTGGCGGCGCCGCTGAAAGAAGCCGGCTTGACCCGCATCACGGTGAGTATGGATGCGGTAGATCCGGGGACGTTTGCACGGATCACGCGGGTGCCGGGCAGCTTCGAGCGGGTAGCGGCCGGCATTCGGGCTGCGCAACGGGCGGGGCTGAATCCTGTGAAGGTCAACTGTGTGCTGCTGAGGGGATTCAACGACGACCAGATCGTCGCGTTTGCAAAGTTCGCTCGTGACGAAGGCGTGGTTGTGCGCTTCATCGAGTTTATGCCGCTCGAGGAAGAAAGGCTGTGGACGCCGGAGTCGGTGATTCCAATCCGCGAAGTGGTGGCAAAGCTGGAGAGCTATCGGCCGGTGGTGCGGCTTTCTCCGAACAGCGCCAGCGAGACGGCTGTTCGCTACACCTTCGATGACGGGCTAGGCGAGATCGGGATTATCGCACCCGTGTCGCAGGCGTTCTGCGGACAGTGCAGCCGGATCAGATTGACGTCGGACGGAAAGATTCGTACCTGTCTGTTCTCGCAGTCCGACCACGATCTCCACGGCGTCATGAAGCGCGGCGGAAGCGACGCGGATCTCGCCGAGTATATTGAGCGCACCGTTGCCCTCAAGGAAGCCCGGCACCACATCGGCGAGCCGGATTTTCTCAAGCCTTCGCGCACCATGGTCCACATCGGCGGCTAGCGTAGCGGCAGGGGTACACGCGCCTTCCGCGCCATTCGAGACTCGAATAAAACCTTGCCTCAGTGACCCGACCGATGGTCGCGGATTCTGTTGAATGTCTGTTCACTGCTGCTGTTGGGCCTGCTGTAGCTGCAACAAGGGCTCAGCGGGAGGAGGCGGCGGAGCCTGTGCTTTTTCGACCAGCGTGGACCAGTCTTCAGGGATTGGCATCTCCTGATCGAGCGCGGGAGGCTCTTCTGACGCGGTGACCTGCACGGCAACGTAGAGATGGCTGGGAGTGCGACCGAGGAAGATGCCTTTGGTGGGTGGGACATCGGCATAGTCACGACCGAGCGCGGTTCGGATATGGCGGTTGCCCGCGACGAGAGCATTGGTGGGATCGAAGCCGACCCAGCCGAGGTTCGGCAAGAGGGCCTCAACCCAGGCATGCGATGCGTCGGAAACAGATCGATCGTGGTCTTCCCTGCGGTGATGCAGATATCCGCTCACGTAGCGGCAAGGAATGCCTAGACGGCGCACGAGCGCGATCATGATATGGGCAAAGTCCTGGCAGACGCCCTGGCGGGAGTAGAGCGCCTCATCTATCGGCGAGTCGACACGCGTGGTGCGCGGAGCATAGCTGAACAGATCGAAAAGCCGATGATTGAGTTCGATAAGCAGCATGAGCGGATCATCGCGACGCACTACGCCGAGTTCGGCAGCCAATTCTTCAAGGGCGGGCGTGGGTTGAGCGAACTCGCTCGGAAGCAGCATCTCCCAGTAGTCGCCTTCGCTGACGATGACGTCTAACTCCTTCCAGGCATCGGGGCTGAGAAATGACGGGATGTCGGACAGAGGCTGATATTCGACCAGCGATTCCGCAATGACGACGAGCTGCTGATGCTGACCCGGAATGTCGAAGTGATGGACATTGTTGCCAAGATGATCGCGGTAAGAGAAGACCCGGCAGCGGGGGCTGACGGAGAGCGAAAACGTAAGGCATCGTTGATTGCTGTCGCTCCGCGGATGCATGCGAACTTCCATGAGGCTCTCGCTCACGGGCCGTTCATAGAGAAACTTGGTCAGGTGTCGGATGGAGTAGAAGATCATCGGGGGTCTCGATTACATGGCCAACGCGGTCTGCACGGAGTATTGAATGTAGACCTCGTAGATGAGGTCGTGAATGCGGCGGCACTGGTCGAGTATCCCACGCAGATAGCGCGAAGGATCCTGGGCTTGTATCTCCGACACCTGTGCGTAGCCGAGGGAGGATTGCAACTTCCCTGAGACGCGCATCAATTCACGGGAGTTCTGTCCGTGAGATTCTTCTTCAATGGCTTCCAGCGATTGGTGGAGGTGGTCGATCGAGAAGCGGATCGAGTGCGGAAACTCGGGGTCGAGCAGCAGGAACTCAAGGATGCGCTCGTAGGTGAGGTCGGCGGTGTAGACCTTGCAGTACGCCTCGAATGCCGTGCAGGCCCGCAGCAGACCGATCCATTCGAGATAGGCATTGGCATCGACGGTCTCCTCCATGTTGGTGAAGACGTCTTCCCGATAAACAGCCAGCAACGTGGCAGTGGCGGTGGCCCGCTCGAGAAACCGGCCGACCTGGATGAACTGCCAGCCCTCGCCGTGGCTCAGCGTAGTGTCAGTTACTCCCTGGAACAGGTATACGCCGTCGATGAGGGCCGGCAAAAATTCGGAGAGCTGGCGGTCCGAGGGCGAGGGCGGACGCAGGCGCGAGATGTCGTGAAAGAGGCGGTTAAGCCTCTGCCACTGCTCGGTGCTGATCTCCTCGCGTATCTGGCGCGCATTTTCCCGCGCAGCAATGACGCAGGCCGTGACCGAGGCAGGGTGATTCGTGTCAAAGAAAAGCGCGTGCACCAGAGCGTAGACGTCGTTGTTCCAATCGATGTCGCGTGGATGGCCGAGCGCGGCGAGGACGCGCTGCCATCTCTGCTCGGCGCTTACACGGGATATGTCGAGCATGAGGCCGATGTTGATGTCGACCAGGCGCGCGGTGTGTTCGGCGCGCTCCAGATAGCGGGCTGTCCAGTAAAGGCTGTCTGCGACGCGTGAGAGCATAGTTAGCCTAAAACCCAGGTGTCTTTGCTACCGCCGCCCTGAGACGAGTTGACGACGAGAGAGCCTTTGCGAAGGGCCACGCGCGTGAGGCCTCCGGGGACTATCGTGACCTTGTCTCCAAAGAGAATGTAGGGGCGCAGATCAACGTGCCTCGGCTCGATCCGTCCTTCGTCAAAGAGGCATGGGGATCGAGAAAAATCGAGCGTGGGCTGAGCGATGTAGTTGCGCGGACTGGCTTCGATCCGTTGCCGGAATTCGTCGCGCTCAGCGGCGGTGCTTTGTGGGCCGATCAACATTCCGTAGCCTCCCGACTCGCCTACCGCTTTGACGACCAGTTTGTCGAGATTCTCGAGCGCATACTTGCGCTGCGACTTGTCGGACATGAGATACGTCTCGACGTTGTTGAGAATGGGGCTCTCGTTGAGGTAGTAGCGGATGATGGCCGGGACATAGGCGTAGAGCGCCTTGTCATCAGCGACTCCCGTGCCGAAGGCGTTGGCCAGGGTGACGTTGCCTGCGCGGTAAGCATCGAACAAGCCCGCAGCACCAAGGATCGAATCCGAGCGAAATGCGAGCGGATCGATGAAGTCATCGTCGATGCGACGGTATATCACGTCGACGCGCTTGAGGCCGCCGGTGGTGCGCATGTAGACGACGTTGTCATGGATGACGAGATCACGGCCCTCGACCAGCTCGATACCCATCTGTCGCGCGAGATAGGTGTGCTCGAAGTAGGCGGAGTTGTAAACGCCGGGCGTGAGCAGCACTATGGTAGGTTCCGGCCGCCCCTCGGGCGCGATGGAGCGCAGCGTGCTGAGCAGCGCCTGCGGATAGTTTTCGATCGGGCGCACTCCGTAGTTGCGGAAGAGGTAGGGCAGCGTGCGCTTCATGACGCGGCGGTTGGTGAGCATGTAGGATACGCCGCTGGGGACACGAAGATTGTCCTCGAGTACAACGTACTCGCCCGTATTCAGGCGCAGCAGATCGGTGCCGGCGATGGCCACATAGACATTGCGCGGCACCTGGAGGCCGCGCATCTGGCGACGGAAGTGCTGGCAGGTGTAGACGATCTCGCGTGGGATGACGCCCTCGGCGAGGATCTTGCCTTCGTGGTAGACGTCGTGGAGAAAGAGGTTCAGGGCGGTGATGCGCTGCGTGAGGCCGCGCTCGATCTTGTCCCACTCGGCGCTGGTGACAAGTCGTGGAACAAGGTCGTAGGGAAAGATGCGCTCCGTCCCCTCATCGCGTCCATAAACGGTGAAGGTAATGCCTTGCATGAGGAAGGAAACATCGGCCGATTGCTTGCGGCGCTGCAGTTCCTCGCTGGGCAGGCTCGAGAGCAGGTCGAGCAGCGCAATGTAATGCGGGCGGATGCTGCCGTCGGCCGCGAACATCTCGTCGTACGCGCCGTCGAGAAAATATTCTCGTAGCAGGCGGTTGTCGGATTGACCGCGTAACAGCGTTGTGCTCATCCGGACTCTGAACCTGAGAGATTGTGAGGACCACCAAAGCATTGCGCGGCGGTCGAAAAACTGAAATGAACTGCTCCCGCGCCTCGTGATTAAGGCTTGTCGGGTTTTCCTCTTGAGTGTTCGGAAGAAGCGATTACGGTAAGAGCGTACTTTTTTGTAACACGGCAGTGATGTGGCGGCAATGGCCGTCAGCTCGGGCGACGGCCGGGAAATGAGAGAATCTGGCCGCTTAGAAGCCGGAGCCGGACTTCGCAGGAGCAGCTGCCGGGGCGGCTGGCTGGTCGTGCCACTGCTGTACAGGCTTCGCGCTTTCAACCCAGGCTGAATAGATCAGGTCGCGAAGCATGGCGGCTCCGGCGGCAAGACGTTCTTCGGTGAACTGCTTTCCTTCCAACGTGCCGGCACCGTCGAAGCCTTTGCGCTTGTCAATCTGGTATAGCTGCTCGACAAGAGACTGCGAGTGGCGAAGGTAGCTCATGTAGATCTCCCACTCGTCAAAATTCGAATTTGGGATCGGTTTCAGGGCCGGGAGCAGGGGCTGCACTTCGGCGGCCTTGATATTCGCGCCGACAAAGGTGCTTTCGAACTTCTCGTGTATCCCACGTTCCGTGGTGTATCCGTTGGGATTGTCCTTGAGAACCCAGCCGTTGTAGTTGATCGAGACGTGCAGGGGCTGCGATCCGTCGCCGACGTAGTGGCCGAGCCATCCGGCGTAGAAGAGGATCGCGGCTTCGACGGGCTTTGTGTCTTCGTGCTTTGCGCTCAGGTCGCGGTACTGACGCATGGCGGCCTTGAGGCGCTCCCAGACTTCGCTGGTGATATAGGGCTGGAAGCCGACCCGCACCGGTTGGAGTTCAGCCGCCTTGTCGGGGTGGGTGATCTCGGCGGCGGTCAGCGCGGCGATGTACTCGTAGCGCCGGCGAGGCAGTGGTCCGATGATGTCGGCGTATTCGAAATCGATGAAGTGGTCAGGGGCCTGGGCGGCGTTGAGTTCCGGCTCAGCAAGCGAGCGCCAGCGGTCGGGCTCGGGCCCCAAGTATTCGATTTCAGCCACGGCGTCGGGGGCCTTCAAAAAGGCGGGAACGTCGGCGGGCAAAGCTTCCACGCCGAGGCGGTTGATCATCCTGTGACCCACGTCTCCCCAGCCGAATGACGGCGGTACGGCGAGCAGCGGAAGCAACGCGAAGGCGGTGGCGGCACTCAGGCAGCGGGGCGTAATCCTTTGCATGGCAGGAGTATACCGAGAGGGCAGCCAAAGAGCGCCGCTCGGGATGGCTGCTTTCCAGGCCCCGGGCCCGCGCCATTACCCGGAAAGTTGCAGATAAAAAGCGGCCGATAAAGCGATTTTATTGTGGCCTTCAGAAGGCAAATCCCTCTACTATTGGTAGGTCGATTTCGCCTAATCGAAGTTGAAGCATCCTTCCCCTTGGAGTCTGCTTGTGCTGCTTGCAGTTGAGCTTGTTGGTGTGATGTATGTCGTTTCGTTTGCCTGGTTCTGGCAGCTTTGCCGCACCTCCGCACGGCGTGAGATGAGTCCGGTGCGCCAGCAGCCGTCCCCGACTAATCTGATTCCGTTTGAGCAGGGACTCCAGCGGCCGCGGAAGCATTAAACAATCGTTTGAGACGGCGCCCCCGGCTGCCGATCACACGTGAGGCCCCAGGCCACCTACCTCCATTCCACTTTGCCGCCGTTTCGGTGCAATAATTTGCTGCGATTTCGCGCAAATACCCCTATACTTGCCTTACTTCGATCGAAATCACAGCTTTCCCTTTGAATCTGCGTTTTGCTAGCTAAGGTAGTCGTGCGCATCAGACCCAAAGTTACTTGCGCTCCTGCTGGAGCGGATTCGGAGCAGGCCCCATCAGAATTGGCAGACGCAGGTTTAGACCCCGGAACAGCTGGCAGGCCGCTTTTCCCCTCGAGTTATTGACGTGACCCTACCCCGCAACGCGAGAGTGCAAACGCTGATCTTTGTGGCGGCGCTGATGCTATCGCTGGCCGGCGTCTTCGTGTTGACGCACGCCTTGCGCCCACCCTCCGTAGACATTGAGGACCTCTTCTGGTTTGTGGCCTGCTGGCTGGCCGCCCAAGTTCTGCTAATAGGGGCGAGCATCTCGAGCTTCAGGATCTTTCATCGTCAGAACCAGGCCGAGCGACAACTGCAGCAAATCGCGCAGCTCCAGCAAAGCATCCTCGACTCGGCGGGACCGATGATTATTGCCGCCGATCTCGAAGGCAACCTGCTGCTCTTCAATCCTGCTGCAGAGCGCATGCTTGGCTACACGGCGCAGGAGGCGACGGGCGGCCTCCAGGCGCAGCAGCTCTTTCCCGAGGGCGAAATGGACCGCGTAGGAAGGCAGCTGGTCTCCTCGCTCAGCCGCCTGCATTCTTCGACGCTGCAGGCGAACGGCTCGGGGATGACCTCGATCCTGCATAACTACGTGCAGTACATCACCAGTTTCCCCGCGAGCCGTGTGCGAGGCGTGGAGATGCAGTATCGCCGCAAAGACGGCAGCATGTTCCCCGCGATGGTTTACCTGTCGGCCGTGCGATCGCCGCAGGGCGCGGTGACCGGACTGGTAGCCATCAGCATGGACCTGACGGCGACCCGGCGCGCCGAGCAGGCGCTGCGCGAGAGCGAGGAGCGCTACCGCGACATTTTCGAGAACGCGATCGAGATGATCGCCACGCTCAGCCCGCATGGCCGCTACCTTTATGTGAATCCGGCATGGCAGATACTCTTCGGCATCAACAGCGAGGGCTTCGAAGGGCTGATGAGCTTCGAGTCACCCTTCCCTCCCGAAATTCAGGCCGAAGCCGCGGCACTGTTCCGGCGGGCGCTAAACGGGGAAAGAGTGGAGCGCGAGCCGCTGAATCTCCGCAATACCGACGGTACCCGGGTGGAAGTCGAGGCCAGCCTTAGCTGTCGCCGCGATGAAGGACGACCCGTCTCGATCCGGTGCATTTTTCGCGATGTTACCGAGAGAAACCGGCGCGAGCGCCGGCTGGCGATGCAGCTTCAGGTCAGCCAGATCGTGGGTCAGTCGATCTCCCAGGAAGAGGCGCTACCCAGCGTACTTGCAGTGCTATGCACCGACCTTGGATATGACATTGCGAACCTGTGGGTTGTCGATGAGATCCAACAGCGCATTCGCTTCGAGAGCAGCTGGTCGGCACCGGGGCGGTCCTACGAGGAGTTTCTGCGCGACAGCAACATGCGTTCGTTCAGCCGCGGACAGGGGCTGCCGGGGCTCGTATGGACGCTCGGATCGGCCCGGTGGATCATCGACGTGCGGGACGATCCAGGTTTCCTTCGCGGGCAGGGAGCGCGGCACGATGGGCTGGTCTCGGGTTGGGCAGTGCCGGTTCGCGTCGGCAACAGGATCATCGCAGCCGTGGAACTGTTCAGCCGGCATCGCCGCGAGGAAGACCCCGAGACTATGGCAACGGTGGAGACGGTCTGCGCCTCCATCGGCCAGTTCATGGCCCGCTCCGCCCAGGAAGGGCGGGTGCGGGAGCTAAACCAGCAGAACGAGCTGATCCTCAGGTCAGTGGCTGACGGTATCTTCGGTGTGGATCCCGAAGGCCGGGTAGACTTCGTGAATCCAGCGGCGGCCGTGATGCTCGGAGCGCCGGGCACCAGCCTCATCGGTCGACCGGTGCACACTATCGTGCATTCGGGAGCCTCCGGCCAGGTCTGCGACGATCAATGCCGGGCACGCCGCGCGTTTCTTCAGCACGAAAGCACCAGTGGCCAGGATGTTTTCTACCGCCAGGATGGAACGTCATTCCCGGTTGAGTTTTCAGTCAATCCGATGCTGGAGCATGGCGAGATTCTTGGCAGCGTGCTCAGCTTCCGGGACATCGGCCAGCGGTATGCCCTGGACCGCATGAAGGACGAGTTCGTCTCCACGGTAAGCCACGAGCTGCGTACGCCGCTGACCTCGATCCGCGGGGCGCTGGGGCTGCTATCGTCGGGGCTGTTGGGGCAGATGAGCGACAAGGCGGCGAACCTTCTGCGTATTGCCGTTTCGAACTCCGACCGGCTGGTCCGACTCATCAACGACATTCTCGACCTCGAGCGTATGGAATCGGGACGGGCGCCGCTGAACTTCCGGCCGTCGCAGCTGAACGAGCTCGCACAGCAGGTGGTCGACGCCATGCAGCCGATGGCAGATGCGGCAAGTATCCGCCTTCTGCTGAAGACTGAGGCTACTCATATTGAGGTTGATCCCGACCGCCTGGTGCAGGTGATCACGAACCTGCTGAGCAACGCGATCAAATTTTCTCAGCCGGACTCCAGGGTCACGGTTGAAGCAGGCCCGGTGGAAGGCGGCGCGATTCTCAGCGTCCTCGACGAAGGCCGCGGCATTCCCACCGACAAGCTCGAAAGCATCTTCGACCGGTTCCAGCAGGTCGACGCATCGGACTCACGCCAGAAGGGCGGCACTGGCCTGGGCCTCGCCATCTGCCGCACGATCGTGCAGCAGCATGGAGGCCGCATCTGGGCCGAGCATAACCGCGACCGCGGATCGATCTTCCGGCTTTTCCTTCCCGAACGGACCCGTCTCGAGTCATTGCCGGAGACTGGCAGTTTTGTCGCGGAATCGCTGGCGAAGGAAGACACGGTACTTATCTGCGAGGGCGATCAGGCGGCGCGGAGGCAGATTGTGGATGCCCTGCGCAAACGGAACTACCGCATTCTCGAGGCCGAGAACGGCGAGCAGGCGATCCACCTGGCGCAGCAGTTCTCGCTTGGGGCAATCCTTCTTGGTGTTTCGCAGCAACGGCGCGAAGGTCTGCAGACGCTGCGGGCCCTGCGCGAGGACCCTTCGATCGCACAGGTTCCGATTGTCGTCCTCAGCTTGCTTTCGCCGGAAGACGGGAATGGAGACTCGGAAGCTGCCGACTCATGGCTGCAGAGGCCGGTGGACGAAACTCAGCTTCTGGCGGAGCTGGCCCGTCTGGTCAAGGGACAGCGCGAGCATCCGACGGTGCTGCTCGTGGAAGACGATATGGATCTGGCGCGCGTGATCCTGACAACGTTTGAGCATGCCGGAATTGTCGTGCACCACGCGTCGCGGCTGCGGAACTCGATCGAGCTTTGCGAGGCCGTGCGGCCCGACTTGATCATTCTCGACCTGGCGCTGCCGGACGGGCACGGTCTCGAGCTTATCGATTGGCTGCGCAATCGCAAGGAGCTTCGTCATTTGCCGCTGGTCGTCTACTCCGCCCGGGAGATTTCAAACCTGGAGCGCGGGCTCTTCCAGTTGGGCCCGACCGAGTTCCTAACCAAAACAAAGGTTCAGCCGCAGGATGTGGAAGCCGTTGTCTTCACGATGCTTCGGCGTTACCGCGGCGCCGAAGCGCACGTGGCATCCGACTAAGCATCTCCGCCATCTCCACTTGCAAGCAAAATTCGCTCCCTGCGAAAATACCCTTTGCACTATGATGGGTTAACTCTCCAGCCTTGTTCTTGCAGTACCCGCTCCGTAGGTGAGGTTTGTGCAATTCAGTTGCGTTATACCGAAGGACTCCCCCAATGCAACGCCGCATCCTTATCATTGATGACGAAGACGACATCCGCCAGGTAGCCGCCATGAGCCTGGAAACAGTCGCCGGATGGGACGTAGTCACCGCCAGCTCCGGAGCCCAGGGCATCCGCCGCGCGCAGGCCGAACAGCCTGACGCTATTCTGCTGGACGTGATGATGCCCGGAATGGATGGCCCCAGCACCTTTCTTGAGTTGAGACGAGGCCCCGAGACAGCGAAAATTCCGGTGATTCTGCTTACGGCGAAGGTGCAGGGAGCCGACCAGAAGCGGTTCGCGAACCTGGGCGTTTCCGGCGTCCTGTTCAAGCCGTTCGATCCCATGACGCTGGCCCAACAGATGTCGGACACACTCGGCTGGAATGACTGAAAGCCCGCGGCCGATGAGCGATACTCCCAACCACGCGAAGGAGATGGACGACCTGCTCCAGACGCTCTGGGTGAGAAACTATCCCATTCTCGCTGAGCGGCTGAAACTGATTCGCGCGGCGACGGACAAGCTAAGCGCAGGCTATCTCGACGAACGGACACGAAAGGACGGCGAAGAGGCCGCGCACAAACTCGCAGGGATCCTGGGAACCTTTGGCCTGCCGCGAGGCAGCGTGCTTGCCTCGAAGATCGAGGTTCTGCTGGCCCGCGATAGTGCAACCTGCATGCAGCGCAAGGGTGAACTAAGTAGCTGGGTACAAGAGCTCGAAGGCGTGATCGCCTCGCATCCCTGATTCGTACGTCGTTCAGAACATGTGGTGATCGTCGTCCTGGAAGGCGATGGGGAGTGCGGTCTCCAGATTGACGTTCTCTTCGGCCACGGACTCTGTCTCCTCCCTGACCTTTGCAACCGAGAGCCAGTTATCCTTGTGCGGCTCTTCGACGATCCAAGGGGGCAGGGGCATGCGGAGAAATTCACTGAGCACTCGCGCATGACCTTCGTAAAGGAGACGCATCTTCCTCAGGCGCTCCATCGAATCGCTATCACGGCAAACACGGATGCCCGCCTGACAGAGGCTTGCGTATAGCAGCTCGAATCGCTCCGGAGGAAGGCGGTCTTCGCCGTCGTTTAGTGGCTTGAGGTAGAAGATCTGCGAAATATCGACCAGCGCATGGCGCGCGATCGCGAACGTAAGCTGCGCCTGCCGCGCCGCGTGATCCTGTACTCCGGCGATCATCAGCGCGCAAACGTCGAGTACCGATGTGAGGGCGGAGAGCCAGCTCTGATTTGTGTGCTGCGAGCGAAAGTAGCACAGCAGCGGATAGGAGATGTGGCTCTCAAGCAGCTCGGCCGACCATCTCTCCCATTCCACGAGCAGCGTGTTCAGTGCGTCGCCACCGCCCTTGAAGGCGTGCCGACGCATCAGTTCAGATGCGGTGGGCGGTGATCCCGCTCGGGCGTCGAGCAGAGAGATGCTGACCTCGCGGCGCGAGAACGCCTGATATAGCACCGGGAAATAGCTGATTACCATGGCGAGAAATCCCAGGCCTATGCCCGATTCGAGCACGATGATAAGGCGCGCCCAGGAAGAATGCGGCGTCAGGTCGCCGATTCCCAGCGTAAAAATGGTGGTGCCGCTGAGATAAAGGTCAGAACGGAGGTCGTTGCCGGAAAACATGTTGTCTGCGATGGGCGCCCGCAAGGCATGGAAGAGGAACCCAAAGCCAGTTAGCAGCCCTGCCGCCCAAACCACAATGAGAAGCAAAAGAGACAATGGCCCGTAAACGCTGAGCGCCGTTTCGCGTTTGCGCGAGTGGGAGATCCTGCTGGCCAAGTGCGACCAAGGCCACCACGTGGCGATGTAGAAGAGCCGCGTAATGCGGAATCGTCCGGTCGCGCGGCGCGGAGAGATCACCGTCTGGAATGCATCCAGCAAGGCTACGAAAATGCACGCGATGCCCGCGCAAAACCAGAATATCTGCAAGGCCTGTTCCCCACTGATGGCAAGCAGAACAGGAGTTGCGGCCGCGCGTCAACTGGGTTTTGCGTAATCTATTCTTATGACGTCCCTGGCGCGGGTGCTTGTCCAAATTGGCCTGATTCTTGTCGTCGCCGGCGGCGTGATCTTCCTGTTGGGAAGGCTCGGAATTTCACTCGGCAGCATCCCTGGTGATCTCACGTGGCGGCGAAAGAACGTTACGGTGTTCTTCCCATTGGGGACGTCGATCCTTATCAGCCTTCTCCTCACGCTGCTGTTCTGGCTCTTCTCGCGTTTCCGGCGCTAGGCCGGATGTAAACTCAAAGTTTGTGGACGCAGCAGGCAATCTATCCGGCCAACTTGGCTTTACCTTCGAAGAGGCAAAGCCGCGCCAGCGCCGCATCTGGAGAGTGAGCGAACTTGCAGCCGAACTCCGGTCGCAAGTGGAGCGCGCGTTCTCCGATCTGTGGGTTGAAGGGGAAATCTGCGACCTGCGTCCGGCGGTCTCGCGGCATGTGTATTTCACGCTGAAGGACGACTCCGCGCAGTTGTCGGTCGTGCTCTTCCGGAGCCAGGCCCGGCTGCTGCGCTTCCGGCCCGAGGATGGCCTGCATATTCTGCTGCGAGGGCGGCTTTCGGTCTACGAGCAGCGTGGTCAGATGCAGATCGTCGCCGAGCATATCGAACCGGTAGGCGCGGGATCGCTCCAACTTGCCTTCGAGCAGGTGAAGCGGCAACTGCAGCGCGAGGGCCTGTTCGATGCTGAGCGCAAGCGGCCTCTGCCCGCGTTCCCACGCTGTGTGGGCATCGTAACGTCGCCTTCCGGGGCGGTGATCCGCGACTTCATCCACGTCGTGCACCGCCGCCACGCCGCGTTGCAGGTGCTGCTCTATCCCGCGCTGGTGCAGGGTGATGCAGCCGCCGCCGAGGTGGAGGCAGGCATCGCATGGTTCAATCGCACGCGCGAAGCCGACGTAATTGTGCTCGCCCGCGGCGGAGGATCGCTCGAGGACCTTGCGCCGTTCAACAGCGAATTTCTCGCACGCGCGATTGCCCGCTCTGAGATTCCCGTTGTCTCGGCTATAGGACATGAGACGGATTTCACGATTGCCGATTTTGTGGCGGATCTGCGCGCTCCCACGCCGTCTGCGGCAGCAGAGATCATCACTTCGGCGCAACACAGAGTCGAAGAGCGACTCGAAGAGCTGAGCCAGCGACTCAATCGCAGCGCGCGCTATACCTTGATGCAGGCGCGGGAACGATTCCTAGGGCTTTCTTCCGATGCCGCATTCGCGCGCATGCGCGATAATCTTAACCGGCGCCAGCAGCGCGTGGACGAGTTAGCCTTCCGGATGGAGGCCGCATGGCGGCGGCAGTCTCTGGCTGCGACACAGCGGTTGCAACAGCTCACGGCGGCTGTTCTGCGCCACGATGTGACGAACCGGCTCACGCTGACGCATCAGCGCCTCGACAATGTCACTGCCCGGCTCGAGCGCGGCCAAGCGAACTTTGTGGCACTCCGGCGCTCGCACCTTGACGCACTCGAAAAGCGGCTGAACTCCCTGTCGCCGCTCGGCATCCTGAACCGGGGCTACGCGCTTGTGTATGACGAATCAGGGGTGCTGGTCAAGGATGCGGCATCTGTTCAACCAGAACAAAAGCTCACCACGCGGGTTGCCAAGGGAAGTATCGAAAGCAGCGTCATCAAGGTCACAACAGAAGTGGAAATAGCATAGAAGACAGCAAAAGTATGAGAAGACTATTCGGAACCGATGGAATCCGCGCCGTAGCCGGGGAGGCGCCGCTCGATCCCAAGACCATTTACGCGGCCGGCATTGCCCTTGCAAACCAGCTCAAAGCAAATTCGCACCGTCCTTCCATCATCCTCGGGATGGATACGCGCGAGTCGAGTGAGTGGATCGCCGCTGTGCTGACCGCGG
The DNA here is from genome assembly GCA_963724375.1 of uncultured Acidobacteriaceae bacterium. Lineage (GTDB taxonomy): Bacteria > Acidobacteriota > Terriglobia > Terriglobales > Acidobacteriaceae > Silvibacterium. The sequence goes on from CAVRUM010000002.1 coordinate 47,697, forward strand.
GCCTGATCGAGGGCGCAGCGACAGTGGAAAGTGCGGGCGTCATCACGACGCCCGGAGTTGCATATCTTGCGCGCAGCCGCGGGTTCTCCGCCGGAGTGGTTATCTCGGCTTCTCACAATCCCTGGCACGACAACGGCATCAAGGTGTTCGGGGGGGACGGATACAAACTGCCCGACGAGACCGAACTTCTCATCGAAGATGAGATTTTCCGGCAACTCGAATCGATTTCAGCGCCAAACCCGGAGAGTGTGGCAGCGCCGACCGAGAACCCTTCGTTCCGCAAGGACTATGAGCAGTTTCTCGTTTCTGCCGTACCGGGGTTATCGCTTAACGACAGAAGGATTGTCGTCGATTGTGCCAATGGCGCCGCATCTGCGATCGCGCCGGAATTGCTTGGCAAGCTTTGCAGCAACACGACGCTCACGCACGCCTCTCCGAATGGGCGCAACATCAATGCCGAGTGTGGCGCACTGCATCCGGCGGTCGTCGCTGCCGAGACGAAGGCAGCCGGAGCGGATATCGGTATCACCTTCGACGGGGATGCCGATCGTGTGCTCTTTGCTTGCCGCCAAGGCAAGGTGGTGAACGGAGACGCGATTCTGCTGCTTGCAGCACGCGACCTTAAGACTCGAGGACTTCTCAATGGCGGAGTAGTCGTCGCGACGACCATGTCGAACATGGGACTCGAAGCCGCGCTGCGGCGGCATCAGATAAAAATGCTGCGCGCGCCTGTGGGCGACAAATACGTTCTCGAAATGATGCAGGCCAATCATGCAGCGCTGGGCGGCGAGCAATCCGGGCACATCCTCTTCCCTCACCTCGCCACGACCGGCGATGGCCTGCTAACAGCGCTCGTGGTGCTCGATATCCTGGAGCGCTCTGGGAAGCAGCTCGACGAGCTGATCGCCGACCTCAAAGTGTTTCCGCAGACGATCATCAACATCCGCGTGAAGGAGAAGAAGCCGCTCGACTCGATCGACAGTGTCGCGGCCCGCATCCGCGAAGCGGAAGAATCGCTAAACGGGAACGGCCGGGTGGTTGTTCGGTACTCAGGAACTGAGCCGCTGGCGCGCGTGATGATCGAAGCCGAGTCGGAAGACTTGATGCGCCGCCACGCGGAGGCGATCGCCGGTGCGATCCGGGAGTCGCTGGGAGCTCAATGAGCAGTTCTACTTCATGTCGCGCCAATTGGGGCCGATGCCGACATCAGCGACCAGCGGAACCTTAAGCTCTACGACGTGCTCGAGTTCGTGTTGGACAAGCTCGCGGACCTCTTCCACTTCGGCTTTGGGTACGTCGAAGAGCAACTCGTCGTGCACCTGCAAAGTCATGCGCGTTTTGAGGCTGCGCTCGGTGAGCTTCCGGTCGATGCGGATCATCGCCACCTTGATGATGTCCGCGGCGGTGCCCTGCAGCGGGGTATTCACCGCGGTGCGCTCGGCGAAGCCGCGCAGGTTTGCGTTGCGACTCTGGATATCGGGGATGGGCCGCACGCGACCGAACATGGTGCGCACCTTCTGCTCGCGGCGCGTATCTTCGAGCAGCTTGTCGATGAAGGCGCGCACACCCTTGTAGCGGTCGAAGTAGGTCTCGATGTAGAGGCGCGCCTCGTGCTGATCGATGCCGAGCTGCGCGGCAAGCCCGAACGGCGAAATGCCATATACGATGCCGAAGTTCACAGCCTTGGCTCGGTTCCGCGTCTCCTTGCTCATCTGCTCGGCCGGCACGCCAAAGACTTCCGAAGCGGTCAGAGTGTGGATGTCCTGGCCGGTGCGGTAAGCATGCGTCAGCAGCGGGTCGTCGGAGAAATGTGCCATGAGCCGCAACTCGATCTGCGAGTAGTCAGCTGATAAAAGAATGCAGCCTGGGGCGGCGATAAATGCGGCGCGAATCTCGCGGCCGAGCTCCGTGCGGATGGGAATGTTCTGCAGATTCGGATTTGTCGATGACAAGCGGCCTGTTGCGGTGCCGACCTGATTGAAAGTTGTATGTACGCGACCTTCGCTGTCGGCCAGCTGAGGAAGCGAGTCGACATAATTCGATTTGAGCTTAGCGAGCTGCCTGTATTCGAGCACCATGCGCGGCACGTCGTTGTGAACGGCGAGTTCTTCGAGCACGTCCTGCGCGGTAGAAACTACCTTGCCTTTCCCATACTTGAGCGGCTTGGGCAGGCCCATCTTGTTGAAGAGCACATCGCCTAGCTGCTTGGGAGACTGGATGTTGAAGCGATGACCCGAGCGCGCGTAGACTTCTTCGCCTACTCGTTCGATCTCCGCGCCAAGCGTGGCGGACATCTTGTTCAGCACCGCTGAATCAATCCGGACGCCGGCCTTCTCCATGCGGAAGAGCACGGGAACGAGCGGCAGATCGATTGCCTTGTACACCTTGCGCTCATCGAGCGCCGTCACATCATCGCGCAGCACGGGCGTCAACACCTCGATGGCGTGTGAAGCCTCGGTCAGCTCGCGGTCTCCGGATTCCTTCAGCGGATGTTCGCTGAATCGCGCGGCCACATCGCTGAGCCGGTGCGAGGCCTGGGTGGGATTGATGAGGTAGGAGTACAGCATCAGGTCGTCACCGGCGCCGCGCAGTGTAACGCCCTGGGGCTCCAGCGAGCGCATGGCTGCCTTCAGATCATGGACGCGCTTAGGGATCTTTTCGGCTTCGAACAACGCACGCACCGACTCGAGCGGGACAAGAAGAGCTTTGTCCGGCCCAGAAGCCACGGCTACTTTAAACACCTTCTCTTCGACCGGAGCAGCCTTCGCGTTCGCCTGTTCGACGAGATCGAGGAGGGACATGGTCTTCAGCTGGGGCTCGCTTTCCTCGATGGCCTCTGACTCCTGTTCGCTCACCTGCTCGGCGGCTACTTCGAGCATCGATGAAGACACGGCCAGGGAGAATCCATTCTCGCGCGCGGCCGCGAGGAACTCCGCGATGTCTGCCTCCGACGGCTCCATCACATAATCGACGGGACGCGACAGCTCGGGCGGAGCCAGCTCCTTGAGGAGGGTAGTGAACTCCAGTTCAGTGAAGAGCGTGCGGCAGGCGGCTACATCGGGCGCTTGCGTGCGCATCTCGTCAAGATTCAGCTCGATGGGGACAGAGCATTGAATCGTGACCAGTTCCTTGCTCAAGAGCACCGCGTCGCGATTGTTCTCGAGCGATTCGCGATAGGTCTTGCGCTTTACCTCCGAGGCGCGATCAAGTGCGGCCTCGACGCTGCCAAACTGCTGGATGAGCTCAACTGAGCCCTTGTCGCCAATGCCCGGCGCGCCCGGGATATTGTCGATGGAGTCGCCCCGCAGCGCCATCACATCGATGACTTTCTCGGGAGGCACGCCCAGCGTCTCCTCGACCTTCCCACGGTCGAGGATCAGGTTGTCCTTCGAGGGGTTCAGAACCTTCACCTGGTCGGTGACTAGCTGGAGCATGTCTTTGTCGCTCGAGACGACATAGACGGGATGGCCCGCGTGCGCGGCCTTTGCGGCGAGGGTGCCGATCACATCGTCGGCCTCGAATCCCTGGGCTTGAAGGATGGGTATGTGAAATGCATCGAGAGCGCGCCGGATGTAGGGCAATTGCTGGGCGAGATCCGCCGGCATCTCGGTACGGTTGGCTTTGTAGCCCGCGTAATCGACCTCGTCGAACTGCTGCGTCTTGATGTTGAATTTGCGCACGGTTTGCATCGAGCGCGCTCGCTCATCGCGAAAGACAGGACCGCTGATATCGAAGACTGCGGCGAAGTATTCCGGCGAGAAATCCTTGCGCAGTTTGTTGATCATGTTCACGAATACATACGTCGCTGCGGTAGGGACGCCGGTGCGCGTAGACATCGGCCTCTGCCGCTGCATTGCGTGGTAAGCGCGGAAGATGAATGACATCGAGTCAAGGAGAAAGACGGGAGGCTTGGCCGTTTCAGCAGACATCACGTTTGAGTCTACTGCTTGCGCGGGCTGCATGAAGCTATCGATACAATGCACCTCACGGAGTTTTGCCAATGATTGCTCGAGTTCTGTTGATCGCCCTGGGAACGTCTCTTGTTTTCCCGGCCGCTGCGCAGACTTCTCAACCCTCGCCTGCGCCCAAGCGTCCGCTTACCGCTATTCCGTATTCGCCCAGCCTGGACCTCAACGATCTGGACCGCAGCGCGGACCCCTGCGTTGACTTCTACCAGTTCACCTGCGGCGGATGGATGAAGAACAATCCAATTCCGCCTGACCAGGCGGGATGGAGCGTTTACGCCAAGCTGGCAGATGAGAACAGCCAGTTTCTCTGGGGCATTCTCGAAGAAGACGCCAAGCTCAAGACCCGAACCGCGACGCAACAGAAGATCGGCGACTACTTCGCCGCCTGCATGAATACGGACGCGATCAACGCACGCGGCCTTGAACCGCTCAAGCCGGAACTCGAGCGCATCGACGCGATTGCAAGCCGCGAGCAGCTTGCTGCCTTTCTTCGTGAAGGCGCAAGCCAACGAGGGCTGTATTTTCTCCGCATTGGCGCCGAGCAGGATCCCAAAAACGCCGAGATGATGATCGTTGGCGTCGGCGCCGGAGGTCTCGGACTGCCGGACCGCGACTACTACACAAAGACCGACGCCCGCAGCGAAGAGATCCGCAAGCGCTACGTGGCTTATCTGGCGCAGCTGCTCGTGCTGGCGGGATGGCCGCAGGCGCAGGCTGACCAGCAGGCGGCGGCAACGATGAAGATCGAAACCGCGCTGGCCAATGCTTCGCTCACCCGCGTGGAACGCCGGAATCCCTACAACCTGTACCATCCGATGAAGATCGGTGAGATTGATGCGCTCGTGCCAGAGCTCCAGATCGACAGGTATTTGCAGTCGCAGAAAGTTTCAGCTTCGCTGCTCGACAACATTAACGTCTCGCAGCCGAAATTCCTTGGGGCTCCGCAGAACCAGCTCGCCGACGAATCGCTGGATAACCTCAAGGCTTACCTGCGCACACATGCCCTGAACGGGGCTTCGACCAGCCTCTCGAGCAACTTCGAAGACGCGCAGTTCGACTTCTACAGCAAGTTTCTCCGCGGAATTCCGCAGATGCAGCCACGGTGGCGCCGCTGCGAGAGGCAAGTAGACAACTACCTGGGCGAAGCGTTGGGACAGGAGTTCGTGGCGCGCACCTTTTCTTCTGAGACGAAGCAGAAGGTTGTGGAGATGACGGAGCAGATCGAGCAAGCCATGCAGGAGGAGATCGAGCATCTTGACTGGATGAGCGAGCCAACGAAGAAGCAGGCATTGATCAAGTTGCACGCCGTGCGTAACAAAATTGGGTATCCGGACAAGTGGCGCGATTACTCAGCTCTAACGATCAGCCCCGACGATTATTTCGGCGATGTCGAGCGGGCGCGGGTATTCGAATACAACCGCGACTGGGCGAAGGTGGGCAAGCCAGTCGATCGCAACGAGTGGGACATGACGCCGCCCACGGTGAACGCCTATTACAGCCCGGAGATGAACGACATCAACTTCCCCGCCGGGGTGCTGCAACCGCCGCTCTACGATCCGAAGGAAGATGATGCCCCAAACTATGGCAACACCGGGGGCACGATCGGCCACGAGCTCACGCACGGATTTGATGATGAAGGACGGCAGTTCGATGCGCAGGGCAATCTGAAGGACTGGTGGACACCAGAAGATGCCAAAGCGTTCGAGGAGCGTATCAACTGCCAACGAGAGCAGTATGCCAAGTACGTTATTGTCGACGACATTCACATCAACTCGAAGCTGACCAGCGGAGAAGATGTGGCTGATCTCGGCGGTACGCTGCTGGCCTACATCGCGTGGAAAAAGGCGACGGCGGCGGAGAGTCTTCAGCCGAAGGATGGGTTCACTCCAGATCAGCGCTTCTTTATCGGCTACGCCCAGTGGGCTTGCGAGAACGAGCGGTCGGAGAACCTGCGAGTGTCAGCGATTACCAATCCGCACTCGCCCGGATGGGCACGAGTCAACGGCATTGTGACTAACATGCCGGAGTTTGCAAAGGCTTTTGGATGCAAGACCGGCGAGCCGATGGTCAAGGAGAAGGCCTGCAAGGTGTGGTAGGCACCGTGGATCAGGTGATGAACATGCAGTCTCCGTAGGAGAAGAACCGATAACCGTCGGCAACGGCATGGCGGTAGGCGCTTAGGACATGTTCGCGGCCTCCGAAGGCGCACACCAGCATGAGCAGCGTCGATTGCGGCAGGTGGAAGTTGGTCAGCAGGGCATTGACCGCGCGGAATTCAAATCCGGGCGAGATGAAGATGCTTGTCGTCCCCGCGTGCGGCGCAAATTCAGGACCGAGTAAAGCGCAGTGCTCGAGCGTGCGGACGGTTGTTGTGCCGGCTGCGATGACGCGACGGCCCTCGCGCCTTGCTGCGTTCAGTTCGCTAGCGGTGGATTCGGGCAGAGCGTAGCGCTCGGAATGCAGGCGGATGTCTTCGACGATGTCGACGCGCACGGGCTGAAAGGTCCCCAGGCCGACGTGCAGGGTGACGTAAGCGATGCGCACTCCGCGATCACGGATGTGGCCCAGGATTTCAGGGGTAAAGTGCAGGCCAGCCGTCGGAGCGGCGACCGATCCGCGCTCGCGGGCATAAATGGTCTGGTATCGCTCGCGGTCACGGTCCGCGTCGTTGCGATGGATGTATGGCGGCAAGGGGATGTGGCCGAGCTTTTCGATCTCACCGAAGAAATCTGCAACGGGCTCGAAGCGCAGCGTACGTTCGCCGAATTCGCCGTGCGCGATGATCTCGGCCCGCAAAGCTCCGTCACCGAAGGTCAGGACCTCTCCGGTCAGGGCCTTTCGGCCGGGGCGGGCCAACACGCGCCACTCCCATTCAGAGAGTTGCTCGGTGAGGAGTATCTGGACGCGGCCAGTGGTGTGGTGGCCCGGCTGCGTGTGGAGTCCGGCGCGATGAGCGAAGAGACGCGCAGGGATGACGCGGCTATCGTTGAGGACGAGCAGGTCGCCTTCGCAGAGAAGATCGGGGAATTCGTGGAAGATGCGGTCTGCGAAGGCTCCGGTAGGGCGGTCGAGCGTGAGCATGCGTGCTCCGGCGCGTTCGGAGGGAGGTTCCTGCGCAATCAATTCTTCGGGGAGTTCGTATTCGAAATCGGAGACGAGCACTCGGCTGATTTTACTTGGCGAAATGCCCCTCGGCTCTCAGCCGCGCCCGTTCCAGGGCATCGTTCAGTTCCTGGCGGGTTTTTTCGAGGGCGAATTCGTCGGCGTCGAGGGCCGGCGCCGTGACTTCACGTGACCAGCTGACGGCGACGCGGGAGAAGGGTTTGGGAATCAGGAAATGGTCCCACGACTTCATGATCCAAGCGCGGTGCGGTAGCAGATAAAAGCTGCCGATACGCTGGCCGGTCATTTGCGCGAGCTTCACGGGACCAATCTTGGTCTGGTAGATCGGACCGCGAGGGCCATCCGCAGTGAAGACGACGGGCATGCCACGCTCGATCACTCCCTGCAATGCCAGCAAACCGGAAGCTCCGCCGCGTGAGCTGGAGCCGCGCACAGCGTCATATCCAAGCAAACGGAGGGTTCGGGTGATGAGCTCTCCATCGAAGCTGCGGCTGATGAGGATGGAGCAGCGGAATTTTCGGAAGTACCATCCGGCGAGCAGGGTGCAGCGGTGCCAGAAGCAGAAGATGCCGGTGGTAGGCGGCGTTTCTGGGACTGCGCCTTCTTCAGCGATGACTTCGAAGCGAAGTGTGACGCCGACGATGGCCATCAGCAACGCCGTCAGCGTTGGAACGACGGCAAGCGCGAGACGCTGCGTGAAGGTAAACTCCCGGTTCGATCCCACTCAGCGATTCTAACGATGGCTGCGACGAACGGCGCTTATGCCCGGACGGCCAGTTCCTCACGAGTAACGCAGCCAGCGCAACATCTCAGGAAGTGTGGCGCGCTTACCGTACATCAGGATTCCCACGCGGTAAATGCGCGACGAGAGCCACAAAAGAATCCAGACCGAGATGACCATCAAGCCCAGCGAGACTCCAATCTGCCAGTAGGGGGGGAACTGAGAGGCGAGACGCAGAAACATCGTAATGGGGGCGCAGGGCGGGAACATCGAGATGGCCACCGACCAGGCCGAGTTGGGGTTGCTCACGATGAAGGCGATCATGCCGAAGCTCAGCCAGATGGGCACGGCGGCCAGCGGAGAGTACTGTTGCAGCTCCTGCTCGGTATCGCAGGTCGAGGCGAGTCCGGCAAAGAGAGTGCTGTAGAGTGCATAGCCGAGCACAAAGTAGACGCAGAAGAGCACGATCTCCGGCGCCGAGACATTGACCTTGATGTCACCGGAGAGCATTCGGGTGCCGAGCGCCGATCCCGCGAAGAGAGCGACGGCGCCGAGCCAGATTGCGATCTGGGTGAGACCGACGGCGCCGATGCCGATCAGTTTGCCCGCCAGCAGGTCGCCCGGCCTCACCGTGGCCAGCATAACTTCGAATATGCGAGAGGTCTTTTCCTGAATAACCGACCGGCCAACGTTCATCCCGTACATGACGACGGTAAACGACAGCAGGAAGGCCATTGCATAGGCGGCCCAGAAGGTGCTCAGGGCGTTGCTGACCGTCTCCTTGCCGTTCTTGACCTGGACGGTGGCAAGGTCAATGGGCTTGGTGAGCGACTCTACCTCATCGGCGGGAATGCCACGAGCGGCGAGCCGCTGCTCCACCAGCGCGTGATTGACAGCGTTCTGCAGCCGCCCTTCGGTTGCGAAATCCCCTGAAGAACGCGATTCGAAGGTGGCTTTTGCAGGGCCGTTCGCTGGGATTACGAGCCAGAGAAAGCCGTCGATCTGTTTTTGGTCCACTTCGTCGAGCAGGGTTTTATGATCTGCTTCCGTCGCGGGTGCGACGATGTCGACGGTCATCTTCGCGTCCTTATCGGCGATGAGAGGCTCGCGTATGCGGGCGGCCAGGGCGGGGTCTGCGGCTGCAATCACGATGTGCTTGCCCACCCCCGAGTTCTTTCCGGCGACCGCGATCAGGGCGAAGATGCCGATGAATACAAGCGGGATAAGGATGGTCGTAACCTTGAAGGCCTTGCCGCGAACCTGCTCCAGGTATTCGCGCTTGGCGATGAGCCAGATGTCACGCATCGACGTCCTCCCCTACTGTGCGAATGAAGATTTCTTCCAGGGACGGCTCCATCAATTCGAACCTGGTGATCACGGCCTTGCTGGCAGCCTCGCGCAGCAAAGCCTGGGCGTCGGCTTCGGATTCGAGTTCGATCTCCACTTGCCCCGCATAGTCCTTGTAGCTCTTGATGGCGGGATGCTGGAGGAACGAACTGTCGCCCTCGAAGTTCATGACGACGTGGTTGCGCTCGTAGCGCGACTTTACCTCACGCATGCCCCCCTGCAAAACGGCGTGGCCCTTGTTGATAAGGCAGATCGCATCACAGAGCTTCTCGACCTGGTCCATGCGGTGAGTTGAAAACAGGATTGCTTTACCGTCCTTCTTGAGATCGACCAGGGTGTCCTGCAGCAGAGTGGCGTTGACGGGATCGAGTCCGGAAAACGGCTCGTCCATGATGACCAGCTCGGGATCGTGCAGCAAGGTCGCGATGAACTGAATCTTCTGTTGCATGCCCTTGGAGAGCTCTTCGGTCTTCTTGTTGGCGGAGTCGAGAATCTGCATGCGCTCGCACCAGTCATGCGCGCGGCGGCCGGCAACGGCGGGATCGAGGCCGCGAAGCTCGCCCATGAAGACGAGCTGATCCATAACTTTCATTTTCTTGTAGAGGCCGCGCTCTTCGGGAAGATAGCCCACCCGCTTCAGGCTTTCACGGGAGAATGGTTTGCCGAAGAGATTGACGGAGCCAGAGTCAGGCATGGTGATGCCGATCATCATGCGGATGCTCGATGTCTTTCCCGAGCCGTTGGGCCCGAGCAGGCCGAACATTATTCCTTCTTCGATCTGGAGGGTTAAATCTTTGACTGCAATTTTTTGTTCGTATGATTTGGAAATTTTATCCAGGCTTACCACCATGGACATGCGGTGTTTCTCCCCGATTGCTACCAAAGGATAACAGCGCAGTCTAGAACTCGGGCGAACGCAGTGGTACTCGCTGTCACCATTACTAAGGCAGCATGCTTTGCACTGAGCCCCTGCGAATTGGGCGCCCACTTGATAGCATCGCAATGTGGTTCAGCTCGACACCCCTGTTCAGTTTGTAAAAGGCATCGGCCCGCAAATCGCAGCGACGCTGGCTGAAAAGCGCATCGCCACTGTCGAAGACCTCCTCTACCACCTGCCGTTCCGCTACGAGGACCGGCTGCATCCACGCGCGCTGAGCGAGCTGACGCCGGGCGAGATGGCCAGCGTGATTGCCGAGGTGCGCGGAGCTGCCCTGCTGCGAACGCGCGCGATGCCGATTTTCGAGATGACCGTCGGGCAGAATCTCTCCACGATGAAGTGCCTCTGGTTCCACGGGACGTATCTCGAAGGCAGGTTCAAGCCGGGGCAGATGGTCGCTCTGTACGGCAAGGTCGAGCCGTCGCGCTCGTCGCGCAACTTCAAGATGATCCAGCCGCAGTTCGAGATCCTTCCCGAAGATGCGGATGACGAAACCCGCCTGCTCGAAGTGGGACGCATTACGCCGGTGTATGAATCCCTCGGCGGGAGCCGGCTGGCGTCGCGCTGGATTCGGCGCATCGTCTACAACCTGCTCCAGGAGCTTGAAGGGCATGTGCCGGAAACGCTGCCGATATCACTGCTCACGCGCCTCGATATGCCCAGCCGAGAGGAGGCGCTCCGGCGCGTGCATTTTCCTCCGGCAGGCACGCCGATGTCACAGCTTCAGGCTTCAGCCACGCCAGCGCACAAGCGGCTGATCTTTGAAGAGCTCTTCTATCTTGAGTGCGGGCTCGAACTGAAGCGCCGCAAGCTGAAGGAGCGCGCTGGGTTCGCCTTCGAGACCAGCGAGAAGGTGCGTGAGGCGATCCGGCAGATTTTGCCGTTTCATCCCACCACGGCGCAGAAGCGTGTGCTGGGCGAGATTGTCGCCGACATGCGCAAGCCTACGCCGATGCGGCGGCTGTTGCAGGGAGACGTCGGGTCGGGCAAGACGATCGTGGCGCTGCAGGCAATGATTGTCGCCATCGAGAACGGCTACCAGGCGGCGCTGATGGCGCCGACGGAGATTCTGGCCACGCAGCACTATCTCGCCGCGCGGAAGGTGCTCGAGAAGTCGTCCCGGAAGTACCGCATCGTTCTGCTTACGGGCTCGCTTGACGAGGATAAGAAGAGGCTCGCGCGACGGCGCATCTTTCATGACGAAGCCGATCTCGTCATAGGGACACATGCCCTGATTGAGGAGAAGGTCGAGTTCGCGAATCTCGGAATTGTGGTCGTCGACGAGCAGCATCGCTTCGGCGTACTGCAGAGATTCCGGCTGATGAAGAAACCGAACGCGGCCGAGCCGGATGTGCTGGTGATGACGGCGACGCCGATTCCGCGGACGCTGGCGCTGTCTCTTTATGGAGATCTCGACCTGAGTGTGCTCGACGAGCTTCCTCCGGGCCGGACGCCGATCATTACGAAGCAGGTGTCGGACGAGCGTGCCGAGGATGTGTGGAAAGTGGTGCGCGAGCAGGTGAGGCGCGGACATCAGGCATATGTGGTGTATCCGGTGATCGAGGGCCCGAAGGATGACCAGCCGGAACTCGATTTTGCTTCGCCTGATGCCGAGGAAGAAATAAAGCCAGTAAAGAAGTCCGCAGGCAAAAAGGCGGCGCCGAAGAAGGCATCGCTCTTCGAGAAGCCGTCACTGAAGTCCGCGACAGATATGTACGAGAGCCTGCGGGCGACGCACCTCAGCGGGCTGCGTCTTGGGCTGCTGCATGGGAGGCTCGACGCCGATGAGAAAGAGGTCATCATGCGCCGTTTTCAGCGGGGCGAGATCGATGTGCTTATCTCGACAACGGTCATTGAAGTCGGCGTCGATGTACCAAATGCGAGCGTGATGGTCATCGAGCACGCGGAGCGCTTCGGCCTCGCCCAGTTACATCAGCTCCGGGGGCGGGTGGGTCGCGGAGCCACGAAGTCCTACTGCATTCTCATGACCGGCGGAAAGGTTTCCCCATCGGCCGAGGAACGCCTAGCGGCGATGGTCCGTACTCAGGATGGTTTCGAACTGGCCGAATTGGACCTTGAGTTGCGGGGCCCGGGAGAGTTTTTCGGCACACGGCAGGCCGGATTGCCAGACTTTCGGGTCGCCAACCTGCTCCGCGACAGGGCTCTGCTTGAGTTGGCCGAGCAGGAGGCGGCGCGGTTCGTGGAGAATCCGGCAGCGGAGGCAACTGAGGAAGAGCAGAAGCGTGTCTGGGCCCGGCTGCGCCAAGCGTGGCAGCGCCGCTACGGGCTGGTTGAAGCGGGCTGAGCGATTATCCGGGGAGTCTCATGGAGGGGTCGTCGCCCGCGCTCTGCGATCGGTTGTTGTAGACGACCAGGTCGATGCGGGCGATCTCGAATGCCCGGGTCTCGATCAGATTTTTGGTGCAGTGGCAGAGTTCGGCCATGCGCAGATGCGATTCGCGGCTCAACTCCAGCCCGCAGCCGATGAGTACCGCGTAAACCTCGACGCAGGCAGCACGGGCGAACTCGAAATCGAGAGCGAATGTGCCTTTCTCGTGGGTGCGGGTCAGAACCCAGCCTCCGCAGGCCAGCAGCGCGCCGGTCAGCATGCGCACCGTCCTGGCGGGATCGTCGACGCTCATCGCGGTCAGCCGTAACATCCAGCCTGGAGAATCTTCGGATTCGTAACCGTGGCGCACACATGCTTGATCGGACTGGCTGGCAGTTTCGTTAACTTTGTCCCGGCTTGAGACTTGGTGATCCGCCAAGTTATTTCATTACGCTCCCAAATAAGAATGATGTAATGTGCCCTCATGCTCGTCGGAACCGGCATCGACATGATTGAAATTCACCGAATTGCGCAGTCGATTGAGCGCTTTGGCGAACGCTTTCTGTCGCGGGTCTTTACCCAGGGAGAGATCGCCTATTGCCAGGCCAAAAAGAACAGCGCCGAGAGCTTCGCGGCTCGATTTGCGGCCAAAGAGGCGGCGGCGAAGGCCCTGGGCACCGGCATCCAGCACGGGGTTACATGGAAAGAGCTGGAGGTTCGCCGAGAGCCAGGCCGACGGCCGCATCTGCACTTCAGCGGACGGGCCAAGGAAATTGCCGAGAAATTGGGGGTCCGGCACATTTCTCTCTCACTGACTCATAGCAACACGACGGCGATGGCGGCAGTGCATCTCGAAAATTGACTACCCGGTCCGGATGGAACGGGTCCATGCCCGTGCGAAATGATGGCAACAGGTTGTCCCGAGAAGGCATCGTATTCCCGGCGCCATGGTTTGGGGAATTGCGAACTTACAGGCTGGGTGGTTTGATATGCTCACAGCCAGAGTTGTTTGCGCCGTTTCAAGATCCTAGCCCACGAGGGAGTCATTGCCCAGCCAGCAGCAGGTTCATTGGTCTCAACTTAAGGTCGGTGTGCTGGTTCTCGTGGCGCTGGCGACCCTCGTCGCACTGATCTTCCTGATGTCAGGAAGCAGCGGCGGCTTCTGGAACGGTAAGCTGACAATTGTTTCTTATTTTGAGGATTCGGCGGGGCTCAAGGTGGGCGCGCCCGTGAACCTTGAGGGCGTCACGATCGGCAGTGTCAAAGCGATTCGCATTGTCCCCCAACGTAAACTTACGCCGGTGGAAGTGGTCATGCGGGTTGGAAAGCAGTATCTCCCCGGCCTTCACACGGATTCGAGGAGCAGCCTGGAGACAATCGGGGTCCTCGGCGACACCGTCGTGAATATCGAGAGCAAGTTTGCCACCGGACCTACGGTGCAGAACGGAGCCGAGCTCAAGACCAACGAAACTCCAAATCTGTCGGACGTGATCAAGTCCAGCCAGGGAACGATCGAGCAGCTCAACTTAATCCTCGGCAAGGTGGATAACCTAGTCGACTCGCTCAACAACGGGAAGGGGTCAATCGGGCAGCTCATCCAGGATCCTACGCTTTATAACAAGGCTGTCGCGGCAGTGAACGAGATCAAGACAATGGCCGATCAGATAAGCAGCGGAAAAGGCACCATCGGCAAGCTCATCTCCGATGACACGCTTTATAACCGCTTCAACGACGCCGCTGGCCATGTTGAAAACATCACCAAAGAGTTGGACGCCGGACACGGCAGCATCGGAAAGGCGCTCAAGGACGATACCCTTTACAACAACCTGAAGCAGTCCACCGACAGCCTGAACAAGATTCTGGCCGACGTGAATGCCGGGAAGGGTGGGCTCGGGTTGCTCGCCAAGGATCCGAAATTCGCGAAGAAGCTGAACGATACGGTCACTAATCTCGATACCCTGCTCGATAACATCAACAAGGGCGAGGGCACGATCGGGCAGCTGGCGAAAAATCCCGATCTGTACCACCATACGGACGACCTGATCCAGAACAGCAACAAGCTGATCGACGCCTTCCGGCAGAACCCCAAAAAGTATCTGACGATCCAGCTGAAGATTTTCTGATTCCGCGTTATCGGACAGCGACCCGCTGGAGATCTTCATTCCCCTGCGAAGGCGTGGCTGATTTCCTGCGAGGAGTCATGCTGGGCAGCGCGGGCGATAGAGTTCAAGTTCCTGCGTACATGTAAGAGCGGACCCAGCAGAAGCTAGATCACGCATCAGCCGGAGGCCGTAGCCTTTATCATGGTGCAAACCCTGAGCGCGATATTCAACTGCGCCGGGATTGTTCAGTTCGTCTTACAAAGGAAGCCATGAGATTTTCCTGCATCGCCAGTGCCCTTTTCCTCTGCGGCGGGCTTGCTGCTGCCCAAAGCACGCCTGCATCAAGCCCCGCTCCCGTCCAGCCCAAGCCGATCAAAAGCTTCGACCTGAGTGCGATAGACAAATCAGTCGATCCTTGCGCGAACTTCTATGAGTACGCCTGCGGAAACTGGCGCACGGACAACCCCATTCCGAGCGACCAGGCGCGCTGGGGCCGGTTCAACGAGCTTCGCGAACAGGACCGCTACCTTCTCTGGGTGGACCTCAACCGTGCGGCCAATGATCCCAAGACGCCACTTCAGCAAAAGTACGGCGACTTCTATGCCGCCTGCATGAATTCCGCGCTGTCCGACCAGCTAGGAGAGAAGCCGATTCAGCCGGTGCTGGCAAACATCGACGCCCTCTCGGACAAAAAGGGACTGGCCACTCTTCTCGCGCGGCTCCAGGTTAACGATGCGACGGGAGCGTTCTTCCGCTTCGACAGCGAGCAAGATGAGAAGGATTCGCAGAAGCAGATAGGCGCGGTCTTCCAGAGCGGACTCAGCCTTCCGGACAGGGATTACTACATCCTGGACGACGAGCGCATGACGACGATCCGCAAGCAATACAAGGAGTACGTCGCCGCTCTCTTCAAGCTCGCCGGAGACAACGACGACAAAGCCACTGCCGAAGCCGACAGCGTTCTGGCCATCGAAACTACCCTGGCCAAGGGATCGATGCCGCGCGTCGACCTGCGCGACCCGGCGAAGCGATACCATTTGCTGCCCGTCTCGGAGCTGAATACTCTTGCCCCCGATTTTGATTGGAACTCATACCTTGCAGGTATGCCTGCTCCGGCCATTCATGAGCTGAACATTGGCACTCCGGACTTCTTCAAGGCAATGAACGAGGTGATCCAGAGCCAGAGCCTCGAGAACATCAAAAGCTATCTGCGCTTTCACGCGCTTAACTCCGCAGCACCGTGGTTGTCGCAACCATATGTGGATCTGAACTTCGACTTCTTCCAGAAGACTCTGCAGGGCCAGAAAGAGCAGGAGGCGCGCTGGAAGCGCTGCACCAGCCTCACCGATCGCGCTATGGGCGAAGCTGTCGGCCAGGACTGGGTGAAAGAGAACTTCCCTCCCGAGGCCAAGGCCAATATGGAGAAGCTTGTCGCATCGCTCGAGAAGGCACTCAGCGAGGACATCCAGTCCTTGTCCTGGATGACCCCGGAGACCAAGAAGCAGGCAGAGGCCAAGCTGGCGGCTTTCCGACAGAAGATCGGTTATCCCGAGAAATGGCGCGATTACTCGAAGCTTGAAGTGAAGCGCGACGACCTGATCGGCAATATTCATCGTTCGACGCAATTCGAAATTGACTACGATCTCAAGAAAATCGGCAACCCCGTCGACGAGAAGGAATGGGGCATGACTCCGCCCACGGTCAACGCTTACTACGATTCCAGCAACAACGACATCAACTTTCCTGCCGGCATCCTGCAGCCGCCGTTCTTCGACAACTCCAAGGACCCTGCAGTGAATTACGGAGCTATCGGCGTCGTTATCGGCCATGAGATGACGCACGGCTTCGACGACCAGGGCAGCAAATTCGACCCCCAGGGAAACGTTCGAAACTGGTGGACTCCCGCCGATCGCAGCGCGTTCGACGAGCGTACTGCCTGTGAGGTCAACGAATACGGTAACTTCGAGCCTGTTTCCGGACAGAAGCTGAATGGCAAGCTCACCCTTGGTGAGAATACCGCCGACAACGGAGGACTCCGCATCGCATACCAGGCGCTGATGACCGTGTTGGCGAAAGAAGGCGGCAACGCCGAGACACAGAAGATCGACGGCTATACGCCGGAGCAGCGCTATTTCATCTCCTTCGCGCAGATCTGGTGTGAAAACCGAACCGATCAGTACTCGCGGGTTTCGGCACGAACGGACCCGCACTCGCCCGGAGAGTTTCGAACCAACGGTGCGGTGCAGAATTTCGACGAATTCGGAAAGGCCTTCGGCTGCCACAAGGGTCAGCCGATGATGCCGGAAAAGCCGTGCGTTGTCTGGTAATCAAAGCAGCGTTCAGTGGTCGAAATGCGGCCGAATGCCCTGGGCCATCATCAGAATCTGCAAGGGCTTGCGCAGAATTGTTGATCGCTGAACGCTTTACCCGGCCTCGCTATAGCCTGAAAGGTAGATAGCTTTTACAATTCAGAGACGGGAGTGATCCCTTATCCAGTTGCCTGGCCGTGTGTCCACGCCAGGATGAAGGAAGCGCATGAAGTTCAGGAAATTTGGCCGGATAACTCTGGCTCTGGCTGTATCCCTCGGTCTCGGATTTGGCATCACGTCGTGCTCGACCAATTTTACAGTCGCATTTTTGTACGTTACCGGCAGCCAATACAACCAGATTGGCGCGTTCCAGATCTTGAACAACACCGGCAATCTCAGGACAGTCAAGGGCTCGCCTTACGGCTCCGGAGGCACTTATCCGGTTCGTGAACTGGTTTCCCCCACCGGGCGTTACCTGTACGTGCTCAACGAAGGCAGCCCCGCTGCCGATTCTTCCGGAAACGTCAGTTATTCCGGGGCGAATATATCGATCTTTTCGATTGGCGGCGGCGGGAATCTCGCGTTTCAGCAGTCCTATACCAGCCAGGGAACCGACTCGATCCGGATGAGTTTCGACAGCACCGGGTCGTACCTTTATGTGCTTGATGAGTACATGCCGCAGACGGTGAATGGCCAACTGACCAACGCTTCAACCACTCAGAGCACTGCATTTCCCTGCCCCGACCCGAACACCCCTGGGATTTACCGCCCTGTCGGCGATATCACCGCATTCAGCGTCGACACAAACACGGGACGGCTTTCGCTCATCACCAATAATCAGCAGACGGACTCAAACGGCACACAACTTACGACGTTCCCGGTCGGGTGCTTCCCGATCGACATCAAGGTTTCGGCCGGCTATGTCTACGCCGTCGACGCCGGGCCGGTGCCGGGAAGCAATAACACCCTCTTCCAGACGGTCTTCGTTTACTCACTCAATGCCTCAAACGGTCAGCTAGCCCTCACGCAGAACTCTGAGCTACCCACGACTGCAGACAAGATCAGCGCCATCGGCAGCGATCAGGCGAACAAATATATTTACATCCTCGACACCGGCGGGAACCAGATTTTCTACTACACGATCGGCAGCGGCGGCATACTGCAGGCGGTAACCGGCAGTCCGACGCCGAATACTCCGGCTTCAGCCGTGAATCCCGTTGCCCTCACATCGGACAGCAAGAGCAAATTCCTCTACATTGCGAATGCGGGTCCTTCGTCGGGCACAACAAACCCCAACAGCCAGATCACGGCGTATACCATCGCGGCAAACGGAGTTCTCGCGCCAATCGCGAGCCCCAATCCGATCGCGACGGGATCGGGTCCGCAATGCATTCTCGAGGATCCCTCTAACCAGTACATCTACACCGCCGACTCGATCAGCAATACGGTGACCGGACATGTGCTCGATCCCAACTCGGGCCTGCTCACGGATCTCCGGAACGGAACCAGCTACTCCACTGTCGGAACGCCGACCTGGTGCGTGGCCAGCGGGCATACTGATTAAAGGCTCGCTGTAGTTCTTTCAATGCGCAGAGCGGCCCGCGCATGCGGGCTGTGCTGCTCTATCACTATGACAAAGGCTCGCCGCACCTAGCCGAAAGCGGCGCAGCCTTTTACAATTCAAGCGGGAGCCATCCCAAAACCGCAGCCTGTGCTGTTTGGCCAGGACGAAGGAAGCGCATGAAGTTCAGCAAATCGGGCCAGAGACTGCTGGCCGCCGCAGTCTCCGTAGGCATTGCACTGGGAATTACCTCCTGTGGTCAAAGCAACACCGTGGACTACCTGTATGTCACGGCCTCGAAAAACAACCCCGGACAGATCGGCGTCTACTACGTTGACCTGCTATCGGGCGCCCTGACGCAGATTTCCAGTTCGCCCTACAGCTCCGGCGGGCGCAATCCTGTCGCCCTGGTGACTTCGCCGAACGAAAAATATCTGTATGTGGTCAACCACGACGACAACACCATTGTCGAGTTCGCCATCGGGACCGACGCCAAGATTTATCCGCAGCATACGTACAATACTCCTGGAACTGAACCGACGGCTATCGCCATCAATTCAACGGGAACACTATTGTTCGTGGTGGACTATTACCAGGCCGGCTATACCGATGCCAATCCCGGGCCGGGTGCCGTGGTCGTTTATCCCATCAACTCGGACGGCAGCCTGGGGACGAACATCGCCAACGGGAACCTTCCCTATTGGCCGGTGGGAGATAACCCGTCCAGCGTAAACGTTACGGTGCCGTTGACCAGCGCGACCGAGGACTATGTTTACGTCGTAAACACCAATAACGCCAGCGCAGCCGGGACCATTAGCGGATTCTCATATTCGATTGCCAGCGGCGGCGGGGCTCTGACGCCCCTTACGGGCAGCCCTTTCCAGGCCGGAGTCGCCCCGAACGCGAGCGCGAGCGATCCTACGGGACGTTTCTACTATGTGACTGATGGCGCTACGAATCAGCTCATCGCCTACGGCATTACTCAGAAGGGTGTGCTCGTTCCAGTACAGAATGGGCCGTTCAAGACCGATGTCTTTCCGGACGCGGTTACGATCGACCCCAGCGGCATGTTTATCTATGTTGCCAACTACAACTCGAACGACATCAGCGCCTACACAATTGATCAGGGCACAGGCGCTCCTTCGAGCCTTGCCACCAACATCTTCGCCACCAAAACCGGTCCTACATGTGTGATGGTGGAACCGGCGCTGGGCCGCTATGTCTACACCTCCAACTTCCTGGACAACTCGATCACCGGCTATCAGCTGAATCCCAATACCGGGGTCCTGACAGGCACGGAGAACAATCCTTACCCGACGGCCGGCCAGCCGACCTGCACCGCAGCTATTACACACGGCAATCACGCGACGTCGCATGTTCAGGCCACGTCGGGCAACGGAGCGCCGTAATCGTCAGATCACCCCTTCCGGCAAAAGCCCGCTCAAGAGCGGGCTTTTGTTTTGTCAATTTGTTGACTGCTGTTCGGCCAGCTCCCTCACTAACCGAGCAATCTGCACGGCACGCCGCGGGCTCACGTTCACAAACGAGATCCCCGCGCCGCGCTTGCCCCGCACCTCCGCGATATTGCCCTGCACGCGGAACTGTAGCCGGTTGGTCACGAAATAGACTTCGACCAGCGTGCCCCTTTCCAGGTTCAGCATCGCGGTTTCGATATAGCAACCGGAAACGCTGAGGTTCAATATCCTTCCACGCAGCAGCAGACCTCCGTGGGGCAGAAAGACCTCGGCCATGCCTTCGCATCGATAGCGGGGATGCCTGCGCTTTTCTTCGACCGGGGGCTCCCCGATCGGTAGTTCGGGAACCTGTGTCTGACGGGTCTCTATCACGGCGGACGCAGCAGGCATGTGAGATGCGGCTGTTCTTACGGGATTATCCGTGCGGCTCGGGTTCATACGCACCGTAACTCGAAATAACGCGAAAGTTTCACCCGAAACGGGTGCCTCCTTTCGTTATCGGCAGCCGCACTGCGAGGTTTAGAGCCGCACGAGATTCAACACACTGCCGCGGTTTCGTTGCGCATGTATCGGCGAATCCATCTCTGGCAAGGCTTCTCTACGAAGCGCATGACGAGCAGCGCTCCGGCCACCAGAAGCCCGTAACTGATCCACGGATCGAACTGCGCCAGGTGGAGCTTATCCAACACGTGAGAATCATGGATGAGCATCCACAGGTTGAAATGCAGCAGATAGAGGCAGTAACTCGCCCGCCCGATGGCCACGAAGGGAAAGAATCCGAAGAAGCGGGCGATCAGGTTCTGCCCTGCCAGGCCCAGTATGGCCAGCCCGAAGAGCGGCATCAGCAGGCCATCGTGCATCAACGGATACGGCATATGGTCGCCGTAATAGAGGATCAGGTAGAGACCGCTCATCCCGAACAGGCCGAGCAGCAGGCGCTTCCAGGTTTTGCGCGAGATCATGCCGTCGAGGTCAGCCAGGGCGATCCCGAAGAGAAACGAGGGCACATGGGGCGTCGGCGAAAACTTAAGCGCCCGGATCCAGAAGCCATCCGTATAACGCCCGGGGTGCAGGTCGCCGTCCGGATGCAGCCACATGTACAGGCTGGGCAGGACCATCCCCAGTACCCAAAGGCCGGCCAAAACGCCCAGCAGCGGCCAAATCCGCTTGGGGCGCTTCCACAAAATCACGAGCGGGAAGATCAGATAAAAGAACGCCTCGGTACACATGGTCCAGGCAGGCGTGTTCCAGAAGGTCGCCAGAGGCGGCACCCATCCCTGCAGCAGGAGCGGAGTCAGCGTGACTCCCCAAGCAAACTGCCCGTGGCTGCGGGCGGGCCATTCGGCCATCAGCATGCCAAGCGACAGAATCAGCGCAAATATATATACGGGATAGAGACGCGACAGCCGCGCTATCCAGAAGTTGCGCGTGCTCAACTGCCCAATGTCGGCGCGGTCGGAGTAGTTGTAGGCCAGGATGTAGCCCGACATCAGCAGAAAAAAGCTGACGGAGGTATAGCCGTTGTCGACAATTGGCGCGAAGGGGCCGAA
Organism: uncultured Acidobacteriaceae bacterium; assembly: GCA_963724375.1. Taxonomy (GTDB): domain Bacteria; phylum Acidobacteriota; class Terriglobia; order Terriglobales; family Acidobacteriaceae; genus Silvibacterium. The sequence goes on from CAVRUM010000002.1 coordinate 69,119, forward strand.
CCACTTCGGATTCGAGAAGTGGAAGAAGACGATATTCAGCGCGGCGAAGCAACGCAGGCCAGTAAGGGCAGGCAGGTTCGGTTTCTTAGCCCCGACGACCGCCGGACGTGAGATGATGGCCGGTCGTCCATGGGTGCAGCGGTCCCGTATCTCGTCTGAAACTGAAATCGAGGGTGCCACTACGGATTGAACTGACGCGCTCAGGCGATACCTTCCAATGGCATTATCAGAAAAATACGCCGTCTCTGAAAATGCCTATGCTGAATTGGACGCAGATTGCCGCGACGGGACGCGGGGAGTCACGCCGTAACCAGCGAGCCCACCTTTTCGCCGCTGATCACCCGCCGGATATTTCCCGGCTCGTTCATATTGAAGATAATCATCGGAAGATTATTGTCCTTGCAGAGGCTCACCGCTGTCGTATCCATCACCTTTAACCCCAGCCGAAGAATATCCATGTAGGTGATCTGTTCGAATTTGACAGCGTCTTTTGAGATGACCGGATCGGCATCATAGATGCCTTCCACCTTGGTTGCTTTAAGCAGCACATCTGCCTTGATTTCCATCGCGCGCAGCGAGGCCGCGGTGTCGGTCGAGAAGTACGGATTGCCAGTGCCCGCAGCAAAAATGACCACCCGGCCCTTTTCGAGGTGCCGGATCGCCCGCCGACGGATATAGGGCTCGGCGACCTGGTTCATCTCGATAGCTGTCATTACCCGGCAGTGCTGGCCGCGCTTTTCGATGGCATCCTGCAGCGCAAGGGCGTTGATGACCGTAGCGAGCATGCCCATGTTATCGGCCGAAACGCGATCCATGGCTTTGGCCTGCTCGGCGACTCCACGAAAAAAATTGCCGCCGCCGACCACGACCGCCACTTCGACGCCCAGTTCGTGAACTTCAACAATTTCGGCGGCTATTTCATGGACCCGGTCGACATCCACGCCGAAGCCCTTGCCAGCGGCAAGGGCTTCTCCTGAAAGCTTTAGAACGACGCGTTTGTACATTCACTTTCGAGTATCGCATGCGGGCATGCCATTAGCGAACAGTGAGTTGGCTTGGCGAGACAACGCTACTGCGGATACTGCTGGGGACCCCACTGGATCAGGCTCCAGTAAGACTGCACGATCGGCTGGTAAATGTTGGCCAGTGAGTGATTACCCCAGTCGTCCCATGTCTGCCAGGTAAAGGTGCCTGGATATCCGACGTGGATGTAAGGGTCGGTGGGTGTCTCCGGCTCGAGCGAAACCATGCTGGGGACGAAGTCGCACAGGTTCGCGACGCGAAGACTCAGGGGCACCTGCGGCCCATAAGCATCGGCCCACGATTGATCGCCCACGTGCAGGCTGCCGTAGGTGACAATCGCCGTGTTGTTCGGATTCAGTACGCCGCTCACGACGGCATTGAGCGCGGCGAGAGACGCCATTGCTCCTCCGAGACTGTGCGCGCCGATAAACCATGGAGCATTTTTGTTCGGATTAGCCTGCGCGGTCGCCTGAATCGCACTTAGAGATGACGCAGCAAGAGACGGCTGGGAATCACCGCCGAAAGCGAAGAAAGTGTACAGACCCAGATTGACCGAACCGTAGCTTTTCTGGTTTTGCGAGTTGGGGGGCAGGAAGCAAAGGAGCTTGTATGCCCAGCCGAGCAGATCGTAGGTGGCTTCTTCCATGGTGACGGTTCCGCGGAGCACAAGAATGTTGTGGGAGTTGTCGTTGGCTGCGGCGGTGAATCCGAAGAGCTGATTGCCTTTGATCGGCGTGCCCGGATTCGCAGTAGAACAGGCATTCGCCGCGCCCGCTACTCCGGCGTAAGCTGCCGGTACCCGCCGGACGTTTTGTGGCGCCGATGCTGCGGATTTTGCCTTGAGCTCAGCACCAGCCACCGCAAACGGATCAAGATTAGGGGCCGCTTCGTAAACATAGATTTCGTTGATCGAGCCATAACCTGGGAGGCTCGGAGTATTGTTGGAGCCGTTGTTATAAGCCGCATAGGCCTGACAGACCCCGCCGGCAAGTAGAACGGCTAGATCCTGTAGCGTCATACCGGATGGCAGAATGGCTTCAATGGCGGACAAAGGGGAGTTATCGGACATTTCATGTGATCCTTCCCAGTGTTTTGAGAACCGGGCAAATGATAATCCTGCATTGACCCGGCCGCCTGCTCTCCGGATTTATTTATCTTCAGTTCATATTCAGGGGCAACTTGCCTTCATCCTCTCGCCGATCGAACTCTAGCTGTTCGGTTTGCGTATTCATCGGATATTTTGCGGGAGCGGCAAAAAGCACTTGCAAGACTCACCGTTTAGTGTTACGGTTTGTAACGTTATGACTAGTAGCATTAGCAGCGTCCACGATCCTGCTGAGCTCGGAGAGCTCGAACGCACCGTCATGCGCCTCGTCTGGCAGCACGGAGACATTACCGCCGAACAGGTGCGAGAACAGTTGTCCGAGCAGGATCGTCGGCTCAAAGATTCGACGATCCGCACCGTGCTCCGGCGGCTCGAGGAAAAGGGCTATGTGACGCACACGGTTGAAAACCGCACCTTCCGCTACCGCCCTGCCGAGAGCCGGCAACTTGTCGCTGGACGTGCGGTGAAGCGCATCATCGACCGATTCTGTGACGGCTCCGTCGAGGCACTGCTTGTGGGAATGGTCGACTCTGACGTACTGGACCGCACCGAACTGCAGCGGCTGGCTGAGAGGATTGCCGCGGCGAAGAAAGGAAAGAAGGCATGATGAGCCTGATTCTCGAATCGGCTGGGCGGACCTTGGTGTTGTCGGTCATGGCCTGGGCGGCGCTGCGCCTCCTGCGCGTGACTAACGTGGTCGCCCAGAAAATTGCGTGGACCGTGGTGCTCACGGCAGCCATGGCCATGCCCTTCCTTGTTCGCCAGCATTGGATGAAATCCCCCGCGATCACCGTTCCTGCCTCGTGGCTGGCGCGCCCCCATGCTGCTCCGCCCGCTCTTCACGCGCCGCCGCTAGGTCAGCCCGCTCCGGCATCGGAGATCGAGGCGATAGACGTAGCGCCGGTCGCAGCGGTCCCGGTTATAGAGGTGAGCGGCCCGCAGCCCGCTCCGCGCCAGTGGAACTTGCCGAGACTCCGGACCCTGATCGTTTCCGTCTACCTTGCAGTCGCGGGAATTCTCCTGCTCCGGCTTCTCTGCGGGCTCGCTCTGGCGCTTCGCGTCTGGTTCCGTGCCGAACCCGCCTCTGTGCTGGTTGATCCTCGCGCCGAGGTGCGCTTCAGCAACGATATTCGCACGCCGGTGACCATCGGTCTCAGTATCGTTCTGCCGAAGACATTCGAAGAGTGGAGCCGCCATCGCCTGCACGTCGTTCTTGCGCATGAGCGCGCTCACGTCCGCCAAGCCGACTTCTACCTGCAGCTTGCAGCGCGTCTGCACAGCACAGTTTTCTGGTTCAACCCCGCTGCCTGGTGGATCCAGAAGCATCTCTCCGACTTGGGTGAAGCGATCAGCGATTACGCTGCAATCAGCGAAGCCACGGATGCGCCGTCGTATGCCGAATTACTACTTGAAGTCGCATCGATGCCGCGCCAGCCGCTCTTCGCTGTGCCGATGGCACGCTCAAGCCACCTCGAACGCCGCATCGAACGCATACTTACCGACAGGCTCTTCCGCCGCTCGTTCGTCGACCATAAGGGCCGTGCTCTTACACTTGCGGCGGTTCTTCCCGTCGTTCTTGCGCTCTCATCTTCATTGCTGCGCGTGCACGCGGCAGAAGTTGCCTCGGTAGCGTCACTTCCGGCGCTCCAGGTGGCGGCGATGGAAGCGTTACCATTAGTGGCCCCAACCGCCGCGTCGGCCGGGCGTCCAGCGATGCAAGTCGCGACGCCGGCAACGGTAGTCGCGAGCCCCCCGGCTCAGGCAACTCCAAACACGCCGGTTTCAGCCCTCTCATTGCCTGCCGCACAGCCAGCCGTCGTGAACCTAGAAGCTCCACCCTCGCCGGCAATCGCCCAAGCGCAGGCTTCGTCTCAAGACTCCGACATTTCCTACGTCGATGTGGGCGAGGATTCCTTCATGGTCGTCGACGGCGGCCAGAGCCACATGTTCAACGTTCACGGCGATTACTCGGAAATGGAGTCGCTCTCCAAGAAGGTTCACGGCAATTACATCCTGGCCGAGCGTGAAGGCAAGTACTACGTCATCGACGATCCGGCAATCATGGAGCAGACCCGCAAGCTCTTCGCACCGATGGAGGAGCTTGGCCGCCAGCAGGAAGCCCTCGGAGCGCAGCAGGAGAAGCTTGGCGAGCAACAGGAAAAGCTCGGCGATATGCAGGAAAAGGCGCACATTGAAACTCCCGACATGTCGAAGGAAATCGCGGAGCTGCAAGACGCCGTCAAGAAACTCCAGGACCTTGAAAGAAGCAGGACGGTGACCCAGTCAGAGCTGGCGGACATTCAGGGGCGCATCGGAGGTATTGAGGGCCGGCTCGGCGCGATGCAGGGACAGATCGGCGGGCAGGTAGGCGAGCTCGGACGTCAGCAAGGAGAGCTCGGGCGGCAGCAGGGCGAGCTGGGCCGCAAACAGGGCGAACTTGGACGAGAGCAGGGCAGGCTTGCGCGAGAAGCTTCGCGTCAGATGAACTCGATGATTGATCAGGCCGTCAAGGATGGCAAGGCCAAGCCGATCCAGTAACTCCTTCGCGCAAAGCGACTTCCCGCCCAGTGGCAACGTCGCGGCTCGCTCGTGCCTCTTACTCTCTATAGAAAGCGAAAATCTGAGGGGAGATTGCTGTCATGGTTGAAAAACTGAAAGGGAAGAACATCGCGATTCTGGCTACCGACGGCTTCGAGCAAGTCGAGCTGACCGAACCGAAAAAGGCCCTGGAAGATGCCGGTGCAGTCACCTACGTCATCTCGCCGAAAAGCGGTGAGATCACGGGCTGGAAGATGAAGGAATGGGGCGACAGGGTCAAGGTAAACAAGACCCTCGAGGAAGCCCGGCAAAGCGATTACGATGCGCTGATCGTGCCCGGCGGGGTCATGAATCCTGATCAGCTGCGAATGGACACTAAAGCAGTGGAATTCGTGAAGCAGTTCGCGCAATCCGGCAAACCGGTCGCGGCCATCTGCCATGGCCCGTGGATATTGATTGAAGCGGGAGTGGTGAAAGGCAAGACGATCACCTCATGGCCGTCGCTCAAGACCGACCTGAAGAATGCCGGCGCGAACTGGGTCAATGAGCAGGCTGTGGTGGACGGAAACCTCGTTACAAGCCGCAAGCCCGAAGATATTCCCGCCTTCAACCAGAAGATTATCGAGATGGTTGCCGATAACAAACAGCAGTTGAGGGCGGCATCCTGAAACGAAAGATTGCGCCGTTTCACAATCGACGTTGAGCGCGACCGTGCCCTGGAGATGTTGACCTCTCCGGGGCTATAACGCGCAAAAGAAAAAGCGCGCCTTAACCGGGCGCGCTTTGCCTTCGTCAGATCGGACGCAGGACGGGCAGGCAGGGTACTACACGCCGGTATGCGCTTCACGGTATGCTGACGTATTCCCGTGTCCGATTCGTCAACAGTCCAGCGCGATCTGGATCAGACTCCGCTCATGCGCCAGTTCTGGTCGGCCAAGCGCCAGAATCCAGACGCCCTCCTCTTTTTCCGGATGGGGGATTTCTATGAGTTGTTCTTCGATGACGCCAAGGTTGCCTCTCGCGAGCTGCAGATCCAACTGACTGCGCGCGACAAGGAACGCGCGGTTCCAATGTGCGGTGTGCCCTACCACGCTGCAGAGGGGTATGTGGCGCGGCTTCTGCGCAAGGGATACCGGATCGCTATGTGCGATCAAATGGAAGATCCCAAACTGACTAAAAAGATTGTGCGGCGCGAAGTTACGCGCGTGCTGACGCCGGGAACGGCGATGGATCCGGCACTCGGGTCCGGCGAGAATAACTACCTGGCCGCGCTGCACGCAACGGATCATGCCGTAGCTCTGGCATATCTGGATCTTTCGACCGGGGATTTCCGGGCAACCGAATTTTCGGGTGCCAGCGCCTTATCGCAGTGCGCGGATGAACTGGCGAAGCTCGCTCCGAGCGAGATCCTCATCGCGGCGAATCCCTTGAGTAACGAAAATCGGGAGCTGGCCGCTGCCTTGGAACGTGTAAAAACGAGGACGCCGATCGAAGACTGGGCCTTCGCGCGCGATTACGCCGTGACTCTTCTCGAAAGGCAGATGGGAGTGGCCTCGCTCGACGGATTCGGCTTTGCCCAGAGGGGCGCAGCGGCCATTGCCGCCGGAGTCATCGTGCACTATGTGCGCCAGACGCAGCAGAATGATGCGGGCCACGTCAACAGCATCCGCTACTACGAGCGAAGCCAGCATATGCACCTCGATCAGGTGACGGTTCGAAACCTGGAGCTGCTTGATCCCATCTTTTCCGACGCTGGTTTGGAGGCCACGCTCTTCAGATCACTCGACTACCTGATGACTCCGATGGGCAAGCGGCTGTTGCGGGCTTCGCTCCTGCGTCCTCTGCTTGATTCCGAGACGATCGAAGAACGATATGCGGCTGTCGCGGAGGCGAAGCAGGACCTGATCCGGCGCGAACAGATCCGGCGGGCTCTGACTGGCATCCTCGACCTCGAACGCCTTCTGGCACGCATTTCGCTCGATAGCGCTGGGCCAAGAGATGTAGCGGCGCTGGCAGCTTCGCTCGGCCACCTGCCCGGCTTGAAAGAGAGCATCACGGGCCTGCAATCGGCGTTGTGGACCGGCGCCGGCGAGCGTCTCGATGTGCTCGAAGATCTCCGCGACGCGGTGAACCTCACGCTTGTGCCTGAGCCTCCGCTGACAATGGCCGACGGTGGTGTGATCGCGGCCGGCGTTGACACGGAACTCGATGAACTGCGCACGATCGAGCGTGATGGCCGCTCATCGATCGCCGCTATCGAAGAACGCGAGAGGCAGCGAACGGGCATCCAGTCGCTGAAGGTCCGCTTCAATTCTGTCTTCGGATACTACATCGAGATTACGAAGGCGAACCTGGGGAAAAACGTACCCGCCGACTACGAGCGCAAGCAGACTCTGGTGAATGCCGAGCGCTTCACGACTCTGGAGCTGAAGGACTACGAGATAAAGGTTCTCACCGCGCAGGAGCGCTCGGTAGAAATCGAGAAGCGCGTCTTTGGCGAGCTGCGCCGAAGGCTGATGGAAAACGCCGGGCGTGTCCGCAGAACGAGCGCCGTCGTGGCCGAGATTGATCTCATCGCGAGCTTTGCCCATCTCTCTTCGCTCAGAAACTACACGCGGCCAATGCTCGAAGATTCGGCCGTAATGGAAGTCGTCGGGGGCCGGCATCCGGTGATCGAGTGCCTGATCGAAGATGCAGGCGAAGGCCGCTTTGTGCCGAACGATCTGTACCTCAGCACCGATGGCCCGAATCTGCTGCTGCTCACCGGACCGAACATGGGCGGCAAATCGACCTATCTCAGACAGGCGGCTCTGCTCGCCATCATGGCCCAGATGGGCAGCTTCGTTCCGGCTGAGCGAATGCGCTACGGCATCGTGGATCGCGTGTATACGCGCATCGGCGCAAGCGACAACGTCGCGCGCGGGCGTTCAACGTTTATGGTGGAGATGACCGAGACGGCGACGATTCTCAACACAGCGACACCCCGCTCGCTGATCCTTCTCGATGAGATGGGACGCGGCACTTCAACCTTCGACGGTCTGGCTCTGGCCTGGGCAACGGTCGAGTATCTGCACGCGCACGTTGGAGCGCGCACGCTCTTTGCGACGCATTATCACGAGCTGACGATCCTCGCCGAGCAGCTTCCAAAGCTCAAGAACCTGCGCGTTGCCGTGAAGGAAACTCCGCAGGGCATTGTGTTTCTGCATGCGATCGAAGATGGGCCCGCGAACAAGAGTTACGGCATTGACGTAGCGCGGCTGGCTGGCCTGCCTCCCAAGGTGATCCAGCGCGCGCGCCAGGTGTTGAAGCAGCATGAACGCTCGGAGCGGCACAATGTGGCAGTCGAGACCGATGCGCCGCTACAGCTGACGATGTTTACGCCGCTCTCGCAAAAGATTGTCGACCGCCTCGAGGAGACAGACATCAACTCCCTCACACCCCTGCAGGCGCTGAACCTGCTCGAAGAGCTGAAGATCGAGATCAAAACCGGAATCACCGGAGCGGGCGCCAAAACGTGAATCTGCGGCAGCAAGTGGGACAACTCATGATCGCGGGCGTGGAAGGCGAGGAGCTGACCCCGCTCGAACGAGCATGGCTCAAACTGGTGCGGCCCGGCGGCGTTATTCTCTTCCGGCGCAATATCGAGCAGGCTCCGCAGGTGACTGCGTTGCTGCGCGACGTGACCGAAATCGCCGGCGCTCCTATGTTCCGGTGCGTCGATCTTGAGGGTGGCCTAGTGGACCGGCTACGCAACCTGATCGCGCCAATGCCCTCGCCGGCGGCGGTATTCGCCTCGGGAAGGCGCACAAGCTTCGCGAAGCACGGGAGGCTCATCGCACAAGAGGCGAAGGCTCTCGGATTCAACACGGTCTTTGCTCCTGTGCTCGATCTCGCTCTACCAGCTTCGTCCTCAGTGATGCGCTCGCGATCCGTTTCCGCCGATCCAAAAGATGTGACTGTGTATGCTGCGGCCTTTCTCGATGGGCTCGATACCGGCGGCGTCAGCGGCTGCGGAAAGCATTTTCCGGGCCTGGGCGGTGGAAAGCTTGATTCACACGAGGCGATGCCACTGATCGAACGTACCTGGAAGGAACTGTGGGGTGAGGACCTGGCAGTTTTTCGCGCACTCGCCTCCAGGCTGCCCATGATCATGGTGGCGCACGCGGCGTATCCGCGGGTGAAGGACGCCGTTCCGGCGTCCATCTCGCCCTATTGGATTTCGACAGTTCTCCGAAAGCGTGTCGGGTTTGGGGGGCTGGTTGTGTCGGACGATATGGAGATGGGCGGCATTCTCACACAGGCTTCGATCGAAGATGCAGCGGTGAAAGCGATCCTCGCGGGGACCGATCTGATCGAGATCTGCCGCAATCCCGCACTGGTGCTTCGCGCCTACGAGGCGCTGCTTTCGGAGGCAGAGCGCTCGGCCGCCTTTCGGCAGCGGGTCGAGACTGCGGCGCAGCGCGTGGTTGAGCACAAGAATCGCCGTCTTGAAGCGACAATGCCTCGCACCGCCTCTGCGGCGCAGATCGAGAAATTGCGCACCAGGGTGACGAAATTTGCTGAAGAGGTGGGCGCATGAGGTCTCCCAAAACGCGAGCGATGGTCGTCGCCGGCGTGATGAGCGGGACCTCTGCGGATGGGATCGACGTGGCCCTGGCAAGGATCAGCCCCGGCGCGCGGAAGCCGCACATCGAGCTGCTCGCGCATCATTCTGCCGGTTATCCGCCCGCGCTCCGGCGTGCTGTGCTGGACGCGATGGACGCGCAGCGAATATCTACCGCAGAACTTGCGCGGCTGAACTGGCGGCTCGGTATCGCGTACGCGGAAGCAGTCCGCGCCGCGGTCGAGAAGTATCGCGTGCAAATCGAACTCGTCGGGTGCCACGGGCAAACTGTCTATCATCAGGGGAAGCCCGCGCCTTACGCGGGCCGCCCTATGGCCTGTACCTGGCAACTAGGCGAGCCAGCGCTGATCGCGGCGGAGATGCGCGTGCCGGTGGTCTCAAATTTTCGGCCCGCAGACATGGCCGCAGGCGGCCAGGGCGCACCGCTGGTTCCGCTGCTCGACTACGTGCTTTTTGCGGATGAGAAACGAACGCGGGTACTCCAGAATATCGGGGGCATCGGAAATCTGACAGCGGTCCCCGCCGGCGGCGGCCCCTTGGAATTGATCGCGTTCGATACCGGACCCGGCAACATGGTCATCGACGCGTTAATGGAGAGGTTCTTCGAGAAGAAATATGATCGCGACGGTCGCATCGCGGCACGCGGCCGCGTGCTCGAAACAGTAATGAGCAAAGCGCTTCGCGATCCGTACTTCACGGCGCGCCCCCCAAAATCCGCCGGACGCGAGCAATTTGGTGCGGCCTTTGCAACTAGCTTTGCAAAAGCATGCAGAAGCGCGGGCGGCAACGCGCAAGATACCGTGGCAACGGCAACAGCACTGACTGCCGAAAGCATAGTGCTGGCCTTCGCGCGCTTCGTGGTACCCCTGAGTGCGAGTGGCGAGGTCGATTTCATCGTATCCGGCGGCGGGTCGCGCAACCCAACCCTGATGAGCATGCTCCGCGCCCGGCTCGAACCGCTGGGCTGCAAGGTTGCCATCAGCGATGCCATGGGATTGCCGTCACAGGCAAAAGAGGCCGTCGCCTTTGCCCTGCTCGCGTGGCAGACGTGGCATCGATTGCCGGGGAACTTACCCGCTGCGACGGGCGCGAAGAGAGCTGCTGTACTGGGTGAAATCTGTTATGGATAAGCTGCGGCGCACTCGGCTGGTGCTCGGCATGGCGCTGCTCGCGCTGACGGGCTGCGGCCATCGCCCTCCCGATCCCAACACGGTAACGATGTTGATCGAGAGCAGCCCTACGAACCTCGATCCCCGCATCGGTACGGACGCGCAGTCGCAGCACATTTATCCGCTGATTTTTGACTCTCTAGTACGGCGGAACGAGCATTTCGGGCTCGATCCATGGCTTGCAGAGAAGTGGGACTCACCCGACCCGAAGACGCTGATCTTCCATCTGCGCTCGGGGGTGCATTTTCAGGACGGACGACCGCTGACTTCGCGCGACGTGAAATGGACCCTGGACTCGATCCTCAACGGCACCGTCATCACTATCAAGGTGGGCGCTTATCGCAATATCGCGAGTGTTGACGCGCCTGATGCCCAGACGCTCGTCATCCACCTCAAGCAACCGGATGCCGCGCTGCTGTGGAACCTGTGCGATGGCGGCTTCGGCGTGGTGCCTTATGGGAGCGGACGTGATTTCTGGCGTCACCCGATCGGCAGTGGCCCGTATCGCTTTGTCAGCCAGCAGATCGACCGGGACGTGGTGCTTGAGCGCGCACCGAGCTATTGGGGCCCGATGCCTCATATCGAGCGCATCCGCTTCGCCGTGGTTCCGGACGCGACGACGCAGGCTCTCGAATTACAAAAAGGATCGGCGGATGTCGCTGTGAACGCGCTGACTCCCGACATGATCTATGTTCTCAAGCGTAATCCTCAACTTGTCGTCGAGGATGGCCCAGGCACGAGGCTGAATTACATCGTTTTCAATGTTCGCGATCCCATTCTTAGGGATGTGCGAGTGCGGCAGGCAATCGCATTCGCTATCAACCGGCCGCTGATCATTCACTCGCTTCTTCGCGACCAGGCGCAGATAGCATCGAGCCTTTTGCCGCAGCAGCACTGGGCGTGGAACGGCGACACCAAAAAATACGATTACGATCCCGCAAAAGCAGATGCCCTGCTCGACGCCGCCGGCTACTCACGCGGTACAAATGGAGTGCGCTTTCATCTCGGCATGAAGACCTCGACCGACGAGACGGTCCGCCTTCTTTCCATGATTCTGCAGCAGCAACTGGCGCAAATCGGCATTGCGCTCGATCTTCGGAGCTATGAATTTGCGACCTTTTATGCCGACCTAACCAAGGGCGCATTCCAGATGGCGCCGTCACGATGGATCGGCGGCAACGAGCAGCCGGATATCTTCCATTACGCATTTTCAAAAGCGAGTTATCCGCCCCATGGGAGCAATCGCGGGTTTTACGCGAATGCCGAGCTCGACGGTCTGCTTGACGACGCCACAGCTACCGGCGACCAAACCCGCCAGCGGGATGATTATGCGAAGGTGCAGGAGATCCTTGCCCAGGATCTGCCGGCGATGAACCTGTGGTATCTCGATACTGTTGTGATTCACAGCAAACGGCTCGAAAATGTGCACACGTCACCGTCGGGAAACTTTGAATTCCTGAGAGACGCTACGCTGACGCATTGAAGCGCTGCCGCTATTTGGCCTGCACAGTTACGGCAGATCCGTCGTAGTCGACTGTGCGGTCTGCGGTGGCCGTCACTTCCCTGCCCGCTCCGTGGTTCTCACCCACGAAAACCACATTGATTTTGCGTGTTTGCGCCATTTCGGGATAGCTTCCGCTTCGCGCTCCGATCGTCAGGGTCTGCGAAGACTCATTCCAGTCAATCGGAACCACGGCCCGCTCGCCTTTTTCATAGTTGTAGGTGTCGCCAGCGTCTTCGTACAGGTCAAAGTGAGCATCGGCGCCGCGATAGATGCGCAGTTCCAGCGGCGCATCCGGTACCTGGCCCGCATATTCAACCTCGGGTCCTAGCGGCAGGATCGACCCCGCTTTAACGTAAAGCGGAATCGTATTAAGCGGCGCCGAGGCAGCCAGATGTTGGTCGCCCTGAATCGACTTGCCCGTCCAAAAGTCATACCAGAGAGGCGCGGGCGGCAGGTAGACGTCACGTTCTGTCGCTGCCTCCTGCGTCACAGGGCTGACAAGAAACGCCGGTCCGAACATGAATTCATCGCCGATATTCCAGACCTTCTCATCGGTCCGCCAGTCCATCACCAACGGACGCATGATGGTCGCGTCTTCGCTTGTCACCTTCCACGCGAGCGAATAAACATATGGGAGCAGCCGGTACCGCAGCCTGTCGTAGCTGATCAAGGTAGGCGTCGCCGCGCCGTAACTGAAGATCTCGTTTTCATCATTGGCGCGGTGGCCGTGAGTCCTGAATATCGGACAGAAGACTCCAAACTCGAACCAGCGCGTGTACAGCTCTTGATAGGAGGGGTCGCGGGTGTCGCGCGCGTACGGCGGCCCGTAGCCTGCGATATCGGTCGTCCAGTACGGCATGCCCGACAGGGCGAAGTTGAGTCCTGCAGGAACCTGCCGCTGGAACGCCTGAAATGTGCTGAATACATCCCCAGACCATGAGGTCGCCGCATAGCGCTGGTCGCCGGCAAAACCAGAGCGCGTGAGGATGAACAGCCTCTTCTTCCCGTTGTCCTCGCGCCAGTGCGTGTAGATGTTGCCGGTGTGCATCAGCGGAAAGACATTGGTATAGAGCGCGCCGTTGCCGATGAAGAGTTTCTTGTCGTAGAGCTGTGCGTCGCTTTCGCCGCCGTGGGCGTATTGCTTTTCCGGCTCTGAGCTGTCGAGCCAGAAGGCATCCCATCCCTGCGCGGCCAGTTTGCCAAGCAGATTCTTCCAGTAGAAATCGCCCGCGGCCGGGTTCGTCGCGTCGTAGTCGGTGGTGTCGGGAATCGTGAGGCCGAGAGACTTCATTTCCTGCCAGTTCTTCGATTTTGGATCGAAGATGGCCCAGACCGAAATCATGGTGTGAAAATGCTCGTCGTGCAGCTTCTGAAGGGTACCCGGCACATCCGGATAGGAAGACGTGAAGTCGGGATCACCCTGGTGCAACCACCAGAACCAGTCCTGCACGATGTTATCGAGCGGGACCTTGGCGTCGCGATACTCCTTCGCAACGCGGAGCAGATCGTCGTCGCTCCTGTAGCGGTCCTTGGACTGCCAGAAGCCATAGGCCCATTCTCCATACATCGGCGCGTGGCCGGTCATCTCGCGGAACTGATGGACGATCTGGTCCATCTCAGGCCCGTAGAGGAAGTAATAATCGATAGCGTGCGAGGCATTGGAGGAGAAGCGGATCTCTGACGGGAAGCGGTTGTCGAACCAGGAGAGCGCAGCGGTATTCCAGAAAATTCCGTAGCCATTGGTCGACACCATGAGCGGGATCGCAATGTCGGTGTTGGCTTGTCCCAGCTCAACACTTGATCCGCGATAGTTGAACATGCCGCTCTGGTGCTGGCCCAGGCCATAAATGGCTTCCTGCACGGCGGGGTAAAACTGGTCCTTCACGGAGTAGAGCTCTTCGCCGTTGATGGTAGTCTTCACGTAGCGGCGCGGCGCATCCTGGAATTCCTCAAGAAGTCTATGGCCCTGCTCGTCCTGAAATTCAAGATTGCCCCAGGCGAGCGTGATGAGAACTTTGATTGTGCCGGTGTCGACGGTGGCGACGGACGGTTGCCATAGCGTCTCGCTTTTAGATGCTGCGGGCTGGACACGCACTGTTTTCGGCATGGTGAAGGTGAATTTGCCAGGTCTACAGGATTGGATGAGCCAAGGCTGCTTCGATGTGGCACTCTGTGCCGTACCGTCAGGACTCGCCACCACGTGGATCGAGGTTGGCCCACAGACGGTCAAGCGAAGCGTATCAAACGCGGTCTTCACCGTAACGCCGTCGGATTGCTGGGTGATGGTGACCTGCGCCGGAAGGCTTCCGGCAAGAAGAGCGGTTGCAACAGCGACCAGCCAGACTGCCTGTTTCACCTTGATCATCGATCTGTCACTCTTCCTGTTTCATTCCTGGCGCTCGAATCGAACCGGGCGCACGAAGTAAATCGATTTTACGGCACTGCGGCGAAGGCGGTCTGAGTTTTTGCGGCCGGGTGCAATCTGATTGATGGCGCATTCCACGCAGACACGACAACGTCATACTTCTCCGGCGCGCCCGCCGGCAACGTGGCCGTAAGCGTGACGGACTCGCCAGGCATCAGCTCGACGAAGTTGTCGGACCACAACGTCGGCACAATATCCTCTCCGTCCGGCTGCATGGCCGCCGCTGCAACCTGAAAAGCCAGGGCCCTGGACGGATTGTGCAGATGCACCTCGATGGTCTGTGTCCCTGGAACAATTTCAGCCCCCGCGTCGATGCCCGCCTCCGGCAATGCTCGCAGGGCTTTCAGATCCTCGTGCTCAAGTGCGGGAGTATGGGTGTAGTCGGTCTTGGGCCAGTTCCACGTAGTCAGCTTCGCGGGCACCCAGTAGAAATTGCGGCTGACCGTCTGTCCGGCCGCGTCTTTCAAAGTGAGCTCTACAAAGGTTATGGGCGAGCTCCCCTGAAAAACTGAATCGGGAATGCTTAGGGCATTGGTCGAGCTGTCGGCAGGCACGTCCAGCTCGCTTTGCTTTGAGAAGAGCTCCTTCAGATCGCCATCGAAGGCGCGCGCAGAGAGGGTGAGTCGCGGTGAGGGCCGATAGGTGCTATTGACCACGTACACGCTGTGATCGTCGTAGGAGTACTGCACGTGCAGCGGCTCACAGGCCTTCTTCGCACCAAAATATCCGCCGCCGGTGTCGAGATAGTAGTCGAAGAGATGCCAGATCATCGACGGCCACGCATTGTTCAGCATCCACTGGATCACTCCCGTCGAGGTGTACTTGTTGCGGCTGTAGGCTTCGAACATAGCGCGCTCGCTGTCGTAGCTCATGGTTTGCGCGATGCGTATGTAGTCGCCAAGGTTCTGCGGCGGCCCGTAGACGGACTTCATCGCCTCATCGAAGACATTCAGGTCTTTGAATTCGCCGCCCCCGAAGTGATAGCTCCACGTTGCGTTCGGCGGCCATAGCTGGTCGGCGGGGATGAACTTCTTAATGCTGCTTAGTGTGGGAATCGCCGGGCCGGGGCTCGTCTCGGTGTTGAACCCGTAAGCGCCACCGTAGCGATTCGTATCAGCCAGCCAGTAAGATGGCGCGACGTAGTCATAGGGTCCCGTCATCTTAACGCCGCTCTTGCCGGTGACGGTCGTGGGCGTGGCCGAGGCAGAAGACAGCACTGGATTGGGCCAGTGCGTCTCGGATTCAACGGCGAGATAGGCGCTTTCAACGTTGGCCGGCGGAGGATTGTCGCTGCCGTTGAGCCAGACAAGCAGGCTGGGATGCCAGCGGATCCGCAGCATCTGCGAGCGAAGCGAAGCAGTTGCGATATCGAGTGTGCCAGGCTGCCACTTATCCCAGTGTTCCCAATGATCGCAGCAGCACCAACCGAGCATCACGAGGATCCCCTGCTCGTCGGCCAGGCGGAAGAAGTCCTGCGTTTCCATCTTGCCTTCGAGGCGAATGGTGTTCAGGTGCATATCGCGGACCATGCGCAACTCATCCCGTAGCTTTTCAGGATCCTGTCGCAGCAGCATGTCCTGCGACCATCCTGCGCCGCGGATAAGAATCGGCTTGCCGTTCACGCGGAAGAGGCGGAAGCCCTTGTCGGTCAGCGCCGACGTTACTTCACGGATGCCGAAGCGGACGGACTGCTCGTCCGAGACGTGTCCGCCTTCGGAAAAGCTCATTGTGAGCGTTTCAAGATGGGGCTCTCCCATCTGATATGGCCACCACACATGCGGACTGTGCACCCGAAGCTGCGGGAACTGCTCCTGTGAGAAGGTCACAGTTTTGCTTTCGTTTGCGGCGAGATCGAGGGGTTGCTCGATGCGGATTCCTGCAACTGTTCCGGTTACGATTCCGTGCACGGGGTGGTCTGAGGCATTGTGCAGTTCGGCGTAAACAGAGAGGTCTGCTTCGCTGAGCGATGCATCGGGGAAGTGGGTGGTCGCGAGCGGCGAGCGCAGCGACACGGGGCCGCTGGTGACCATATCGACGGGACCCCACAGGCCCATGTCCTTGTCGGGCGGACAGGGGTTCCAGTCCACCCAGTTGATGCCGAGGTCCGTCTCGGTAGGCGCGAAGGTCTCCATGGCGATGGTGTTTACCTTGCCGGGAATGAGGTCACGTGTGACATCGAACTCGTATGTTCGGTAAGCGCCTGCGATCTGCTTGTCGTCGGCGATCTGTTTGCCGTTGACCCAGAGATTCCCACGGTAATTGATGCCCCCAAATCGCAGCCAAACTGTCTTTCCGCGATCGGCCGCCGGCACAGTGAAGGTCTTGCGATACCACCAGCCGCAACGATAGGGGCTGTCCTCGGGCATCGGCAGATTTGAGAAGTTCTGGCCGATCGGGTAGTTTGCACCCGGAATGCCACGCAGATTCATTCCGAAGTAGGGCTGCTTGAACTCTCCAGCCGCTACCTGCGCGGCGAGGACCGTCGAAGGCACTGTAACTTCAGTCCATCCCTGGGGATGAAAGGCTGCGTTGGATATTGCGGCGCCATCAGCCTGGAGCTTGCACGCGGACTGAAGTGTCCACCCCTCCCGCAGCTGCATTTCACCAGCGTGCGCCGCGCAGAATGGAAAGAGACACAGGAACAATAAAACCAGGCTGATGCTGGTGGAGCGAAGTCCCAGGATTCGGAGCATGACTGCCTTTCTATCAGAAAGGCCACACCGTCCGCATCCGCCTCAGCAACGCACAATCTTTTCGGACTTGATGCCCTTGGTAGCGTTGCGAGTATCGACCACGAGCTCGGACTCGCGCACGATGCGCGGATAGTCGTAATCGGAGTGGTCTGTAACGATGAGCACGCAATCGTACTGGGCCAGATTGTTGAGCGGTGTGCAATGCATGTCCAGGTTGTAATGGCGTCCGCGGCCCACGTAGGGGAAATACGGGTCGTTGTAGGAGACGACGGCTCCGCGCTGGCGCAGCAATTCGATGATTGTCAGCGATGGCGACTCGCGCAGGTCATCCACATCTCTCTTGTACGACATGCCCAAGACAAGGATGCGGGAATTCTTGAGCGGCTTGCCATGTTCGTTGAGGGCCGCCGCTGTCTGCTCGATCACGTAATACGGCATCGCAACGTTCACCTCGCCTGCCAGCTCGATGAAACGAGTGCGAAAGTCGAATTGCCGAGCCTTCCACGAGAGGTAAAACGGGTCGATGGGGATGCAGTGGCCGCCAAGCCCGGGCCCGGGATAAAAGGGCTGGAAGCCGAAGGGCTTGGTCTTGGCGGCATCGATTACTTCGAAGATGTCGATTCCCATGCGCTGGCAAAGCTGCTTAAGCTCGTTCACAAGCGCGATATTCACGCAGCGGTAGATGTTCTCGAGCAGCTTGGTCATCTCTGCCGCGGCCGGTGACGATACGGGAACTGTGCGGTCGAAGATGGTTCCGTAGACCGCGGACGCTAGTTCCAGCGCAACCGGACCCACTCCGCCGACCACCTTGGGTATATCCCGGCGCGCAACTGTATCGTTACCGGGATCCTCACGCTCCGGGGAGAATGCCGCATAGAAACCCTTTGACTCAGTGTCACGCGCGACTTTCAGGCCGCCGGGGTTTGCTTCGAGAGTCGGAATCAGCACCTCCTCGGTCGTACCTGGATAGGTGGTGCTCTCAAGGACGATCAACTGGCCTTCGCGGAGGTACGGCGCAATGGCTCGCGCGGTGTTCTGAATGTAGCTGAGGTCCGGCTCGTGGAAATCACTCAGGGGCGTGGGCACGCAGATGGTGATCACATCCATCGCTCGGATTTCCGCGTAGTTCGAGGTGGCCGAAAATCCTCGTTCCCGGGCTGCCTGGATCTCTGTTGCGGGGATCCGAAAGATATAAGAACCTCCGCTGTTGAGAGTGTCGACCTTTGCAGGATCGATGTCGAAGCCGGTAACGCAAAAGCGCTGATCGCTGAAGAGCAGCGCCAGCGGCAAGCCAACGTACCCCATCCCGATCACTCCGATGCGGGCGGTGCGTGCTTCAATCTTTTGTTTAAGCTGCTGAGCCTCGCCGATGTGCGCCAATGCCATGAACTGCCATTCCCCCTGCCGAGATAACCTTTTGATCTTATAAGAATTGGGAGCCAGCCTGCCGGATGACGACCGGGTCCATTTCTGATTTTTAAGCACAAGCGCGCCACGGCCTGATACATTTCCGACGACCATTCGCGCGCGCCCCGCTGGGTCCTCTAAATTCGCCGCGCAGGCTGCGTGTAATCCATGCTTCCCCAGGAGACAGGCCATGTCCTTCAGCATTACGGTTGGATCCCGCAATATCACTTCGGTCGGACCTATTAAGGACCTGCAAAGTAACATTCAGTCCGATTTTCGGCTTCCGAAGGAATTGGAGAGCCAGCTCGACCAGGCTCTTTCGACGTTGCCTTCGGCGTTGCGCAGCGTTGAAATCGATTGCGACGCTGGGCCTTCATGGACGCCGGGTGGTGGCGAATTTACCTTCACGCTCTCAGCCGGGGTAAAAAGCAGGCTTGCGGTCATGCTGCCGGGCGACACGCTGCTTACTTATGCTGACGATTTCCAGACGGACATCTCGATCGGTCCCGAAGCCCCGCCCCCGCCGAAGGTCCAGACGGTTACAGTTCCTGCTGGTCAGGCTTATGTCTGCGTGCAGTTCGAATTCACGATCGGCGGCGGCATATCGGTAACCGCGCCCGTCGGAACTGTGGGCATCTGCGCGAGCGTGAACGACCAGAACACCTTCGGCAACACGTTTTACAGAAAGTGCAGTCCGACGGACACACTCCAGAATGCAATTCGCGACGCTTTTTCAAATTACGTGCTGCCGCTGCACCCTCTCACGCTGTCGAACCTCGCTGTGGGCGACTATCTGCATCACGATTTCAATGCCTGCCTGAATGTGGGCCTGGGAGCCAGCATCGGCTACAACAAGATCCTCTTTGCGGCGCAAACACCTGCAGGTATTGGAGGCTCAGCTCTCCAGGCCGGCATTGCTGCGCTCCCATCGTTCCAGGCCACTGCGAGCCTCTCGTTCAGCTTTGCCTATACAGGCGCGTTTGAAGCGCTTCTTTGGAAGGAAAGCGCCACGACCGGGCACATGCACCTCTATCGCTCGAAGGAGCAGGATACGAGTCTTGGCCTGCATTTGGGCGTGGGGCTCGTGTCCAATGTCGCCACCGGCGAGACCTGCATCACGCAGCAGTGCGGCGTGCTGCTGAACAAGGTGCTGCCCGGTTCACTGGGCCAGAAGTTTGCCAGCAAGGCCACGGACGAGCTGAACAACTTCGGCGCCGATGCGGCCAACAAGGTCGCAGGGTGGTTGAATCCGGTCAATCAAGGCCAGGCAACCCTCGACATTGCCATCGAAAGCACCAAACAGACCTTTCTGCTGCTCGATTACACCTTCGACCTGACAGCTTCTGCCTTTGCTGCGGCCTGGAAGACCGCGCTTGATGGAGACTTTGTAGCGGCGCTGACGACTCCCAATGGAGGCGTGCAAATTGGCGTTGGCGGCGGGCTGGAGAGACTCTACAGCAAGAAGACTTCTATCCACCTGAATCTGTTCGGTCAGCTGAACGCGGTGTGGAGCGACGCCACCATCAACAACACCAGCATGGTCTACGCCGGGAACAACACGTTTCACCTTATGGCGGAAGAAGGCCGCCAGCAGCTCGCGCTCATCAACACCAGCAAGCGCGAGATTGACCTGTACTTCGCTGCGGCAGCAGATTTCTCGAGCGGGACCACAAAGCTCGGCGAAATCGACCTCCATTGTGTATTGAAGGCAACGAACAATCCGAAGTATGGGCAGTACCTCGCCAATTTTCTTAACCTCATGACTCCCGCTGCAGGGCAGGCGGAGCTTGCCGCAAGCATCAAGTCACTCGCAGCCGTTCCCGGCTCGACGGAAATGCTTCACCTGGTCTTCGACCAGACCAGTTACGGGCGACTGCAGGCATCCACGATCACCGGCGGCAGGCCTGACAACCAAGCTCCCGATCAGGCGAACTATGCCGCATTCGCCGGGGCCTGTTCCGAGCTGTTTGCCGAGTCGCCGGCAAACTTCTCCTACAACGGCCAGAGTCTCGGCTACACGACCTGGAGTAACTGGAACATCGCGGCCAATGCCAACTGGCCGCCTCCGCCCGGAGCCTTGCCCGACCGGACGCAGTCCGGCAATGCGGCCGCCGGTTCAAGTTACCTCAACACAGAGTTCCAGGGGGGAACCACAACACCGCTGATCGGCTACGCGCTGCAGGCGGCGAGCGATTTCATGAACTTCTGTGCCGATCTCAGAAGCCTCGCGGCATCGAATTCCACCGGCTCCGGAACAACAGCGTGGGATAGCCTCGTCGCCCGGCTAAAATCGATCATCCAGAATGATGTAAACCAGGATTTTGTCGCCCCGGCCAGTCTTGCTCTCACCCGGCTTTGCGCCGCTGGCAGTGCGCCGAACGAGATCAACGGACCGGCGCCCGGCCTCGGAGACAAGAACTCGATCGCGGTCACGGTCAGCTACTCGTGAGTCCTTGGTCGAACAATTTAAACGCAGCAGCCTTCGGGGCCGCGTCATCATTTCATTTGGTTGTCGTTATCTAATAAGACGAGGTGCCGCGAAAGATGAACGAGGCTTCAAGCATCCGCGAAATCCTCGACCACGCGACCGCAATCGCCGTCGTAGGACTGACAAATCGGGAGGGCCGGGCTTCGCTCGGGGTTTCCCGATTCATGAAGTCACGCGGATACCGCATCGTTCCAGTCAATCCGCGGATTGAAAGCGCGCTGGGCGAGCGCGCTTATCCCACGCTCGACGAGGCCGTCCACGCCGTGAGGGACATCTCGCTGGTAAATGTCTTCCGCGCGCCGGAGTTCGTGCCCGAGATCGTCAAGGATGTCATCAGGCTCAAGATTCCGTACCTGTGGCTCCAGGAAGGCGTGGTTCACCACGAAGCCGCGGGCTGGGCGGAGGCAGCCGGCGTCAAGGTTGTGATGGACCGCTGCATCCTGAAAGACCGCATGGCGGCAGGTTGGTGACCCGCTGGCGGTGGGGAGCGTCTATGCGCGATCAGAGCGCCCGCTCTTTAGCTGCTTTGCATGTGTTCAGCGATTCCTTTCACTGCGCGATGTGCGGATAGCGCCGCACCCTCCTGCCAACCGCTGAGGTGGCTGACATAATCTCCCGCGAGAAAGCAACGGCCGTCGGGCTTGCTCAGCTCGTCATAGGCGGGCTTGGCGCTGGGCATTTCGTTCAACCCGTAGCAACCCAGGCTGTAGGGGATCCTTGACCATGAGACGTAGATGGGCTTGGTTAATAACTGGCCATACCCCGGATGCAGCGTCTCTACGGCGGCGCGTGATGCGGCCAGCTTCCCTTCCGTGGTCAACGCGCCAAACTTTGTGGGAGCACCATCGCCCCAATCCTGTTTCTCGAAATCGAACCCAGAGAGAATGACGCCGGTCTTGCTGAAAAGCTTCCAGCTCGGATACCAGACCAGGCCTACCGTCTGTTTAGTGAAAGAAATCCCGCCATAGATGTTGTACTTCTTCTCCCAGAAGCGCGGCGACTCCCATCCGACCTTGTAGAGCGAGGAGACCTTTATCCCCTTGAATGCCTGTTTCTTCGCCGGCGAGAAGTCCGTGTCCAGTGTGTCGAGGATCGGCAAGGGCAGCGTACAGATGCAGTAATCGGCCTCGATCGTCTGCGCTCCGCCAGATGACTTGTCCTTATAAATAACGGTAACGCTCTTCTGCGTGTGGCGAAGCTGCTGCACCGGCGATCCATAGCGCACAATCGGCCCAAGCGACTTGGCGAAAGCGTATGGAATTCTGTCCATCCCGCCCACCGGCTGGAACATCGTTGCCTGCCAGTCGAACTGCTCTTCATAAAGCTCGCCCATCGAGAAGTCCGCGACGAGTAACTCGTGCAGCTTCAGCGGAGGGCGCAGCTTCTCTTCATCCGGACCTGCTCCTGGAGCGATCTCCACGCCGCTGCGCTCAGAGCCCGTGTACTTGTAATTTTTGTCGAGATCGCCGTAAGTCTGAAGGAAGGCGAGCATCCTCTCGGTATCGTCCTTGCTCAGAACCTGGTCGAGGCCGTGCTGGTCGATGCACTTGGCAAGCAGCTCAGAGATCCAGCCGCGCGTGTCGTTTATCACCTGGCGCTGCTCGACCGGCTTGCCGCCATTCAGGTCTTTCGACTGCATTAGCGTGCTGCGCGATGTGTTGATCTCCACTTCCAGCGGCACCCCAAGCTCTTCGCAGTAGCCCAGAATGTGACGGTGAATCGACGGTAGCCGGGCAGGACCCGGATTGAGGTAGTTGTCGCCTTCCCAGTCGCAGCTCTGAACGGTTCCATCCGTGAACTCAACTTTTGTGCCGTTGCGCACTGTCCAGTTGCGCCCGCCGGGACGCTCCCGAGCCTCAAGCACGATGCATTCAAAACCGGCCTTACGCAGCTCATATGCAGACACAAGGCCCGCAATTCCCGCTCCGAGAATCACCACTTTCTTTCCCGAGCCGTAATTCGCGGGCAACTGAGGCAACGGAGAGGCATCCGCTGCTGCGAGCAGCCCTAAGGACTGCATTGCCGTAAACATTGCGCGATATCCACCTGCCGCCGCCACGCGCGTAAGAAAAGTTCGCCGAGTCCAGATCATTCGTTCTCGCTCCGATCAAAGAATCAGAAGAAGTAATTGTTTTATGAGGGAGATCGCAACCAGTTTCTCTCGCGTAACCGATTTCGGCAATCGATTTAGCGCATGGCTCTTGAGCGGGTAAAGAAAACTTCTCGTAGCCTGAGGTCCTACAATGGAATCAGATGGCTATGTTGCGTCCAATCTCCATCCGGCCACTCACGATTGCCTTTCTGTGCCTGGGTCTTTTGTCCGCCCCGGCACTCTGGGCCGCGCCGTCGGCCACGGCGGCGCACCTCACCGTGCAGCTTGTAGTGCCCCCAGCGCAACTCTACCCGGGACAGAACTTCACTGCAGGTTTTTACTTCAAGCTCGACCGCGGCTGGCATATTTACTGGATCAACGCCGGCGACTCCGGCGAGCCTCCCTCGGTGAAGTGGACCCTGCCCTCCGGCGTCAGTGCAGGGCCCCTCCAGTTCCCCGCCCCGAAGCGCCTTCCTCTAGGGCCGCTGATGGACTTCGGCTACGACAACGAGGTCCTCTTCCCATTCACCATGCAGGTCGCTCCGAACTTCAAGCCCTCCGGCCCCAATGCAACGCTCGCTGCGAAGGTGAGCTGGCTGGTCTGTCGTGAAGTGTGCATTCCCGGAAAGGCACAGATCTCTGTCGACCGTACCGCTCTGGCGCAGGCCCCCGCGGTTGACAACGTGAATCCCGAAGACGCCCAGCTGCTCGAGCGCTTCAAGGACAAGCTGCCTCAGCCGCTGCCCGCCGGCGATGCAGCCAAGTTCCGCGCCTCGAGCAACGGCTTTGAATTGACGGTCGAGACCGGACGCAAGGAGACTGCCGCCTCGTTCTTTCCCCTCGACCAGAGCATCCTTACCAATTCAGCGCCGCAGCCAGTTACCCCGATCAAGAACGGCGTCTCCATCGCGCTGACCAAGGACGAAAACCTTCGCACGACGCCCGGTCAACTCAATGGCGTGCTAGTACTCGGCGACGGCCGCGCCTACCTAATCCACGCCCAACCCGGGGCCCTGACCTCGGCAACCCTTCCGGAATCAGGCAGCCTGGCGCGCATTGTGCTCCTCGCCTTTGTCGGCGGAGTCATCCTGAACCTTATGCCGTGCGTCTTCCCGGTGCTATTCATCAAGGGACTGGCGCTTGTGCAATCCTCCGCCGACGAGCGCCGCAAGCTCCGCCTGCATGGCGTGGTCTACACGCTCGGCATCCTCATGTCCTTCTGGGTGGTGGTCGGCGCACTGTTAGCGCTGCGCGGGGCTGGGCATAACCTCGGATGGGGCTTCCAGTTTCAGTCGCCCACCTTTGACGCCTTGATCGCGCTGCTGCTTTTTTTCCTCGGCCTGTCGCTCGCCGGCCAGTTTGAGATCGGGCTCAGCCTCACCAGCGCCGGATCGAGCCTCGCAGCCGAGAGCGGCTATGCCGGCACCTTCTTCACTGGGGTTCTGGCGGTCGTCGTGGCCACGCCCTGCACGGCGCCGTTCATGGGAGCGGCCATCGGTTACGCGCTCTCGAACTCCGCCGTGGTCAGCTTTGCTGTTTTCACCTCTCTGGCTCTGGGCCTCGCAGCGCCCTATCTTCTGCTTGCGTTAAACCCTGCCTGGACCCGCCTGCTGCCGCGCCCCGGTGCCTGGATGGAAGTGCTGAAGCAGGCGGTTTCAATTCCCATCTTCGCCACGGTCATCTGGCTGGTCTGGGTCTTCACGCAGACAGCCGGCGTTGGAGCCCTCGTCAATTTGCTCGCCGCGTTTCTGCTGCTGGCCATCGCCGGATGGATCCTCGGACGCTGGCCGGCCAAAGTCGGATCCACGATTGCCGCCATTCTGGTCCTTGCGCTGGCGATCGTATTGCCAGTATTGGCTGTTCAGCGATCCGGCGCGCAGCCGGTACTCGCTGCCTCTCCGTCTCATGCCGAGTGGCAACCGTTCACGCCTGAGCTGGTTGCGAAATACCGGTCCGAGGGGCGTCCCGTCTTCGTTGATTTCACGGCAAGCTGGTGCCTCAGCTGCCAGGTCAACGAGCGGGTAGTGTTGGACCGGACCGACGTACAGAATCGACTCAAAACCAGCGGCGTTGCCCTTCTGCGCGCCGATTGGACCCGCCACGACGAGATCATCGCCCAAACCCTGGCATCACTCGGCCGGAATGGCGTGCCAACCTACGCCCTCTATCCCGCAGATCCGCAGGCGCCTCCCGTGCTTCTGCCCGAGGTTTTGACACCGGACATCGTCCTGAATGCTCTCGATAACATCAAGCCGGGACCTCCGCGGCCCAGCGCCGGATTGTAGGAATTTTGAGAAACAAACCTGCCATCGGCTCCGTCTAAGCCGGGTATAGGAGGCTCCCTATGCGACTCCGGCCCCGCATCTGGACTATGGCGCTTACCGCCGCTTTTGCCTTCAACCTCAGCGCTTCCGCCGCCAAGGTCGGCGATCCGGCTCCTGACTTCACCGGGACCGATTCGCACGGTCAGCAGATCAAGCTCTCTGAATACCGCGGCAAGTTCGTCGTCCTCGAATGGACTAACAACGGCTGCCCCTATACGAGGAAGCACTACAACAGCGGAAACATGCAATCGCTGCAGAAAGAGTGGACTGAAAAGGGCGTCGTCTGGCTGACCATTTTGTCCTCCGCGCCCGGCGAGCAAGGCTACATGACGGCCGCCGAGGAGAATGCCTATATCGCAAAAGTTCACGCCGACCCAACCGCCGCCATCCTCGACCCGAAGGGGGTTATCGGCCGCGAATACGACGCCCGCACGACGCCGCACATGTTCGTGATAGATCCCTCTGGCAAGCTGATCTATGCGGGCGCCATCGACGACCACGCAACGCCCGATCCCGACGACATCAAGTCATCGAAGAACTATGTCTCTGAGGCGCTCACCGAAGCTATGGCCGGTAAGCCGGTCGCAGTATCCTCGACGCGTCCCTACGGATGCAGTGTGAAATATGCCACTGGCGGCGAATAGTGTGGGAGTGCGGAAGATCCGCGCAGCTATGGCGTCCAATCATCTGTCGTTGTGGTATCGCCGGTAACGCTGGTGATCGCGATCTTCTGAAACACGAAGGAGAGCCGCTCCAGTTCGCGCGTGTCGACGACGGGGCCGCCCGCCTCACCGAAGTGTACCGATCCGTCAAAGTCGACGATGGTTGCGTTGGTAAGCTCAATGGTGAAGGCTGTCTGTTCGACGCCAGTGGCATTCACGTTAACGAACTCGCAAAGGACTGATTTCAATACCTCATTGGTTACGGTAGCCTGGTAGATCTGTGGCGTCGCCGCGCCCCATTCTTTTGTGATGACGACGGGCTTATGCTGGCGTCTGCCGCTGGGAACGCCGGTAACATCGTCTATTAGGGTTTTGATCCCGTATGAGAATGCAACTCCCGGAATCTTACCTTTATCCGGACCGCTCCCCTGTCCTTTGAAAGTCCCTTGAGTAGCCCCCCGAATCGTCATGTAGAAAGCATGTGCCATATATTCTGCCCCTTCGATTTGAACGTCATATGGGCCCACATTGCGCTCGTGATCGAGGCTGGGTTTTGCCGCTCCGTTGATTAGATCGGGTAGCGTCCGTTCTCGATGGAAGCACGCGCGATTGTCCGGCTCAGCGCGATCGTATCTGCCGGCTCGTGTTTTACCAGCCGCCTGAAGATCGCAAGCTGGGTCCGCAGCATGTCGCCATCAGCAACCGCGGCGATCACCTGCCGAGCTGCCGACTCGATGATGTGAAATGCCGTCGCCGCGTAGAGCCGGGTCATGTCTGCCGCTAGCGATGCGTGCGCCGACTTTGCTGCTGCCAGCTTGCGCGCGCGCGCCAGCGCTGAGTCGAAGGCATAAACCTCAAGGATGATATCGGCCAGAGCCGCCATCACCTCCTGCTGGTCGGCGAGCGTGTTCATGTACTTCTGGCTTGCCGAACCGGCCGCAAAGAGGGCCAGCTTTTTGGCATTCGCCAGCATCTGAGCGTCGCGGGCAAGCGGATCGTCCGTGCCCTCGTCTCCGCCAAACGACGGTGGAGACATCAACTCATCCATGAGCTGCTTGATTGCCGCCAGCAGCGGAAGCTGCCCGCTCATTGCCCGCTTCATGAGAAATCCGGTGATGATGAGCCGGTTAATCTCATTGGTGCCTTCGAAAATGCGGTTGATGCGCGAGTCGCGATAGGCCCGCTCCGCCGGATACTCCTCGACGTAGCCGTACCCGGCGTAAATCTGCACGGTGTGGTCGACAATCGCGTCCAGCATCTCCGATCCCCACACTTTGAGAATTGAGCATTCGACGGCATATTCCTCGATCCGCTTCTGGATCTCGCGCGAGTTGTGCGCGTCGGCCTCGGGAATGGCAGCGAGAGCAGCATCGATGGCTCCAATGGTGCGGTAGGCCATCGATTCGCCAACATAAATGCGCGTCGCCGAGTCGGAGATTTTCTGCTGGATCAGACCGAACTCAGCAATCGACTTGCCGAAGGCCTTGCGCTCCTTCGCGTAACTGATCGCGTTGGCGAGAGACGTGCGCGAACCACCGACACACGCCGCTCCAAGCTTGAACCGCCCGATATTGAGGATATTGAACGCTATATGATGCCCCTTGCCGTCTTCGCCCAGCAGGTTCTCGGCCGGGATGCGACAGTCGTTCAGGATCAGCGGGCAGGTCGAAGACCCGCGAATGCCCAGCTTGTGCTCTTCGGCTCCGACGGTCAGGCCCGGCGTGTTGCGCTCGACGAGAAACGCCGACATCTTCGCTTTCGAAGGATCGGGATCATTCGGATCGGCGATTTTCGCGAAGACGGTAAAAAGATCGGCGAAGCCGGCGTTTGTGATCCACATTTTTTCGCCGTTCAGCACGTAGTGGTCGCCATCGCGGACGGCCCGCGCCCGAATATTCATCGCATCTGAGCCGGACGAAGCCTCGGAAAGCGCGTATGCTGCGATCCACTCGCCCGTCGCCAGCTTCGGCAGATACTTTTGCTTCTGCGCCTCGGTTCCGTACCACACAATCGGCAGCGTGCCGATACCCACATGTGCGCTAAAGGCCACGCTGAAACTGCCCAGCATCGACATGCGATCGGCAACAATGGCCGAGGTCACCTTGTCCATGGACAGGCCGCCATATTCCTCGGGAATATCGACCGCCATCAGGCCGAGTTCACCAGCCTTCGTCAGCAAGGCGCGAGTAACGTCGAAGTGCTTGGCCTCGATGTCGTCGGCAGCAGGCAACACCTCGTTCGCAGCAAATTCGGCCGCCGTAGAAGCGATCTGCCGCTGCTCGTCGGAGAAGTCTTCCGGTGTAAAGATGTTGGCTGGATCGGGCTCGTTCAGCAGGAAGCTGCCACCCTTAACCACGGGGACTGGCGCAAGAGTCGTGGCCATGTTGCTGTTTCACTCCTCGCTGGCGGCTCTGGTCTCCTCTTCGCCGCAACGGGATATGGTACGCCGAATGGATGGCGGATGGATAATCACTCCAGGCTCTCAACAACGCCCGCTGCGCCCATTCCACCGCCGACGCACATCGTCACCAGCCCATAGCGCACCTTGCGACGCCGCAGTTCGTGCAGAATAGTTGCCGTCAGCTTCGCTCCCGTGCAGCCCAGAGGATGCCCTAACGCGATTGCTCCGCCGTTGATGTTGACCTTCGCAGGGTCGAGTCCTGTCTGCTGGATCACCGCGAGCGCCTGCGCGGCGAACGCCTCGTTTAACTCGATCAGGTCGATCTGGTCGAGCGTCAGCCCGGCCAGCTTCAATGCTTTCGGGATCGCATATACCGGGCCTATGCCCATGATCTCTGGCGGGCAACCGGCTGTGGCAAAGCTGATGAAGCGTCCCAGCGGCTGAATTCCCAACTCCCTGGCGCGCTTCTCCGAGATAACGACAGCTGCTGCCGCGCCATCCGATGTCTGCGAGGAATTCCCCGCCGTCACGGTGCCCATGGCGTGAAACACAGGCTTAAGCTTCGCCAGCGCCTCGGGCGACGTATCGGCACGTGGGCCTTCATCCGCCGCAAACTCCGATGTTTTTACCTCCGGCTTCGATGTCTTGCCGTTGGGTGTAACATTTGTCACCGTAACAGGCACGATCTCCTCCTGAAACCTTCCGGCACCAATCGCGGTAAGCGCCTTCTGATGACTGCCGAACGCGAATTCATCTGCCTGTTCGCGGCTGATACCGTATTTCTTTGCGACGTTCTCCGCCGTCAACCCCATTGATAAATACGCATCCGTGTAATGCTCGACCAGCCACGGATTCGCGCTGAATTTGTTTCCAACAGAAGGAATCATGCTCATCGACTCGGTCCCGCCGGCAACCACTACCTGCGCGCGGCCCGAACGGATCGAGTCTGCCGCCAACGAAATCGCCTGCAAGCCCGACGAACAGAAACGGTTGATCGTCATGGCCGAGGCCTCCACCGGCAGCCCAGCTCGCAGGCTGGCGATGCGCGCAACGTTCGTCCCCTGTTCCGCCTCGGGCATAGCGCAGCCGAGAATCACATCTTCGATTTCTTTTGCGTCCAGCCCGGGCACACGAGCAAGTGCGCCCTGAATTGCAATTGCGGCAAGATCATCTGGTCGGGTCGTGGCCAGCGTGCCCCGTGGAGCCTTGCCAACTGCGGTGCGCACAGCGGAGGCGATAAGAACTTCAGTCATAGTTCACGTCCTGTGTTGATGATATGCATTCGCACTAGTTGGTGTTGTCCAGCGTGATCCATGAGTCGCTCTGGAAGTAGTGAGCCGTCGAAGACCTATCGACGAATGCGTCTTCGAGACCGTCGTGGTCGGCTTCGACGCGCTTACTCGTCGATCCCGGCTCCGCCCGCTGAATCTGCGACGGACTGCGCCGCGCAATGCCCCACGCCGATCCATACGCGCCCAATATCTCCGATCCGAGCCATTCGGTGTCGCGCTGCTGCCGCAACACAATCGGATTGCCCGGCTGCGACTGAAAGAACACGTAGAGCGTCGTTGCACCGTTCACCGAACACAAAACAGCCCAGTCACTGCTTCCCTTTCGCTCCAGCGATGCATGCACAACGTTCTCCGGCGCGCGCGCTTCATAGGTCTGCGGCACCATGCAGTTTCGGTGTTCGAGTTGCTCGGCGACTGCGGAGGGCAGCGCAGGAAACGACGAGATCGGCAGCAGACGAATGCGGTAGACGACTTCCGTTCCGCTCGGAAGACGCACGCGTCCTGTTTCGATTTGCTCCGCCGGGGTAGCTCCCGACGAGGATTGCGCACTCAGTGACGGCACAACCGCTACGGCGACCCAGGCCGCCAATACCATCGTTACCGCACGCAAAGCCATGGCCGTAAACGGATTCAGTTCCTCAGGGGTTTCCCTGTCTGCAACGTGTAAGCGATGCGCTCCTGCGTTTTGCGCTCACCGCAAAGCGAAAGGAACGCCTCGCGCTCGAGATCGAGCAGATACTGCTCCGTAGCCAGCGAACCAGCTGTCACCGATCCACCGCAGAGTATGCGCGCCACGTGCGTTGCTACCTTCACGTCGTGATCGCTGATGTACTCCGCTCGGCGCATCAGATGAATCCCCAGCTTCAGGGTCGATAGCACCGCTTCTCCAGGAACGGGGACGCTGCGGGGAGCCGGCGCGGTATAGCCTGCCTCCGACAGGTAGATCGTCGCCTCACGCGCATCGAGCAGGAGCCGCTCGCGGTTGACCGTGATCTGGTCGGAGGGCGCCAGCAGGTCGAGCCCGCGCGCTTCGGCGGCAGACGTCGACACCTTAGCCATGGCCACCGTCTCAAATCGCTGCTGAAGCGCGTCCTGCAGATCGGCCGAGAGCGCGAACCGCACCGTCGACGTCGCCGGATCGATTCCCGATGAGGCTCGTGCCGCATCGATAGCGTGCAAAGCCATCTCTTTCGTGCCGCCACCGCCGGGCACCAGGCCCACTCCGGTTTCGACCAGGCCCATGTAGAGCTCTGCGTGCGGCTGCCGTCGAGCTGCGTGCAGCGAGATCTCCGTGCCTCCGCCCAGGCACAGGCTGAACGGCGCGGCAATAACAGGACGCGGGCAGAACTTGATTGACGCGGTCATGCGCTGAAAGGCCCTGACCGCCAGGTCAACCTCATCCCACTCACCCTCCTGGATCCCGAGCAGGAGTTGCATCAGATTTGCCCCGACAGAAAAGTCGGCCGCATCACCACTGATAACGAAACCCCTAAAGTTGCGCACATGGTCGCTGGCCGGATTCAGCGTCTGCGTGATCATCGAAACGATATCGTCGCCTATTGCGTTCTTCTTCGAATGGAGCTCGAGCAGCGCGATGTCCTGGCCTATGTCGATAAGCGAGCAACCAGTATTCTTCCGCACCACGCCATTCGCCCGGCGAAAGATCGCTGCGCTCGCGACGCCGTCGGGAACCTCGACCTTACGATAGCCTGCCGCCTCCGGATGGTAGACGCTCCGGCCCTCTCGTCCATCCACGTACCAGGACGTCTTTCCCGAAGCGAGCATCACTTCTGCGAGCGGACTAACATGCATTCCTGCCTCGCGCATCCGGGTCACTGTCTCGGCGACGCCCACGGCGTCCCACATCTCGAACGGCCCCAGCTCCCAGTTGAACCCGGTGCGCATGGCGCGATCGATCGATGCCGGCGAGTCCGCAATCTCGGGCAGCGTGTCGGCGGCATAGTTCCAGATCTCGGCGAGCAGCGGAAAGAGGAACGCGACTGCCTTGTCTTTTGTCAGGTCGCCGCTCAGCACCAGGCGGAGACGCTCCGGCAGCGACTCCGCATTCTTCGCCATTTCTATGGATGGAAACTTCGGCCTCACCGCAGGACGATATTCGAGCGTGCGCCAGTCCAAGGCCAGCCGGTTGTTCTTCGGATGTTTCGCTTCAGAATCCTTCTTATAAAAACCCTGTCCCGTCTTGTCGCCGAGCCACCGCCGCTCGAGCATTGTCTCGATAAACGGAGCCAAAGCCGTCGCACCGGCGTCGGAGCCGCGCGACTCGGCAAAATTGCGCGCGACGTGAGCGAGCACGTCGATGCCCACCATGTCGGCCAGCCGAAACGTTCCGGTGCGCGGCCATCCGATTACGGAACCCGTCAGCGCATCGATCTCCTCGATGCTCAGATTCTGTTCCTGCATCAGCCGCACCGCCGTGAGCATCGCAAAGGTTCCAATACGGTTGGCGATGAAATTAGGCGTATCGCGTGCGTAAACAATCGACTTGCCCAGACGCCGGTCGGCGAAGTCCGCAATGGCGGAGACCAGCACCGGATCGCTCTCCTGCGTAGGAATGATTTCCAGCAGCCGCATGTAGCGGGGCGGATTGAAAAAGTGTGTCCCAAACCAGCGTTTTCGGAATTCGGGGGTCATGTTCGCGGCGATTGATGCGACCGGCAGCCCGCTTGTATTTGTGGTGACGATGGACCGCGCTCCCACTTGCGGCGCAATCTTCGCGAGCAGCGCCTGCTTGATTCCGAGATCTTCGGTCACGGCTTCGATAATCCAGTCGCAATCCTTCAGGCCCGCAAGATCATCGTCAAAGTTCCCCGGAGTGATTAATTGGGCCGAAGCCGTATCGTAGAAGGCGGCCGGCTTTCCCTTCAGCAGCGCAGTCAATGCACTTTTCGCGACGCTGCTGCGTGCCTTCGCGTCCGAATTCCCCGGCGGAACAATGTCGAGCAGCAGCACCGGCACGCCCGCGTTGGCCAGATGCGCGGCAATGCGCGAGCCCATTGCTCCGGCACCGAGCACAGCGGCGCGGCGAAGGAGCGTTGGAGCGGCGTGGACTGGGATCTGCTCAGGGGCTGCGGCGCTCATGCTTATGACACTCCGGCGACTACGATGCGCACCGCAATGCGGTTGCGGGACTGGGTATGAATCACGAGGCAGAATACTTAGCGCCAGTGCGGCGGGTCAAGCAAACGGGCAAGTACTCCGATGCTACAATTCGCGCACCGGAGGCACTGAAATGAAAGGCTTGCTGGCCTACCGAATCTCCATTGCGATCCTGAGTGCTCTTCTGCTGGCTGCGGCGGGCGTCATCCATTCCCAGCAGACCGTAGCGCAAACACAACGGTTTCCTCAGTTTGAGAACGAAGACGTAAAGGTCTGGAAGTCCGTCGTTCTCCCGAACCAGCCGCTAACCATGCACCGTCACGATCATCCGCGCGTCATCATAGCGCTCAAGGGTGGAACCATGAAGATCGTCGACCAGAACGGCGCGGAAGAGCAGCATGTATGGGACACAGGAAAGGCTTACTGGCTGCCGGCCAATCCTCCAAACACGAAGCATGCAGACGTGAACACTGGCAACCAGCCGATTGAGGTCATGGTTGTGGAACTGCAGAAAGAAAAATAGGGCCAATATACGCTTCCCTGGCGTCGAAATCGCAAAGGAACTGTCATGAAGATTCTGGTAATCATCGCCCGCATCCTGCTGGGTGCCGTGTTTCTCTTTTTCGGGCTCAATGGCTTTCTACATTTTCTTCCGGCAACGCTGCCTCCGGGTCTCGCAGGCCAGTTCGTCGCAGTATTGGCCCAATCGCATTACGATCTGGCCGTGAGTGTGATCCAGGTGATCGGCGGAGCTCTGCTGCTGGTCAACCGTTATGTTCCTTTCGCCCTCACAATTCTGGGGCCGGTCATCGTTAATATCCTGCTCTTTCACATCTGTATGCTCCCTGCGGGCATAGCGGGCGGCCTCGTTTGCTCCATACTCTGGATCATTCTTTTTGTCCGATATCGCCAGCATTTCGCAGGACTGTTCGTGCAGCGGGCCTGAGCCTGGGCCGTGTAACGAATAATTCGCGTGATCGCGGCTGCCTCTGCCGTTAAGCTGATTGGAAATGTCAGATCCGAATGAAAAGCCGGGAGGAGTGTTCGCAGCTGCAATTGTGCTTGCCCTGATGGGTGCTTTCGGACTTCTCAGCACAGCCTTTTCTGCCGTAACACTGTTTTTCACCAGTCATGCGATCGCCCCGGCAATTCCGAGCGTAAGGATCCTGCTCGCCGTCGCTCATTTGTTGATGCTGGCTGCAGTTTTATGGTCTTTCTGGACAGTCGTAGGGCTCTTCCGGTATCGAACCTGGGCACGCTATTCCATCATCGTGCTTGGGATTTTGGACTTCCTCGTCTTTGCCTTGCTGAGCGCTGGCCTCGCATGGTTGCGCCGCAACCCCTTCATCGCTTCAATGGACGCCCATCCAAACCCGTCGATGCCGTTTTCGCCCGGTGCGTTGATGCTGGGACTCTCCATCTTCTATGCATTGCTCGCGCTCGTTGGTCTCTGGTGGGTGGTCTACTTCAACCTCACGCGCGTTCGCCTCGCCTTTGCCGCGCTGCACCCTGGTTTGACACGCTGAAACCACGCGATTAGCGTCAAACCTGTGTGCGTGCGCCGTGCGGACTCCTGCGCGGGCGCGCTCTACTCTAATTTCTCGAGGTTTCATGAGACTTCGTTCCGCCGCGCGCGCCGTCGCGCTGGCATGCTGCCTTGCAGTCGCCTCTTACGTGCCAGCTCAAAGTGCCGGCCAGCAGGCAGACAGCCCCGCCCGCTTCCTTGCCGACTTCGAAAAGCGCGTCACGGTTAAGGTACTGCCCAACGGGCTTACATTGATGGTCTGCGAGCGTCCCGAGGCTCCGGTCTTCTCCTACTTCACCATCGTCGACGCAGGAGACGCCAACGACCCCGGAGGCCAGTCGGGCCTCGCGCACATGTTCGAGCACCTCGCGTTCAAGGGCACAAAAGACATCGGCACGAAAGATTACGCCGCCGAGAAAGTAGCCCTCGACAAGCTCGAAGCCGCCTACGCCGCCTACGACACGGAATTTCGCAAGCGTGTCGGCAAGGATCCGGCCAAGCTTGAACAGCTGCACCAGGCTTTTCTGGATGCCCAGAAGGAGGCCGAGCAATACGTCATTCCGAACGAGTTTACCGAGATCGCTGAAGCCAACGGCGCTTCCGGCTTGAACGCGCAGACCAGTCTCGACGACACGCAATATTTCTGGAGCATGCCGTCGAACCGCTTCGAGCTGTGGGCTTACATGGAGAGTGACCGCATCGCCAATCCTGTTCCGCGCGAGTTCTATAAAGAGCGCGACGTGGTCATGGAAGAGCGCCGCATGCGCATCGATTCCAACCCGATCGGCCGCATGGAGGAGCAGTTTCTCGCTGCCGCTTATGTTGCGCATCCTTATCACCGGCCTGGGGTGGGCTGGACGAGCGAGCTGAGCCAGATCACCGCAACCGAGGCCGAAGCCTTCCACAAGAAATATTACGTACCGGCGAACATCGTGATCGCCGTAGTCGGTGACGTCAAAACGGCCGAAGTGATGCCGGTGCTTGAAAAATACTTTGGCGCGATCCCAGCCGGCCCCAAGCCCGAGCCTATGGCAACGGTCGAGCCTCCGCAGACCGCTGAGAAATCCGTCATCATCCGCGAGGCTACGCAGCCGGTCTACCTTGAGGGCTATCATAGGCCCGATTATCTCGATCCTGACGACGCCGTATACGACGCTATTCAGGACATCTTCTCGAACGGCCGCACGTCGCGCCTCTACCGCTCGCTCGTGCGCGACCAGCAAATTGCCGCCGTCGCCGAGGGCTTCAGCGGATTTCCCGGCGACAAATATCCCGGCCTCTTCGCCTTTGCCGCAATTCCTAACCAGGGCCACACACCGCAGGAACTGCGGACTGCGATTCACAAGGAGATCGATAAGCTGAAGACCACCGACGTAACCGACGAAGAGCTCGCCATGTTCAAGACTCGGGCCCGCGCGGACCTGCTTCGCGGCCTGGGCGAGAATCAGGGTCTCGCCGAGCAGTTGGCCATCTACCAGTTGCGCTATGGCGATTGGCGCGAGCTCTTCAACCAGTTGCAGAAGATCGACGCCGTCACGAAAGCCGACGTGCGCCGCGTCGCAAATAAGGTCTTTGTGGAGACCAACCGCACTTACGCCATGATCGAGTTCACCCCGCCTAAGCAGCCGCAGCAGGCGAAGGCAGGTGCACAATGACGAGATTCCGCATGCGCCTCCTGCAGAGATCCCACAAAAGCCGCAGGCCATTGAAGACCGCCGTGCTCCTGCTGGCTGCGATGACGGCGCTCGTCCTGGGGCAGGCAGCTCTTTCGCAGCAAACCGTCACGGTTCCGCCCGACGCCAAGGAGGGTCCGCACTCGGAACCGTGGATGAAGATCCCGGTGCCTCCCCTTGCACCATTTCACCCCGAGCCCCCAAAACGGATCGAGCTGAAGAACGGCGTCGTCATCCTGCTTGAAGAAGATCACGAGCTGCCTTTCATCAACGGCACTATCAATCTTCGGGGTGGCGAGCGCGACGTTCCCGCAGCGCAGACCGGCCTGATCGCTCTTTACGGCGATACATGGAGAACCAGCGGCACCACGACCATGAACGGGGACAAGCTCGACGATCTGCTCGAAGCCAAAGCTGCAAAGGTGGAGACGGGCGGAGACGTCGACTCCACGGATGTGAGCTGGTCGTGCCTCACCAAGGACGAAGATCAGGTCTTCGGCATCGCTGTCGATCTGCTGGAGCATCCCGCGTTCAGTAACGACAAATTGACCCTCGCCAAACAGCAGGCCGTCGCCGGCATTGTCCGCAGAAACGACGATGCCGGGGCAATCGCCGAACGCGAGGCGGCAATGCTCGTCTATGGAAAGAACAGCCCCTATGCGCGCCAGCCTGAGATTTCAACTGTCATGTCGGTCACGATTGACGACCTCAAGACGTGGCACGCGAAGACGCTGACTCCCAACAACATGATCATCGCCATTGAGGGTGACTTCGACTCTGTCGTGATGGAGAAGAAGCTGCGCGACACCTTCGAGAGTATGCCGCGCGGGGCCGCATGGCCCAAGCCAACGGGCAATTTTCAGGGCCCAACACCCGGGCTTTACTTCGTCGACAAGAATGATGTGAACCAGAGCAATGTCTGGATCGTTGGTCTCGGCACCGAACGCAATAATCCCGACTACTACGCGCTCAACGTGATGAACGAAATCTTCTCCGGAGGCTTCGGCTCCCGTCTTTTCCAGGAGGTGCGCACGAAGCTCGGCCTCGCCTATTCAGTCGATGGCCGCTATGGCGCTTCTTACGACCACCCTGGCGTCTTCTATACCGCCGCCTCCACGAAGAGCGAGTCAACCGTGCAGGCGACCAAGGCGATGCTGAGCGAAATCGACGATCTGCGCACCAGGCCGTTCACCCAGGCGGAGCTGACGAGCGCCAAAGACCAGGTTCTCAACTCCTTCATATTTCACTATGACAGCAAGGAGAAAATCCTCACCGAGGCCGTAACGCTTGAATTCTACGGATACCCGCAGGACTTTCTCGATAAATACCGCGCCGGTGTTGAAGCCGTAACGACCGCTGATCTGGAACGCGTGGCGAAGAAATACATCGATCCCTCCAAGCTCGCCGTTCTAGTCGTCGGTAACGAGTCGCAGTTCGGAACGCCACTCACCACACTGAATCTCGGTTCTGCACATCCGATCGACATCA
The DNA here is from genome assembly GCA_963724375.1 of uncultured Acidobacteriaceae bacterium. Lineage (GTDB taxonomy): Bacteria > Acidobacteriota > Terriglobia > Terriglobales > Acidobacteriaceae > Silvibacterium. Next base: position 106,669 of record CAVRUM010000002.1, read on the forward strand.
CCATTCCCATGCCTCCGGGGATGCAGGGCATGCCGGCGCCCGGCGAGGGCCCGGGAAACTAAGAGTGGCGGCGAACAGGGGTCAGGACTCAAATTGCTGGACGCCCTGACACCCTGTTCCCTCGCCTCTATGCCCTGATCCCGGCTTTTCTGTACCCTGCTCTTATGCGTTTAGCAATTGTCATCATGGCTGCGGGCAAGGGCACGCGGCTCAAGTCCAAGCGCGCCAAGGTGCTCCATGAAATTGGCGGCAAGCCGTTGCTTCGCCATGTCATCGCCAGCGCCGGGCAGATCGTTCCGCCGACGGATATCTACGTGATCGTCGGCCATCAAGCCGGCGCTGTGGAGGCCGCAGTCAAGGACACTGGCGTGCGCTTCGTCCATCAGCAGGAGCAGCGCGGCACGGGCCACGCGATTCAGATCTCCTCCGATGCTGTGCGCGACTACGACCAGTTGCTGGTGCTCTCCGGAGATGTGCCGCTCCTCAAGCCCGAAACCATCGCGGCGCTGCGCGACTTCCACATCGCACAGCAGGCTGACATGACCATCCTGACGGCTGCTCCCGCCAACCCCACCGGCTATGGACGCGTACTACGCAAATCACCCGATTCGCCTGAGGTCAAAGCCATCGTGGAACAAAAGGCCCTCACTCCCGCGCAGCAGGGAGAGCGCGAAATCAATTCCGGCATATACGCTTTTCGCACCGGTCCTTTATTCGAGCACATCTCCAAGCTCAAAACCGACAACGCCCACGGCGAATACTACCTTACCGACATGGCGAGCCTTCTGGTCGACGCCGGCAAACGGGTTGTCGCCCTCGAGGCTGCGAACCCTGTCGAGGTGCTCGGGGCCAACACAATTGCCGAGATGATGGATCTTGACCGCGAGCTACGGCTCGAGACTGCTCGCCGCCTCATGGCCCAGGGTGTGACCATTTTTCGTCCGGAGACAACCGTCATCGACTCGACGGTCGAAATCGGCCCCGACACCGTCATTGAACCTTTTGTGCAGCTTTTGGGAGAAACCAGAATCGGTGAGGACTGCCGCATCCGTTCTTACTCTGTCGTTGACAACTCTTCGATCGGTAGCGGGGTGCTCATCCGCCACGCCTGCGTCGTCGTCAATACGCAGATCGGCGACGGCGCATTGATCGGCCCCTTCACAAACCTGCGCCCCGAGTCTCAAATCGGCGAAGGTGTCCACGTTGGCAATTTCGTTGAGGTGAAAAAGACGATTCTGGGCAAGGGGGCGAAAGCCAACCATCTCGCCTACCTGGGAGATGCCGAGATCGGGAGCGGTACCAACGTCGGCGCGGGCACCATCACCTGTAACTACGACGGAGTGAACAAGCACCGTACGCTTATCGGTGAAGGCGTCTTTGTCGGCAGCAACGCGACGCTCGTTGCTCCGGTTGCGGTCGGTAAAGGCGCCTACATCGCGGCTGGCTCTGCCATTACGGAGAACGTGCCTGAAAATGCACTCGCCCTCGGACGCGCGCGCCAGATCAACAAGCCCGATTGGGCAAAGGCTCGCCGGGCAAAGGAGAAGACTCAGAAGTGAGTCCGGCTCGAAAAGTCACACTCCATTTGCCTAATCATAGACTCAGCCGTTAAAAAAGCCTGTTATGCCGAAACGCAAGTCTCCGCCGGCTATCGACGCCACCGCAAAGAGCGCTCCTCCTGTAGACAAAGGCGCATTCCTACACAGCAAACCCATCAGCCTGAGGGTTCTGGGCGACTACCTTGACCTGTCGCCCGCCACCATCTCTCTGGTCCTGAACAACGCTCCGGGCGTGCGCTCCATCCCGCAAGACACCCGCGACCGCGTGCTCGCGGCCGCGAAGAAGTTCGACTACCGGCCCAGCTTCTACGCCCGATCTCTGCGCCGCAAACAGAGTTTTTCAGTCGGAGTTCTGGTTCCCGAGCTAAGCGACGGCTATTCCGTCCTCATCATGGACGGCATCGAGGAGGTTCTCATCGAGGAGGGCTATTTCTATCTCGCCGCCAGCCACCGCCGCAAGGCCGACCTGATCGAGGAATATCCGCGCCTTCTCATGGACCGCTCTGTCGAGGGCTTCATCGCCATTGACACCGCGCTGCAGCACAGTCTGCCGATTCCGGTGGTCGCAGTTGCCGCGCACCGCAAGATCGAGGGGGTCACCAACATTGCGCTCGACCACAAGCGCGCCGCCGAGCTCGCCATGCGCCACCTCTATCAGCTTGGGCATCGGCACATTGCCTTCATGCGCGGGCAGACCTTCAGCTCCGACTCCGACGACAGGTGGAAGAACCTGATGGCGATGAGCCGTGAGCTTGGACTTCAGGTTCAACCTGAGCTGGTCGTCCAACTAGAGCTGAATATTTCCTCGCCGGAGCTCGGCTATCCGGTCGCACAGCATCTTCTTCAACAGAAGCGGCCCTTCACGGCCCTCGTCTCCTTCAATGACATCGCTGCCATCGGCGCCATCCGCGGCTTTCGCGACCACAATTTGCGCGTCCCCGAGGACATCTCGGTCGTCGGCTTCGACGACATCCAGGGAGCCGCGTATCACAATCCCAGCCTGACCACTATCCGGCAGCCGCTGCGTTACATGGGCACAACCGCCGCAAAACTGCTGTTGCAGCGGCTACGTGCGCAGAAGGACGACCCAGGACACATCGCCGTCGCCCCTGAGCTCATTATTCGTGAGTCGACAATGCCGCCAAACCTGAAGAGAGTTTCCCGCCAGGGCTGATCCCGATGGGCCCCACAGGGCAATCCCCCAAGTCGTTGCTCGCTGGTCCGTTCTATGCCGGATTCGTCATTGCCGGCATGACTACCGTGCTGCTCGGGCCGGTTCTGCCTATTCTCAGCGCCCGCTGGGCCCTCAACGATCTGCAGGCTGGATCGCTATTCGCGGTCCAGTTCACCGCATCGACAATCGGCGCCATGCTGGCCTCCTATCTGTCCCGTGCCGCCCTGATCTTCGGATATGCCTCGGTCGCCGCTGGCCTGGCCGCTCTCGCGCTCGCCGACTACCACCTGGCATTACTTGCCTTTGCCCTGATTGGCGCGGGGCTTGGATCAGCAACCACAGCAACAAACCTCCTCTTCGGCACCGAACGGCCCGATAAGCGCGGCGTGATGCTGTCGCGGGTGAACCTGTTTTGGGGAATCGGCGCCGTATGCTGTCCTCCTTTCGTCGCCGCTACAGTCGGCCCCGGAACGCTTCGGGTATTGCTGCTCAGCCTTTCGTTCGCCGCTCTTGGCGTATTTGTGGCAATCGTCGCTTTGCTCGCCCGTGTCCGCAGGAGTGCCGATGTGCCAAGCCAGCCGCATCCCTTCGGCGGTCTCAGCCTGTCGGTTTTCGTACTCTTCAGCGCCCTTCTCTTTCTTTACGTCGGCAGCGAAACCGCAGTCTCCGGCTGGATTGCAACCTATGCGAATCGCTTTGACGGACTTGGAGCTCGCAGCTCCGGCCTCTTTGTCTCAGTCTTCTGGATCGCAATCGTCTTCGGCCGGGCTCTGACCCCGTTGCTCGTCCGTCGCGCATCGGAGTTTGCCGTGCTCACATGCGGAGTAGTCGCGGCAATGTGCGGTATCGCAAGCCTTCTCTTTTCCCAGACCGCACTGCTCACCCTCGGCGCGGTTGCAGTCGCTGGAATGGGATGCGCGCCTGTCTTCCCGCTGGCCGTGGCGCGGCTGCTGGCTCGCATCGGCCCTTCGCGGCACGCCGGCTGGATCTTTGCCATCTGCGGCGCGGGCGCGGCGGTGGTGCCCTGGGCAACAGGCCTCTACTCGGCCCGCACAGGCTCGCTCAGAACCGCATTCGTTTTGCCCTTTGTGGCTATGGTTGCCGTTCTCATCCTCGTCCTCATCGAGCATCTTCTTCCTCTGGATCAGACGAAGCGTCGCTCCATTTCTTCCTGAAGTAAACAGTTTTACTAATACATTTCTCCAATGCTACGATGTTTCGCGTTGAAAGGAGTGTCGTAAAGGTGATCGATCGTCGGCAGTTTCTAGGCAGTTCTTTGGCATTGGCAGGAGGCGCGGCCTTGTCCCGCTACGCTCGCGCTCTCCCTGTCGACCTAACACCCGGCGCGAACTTCGCGTCCATGCCGCCCATCGACGTGAATGGTGCGCGCTTTCCGGCTAATTTCCTTTGGGGGTCGGCAACCGCCTCGTACCAGGTGGAGGGCGCATGGCAGGAAGACGGCAAGGGCCCGTCCATCTGGGACACCTTCTCGCATACCGTCGGCAAGGTGAAGGGCAGCGATACCGGAGACGTTGCCTGTGATTCCTACCACCTCTACAAAGAAGACATTGCGCTGATGAAGCAGCTCAACCTGAAGAGCGCTCGCTTCTCGGTAGCGTGGCCGCGTATTCAACCAACAGGCACCGGTGCTGTAAACCAGAAGGGCATCGACTTCTACAGCCGCTACGTTGACACGCTCCTTGAGGCCGGCATCCGGCCCATGTGTACTGTCTTTCATTGGGACCTGCCGCAGGCGCTCGAAGACAAGGGCGGCTGGCCGAACCGCGACACCTACAAGTATTTCGCCGATTACGCCACCATCGTAACGAAGGCTCTCGGCGATCGCGTGACCACATGGGCCATCTTCAACGAACCCTGGGTCTTCACCTTCCTCGGCTACGGTAACGGCATTCACGCGCCCGGCAAGAAAGACTGGAAGCTGTTCCTGAAGGCCGCGCACACCGTGAACCTTGCGCAGGGTGAGGCATTCCGGGCCATGAAGGCCGCTTCGCCGAAGGCGAAGCTCGGCAGCGCCTTCAGCATGTCTCCGGGCACGCCTGCGAGCGACAGCGAGGCCGACAAAGCCGCGGCCGAGCGCTATCACGCCATGAACAACGACTTCTTCTTGTACACCGCAATTCACGGCGAGTACCCGAAGGCATTCGTTGGCGATCCGCCGTACGACATAATGGGCGTGCAGCCGGGCGATGGCAAGATCATGCAGGCGCCGCTTGACTGGATCGGCATCAACTACTACAACCGCCATCTCATCTCTAACGCGCCGCACGTTCCGTATGTTCAGTACATGGACGTAATGCCGGCTGTGGGCCCGATCACGTACAACGGATGGGAAGTCTGGCCGTGGGGTCTATACGACATAGTGACTCGCATATCGAAGGAGTACAACCACCCCGTTATCGAAATCACAGAGAACGGCTGCGCCTACTCCGATGGCCCGTTGCCCAGTGATCCGTCGAAGGTCCCCGACACAAGGCGCACCGAGTATTACCGCGGCCACCTGGCCGAACTCGCGCGCGCTATCAAAGACGGAGCGGATGTTCGCGGCTACCATGCATGGAGTCTGCTCGATAACTACGAATGGGCCGAAGGCTACAGCCAGCGCTTCGGCCTGGTCTATGTGGACTTCCGCGAACAGAAGCGCACGATCAAGGATTCGGGCTACTGGTACGGACGGGTCGCTGCAGCAAATCACCTCAACGTGTAACCCCCTCAACGTATAACCCTTGTGCGGCGGTCCATTATCCGGGCCGCCGCCACGCGGTTTATACTTGCGCGTGAATTGAGGAATCCCAAAGAATGAAGTTTTTTACCAGATATCGGATCGCGTTTCTTGCCTTGGCTGCAGCAACCCTCCTCACCTTCCAGCTGACAGCGCAAACCCCGACAACAGCGGCCGCTCAGCCCGAGGGCGTCCTTCATCCGGCCGAACTCGCCAAGATACTCCCGGGTTCCGTTTTCTTCCGTGGACAGTCTGCTACAACGCAGGGCCGCAACTCAGGCGGAGTCCGCTATTCCGATGGGTATCTCACCTTCGCCGCTCTCGTCGATAATTCGGGCTATTCGACAGGCATCCAGGAGAAATATCAGGCCTACTTCATCACCGAAGTTCCCATCACCATCGGCGGACATTCGCTGGCTCCCGGGGCTTATGGTACCGGAATCATCAAGAATGCCGGCGGCCCGCAGTTCATCGTTCTCGACATCGGCGGCCACGATCTTTTCACGACGGATGCGGTCAATGATGCAAAACTGCACCGCCCCACGCCGCTCCAGGTCACCGAGGGCGAGGCGCCGGGAAAGTACCGCCTCTATTTCGGCCGCAACTACGTGGAGTTTGAGCGCGCCAAGTAGCGCCATTAGTGTCCGGAAACGGAGGCCGGCCGCACGACGCCACGGCACTCGCCGAATCCGATGCGGTCAAATCCTTCGCGCTCGCAATAGCCCCGCAGAATCACCTCGTCGCCGTCTTCAAGAAACTTTCGCGTCTCGCCATTGGAAAGCTCGAGCGGTTCGGCTCCCCGCTTAGTGATCTCGAGCAGGCACCCTAGCGAATCGCGCGACTCTCCAGACACAGTTCCCGTGGCCAGCAGATCGGCGGGTTGCAGATTGCAACCGTTGCTTGCGTGATGAGTGAGCATTTGTGCCAGCGTCCAGTACAAATCACGTAGATTGCTTTGGCACAGCCGTACAGGCTGTGAACCCCGCATCCTCGCAGTGCTCAACCAGACCTCAAGCTTCAGATCGATGCCGCCACGGGCGCGGTCTGCGTCCGCCCTGAGATACCGCAGTGGCTCGGGATCGCCTACCGACCGGGGGAATGCCCTCGTCCGAAACGGCTCTAGAGCATCCATCGTGACCACCCATGGCGAAATCGTTGTGGCAAAATTCTTTGCGAGAAAAGGGCCCAAAGGCTGGTACTCCCACGCCTGGATATCCCGCGCCGACCAATCGTTTAGCAGGCAGAGCCCGAAGATGTGCGCTTCTGCGTCGGAGATCGGGATCGGCTCTCCCAACGCGTTTCCCTTGCTTACAAAGAAGCCCACCTCGAGCTCGTAGTCTAGCGATCGGGTGGGTCCGAACGACGGAGCGGCAGCTTCGGGAGCCTTGGTCTGCCCGCATGGCCGCTGAACCTCCGATCCGCTGACGACAATAGACGACGTGCGCCCGTGATAGCCAATCGGGACATATTTGTAGTTCGGGAGCAACGGATTATCCGGACGGAACAATAGCCCCACGTTAGTCGCGTGATAAATCGACGCGTAAAAATCCGTGTAGTCTCCGATTCGTGCGGGCAGGAGCATCTCTGCATCCGATTGCTGCACCAAGAGGGGTTGGACATGACTTCGGGCCGATCGCTCCGACAACAGTTCCATCAAGCGCAATCTAAGTGTCCGGGTTGCCTCCCTGCCCAACGCCATCAACGCATTCAGAGAGTCACGCTCGCAGGACGCGGCAATTTCCGTGCCGACCGCCGCGAGCAGTCCCGCGTTCGCGGTCGCGCGCAGATTCAGAATCTGATCGCCAATAGCTGCGCCGATGCATGCAATTCCGTTCGGGTCCCTGAAGACTCCGTAAGGAAGATTGACGAGTGGGAAATCTGTTTTGCCGTCGTTGGCGCTCTCCAGCCAGCTTCGCGTCACAGCCATCCGAGCGCTTTCACATCCTCGATCGGCTCCAGAAACGAGCACGATCCGAAATCAATCCCAAAATCGCGCCGCATAGTGCCGATCTGACCCGCTGTCAGCGCATTCTTGTGCCAGCTGACGCTATCTTCGCTGAACCGGAACTCCTTCGGAGAGTCCTCTTCGAGAGTCGCGATCACCAGGTCCTCTTCCTTGCCGATCCATGCCAGCGCAGCGGCAAGGAATAAATTCACAAATCCGTGCATCGTCGCCGATGCGCTGCCAGGTTCATCGGTCAGCGGGTATTCATCCCGGATTGCGTGATGCAGTCCTGCCGTGGCCTTGAACGGAACCTGCGCGTCGGCGCATGCAATCAGAAAGCGCGCCACCGTAGCCGAATCCGGAATGGCATCGGCAGTCAAACCGCCCATGCGGATCTTCGCGCGGGCCCCGTTTCGCGCGAGCACCGGCAGCATAGAGCCGGCCTGACTGAGAGCACACTCCACGTAAGCGATCAGCCCTTCGGGCAGCCCTGTGAGCAGGCGCTCAGCATCCTGAGGAGTCGCAGCCTTAAGCTCAATGGCGTCGATGAGCGCCGCGCCCTGCGTAAAACCGCTAAGCCGAGTTACGTTGTCGGCTGGATCGTCGGAGCCGAGCACATTCAGCAGCCATGCCTTCTCGCGCTCGTCGCAGCAGACTTCGTTGAAGACCTCCGTGAACTCCGTCAGCCGGGCGGCGGGGACGACCAGCCCACCGAGCGCCCAGCTATCCTCTCCCGAAATGTAATCGGCATAGTTACGAACAACTGGCCTCATGTCGAGGGCTGCGGGCGGGAAGAGGCCCGCATAGTCGATCATGCCCGACATCAGCGCTCGAATCGCACTCATGGCTACCGTACCTGGAAATGCTTTTTTAGTCCTTGCCAACATTCGAAGTATTCATGCTGAAGAATCTTCGTCTCCAGCGCGAACTTCGTCGGCCGCACGACCAGCTGTGTCTCGAACATGAACGCAAGCGTATTGCCGAGATACTGAGGTTTGAGCTCCGCCGTCGTCGCGCGCTCATAGGTTTCGGCATCGGGCCCGTGACCGGACATGCAGTTGTGCAGGCTCGCTCCGCCGGGGACAAAGCCCTCCGCCTTCGCGTCGTATTGCCCAAAGACCAGGCCCATAAATTCGTTCATCATATTGCGATGGAACCACGGCGGGCGAAATGTGTGTTCGGCTACCATCCAGCGCGGGGGGAAGATCGCAAAATCACAGTTTGCGGTCCCGGAATTCGTGGTCGGCGCAGTCAAGACTGTGTAGATAGAAGGATCGGGGTGATCGAAGCTGACGGTGTTGATGCAGTTGAAGTTCTTGAGGTCGTATTTGTAAGGCGCATAGTTGCCGTGCCATGCAACCACGTCCAGCGGAGAATGATCGATCTCCGCCACCCAAAGGCGCCCCAGAAATTTGCTTACAACATGGAAGGCGCCTTCGCGGTCCTCAAACGCCGCTACCGGCGTGAGAAAGTCTCGCGAATTCGCGAGCCCGTTCGCGCCGATTGGGCCCAGATCCGGTAACCGGAACGGCAGGCCGTAGTTCTCGCAGATGTATCCTCGCGCCGCATTGCCCTCGAGTACGACGCGAAACTTTACGCCACGCGGGATGACACTGATTTCTCCGGGAGCCACGCCGACAATCCCAAGCTCCGTGTGGAGTCTCAGCGGTCCCTCCTGCGGAACAATCAGCATCTCGCCATCTGCGTTGTAGAAAAAGCGGTGCTCCATCGACGCGTTCGCTGCATAAACATGAATCGCAACGCCGGTCTGGAGGGCAGGGTCGCCGTTACCGCCCAAGGTAATGATGCCATCGATAAAGTCGGTCTCACTCTGCGGAAGCGGCACGGGATTCCAACGCAATTGATTGGGTGGCGCCGGGACTTCGTTGAAGGGCCCGCTCCGAATAAGCTTGCCTCTTTCGTCCCCGGCCGGCTCATAAGGCTTATGCGTCACAGAAGGCCGGATGCGGTAAGTCCATGTACGGCGGTTCACCACGCGGGGTGCGGTGAACGGCGTTCCGCTGAATTGCTCGGTGTACAGGCCAAGCGGCGCCTTCTGGGGCGCATTCTGCCCGTGCGGCAGCGCACCAGCAGCGGCTTCCGTCGCGAATTCATTCCCAAAACCAGACTGATAACGCAGTTCTTCACCGGGCATCGATACTCTTGACTCCTCTGCGCCCTGCATGAGCAGGACCTCTTACGTTATCTGTGAAGATCGGCGTTTGGCAAACGGGTCAAGCGGGTCTTGAGACGCGAAAGAGTCCCGGCAGAACTTCACCGGCCTTGCCGAGAACAACCTCGGTGAACGTCGACGCATTCAGTGGGCGCTCGGGGCCTATGTACACGGTTCGCGCTCCACTCCTGCGGGCCCACTCCACAAAGCCTGCCGCCGGGTACACGGTCCCGGAGGAGCCCACAACGGCCAAGGTTGTACAGCGGTCAAGCTCGCGGTAGATGCGATCCATCTCCAGTGGGATCTCGCCGAACCAGACGATATGTGGCCGAATTCTCGCGCCGCATGCGCAGCGCGGAATATCAGCCGCAGGCTCATAGATCCCGTCATCGGCGAAATCTGGTCGGCCGCAGTCGGATTCGCAACGCGAGCGAAAAAGTTCACCATGCATGTGGAGCAGGCGCTCCGATCCTGCTCGCTCGTGCAGGGGATCGACGTTTTGCGTGCAAAGGAAGAATCGATCTCCGAGGCTCCTCCTCCAGTTGGGCAAGCGCAAAGTGCGCCGGATTCGGCTCGCAGTTCAGAGCATCGCGGCGGCGCATCGAATAAAAGCGCCACACCTTTTCGGCATCTTCCGCCCATGCTTCTGGAGTCGCAACTTCCTCGACGCGATACCCGTTCCACAGGCCATTGTTGTCGCGAAAGGTGGGCAGGCCGCTCTCGGCGCTCACTCCCGCGCCAGTCAGCACGAAGAGCCGGTCCTGAGGGCCGATTTCGATAGGCGCTCGCATCTGCTACCTGTATCGGAACAACATCATAAAGCCAAAATCCATGTGGTTCTGCTGGTGGCAATGGAAAAGTGTCGTTCCGGGGTTGGACGCGAGGAAATCGATCTCGGCTGTGCTGTTTGCCTTGACCACAACCACGTCTTTGCGCAGCCCCGACATCGGCTTGCCTTCCAGGCTCGTTACTTCAAATGTGTGCCGGTGCAGGTGGATCGGATGATCGTCGGGGCTTTTGTTCTGCATCGTCAGGCGATAGCGCTTGCCTTCATCAAGCAGCAGCGTTTCGGTCTTCGGATATGACTTGCCGTTGATCATCCAGTAGTCGAAATCACCATGGCCGCGAAACCTTGACGTGAAGACCAGCGGGATCGTTACATCTGGCTCCGCGGGCGCTGCATCCGGCCTCGCAAACGGACGATAGTCCCATAGTGTCTCTGCAGGATCGACCCATTTCGGCTCCCCCTGCTGGGCGCGCGCGCGCCCCGCGTATTCCACCACGATTCCCATTCCCGCCTTGCGAATCTCCTCTCGCGTTTCGCCCAGCACCCATACACCGGGCCGATTCATCTCGACCAGGAAATCCACGCGCTCAGCCGGACCCAGTCTTACCGCCTTGATCGCAGCCTGCATTGGAACGGGATTGCCGTCCATCGCCGTTACCGTTAGCTCATGCCCGGAGAGCGCAAGCCAGTGCATCATCGTCGCACTCGCGTTGAGCACCCGAAACAACACACGCTGGGCCGGCTTCACCTGGATAGGATCGGCGTGACCGAGCATGCGATCGTTGATGGTTGCATAGTCATACGACACATCCATCGAGGAGTCGCTGGCCTGACCCATGTAGGCGTTCCAGTCATGCAGCGTGAGAAATATCTCCTGGTCGTACCCGCCCGGCTCGCTCTTCGGCTCAACGTAAAAGCACCCAAACTGGCCGGTGTAGGCAGCGCGCTTCAGATCGTGCCCGGCGGTGACGTGGGTGTGATAGTACCGAAAGCCCGCAGGACGCGGCGTAAAACTGTACCGCAACTGCCCTCCGGGCGCGATCATCGGCGAGCCTTCTTCCGCGGCGCCGTCCTGTTCCGACGGAATCCACTGGCCGTGCCAGTGAACGATCTCGGGAATATCGCTCCTGTTGGTGACGTCAATGGTGATCGGCTTTCCTTCCGGCCAGCGTATCGGAGGCCCCGGTACCCGGCCGTTATATGCGGTGGTGCGAATAGTCTTTCCCGGAGCAATTTCGAGCTTCAGCGGAGCGATCTCCAGCCGGTAGTCGGCTGGTTGCATCTGTGCCCAACCTCTTGCAGCAGGAGAGGAGCCAACCCACGCAGCCCCGCCCTGCATAAGAAATTTGCGCCGGCTCAGATTCACTGCGTGCTCTCCGATCCGCCGGGACGGTGGTGCGTCCAGTCAAACCGCCTGCCCACGATGCCCTTGATTATCCAGTGATCGGTCGCCGCCGTCACCCCGACACCCACGCCAAAGTTGATCTCCCATTGCGGAGACACATTCAGATCAATCGACGGAAAAAACTGCTGCTGCTGGTTATGAAACGAGTAGATGTTGTTAAGGCTTCCGTAATCGGAATAGTATTCCAGTCCGCCGCTGATATAGCGATTGAAGTCGTAACTGACTTTCGCATCCGGAGCGAACCCCACGCCGTCATTAACACTCGGGCCGTGAAGCGACCTCTCAAAGGCAGGATTCACCGCGAAATACCATCTGCCGATCTGCTTGTCGACAATAGGCCGGATTTCGAGCGTCCAGGTATCCTTTTGAAACGAAGCCTGGACATAGCCAAACTCCAGCGACAGACTCGCTCCCACGGGCCAATGCCAGCTATCGGGCGCTCGCACCCGCGGACGGATATGGTCTCCCACCCATTGCCAGCTGTCTCCGGCGCGCGCGCTGGTAAAGACGTAAAAGCCTAACTCTGACCAGTTATTCAACCCCTGAGTAATCTCAAGCGTCTCATGCTCGGCATGGTTTGTGGGATAGACTCCCTCGGAAGTGTACGGTGAGCCCGGGACGGGGTAACTTCCCTCGGCCGTAAAGTTGCTGTGCAGTTCCAGCATTGTGGTCCGGGGCGCGACTGTGTCGGAGCCGTACACCTGGATCTCGTAATTGTTTTGCGCCCTCCCGAGCTTGTCGCCGGCAATCGGCAGAACCGCCAGAACCAACGTCGTCCGGGCGAGCCTGCGCAGTATCGTCGTCGTAGAAATCGACAGGCTCCTTTGGCGCTTGAACGCTTCTATAAATAGCAACACACGCTAAAGATAAAACCGGTAGATCTCGAGACGGAAAAACTTCGAGAACATTACGACAACTTCATTCAGATCTTTCCTCCGTACCAACTGGCAACTTTGTGCCATTGTGTTCGCTGAACCGCGCTACTGCCGGAATGGCCATTCGTGTCGGCGCCCCGCGCGCAGCAGATAGAGTGCGCTCCCTGTTGCTGCGACTACTGCAGCGTAGACCATCTCGCGCGACGCGTCTGGGCGCGAGAACAGAATAAAAATAAAGCCCGCCAGCGCGGCCACCGGCGGCGATGGATACAGCCACATCCGGAAGGGCCTTGCCATCTGCGGACGCCGCACTCGCAACACAATTACGCCGATTTGCTGCAGGACATACTGCAACAGAATGCGTATCGCTACCAGCGCGGCAATCACCTGCGAGAGGCTGAAGAAGCAGAACAGCGCGGCAACCCCACCCAGCGCCAGCAGCGAAACATTCGGGAAATGATGCCGGGGATGCAGCCGAGCGAAAGCACGGAAGTAGTTGCCATCCATGGCTGCTGCGTAAGGCGCGCGAGAATATGCCAGCAGCAGTGAAAACACCGACGCGAACGCCGTCCACATCACTAGCAGAGCCAGCACCTTGGCCATGCCGCTCCCGAAAGTACGCTCCATGAGCGCGGCCACGACGGCGAACCTGGCGGTGCTCGCCTGCGTCATCTCGGCCGCTGGAATCACCCCGGACACGCTTACATTCATTGCGAGATACAGCGCCGCCACGATCACGATCGACCAAAGTACGGCGCGGGGAATCGTGCGTCCCGGCACCTTTACCTCGCCACCGAGAAAGCATACTGAGTAGTAACCCCAGTAGTCATAGGTGGCGAGTAACGTGGCCGTTCCCAGCCCCGTAAAAAAGCCGGCATTGAGCGCAAACGCACCATGCGGCACAACCAGCAGCGAGGAATGGAAATGTGTGGCACCCGCGACAATGACAGTACCAATCGTGAAAACCACGCCGGCTGTCATCACCCATGCCATGCGCGCGATTGTCCCCACGTTGCGATACAGCAGGGCCACCGCGACCACGCACGTTCCCGCCGCAACCACATTCACCAGCTGCAGATGCGCGACCGGCAGCGGAGCATTCAGCACCGGCCACAGATATGCCGCATACTGCGCGAGGCCGATGCATCCGGAGGCAATCGACAGCGGCGCGGTAAATCCGAGCTGCCAGATGTAGAGAAAGGAAATCCACCGGCCCACGCCATCGCGGCCGTAGATCTCGCGTAGAAACGCATACGATCCACCGGCCTCGGGCATCGCCGCGCCCAGCTCCGCCCACACAAGCCCGTCGCACATCGCGATCAGCGCACCAAGCACCCAGCCGAGAATCGCTTGCGGTCCGCCCATCGCCGCCACCACCAGCGGCAGCGTAATGAACGGCCCCACGCCGATCATGTTCATCATGTTCAGCGAGATGGCGCTGCCGAGCCCAACCTTGCGTTCGAGAGTGGGCGCGGGCTGTGCGGAGGCGGTCAAGGCATCGGTCCGGGAATTGGCCGGGGAATCGGTCGACGAATCATTCAAGGGGATCGGCGCATCCAATCGGCGTCATTCAAAGTTCAGACTATCTCACAACGTCAACAGGAGAAGAACGGTTGAATATCTCTGGCAACACCATCCTCATCACTGGCGGCGGCTCCGGCATTGGACGCGGCCTGGCTGAAGCCCTGCAGGCTCTTGGCAACGAGGTCATCATTGCCGGGCGCCGCAAAAGTGTTCTCGACGAAACTACTGCCGCCAATCCGGGCATGAAATCTGCCTCACTGAACATCGAAGACGCCGACAGCATTCGTGCCTTTGCTGAGCAGATCCAGAAGGACTACCCGGCCCTTAATGTGGTCATCCACAACGCCGGCATCATGCGGCCTGAGAACCTCAAATCGCCAAACCTGGCTGATGCCGAAGCCATTATCACTACCAATCTGCTCGGGCCCATGCGACTGAACGCGGGACTGCTTCCGTTACTCCTCAAGCAGCCGCACTCTACCGTTATGACCGTGTCGTCGGGACTCGCTTATGTCCCGCTCGCCCTCACCCCAACCTATTGCGCCACCAAGGCCGCGGTCCATTCGTGGACCCAGTCGCTCCGCCATCAACTCAAAGACACCAAGGTCGAAGTACTCGAGATCATTCCGCCTTATGTTCAGACGGAACTGACTGGAGCACAGCAGGCCTCAGACCCGCGTGCCATGCCGCTCAAGGATTACATCGCCGAGACCATCGACATCCTCAAAACACAGCCCACGCCGGCCGAGATCTGCGTCGAGCGCGTCAAGTTTCTGAGCTGCGCTGCCGAAAGCGGCAAGTACGACGAGGCCTTCAGCACGCTGAACTCCATGGCATTCTGAGAAGCCACGCAGGCGTGTCAAGCAGACCGTGGATTGTACACTGAGACTACATGCATGACGCCGCTCTGATACGCCTGCGCCCTGCCGCATTTCTTGCTCTTCTCTGCCTCATCGCCGCGCCCCTCGTGGCGCAGGTCACTCCCTGGCAAACCGCCATCACCGCCTCGCCCGATGCGCATCCCTTGCCCGAGGACCGCGGAGCCGACGGTCTCGCGCAGACGCTCAAGAAGCTGCACACCTGGGCCAGTCTCATGATGATCGTCGCGCATCCCGACGACGAAGACGGCGGCATGCTCACCCTTGAGTCGCGCGGCTTCGGAGCGCGGACCGCCATCCTCACGCTCACGCGAGGCGAGGGTGGACAAAACGCAATGTCAAGCGAGACCGATGACGCGCTCGGGCTGATCCGCACCAACGAACTGCTGCTCGCCGACCAGTACTCCGGCACCGAACAGTTCTTTTCGCGCGTCGCCGACTACGGTTTCTCGAAGACCATCGACGAAGCCCACGAAAAGTGGGGCCGCGACCGCGTGCTCTATGACGCGGTGCGCGCAGTCCGCCTCTATCGTCCGCTCGTTGTCACCTCGGTCTTCACGGGAAATATCACCGACGGCCACGGCCATCACCAGGTTTCCGGAGAAACCGCGCAGCTCGTCTTCAAGATGGCCGGCGATCCCACGGTCTTTCCCGACCAGATCGCGCAAGGCCTGCGTCCGTGGTCACCGTTGAAGGTCTATGCGCGGAATCCCTTCTTTGCCGCCACCAGCAAGGGTATTTTCGATTACGCCACCAACAAGTGGTCGCCTGTCCGCTTCTACGACTATGTCGCCGGCCAATGGAACACCACCGTTCCCGCGACCGACATCGAAATCCCCGAAGGCACCTTCGACCCCATCCTCGGCCGGTCCTACATTCAGATGGCGCGTGAGGGATGGAGCCAGCAGAAATCGCAGAATGGCGGTGGCAACATCCCGCTGCGCGGCGAGTTCAATGTGGGATACCACCGCTACGGATCGCGCGTCACAGTTAACGGCCCCGAGACAAGCTTTTTCGACGGCATCGATACTTCGCTGCCCGGTATCGCGTCTCTGGCTCATGGTGATTCCGCGTTCCTCACCGCTGCGCTCAAGGACATTGACCAGCACGTCATGACGGCCACCTTCGGCTATCTGCCGTCGAATCCGGAGAAGATCGCTCCCGAGCTGGCCATTGGCTACAAAAAGACCAAAGACCTCATTGACGCGGTGAATGCGAGCAGCCTGTCCGACGACGACAAAGCCAACGTCGTCCATGAGCTTGAGATCAAGCTCACGCAGTTCAACACCGCGCTCGCCGAAGCCCTCGGCCTGCAGGTCAACGCTCTAGTCATTCCGCGCACTGCGAACAAACCCTCTCCGCTGGGCCTCTTCGCCGAGGACACGCCAACCACCGTCACACCCAGCTCCGAGATAGACGTTCGCCTGCATGTTGCCAGTGGCCAGCCCTGGAGCGCCGGAGGCAGCCTCCGCCTCACCCGCACCTGGCTCGAATCGTCGCTCAAATCGTCTGGGGGGCCGCAGTGGAACGTCATGCGCCTAGGAACTCCCGGCATGGACACCCCATCGAGCAGCGCCGGAGACGCCATTTACCGCGTCACCGTCCCACACGACGCGCCCTATACCGAGCCCTACTTCACGCGTCCCAGTCCCGAGCAGCCCTACTACGACGTCTCCGACAGCGGCCTGGTCAACCGGCCACTCGCTCCCTATCCCCTCGCCGGATGGGCCGAGTTCAACTACAACGGCGTCCCCATTCGCCTCGGACAAGTTGTGCAGACAGTTCACCGCGAGCACGGATACGGCAGCCTCTACCAGCCGCTGGCCGTGGTTCCCCAGATATCTGTCAATCTCGCTCTTCCCGCGGGCATCGTCCCGCTCGGCTCGACATCATTCGCGCTCTCGGTCTCCGTAAGAAATAGCCAGCAGCAGACGGCGGACGGCACGCTCCGCCTCGAGTTGCCTGCCGGATGGATCTCCGATCCGCCAGCACAGACATTTCATCTCCCCGCGAATGAAAGTGTCCCGGCCAACTTCACCATCCGCCCCGCGTCCCTCGCCGCCGAGAGCTACGCCATCAAGGCGACCGCTCAGTGCGGAAATGAAGTGTTCAGCCAGGGCTTCGAGACTGTCGGGTACCCCGGTCTGCGGCCCTACTATCTCTACCACCCGGCCACCTATCGCGCCCGCGGAGTCGATGTAAAGGTCCCGCCCAACCTGAGCGTCGGCTACGTGATGGGCACCGGTGACGAGGTCCCGGAGGCTTTGGAGCAGATGGGCATCCATCCGCACCTGCTCAGCGCGGGCGAAATCGCCTCCGCCGACCTGAGCCGATACAACACCATCATCATCGGCATCCGCGCCTACTCCAACCGGCCCGAGCTGGCTACCAACAGCCGCCGCCTGCTCGATTACGTGAAGAACGGCGGCAACCTCGTGGTGCAGTACCAGAGCGCGGGCTTCGACCGCGGTTTCGGACCTTACCCGGACACGCTCGGCGGCAATCCTGAAAAGGTCGTCGACGAAAATGCCCCTGTGACCCTGACCCCAAATCCCGTCTTCGACTGGCCCAACCACATCACCTCCGCCGACTTCGACGGATGGGTTGAAGAGCGCGGCCATTCCTTCCTCGAATCCTGGGATAGCCACTACGCCGCACCTACCGAAACCCACGACCCGGGCCAGGATCCGCAGCGCGGTGGCCTTCTCATCGCGCACTACGGCAAGGGCACTTATATCTATGTAGCTTTCGCGCTCTACCGGCAGTTTCCCGATGCGGTTCCGGGGGCGTATCGCATCCTTGTTAACCTGGTCAGCGCCGGCAAGAACCCGGGCGGGGGCGAATAAAACCGCCCGGGTTCCCGGCGCCTATTTTTTGCGATCGATTCGCTTTTCCAGGACAACCGCAACGGTATCGCCCACCTTTTTCCCGATGGCCTGCTGGATATCGGCCTTTACCGGCAGCTTGTGAGTGCCGTCCCCCATCGCCATGAATGAGCTTTCGAACGGATGGCCGTCAATCTTTCCACTGACCTTGACGAGGCCACGGGTTCCAAAGAACTCGACCGACTCGGGCCAGATGACGTAGGTCCAACCACCCTTCGCGGGACTCTTCTGAAGTTTGGCGGTGAAGGTCACGTCTGGCATTGATCCATCTTCGCCGGTTCGTCATGGGAAAGTCCAGCCCGGAGCTGCTTCCGTTGTTGTCTAGGTTATTGACTCCTTTGTAATTGCACTTCGTTTTGCACAGGGTCGTGGCAGATAGTTTTCCCGGTTATTCATCGTAAATTCGCGGGATTTTTACAATGCCCTGCGACGATCAACCTCGGGTATCGTGTGTCGCGGTATCCGGGACTTATTTGCATCCCCAAGCGTTAAGAGGGTGCTTCCGGCTTCGGTATGCTCCAGCTGGGCAGCGCAATCCCCTGGCTGTGCATATGGTTCTCCGGTGGCACTGTTACCGAAAGATGAGAGGCCTAATGAATACCAATCTTAAGGCGCTAGCAAGTTTGTTGCTTGCATCGTCTGTCGTGGCTGCCTATGGGCAAGCCTCGACCGGCAGCGCGACTACGGCAAAGAAAAAAACGGCAACCCACAGAACCGCAAAGCCATCGGTGGAGTCCCAGATAGAAGAGCTCCGCGATCAGATGAATTCACAGAGCAGCCAGATCAATTCACTCAAGCAACAGCTGGCTGACCGCGATACGCAGCTTCAACAGGCGCAGCAGGCGGCGCAGGCGGCCCAAGCCGCTGCTCAGCAGGCGCAACAGGCGGCCCAGGCACAGCAAGCTGCGCTTTCAGAGAATCAGCAGTCTGTCAGCAGCCTGCAAGGTGCGGTGGCCGACCTGAAGTCGAACAATCAGTCGATTGTGACGACCATTCAGGACAACCAGGCACAGGTCAAAAAGGCGATCGATAGCCCCGACGCTATCCATTTCAAGGGTATTACCCTGTCTCCGACCGGCAGCTTCGTGGCGGCGGAAACAGTGTGGCGCAGCGGCGCCACCGCTGGGGGCATCAACACGCAATTCACCGGCATTCCCCTTAATCACTCTGATGCTGGGCAGTTATCCGAGTTCTACGGCTCGGGCCGCCAGTCACGAATCGCCCTCAAAGCTACCGGCAAGCTTGATAACATGACGATGACCGGATATTACGAGGCTGACTGGCTCGGTACCGGTATTACCTCGAACAACAATCAGTCAAATAGTTACGTTCTCCGCCAGCGCCAGATCTGGGCGCGAGCAGCGATGAACAACGGCTGGAGCTTCATCGGTGGCCAGATGTGGTCACTCGCAACCGAAACAAGTCACGGCCTTGAAAATGGCACAGAAATTCTCCCTTCCACCATCGACCCGCAGTACGAAGCCGGTTTCGTGTGGACCCGGCAATATGCCTTCCGCGTGACTAAGGATTTTCATAACGGCGTCTGGGTCGGCGCTTCGGCTGAAGACCCTGAAACTCTGAACCCGGCCGGCAGCAATCTGCCGCTGAACGAAGTGATCGGCGCAGCTGGAAACGCCGGCGGTCTCTACGACCCCAACAACAACTACTCATTCAACCTGGCTCCAGACATTATCGCCAAGGTGGCATTCGAACCCAAGTTCGGCGGCCATTACGAAGTCTTTGGCATTGCCCGCTTCTTCCGCGATCGAGTTTATCCAAACGCGTCCGCCGCTCCGCCGACTGGTACGACGGCTCTCACCGGCAATTCGGTCGGTGCCTACAATGACAGCACCGTTGGCGGCGGTATTGGTGCCAGCGGCCGTATCGCCATCCTTGATAAGAGGCTCACCCTCGGCTTGAAGGGATTATACGGAGACGGCACCGGACGTTACGGCTCCTCAACCATTGCCGATATCACACTGCGCCCAACGGGCCAGATTGCACCCCTGCACAACTTCGACGCTCTCGGCACCGTGGAATTCAACCCGACTCGACGTCTCATGATCTACACCAACTACGGCGGCGATTACGTCTTCCGCAATTACTTCGGCAAGGTCGGATACGGATCGCCGCTCACCAACATGAGCGGCTGCCGTGTCGAACCACTGCCGGGCGGCGCGGCGAACGCAAATGGCGGGAGCGGCTTTTCGCCAGCCACCCCGGCCAACTGCGGGAACCAGAACAAGGACATCCAGGAATTCACCGTTGGCTACTGGTACGATATCTACCGCGGAGAGAAGGGACGTCTCCGTCAAGGTATCCAGTACAGCTATTTCCAGCGCGCTCTCTGGTCGGGTGCCGGTGGTGCAGCGAACCCGGGCAACAGCGCCTACGGCGCCGACAGCATGTGGTGGACCTCCTTCCGCTACTACCTGCCTTAAACTCCCATCACACTCACAGCATAAAGGGCATCCGCAATGGATGCCCTTTCTGTTTTCCGTCTAATCCAGGGCTATTTTTGCTCCCGCTTCTTGTGCCCTGCCCCCTGATCCCTGTTCCGTTCCGTTCCATACGCCGCGAGAAATGCGTCGGCTGTATGAATCTCAAGATCCTTCGGAGGCTTCCTCCCCAGTTTCTCAGTCATAAAGAACTTACCGTAGATCATCGGACCAAAAAGGAGCGCGATCCCGATCTCCAGGTCGATTTTTTTCTTCAAGACCCCGCGCTTCTCACCGCGCCTTATCAGATTCGTAAGCGCCACGCGCGCCGGCTCAATCGCGCGGTTCCGCCATGCCATGCCAAAGTCCCGGTTTCGCGACGCGTAGGCCATCAGGTGCGGAGCAATCTTCTCTCTCAGAGACTTGCGCTCCGGCGCTGGCTCGCGCAGGAGCTGTGCAATCAGGTCCGCGCGAAAATCGCCCGACTCAGGAACCGTCGGATCTTCATCCAGCCCGTAGACATGCGCCATCACCTCGAGCGCCAGGCTATCCTTGTCCGGCCAATGTTTGTAAATGGTCGCCTTGCTCACGCCGGAAGCATCCGCGATCGCATCCATGCTGGTAGCGTCGATGCCGCGTTCGGCAAAGAGATCGAGCGCCGCCTTCAGAACTTTCTCGTGCGCGAGCGCGCTTCGCGGCCTCACCATTTCGACTCTGTGGGGTGAGCCCGCCGCGCCCTGTCCGCTCTTTGTAGTAAATAACCGATCTCAACGATCTGAATCACCAATTTTCTAGACCTCGATTTTTGAAAACAGATATGCGCC
This sequence comes from uncultured Acidobacteriaceae bacterium, assembly GCA_963724375.1. Taxonomy (GTDB): domain Bacteria; phylum Acidobacteriota; class Terriglobia; order Terriglobales; family Acidobacteriaceae; genus Silvibacterium. The sequence goes on from CAVRUM010000002.1 coordinate 127,876, forward strand.
CAAGCTCAGGAAGACGAGTGCGATCGTTCCCAGCACTCCCGCGTTGAGGGCGGGATGAAAATGCCAGTGATTGATCAACGCGCCGCGCAACCCGTCAACTCCATACGTCAGCGGATCGACCTTCGTGATTACGCCCAGCACGATTCCGAGATTTGCCAGCGGATACAGCGCGCCCGACAGAAAGAAGATGGGCATTACAAGGAAGTTCATCACCAGCTGAAAGCCCTGCATATCTTTGATCGTCGAACCGATCGCCGTTCCCAACGCGGCGAACACCACTGCGATCAGGACCACGAATACAAAGGCCTCTGGGATTGCCAGCCAGCTGTGGGGACGAAAGCCCGCAATCAGGCAAATAATCAGAATCAACGTTCCTTGCAGCACAGCGACAGTCGCGCCGCCCAGAGTGCGCCCGATCATGATCTGCATACGCGACACCGGAGCCACCAGCGTCTCCTTCAGGAAGCCGAACTGCCGGTCCCACAGCATCGCAATGCCAGAAAATACCGAGCTGAACAGCACTGTCATGCCGATCACGCCCGGCGCCATGAACTGCAGGTAGCTCCCCAGCCCGGCCTTTTGAAATACCGGCCCCAGGCCGAAGCCAAGCGCCAGCAGATACAGGCATGGCTGCCCCAGCGACACTACGATCTGTACCCGCGACCGCACATACCGCTTCAGCTCCCGCAACCAGAGGATGTATATCGCGCCCATTTTTCTATCGCCTCCACATCTGCGCCATCTGCCGCAGTCCTGCTTTTGCATCCGCGGCTTCATCGCGCAGCGACGAGCCGGTCAGCGCGAGGAATGCGCCTTCGAGCGATTCGCTCTCGGTCTGCTCCTTCAGCTCCGCCGATGTACCCTGAGCCACGATTTTTCCGTGATCGATGATTGCGATCCGGTGCGCCACGCGGTCGGCCTCGTCCATATAGTGGGTCGTCAGAAAGACCGTTGTGTTCTCGGTCTCGTTCATGTGCTTTACGTGCGTCCACAGCAGATTGCGGCTCTGTGGATCGAGCCCCAGAGTCGGCTCATCCAGAAACAGAATTTTCGGGGTGTGCAGGAAGCCACGAGCGATCTCCAGGCGGCGCTTCATGCCGCCCGAGAACGTCTTCACATAGCTGTCCTTCCTGTCCCACAGCTCGAACAGCTTCAGCAGCCGCTCGGTGCGCTCGGCGCGCAGCTTGCGCGGCACGTGATAGAGCACCCCGTGCAAGTCCATGTTTTCCCACGCCGTCTGCTCCTGATCGAGGCTAGGGTCCTGAAACACGATCCCAAAGCTCTGCCGCGCCTCTTTCTGTTTGATTGTTGGATCCAGCCCGTCCAACTCGATCTTTCCGCTCGTAGGGCGCAGCAGCGTCGTCAGCATTTTGATCGTGGTCGTCTTGCCCGCCCCGTTCGGGCCGAGAAACGCGAATATCTCACCCTGCGCCACGTCGAAGCAGATGTCCTTGACGGCTGTGAAATCGCCGAAGGTCTTGACCAGGTTTTGCACGCGAATCATGTGCCCCTCGTTTCCCGTACGATCAGATAATACTGAACGGTTTAGTTTAGTTTGTCAATCGGACCCCACCCTCTCACCTGAGCGCAGTAGGAACTGCGATCGTTTATCCTTGCCGCATCGTGATTTCCGCCTCGGCCGTTCTCTGCTCCCGCTGGCAGCACTCTTGATCTGGTTTCTTCCGGAAACATGGCCGCAACAGCCTCCCCGGCTCCTTCGATAGCCGGTATCTGGCTGGGAACTCTGCATGCGGGCACGGCGGCGCTGCGCATACAAGCTGGGCATGCACATCTCGCAGCGGCTGCGAGGCGATCCCTCTGTTTCGCTAGCCCCATGATTCTCGCGTCGATGCCATTGCGTAGCGCACGGCCGACCAAGTCACAGCGTGGCATCATGTCTGAAATTCGCCGCCTCACCGGGTCTGTTTCGTGTTTTACTGCGTCTTTAAAGCCAGAGTTTGCCCTTGATGCATAAGTCTTCGTTCCGAATAAGCCGACTGCTCGCAATCCTGCTTGCCTCTTCGATCTCCATCGCCCAGACCACCCCCGGCAAGCCCGCGCCGCCAACGACCATTCAGGTCACCTCGCGTATCGTCTACGTTGACGTGGTCGTCCGCGACAACTACGGACGCATTGTGCGCGGCCTCACCGAAAAAGATTTTCGCGTCTTCGAGGACGGCAAGCCGCAGTCGATCGACTTCTTCCACGACCACACTCATGACACGCCGCCGCCTCCCGCGGAGACAACGAGCAGCGACGGCTCCCTGAGCTTCAGCAACGTTGATCCGGGTGGAGAGCACGCCAATTCGGTCAACATAATTTTGTTTGATTTCTTTAATACCGCTCCCTCAGATCAGGCCTACGCGCGCAAGCAGATGATCCGCTTCCTCGAGAACCTGCCGCCAGGCCGCCAGACCGCCCTCTTTGTACTGGGCACGCGGCTTTACATGCTGCAGAGCTTCACCGGAAGCACCGACCGCCTTCTCGCGGCAGCGAAGGCCATGGAACTGGAGACCTCGACCGTCGAAACGGTGGGTGGCCAGCAGCAGGATCTCGACGTGGCAGCGCGATTCGCGGCTGCCGTCGGTAGAAGTGCCTCGGGAAGCAACCCCGTCACCAATGGATTCAACTACCAGGGTGGCGAGGATGCTCAGCGCGCAGCCGACATCACGCAAACCGCTCTCCAGCAGATTGCAGCCGCGGTCAGCGGCTATCCGGGCCGAAAGAATCTCTTCTGGCTCGCGGACAACTTCCCCCTCTACGGCGGACCCGCACTCGAAATCAATGACCTGTCCCAGTCCGTTCTGACCAATACCATGAGCACGGCGGACGAGGCGGAGGCGAACCGCGGAGTAGCCAGCGCTCAGATAGCGCTCTATCCCATCAGCCTGGCTGGGCTGGAGGTTGGGGGTATTGGGCCGGAATCAAACCTGAACCCGGGGAACGGTCAGGAATATGCCCGCCAATTCAACAACCGCAACGCGATGCACGAACTGCTCAACAATATGGCCGACACGACAGGCGGCCGCGCCTACTACGGAACCAACGATTTTGCTGGGGCCCTCGCGCGCGGTTTTGAAGACGGATCGAGCTACTACTCTCTCGCCTACAAACCGTCGAACCAGGACTGGAACGGCCACTTCCGCAAAATCTCCGTCAAACTCGGTGCAGCCGGTTATTCCCTCGCCTATCGCCGCGGATACTACGCCACCCCCGATCAGCCGGCCGGGGCGTTCAATCCTTCGGCTGCGCTGAACGCCGCGTTGCAGCCGGACGCGCCTGAAACCACCATGCTGCTGCTCCACTCCAAAGTTCAGCTACCCGACGCGCAGCACTCCTCCCTTCGTGTCGATTCTGTGATCGATCCCGGCAACGTCTACTTCTCGACTGACTCCCGCGGACGCCGCCACGCCCACCTGCTCGTCACCCTCGTGGCCATACCAGCCGTCGCCGATCCATATGCCCCAGTTCGCAAGAAGCAGCCTCCGCCGGCATTCCCGCAAACCTCCGGCGCCTACGTGGTCGATCTTGACCCCGACGCATTCCGCAAGCTCTTCACTTCCGGCATGCCCATGCACCAGGAACTCACGCTCGCTCCGGGCCGTTATAACCTTCGCCTCGGCGTCATGGACGTCACCAGCCGCCGCAGCGGCACGCTCGACATGCCGATCGAGGTTGTCGCTGTCAGCGCTGAAAAGCAGTGACGTGTTGCATCATCAGCGGAAACTGGCCGGCATCAGCCCGTAATGACGTTTTGCTCCCACCGATAGTCTCAACTTGCGCCATCAGGTGCCAATTCGCTATCAGTCATCCTGCTGAGCTACTATGCTCTCCGTATATGCTCGCCGATCGAACCCGCTCGCTGCTCGCCTTTCTGCTCTGCCCCGCACTCGCCTTTGCCCAAACCCAGACGCCCTCGCCCGACAACACCATCCGCATCGTCACGCGCATGGTCTACGTCGACGTTATTGTGCACGACACCTCGGGCCGACTTGTCCGCGGACTCACGGAAAAAGACTTCAAGGTACTTGAAGACGGTGCGCCACAGCAGATCGACTTCTTCGCCGCCCACAATTATGACGTCGCCGGGCCGCACCCGCCCGCCCCTCCACCTGCAAAGAATGTCTTCACAAACGTGCCCAGCCACGGCGCTGCCGGCTCGGTAAACATCATCCTCTTCGACCTCGTAAACACTGCGCCAGTCGACCAGGAGTACGCGCGCCATCAGATGCTCAACTTCCTCAAGGCCCTGCCCCCAGGCCAGCAGGTCGCTCTCTTCGTACTTTCCGACCAGCTCCACATGTTCCAAAGCTTCACCGGAAGCTCGGACTTGCTCGTGGCCGCCGCAAAGATGATCAATCCTAAGAACATGCGGCTCTACCAGTCAGACGCCGAGCAGCAGCACCAAATTGACGATCTTGGCCGCTGGCAAGATGCTCTTAGCGGCCGCGACCCCGGCGGGACCGTTCAGGCGTTGGCGAATGAATTGACCTATGAAAACAACCACACCGACGAAGTGCGCCAGCGCATCACGCTCCAGGCTTTCGCCGAGATCTCGCACGCCGCGGCCGGTTATCCTGGACGCAAAAACCTCTTCTGGGTCGCCGGAAGCTTTCCGTTCAGCCTTACCCAGCAGCCGCAATACAACATCACCGCTCCGCTGCAGTACAGCACACTGAACTTGCCGAATATGCCTCTCGCTGACGACGCTGCCACTTCAAATACAGCCAGGGTCATCGCCGATGCACAGATCGCCGTCTACCCCATCAGCGCCGTTGGACTCGAGACCGGCGGTGTGGGGGTTGAAGTATCCGGCCTCGCAACGGCCGCTCTCAGCGACAGCACACCGGCCAATGCGGCCTACGGCACCGGCAACGTAAACCACACCCTCGGAGACACGCTCGGCTCGCAGTTCACAAACCGCTCCAACGTGCGCGGAGCCATGAATGAGATCGCCTATCAGACCGGGGGGCAGGCTGTCTTCGGTTCCAACGACCTTTCCGGCGCGCTTCGCCGCAGCATCGAAGACGGCTCCAACTACTACACCATCGCCTATCGGCCACAGAACCACGACTGGAACGGTAAGTTCCGCAAGATCAAGGTGGAAATGGCGGACAGCAGCTACTCCATCAGCTATCGCCGCGGATATTTCGCAAATCCCGACCAGATGACCAACGAAGATACCGCCCAGGCGCTGAACGTCGCCCTCCAGCCGGGAACGCCTCAGTCCACGCTGCTTCTTCTCAAGGGTAAGGTCGACCTCCCTGACGCCACCCACCCAGAGACGTTTGTCGAAACGACTGTAGACCCCGTTGGCGTCGAATTTACCACCGACGCCGCTGGTCACCGGCACGCGAAGCTGCTTGTCCTGCTGGTGGCCCTTAATGACTCCGGTGAGCAGCCTGACAGCCCGCCGCAGGCCTCGGGAGTCATCCGCCTCGACCTCGACCCCGCCGCCTATGCAGCGACTCTGAAAGACGGCATTCGCTTCCAGCAGAAGCTCGCACTTAAGCCGGGCCGCTACCGCCTGCGCCTCGGCGTAAGCGATATGAACAGCAACCGACTGGGCACACTCGATATGCCGGTGGAGATCGCGGCACAACGCTGAAACGCCGGATGCTGCTCACTGGTTGGCTGGCCGTCCACGATAGAATCCGGATATGCCAGAGACCGCCTCGCTCACCGTCACCGACCGCGCCCGCAAGATCCGACTCTTCCTTATGGATGTCGATGGCACCCTTACCGACGGCGGAGTTTGTCTCATCTCCCTTCCCGGCGGAGAGATCGCCGAGATGAAGGTCTTCGATGCTCATGACGGACAAGGCCTCAGCCTCGCCCACACCATGGGTATCAAGACTGGCTTTATTACCGGCCGCAAATCTCCCGCTGTCCAGCGGCGTGCCGATGAGCTTGGTGTCGAGTTCGTCTACCTCGGCCAGGCCCACAAGATGGCCGCCTACGAGGAATGCCTGAAGAAAGCCGGCGTCACCGAGGCGGAAGTCGCTTATCTCGGGGACGACCTCCCCGACATGCCTCTGGCCCGACGTTCCGGCCTCGCCGTTGCCGTCAATAACGCCGCTTTCGAGCTCAAGGCAGTGAGTCACTACATCACGCAGGCACCCGGCGGCAAAGGAGCCGCCCGCGAAGTCATCGAGCTTATTCTCAAGTCTCAGGGCCGGTGGGAAGAAGCCGTTCCAAAGGCCCGAGCCTGACAACAATAAATAGTTGACGATCAGGGAAGCTGCCCCTATAGTGCTTCCATGCTTCGCTTGCCCCAGCTGCAGAAGAGTGCCGTCAAAACAGCTTGTTGTTGAAGTTCGATTTGCTCGCGCGGTTTCTGGTTGCCTGCCTTCTCCGTTCCTCCCAACCTCTGGTTCGCTGTCTGGTTTTCCGTTTTGATGTAGGTTTGCGGGCATAGCTTCTGCCGGATGATCTTCGGCTACGCGGACTTTTCAGGGTCCAGACTCCTTTAAAACATGGCTCCGCCGCGTCAACCGCTATGGGATTTTCTGTCTTGAGGGAACGGCAGTGTCTCCAAATCGTTCCCCCATCCGGAGGTCACGGAAACATCTCCGCGACCGCCGCTCGAAATGTGCGGATCAAGCTGGTCGACTCCGTACATTTGCCGATCGTCCCAGTGCGCCTTTGTCTTGAGGAGAAACCATGAAGGTGCGCAGTAATTACGCAGTTACCGTTGGGACCGCAGTTGCTCTGCTCTCCCTTTTGGCGCCAGCCACGCAAACAGCCTTTGCTCTCACCGGCGGACAGATCAAGACAGCTCGGATCATTTCGCTGGGGACCGATCAAGGGCGCGTCGATTCCAACGAAGAGCTCAACCTAACCGTCGTGCTCAAAATGCGCAACAAGGCGGACTTCGACAAAGCCGTAGAAGACATCTACAACCCCAAGTCCCCCAACTATCGCCACTTTATGACCGCCGCCGATCTCGAGAAGTACGCCCCCACGGCTGCAGAGTTCGAGACCGTCAAGAGGCAGCTAGTCAGCGAGGGATACAGCGTCGTCTCCTCGGATCCCCACCGCTTCTCGATCCGCGTACATGGAACGGCAGGCGTCACCGAGAAGGCTTTCCAGACAGAGCTCCACACCTTCACCTACAAAGGAAGAACTTTCCAGGCCCACACCACCGACGCAAAGCTCGCCGGACTGGCCGGTGACCTCGTCGATTCTGTTGCGGGGCTTGAACGTCACCAGGTTCGTCCACTCCTCAAGGTTGCCTCCAACCCGCGGACGAACAAAACCCCTATTCGAGAAACCGGTCATAACGGCTGATCTCGCCTCGGACATCGCGGCTACAGTTAACCCCACTGCAATTTCCAACGCCGGCACATTCACTTACAAAACGCCGGGGGCATTGCTGCCGGTAGGCTCTTTTTACGGCGCTCAATATTCCAACAAGCCAAACCTGATCGTCTCTTACACGCCGCAGCGGCTGCAGGCCCATTACGGCCTCACAGCTCTGGTCGGCAAGGGTTACGACGGAACCGGTCAGACCATCGCGCTCGTCGAAGCTTACGGCTACGACGCCGCGGAAGCGGACGCCAACGCCGTCGCCGGCGTCTTCGGGCTGCCGCTGCTTAACTCCAGCAATTTCTCGGTCGTCTACCCCGAGGGCAAGCCTCTTGATCCGGACGCGGCTGACCTCACCGGGTGGACTACTGAGATTGCGCTCGATATCCAGTCAGCTCACGCCATCGCGCCCGGAGCGAAGATCGTCGTCGTGGCTTCCGCCGGCCAGGATAACGAAGACCAGATCGCATCGCTTCAATACATCATCGACAACAAGGTCGCTTACACCGCTTCCAGCAGCTGGGAGAACGACGACGAGATCATCGCTGGCCCCGCCGAAGAAGAAGCCTTCAACACTGTGCTGGAACTTGGCGCATCGCAGGGCATCTCCTTCCAGTTCTCCTCCGGCGACGGCGGCGACCTGGGGCTCGGCACCCCGGTTGGCGCTGTGGGTGTTCCCTCCAACTCGCCGTGGGCAACGGCCGTCGGCGGCACCAGCTTCTTTAACAACCCCTGGGGCAAGACCGATATCACCACCGGCTGGGGTAATAACATCACTTATCTCAACCTGGACGGCCCGGTCGATCCGCCCTCCGACTTCACCTTCTTCTATGCTGGAGCGGGTGGTGGCGAAAGCGTCTATTTTGCGAAGCCTTCCTGGCAGAGTGCTCTTCCCGGCACCGGGCGCCAGGTCCCCGACGTCTCGGCTCTCGCTGACCCGTTCACCGGCTTCATGATCGTATACACCAGCTTTGGAACTCAGTACCTGGTTGAAGGGATCGGCGGCACGAGCCTCGCGAGTCCCATCTTCACGGCAACCTGGGCTATCGCGCAACAGTTCAACGGTGGACCAATCGGCCACGCCGGTGCTATTGTTCCCTACCTGCAGGCGGGGCAGATCACTGACGTGCTGCCTACAAACGGCATGAACCAGTATGACGTCGTTGGAACCATCACGGACTCCGGCGGCACCACTTCCTATACCGCTGCCGACATCTTTGGCGATAATCTGTATAGCCAAGCAGACTTCGTCAGCACGATCTGGAACCTCGATCCTCCTTATGAAAGCGTCGCTCTGAGCTTTGGCACCGATTCGTCTCTCACCGTAACCCCGGGCTGGGACAACGTGACCGGATGGGGAGAACCCAACGGGCTGCCGTTTATCCGCGGGGTAACGGGCAGGGAGTACCCGGCGGTTCCGGTCGTCAAGTAAACCTCGACTCACCATCACTCCAAAACAGGCGCGCGCCGGCAATCACTGGCCGCGCCTTTTTTTGCGCATCGCATGGAAGTCCAATCGGTTAGCCCGACCTGTCGCAAAATGTGTCCCTTTTTGAACGCTCGCGATCGCCAGCGATCACCTGATGCACTAGGGAGCAGCCATGAAGCAACCTTAAATCAGCGACTTGGCTCACCTCCCCCTTGGACCGGCACGTGCTGTTGAGTTATGCGCCCGCGCTCTGCTTCAATTCATTTTCAGGAAGAAATCAATCGTGACGCTCGTTCAGGACATCCGCTACGCGCTCCGTCAACTGCGCAAGACTCCCGGCTTCTCCGCGACCGCTGTGCTCACGCTCGCGCTTGGTATCGGGGCCAACGCCGCAATCTTCACGCTTGTGAATGCCGTCCTGATCAGGAATCTTCCGGTTACGGATCCGAGGACACTCATTCGCATCGGGAACCATAACGACTGCTGCGTGGGCGGGGGCGTTCAGAGTGATCGCGACGACGAGGGAGATTACAGCTACTTCCCGACAGCGACCTGGCAGCTGCTGAGAAAGAACGTTCCGGAGTTCGAGGAGCTTGCGGCGATTCAAGCAGGCTTCGAATACCGGCCCGTGACGGTGCGGCGCGACGGCGACCGGGCTGGAGCACGATCGACGATGGGAGAGTTTGTCTCAGGGAATTACTTCCGCACCTTTGGACTGAAGCCGCGCGCTGGACGGCTCTTCACGGATGCAGACGACACTGCCGGCGCTCCCATCGTGGCGGTGATGAGTTACGTAACCTGGCAGCGCGACTACGCCGGGGATCCGTCGGTGGTGGGAAGCACATTCTGGGTAAACACGAAGCCCCTGACGATTGCGGGCATTGCTCCGGCCGGGTTCTACGGCGACAGAATGACCAGCGCTCCTCCGGATTTTTATCTGCCGATCGAGTCCATGCCTGTGCTGGCGAATGCTCCATATGTGCACAACCCCACTACGCGATGGCTGTATATGGTGGGGCGCGTCAAACCAGGCGTGAATCTGCCTGCTCTGCAAACCAAAGTGAGCGCTCTAGTACGGCAGGCTTTTGGTGAGACAGAGACCTTTTCCGGAGGAGACGGAAAGAAGCAGCTGCCGAAAGTGCATGTGGTGCTGACTCCGGGCGGTGGCGGAATTCAGGCAATGCAGGAGCACTACTCCTCAAACCTCAAGATGTTGATGGTCATCTCCGCATTGGTGCTGCTGATCGCGTGCGCCAATATCGCGAACCTGCTGCTGGCGCGTGGCATGTCGCGCAAGGCCGAAATGTCAGTTCGGACAGCGCTGGGCGCGGGCCGCGCAAGAATCATTCGCCAACTCCTCACCGAGAGCCTGGTGCTCGCGGTTCTGAGCGGTATCGCCGGACTCTTCGTTGCCTGGGCGGGCACGCGCATGCTCCTCGCGCTTGCCTTCCCCTTCGCTCACAGTGTTCCCATTCAGGCCAGCCCGTCTCCTGCTGTGCTTGCGTTCGCCTGTGGAGTATCACTGCTGACCGGCGTGCTCTTCGGAATCGCGCCCGCGTGGATTGCAGCCCAGACCAATCCGGCGGAAGCTCTGCGCAGCGGCTCGCGCACGACGGCCTCAGGAGCATCGCTGCTGCAGCGCGCGCTCGTCGTACTGCAGGCCGCGCTGTCGCTGGTGCTGCTGGTGGGCGCCGGGTTGTTTACGCAGAGTCTGAACAAGCTGGAGCATTTCAATTTCCACCTGGAGTCGAAGAACCGGTACATCGTGCACATCAATCCGCAGGCGGCGGGATATTCGCAGACCCAGCTCGAGGCGCTGTATCGACTGATGGAAGAGAGGTTCCATGCGCTCCCGGGAGTGGTGAAGGTCGGCATCAGCTCCTATACGCCGATGGAGGACGACAACTGGGGCAATGGCGTGCAAATTCTGGGACAGCCATATAAGCGAGAAGTTGCCTCAGTGGTAAGGGTGAACGGCGACTACTTCGACTCAGTGGGAACGCGAGTGGTGATGGGTCGCGGGATCACCGAAAAAGATACTTCGACTGCTCCCTCGGTCGCGGTGGTAAACCAGGCGTTCGTGAAGAAGCTCTTCAATCCGGACGAGAACCCGATCGGGCAACACTTCGGTGCACCGGGCACAACGTCCCCGGGAGACTTCGAGATTGTCGGGGTGGTCGAGGATACGACGTACGAAAGCGTGTATTGGAAAAACCACACGATGTACTTTCTGCCACTGATGCAGCGAGCGGCTAGCGCCAAGAATCCGATCGAGAAGGACGAGTCGCTCTATGCCGGCGCAATTGTTGTCGAGACCATCCAGCCGATGAACAACATGGAAGCTCTTACCCGAGAAACGCTGTCCAGCATCAATCCAAATCTCACCGTCGTGAACTTCCAGACCTTCGCCGAGCAGATTGCCGGCAATTTCGTCGAGGAGCGCCTGATCGCCCGCCTGACCATGCTCTTCGGAGCGCTGGCGCTGCTGCTGGCCACTATCGGACTCTACGGCGTAACTGCTTACACCGTTGCCCGGCGCACCAGCGAAATTGGCATCCGCATGGCCCTCGGCGCGGAGCGCAGGGGAGTGATCGCAATGGTGATGCGAGGGGCGCTCCTGCAAACTGCGCTGGGCCTCGCGATCGGCGTTCCTGTAGCACTCGTTTGCGTCCGCTTTGTTAAAGCCCAGCTTTATGACGTAACGGGGGTTGACCCGAGCGTAACAATCGCCGCTATCCTGACCCTGGCCTTGGCCGCTTCATTCGCCGCGCTCATCCCGGCACGCCGCGCAGCTTCAACGGATCCTGCAAAGGCACTGCGTACCGAGTAGCACCTACGCTGCTGATTTTGCTTGGGTTGGAAGCCGCCTCAGGCAGCATCCTGTTGCGCATCAGGTTCCGACTCGGCCAGCTCCACCACGTTGGAGTTACCCTGACCAGCCGCCAGCGCCCGGCGCAGCCCGATACGGGCCGACATAAGTCCGCGCTGCACCTTTGACTCCGGCATCTCGAGAAGGTCTGAAATCACGGCCGGGGAGTAGCCCTCAACATCGCGCAGAAGGAACAGGAGCCTCTCGCTGGGTGGGAGCGTCTGAATAGCCTCTTCAAGGTCCGTGCGCCGTACGTTCCTCGCTCCGAGACTCATTTCGTCGCCCGAAGCCGACCGAAATCCGGCGGATACCTCGCTCTCTCCGAGCGGGAAGCGCTGCCTTAACTCCGCCACAAGCGCCGAATCTACTTTGCCGCAGTCGGGCTTCTCAGCCTCCCTAAACGCCTTCACAAACGTCGAGGTCAGGATCTCTTCCGCCTCGATCTCATTTCCAGTCATGTAAAAGGCAAGTGCGAAGACTCTATGACGATGGCTGTCGTAAACGTCCCTCTGGACGTCTACCGCCTGTTGCGCGACCTGTCGTGACGCTACAACCCGGATCGGATTGTTGTGGTTAAGCCCTTCCAGATTGAACAACGCTGCTCCTCGGAGCCTGCTGTGTCGCCTTCGAACTTACTGTATATTAAATGATTACTCGGACAAGTGAACCAAGCCCGAATTTTGAAATTGATGCTTTTTCTCTACAGCCGAACGATGTAGCTTAGGATGCATCAAATAATACATAAGGTTGTCCTGCCGCCGGCCAATTGATTCGCAGTTGCGATTCAGGGGCGCGCGGAAGGAAAAGCTAGTTCCCCTTTTTCCCCGCTGTCTGCGCTGCTGTACGAAACCGACGTGAGCCGTTCGCCTCTCTGCTGGGCCGATCGGCCAGATGCCTCGCTGCGAAATCGGCGACAGAGTCAGGCGTGGAAGAGTAATGGCCCAGGAGCGAATCCTAATCGTCGACGACGAACCGTATGTGCGGACCGTCATGGCCGCCATGTTGGAGAAGTCAAGCTATGTTCCAACCCTCGCCGCGAACGGCGTGGAAGCTGTGCAGCACCTGGTCAATGATCCGCCCTACGACCTGATTCTCTCCGACATCATGATGAACGGCCTCGACGGCATCGGCCTGCTCGAGCGCGTACGCGAAGTGCAGCCTGACACCCCCATTGTCATGGTCACCGCCATCCACGACATCAGTGTAGCCATCACCGCCATGCGGAACGGCGCCTACGACTACCTGCTCAAGCCCTTTGAGCGTGAGCAGCTTCTTACCACGGTTAAGCGCGCGCTCGAGTACCGTCGCCTGGTGCAGCAGAATTCCATCTACCGCTACAACCTCGAGCAGCTCGTCACCGCCCGGACGGAGATGCTGCGGCACGCCATGTCCGACCTCGAACGATCCTATGACATTACGCTCGAAGCCCTCGGAGATGCCCTCGACCTGCGCGACGCCGAGACCGAGGGTCACTCCAAACGCGTGACTGCCTACACCATTGCCTTGTCCCGTGCAATGGAACTTCCTCCAGACGAGATCCGCACCATCGCGCGCGGCGCTTTTCTCCACGACATTGGCAAGATGGCCATCCCGGACGCCATCCTTCTGAAGCCGGGTAAGCTCGACAACCACGAACAGGCCATGATGCGCGAGCACTGCGCCCGTGGCTACCAGATGCTCCGCAAGATTCCTTTTCTGCACGACGCGGCCGAAATCGTTTACAGCCACCAGGAGCATTATGACGGCAGCGGATATCCGCGCGGCCTTATCGGCGACCAGATACCTCTCGGAGCACGGATCTTCGCCGTCGCCGATACCCTCGACGCCATAACCTCCGACCGGCCCTATCGCCAGGCTCGTACCTTCGATGCCGCCCGAGATGAGATCCTGCGCTGCTCAGGCACCCAGTTTGATCCGCGCGTGGTGAACGTCTACCTCGAGATGCCGAACCGGCTCTGGGAAGACCTTCGCAAGGAGATAAGCAATCATGGGCGATTCTCGCCCCTCTCGTTCGCTGGAACAGTCGAGACCCGCGACAACCTCGTACATAATCCGGGATAGCCGGATACATTCTGCTCGGATAGCAATAGAATAACGTTCAAGGCGGCACCAAGCTCCAGGAGGGGAGGCGCGATGCCACTGTTGGATAAGGATGAAGTTCAGGAGAGACTGAGTTCTCTGCCCGATTGGACTGAACAGCAGGGCGAAATTGTCCGGCGGCTCGAGTTTCCGGATTTTGTTACCGCGATGGGCTTTGTGAACTCGGTAGCGGCCAAGGCCGAGGCGGCGGGCCATCACCCGGACATTGACATTCGCTACAACAGGGTTCGGCTGGCCCTCGTGTCGCACGACGCGGGAGGCCTCACGCAGCGCGACTTCGACCTCGCCGCGGCAATCGAAGGCCTTCTCGCCTGAGCTTTCTCCGCAGGACGCGCGGCCGGCGGCGCACCTTGCCTCTCCCCCAAAAATCTCAGCTAATAGATATCGTCTTCCCTTCCAGCAGAGCGCTGGGGCGGCTCTGGCATACGGTTTCGCATATCAGCAAGAGTCTTGCGGTCCCAGATGGCGACTGCCACCCCCCCGAATGCGGCCGAGGCGGCTAGAAGAAGAGCGGTGCGCCAACCCCACCGTCCCGGTTTGGCTGATGGCGCTTGGCTTTGGGCTTCGTTCGGAGGTTCCGCAGGCATATGAGCAGTTTATCCACGAACTCGGGCTTGACAGGGGAGTATCGCACTTCCCAAAAATGGAGAAAAGAGGAATTCCTCATACAACTTTTGAGATTATTCGGCGTTGAATTCAATTAGAGCTTGTACGCTGAGCCGATCCCATATACACTATGAAAAGTCGGAGAGATTATCCGGTCTGATGTAGGTTAAAGCAATCGCCGCAAAATATTAGATCCATTTAAGAGCGGCGAGCATCGAAATGGTAGAGCAGGTAAACCCGGAATCAGTCGAGCGGAGCTCCTGAATTCGGCGTAAGGTTTAACTACAAGTTGCGTCACTGGCCTCCCGGCACGGACAAATCAACGTTCGTGCCGCCTTTTTTTGTTCGGAACCTTGCAGGTCCCATCCCTCTCCAATTGCCTGGCCGGTATACCATAGCCTTTGAACGCTCACGCTCCACAAACTCCAAATTCGAATGCAGCTCAAGGAGAATTCTGAATGAAGCAGGTGCTCCTCACTGCGGCGCTGGGACTGGTCACGCTCGCCGGCTACGCCCAGTGGTCAAATCCGGCCGATGATATCCCTGCCTACCACCCGGCTCCTCCAGCCACGGGAGCGACGCTTCCTCCCGTTCTTTCGGGAAACCAGCTCACCGGGCCAAGCTTTCAGTATCGCTGGCAGGTAGCGGTATATAAGGAAGCGGCGACTGTGCAGGACGTGCTCTATCAGCTCCCTTGTTACTGCCGATGCGACAAGGCGCTCGGCCACCAGAGCCTGCATAGCTGCTTCGAAGGCACCCACGGAGCAATCTGCTCCACCTGCGCCAAGGAAGAGGCCTACGCTTACAAGATGACCAAGCTCGGCAAGACGCCAAAGCAGATCCGCGACGGCATCGAGCGCAAGGAGTACGAGCAGATTGATCTCGAGCAGATCGGTAATTCTTAGAACGCAACTACTCTGACGGCTGAGCGGCGGGCCCGTGAAGTACGTCCATGACCCGCTTGTACAAGCGATTCCGCAACTCGAAGCGGTCTGAAGCGCGGGTTACGTACCGTATCACGAGATCCACGCCCGAGACTGACGGGCGCAGACTTACCGAAGGAGTGGCGGTGAACTGTTTCAGGCCGTCTTGCCTCGCGGCACGTTGCCACTCCCCTTCCGCCTGACGCGCATCGGCCTCGGTCTCCTCGCTGACCCCCTTGCTGATGAGGTCGACCATCGCATACGTGTCCGCCGACGCGGGAACGTTGATCGAAAACTCATCCCACATCCACTGGCCCGCGGTGGAAAAGTTGAAGTACTGGCCGCTGATGGCGAAGTTGTTGATAAAGGCCACGCGGCGTCCGGTTGGATGCCCCTTGTCGGTCCAGTTCCCGGTCTCCAGCAACGTCGTACGAAACAGGCTGATCTCTGTCACCTCGCCGCCCACGCCGTTAATCTCCACCCAGTCACCTACGCGGATCCCGTTCTTCCCCATCAGGATGAACCACCCAAAAAATGCCAGGATGAACGACTGAAGCGCCACCGTGAGTCCGGCGGTGGTCAGTCCGACGATCGTCGACACTTCGCTCGGCATCCCAAAGATCACCAGAAGAACGAGGACCAGCCCGACCAGTTGGACACCCAGCTCAGTCAGGGTCCGCAGGGTGCGCAGGCGGCGTCCATCGAGTCCCGGACGGTCCATCAAATGCCGTACCAGCGCTGTGCACAGAATCACGCAGATGAGAATGAAGGCGATCACCGCCAGCGACTGCATGATCAGGTGCATCACGATCCTGTGTTGCAGAAGCACCTGGTTTCCCCACTTGCCATAGACGGCCGCGAGTTGCTGCTCCGTCTGGATGCGGTCGTCGTAAATGCTAAGAATCTGGCGTTGCTGGCTTCTCTGCTGCATCATGGCCAGTCTTGTCGCAGTATCAGGCTCTGCCTGGCCGTTGGCAGACGAACCCGTGCCTTTGCTGGCCTGGGCCTCGAGAGCACTATGCTTCGCCATCAGACTCGCGGCGTCGGCCTCCGCCTTCTGCTTCGATTGCTGTAGCAGCTGGTACCTGCTTCGCTGCGCCAGCCATGCCCGAATGCGCCCCGCGAGCGTGCCGTGCTGCGATACCGACTGTACGGCCATCTGGCCCTGATCGCGCGCCTGCGCCTCAACCTTGTTTTCTTCGGTCTGGTGCGCGGTGAGTTCCTGCTGAATCCGCACGCGCTGGTCGCCAGAAGCGCGGGCGAAGTCCTGTTGCGCGTCTGCAAGTTCATCCTGATCGAGGACCAATTGCGCCTTCGCCAGCTGCAATTCGTCCGGAGCCGAAGCCGCCTGCGTTGAACTCTCCGTCTTTGTCGCGGAAGGAGGTGCGGCTGTCAGACTGTTCAGATGTAACTGGTCCGTCTTCACCGTGTCCTGGAGCTGAGCGATCTTCTTTGCGATCTCCTGCGCTTCAGGACCTAGCACAGGCCGCTGTATATTCGCCTGGCGAAGCGCCGACGCGAAAGCCTGGTCGACTTCGTGGTCGGCCAACCGTTGTGCGTCGCGAGCATACTGGCGCTCTTCGGTGGTGACAGCCAGCGCAGCCAGCGCCTGTGCCGTCTGCCACGGGCTAAGATCGACGACCGCCTGTTCTCCGCCTGAAGCAGGCGGGGCACCCTTGCGGCCTCCCAGAAACGGCAGGTTTGACATGGCGTCTCGTGTTGTCCACGAAAAAGCAATGCACAGCACAAAGATTGCGACCAGCACCAGAAGCGTTATCAGCCGGGTCCGGGGGAGCGCGCGCCAGCGCCGGAGCTGATGGGTGGGAGGAGGGGTAGCCATGCTTCGATTGTCACCGACTCTGGGCCCAGTTGACGACAGCCCGCTCCAAATTCAGCGGCTTATCTGGCTGCGACGACAAGCCTGTTTTCAACCACCTGCCATCGAAAATCCATGAATCCAGAAATGATTTCGCACGTCTGTCTCATAGATGCCCGATCAAAATCTCCCACGGGAAAACATTGGAAGCAAAGGGAGAACAGGAACGCGGCGAACGATTCTCCGAATTCTGATCGCCATCCTGGTCGTCTTCGTGGGACTGCAATTTATGCGGCCATCGCTTACAAATCCTCCTGTCACGGCAGACCTGCAGGCGCCGCCTGAAATAAAGCGGATCCTCCGGAACTCTTGCTACACTGCCACTCCAACGAAACCCGGCTGCCCTGGTTTGACCAGATCGTTCCCGCCTACTGGCTTGTCGCCAACGATGTGAATGAGGCTCGCCAGCATCTGAACTTCTCGACCCTCGGTGCGGCGCCTCCCGAGAAACAGCGCGCCGTCCTATTCGAAGCTGTCAATCAGATTCAGCTTGGGGCTATGCCGCTGCCCTCCTACCGGATGATCCATCCGGGATCCGTCGTCACCCCCGAACAGCTCGCCGTTCTCCGTGCCTATGTGAACGCGTCGAATTCCCTGTCTACACATCCCTGAATCGGCGCGGCATGTCTTCTTTCAAAACGCCCCCCGTCACTGAATCCAAGCAGCTCATTCGGTAATCAATTAATGAGTTGATTCCATGGGCCGCTTTGCAGAAATTGCGTTTACACCGCTCGTCAAAGAGCAGCAGGAAAGTCACGGCAGCCGCTATCTCTACGAACGGGCCGAGCGCTCGAACAATGGCGTGGATCGCCTCGGTGAGTTCGAGACCGAGTTCATCAGAGAGCGCGACGGGTTCTATATGGCTTCAACCAGCGAGACGGGATGGCCGTACATCCAATATCGCGGTGGTGCTAAAGGCTTCCTGCGCATACTCGATGATCGGACGCTCGGCTTCGCCGACCTGCGCGGCAACAAGCAATACATCAGCATGGGGAACCTCCAGCATGACAACCGGGTCGCTCTGTTTTTCATGGACTATGCTCACCAGCTGCGGCTCAAGATCCTCGGTCGCGCCGAAGTCCACGAAGGAGACGAGACCGCGCAAAAGCTGCTGCCCGATTTGATCGTTCCGGAGGAGAAGACCCCCGCCGAGCGTGCCATCCTCATCCACGTCGAAGGATTTGACTGGAACTGTCCGCAGCACATCACGCCGCGCTACACGATCGAAGAACTGGAAGCATCGCTCGCGCCGATGCAGCGGCGCATCGAATTTCTCGAAGCCGAGAATAGACGCCTGAAGAGCGGCGCATCCCGATGAACTCACTGAACGTTCAGCTTCTTCAGCATCTCGATCGCATTCATATCTTTTGGATTGAGTTCGAGCGCTTTCCTGTAATTCTGTATCGCAAGCTGATTATCTGCGTTGGCCACATATCCATCGGCGAGGCTGTCATAGGTGTTGTAGGACCTCGGATAGGTTACGACGCTGAGCTTGAAGATTGCGATGGCATCAGTGTATTTCTTCATTCTGATCAGCCTGTACCCAAGCACGATCAGCTCATTTTCACTAAAGTCGTAGGCACGGGGTTGCGTGGTCTTTAGCTTGTGATACTGCGCCACTGCGGCCTCAACGCCCCTCTGCTGGATAGTCTGAAAGAGCGTGTCGCCGATTGGCTTCCGGGCGGCGAAGGTGGCTACGTTCTCCAACATTGCATCGAGTGCAGCTCGGTCGAAGACCTTGCCACTATAAATTACAGCTGCAATTCTCTTCGTGTTGCCGATATCGTCCAGAGGATTTGCGTCGAGTAAAACCAAGTCGGCAATCTTGCCGGTTTCGACTGTACCGAAATCCTGTTCACGGCCCGAGAAAGCGGGCAGGATTGAGCGTGGCAGCCTGAAGCGCCTGAATGGGGGTCAAACCGGCCTGCACGAGGAGTCCAAGCTCATCATGCAGGCTGAAGCCGGGAAAGCAATAGGGATTTTCCGTGTCCGTTCCGGCCAGAATTCCCACACCAGCCTTTTGCATCGCGCCTACTACTTCAAGATCCTTTTGAAATTCTTTCTTCCCATAAGCGAAATCCTCGGGTGTGCGTACCCCGTCCACCTTGGCCGGATCCCAGTTAGCCCTCATTCGGAACGGAATGTACTTCAGCCGAGGATCATTGAGAAGAGCAGGATCGTCGCCGTATGCAAACATGTGCAGCAGGGTGAGGGTTGGACATTGCCACGTGCCGTTGCTCTTGAGCAGGTCAAAGAGCTGCGCCGCTTTTTCAGGGCTGTAGGTATCGAGCAGGGATTCCCTGAACTGCTTTGCATGCTCACCCCAGAATTTAGGTTGCCCTGACGCCAGTCCGTCTCTCAGATCGGCCCTCTGAGCCCGAAGTATCTCGGTTTCCTCTGTGGAGCACGACGGGAGAATTCCCACCAGGTGCTCGAAGCTCTTCTGCCCGGCTCGGGATGCGTCCTCGGCCGAAACAGAAATAGGCACGTGTCCCTCGAAAGGGATTCCTTCCTTCCTGGCTTCGTCCGCAATGGCGAAATATTCTTCCTGCGGTAGAAATTGATAAACCTTGACGAAGTCGGCGCCCTCGTTCTTCGCGGTGTCCACCGCATCCTGCGCCTCACTTTTGCTGCTCACTGAGACAGATCCCGGCCAATAGGGCTGTGGGCCATCGATTATTGGGCTCGCGATCACCATACGCGGGCCGAGCAGCTTGCCGGCTTCAATTTCCTTACGCCATTCATGGTCTTCCGGCGAACCCCACATGATGCGGATTCCCGTCACACCATTGGCAACGAATAGTGCCAGATACTCCTTGCCATGGGGATGAACGTGCATGTCCCACAGGCCCGGGATAAGAAACTTACCCCTGCCGTCGAGGACATGGGCAACCCTTGGTATAGCCGCGTTGCTGCTCTCCTCGATTTCGGCAATCCTGTCTCCGATGATGGTGACTGTCATGTCCGGGCGGGCCGCCCCGTTAATCGTATCGATAACTGTTACGTTACGGATCACCACTGAAGCTTGAGGTACGTGGGGGTGTGACTGGCCCATAAGTGAACCGACCAGAAGTGAAATAATCAACCACCCACGAACTTTCATGCGGTCTCCTGCGGAGCGGTATTGTATGCGTTGCGGTCGGAAAATGCTGGGCCGAGTTTGTCGATGATAATCGCCTCTCAAGGAGCTCGCAAACAAAGCCACCTTGCGTCAGACTAAGTACATGAGTCACGTGGCCCGCTGGTTTGAGCGCAAATTTGAGTCCTCGTTTCCGATGGAGCTGCTGCCGAATCTGCTCACCCGTCTGCGGGGCACGCCGGCACGGCTGGAAGAAACGCTCCGCGGCGTCCCGCACGAAGTCCTGATCGCCAAACCGGAACGCAAATGGTCGGCGCAGGAGCACGCTGGGCATTTATTCGACCTCGAGACGCTATGGCTCGCCCGGGTGGAGGACTTCGTTGCCGGCCGCGATCAGCTCACCGCTGCCGACCTGACGAACCGTAAAACCGACGAAGCGAACCACAACGGGCGGCCGCTGGATCTGACCCTCCGCGACTTCCGCGCCGCGCGGCGGACGCTGCTGGGCCGCATCGAAGGGCTCAATGCTCTGTCGTTCAGCCGCGATCTTCCCCACCCGCGCCTAAAGACTCCAATGCGCCTCGCCGACCACCTTCATTTCGTCGCCGAGCACGACGACCATCACCTGGCTCGCATCTGGGAACTGACGAGCGACATGCCCCAGCAGACAAAGGAGTAGAATTAATATCAGTCTCAGGCTTAACGCCGGACTGGATACCTACCAAATGGGGGCGTCACGGTTTCGACGGGATCGCTTGCGGCAAAGAGGCATGCAGGGGTCTGGGCACCCTTAATCGCCTGGAAAATGATAATTGCCGATCATCAACTGGCATACGCTGCTTAATTAATTAAGTAGCCGTCCTCCGCGGCTTTGCCTGCGGGCTTCGGAAGGACGTCGCACAGCGGGCTGGCTCTTATGGCTGGGTACGGGTCATAACGGCGAGATCCACGGACTAGCGATGCGCGCATCTTGTCGGTTCTGAGCGCGCAAAGCGAAACCTTCGGAACACGACTGAGCATGGAGCCTCTCTTTGTTGACAACGATTTCGGACGCGGGTTCGACTCCCGCCGCCTCCACCACTAATCTTGCTGAATCGCCGGAACCCTCGAAGGAAAGGCGCGCGCGCGCCCAGGGTGACCCATCCAGTTTGAGTTCCTTTCTGGAGATGCTGCAGCCGTCTTGGAATCTACCCGTAGGTGCAAACAAGAACAGCGTAAGGATCATCGCAGAGGCGGCCGCTCTCTGCGCAAAGGGACACTTCTTCTACGACTTCGCAAGGTCGGACACTACTGTCTCACATTGCGCTTTGGCTCCCCTGATTCATTCGCCATGTGTAATTTCTTCGGCCAACTTCATCGGTTGCCATCAGTTCCATTTTTTTTAGCGCTAGGACCCATCGAGACTTGCCGGGCCTGACGCGACTTTTCTCTCAAATTGTCTGTGCGGCCCCTCTCCAGTCCGAGGACATCTGCCGAATTCGATCCACCTGCAGATCATCGATGAAAAACTCTCGTGATCGATGCGACAGTGGCGCATGGAGTGGGCTTGAAGGACCACACTCAAAAGGCACTTCAAACGTGCTTCTTGGCTCTCTCTGGCGTGTGTTGCCGCACGGTCAGGCGATTGCTCAGATCGAGGCTTGCCTAGAAAACCTATGGACCAAAGGGCACGCTGTCACACAGCAAATTTCGCAGATACCAGATGGAGAGCATGGCCCTTTGCGTGCAGCGCAGGAAAAGCACGAAGGAGAATATGCTGCCCTATTGTGGTTTGAGTCGTCCCACACAGGCGGCTCGTAAGGAAGAGCTCCCCCTCGAAGAGCGGGCTGGAATTTCTGAAGGTCCAACTCCCAGCCTACGACGGCTTCGTCTCCCGCTCCGGCGGATCCCCATACGTCATCAGGAGACTGCGGCAAAAGTCCCTGATGCACAGGAAATTCGCGCGTTTGATATTTCGGCCAGGTAGTACTCCCTCGTGAAGCCTTCAGGGCCCGACGAATGATCAAGGAGTAATCAATCCCATGTCTCGGCCGGTAGCAGGGCAACAGTTGCAGCGCAGCAGCCGAAATGAAATACGAAAGTGATTCGGGTCAAGTTCTTCATTCCGCAACCGAGAAGAAATGCCTCAACCGTGTAAAAAAGGGGGTAAATTTTACGAGGAATGTCCTGTCCATCCAAATGCACGCCGCCCGAAATCCGCAAAAAAGCAACGACGGGGTTTACTAAAGTAACTGTCACAATTACGAAAAGACTTTCCAGATGGCCGTTCCTTTCAGATAATAGGTTTTGCTTACCTGCTCCCGCTTCCCATGGCAGCAGGCTGGATTTAAAGCCGACCGGGTGGATTGACAGATGCAACGTCAATTTCGAACCGCATTTGGCGCAAAACCCAGGGATTTCTTTCAGGCAAAACCCAGGGATTCCTTTCAGGAAGAACGTATGAGACACCGCAGGATAGCGGCTCAGAAAATAGGTCATACGAAAATTTTTTGGTTGCAATGCGATATCGATTGGTAATACTTTACAAGTAATAAGAAAATCAGACATCAAGTTACTTTTAGCTCATCTGTGAGCCGTTTCCTGCCGATCTTCACATTACAATTTGCTAATTTCGCGCAGGGAAAGAGGATCCAAGTGGCAAAAGTTAACTAGAAATGTTGGGTGACTTCTGTATACTCGCCCAAAACCTGTCTCCTCAGAAAATCGATTTAAAAAGTACTTAAAAAGTACTCCTTAGGGCTCTTTTTCTCTCCAATTTTGTCCGGTTTACCACAGAAAGATTCGTCGGAGGTTTTTAAATCATGCGCTCGTGGTCGTCCTACATACAGCAGCAGTACGCCCTTTTATTTCTCATTCTTTTAACGTTCGTTTTTTCGGTTGCGCCACATGCAGCCGCAGGCACAACAATGCCGGCCATCAATTTTCCCAATGGCTTGTCAGGTTCCAGTAGCACTGTCAAGCTAAATGGAGGCGCACAATTGAACGGCTCAGCTCTCCAGCTGACGGGTGCCACTTCGGGAATGGCAAGTTCGGCATGGTATGTCACTCCGGTAAATATTCAGTCGTTCACGACCAACTTCACCTTCCAGTTGACCAACGCTACGGCGGACGGGTTCACCTTCGCCATTCAAAATAATGGCGACAGCGTCACAGGAGGATCAGGGGGTCAGCTCGGATACGCCGGTATATCGAACAGCATCGCTGTCAAGTTTGACCTGTATAACAATGACGGCGAAGGCCCGAATTCGACCGGCCTTTACACGAACGGTGCCTCCCCGATGCTACCTGCTATTGATCTGACTTCATCGGGGATCAATCTCCACAGCGGCGATACCATGGCGGTTCAGCTCGTCTACAACGGGGCGACGCTGACGATGACCATTACCGATACGGCGACCAAGGCCTCATTTTCAACCAACTGGACGATCAACATTCCAGCGACTATTGGCGCCGACACCGCCTATGTAGGATTCACGGGCGGCACCGGGGCGTTCACGGCGAACCAGCAGATACTAACCTGGACCTACGTTCCGGTCTTGCCCGCGCCGGTCTTTAGCGTAGCAAGCGGCAGCTATGCCTCTGCCCAGAAGGTAACCGTCTCTGATACAACTTCAGGGGCGACAATTTACTACACCACGAATGGCAGTGCTCCTACTACCTCCTCTGCGGTGTACTCGGGCCCGATTACGGTGTCTTCAAACGAAACGCTGGAAGCGATGGCTGTCGAGACCGGCTACACCAACAGTCCAACGGCTACTGCAGCCTATGTCATCAACCCCAATGCCGCACCGGTCATCAATTTCCCCAGCGGTTTTGCGAGCTCCCAAGACCAACTCACCCTTCTGGGCAGTACTCAGTTAACCGGTTCATCTGTCCAGTTGACGGGTGCTTCTGGAGCGGAGGCAGGTGCCGCCTGGTTTGCCACACCAGTAAACGTGCAATCATTCGCGACCGACTTTAGTTTCCAGTTGACCAGCGCCTCGGCCGACGGATTTACTTTCGCCATCCACAATAATAGCGACAGCAGTTCGGGAAGCCCCGGGGGGGGCCTTGGCTATCAAGGCATACCGAGCAGCGTTGCGGTGAAATTCGACCTGTACAACAACGCGGGTGAGGGCACGGATTCGACTGGCCTTTACACCGACGGTGCTTCTCCGACGGTCCCAGCTATCGATATGACTTCCTCGGGGGTCAATCTGCACAGCGGCGACACCATGGCGGTGCACCTTGTGTACAACGGCACCACGCTCACCATGACAATCACGGACACAGTGACCAAGGCTTCATTCTCAACCAGCTGGACGATCAACATTCCGGCGACACTTGGCGCCGACACGGCCTACGTCGGATTCACGGGTGGGACTGGTGGCGAGACCGCGATTCAGAAGGTATTAACCTGGATATACACCTCTGCTTCTGGTTCTTCCCCGATCCTGTCCGCACCGGCATTCAGCGTAGCGGCCGGAACTTACACCTCCGCACAGACGGTTTCCATCTCGGATGCGACTTCCGGCGCAACGATTTACTACACAACAAACGGCACTACGCCTACAACCTCCTCGACCAAGTACTCTGGCGCCATCACGGTCAGTTCAACGGAGACGCTCGAAGCAATCGCCGTCGCATCGGGCTACACCAACAGCCCTGTGGCTACCGCAGCCTACACCATTGGCTCAGCGCTGCCCACGCCCAGCTTCAGCGTTGCGGCTGGCACCTATAGCTCCACCCAGGCGGTAGCCATCTCTGATGCCACCTCCGGCCCTACGATTTACTACACCACCAACGGAACAACACCCACCACTTCGTCCAATGTGTACTCAGGACCAATCACCGTCTCTTCCAGCGAAACCCTGAAGGCCGTCGCGGCCATGACCGGCTACACGAACAGCCCCGTTGCCGCGGCGGCCTATACCATCGACACATCATCAAGCACGACTCCGATAATTAATTATCCGAACGGTTTCCCCTCCGGCTGCGACGCAACGAACCTCTGGCTCGAGAACAACGCCAAGTGCGACTCTCCATCGGTCCATCTCGTGCCATCGAGTCCTGCACACACGACAGGCAATCTAACCTATCAGACGCCAGTCAATGTATCGACCTTCACGACGACGTTCACCTTCCATATCTCTTGTGCGGCCGCCCAAATCTACTCCACGTACTCTGCGACGATTCCCCGTTGCGGCGCCGGATTCGGCTTCATGGGGGTCAGTGACCCGAACTATATGAATCCGTACAACTCTCACTTTAATGCCGATTCCGATCAGTTCTCGTGGTCATTCTGCCATCTGGAAGTTACCCCTGTTGTTTGCCCAGTCCCCGGTGAGGCAGCTAATGTTGAGTTTCTGGTCAAGTTCGATATGTACGACTACTCGACCAGCATCGGAGAGCAGAATCTAACCGGGTACTACTATAGCTGGAATTCACCAACGGGTTACGTCGGCCAGTACCCCAACAATGCAAACGGGAGTGCTTCTAACCAGGTCAATCCCGTTCCAAGTACCAGCATGGGACCCGCAGGCAGCCCAGCGACAGGCGTCAACCCGGCCACTGGCATCGACTTAGCAAGCGGCGATGAGTTCTCAGCCACAATCGTCAACAATGGATCGACGATCTCGCTGAGCCTTACCGACCTGAAGACGGGCTACAACTACAAGCAGAGCTGGCCGACCAATCCGAGCATTGGGACGCTCATTCAAAACGGCAACGGGCCTGTGGCTTATGTCGGCTTCGGGGGTGGCACGGCTACCTTCCTCGACGACGTGTACATCGATAGCTGGACCTATTCCACTGGAGCAAGCACGACGCCCCCGAGTACGCCCACGGCGGCTACGCCAACCTTCAGCGTAGCGGCCGGAACTTACACCTCCGCACAGACGGTTTCCATCTCGGATGCGACTTCCGGCGCAACGATTTACTACACAACAAACGGCACTACGCCTACAACCTCCTCGACCAAGTACTCTGGCGCCATCACGGTCGCCTCAACGGAGACGCTCAAAGCGGTCGCCGTCGCATCGGGCTACACGAGCAGCGCTGCGGCTACTGCGACCTATACCATTAGCTCAGCCCTGCCCACACCCACCTTCAGTGTACCGGGTGGAACCTATGGCTCCCCCCAGACAGTGACCATCTCCGATGGCACCTCCGGCCCTACGATCTACTACACCACCAATGGGAGTACGCCGACCACCTCATCCACCAAGTACTCGGGAGCGATCAGCGTTTCCTCAAGCGAGACCCTGGAGGCGATTGCCGTCGAATCCGGCTACACGAACAGCCCCGTTGCCGCAGCGGCCTATACCATCGACACATCATCAAGCACAACTCCGATAATTAATTATCCGAACGGTTTCCCCTCCGGCTGCGACGCAACGAACCTCTGGCTCGAGAACAACGCCAAGTGCGACTCTCCATCGGTCCATCTCGTGCCATCGAGTCCTGCACACACGACAGGCAATCTAACCTATCAGACGCCAGTCAATGTATCGACCTTCACGACGACGTTCACCTTCCATATCTCTTGTGCGGCCGCCCAAATCTACTCCACGTACTCTGCGACGATTCCCCGTTGCGGCGCCGGATTCGGCTTCATGGGGGTCAGTGACCCGAACTATATGAATCCGTACAACTCTCACTTTAATGCCGATTCCGATCAGTTCTCGTGGTCATTCTGCCATCTGGAAGTTACCCCTGTTGTTTGCCCAGTCCCCGGTGAGGCAGCTAATGTTGAGTTTCTGGTCAAGTTCGATATGTACGACTACTCGACCAGCATCGGAGAGCAGAATCTAACCGGGTACTACTATAGCTGGAATTCACCAACGGGTTACGTCGGCCAGTACCCCAACAATGCAAACGGGAGTGCTTCTAACCAGGTCAATCCCGTTCCAAGTACCAGCATGGGACCCGCAGGCAGCCCAGCGACAGGCGTCAACCCGGCCACTGGCATCGACTTAGCAAGCGGCGATGAGTTCTCAGCCACAATCGTCAACAATGGATCGACGATCTCGCTGAGCCTTACCGACCTGAAGACGGGCTACAACTACAAGCAGAGCTGGCCGACCAATCCGAGCATTGGGACGCTCATTCAAAACGGCAACGGGCCTGTGGCTTATGTCGGCTTCGGGGGTGGCACGGCTACCTTCCTCGACGACGTGTACATCGATAGCTGGACCTATTCCACTGGAGCAAGCACGACGCCCTAGGCTGCTACGCTAACCATCTGCACTTGGCCGGAGAGGACCAACCAGTTCCTCTCCGGCCTTTCTTTTTCCGACCAGTTTTGGACGATCTCAGTGTGACGTTGAGGACAAGAAAGGTCCGCGAAGGATTTTTTTTCCTTATGCAAATGGACTTTTGCCCGCCCTAATCCGGTATGATAGGTCACCGCCCTACCGGGGAGTTTCCATTAAGTTCAGAAGAGCAGCCCCCGAGCGAGTTAGCTGGCGGAGTGACCTTTCCAATCTCTTTGGCAAAAGATACGAAGGATACTTTGCATGCGGAGCATTGCTCAGCCCCCTGCGTCCTTGAAGATTAAGAGATCCCCTACTGCATTGGATATTGCGGTCGGAAATCTGTCGTTTGATGCGTCGGGGGCCTGTTATATGTGTTCACACCGCGCCTTCAAGTCTCAGCGCTAACGCCGGGAGTGACTCCTCCGCGCAGAAGCTTGCGATCTCTGATGCGACGACAGGTGCGACCTCTATTACACAATCCCCAAATACACCGAGACGATCGCGATAAACGCACGGAGACCCTGAAGGCCACCGCAGTAGCGACGCACTATACCAATAGCTCGTAACTGGACTTTGGGCCGTCACAATTTTTGCGGCTGCACCCCAGCCGGCTCCGTGAGTCCGCGCTCTGCCAAAAGTTTGCGATCAATTTCAGCGGACAATCGGAGTGCGTTGGCTGCAATTGTGAGGGACGGATTGATCGCGGCACTGGTAGGCATAAAAGAGGCATCTGCAATGAAGAGATTGGCGATGCCGTGCGCCTGGCAATTTCGATCGACGACCCCGGTGGAAGGGTCATTGCTCATGACGCATGTACCGCAGGGATGACCGAAGTTAAGCTCAATATCTTTAGTGAGGAAGATCAAACGCCTTTCCTTCAGGCAATGGGTCAAAAGCTTCCGAAGCCTAGCGGCGCGGTCACGCAGCTCAGGCTTGATGGTATATTTGAGCACCACGCCATCGGCCTCATCTTCGTTGATTACAACGCGATTCTCCGGATACGGGAGATCCTCAATGAGATTCACGAAGATAGTGCCGCGACCCAATCTCTTGACCGTGATGGCCGCCGGAATTCTTAAAAAGGGTCGAAGAGCCCTCAGATAGTTTGGCGCACCACGATCAAATCGTTCGTAAAGATGCATTAAGAACTCGCCGTATCCCAGTTCGAATCCGGTCGACTGAATACACCCGCAACGGTCACCATCTACATAATAAAAATCGCGAAAGCAAAGAGATTTACGCGGGCCCACGCTTGGCAGCTTTTTACCTGGCCATAACGCAAAATTTTGTATGGCATGGAACATCAGGTTCCGGCCCACCATGTCAGAATGATTCGCGAGACCAGTTGGCCAATGGTCATTCTTCGACGTTAAAAGCAGTTTCGGTGTGTGGATCGCTCCCGCCGCCAACACAAACACCCTGGCCTCGATCCTGATCTGCTTCCCGCCCTGCGCAACGATTGCCCCCGTTACGCGATTGGCAGTCGATTCAAGCCGCACTACTTCACTGCGGGCCATGATCGTTGGCTTCTTCGGGGCCTCGGCGAGCACAGAGCGGACGTCCGCCCGGCAATTTCTTTGGCACAACCTGCCGAGACATTCATCGCATCCCGGAAGATAGCGAATGCCCACGTGCAGTCTGTAGGGATGAAGACCATTCTTTTCGAACAAGCGCACAAAATCTGTGTCACAAGGTCCCAATGCAGGTGGTTCCAAAAGATGATCCGCTCGATGAGCACTCAGCGGGTCATTGGTTCCGGCAACATGGAGCATCCGCTCAGCCTGCTCATAGTAAGGAACGAGTTCCTGATAGCTGATCGGCCATCCACCAGTAGGATGCGTGGTATTCGGGAGTGCGTCGATATCGAGGTCGGAATATCGCTCCAGCGCTGCGGCATACCAGTTCGTACTGCCACCAATGCCGGACCCAATGGGAGCGTAACTTCGGCTTACGAGTCCATCAATCTCATAAGCACTCAGCGTAGGCCACTTGCTTCCGGCCAGCCGCGCTTCAGGATCATCTGAGCTTTCGTTATCCGCAGGTGGCGATTTCTCTTTAATGCCGCGTTCGATCAGCAGCACATCATGTCCCGCATCGGCAAGGGCGCGTGCAGTGAAGCCGCCTCCCATCCCAGCCCCTATTATGGCGACGTCCCATATTCGCCCTAGATCCTGTGCTCCTGATTGCGGCACGTGAGCTCTCCTTAGAGTCTGAATTTGGGATTTCTTGAAGACCGCAGAATGGCTGGAAATGCAGATTTTATCACCGCGGAACTCCAAGGAACCTGCCACTTTAGTGTGCTGTCACGTAGTGATGCGAACGGCGCCATTAGTTAGATAGAGCAGCGCCAAAGAGAGAACCAATCCGGAAATGGCCGGAAGGTGCGTGCTAAATAAGCTCTCCAGGGTTGAGACCTTCAATCCCTCCACATTCACCTGCCACTAGAACGCTTTGTATACGATCCCCGGAGCGGGCTGATTGAGTACACCTGTGATAACGAGGGCCATCACGCCCATAACCGTCGCGTAAACAACCAGGGCATAGCGACTGGTGAGCACTGGCCCTTCTGACGTCTGAAGCCTCAGCAATGCCGCACGCAATTGTTCCCACGTTGCCAACACCGCTGTAGAACCGAACCAGATCACCAGCCACACGGCGATCCATGGAACAACAGCTATCGCCGAAAATATCGTGCCGATCTGCTTCCAGTTCGCCCAGAACCAGAACATGGTAAAGGCGAACCAACTGAACGTCAGGCCGCGGCCAAAAGCAATGTAGATCGCATTTTTGGCAAGCTCTTTATAAGCCTTACGGCCGAGGATGCGTGTAAGCGATAGTTGCCAAAGCTTGTTGAACGCGACTCCCCCGCCTTGGAGGATGCCGAAGATAATGTATTCCGATGTGCGCCCGTGCCAGACGCCGATCAGGAAAAAAGTAACAAAATAGCAAATGACACCCAAAAATGGCTCCCAGGAAAGCGACGAGATCCGGCGCATTAGTGCCACCAGCAAGGGGTTATAAACATAGGTTTTTAGCCATGTCGAGAGTGTTATATGCCACCGATTCCAAAAATCCAGAAATGACGATGCCGAGAAAGGACGATCAAAATTTTCGGGCAAGCGGATCCGCATCAGGCGCGCTAATGCAATCACAATGTCGATGTAGCCGGAGAAATTTGCGTAGAGAAAAAGCGGATATGCGACTGTCAATTGGATCGCCGCGAACAATTTATGCTCAATCTGTACCGGCTGCGTGAGTTGTTCCAGACCATTTTCTTGCATCATATGCAGCAGCATGGCCAACACATTGACTTTGAAAAACCCTCGAACGATGCGCTCCAGTTGTAACCCAATCACGTCCGGTCCGAGGGAAACAGGCTCGACCGCGAACTGATCTCGGGCGAACTCCTCGTAACGCTGGATGGGTCCAGAAACCAGGGTCGTGAAATTCAGCGTATAGAGCAGATAGGCGCCAAAGCCGATGTGCTGCTTTTCTTCTGCCCCGACTCCTTCACCGGCTTCGATCAACAGATGCAGGACGCGGAAAAATATGTAAGAAATCCCGAGAGTGAAGTAAGGGAAGTGCAGGAAGGAGGATTCGGGCAGAAATGTATATTTCTTCAACCATACGTAGGCGACGATTACCGCCGGAACGCTCCAGGCCGCTCCCTTGGACCACCCGCGCTCCCGCATGGCGAGAAAGCCATAGCCGAAGAGCAGAAATGCGGCTAACGGAACCAAAGCTATAGCGCTCTTCGCCAACATTGCCAAAAAGATCAAACTGGCCGCCATGATCACAACCGAGCGCCACACACGCGAGCGGCTGAGGTTCGTGAACACCGCAGTTATCAGCCCGAACAACACAAATTGCAGGGATGCCGTATCCATTACTATGTTCACCGCACTGGTGCGAAGTCGTGTAGAGTCGAGGGTTCCAGTTCGGGTACCGCCCCGCTAGTTAATTCTTTGGTTAGAAACTTTGCGATAAGTGCGTGCCCGTCGGCATTTGGGTGGCCATCTACGGGAAAGTAATCCCGCTCGGGACTGGGAATTTGGCGGTAGTCGCTGAGGATGTCGATGAACTGTCCGCCATGATTCACTACGCTGTCGCGGATTTGGTTTTCCAGCGTCAACGGATCGTAGCCGGCCGGCCAGTCACCACTCGATAGCATCGCTGCCTGAGCACGATTTGGCACGAATACTGCGACAAGAGGGATCCCCGCATTTTTAGCGCGCCCTACGATTTCCGCTAGTTCGGTATCGAAGTACTGCAGCTGCATTTGCCACTTGGAATCAGGTGCGGTCTTTAGAAAGTTGGCGTTCACTCCGTCTCTTAGATAAGACTTAATGTACTCATCCCGACTTTCGCTCGCGATCAGGAGATGCTTCAGCACGATGGATGTTCGAGTGTCTTCCCAGTGAGATTTCAAATGCTCGCTGAACGTTCCGTTCGCAATTGAAGACGTAATCTTCTTCCAGAAACTCCGGGACTTTCCAGGACCTGCGGCCGATCGTTGTTCGTCCTGAATGGCCGCCGTATCGAGAGGACCCGCGTTCTCCTTTGACTCGGCGTTCGCAATATCTTTCGGAGTGATGACCCAGAGAATCATGTCCGGCTGAGCTGCTAGGACCTGATCGAAATGCTGCGCAGAGGTCCGCGTTGGGTACGGTCCACCTCTGAATTTGCCGCCGGTCGCTTCGTTGTACACCTCGATCTTTCGTCCGGTCTTCTCGGAAAGTTCCTCGGGAAGCAGAGCGGCAAATGTCTTTTCTCTTGGAATGAATAGCCCCTGGGCCATGGACGAACCGATCAGCACAATCCGGTACGTACCAGGCGGCTTGGGATACAACTCGGTGTCCGCGCGATGTCCTCTGCTATTGAACCTGTACTCTACCTTCGAAGGGCTTTCTGCGGTTTGTTCCCAGCAAACACAATTTGGCTTTACAGGCGCGTCACCTGTCGGATCGATCGTCGCGAAACAGTTCTGAAAGCCGACCTGAGTGACGGGATAGAACCACCTCGAAAGTACTTCAGCCGATACTCCCATAAGACAGATCGTCAGCAAGCTCACTGCCGGGAGAAGCACCCAGTCTCGCCGCGACTTCGGTTCCTTTGCGATCCCGGTTTCGGTGAGAACTGATTGGGTCAAGATACCGGCGCCTCTACTGCGATCGTAAAGCCTGTCGAGACAACTTTCATGGGTAACTCCTTCCAATCTGTCGCACTCTCGACTAGTAACTCCCACTCCGTCAAGCCCGCCTCTTCTTCTCGCACCTTGTTGAAGCCAAGCTTGGGGTAGTGATCAACGACTAATTTGTTTCGCCCTGTCGGCCGATAAGTGCCGATCAACCTATAAATTCCAGCGGCACGCGCATGCTCAAGAATCTTACGAAGGACCATTTGCTCTACCTTGCGTCCGAGTACCCGGCAACTCATCAACCAGGTATCGATCTCCCACGTCTCATTCCCTGCGGGCCTGCAAATCACGACACTGATCATGCCGTTGTCGCCGAAGATGTCCGCCAGGCGTACTTGCAGCGTGAAAACTTCTGGATCACGCTCCACCTCGAGAATCTCAGGCTCGGTATAGCGGCGCGTAGTCAGGTTATACTGGTTAGATTTGTTGATGAGTTGGACGATACGCGCGCGACCCTTTCCATCAAAGGGTTGGAAGGTTATGGTCATATCCAGCGATGCCAGGTAGGCGTCGACGCCACCTGCCTGCTTTTGCAAGCTGGCGCGTTTCGCGTTGTCCTGGTAGAAGCTGGCGCGGTTGAGGTCTTCGGCCGCCAGGGTTACAGCTTCAAAATAACCGCCTGCCGCGAGGGTCCTCGCATAACCGGACGGATCTTCGGGGAGCTCTGGGACAGCGACCTGAGGAAGCAGCTTGCGCACCAGTCCGCGCTCCGCCGGATTGTCGTCGAGAAAGACGATTGAATCGAGGCCCAGGGAAAGCTCCTCGGCAATGGCCTGAATGTTCGTAGCTTTGTCGTTCCAATTGGCCTGGAAAACAGCAATATGGTCAAGCTTCAACAGCATCTCTGGATGTTGCTCGAACGGGGTACGCGCAACCTCATCGGTATTTTTCGACGACACCGCCAGCACAATACCGCGCTGGCGCAAGTCGAGGGCCATGCGCTGCAGCGCAAGATGAGCCTCCCCTATAGCATCTCCCTGCGCGATCTTGATACCTTCCAGGCCGTCGTCTCCAATGACCCCGCCCCAGACTGTGTTATCGAGGTCGAGGACCAGGACCTTTCCGCTCTTGCCGCGGAGCGCGGCGATGACACGGGCAACGTGATCGGCGTAGAGAGGAATGAGTTCGTCTGAAAACGAAAACTTAGCCAGGTTCCAAAGTTGTGGGTCATGCCAGTTCGCAAGACCGACGGTCTCCGCCAGTCCGGCTACATCCAGCAGGACATCGCCCGAACGAAGAACAAGCTCGGTAAGCTCACGGTTTATTCCGTCGATAAGGCTCCGAATCGAGCCAGGAAGCGCACGGTCCAGATTGCCAAACAGGGCTTCAACAGGAGGGGCAAAGCTTTGAAAGATGCAAACTGCGTTTGAGTTCGTCTTGATGCCGTCACGAAGTGCCTGCAGGTAGCCGGTGACTCCCTCAACCGTAGCGGCTGAAGCCTCGGAGTCCCCCAGGGACAGTTTCAGCGGTAGCGCACGGTAATCTAGTGCGAAAAGCACCGCGTCCGGTCTCGAGGAATTTACCTTAGAATCGGGTACCAATGCCTCTTGAGCTACCTGGTCGTAGGAAGGCTGAATCACCTCAAGAGCTATCCCACGCCGGGCAGCACTCGCTACCAGCGCAGGCACCATCAGATCGATCGTCGAATTGCTCAGGACGGCAAGACGGAAAGGAACCAGCGGATCCAAGGACTTGCCGTCGGTTTTTGCCCTGGCAATCACCTTCGCGAGCTTCGTCAATTGGTTCAGATTCAAAGCGTGCTGCACCAGCGCCTGCAATTCGCTGCCCAGCGGACCAGCCGAATCATCTAACGCTTTCAACCTGTCGGAGAAATCCTTCGGCGCTGGCAGCAGCCACTGCAATTCCGAATAAAATGAGTTCATCCCGCAATTCCGGATCCTGCTTGTTTGTTCTTGCCCTACATCAAGCTGAATTGAAAACGTTCAGAGGGACAATTCCTCGAATAGGTCATGGATCTTTCCGAAGGGCCCGACCCATTTTCGGGGGTGGCCTTGGGGAGTGGCACCCGCGTGTAACGCGCCCTTAGGGGCTTGTTTTAATTCGGCCTTCGGAGCTCGGTTTTTCGAGAGAAACCATTCGATTCAATGCACTTCCAGTGTCGGTAACATTGCGCTGGCTGCATTTGTTTCAGGTTCGAGCCTTGATCAGTGTCACCAGATCGCCAACGGTTTCCAGCTTGCCAATCTCCGAATTAGAAAATTTGACCTTGAACGCCTTCTCAACCGTAAGCATCAGGCGAATGTGGGTAAGGCTGTCCCATCCATCCACGTCTTTGGCCGAGAGACCAGGAGTCGCGGTGATTGAATCATCATCAAAGACGTCCTCGAAAATCTTCGTGAGCCGAGCGTAGATATCTGACTCATCCATGGTGGAAGATCCTTTTTCAAGCTGTTGGTAGTCAGTATCCCCTTGAGGGATTGTAGCGTAAGGGCACAGAACTGACACCTGAAACGTGGGATGCACTCTGGACCGGATGGCCGGACTTGGACTGAAACATTGGTTCCGGCTAAGTGAACGCCTGTCGGCAAGAGAACGCTTTATTTCGATTTTCCGCAATTTGCAGGCCGGAAGACATTGCGCGAATGGGCTTCGGCGCGTACATAATAAATGCCGTGTTCTAGATGGAACTTTTAGCCCCTGAGGGGAGGCTGGCTCCCTAACGCACTACCGCCAGAATTGACCTGCGGCCAAACCACCTCTATCATGAGGGCGTTAGCTGATTCGGTGAGGCATTCTGCCGCGGTCCCGCCGGCCGTAGTTTTGTCGCCCGATTGTCCGTCTGTTGCCCCGTCGTTCAATGGTAGGACAGCTGCCTCTGAGCAGCATATTGGGGTTTGAATCAGGGGCAGACAATGAAAATTCCGATCGCATGAGCATTCTCCTCCTCATACCTGGCATCATTTCCTTCGTTCTCGTCCTTCGAGGGCGCATCGAGACGGCATTTCTGTCTGTTTACTTGCCGTCTCTCCTGCTTCTTCCAGAAGATTACAGCTTTCGGATACCTCATTTGCCCCCATTCTCCGCCGCAGATTACGCCCTCGTTCCGATAGGTGTTGTTGCATTGCACCGACATGTTCAGAGCGCTTCTTTCCGGTTCATGGATGTTTTTGTGGCCCTGTTTTTTATTAGTTTCGCCATCAGTGAGATCCTCCGCGAGCCGATCATGAACGACGGCATCTTGCGCGCTATCGGGCAGTTTGTTTCTGTCGTTCTGGCCTATGTTGCAGGGAGGCGGTTGATCGAACCGGACTTGCGCTTAACCACAGTCCGAAGGATCGTTATTCTGTTTCTCTGGACCGGCCCTATATGCCTGCACCAGTGGCTGGGACGCAATCTCTACGGCAAGGTAGGCAGCAGCATCCTAAAACTCCCGATGGTGGATTTCGAAACAGATACCAGAAACGGACACGGAAAGGCGGGAGGGGCTTTTCTTAGCTCAGAGATCGTTGGAATCGCTTTTGGAATGGTCTTTGCTTTAAATGCGTGGCTGGTGTTTCTGAACAAACGGAAGATAGGTGTGAATCTCGGCAAGCTGCTTTCAAGATTCGAGAAATATCGCCTGGTTGAACTTTTGTTGTTGTTCTGCCTCTTCCTGACTCAGGAGCGCGGCCCCCTGATGGCACTGGCCGCCGCGCTTCTTATCCTTCAAATTCCCAAGTTCAAGAATACGAAACTGATGACCGGATTAGTTGCAGTACTGCTTATTGTGGCAGCAATGGGAGCACAAAAATACTTGAGCAAATATGAAGACATTCCCGAGTGGGAGTATGGCAATGTTAGCGAACAAGCGCGGAGCGTATTTTACAGGTTCCAGATGAATAAACTTTATGCACCAATCGCAGAGATGGGAGGGTGGCTTGGCTGGGGCGGGTCCGCAGTTCCGGAAGCTGCGGGGGTCGGGAAGTCAATCGATAATGAATTTCTGCGCGTTCACCTAATACAGGGGGAGCTGGGCTACATCTTATTCCTGCTGATAGCTGCGGAATCTGTTAGAACAGCGATTGCGCGAATGTGGAGCCTCGAGGCTTTGGAAGATCGCGCCTTTGCTGCAA
Organism: uncultured Acidobacteriaceae bacterium; assembly: GCA_963724375.1. Lineage (GTDB taxonomy): Bacteria > Acidobacteriota > Terriglobia > Terriglobales > Acidobacteriaceae > Silvibacterium. The sequence continues at coordinate 164,571 of CAVRUM010000002.1, forward strand.
GTGTGCTAGCTGCCCTAGCGTGCCTTTGGATTACGGTGTATACGGTTTACATGGGTCAACAGTTGCCGCAATTCGCTTTCTTACTGATTGGCTGGGGCCAATCCATCGCAGCGGGAAAGACATCGACTGTCTCCGTTGCGGGAGTTGGAGCACAGCCGAAATTTGCTTTCCGGCAGGTTTTCAGGTAGTGGACTACAAAAATACATGGTCGACCCGAGTCTGCAACCCTGCGCTTGACGCCATGCATTCGTGTTGGGACAAGACAGGCAGTCCGAAAAGAGTACCCACATTTTGTTGCGTGTGGAAGAAGAAGACCCACAGAGCGGCGGCAAGGCGAACACCTGTCATGGTGGGTATGGCCCCTTTGCTCATTTGACTTCACCAACGGAATGCAGCTGTGGCTTGTACACACGGAATTCATTCGCATTCGAAAGATCGTCCTTTGAAAACGACAAATCAGCCGTGTGTCTCCCATTTGGAAGGCCCGTTCCAAGAACGTAACGGTATTCCATTATTCCATTTCCGCGATCGATTACTTCCGGCTTTCCGCCACAGACGTATTGAACCGACCAATGGACTTCAGCGGGAACTTGCAGCGGAATCCGCTTCAATGCATAACCCCGTTCAAACATCCAATCATCTCCGTCGATACTCAATTGACGAGACTTGGACAAAAATTCACTGGATGAGTTACCGCTGCCCTCTTCTCCGCTAACCGATCCTTTCACCTTGAAGTCGAATAACCTCTGGTCGGAACTAATATTCGAAATCGTTGCAGTCCAGTCTTCGGCCGTGTGATCGTGGTGGAGCGTTATCCGGCGTATCGCTGGCCAGTCTGGGACGGATTCAAGTGGTGTTGTTCGTGTTACTTGATAGCAGCCGTCGATGTCCCTTGGAGAGCGCCCATCGATTGTAACGACTGGCCACTCTTTCAAAGCTTGACTGGAGAGCAGTTCAATTCGACTTCCATCGAAGCTTACGCTTTCCTTGCCATCAGAATCTTTCGCGGCATCAGTCGGAATGGAAACGACGTTATGTTCTGTTTGACCGTTCCAGCGCTCGACGAGATTGTCGAAGTATCTGTTGAAAAATTCGGCAATGAGTGCGTTTCCCCTTTCATTCGGATGAAGCCCATCCGCAAGCAGCAGCGACTGCGAATCGATATGGTTTTGAAGCAGATAGTCGCGCCACCAACTGTGCTGTGGTTCCATCGCCATTCGATAGGTTTTTGCGAAGGCCGGAATTTTGTGGTACGACATTTCATCGTGCCACAATTTTTGATGGACCCACAGGATACCGGCGCAGCCCGGTTTGCGGTGCAAGGATAGCTGCAGCCCCTCAACACAGGGTGGATCGGGTAACCCGTCACCGTGGTCCGTCTGTAGGATTACGTCAGCCGCGGTCTGTGAACGAAACATGCGCAGAATCTTTTCATAGGCGCGATGGTCGCCATACACGTGGAAGATGATGAGGTCTGGGTAGAAGGCTGCGATATCCTGCTCGGTTGTCCGCACTAGGACCTGCGAGGCAAATCCTCCCAAGGCTCTATTCTGAACGACAAAAACCGTATTGGGATACTTCTCACGCCAGTGGGCTATTACGGCCTTATCCCAGCCAGCGCGAGTGATCGACTGTCCGTAGAAGAGCACCTTCAGCACTTTATGATCTGTGGAAGTGCTTGTGCGGATAATCTCCAGTGTCCTGGCGATCTTTTGCTCGTCGGGGACCGGGTCAGTTTCCCCTTGTCGCTTAACCCAGGTGGCAACCGCGGCCACAGCCGCGAGCACGCCGATTAGGGCTATTGAGATTCCCAGTCTACGAAAAAAGGGCTTCATTGCGAAAAGCGTAGCTCAGGTTCACGTTGCGCCGGCTGATAACGCTAATCTGCTCCCTGTGCGAAGATCAGCTTTGGGAAGGAGGATAAGGGTAACTCCTCCCGGAGTTTTGAGTTCTTTAAATTTGCCACTGAATTACGCACGTACAAATACTCCTGCAGGGGAATTGACATTGTTGGCAAAGAAAGATAGTCAATTCGAAATGCAGCCTGATGCGGCCTCTAGATTCAAGCTCCACCACGTGGGCATTGTTACCCCCGTCATTGAACGGCAGCGCGCCTTTTACATCGATGTGCTGAAATACCGACAGCTTACGCCTGTGATCCATGACCCACTCCAAACGGCATTTGTGCAGTTCTTCGCAATTCCTGGCTCTGACCACTACATCGAGCTAGTTGCGCCGGACAGTGAATCCAGCAAGTTGCAAAGGGCGGCTCGCAAAGGGGAATCCCTGAATCACCTTTGTTATTCCTGCGTCGACATTGCGGATGCTCTCTTATTTCTGAGAGAGTCCAAATGCATGATCCTCCGGGATCGAGTTCCCGCTGTAGCGTTCGAAGGACGTGCAGTTGCTTGGGTGATGACTCCCGTTGGCCTGCTGCTCGAACTGCTTGAGCGGGGCCCAGAAGGCTCCCTATAACCCAAAAGAGGCAACGACAATTCAGAAGCCGCGTTATACGCTGGAGTTTCCCTGAGCCTGTTCATTCGGCACAATTGCTGCGAAATTTTTGGAGGTAGCCCGTTATGTCCCGGGAAGAAGGAGCCGCACGCCTGACCGAGATCATGCGTGACCTGTTCGATGCAGACGATCTGCAATACAGTGACACCCTGAAGGCTGATGATGTGGAGGGTTGGGATAGTTTGAGCCACGTGCGCTTCCTCGTCGCAGTGGAACAGGAATTCGGGCTCCGGTTCACCAGCGGCGAAATTGACAGCTTCAAGAATGCGGGAGAGCTCCTGGACGTTATTCTCCAGCGCGCAACGATATGAAAAATCCATTCGCGATGCGGTGGCTGTTACCAGCCCCGGGTGACTTTAAAGTAAGGGCGAAAGCCCTCATCAACTCCACTGCCCCAGACGAAACGGAAATCCGGAGGCTTGCGGCTCTGGAATTGCACCTGAATGAACTGGAAGTTCTTGGAAGGCTTGTGCATAAGCACAGGGAGTTCCTCTCTGGTAAAGCCGGATACTCCCCTTTCAGGCTTGGAATTGTTGCCTCTCATACCATGGACTACGTCGCCCAAGCGCTGCCGGGAACCGGATTGCGGCATGGCATTCTGGTCGAGGTCGTGCTCGCTGCCTACGGCCAAGCTGCGCAAGAACTTCTAGACCCCGCGTCTGATTTTACAAGGGAGCATCTGAACGGCGTGCTTTTGGCCTTCGATTTCCGGGCATTGGGCTTTGGCAGCGTCGTCCTCAAGAAGGAAGAGGCTGAGCGGACTGTAACTGCCGCCATCGACTATATCTCTTCGCTGGCGACCGGTGTGCGCGAAAACATCAAAACCACATGCATCCTGCAAACCCTGGTTCCACCGTCCGATCCAGTCTTCGGCGGGTTTGATGCGCGCGTTCCGGGCTCGCCGCGCGCCATGATTGAATCGTTCAACGCTCGCCTGCTGCAGGAGGTGGTCGGGGATAATGATCTGGTCGTCGACGCTGCATTTCTCGCTAGCAAAGTCGGGCTGGATTTATGGAACGATGCACGCGGATGGCACAAGGCCAAGTTGCCGGCCTCGCTAGATGCGACGCCGCTGTACGCCGAGCATATCTGTAGGTTACTAGGAGCAGAGCGCGGCAAAGCTCGCAAGTGTCTTGTCCTCGATCTCGACAACACTCTGTGGGGTGGGGTTATCGGTGATGACGGCATTGACGGCATAGCGCTTGGCCAGAACAGCGCTGTGGGCGAAGCATTCGTTGCTCTCCAGCGGTTTATTCTCGACCTGCGAAGGAGGGGCGTGATTCTCGCCGTCTGCTCGAAAAACGAAGAGGCGAACGCGCGACTGCCATTTCGTGATCATCCGGAAATGGTATTGAAGGAAGATCACATCGCGGTGTTCACTGCCAACTGGTCTGACAAAGCAAATAATATCCGCGAAATTGCGGCTGCGCTAAATATCGGTACCGACTCGCTTGTTTTTCTCGATGACAATCCGGTCGAGCGCGGCCAGGTCCGGGACGTGCTTCCGGAGGTCGGTGTCCCCGAGCTGACAGAAGATCCTGCGGATTATGTTGGCTTGCTGGCGGACGCGGGCTACTTCGAAGCGGTCGGACTCTCCGAGGAAGATCTAGCGCGTGCCGACTTCTATCAGGCAAATGCCCAGCGCGTCTCGCTGCAAAAAGTAGGGAATCTCGCAGAATATCTGCACTCGCTGAACATGGTCGCCACCATTTCGCCCTTCAATGCGGTCGGTCGCGTTCGTATCGCCCAACTAATCAACAAGTCAAACCAATTCAACCTGACGACGCGTCGTTACTCAGAGATTGAAGTTGAAGCATTCGAGAAAGATCCGGATAAGTTTTGTCTTCAGGTTCGGTTAGCCGACCGCTTCGGCGACAGCGGCATGATCTCCGTTATCATTTTCGACAAGGGACAGGAGACATGGAGCTGCGATACCTGGCTGATGAGCTGCCGCGTCCTCGGCCGCCGCGTCGAAGAGATGGTCCTTTCAGTTGTTGCCGAAGCTGCAAGAACTGCTGGCGCGAAGCTCCTGGAAGGTACTTACATTCCGACAAAAAAGAATGGAATGGTTACCGAACACTTTGCGCATCTTGGGTTTACGAAAGTGTCTGAGCTTCCCGACGGAACAACGACTTGGAGTATGTCTCTGGAGAATTACCATCCACCTCGGCTTCCGATGCAGATAATCTTCAATAATGATTACCCAGCCTTCGTTGTCGGCTCGCAAGAGCCTGAGCTTCAGGTTCAAATTTGACAATCCAGACCCATTGACGAGATGCATCGATGTCCTTTAACTCCATCATATTTATATTGTGGTTTCTGCCCGTCTCGGTTCTGGGTTACTACGTTCTAGCGCTGAGCCCACTGCATCGGCTGCGTCTTCCGTTTTTGATTTTGATGACGCTGATCTTCTATGGTCGTGCGCAATTCAGTTACATTCCTCTGCTGCTCGGCTCAGTTGTTATGAACTACATCATCGCGATCATGATCGCACGGAACACGGCCAATGATCGCGCGAAGCGAGCCTGGTTGACACTCGGAGTCTTGGCCAACTCCTGCTTACTCCTGGCTCTCAAGTATCTGAGTACCACAGTACATGCCATTGCGGGGATATTCGGTCACGCAAGTCCAATTCCCCAAATCGTAGCCCCGCTGGCAATTTCGTTTTACACGTTTCAGCAGATCAGCTTCCTGGTCGATGTGTCGCGCCGTAAAGTCGTACTCGATGGCCTGCTACGTTATATGGGTTTTGTCGCCTTCTTTCCGACATTGCTCGCCGGACCTATCACTCTTTATTCTGAAATGGGGCCTCAGCTGGGTATCCGGCCGCAAAAAAAAGGCGTTGGCCAGAACCTGCTTATCGGTCTGACTATCTTCTCGATGGGGCTCTTCAAGAAGACGGTAATTGCCGACACAATGGGCCTTTGGGTCGATCCGATCTTCACGGCGGTTCATAGCGGCAGTGCACCCGGATTCTGCTTGGGATGGGGTGCCGCGTTCGCCTATACGCTCCAGATCTACTTCGATTTTTCGGGTTACAGCGATATGGCCATAGGCGTGGCGCGAATGCTCGGATTTATGCTCCCACTCAACTTTTTCTCACCGCTCCGCTCAACCAGCATTTCCGAACTATGGCGTCGCTGGCACATGACCCTGAGCCGTTTCGTGCGCACGTACGTCTACCAGCCACTTTCCGTTCCTCTTACACGCTTTGCCGCCCAGAGGCGCTACGGCAAATGGACGGCAATGACGGTCTCTGTGTTTGTTCCGGCGTTCCTCTCGATGCTCATAATCGGGGCATGGCATGGACCGAGTTTAACTTATGTGATTTTTGGAGCAATGCAGGGCGCCTTTATTATCACCGACGAACTCCATACGGCTTTAACTAGAAAGAGGCGGCGCAAAAAGCCCGATACCCGTCTAGCGATACTCTTTTATGGCTTCCTGACATTCATAGCCTTCGCGTCGGCCGCGGTACCTTTTCGGTCGCAGACAGTGGGTGATGCTTGCGGGATATGGGCTGGAATGATCGGGATGCGTGGATTAGGCATAACACGGGACTGGGGCGCGTTCTTTTCTCCAACAGGGAACGGAATGATGCTGCTTTTGGTCCTCGTTGGATTGCTCATCGTTTACCTGTGGCCGAACACCGAGCAGATTATGGATAAGGTAACGCCGGCGCTCGAGTGGGAGAAGTGGCACAATGTCGACCCGGCGCGCCTTCGCTTCAGCTTTCGCTTCACTCCCTTAGGAGTCGTGTTCGCAAGCCTCGCCTTGTTCTTAGGTTTCGCATTTATCTCCCGGGGAACTGCCAATTTCATTTATTTCAAATTTTAGCGCTGGACATGACTGCAGAGATTAATACGTTCACAGACGAGATCGTTCCGCGGCGGCGCGCCTGGGCATTGCTCGCCCTGTTCGCCTTCTTGTTTGCCGGCTATTGTGTAATATCCTACTTTCTTCCCCACGACCGCTATGTCCGATATCAGCAACTCAGGGACACGGATCTCTTTCGCTCTCGCTGGGTTTATGAGCGCATCCACTATGATAAGACACCAATTGACGTCGCAATTATAGGAAGTTCGCGGCTTGAGACCTCGGTCAGTGCGCCGATCCTTCAGAAGGAGCTGACTGAGAGATTCGGCCGTCCGATATACGTTGCAAATCTTGCGATACCGCAAGAAGGCCGCAATCTTCATTACCTCGTCGCACGCGAGTTGCTGGAGAACCATCCTGAGACTCGGATTATTCTGGTCTCTGTTGTAGAAAGAGCTGATATTTCCCATCCCGCTTTCCGCTATCTTGCCGATCCTATAGATTTATTGCGCGCACCACTCTTCATAAATCATTATTACTTCCTGGATGCGGCTTTTCTTCCTTACCGACAAATGAGCTATTTTTTGCAGTCGCAATTTCCAACCTGGTTTGGCGTAAGTCGAACGATCCGCAAAGACTATGCCGGCACGGGCTTCGATACGACCTATAGCTTCTATCTTCCCAGCGGGAAGTTGGTTGACCGATACCGGGTTCTGCCAGAAGCAGTACTGGATGATGGTTTTCGCCAGACCATGACGGAACTCGGGGGTCCATTCCGCCCGTATTCACGATGGCACGCTTTGAACACTCCGCTTGAACAGGAATACACCAGACGGCTGGTAGAAGTCGCAAAAGAACATTGCGTTGAGACGATCTTCGTCCGCTTGCCATTTTATAAAAGCCCTGAGCATATGTATGATGAAGCATTTTATAAGAGTCTGGCACCATTATTGGATGCGGAGCGGCTTAATGGCAATTACCTAAACTTTGAAGACCGCGGACACTTCAATCGAAGTGGCACCGACCTTGTATCAACATGGCTGAATGGAGCCATCGATCCGTATCTGAGCCCGCTAAATGACTCGGCGTCTTGCTCGAAGCCATCATCGCGCGAAACCTCCATGCGCTAAGCTATCGTTCGCTAAAATCTCAAATAAGTTAGTCACGGTCAACGCATTTAACGTCCCGGCAAATAATGGCCTTGCAATTCGGAGAATGCCCTAGCTTTCTCGTTCGCGGTCGCCTAAAATCCGCACTACAGCAAACTACAGCCATCGGTGCTTGGAATCCGCTCTCTTCGCGAAATCGGCCTGCGGCGGTCACTCCTGTCTCCACCACATGGTGCTCATATTCGGGCAAAGGGGGTCTCGACACGGTTCGTATTGAGTCAGTACTGGATGCGGAAGCCAGATTCCATCATTCCATCTCCGCCGGCCGCTGCGCCTCGCTCACATCCATACCGTTTTGCCTTCGAGTCGTAAACGGCTCAATCGCTGATCCATGCACGCGGCGATGTGGGTTAGTGGGCCGTCATATTGTCCAGAATGATGTAAATCTGCTTCTGCTAGCGACTGAGCGAGACGACATTCTTGAGGAGGCGACGAACTCGCCGCTGTCGGGGGGGGGCGCGAACTCGCCCGCTGGGCTTGTCCAGGGCTGCTTTACCGGGACGATCATGAGTGGAAGTGTTCGAAGCCGTGGCACTCGGCCCCGCCACGCAGGAGAAAGCGGGTGGGACCGGGTCCAGGCGATCAGCGCCTAATGGCGGTCTTTTTCATCCATGCACAACATCGCCGCGTGCCGGGGCGGATCCAAATACTACCCGATGATATCGGGGGCCTTGCACTCACAACTCGTATCGTCGCTCGCCATATAATGTTCTAACCAATGCGGCTTCAGTTCAGCCTCCTACCAGGTCCGATGCATCGCATTTTGCCGATACCGCTGGACCGCCAGCTTCCGGCAACTCCAGTGAGTTGATCCATCACCACCTTCTTTACGCGTAGCCGCTAGGACCCTGATCCGCACGGCCGCCATCAGCACGCTGATCGATTGCCCCGAGTGATGAGTATCCAGTGCGTGCATTCCAAAACGAAGGAATTGCTCTTTCCAGCAGATGATCGTCCGAGCCGTAGTTCCTCGAGGTGCTGCTTGATGGTGCTGAAAGATAGACCTTCAGCAAGCAATATAATCAGCCGAGCACGAGCACGTACGGGCAGACAAAGAACGCTATTGAGTGATGCGTCTCAGTTCGACGCCGTACTCGCTTCGCACACACACCTTGCTTGCAAGGACTACATAGATCCAACTCCATTAGTACCATTACTCCAAAACCAGAGCACTAGCTGGCCGCAACGACGGTTGATGCTTCTGCATAGCTCTCTGTTGCGCAAACGCGTTCAGCGCGACTCCAGCCAACATGGCAATAAATGGCAACGTAGCAAAGTGAAAACGATCCTCGGCGTGGAAAACCGAATAGAATGCGGTGAAGTAGAGCCACATCAGGATAGGAATAGACGTAATGGCCGCCCAGCTTCCGCGTTGGATTACCAACACTCCTGATCCAATCAGGCCCAGTGCCAGTACCAGCCACCAATACAAGTCATTCAGCAGCTTCAACGGCAGAATGACGGAACCTCCATATCTCCCTGTTAGCCCAGGCAGATTCCAATGTACTCCGATGGTCTCATGACTATAAATCGAAACCGCTTTCTTCAAGGTCCGCATGACGAAGCGGCCTGGGTATTGGCGTACATAAGCTTTCGCGATATTGCCAAGATAGATGTCCCGGTCTGCTTCCTGCATTCTTGCCGTGTCGGGAGGGAGGACTTGCATGCCGGCAGGGTTGTTACCTTGCCAGAAATTTATGCCTCCATTTGTTGAAATTTGCGCAAAGCGTCCTGAGATGCGCGTGTTGCGGATGCTCCAAGGCGCAATCAGCACCGTCATAGTCACCAAGACAATGGCGGCGCGCGCCATGGGAAGGAGATATCTCCTTTCACGGAGAATTTCGACGAAGCAAAATACGACAGGAAGCACGAGCGCCACGGGGCGAATGTAGCATGTGGCTGCGGCCAGGCAACCTATGAGAAAGGCTCTTGCCCAGCGATTCAGCGGAGCCAACTCCCAAACAGCCAACCAGATCAACAGCAGAAAATTGAAGATCAACTCACTTGCCAGAACCGACACGAACTCAATTTGCGAGGGCCAGAAAGTAAATGCGAGACCCGTGATGATAGCTACTCCTTCATTGAACCAATGCCTGGCGAGCGCCATCGAAAGCCAGATGGTTCCGAGGGAAATTAAGACATTGAACAGGACGATTGGGGTATACGTAAACCCGAATATGCGATATAGGACTGAGTAAATGAACGAAGTACCGACTGGCCAACGTGCCGTCAGGTTTCCGGGGCCCCATGCGTATCCGATACCTGTTGCCAGATTTTTCGCAAATAAGTCGTATACCCAGCCGTCGGACACGGGATGTACAGGTACTGCTCCTGCCCACAGAATTCTCAATATTGCTGAGATTATTAAAATGGATATCAGAGCGGACTTCCAGCGATCTCGGTGCCAACGTACTTTCATGATTCTCTCCCAAGATCTAAACATGATTTCGGTATCTGCGTTGTTCAAAACAAAAACGAAGCCGATTGGGCAACCTGTCCTCTATCCGCGACCCTGTTGCTGACAGTGTCGGAACACCTTACGAGCGTGGCTGCTTTCTATCAAGTTCCCCGAGCCAGCCTGTTTTCACCAGCCGGGCGTATGGTTTAGCCACTACCTTTGACCCAGTCGCGTTTGTGATGACGATCCTGCTGAACCACTTGCTCCCGCTTTCATCTACAAAGCATTTTAAACTTACTCATGTCAGAGGGCTCTTTGGATTGCAGATGTGCCGTACAACTTTGGCGTTAGAGTGCGCGATTCCTGTTTGAATCAGCACGACCGAATGATAACCTCACCGTCAGAATCCACTGAACGAATCTGCTACTGCGAGTTCGAGACAATCGGATACAGGTGGCAGAAATAAAGTTTGACTTCTCCCGAGATCTGTAAGCAAATGTCAGAGTTGGAGCCGTCGCGCACGAATCGAAGATTAAGAATCGGCTTCGTACATCGTTTTGATGCGCGGAGTATCCGGTCGTGGTCGGGAATCTTCTACTTCATGTGTCAGGCACTCGAGTCCCACATCGGAGAGGTCGTTTACCTCGGTCCAGACAATTCCTTCGGGTCTCGATTCGTCGAACACAATATGTATCGTTTTACCGACCGCTGGAGAAGGCTCACCGGAAAACTAGTGATGACAGACAAGAATCGGGTTCTAGCCTATCAGCTTGCGCGGTTCTTCGAGCGGCGAATACGCGAAGCCCCGTGTGACATTCTGTTCGCACCGGTTGCCGCGGCAGAGATTGCCCTGATCAAAACGAACTTGCCAATCGTCTATTGCTCCGACATCACCTGGACCAAGATTCTCGACTACTATCCTGACCTATTGAACGTTTCACGCCTGGCCAGGGGCGAAGGTTTTTCCATAGAACACCTTGCAGTTCAGAAGGCTGCAGCTTGCGTATTTCCTTCCGATTGGGCTGCAAAAAGTTGTTGCGATGACTTTGGCTCCGCACGTGAATCCACCTTCACAATTAGTTTTGGCGCCAATCTCAACAATCCTCCTACGCGAACCTCAGCACTGAGTCGGTCGCTTAACGGTCGCATAAATCTCCTGTTAATGGGGGTTGATTGGGAACGCAAAGGCGGACCCATTGCTTTTGAATGCCTCATGAATTTGCTGAACAAGGGTGTTGACGCGTCGCTTACAGTCTGCGGCTGCGTTCCTCCTCCAGGCTACGAGCACGAACGATTTCGAGTAATACCATTCCTAAGCAAGCATGACCCTGAGCAGTGGAACCAGATTGCTCAGCTGTTTCTCGAGGCACACTTTTTTTTGTTTCCCACGCGCGCCGAGGCGTTTGGAGTCGTTACCTGCGAAGCCAGCGCCTTCGGTCTTCCAGCCCTCGCGGCTGACACAGGCGGGGTTGGCGGAGCTCTCAAAAATGGTGTGAACGGCTTCCTGATGCCTCACGAAGCGCGGGGTGATGCATACGCTGCGAAGATTATGCAGATAGTTTCCGATCCTGCGCGGTATCGCTCCCTGGTCATCTCGAGTCGAGATGAATATGAGCGGAATCTCAATTGGGATGCATGGGGCCGATCTATGCGCAAAGTGATGGAGCGAGTTCTGAATCGCGATCTCTCATTGCCCGCCAAATCCCGTGAATTGAGCGTTTAGAACTCGTTTACCTCAATAGATTTTGTCTCAACACCTGACTTCGATGGGAACTGAGGCATTTACGCGTCACACGTTGGCGAGCACAGGCTATCCCGGGAAAAAATGCGCGACTCGTCTCGCAACGAGCTCAGGCTCGAATTTTGGATCGTGCGCCGACATTCCCCGCGCGACAAGCAGATCTATCCACGGCAACTCCTTCGTCTGCTGCTCGCGAAACGCCACCAGTGTCTCGACACTCCCGACTACCTTTGCCGGAACGCCACTCACGATCTTTCCCTCGGGAACATCCCGTGTTACGAGTGATCCAGCGGCGACTATGGCATTCGGCCCTATTGTGACATTGGGCATGATTATGGAGTTGTGTCCGATGAAGACGTTGTCCTTTAGACGCACAGGACCGACACTATCCAGAATCAACCCATATGCCCGAATCAGCATTGCAACCGAACCATCGTGCCCAAACACTGTGCATGAAGCCATCTGCACATTGTTGCCGATCTCTACGTATTGGGGATCAGTAAAGACTGATGTCGGCATGATGTAACAATAGTCGCCCTGCGCATGAAAGATCTTTCGGGCCCGCAGAAAGCGGGCGTACTCATCGCCCGAAGGACGGCAAACACGGAGATATACTGCACGGAGCCTCCCCGTGCGAAAGGCTATTTTTCGAATAACGCTTTTGAGCATTCTTTCCAACTCCTGAATGAGGACAAAGAGGACCTGGGATCTTACGTTCAGCGTAATAGGCACCTACTGCCACGAGCTTCGCGGCCACTCAAGGTGGCGAGCGGCGCGGTTGAAGTGCGCCTGAAGTGATTCCTGTCACTTCTCTAGACGGCGCCATGCTTTGAGAGGCTCAAGAATAGCATCCTCAATGAATAGCACGCCCGTGCGTCTGCGCAGTGTTCCCAAAAAGTGTAATCGGAAGAGGCTTGGGTCAGGATTTAACATTGGACATGCTCAATCTTGCCTCTTGCAGCATCGATGACATATTGACGCAGCGCAGATCCCTGCGGCGAGCCTTGCTGGCCAGTGAGGGGCTTCGGGAGATCAAGATCGCGATCCTGGGCGGCTCCACAAGTGACGAGATCGTCAACGTAGTCGAACTCTTCCTGCTCTCCAACGGCTTCCGTCCGATCTTTCATCAATCCGAATATGGCCGCTTTTACGAGGAAGCGGTACTCGAGCCCCAGACCCTGATCGATTTCAAGCCCGATGTTGTTTATATCCATACCTCATATCGCAACATCCAGAATTATCCTTCTGTCGGCTGCGCGGAGGCGGACCTGCCTGGGTTCGTGGAGGCCGAGCTCAGTCGTTATCGCCAAATCTGGAATTCAATCGAGTCCAACATCGGTTGCCAGATCATTCAAAACAATTTTGAGGTGCCTCCTCACGCTTTGCTCGGCAACATGGACGCTTCTTCTCCCCACGGTCTCAGCCGCTTTGTCATGGGGCTCAACGCCGCATTCGCTCACGAGGCGGCGACACGGCCCCGACTGCTGTTGCAGGACGTTAATGGCATCTCGGCTCGATTCGGCGTCAGGCATTGGTTCGACTGGGAGCGCTATTTCAGCTACAAACTTCTTCTGACACCCGAGGCAAATCTGGAGCTTGCACGGTCGCTTGCCTCTCTGGTCAATGCGGCCTTCGGCAAAACCCGTAAGGTTCTTGTTCTCGACCTAGACAATACGCTCTGGGGGGGCGTTATCGGCGATGACGGAGCCGACCAGATTCAAATTGGTCGCGAGACGCCGATTGGCGAGGCGTACAGCGCGTTCCAGGAGTACTGTCTAGCGCTTCGCAGTAGAGGTGTCCTCCTTGCGGTCTGCTCGAAAAATGACGCGGCAATTGCGAGGTCCGGACTTGCTCACCCAAGTTCCACACTTAGGGCGGAACATTTCTCCTGTTTCAAGGCGAACTGGGAGCCAAAACATGAAAGCATTTTGGCGATTGCCAAAGAGCTCAATCTGGGTGTCGATAGTTTTGTCTTTGTAGACGACAACCCGGCCGAGCGCGCCATCGTCTCCGTGCAGCTTCCGACTGTGGCTGTTCCTGATGTTGGAGACCAAGTCGCGCACTTCGCCACAATCATTGACCAAGGCCGCTACTTCGAACCCGCTACTCTCTCTAGAGAAGACCTCGAACGCGCAGTCTTATACTCCAACAACAATCAACGGACGGCTGTAGAAAAGGCATTTGAAAATTACGGCGACTACCTTGATTTTCTCGAGATGACTGCAGAGATTGAGCCATTCAAGCCGGCCTATCTCGAACGCATTGCCCAGCTCACGAACAAGACCAATCAGTTTAATCTCACCACGCGCCGCTACTCGCTAGCTGAGATCCAGTCGTTCGCAAACAACCCCGGGTATCTTGGCCTTTACTGCCGGCTCAGCGACCGCTTCGGCGACAATGGGCTGATTTCCGTCGTCCTTGGGCAATGGCAGGACGACGCGCTCCAGCTAAATTTATGGTTGATGAGTTGTCGCGTTCTTAAGCGCGACGTGGAGTTCGCCATGTTGGACGAAATTGCCCGACGCGCGGTTGACAGGGGAGCCAAGAGGCTTCTTGGGTATTATCTCCCAACACAAAAGAACGGTATGGTAGCCGACTTTTATCCCCGGCTTGGGTTCCAATCCTGCCCTCCCTTTGAATTTGAGACGAGTCCCGGACGGGAGGCCCAAATCGAGGGTTCTACTTTCTGGACTCTCGAGTTATTGGATTACGCGAACCGAAACAAACACATCAAGATAATGGAGCACGTGAATGGCTGATATAAAAGCAGATGATGTCCTTGCCGGCTTTCAGCCGATCTTCGAGGAGATACTCGATGCACCGGGCATTGAACTCAGCCGAGACTCGAATGCGTCCAACACCCCAAACTGGGACTCTCTTGCCCACATCGAGATAATTGAAATGGTGCAACGGCGCTTTAAGGTGAAGTTCAGTCTCGCCGAACTTCAGAAGCTCAAGGACGTCGGGGACCTTGTCGACCTGGTGTTGGAGAAGTTGCCGCGCTGACAGCCGAAAGGAACAGGCTGGCGTCTGAATCAGCGTGCTATCCACGGTGAAGTGCTCGTCTGACATGAACTTGATGGCCTGCTGGTTCAGCTCGGAAAAGAACCGCTGGGCCACCTCGGAGTTCAGCAGACGATTGCGGTTCTTCGAGAACACAGCGTGGTTCCACACCGCATCATCCATGCTCAGTCCCACGAACCAGCGATACAACAGGTTGTAATCGATTTGCTCGACCGGCAATCGTTCCGAAAAAGAACACCTGCAGCAGCAGCGCCCGCAGGATGTACTCGGGCGCAATCGACGGCCGACCGGACTCGGCATATAGCCTGTCCAGGTCCGGACTTAGCGAGTGCAGCACCGCATCCGTCACCTTGCGCACTCCCCGCAGCGGATGATCCGCCGGCACTCGCTGCTCCAACGAAACATAGCTGGACATCCCGTCCTGAATCCGCTCGCCTCCTCGCAGATCCATTGGACGATCACCCTCAACTACTCGCCACAGAGAGGTACTATCTCAACAAGTTCCTAAAGGCCCAACTCGCGTACGGCGTTCAACCAATGCTTTTCTTCACCGCCTGCATGAAGGCATTTCGAATGTTAGACTGAAGGCAAGCTGTGGCCCTGCTTGCAAATCTCTGCGATGCATCAGAAGCAATTCGAAGCAGCCCATGAACCATTCGGGGGATTGATCTGACTTCAGACACATGCTACAGTTTCCGCAAGCTAAGTTATCTATTCGCTTTTGCATCCCCCGCCTGAGCGACCGCATGTGGTGTGATTTTTTCCGCGGCCACCAAAAAACCCATTGGAAAGTCATCGATCGTCAGGGCATTCAATGCAGAGCAGCAGTCGCAATATCGGCTTGGATATTCTCCGCGCCGCGGCGATCTTGGGTGTCTTCTTTGCCCATGGCATTAACGTCACGATTAAAGGCCGCGACATACTCGAGCCTTTAGGCAGTGGTGTGGAGTTGTTCTTTGTTCTCTCCGGGTTTCTTATTGGACGCATCTATTTCCGGTCATCGCAAGGTGAGTCGTTCTCCTTCTGGAAATTCTGGCGGTCACGCTGGTGGCGCACTTTGCCGCCTTACTATGCAGCCATCCTGGTTTACTTGATCGTGCGTCTGATGGCTCCGGCACCGGGACTGCACTGGTATTACGCCCTGTTTCTTCAAAATTATCTCGGAGTGACAGGGTTTGGGCCTTCGTGGAGCCTTTGCGTAGAGGAGCATTTTTATTTGCTGCTGCCGGTGGCAGGAGTCGCGATCGACCGAACCCTGGGGCGCCGCTCATGGCGCTACCTGCTCCCTGCCGCAATCCTGTTTCCGCTCGCGTTTAGGTTATTCACTCCCGCATTCCTCAAGCCGCTGCCGGCCCAATGGTTCTGGTTCACCCATTTGCGCTGCGATGGTTTAATCGTCGGCGTGTATCTCGCCTATTTGTTCGTAGAGCAGCACGAGGTGTTCAACGCCCTAAAGGCACCCTTAAAGTTCTTCCTGCCGCTCACTCCCCTAACCATGCTAATAGCGATCGTTTGGCAGCATCGTCCCGAATCAGTCAATGCGCTTCAGAACACGATGTATGTGCTGGGGTATGGAGCTTGGCTGCGTTACTCCTATGACCTGCGATGGATCCCAGTGCGGTCGATGGGCCGACTCTTCCGTTGGGCATTCCAGAGGGTTGCCCTCTGCTCTTACAGTGTTTACTTGACACATACTATTTTCGACCCGGCTATCCGAAATCATGTACTGGGTGAAATGCATCGTGGATTGGCGAAGAGTGCGATTGTACTTACTTCTACCTTCCTAGGCGGCGTCATCTTTTATTTTCTGGTCGAGCGTCCGACCATCCGGACCCGGGACCACTATCTCAAAAGAAGCCGCAGAACCTTGCCTGAAGGTGGTCCAATGGTCAAACTTTCTGACGAAATGGCATGAAGCCAGCGCGGCGCTTGGGACTTCGCTTGTCCCTTCGGTAAACACGTCAAGTTGCTGGGGAAGAGTTGCGCTTGACCGACAAACGAGACACCCATTACATAAGGGCGGCAGCCGAAGTTTACGCTCCCTTCTGGAGGGATTGAGTATGAGGCGTCTGAGTGTGCTCAACGTTGTTCCATTGCTGCCCATGGCCAAGATGACGTCGTCGACTAAGTGGGAAGGGCTGACTGGGCCAGACTTTATCGAGGCCATTCGGTAGCCCAGGGTGTCTGGATGCTGCCCTTCGGAATTTTCGAGGAACTGCAGGAGTACGCGGTCACCTTCCCGCCTTATTATTTCGGACAGATCGCCGAGTCGCGCCTCTCGCACCTTGGAGACGACCGATCATATAGCGCACAACGAGCATCTGCCTCCCTATTTCACGCAATCACAGTTACAAACGCCGCACGATTACTTTTAAATCAGCTCAAGGTTCCGAACTCAGAATATTCGGCCCGCTTGCGCCCAGCTTGTTTCTGAGGCGTTTCGCCGGCGAGCGGCGCCAGCACCTCCAGTAGCCGCGGTCGAGGTGTCCTCCGCCGATCCACATCGCTAAAGCTGCCCTCACGATCGCTTAAACATGCATGCTCCTGGCTAACCGAGGGCCGACAATTTCAGCCACCAGCCGGGCCAGCCAGTCGAGATCCGCAGAAGCTCGCCCGTGGCGACGCCGATGTCGACATGATGCGCCATGCGTATCCCTTTGCTCATCGCAGTCCTTACTATGTGGGGTGGATAAAGGCAGTTTGGCCGCTGCCACATCAGAAGCACGGCACTCTGAGGCGGCTCTTCAAACTGAAAGCGGTTCGGCAAGTAGAGGTCTGGGTCGAGCAGCACCAGGCTTTCGACCGCTCCCCGGGAATAGCTCAGAGAACGCGGTGAAAGCACCATGTAAACGCGTCGGTAGATCGACATTTGTTAACTTTTCTATCTCCTCGTGGGACCTCTCAAACTGTAAGCATGAATTCAAGCCGTTTCCCAATACGGCAGCTGCCCCGTCATCTGCTCGCTCGTTCCGGGACCATGCTGAGCGGCAGATTTGCCGAGTGTTCGGGCGACGTGTGTCTGATGTCTGCCGCTTCGGGGAAAAACTGCTTACGCTGTTTCGATACGACCCGGCATCCGGCCGTGGT
>CAVRUM010000003.1:0-100020 GCA_963724375.1 uncultured Acidobacteriaceae bacterium
TTGACTCTGGCTCTTTCCAACACGAATAATGAGAATTGAAGCTTCCAACGTCTCCACGACTATCAGGCCTTTGCACGGCTTCACGCAGCCGGCTTCGAATTTCGCTGTGTCGAATCCGTCCGTGCAGCGGAATCGACCGGATCAACGGTTGGCCCGGGCCCCTACTAAGCTGGAATCGGGGCCTGGAAATGTTCAGGATTCATCTAAAGTCCGAAGTGCGTATGGTTCGTTTTTTCAAGGCTGGAATAATTCAATGAGTACAACCGCCGTCAGCTTGCGCCAGAGCCGCGCCGCGGCCTTCTGGTATTCGACCACCGGCAAAAAGATCGTCATGGCGATCACCGGCGCGATTCTGCTTCTCTTCGTGACCGGGCACATGCTCGGCAATCTGCAAGTCTTCGAAGGACCAGAGAGGATCAATGCCTATGGGCATTTCCTTCACAGTCTCGGGGAAATCCTCTGGGCCGAGCGCATTGGCCTGCTTGCAGCCGTTGTTCTCCACATTACCGCCACCGTGCAGCTCGCCCTACGTAGCAGGAAGGCGCGCCCTGTTGGTTATTCACGTCGCGAAGCCATCAACTCGTCGTATGCCTCGCGGACGATGTATTGGTCCGGGCCTATCGTGCTGGCCTTCGTAATCTTTCACTTACTCCACCTCACCGCGGGGCTGATTGTGCCAGGCGCGGCATTTGTCGAGGGCGACGTCTACCACAACGTGGTCTCCGGCTTTCAGGTGTGGTGGGTTTCAGCGTGGTACATCTTCGCCATCTGCCTGCTCGGGCTTCATCTGCGGCACGGAATCTGGAGTATGTTTCAGTCGGTCGGTATCAATCACCCGCGCTATACGCCCCTGCTCAAGCAGGCGGCAGTCTGGGTTGCGGTCATCATCGTCCTCGGATACATTTCCATCCCGATCAGCGTTCTTCTGGGGCTCGTCAAAGAATGACACTCGATTCGAAATCACCTTCCGGCCCGATTGAGAAGGCGTGGGAAAAGACCCGCTTCGACCTAAAGCTCGTCAATCCCGCCAACAAACGAAAGCACACCCTTATCGTCGTTGGCTCCGGCCTTGCCGGAGCATCCGCCGCCGCAACTCTCGGCGAGCTCGGCTACAACGTCAAGTGCTTCTGCTTTCAGGACTCGCCGCGCCGCGCCCACTCGATCGCCGCGCAGGGCGGCATCAACGCCGCCAAGAATTATCAGAACGACGGCGACAGCGTCTACCGGCTCTTCTATGACACGGTTAAGGGCGGCGATTTTCGGGCGCGTGAGTCAAATGTCTACCGCCTCGCCGAGATCAGCGTCCACATTATCGATCAGTGCGTAGCCCAGGGCGTTCCGTTCGCCCGCGAATATGGAGGCGCGCTGACTAATCGATCTTTTGGTGGCGCGCAGGTCTCCCGGACCTTCTATGCCCGCGGACAGACGGGCCAGCAGCTCCTCCTCGGCGCCTACCAGGCTCTTGAACGCCAGGTTCATGCGGGCACGGTAACGATGTATCCGCGCACCGAGATGCTTGACCTCATCGTGATCGACGGCAAAGCGCGGGGCATCGTGATTCGACACCTTGTTACCGGTGAGATCCAGACGCATTTTGCTGATGCAATCATTCTCGGCACTGGCGGATACGGCAACGTCTACTATCTCTCGACCAACGCGAAAGGCTCGAACGCAACTGCCATCTGGCGCGCCCACAAGCGCGGCGCGCTCTTCGCGAATCCTTGCTTCACGCAGATTCACCCTACCTGCATTCCCGTCTCTGGTGATTACCAGTCGAAGCTCACACTCATGAGCGAATCGCTGCGCAATGACGGACGCATCTGGGTGCCGCTGAAGAAAGGCGACAAGCGGCCGCCGAACGAAATTCCTGAGGCGGAGCGTGACTACTATCTCGAACGCCGCTATCCCAGTTTCGGCAACCTCGTTCCGCGCGACGTAGCCTCTCGCAACTCAAAGGCTGTTTGTGACGAAGGCCGCGGAGTCGGCGAAACCGGCCTCGGCGTCTACCTCGACTTCTCCGACGCCATCGCCCGGCTGGGGAGGCACGTTATCGAGGAGCGCTATGGCAACCTCTTCGACATGTACCAGCGCATCACTGACGAAGACCCCTACAAGGTCCCGATGCGCATTTATCCGGCCATCCACTACACCATGGGCGGGCTCTGGGTCGACTACCATCTGCAGAGCACCATCCCGGGTCTCTTCATCATCGGTGAGGCAAACTTCTCTGATCATGGAGCCAATAGGCTGGGCGCCAGCGCGCTCATGCAGGGCCTTTCCGATGGATACTTCATCATTCCCTACACGGTGGGAAACTACATCGCGAGCAACAAATTCCCCAAGGTTGACGAAAGTCATCCCGAAGCCCAGGCCGCCATCTCCTCTGTCCGCCAGTTGACTGACAAGATGCTCTCCATCAAGGGCAAACGTACCGTCGACTCATTCCACCGTGAA
Organism: uncultured Acidobacteriaceae bacterium; assembly: GCA_963724375.1. GTDB lineage: Bacteria > Acidobacteriota > Terriglobia > Terriglobales > Acidobacteriaceae > Silvibacterium. The sequence goes on from CAVRUM010000003.1 coordinate 2,455, forward strand.
CTCGGCAAGATCATGTGGGAATACTGCGGCATGTCCCGCAACGCGGCGGGCCTTGAAACCGCAATCGGACAGATCCGTGCCCTTCGCGACGAGTTCTGGCAGAACGTCAATGTCCCTGGCAGCGACGATGACATTAACCAGAGTCTAGAGAAGGCCGGTCGAGTCGCTGACTTCTTTGAGCTCGGCGAGCTCATGTGTATCGATGCCCTCGCCCGCAACGAGTCCTGCGGCGGCCATTTCCGCGAAGAGTTCCAGACTCCCGACGGTGAAGCCCAGCGCGACGATGAGCACTACTCCTATGCGGCGGCGTGGGCCTGGCGCGGACCGAACAATCCGCCCGAGCTCTTCAAGGAGCCGCTCGAATTCCACTACGTCCACCCGAGCCAGAGGAGCTACAAGTAGTGCGACAGGACCTGGATAAATCACGATGAAACTGACACTGAAGATCTGGCGCCAGCAGGGCCCCGGGGATAAGGGCGCGTTCGTTAACTATCCCATGGACAATGTCAATCCCGACATGTCCATGCTCGAATGCCTCGACGTCCTGAATGAGTCTCTGATCGAGCGCGGAGACGAGCCGGTTGCCTTCGAGCATGATTGCCGTGAGGGTATCTGCGGCTCGTGTGGCTTCATGATTAATGGCGTTGCACACGGCCCCGAGAGAGCCACCACCGTCTGCCAGCTCACGATGCGGCACTTCAAGGACGGCCAGGAGCTCATCATTGAGCCATGGCGGGGGGCCGCCTTTCCTCTGCTCAAGGACCTCGTCGTCGACCGCCGAGCATTTGACCGCATCATCGCGGCCGGAGGGTATGTCTCGGTCTCAACGGGCAATGCCCCGGAGGCGAATACCATTCCGGTCGGCAAGGAGATCGCCGATCAGGCCATGGACGCGGCCGCCTGCATCGGATGCGGCGCCTGCGTGGCCGCTTGTCCGAATGCGGCAGCGGCGCTGTTCACCGGCGCGAAGGTTTCTCATCTCAGCGTGCTACCTCAGGGGAAGGTTGAGGCGGACCGCCGGGCGCGTGCCATGGTCGCCCAGATGAACGAGGAAGGGTTCGGCAATTGCACCAACATCGGCGAGTGCACCGCTGTATGTCCGAAGTCGATCCCGCTCGAAGTCATTGCCAGGATGAACCGCGACTTCCTGCGCGCCAGCATCAAGCGGCGAGATGAGCCCGCGACCACCATCACTCCCGTCTACGACTGGAAGGTCAAGAGCGAGTAGCGAAGGGCCTCAGATCTCTCGACAGGACTGGTTTGTGAGCGCGGATGGGGCTGCTACAATCCCACCACGCTCATGAAGACTTTATCCGTTGTATTGCTCGCGACAGCTCTGCCTCTCGCCGCCCAGAATGCCAACGTGAATCCGAAGACTGCCGAAGAGGTCCACAACTCAGCCATCGTCATCGACACGCACGCTGACACCACGCAGCGGCTGGTTGATGAGAACTACGATCTTGCCGAACCGCTCAAGGGCGGCAACCTCAATTTCGAATCGGCTGAGAAGGGCAATCTCAGCGCCGAGTTTTTTTCCATCTGGGTCGAGCCGGAGCTGTACAAGGGCCACTTCGCCCGCCGTACCCTGGAGCTGATCGACGCCGTTTACCAGCAGGCCGCCAAACACCCCGACCGCATGCAGATGGCCTTCTCACCGGCGGAGATCGAGGCCGCCCACGGTGAGCACAAGCTGGCGGCGCTCATGGGCATCGAAGGCGGCCACTCCATCGACGATTCTCTCGGCCTTCTGCGCGACTACTACCGGCTCGGCGTCCGCTACATGACGCTCACCTGGTCCAATTCCCTGGACTGGGCGAACTCGTCAGGTGATGAGGGCAAGGCGGGCGTGCCGCACAATCCGGATGGGCTGACCGACTTCGGCAAGCAGGTGGTGCTGGAAATGAACCGCCTCGGCATGATGGTCGATATCTCCCACGTCGCCGACGATACCTTCTGGGCGGCGATCAAGACCACCAAGGCTCCCGTGATCGCCTCGCATTCGTCGGCGAGAGCGATTTGCAACGCGCCGCGCAACATGACCGATGACATGCTGAAGGCCGTGGCCAAGAACGGCGGCGTGGTGCAGGTCAACTACTATTCGGCATTCATCAGCCAGGCCTATCGCGATGCATCCATCGCACAGCAGCCGGATGTGGAGAAGGCGACCGAGGAGCTGAAGGCGAAGTACAAGGCCGAAGGCAAGCAGGTGACCTATGGCGATCTTGAAAAGCTGCAGCGGGAATACGCCGACCGCATCCCCCGTCCGCCCCTCAGCGCCCTGATCGATCACATCGACCACATCGCCAAGGTGGCGGGGGTGGATCATGTCGGCCTCGGTTCGGACTTCGACGGGGTGAGCGGACAGCTTCCTCAAGGCATCGACTCGGCAGCCGATCTACCGAAGATCACGGCGGCGCTGCTGGCTCGTGGGTATTCCGCAGAGGACTGCCGGAAGATCCTCGGAGGCAACCTACTGCGTGTTTTTGCCGAGGTGGAGCGGGTTAGCCGAGAGATGCAGACCGGCAAGATGTAGCCCCCCAGCTTTTTGGCGGTTTTGTAAGAACGGGCAAGGATACTGACTCGCTCCGCCACCCGGAGGCAAGGGACGGGGCAAGAGGACCGGTTCTAGCCGCTGTCGCTGCCGTGAGTTTTGCGGCGTTTAGGTTTAGCCTTGGGCTGTTGCTTGGCTACCGACTTCCTTGGTGCGCTAAGAGCAGCCCGTGCCAGCTTCTCAAAATTCTCGCCCGCCGCAGGGCCTTCGGCATACTCACGTTTCACGCGATTCACTTTCCTTCTTGATCTGCTTCCAAATACCGTTCCTTCTCCAGATCATCACCCAACCCAACGCAAAGCAAACCAGTGATAGGGCGACGGATGTTGGCGCTCCTGCATATAGAAGAATTCTGGCAGCGTCAGTCATCTTTTCGGCGAGCATCGAACTAACAAAAATGTTTGCGGCGAAGCCGAGAAAGAAACTAGCCACAGCGAACGCGACGTTCGCAACCAAGCTGTCGTCAGCGATCGCCCTAATATCAACTTCTCCTACAGCCCACATCTCTGGAGTCCTTTCGGCATATGCGGGAGTAAGCTTGGCCCCCAGAGAGGGAACATGCTTTGCGGAATTTGAACGATTGCCGCGTTCAGCCGTTTTGGCAGAGGTCTGTGTTTTCCCCTTGGACGGAATATGTTCGGCGACTGCGGATGGAGATTGACTCCCACCTCCACTAAGGGATACGCGAGCCATACGTTTATTCTGCCGAATCCTTTTTCTTGTTTTTCCTGTTGTCGTGCTTCGACAAGAGTTCGGCTAGCATCCTGGCCAATTCGCGCACATCTGCCACCGGCATCATCAGTGCGAATCGAATGCGATCGCGCTTTCCGGCCGTACCTTCGCCAAAGGTCATACGAAAGAAGCCCTCGTCGAAATCCTCTTCCAGCAAGAAGGCATCCACGTACACCGCCGGGTGGCTTCTGGCAACGGAAGTTTCCTCCCTCGATACGTGATCCTCGCCCTTGTCTTCCTTGTGATTGTCTGTCATGGCAGGAGTTTAGCGTAGTCGTTCTCATTCTTGGTACATCTTCATTTCCAAGGTGGGCACGTATGTGCGTCAAATGAGTTCTTGCCTTTCTAAGCCATTCACTTCATTGGAACGGCGTGTAATCCATTCCCAGGCTGTGACTTAGCTGCCGCCGCAGCCTCAGCCGCTGCAAAGTGTGCCGGAGCTTCCGCTGCCATGATGTGTTCCAGGCGGTGGGCCGCAGCGCCGAGGACCGACTGGGCGTGGAGGGGCGGGAGGGACTTGCGCCGCAGCTCGTACAAGACGTCGAAACATGTGACAGCGACCTCGAAGAGATCCATGCTCGGGATCATGGCGATGATCTCGCGCGTGACGGCTGTCCTTACGCGCTGTTTGCTCTCGGCATGATTCCGGCAGAAAAGCTGATTTCTTAGGGCGAACTGTGTGCATTGCCTACGGTCGGGGAGGACTTCGGCGCAGAGGCGGACTTTGGACATGCGGGAGAGCTCCTTTGGGCGAGGGGCAAGGAAAAAGCCCGCCGGTTTGGCGGGCCAGAGTAGTGTCTATTTCTATTCTATCTGGTTGGAAGCCAGGGTCGGCCAAGTGGTCGGAGACTGTATTGCATTTAGAATTAATAGGTTAGGAATCAAGACGGACGCAGAAGGGGTTGACATCGCAAGGTTTGACCCTTGAGCTTTGCCGAGCCCACTCAAGCAAAAGCGGGCTTTGAGTGGGCACCGGGCCGGAGATTTGAATGTGGACGTCGCGATGCACGGCTTGCTGGTCTTAATCACGAACCTGTTGTCGCGGATCTTGTCCACTACAATCGCCTGGGTCCTACGACCCAGACGCCGCGAAGGTCCAATCTATTTGAGTGATGCATACTTCTTGTACTGCTCAGTCTTGTTCATTTGCTCGGTGAAGTCAGGGGCAACGGGTGCATAACTGCTGCGGTCGTGCCGATTGCCGAGGTGGTGGGGCGTACGGCACAGAATTCCCGGAGATGGATTGCCGTGCGGCGGGAGCAGGTCGCTTACCATGTATGCGCTCGAGTCACAGGTGGCGATTCCTCCGGTATTGCCGGAGAAAGTGGCGCCGACGGAGTCCACGCTGGAGTTGACGAGGGCAAGCATGCCCGGGCCTTGGTTTGTGGAGATCGTTCCGCCGCGAAGATAAGCTTCGGAATTTCCGTCGACCACAACTCCGGCGCTGCGGGGATCGCCTGCATTACCGTTGTTTGAGATCCGATTGGGGCCATACATGTAAAGTTGGGCCTGAGCATAGAGTTCGACGCCAGGACCGGTATGTCCTGAGATCACAACATTGGTGTAAAGCGCGAGCTCACTTCCCATCCCCACGTCGATCCCAATCGGGCCGTTGTTATTGACGAGGTTTTCGCCGACTGTCCCGCAGTTCCAAATCGAGAGGAAAGAGTGCTCCCGGACATCGATTCCCCCACTCTCGTTACCCGAGATCTGGTTTCCTCCGGAGCAATTCGCAACCTGAACTTTGGAAGCACTTACCTCCTGTATGCCGAAGCCGTCGGGGCGGCTCCCTCCCGGGACATTGATATTGTTGTTGATTGTGGTATTTCCCAGCGTTACGAACTCTGCGCCGCCGCCGACGGCTACCCCCGGACCATGATTGCTGCTGATGTCCATGGGCCCGGCAAATGCGAGAACAGTCAAGAATGAGTTGTCGCCTACACCGAATCCGCCGCCACCATTATTGCTAAAAGACCCTGGTCCATCCACGGTCACGTCGGATAGGTGATTCACACTCAATCCGCTCCCGTTGTTCCCGTTGGCCGTACAGGTCCACAGCGTAACGTTGTGGCTGCTGGTGATGTCGAAAGCGTCTCCGGAGGGATTCGTGACATTGAGCCCGTAGAGAAAGACGCTGTTCGAACCCGTGACAGAGACATTGCCGTTGACGGTGGCGGTGGACCCGTAGGGGGCGCCAACATTCAGATTCCAGGCATTTGCGATGCTGACGTTCTCATTGCATGGCCCGGTGATGATTACGTACGAATTCGGTCCGGCTACAGCCAGGGCGGCACCGATCGTAGAGTAGTCGTTGGGGTTTTTGCCCGAGCAGTCTACGTAATAGTAGGACTGCGCGAGTGCCTCCGTTGCGACGGCCAAAAGGCTGAACAGAGCCAGGCTCAACAGAAGAAGCTTTCTCATAACTTTCCTCCCGCGGCAATGCCGCCGATTATGTTAGCCAACAGTGCTCTGCTTTGTTATTTGTTGGCGAACCGGGGATACGCCGATAAGAACCCGATTCGAGGTTGCGGCAAAGGAACCGCGTGGGCGTCCGTCTCTGAAGGGGCCGGTTGAAGCTGGAGGCTTCCCAGGTCTCAGAAGCGAGACCTGGGGCACCCAAGGGCTGTGGCAGGTTTACAAGCCGGGGACCTGGGCCATCCGCCATGACTTCGATTACTTGACCTGCAAGGTCTCAAGGTACCGATTCAGGTTGTAAATCCTCATCGATTCACTGGATGTGCTGCTTGCGGTTTGGCCCATCGACTGGAAAATTGGTCCCCATACCGGCATATCCTTGCTTCCGTGCGCCGCTTTACCTTCCGCTCCGAAACGAAGGACAGTAGCTACATAATCCGCAGGGTACTTGCCGTTGTGGCTCTGGGCGAGGGTAGTCAGGTCGGGAACTGGCTCTTTCAGCGCGACGGCGGCTGGACCGTCTCCCTTGCCTGTCTTTCCATGGCAAGCCGCACAGTAGGCGTTATACATTTTTTCCCGTCCGCAGCGGAGACCACCGGAGCGGGTTCTTTTTTGATCTGCGTTTGGGTTTCTTGCGACACAGTCACGGTAACAGCCGAGAACAAAGATACGAGCAGGATGGTTCCTGTGAGCATGACGCGCTTTTGGGTAGCGGGCAGAGAAGGCATTCTAGTTCTCCTTAAGCGCGAACGTACCGAGATTATGTTCAGAAGCTTCGGGACTCTTACATAAGCTCCGGCGATCAACGTGCCAGATATTTAACTGATGGCCGGGGGGATTTGGCTGTGACGATGGTCACAGGACGATATGCGGACGGGGATGTTTCGTAGCGATCGCGCGTTCCACCCTTCGCTACGTGAAGGACGGGACACCCCCCGGTTTGCGGTTGGCCGGGTGCGGCCTCCGCGCTCAGCGGAATGTGTTGAAGTGCGAAACCCAGTCGCCTAAGCTATCGACACACCCGCGTGCGCTCCTGCGGGGGCCCGTTTCGGGGGAGCCACTATGCCGTTTGCCACCACCGAACCTTCGGTCAGCGCAGCATCTGCACCAGCACCACATTCGGCCTCCGTTGCCGCACCTATCCAGCGCAATGTTGCCGTCGATGCCTATCGCGGACTGGTAATGCTGTTGATGATGGGCGAAGTACTGCGCTTTGCCGACATCGCACGAGCCTATCCCGGGAGTTTCTTCTGGCACTTTCTCGCGTGGAACCAGACTCATGTCGAGTGGACCGGCATGAGCCTGCACGATACTATCCAACCCGGGTTTACTTTCCTCGCAGGAGTGGCACTGCCCTATTCGATCCGCAGCCGCCAACGCAAAGGCCAGAGCTTCCCGCATATGCTGTTCCACACAATGTGGCGCAGCCTCGTACTCATTGCCCTTGGTATTTTTCTGCGCTCGATCCAGGGGCCGATCACGTACTTTACATTCGAGGACACGCTGACCCAGATCGGCCTCGGTTATACCTTCGCCTTTTTGCTGGCGTTTGTTTCTCCGCGCTGGCAGTGGACGGCTCTCGGCTCGATTCTCTTCGCCTACTGGCTCGCATGGGCCCTGTACCCTGCACCCGGGCCAGGATTCAACTGGGCCGCAGTTGGCGTTCCGGAGGACTGGCATGGGCACCTGCTCAGCGGCTTTGCTGCACACTGGAACAAGAATTCGAACCTGGGCCAGGCATTTGACGTTTGGCTCCTGAACCTCTTCCCGCGCACATCGCACTTTGCCTACAACTCTGGCGGCTACCTGACGTTGAGCTTCATTCCGACTCTCGGCACGATGGTGCTTGGGGTGATCGGCGGCCGATGGTTTGTTGAAGCAGTTCCGAAGATTCCACTGCGGAAGTTGATCGCAGCTGGGGCGGCGCTGATCGCTTTGGGGCTGCTGTTTCACTTCACTGGGATCTGCCCCATCGTCAAGCGAATCTGGACGCCCTCGTGGACGCTGTTTTCCGGCGGCGTCTGTTTTCTGTTCCTCAGCGCATTCTCATGGCTCATTGACTTGCGCGGCTGGCGCCGAATTATGTTCCCGCTGGTTGTCGTTGGCATGAACTCCATTGCCGCGTACGTTATGGCGCACCTTTGCGAAGATTTCATCCAGAACAGCTTCCGCATTCACCTGGGAATGCGCGTCCTGAATGCATTCGGTACAGCTCTCGAGCCTCTCTTCCTCGGCGCGCTGACACTAATGACATACTGGCTGATTCTCTACTGGATGTACCGGAGAAAAATCTATTTGCGGATATAGGCACCCTCGATTGTGGTTGGTTGAGGGTGGGCTGCCTGTGATCTTTCAAGAGGTTGTCCATTCGATCAGGACCGGAGAAGCTGTTTGTGACGAGCAAGCAGTAACTCAGGAGACCGAATGGACTATCACAAGAATGCCCCATGGACGGCGGTGAGTCGAGAGCGGCTGGCCCGCATGGTGATTGAAGATGGCATAAGGCTGGGGTCGGCAGCGTCCCGGTTCAGTGTCAGCGTCAAGACAGCAGCCAAATGGGCGGGCCGTTATCGGCAGTCTGGCCCAGCTGGCCTTGTCGATCGCAGCTCGCGCCCGCGCCGCAGCCCGCGGCAGATCAGTTCCTTATTAGTGGAAAAGGTACTTGCACTTCGTCGCCGGCACATGCCCGGCTACCAGATTGCTCGCCGCACCGGCCTGAGTCCGGCTTCGGTCAGCCGCATCCTGCGCCGGGCAAAACTGAGCCGGTGGCGCGATCTGAATCCCCCGCCTCCGGTGCAACGCTACGAGCATCCACGGCCCGGCGACCTGCTGCACCTGGACATCAAGGGCATGACACGCTTCGGCGAGGTCTCGCTGCGCGGCGATGGCAGGCTGCGCGGCAAAAAGGAACATCCAGGCTTCCTGGCTCTGCACGTGGCCGTCGACGACCACTCACGTATGGCCTTCACCCAAATGCTGCCCGATCAGAAGGCTGAAACCACCATCGCCTTCCTGAACTCGGCCGTCGAGTTCTTCGCCCGCCAGGGCATCGCCGTGCGCGCGCTGCTGACCGACAACGGCTCTAGCTATCGCTCCACTCGGTTCCGTCACGCTTGCCAGCAGATGGCAATCAAACACAGCCGCACCAGACCTTACACACCCAGAACCAACGGAAAGGCCGAGCGATTCATACAGACCGCGTTACGCGAATGGGCTTATGCCAAACACTGGTCCGACTCCCAGCAAAGAGATGCTCACTTGCTGCCTTGGACCGACTACTACAACCGAGAAAGACCCCATGGTAGCCTCAACTACAAGCCGCCCATCAGCCGCTCCGAAATCGGAACAACCTCTTGATCATCTACAGCTGCCCCGCCCAAACTTATCCTCTGTGACACACGACGCGATGGTCATGCGCCGAACGTCCCCGCGCGGGACTACATCTTAATTACCAGCCAAGAATGTGGAGACGGTCTCTGAGGCCGGCCGGAATCGGTCCGAGCCTGCTTCGATTGAACGTATTCTTCAAATCGTTGATGCCGGTATTCATTCCGGTGAGTATCCGTGCGTCGGCATTCCTGGGCAACCGCCGACTGCTGAGCACAGCAACTTTCCGGTTTCGCGGTCCCAAAGCGGCTTCCAGGTCTTCTGCAATCAGCGTCGCGAAACGCGCACGCCATTGCGTCTCCTGCGGGATGTTCTTGAGGTGATGGCCAGGCCAGTCCTCTCCGCCAGGCGAAGTGCTTTCAAGCCTGCGAATTGTTTTGTTCATCTTTCGCCAATGCCCCTGGCGATCATAGGGATCCAGGCCTATGGGCCGGCTCTCATTCTGCTGCATGCTGAACAGTACGTTGCCGATGTTGAGTAGAACCGCGAATTGTTGCTGAGGCGGAGGTCCGGGGATTCTGTCTCCGACTCGCTGTTCCTGGCCGAATCTGTTCGTGAAATATGGGTTGAAGCGATCGACATTTCCGTTGAAGAGGTCAGCCGCAATGATCTTCCCCAATGCCTCCAGACCGCCACGTCTGAGCGCGGCAGCAATCTGCCGGACTCCGCTTTTGTCATTGTGGTCGCTCAGCTGCTTCATTGCCTCGCTGAGATCCCGAACTTCCTCGGCTTTGCTCATCTTGAACCACGCTCCACCGGATTGCAGCGCATTGTCGAGGTGGTCGATTTCCGCCGGAACTAAGGTAAACGTCATATCGGCAATTGAAATGTACATACCAACAAAGGATCTCAAGACCTCGACTTCGAAAGGAAGGCAAACCTCGGCCACAAATGCCGGGCTGACGCGATGCATAGCCAGATTGGCGTAATGAAGATTGTCCTTGTCGTGGTGGTTGAAGGTAGCTTCTCTTTTAATTACGACCTGGCTTTCATCGGTTCCAACCAGCAGATAGATAGGACGAGCATCTGCAAGCGGCACGACAGTCTTAATCAGAGTACTGTCAACAAGGCGTTGATCCACACCAAGTAATGGCATTTCGCACTCCTTCCCACTAATAAGCAGCGCGTCGGCCGAATCTACATTACGAAGTCTCTGAACTATCGGCTCTGCGCGTTTCGTTGTGGAACTGGGGAATGCGTTTTGAGCGGGGCAAACTTGCAAGCGGGCTGGATGCTCACAGCCAACGTCGTTGGAAGGCTAGCATTCAGGATGGTCGACCGCAATCATGAAGCGGCGGCGGGCAACCTGGTCGCTCCGCCTTTGGATCGGACAATTTTTCGCAGGGCTGAGGCCGTGCGCTTATACCGGGGCCTCGCTGCGCGAGGCTGAGGTGTGGAGGAGTTGGCGTGGTTGCTTTCCCACCCTTCGCTACGCTCAGAATGGAGGTTTCGGCGACTAAGAGCAGCGCTCGCCTTGGCACTGAGTGGTAAGACGGCACATGCCTCAATGAAATCCTGCTTGTAGGGATCCGAAACTTCGGCCGGCACGGAGCGAGAGGAAGCGTTGGCAGGATACGCTGTATAGCGGGGCACACGGATAGTGGAGGTGTGTGGTGGATGCCCGTTCACTCCCTCCAATTCAATTATCTCTCTGTCACATTCAGGACATAGCTGGGCGTAGAATCCCCAAGTTGCCTTTCCTACACCAATGTTGTTTTTTTGAAAACTCCGGTGAATTCCGATATCGCAATGCGGGCATCTCATAGGCGTCACGGGAATTTTACTTCTTCCCTGCCGCTTTTCCACCTAAGCCCCGGAGTGGGTCCGGACTTGAGGATTTTACTGCCTTCCTGGATGACGTAGAGGGGTTGGCATCGAGGTTTTTGAGCGTGTCGGCCTGGCCGGACGGCCAGCGGATTTCGAGCTATCAAGGCAGCAGGCCGGGCCTTATTATGCGTGAACCGGCACACGTCTCCTCCTGCCTATTCTGAGGCGAGGAGTGCTCCCGCCTGTTTTCGGAGGCGTCACGGTGACTCTGGCGTCCAGATTGAGCCTGCCTGCATACTGGATCAGCTTTGTGATGCTGAATCTGGAGATTTTGCCGTTAAGAAGATTGCTCACGTCGGGCTGGTGGGCTTTAAGTATGTCGACCAACTGAACTTGAGTCAGACTTTGCTTTTCAATGTGCTGAATGACTGCCTGCCAGATGTCAGCTTTGATTTTGGCCTCAAGGGTTTCAGCGGGAGTAAAACCAAGATCGTCGAAGATGTCTCCACGGGTGATGTGACCAGGTTTATTGTCGCGATTTGCGTTTTTCATCTCTACGCTCCTTGAGAAGCCGCTGTCTTACCTGAGAAAGGCGGCTCTGGGCTGTGTTCAGATCTTTCCGTTCGGTCTTCGCGGAGTCCTTCTCAAAACAATGCAACACGTAAATCGTGTCTCCGATGCGAGCGAGGTAGATCATTCGATACCAGGTCTTTTCATCGGAATCCTTGAGCTCAAAAACACCTGTGCCTATCGACGGCATAGGGCGAACGCCCAATTTTGCCGTTCGTCCGTATTGCATCTCGCGGAGGGAATTGCCGAAGTCCCATTGAATTGGTTTGGGCCACGATTTCAGAACCTTCCACGAGTCGCCTTCCCAGGAGATTGAAGCAATGGCCGGTCGTTCACTTGATGACATCAGATTATAGTATTTTTCCTATACCTACAAATTGGCGACTTACTTCTTCCCTGCTGCTTTTCCGCCGACGGTGTGGAAGGCGTCGGATTTGAGGATCTTGCCGCCTTCCTGGATGACGTAGAGGCGGTTGGCGTCGAGGTTTTTGAGGGAGTCGGTCTGGCCGGAGGGCCAGCGGATTTCGACGTCGGCAGTTTTTGCCTGGTCGAGGCCGAAGTGTATGCGGAGATCGTTCTGGGAAAAGTAACTGCCACCGCTACGTACTTCGTCGATCTGGACGAGTGGCTTGCCGGGAGTCATGGAAGTGCCGGTTTGGGCGGTGACGGTGATGCGGGCGCCGATGCCGGTCCGGTTTGACTTGACGCCGACGGTGCGGATCTTGATCCAGTTGCGGTTGAGCGTTGAGTCGCACCGGAGTAGCTGCGGCATGGCGTTGATGCAGTTCACCACTACATCGAGGGTGCCGTTGTTGTCGTAGTCTCCGAAGGCGCAGCCGCGGCCGGGGACGGGGGTGGTCATGCCGGGGCCGGCCTGGTCGGTGACTTCTTCGAACTGTCCGTTGCGCAGGTTACGGTAGAGGTATTTGCGCTCGGCGTAGGGCGCGTCGGTGTGCGAGCCGTCGACTTCGGGATAGACGTGGCCGTTGCAGATCATAATGTCGAGCCAGCCGTCGTTGTCCATGTCGAAGAAGCCGACACCCCAGCCGAGGTAGCGGGTGTTGATGCCAATCCCCGATAAATAGGTGCGGTCGTCGAAGTTCAGCCCGCCGAGGTTCTGGTAGAGCGAGGCAGTGTCTCCGGCGAAGTTGGTCTTGACGATGTCGAGGCGACCGTCGCGGTTGAAGTCTCCGATGGAGACACCCATACCGGCCTGGGGTTTGCCGTCGGGCGAGTAGGCGACGCCGGATTCGATGGCGACATCTTTGAAGGTGCCGTTCTTCTGGTTCTGGTAGAGGGTGGCGGCGGTGGAGTCGTTGGCGACGTAGATGTCGGGCCAGCCGTCGTCATCAAGGTCGGCGACGCCGACGCTGAGTCCGTAGGTGCCGACGGTGTCGAGGATGCCGGCTTTTTCGCTTACGTCGGTGAATGTGCCGTCTCCGTTGTTGCGGTAGAGGATGTTCTTGCCGCCCTGCAGGCCGGGTGGTCCGCAGGCGACCTGGATGCCTTTGTATGCGCATCCGGCGGCGGCGGGGTCGGGCGCGGTTTTGGGGTCGAAGTCGATGTAGTTGGAGACGAAGAGGTCGAGGTTGCCGTCGCGGTCGTAGTCGAGGAAGGCGCAGCCTGAGTTCCAGCGCGTGGTGGGCTGGAGGAGGCCAGCCTTCGCGGTTACGTCAGTAAAGGTGCCGTCTCCATTGTTGCGAAAGAGGGCGTTCTGGCCGTAGTAGGCGATGAAGAGATCGTCCCAACCATCGTTGTTGTAGTCGCCGACGCAGACGCCTTGTCCCCAACCGCTGCGGGCGAGTCCGGCCTTGAGGGTGACGTCGGTGAAGGTGCCGTCGCGATTGTTGCGGAAGAGATGGCAGGTGGGCTCCTGACCTTTGGGAAAGCCTTCGAGGCGGGTGCCGTTGACGAGGAAGATGTCGATCCAGTCGTCGTGGTCGTAGTCGTAGAAGGCGACTCCGCAGCCGGTGGTTTCGAGGAGGTACTTGTTCTTGTGTTCGCCTCCGTAGATGGTGCGAGCGTTGAGGCCAGATTGCTTGGCGACGTCAATGAAGCTGACGCCGAGGGGTGTTCCGGCGACGGGCGAAGGCAGGGCTTTGGGAGCGGGACGGGCGGGAGCGTTGTATTCGGGGCGGGAGTTCTGGCCCATGGTTCCGATGGGCTGCTGCGCCTGCTGCTGCGGAGGGATGGCGAGGGCGAGGACGTCTTCGAGCGGAAGTACGAGGACTGTGGCTGAGAGGGATCGAAGAAAACCGCGGCGGGTGTGAAACAAAACGAATCAGGCTCCGTGAGGTGTGGATTGAGTATAGCGTTGGGGGGAAGGTGCTAGCTACCTGGTGCCGCTATGCGAAGCGATTCACCACAGAGGGCAAGGAAAGCAAAGAGAAAGCTCTCACTGCAAAGACGCAAAGGGCGCCAGGGAAATGCATGTCACTCCGCTGCGCATCCTCCGGACGCTTCGGTCGTAATGAGAGCTTATGAGAAAGGCGAGATTCAGGTTGTACGAAATCCGGTCCGGGGCACGCTGCATCCAAAGTGGAGTTGTCATCTTCATGCCGGAGGATCCTCATGAGTTATGTTGATGCCCTGCTGGAACGTAACCGACACTTTGCCGCTCAGGTATCTGCCTCGGGCACGCCGATGCCGTCGCTGCCGCAGGCGATGCCGCATGTGAAAGCCACCATCATCGGATGCGCCGACATGCGGGTTGACCCTGCACATCTACTGGGAATTCAATCAGGCGAAGCGGTCGTGCTGCGCAACATCGGGGGCCGCGTTAACCCGAGCATTCTGCAGCAACTGGGGCTACTCGGGCGCATTGGTCAGGTCGCCGGCCAAGCTCCCGCTGGGGGCGGAGAGTTTCATCTCATCGTGCTTCATCATACGGATTGTGGCATCACGCGGCTCGTCGGCGATCCTGACAAGCTTGCACAATTTTTCCAGGTCAAAGAGAGCGAGCTTGCGGCGAAATCGGTACTCGACCCCTATGCGTCGGTTGCCGTAGATGTTGCCGTACTCCGGGCTATTCCCGCGCTGCCAGCCAATTGGTTGCTCTCGGGCCTCGTCTACGATGTATCGACTGGCCTGGTGAAGGTTGTCGTGCCACCAGCTCCGATTCGCTGAGAATCCAATAAGTCCCCGACAAGCTTCACATCATGAAGAACGTGTGAAGCAGCGGATCCCTCCACTTCGTGCTCAGCGCCCTTCGGTCGGGATGACCAGTCAGATGGCAGAACTACCGCAGTCCGTTCCAGACCATGCGGTTAGAACATCTCGTCCGTCTTCGCGGCCGGGTTCGTTTTCGGGGGAGTCGATCCGCCAGCGCAGGAGTGAGAGCATACGGCTTTGGACCCAAGCAGAGAGTTGGGCCCAATTCCATCTCACCCCGGTGTCGATTGGCTCACTCGGCAGTGTTGCTCAAATTTGGATAGTAGGCAAAGCGGACGACCCGGTTTTTAGCATGGCACGCTTCGGTGTTTTCGAGGCAGGCTGGATACAATTCTCCCCAGGGTACCGCCAGCAGGATCCGATTCGCTGCAATACCCTTGCGTATCAGAAGCTCTCTGACCCACCACGCCCGTTGTCCAGAGAGGTGCAGATTGTAGGCCTCGGTCCCCGTCACCGAGGCGTAACCTTCGATGAAAAAGCGATCATTTGGATGATCTTTTAACCATTGGACATCGGCATTAAGTGTGGCCTCGTCCAAGGCATGGTCGAAGCGGTCATGGGCAAACGTGACTTCGTGCACGTTTTCGTAGAAGGCTTGCTCCTCGGGACCAAAGAGAATGACTCTTGGTTTTGACCAGTAAGCAACCCAATCAGCAGCGTCAACAGATGCTCCTGAGGGACCTTCTGCAAATAGCGGGATACCGGCCACAAGGAGCATTGTGACTGCAACGAGAGAAAGTCGGCATTTCATTGGGGTAGCCTCCGTTTGGTGGTGATTGCCGCGTTGCGACGATACTAGGTCCCTTCGTGGATTCGGGAAACTGTCATTTTCGACAGGGGCGATCTATCGATCTAATTGTCGGGAGCCCGGAAGGAATTCCAATCTTGCTTCGTCGGGTGTTTGCTTCAGGGGCGTACTGCCGACCTTAGGCTAGACTGGATCCACTCGGCTTCCAGATTTTCCGGTGCGAGTGCGACTGAAGACAATCCGTGGATGTGTTGCCTCCTGGTGAATCTGCAGTCGTCATTATCTGTGACTACGGGCCTCACGACCAGAAGAGTAGACATGGCCTACGAACCGATTCACCTTCCGCACCGGGAACGCTTCAGCGACTGGTTTCCCGAGTTCCTCAAAAAGGAACTTGCACCCTATCCAGGCCGCGGCACGCTGGTGGCGCGTATCGTCATCTCCGCGACTCTGACCATGATCGTCATCCTGACCTTCCGCATTCCCGGTGGCGTCATTGGCGCATTGTCTGCTTTTCTCTTTTCACGCGAAAATCTGGTTTCCACGGCCCGCTCAGCGCTCTTCATGATTGGATGGTTCCTGCTTGGCGCGCTGTTCATCCCTGTCGGCGCACGGCTGTTTGCGTCCACTCCTGAAACCCATTTTCTCTGGGTCGGTTGCACCCTCTTTCTTGCCTTTGTTGTTCTCCGCTGCCTTGCAAACTACGCAATGGCGATTGGCTCCGCGATTGTCATTGGCAACGTTGTTGCCATCTGGTATCTACCGGGCCCTGCGGAAACCAACGTTGAACTGACACTGTGGCTCACCCTGGCAACGAGCATCGGTGCGCTGGTGACGCTGGGAGTTGAAGTCGTCTTCCGCGCGCTGCACAGCACCGACGATCTTCTGGACGGTCTTGAAACCCGCCTCGCGCTCCTGGACGATCTGATGGCGGATTACGCCAATGGCCGGCCCGTTTCGCCCGCTACGCAAGCCGGCCTTGCCCAGTTCGTCATGGTGGGGGCCAGTGCGCTCCGGCTTCACGCGGCCCGCGCAAACTATGCCCAGCTCTATCGCGCGCGAATGACCGCGCTGGTTTCACTCGTAGCTCGCTCGATTGATTTTGGCGCTGCTCTCGCTGGCGCTTTTCCCTCCCTCCCGGAAGATCTCCGGCAGCGTGCCGCGCGCGTCAGTCAAAGCCTCGCCGACATTCGCAGCTGCCTTCGCACCCACGGCCAACCCTGTCAGCCAGCCCTCGAGCCTCGGCCCAGTCCCGGCACTCCGCTATTCTCTGAAATCGAATCCATGGTCTCGCTCATGCCCTCTATCTTCAGCGGCGAGAACGCTCCTGACCTCGGACTCGAAGCTATGGAAGACGCGCCCGCTGCCAGCCAGATTTTTATCCCCGATGCCTTCTCCAATCCCGCGCATCTGCGCTACATTCTCGGCGGAACCCTCGCCGCGATGCTCTGCTACGTCTTTTACATATCACTGGACTGGCCCAATCTTTCCACCTCCATCACCACCTGCGTTCTTACCGCACTTACAACCGTCGGCTCCTCCCGTCAAAAACAAATCCTTCGCGTCGCCGGCTTTGTCCTCGGTGGCGTGATCGCGGGCCTGGGCGCCCAGATCTTCATTCTTCCCTACATCGACACCATCGCCGGATTCACTGTGCTCTTCGCCAGCATGACTGCCGTTGCTGCGTGGCTTGCGACCTCCAGCTCCAGACTTTCCTATGCAGGGGTGACGTTTGCCTTCTCGTTTTACCTCATCCATCTCAGTGATTTTCACATCCAGACCGACCTCACACTCGCACGCGATCGCGTACTCGGCGTCCTGCTGGGCATTACCATGATGTGGCTCGTCTTTGAGCGCTTCTTTCCGCGCTCTGCCGGCGATGAGATGGTACGCATTTTTGTAGTCAACCTTCGCCTCCTGGCGGATTTCTCCGCTTCCTCTCCGCGCGCTAACAATCCTGCGGACATTTTGAAGATTCGCCGCCAGCGCGATGAAATCTATCGTCATTTTGGTGAAGTGAGCGCACAATCCGATGCCGTTCCCTTTGAAACCGGCGCATCCCGCGCAGGAGACATGGCCGCCCGCGATCGCATCCGTCGCTGGCAGGCCTCTTTACGTAGCTTTTACCTGCTCGAGATCCCGCTGGTCCGATTCCGTATCTTCGGCGGCACCGATCCGAGGTCGCAGCCCTTCAGGGCTTTTGAGAACGACTTTCGTTTCGAGTGTGTGCGCATCTTCCGCCAGATGGCAGATAGTCTTGAGAAGCAGTTGGCAACCCACACACACCACGCAGACCCAGTAACGAGCCTCCTGAATCGCATTGATTCATCATCGGTGGCAGTCGAAGCTGAATTCTCAGAAAGCGAGCGCGCCTTGTTGCGTCTAACCCGAACAATTGCGCAGCTCGTCGATCGTCTGCAGATTGAGGTCGCCTCAGAAGGCCTCTACGATGTCGTTGAGACTTCTGCCGCTCCTCTGCGACCTGTCGAGTCCGAAGGCACCTGAGAAATAGGCTCCGTTTCTCTGTCGAGATCGACGTGTCGAGCGAAGGATCGTTCAACTGTCGATGGACCCAGCTTAATCCGAGGGAAATTTCTCTCCGTGCAGGACACGAGCGCCCAATCCGCGTGACGGCGTCTGCCCGAGGGGTTGGTGTGCCTTCCAGCCGTGAACTTGAAAGGCTCCCGGGCGGTGTAAGCCGGCCCACGACAGTCGCCGTTTAAAGGGCACATGCGGAGATCAGAATCGATAACCGGGCTTCAGTTCGCAACGGTAAACCGCGGTCTTCTCTTTTTGTGCATCGGTTCGGACAGTACAGGCGGCCCAGCTCAAATTGAGGTTGGTACTCAGAGGAAACACGATAGGAAGGCCGTCGATGTCCGCCTCCAGACTCACCCCTTCCTCGGTTGGTGGGAGCGTAAAGTTGAGCGTCCGGTCAAAGATGACTGGATATAACTCGCGGACATTGGAAATGATTGCGTTACGAAAGACCTCAGCCTCGATCAAGAACGTAGCCGTATCGGACCAGCTCAGGGCCGAGGCTTTGATATAGCGCCCACCATGTATAAATCCACTTGAATCAACTCGCGTAAATGGGCACGGCCCCGCAATGCAGGAGGCTCTTACATTGTCGAAGATATTGTCCGGTCCGGCATCCATCGACGCCGATGCAGAAGTTGCCTTCCACATCCCATCCGGCGAACATGGGTCCTGATGATTGCAGGGCACGTTTCCCTTGTTAACTACCTGAAAGACTTTGACTGCGCTTCCCACGTTCGTCTCTTCGCGGGAATTGAGGGTATATCTGACGCGGACATTGGAGACCACAATCTCTCGATGCCCGGATGCGGCTTCGCTCTTAAGAGGGATCGGAATCATTGCCGCAACATACAACTCCGGAGGCGTCTTCAATCGTCCGGTTTGGACCGTCAGGTCAAGGGGCTCGTAATCCGGATGTCGAAAGCTCACGGTGAGAGGGATTTCGGATAATACGGTCTTTTGCCAGACGAGGTTGAAATATCCCGAAGCCTCGGAGTGAGTCTCGATGGTCTTCACACCATCCGTCACTGTGATCGCTACGCCGGCTATTGGACGCTGTTTGTCGGGGTCGGCATCCCGCCGAATCACTGCGCCTTGAACCGGTATCTCTTGTCTCACGGAAATCGGCTTGCGGTGCATGTACAGCAAAAGCAGAATGAGCAAGATTGGGGAGGCCGCCGCGACGATCATCCAGATATGCTTCTTTGCCATTCTTCACCACTGATGAGCAGGAGAACCCATCATCTGGAGCACACCAAGCATGAACTGCTCTTTAGCAAACGTCCTTGCATATTATTCAATATAAAGTGTTGTTTAGAGTGCGTTTCCCGGGGAGTCTCCGGACGGATTGAATGACCATGGATGACGGCGCAGACGAACTCGATGGAAACGCCGAAGCGCAAATCCGCAAAATAATCGAATCCCGGCGGGATGCCACTTCCAGGCGTCAACTGTTGCGCCGGATGGCCGGCGCGACCCTTGGCATCCCCCTCTGGAGAGCTCTTTCTCTGTGGGCACAGGCACCCCACCAGCAAAGGCCTAAGAGCAAACCGGCACCTCCGCTGACCGCGCTTTCACCAGAGGATGAGCAATTTCTGGACGATCTTGAACGGAGCAATTTTCTTTTTTTCTGGGAGCAGGCGAATCCCGAGACCGGATTGATAAAAGACCGCTGCAATGTGCGCACGATCGGACACCAGCGTGGCGGCAAGCATCGCGTCCACGGGTTTTGGCCTGACTGCAATCTGCATTGCGGAGAAACGCGGTTTTATTCCCCGACAGGACGCACGTCTACGGGTCATCAAAACGCTGGATTTCATTTGGAAGAAGTTGCCCACCCATCGCGGATTTTTCTTTCACTTTGCGAACATGAATACCGGCGAGCGGATATGGGATTCCGAAGTTTCTTCCATTGATACTTCGATCTTTCTCTGCGGCATGCTTACCTGCCGTGAGCACTTTCGCGATCGAGACATTATCGAACTTTCCCGTGCGATCTTTGATCGGGTTGATTGGACCTGGCTATCGGAAGACATCACATTGTTGGCTATGGGATGGACACCTGAGTTTGGCTTTTTGTCCTCCAAATGGGAGTACTACAGCGAGTTAATGATGATTTATCTGCTGGGCATGGGCTCTTCAACTCACCCGCTCCCGCCGGCGGCCTGGTTAGCATGGAAGCGGACAACCTTCGAGTATGACGGGATGCGCTACATTGGTTCATTTGCCCCGCTCTTTGTGAATCAATACTCCCAGGCATGGTTCGACTTCCGGCACAAGCGCGATAAATACGCTGATTACTTTCAGAACTCAGTCATCGCCACAGATGTTCACCGTCGTTTCTGCGTGGCCCTCAGCAAGGAATTTCCTGATTACAGCAACGATCTCTGGGGCATCACCGCATCCGATTCTGAAAACGGCTACGTAGTCTGGGGCGGTCCACCAGCCACTGGGCCAATCGATGGGACTGTGGTCCCCTGCGCCACCGGAGGCTCACTCCCGTTTCTGCCTGACCCTTGTTTGCGTGTCCTGAAAAACATCAAGGCTAAGTACCCGCAGGCATGGAGCCGCTATGGCTTCGTCGATGCGTTCAATCCGCTGAAGAAGTGGTATGACAACGACGTTGTGGGCATCGACACCGGCATCACGATGCTTATGGCAGAGAATTTACGCACTGGCTTTGTGTGGGAGACCTTCATGAAGAACCCCGAAGCACAGCGTGGGATGACCAATGCAGGCTTCAAGGCCTATTAACCCGCCCGCAAATACCCAGTAGCGTTACTAGCGCAGTCCATTCCACACTATGCGATGGAATATCTCGTCCACCTTTTGCAGCCGGTTCTATGACCAATCCTGGCAAGTCGTCATCCTCGTTGGCGACTCCAGAGAGAACAGGCCGCTGTGATCTTCAACCGAACCATCAAGGCAAGAAGGCCTGCCGATTTTGTCGGCAGGCCCTTTTCATTGGTGCAATGTTTCCGCCGGATGAATGGAATTGATGCGGCCCCACTGGGCAAAGGATCGTTGTGCGTTCAGGTTTCCGGGGTTTGTCGCGCTCCACTCCGGGCTGTTGTCGTGTTTTCCCGTCAATAAGGCCGGCTGCCCAGATGCAGGACCTGACTCGTGCAGACCGGCCTTGAGAATCGATTGCTTGTTTACTGATGCTCGTGATCGTGGTCAGTTGCGAATTGACTCAGCCACGGAATGAACACAATGTTGGGGCCGCTGGTGGTCGAGCAAGCGTGAGCGCCGGGGCCCTTCGCGCATCCCCAGAAGTTCTCCGTTGCAACACTGCCCCCTGCACAGCTTGCGTTGTCGAGCGCGCAGACATTGCCCACGCCCACCTTTCCTCCCAGAAGGTCATTCAGATGAACATTGACCCAGGCCGGAGTGTTGATGGCGACATCGATGTCTTCATCGGTGATGATGTTGCCGGAGATGACGGTTCCGTAAACCGGGGATCCGCCGCCACCGCTGTTGATGTTGATTCCGACGGTTCCGCCGGTCGCCGTATCATCCACATCGGCGAGGTTCTTTGCAATATAGTTCCCGATGATCTGATTGCCGTTCATGTCGTCTGCCGGCAGACCGAAACTCGGTCCAACGTGGGAATGCAGCGCGACGCCTCCGATTCCGTTGCCGATCAGCTTGTTGTGAGTGATCACGTGCTGGGATGACCGGCCCTGGCCGATTCCGTCAGAGAAGATACCGACCCCTGCACCTCCCACCTGCACGCCGTTGTTTTCAACGTCGTTGCCATCCACTGTGATGTGGTAATCGCCATTGTGCTTTGAACCGATAGCATGCCCAAAGGGAGGATGCGAAGCAAGAACAATGCCGCACTCTCCGGGGTTGTTGTTGACACTGTTGTCCTTGATGAGAATGTCGTGGCTCGGGGCGGTCTCATCGCTGACAAGAATGCCGTCGTCGTTTTCAGTGATGTTATTACCTGAGATGATGGAGTCCGACACACCGATGAGGTGCAAACCGCCGCCGCAATCGCCGGTCTCGTCAAGTTCAAAGGACGGCTGGCCCGGGCAACCGTTTGGGTCACCCGTGAACTCGGCCGTCGCATTGGTGTTGTTAGCGATCTTGTTGCTGTGAATCGTAACGTCGGAGGCGCTGACGACCAGGACGCCTTCCCACTGCGCATTTTTCACTGTGAATCCAGCAATAGTAACGTGCGCGAGTCCAGCGTTATCGAAGCCGTCAACGAAGATGCCGTTTGCGAGTCCAGTCGCGTCGATGAAGGCGGAGCCAGCGCCCGATCCTATGAGCGAAAGCGGCTTTCCAATAATTACGTCTTCCTTGTAAGTGCCGGGCCAGACGTTGATGACGTCGAATGGCACGGCGTGGCTAACCGCGAGGCTGATGGTTTTGTAGCAGCCGTTGGACCCATGCGGATTCACACAAAGGCTGGAAGCAGCGGCCTTTGGGGAAGAGCTTGCAATCATGGCCATGCCACATGCAAGCAGAGCAACTCTAATCAATGCTTTTGACATAGGAGATCTCCTGGGTATTTCGAGGGAGGGGCTTCATTTTTCGCCCCCATCTGGACATCGTCAAGTAAAAACTCTGAAACTTCCGCATAATCAGCGATTTCACGATCTTTGCGGCAGTTCGGTCGACAGTGAATACCGGCGGAGGTCGTTGGCGATGATCTGCCGCCAACATCGAGGTAGCGGAAATCGCTACCTTTAGCATTTTGGGAGTGTAGTCGCCGACTCAGAAGTGATTCTGTCTAGCTTCACTGACTAAAGACATCCAGGAAATGGATTCCAGCGGCTAGCGCAGGCCATTCCAGACCATGCGGTGAAACATATCATCCATCTTTGCTGCAGGCTCTTTCTCGATGCGGTCCATCCACCAGCGCAGAAGCGACAGCAGGCTTCCGGCGAGTGCGTTAGCACGGGCGGCCAGCTCAGATTTTGAGAGCTTTGAGACACGTCCAGTGTCGATGAGGCGCTGTTCGATGCCGCGGGCGAAGTAGTCCTGCGCGAGATCGAAGAAGTCGTTGAGGCGTCCTGCGTCGCGAAGGATGCAATAGAGCTTTCTCTGTTGCTCGATGTGGTCGAACATCTCGGTTACCGGCGCTACGCGCAGGGACTTTTCCTTGCTGGCAATGAGAAAGGTGCTCATGTGCTCCTGGAAGCGCTCGAACTGGCTGAGGAGCAGGTCGTTTTTATCGCGGAAATGCAGATAGAAGGTCGAGCGGCCAACGGAGGCGCGATCGAGAACGTCCTGCACGGTGACCTCTTCGATGGGCCTCTCATGGATCAGCTCGAGGAAGGCCATGCCGAGCCGGTTGCGCGTGCGGCTGGCGCGGGCATCGGGCTTGCGGTGTTTGAGCTTTGCCGGGACCTGTTTCTGCGAGCTGTTATGCGGGTTTCCGGACCCCGTATTTCCGGACATAAACGGCCTCTTTGTTCAGCAACGCGGAGCTGGCTCTCGACGGCGCTGTGTTCGCGGGCTACAGTGCGAATCATAAGACGAGCGGCCGCTCATCGCAGAACAGAATTTCATTTCAGCATGCCAGAGGAGAAACGATATGGACCGGATTCGTCTGTTTGGAATGGGGACACTGTTGCTGTTCGCGCTTACGGCTGGCGCACAACAGACAGCTACGGCGCCGGCAGGCGTCGAAAACGAAAACCACACCAGCACGCAAAGCAAAACAGACCCTGTTGAGCGCCATCTGAAGGTTCTGAGCGAGAAGCTGAATCTGACGGCCGATCAGGAGGACCGCGTCAGGCCCATCCTGCAGGAGATGCATGACTCGGTGGCTCAGACGGAGCAGAACCAAAGCCTCTCAGACAACGAGCGCACCGCGCAGAAACATGCGGCATTCATGAGAGCCGATAGCCAAATACGCCCAATCCTCACGGACGACCAGAAGAAGACACTCGATCAGCTTGAGCAGGAGATGCATTCCGCGCAGCACGGGAATTCAGACTAAGACATAGATCCGGATGTGGGGCACCCGGGCGCCACTTCAGCGCTGTGCGGCTTGCGCGGTTTCAGGCTCAGGCTGTTGGGCGAGAGGGATTCGCAGTTCGGCTTCGCAGCCTTGAGTATCTGGCCGGTTGCGAAGTTCGAGGGTGCCTCCGTGGGCCTCGGCGATCTGCCGGGCGAGGACGAGGCCGACGCCGCTTCCGCTCTTCTTTGTTGTGTAGAAAGGCACGAATAAATTTGACGTATTCGTGAGACCCGGACCGTTGTCTTCAATGATGACGGAGAGGAAGTCCGACTCGATGCTGCTGCGTATGGCAACGGAGCACTCTTCGGGTTTGACGCCGGCAGCAAGAGCCTCCTCGCGCGCGCTGTATGCGGCTTCGACGCCATTGCGCACGAGGTTGATGAGGAGCTGCTCCATCTGGTCGGGATCGGCGAGGACGTCGACCTGAGGAGCATCGGCGAGGGTGACTTCGAGCCGCGTCTCCAGGCTGACGACGCGCTCAAGCAGCGGGCGTACGGGGACGCGGCGCATGGCGGGCGCGGGCAGCTGGGCAAGTGTGCGGTAGGCCTGGACAAAGCGGTTCAGCGATTCGGCGCGGCTCTCGATGACACCGAGTCCGCGATCAAAGTCTGGAATAGAGCCGTTGGATTGCGGCAGGCGCGAGCGTAGTGTTCCGGCGATGGATTTGATGGGCGCGAGAGAGTTGCTGATCTCGTGGCCAAGCACGCGAATGAGGCGACGCCAGGCGATGCGCTCCTCTTCGCGCAGAGCGGCGCTGACGTCGGAGAGCAGGATGAGGGTGTGGGGCACGCCGTCCTGGCGGAAGCTGCTGCGCCGAACCATCCAGCGGGAAGGCGCACGGGCGGGCAGGCGTGAGACGATTCGCGGCTGTTGAGGCGCGCTGTCAAGCTGGATGACTCCTTCGTCGGGCTGATCGAGAAGCATCTGGAGCCTGAGGTCTTTGGCGGTGCGACCCAGGTCACGCTCGGCTACGACGCCGAAAGCGCGCTCGCCGGCAGGATTCACAAGACGCAAGGCTTCGCTTTGATCGAAGGCGAAGACCGGCGCGTCGAGTTCGGCAATGACGCGGCGGAAGAGAGCCGCGGCTTCCAGTGCTCCGAGGCGCTGAGTCTGGTGCATGTCGGCAAGAGCGTTGATCTCGATTGCCAGATCGCCGAAGGGGTCGTCGCGCTTGGCTCCGCGGGCGCGGAAGGAGTAGTCCTCTTCGCGCAGCGCGGCAACGACGTTGGCCAGCGTTTGCAGAGGACGAACAACCTGGTCGGTGAAAGCGGCGATGGCGAGGAGCAGGAGCAGCACGGCGATGGTGAGGATGCTAAGGATTGCAGCCGTGGAGAAGTGCGCCATGAAGAGGATGCCGGTGAGCAGCCCCATGGTGGGAAGAAAGAGGAGCGCGCAGAAGAGGCGGAGTCTGGCTTCGAAGGTGAGACGGTGCGGTCGCGGAGTTTTTTTATTTGGTTTTGGCCTAGATGCCATACTTCTCCATCCGCCGGTAGAGCGCGCCCCGGCTCAGGCCGAGGGCTTCTGCCGCCTGGCTGACGTTCCCACTGGAACGCGACAGGGCTTTGCGGATGAGGATACTCTCTACGGACTCAAGGCTCATCTCTTCGAGTCCTGAACTACCGGACTGGCCGGAGGTGCGTGCAGAAGCGAGGCCGAGGTCAGCGGCTTCGATCTGGCTGCCGCGCGCCATAAGGACGGCACGCTCGATGGTGTGGTCGAGCTCGCGGACATTGCCCGGCCACGCGTACTGCAGCATGGCCTGAATGGCCCCGGTATCGATTCCCTCAACCTGCTTGCGATAGCGCTGCACGTAGCGGGCAAGGAAATGTGCGGCGAGCGGAGGGATGTCTTCGCGGCGCTCGCGCAGTGGAGGGAGATGGATCTCAACGGTGTTAAGGCGGAAGAGCAGGTCGGCGCGGAAGCGGCCGGCCTCGACCTCGGCGTGCAGGTCGGCGTTGGTAGCCGACAGCAAGCGAACATCGACGCGGCGGGTTTTGGAGGAGCCGACGCGCTCCATCTCGCCGGTTTCGAGAACGCGAAGGAGCTTGGCCTGCTGACGGGGCGGGACGTTTGCGATTTCATCGAGGAAGAGAGTCCCGCCGTCGGCGAGCTCGAAGCGCCCGATGCGCTCGGTGCGGGCGTCGGTAAACGCACCTTTCACGTGGCCGAAGAGCTCGCTTTCGAAGGTACCTTCCGGGAGGGCTCCAGTGTTGACGGCGACGATGGAGCGCGATTTGCGGTTGGAGAGGGCGTGCAGCATCTGCGCTACCACTTCTTTTCCGGTGCCGTGCTCTCCGGTGATGAGGACGTTGGCGTCGGAGGGGCCGATACGCGCGATGGTCGCGAGCACGGGCTGCATGGCAGGCGCGGTTGCGATGAGCTCGGGGAGATTTTGCGCCCTGAGCAGGCGGTTCTCGGCTTCGAGGCGCTGGGCGCGGCGAACGGCGTGGTGCAGGTCAATCTGGGTGCGGAGGATGGAGAGCAGGCGGGCGTTGTCCCAGGGCTTCTGGACGAAGTCCTGCGCTCCGCGGCGCATAGCTTCGACGGCCACTTCTACGTTGGCCCAGGCGGTCATGACGATGACAGGCATCTGGCTGTCGTGGGCCTTGATCTGCGTGAGCAGGTCGAGACCTTCCTGGCCTGAGGTGGTGTCGCGGGTGTAGTTAAGGTCGATGAGGAGCGCGTCGAAGGTGCCGGATTTGAGGGCGTCGAGCACCATGAAGGGCGAACGAGCCTTCTCCATGCGGAAGCCCTCGGGCTCGAGCAGTAACTCGAGCGCGTCGAGGATGTGGGGCTGGTCGTCGGCGACGAGGATGAGCGGCTTGCGACGCGGAGTCGGGGCGCCGGCCTCTGGTTCTGCGAGTTGTGCGGTGGTCAGCATAGTTCGTGCTCAGCGACCCGGGGTTAATCCATCATTATTGCAGGTGCGTAACGACGCCGGTCTTCGCGTCCTCGAGAGAGACTCCCATGCGGTCAAGCGTGGAGCCCGTCGCCTGATCGATTGCTGCCTTGGCTTTTTCATAGGCGGCCTGCGCGACAACGGATGCGGATTCGGCCACAGCAAGAGCCTGTTCGCTGGTGAGCGTGTCGTAGGTGGACATGGCTCCGAGCTTCTGCTCCTGCTTGGCGATATCAAAGGTTTTCTGCGCCAGATCGCGTGCCTTCTGGGCTGCGGTCACTCGGGCCTGGGCCTGCTGGAGCGCGTACTGCGAGTTGCGGACATCGAGCAGAATGCTCTTCTTTGATTGCTCGTAGGTGATCTCTTTCTGGCGATAGTCGAGCACGGCGCGGAACTGATCGGCCTTGGCGACACGGTTGCGAAGCGTGACGCTCAGCTGGA
This sequence comes from uncultured Acidobacteriaceae bacterium, assembly GCA_963724375.1. GTDB lineage: Bacteria > Acidobacteriota > Terriglobia > Terriglobales > Acidobacteriaceae > Silvibacterium. Next base: position 29,651 of record CAVRUM010000003.1, read on the forward strand.
ATCCGACCTGATATTCAGGCGAGGAGTAATTGAAAGTGTCTTCAAAGGCTCCGGGAAAACCTGGAGGGAGGGTAGTAGAGCATTCTTCCGAGCCAAGCGCACAGGCTGGGTTGGGCTGGCCGCCGTAGCCGGCACCAATGAACTGTCCATAAAGAGAAAGTCTAGGAAGCAGCTCGTTCTTGATGGTCTTGAGATTGTTCTGGGCGATCTGCATCGCAATAACGTCCTCGGAGACGTCCGGTCGATTCTTTTCTGCGTCGGCAATGAGCCGATCGATAGGCTCTGACTCGTTGGGGTCAGGGGTGCCGATGAGATCGAGCGGAACGACCGGCATTTCGGCAAACGCAGGATCGGTAATGGTCTTGGTCAGCGCGTTCTTGATGAGAAGCTCCTGCAGCCTGAGCGCAGCCTTTGATACTGTGAGATCACCTTCCGCGCTAGCCACGGCAGACTGGTCCTTCATAACCTGCATCGCCGGTACGTTCTGAAGGTCAAGCTGCTTCTGATCGTCCGCCAGAGTTTCGTTGGCGTAAGCCAGGGAATGCTCCTTGATCTGGGCGTCCTGGTAGGCGTTGACGAGATCCCAATAGATATTTTCAACCTGCGTAATGGTAGCGATCACCTGTGCCCTGAAGGCGAGGTCGGTGAGCTGAAGGTTTTTCTTTGCGATGTGAATAAAGCGCTGGTTGGTGGCAAGCCCGAAGCCCTGCAGGAGCGGTTGGTTGACAGTCAGGTTGAAACCTGTGGTGATTTGGGGACTCAGGACGTTGAAGATGCTGTTTGTGGTTTGCCGGAAGCCATACGACGAAACGGTGAAATTTGTACCCGTTGAAAAAGCCTGCGAGTATCCGGACTCGAACTCGATGGTGTTGTTTTTGAGTATGGGCACGCCGCTCTGAATGGGGTTGATCTGAGTCAGGACAGTGTGGTCGACGAAGCCCTGCACAAAGAGCGATGGATCGAATGATGGGATGGGAGCGCCGCCACCGAGGGTTGAAGTCACGAGGCCGTTAGCGCCCGCCGCGGTGACTCCACTGCTTGCACCACCGCCTCCACCAACTCCGGAGGCACTAAAGCCGCCCTGCGTTCCCTGCGCGATGCTAGTGTTCACGCCGTTGGCCTGACCTCCGGCCTTGGTACGAAGCAAGTCAGCCTCAGCGGTCGGGAAATTGTAACGGAAGTAAGCGAGGTCGAGATTGTTCTCAAGCGCCAGAGCGATGGCGTCGCGGAGCGAAATGTAAAGCTTGCCATCGCGTTCAAGGTTCTGGAGGCGCGGCGAGTTGGTCAGATTGACCGGTGGCACCAGAGTGGGCTTGTAAGGGTTCAATGGATTATGCGAGTGCGGCATCTCCACGTGAAATGGGACCTGCGTTGCCGCGACGGGCCCTACCTGTTGAGCCTGCTGCGCCTGCTGAGCAATGGTCGTCGCTTGTGGCGTTGGAGGCGGAGCGGGCGCGTCCGGGGCAGGAGTTGCCTGCTGAGTGGCGCCAGACTGCGGCGCAGCCTGAGCAAAGCCCGAGGGAACAACGGCGGCACAAAGTAAAGCCGCGCAAATTTTTTCGTGCATGCGGAAACCGATCAAGATACTCCCACCCCCGCGTTCAGTTCCGGATTCGATGTGTCGTGTGTCATCCATCCATCGCGAACCTCGATGATGCGACTGCCGTAGGCTGCATTGGCCTCGGAGTGCGTAACCTGGATGATCGTGGTGCCCTGCTCGTTGAGCTGTTTGAAGAGCTCCATGATTTCTTTCGCCTGCGTCGAGTGCAGATTGCCGGTCGGCTCGTCAGCAAGTAGAAGCGCGGGCCGGTGAATCACGGCACGTGCGATGCCGACCAGCTGCTGCTGGCCTCCTGAGAGCTGCGACGGATAGAGGTCTTTCTTGCCAACGATCTGGAAGCGATCGAGTGTGTCGGCAACGAGTCCCTGGCGCTCGCCGCGCGGCATGTTTTTGTAAGAGAGCGGTAGGTCGATGTTTTCCTGCACGGTCAGATCGTCGAGCAGGTGATAGCTCTGGAAGACCATGCCGACGTTGCGCTTGGCGAGCTCGGCGCGCTGCTTGCGGTTCATCGCGTGCACGGGCTCGTCCTTAAACCAGTACTCCCCGAGCCATTGGTCGTCGAGCAGAGCGAGCACGTTGAGGAGGGATGACTTCCCTGCCCCGGACGGCCCCATGATGGTGAGGAACTCGCCCTCCTTGATGTCGAGCGTGATGCGGCGCAAAACCCAGGTCTGACCGGCACCCGTTTTGTAGCTGCGTTCGACGTTGCGTAGTTGAATCATCTTCGTGTCCTCGGTCGCGGCTCGATCAGCGCACACAGCCAGAGCAGCCGGTCGCGCACCGATCGTGCGCGCAGAATCCTGCTTCGGCTGCACCGGCCGATCTACTGTTCCTAAATCCCTGTTCCCTAATTCCCGTCTTATCTCGCTTCCAGGACCGGCTCGATTGCGTCTCCTTCGGCGACGACCTTGCCGTCGAAGAGGTGAATATTGCGGTCGGCGTGGCGCGCAAATCGCGGATCGTGCGTCACCATGCAGATGGTCGCGCCGTCGCGATGCAGGTTCTTGAGCAGCTCCATCACGGCTTCGCCATTGCGCGAATCGAGGTTTCCAGTAGGCTCGTCGGCGAGCAGGATGGAGGGCGATCCGGCGAGGGCGCGAGCCACGGCAACACGCTGTTGCTGACCGCCGGAGAGCTGCGAAGGATAGTGCTTCATGCGGTGCGCCATGCTGACGCGCTCAAGCGACTCCTGCACGCGGCGTTTGCGCTCGGTCGAGGACATGCCGGTGCGGTAGGTGAGCGGAAGCTCGACGTTCTCGTAAACGGTGAGGTCGCCGATGAGATTGAAGCTCTGAAAGATGAAGCCGATTTCCTGATTGCGAATCCGGGAGCGCTGGGCGAAGTTCAGGTTTTCGACCGCGTGCCCATTCAGGAGATACTTGCCGCCTGTTGGTGTGTCGAGCAGCCCGATGATCGACAGCAGGGTGGACTTGCCGCATCCCGAGGGGCCGGACATGGCCACATACTCCCCCTTGGAGATGGTCAGGTGGATGCCGGAGAGTGCGTGGGTTTCGATTTCGTCGGTGTAAAAGACTTTGGTGAGATTTTCGATCTCAATCAGCGGCTGCTTAGTTTCCATCATTGCTTCGCGCTCCTTGTATTTTGGCCTGCTCTTTGCCCTGCCGGTGCCCTGCTCTATTCGAGGCGAACCTTGTCGGTGTTGTCGTATCTCGACATGTCGGAGAGGATGACGCGGTCGCCCTCTTTCAACCCGTCGAGTATCTGGATCTGTGTAACCGATGCCTTGCCGACCTTGACCTGCGTCCGCGTTGCCGTCTTGCCGTCGGGATCGATCTTGAAGAGGCTGATGGTGCTGTCCGGGTTACCGAACGCCGGGCGCCCCACATAGAGGACATCCGACAGCCTTTGCAAGTCGATGGTTCCGTCGACGCTTAATTGCGGAACCGCTCCTGCAGGCAGCGGCCCATCCAGTGCTACGTCAACGGTGCGCGTTCCGTTCACTACGGCGGGATCAATTCGGGTAACATGCCCGGCGACAACACCGTTGTGAGTATCGATTTCGGCTGGCTGGCCTATCAGAATGTCATGCGCCTGGGTTTCGGCGATCTGGAGGGCTGCCTTGAGCTTATCCATCTGGATGACCTCGGCCACCGAGGTGCCCGCGGTCACGTGCTGGCCCACCTGAACGGGCAGAGCAAGAGGTGCAAGAGCGCCGGAAATGCCAGCGCGCACTTCGAGTTCTTCCGTCTGCTTCTGGTAGAGGGCGAGCTGAGCCTTCGCCTGGTCGATCTTGGCCTGTGCGGAGGCCAACTGAACCTGGATGGCCTTCTGGTTCACGTCAAGCTGCTCCTGGCTGAGCTGGTGCTGCGTGGTCAACTGCTCGGCTGTGTTCTTCGACTTGTTATAGGCAATACCGGAGATCACGCCCAGTTGGTAGAGCTGCTTGTCGGTCTGCGCCTGCAGCTGATCCTGGGTGTAGTCGGCATTTACCTGCGCGGCAGCCGTCTTTTTGTCCATGAGGGTGCTCTGCAGCTGGGCCTGGAGACTCTTATAGTCCGCCTCCGCGCCCTTGAGCGCCGACTGCGCGCTAAGCAGCTGCTGCTCGAGCTGGGGATCGGAGAGATCCATAAGAATGGTGTCGGGAGTCACCATGGTGCCGGGCAGAACACGGATGCGGACCACGGTCGCGTCGGTCTGCGACGGAATGAGCTGAATGCTGTCTTCGCGGGGAACCAAGGTGCCGAGTCCACGCACTTGGACGACCATGGGGCCGCGCTTCACGGTGTCAGGCCAGATGGTGCTTGCGTCTACAGTGGGAGCAGCCGGCTTGAGGCGGTAAACGCCGATTGCCGCCGCCGTAACTGCCACCAAAGCCATGGCGGCCCATATAAGGTTACGGCGAAACTTCTTTTTCTTAATATCGGGGCGGGAGATATCCATTCCGCCAGAGTTAATTGCACGCTGTCCGCCATTCAGGTGAGGAGCACATCTTATTTTATATCAGTTATTTAGAAGAGGTAGTATGGGCGGGGCTGCGGGCCGGCCTGATCATTTCCGGAGAGATGTGTCCAATTTCGGACAGCACCTTAGCAGTACGGTGGATTCTACCGGGAAGCCGAAGGGGCGAGCGATTCAAGCGGCGGCGGAATCGCGCTGCCGCTGCCAGGTTTTGTACTCTTCGCTGGGCTCACCGAGCTGATACAGAGTGTTCAGGGTCTCAACGACGCCGTTGTAGACGTTCACGATCCGGGAGGTGTAGATGAGCTTTGTATTGCGGAGGCTGGCGTGGCCCAAAACGTTTCCCATCAGGTGCTTGCCCGGTTGCAACGCCTCGTACCCAGAGGAAAGAACACTATCGACAACTGCCCAGTTTTCGATGGCAACCAATGGCTTCCGCATACCCAGTCCCCTTCAGCGTCAAACCCGTTGTTTACAGGGTGTCCTCAAACCACACCTTGCTGTGTATGCAAGCGCCATGCCAAAGGTTAAGTGCCGAGAAATGAACAGGTAATACAGATGCGGATCAGACGATGGCCGGTAGTTTTTACCGTGCTGCCGCCAGCGACGCCGTCGCGGACGCTGGGGGCGGCTGCTGCACGGCGTGGACCGGCGGATCAGGCGAGTTGATTTTGAGGTGGTGGGGACCTTAACGGTTTGCAGCGGCTACATCCTCAAGCCCGTCGTCGTGCTTGAGGTGCCTTTTCGAGTCTGCCGCATCCTGACGCGGGTTTCTGGCGACAAGGCGGGGAGTTGCCGAGTAAGGCTGCTCATGTTCCTGGGGCGGGACAATGCTGTGTCCGCGGGCAGTGAGATAAAAGAGCAACTCGCTGCGGCTGGACACCCCGAGCTTTTCGAAGGCGCGGAAGAGGTAATTTTTGACGGTGTGTTCGCTGAGCCCCAACTCGGAGGCGATAGCGCGGTTGGTCTTCCCCGTAGCCGCGCACTGAACGACCTCCAGCTCACGTTTTGTAAGCGGCAATGACGAATTCGGGCCCAAGCCAGGCGCGGTGGGTATGCTCCTGAATACCTCGATCAGGGTGTCGGTCTCTTCTTTTCCTGCCCATAGATAGCCCTTTCTCACATGGTCGACACAGTCGAGAAATTCGGCCATGGGCCGCTGCCGCGAAAAGATGCCACGGGCTCCGGCCTTGAGCGCGCTGATGATCGAGTGATGGTCTGCCTGCTTGAGAAGCACGATCATCATGACCTTTGGATAGGCGCGGCCGACAGACTCGGCAAGATCAAGACCGCTTCCCGATGACGTGGTGAGATCGGCACTGATGATCAGGAGATCGATCTCGCGCAGCGCAAGGTTACGAAGAAGATCGCCCGCAGGGATTGCGGTGGTATCGCACCGGCGGCTGCGCACGAGAGCCTCGGCAAGAAGGTGGCTGCTCATGGCATCGCGGTCGACGATGAATGCGCGCAGGGCGGGTTCCGGGGATTGATCAATCGGGTAAGGACGATCTTCGCCGCTTCTAGTTGCTGACATCCGCGTCCTCAACTTCCTTAAGTGTGAGCACCTGGTTCATCTGCCTAGAAGGGCCGGATATCGACTTTAGCGTTGCAAGCCAAGATCCAGACCGGGTGAAACCAGCTGCTGCCGACCGCCAGCGAGACAGGCACATCTCTGCGGAACGGAACCAAAAGAGGCACGCGGGCGGCAGTCGCATTTTGCTGCACTTCCCGGGGAGAAAATCACCTGCGTACCAGCTGAATTGTGCATCTATAGATACTACTTTACGATCCAGGGGACGCATTTGGAAAGAGAAATTTTACTCACACCTTCTCTCCACAGGTACTTAAGTTACTTGACGCAGCGATTACTGATGTTGTCCCCCAACCGATTCGGCCTGCCTTTGCGGCAAAAAATAGCACTTGTTGTTACAAAATATTGCGCTGCATAAAGATTTGGTGAAGATTCAGCCTGAATTGGGAGCGGGAACGGTCTTCTGGTGCTGCTGAGGCATCAAGAAGATTTATCTTGAGGAGCCGCTTCCTTTTATCGTGAACAGGGTTTAGCTCATGAGGGTCATGATCTGGTTTTCGAGTGAACACTGGAAGTCACTGGATAGGACAGAGAAACCAGGTCATACTTTAGAGTCGATTTACTCTATTGTGCTTCATACTATCGCCTACTTGCGGGGGATGACTAAAATGACGTAGCCTCTGCCTACGGATGCTTCCCGCGTCATTACATCAGTCAAGTCCACCTACAACTGATGCGGGATTTTCAAGTTCGTGCGGTTCGCTAAGGTTAAAAGAGCGAAATGCCGCAGCGGGTTCGATGGACTTTGGGAGAGTATGCCCTTATGAACACGAACGGTCATCCCCAGGCTTGGTAGAAACTCGGATTTCTATCCCGATGTGCGTTTGATCTCCAGCTGTTAATTGCCTTGGTCGTCGGTTAGTCCTGACGCATCCGTGTTGTGTATTGGTGCGGGGTCCCCGTGGAATTCGGATATCCGATTCTGGGACTCAAGGGGCGAAGCTATGTATGCCCCAGGCAAAAAGCGGGCGGATTTGTAACGGAGGTTGTGACGGATGGATTCAGGCGATTCATATTCGAGGACTCGCTGGTATGCGGTTTCGACGCGCTCGCGACAGGAGAAGGTTGCGGCCAACACCCTGCAGGCCTTGGGGATTAGTCATTTTCTCCCGTTACAGTTACAAAAGCGGCAGTGGAGCGACCGTATACAGACAATTCATACGCCCCTGTTCCCGGGATACCTTTTTGTGCACATCGATCCGTGGAGTTGCTCGAAGCTGGATGTTCTGAAAGTTCCGGGGGTGGCGAGGTTCATCGGCGACAACACGGGACCGCTGCCAATCGACAATTCAGAAATCGAGAGTATTCGAAGCGTAGCCAGTTGCGGGATTGAGATGTCGCCGCACCCTTATCTGAAGCAAGGCGATCGCGTAAGAGTGGTTCGAGGAGCGCTTGCCGGCGTTGAGGGGATTCTGACACGCATGAGTTCGGGAATCCGGATGGTCATTTCGATCGAGGTCATCCATCGCTCGCTGGCCATAACGGTCTCGCAAGCCGATGTTGAACCTGTTGCGGCACAATCCGAAATACTGAAAGAAATTGCATAGATCATTGGGTCTGGCTTCGCCAGACAGTCAAGTGCAGGCAAGCATGCATCTCGTTTTGTAGTTCCCCGGTAGTTTGGAGCATCCGGCGCAGGTTGATTGCCGTCGAGATCAGAAGCAGTCTGATAGTTACAGGTACAGCAACCAAATGTTCTTGCCGCATTATGGGTTCAAAGAGTCGCCGTTCGGAGTAACACCCGATCCGCGCTTTCTCTACGCAAGCGAAACTCACCGTGAGGCGTTGGCGTCGCTTCTGTATGGGATGGACTCCGGCCTGGGTTTCATGACCCTGACCGCCCTGCCGGGGATGGGAAAGACGACGCTGCTGTTCGACGTTCTGACAAGACTTCGTCAACGGGCGACTACGGCGTTTATATTTCAGCCAGTCTCGGCTCCGGTTGACCTTCTCCGGCTGATCCTGAGCGAAGTGGGAATTCCTTCTCCCCCGGGCGGTCTGGTCGAATTGCAGATGCGGCTCAACGAGCTGCTCATCCAGAACGCCAAAGAAGGCAAGCGCTTCATCCTGGTCATCGATGAAGCTCAGAACATGAACGAGGCCGTGCTTGAGCAAGTTCGGATGCTCTCAAACTTCGAGACATCGCGTGAGAAGCTCATGCAGATTATTCTGGCGGGGCAGCCGCAGCTGGCAGCCCGGCTGGCTTCACCGGAACTGCTGCAGTTACGCCAGCGCATTTCGATCGCGGCACACCTGGAGCCGTTCTCGCCGCAAGAGACAGCGGCATATATCGCCCATCGGTTGACGATCGCCGGCTATGACCGGCAGATTCCGATCTTCAGCCCATCCGCTGTAGAGATGATCGCTCGGTATAGCGAAGGGATTCCGAGAAACATCAACAATATCTGTTTCAACGCTCTCGCGCTCGCCTGTGCCCTGAAACGAACGACTATCGGGATCGATGTTATCGGCGAAGTGATGGCGGATCTGGACCTGGCGCGAACAACCAACGCTGGAAACGTGAAGCCCGCGGCGGCCATAGAAGATACCGAGCCCGCAAGAAAGCTTCCCCTCAGCATCCTTGATGCTGACCTTGACGAGCCTAAACGAAGCGCCTGGCCCCAACTGGCTATTTCGCTTTTGGCAGTTACCGCAGTTGTCATTGCTTTCGGATTTGTCTATGTGAAGTTTCTGCGACCGTATCGTGGAAATTTTCCATTTGGAACCCCGGCCAAAGTCGCATCGCCAGCGGTCCCGGCCAGCACTACAAGTACTCCGGAGGCACCGGAAGCGACATCGAATTCAGAGCCGGCAGCGAATGCAGTGCCCCCCCCAACGTCCGAGACCGTTGCAGCGCCAGACCCGGCGCCTGTTCCGGAAAGTTCGGAAAGCAGCGTGGCCCGAGCCCCGGCTGTCCCTGTAAGATCGATAAGGGTACACCGCGGGCAATCGCTGTTTAATATTTGCCTGCAGGTGTTTCGGAACTGTAATCCGGAAGTATTTCGCACCCTGCTTGATGCAAATCCGGGACTGTCGAATCCGAACCATATTGTTCCCGGCCAGCAGATTTTTGTACCCACCTCCCCTCACACTTCAAGTGGCGAACCAAAACGTTAGCGAGAACGGCTTCAGCACTGAAGCCTCGAGGAAGCCCAGATTATGAGCAGATATTTCGATCTAATGCAGCAGGCGGGGGTAGGCGAAGCAGCATTAACCGGCAGGCCAACCCTTTCAGCTGAGCCGAGCACCGCAACCGCAGAGATAGAGAGCCAGAGCGGCGAAGCCGTCCTGGCCGGAGGCGAGATCCTGGACCTGGTCCAGAGGATCTTCCTGGTTCCGGCGGAAAACGGGCCGCGCGTGGTGGTGTTCGCCGGGGCAGACGGAGAGGGCGATGCCAGCCAGGTCTCCCGCTCTGTAGCCGAGACATTGGCCAGCGTATCGAAGCGTCCGGTCTGCCTTGTGGAGGCCAACTTCCGCAGCCCTAAACTGCCGAATGCGTTCGGGAGTGCGAACCGCCGTGGACTGGTGGATGCGCTTGCCAGCGAGGAGCCCATCGCCAACTATTGCCGTCCGATGGGACGGGAAAACCTCTGGCTGCTGCCTTGCGGCGCGGTCGATGCAGATTCCCCAAGCCTGATTACGCCGGACACCCTCAAGAGCAGGTTCACGGAGCTGCGTGACGCCTTCGAGTTCATCATCGTCAACGGCGCGCCGATCGGCCGCTACGCAGAGACGCTGATTCTAGGCCGAATGGCTGACGGCGTGGCGCTGGTAATGGAAAGTGGTTCGACCCGCCGGGAAGAAGCCGCTACGACCATCGCCAATCTTCGCGCCCTGAGCATTCCTATTGTTGCCGGGGTTCTGAACAAGACGAAGTCGTCCATCTTCAAGAAGCTGTTTCGTTAATCTGCGCGGCGAGCAACCGCGTACCTTCCGGATTTCCCGGTATAGCACGTTTCACCGTCCCCCAGCGGAGAGATGATGGCACTGACCGAATTACAGCCGAAAGAGCAGACAGCAAGCGTACCCGTCGTTCACACGGGTGACAACGCTCTCTCCTACTGGCTCGATTTCTTTCGGTGGACGGCGGCGCTCTCCGTGGTATTGGCCCATACCGAAAACCGGTTCCTGGTAAGGATCACGGATGTAGCCCATGCGCAGCGCACCCCGGCTTTTTATGCCTTTGCCTTTTTCGCCGGATTCGCTCACCAGGCGGTGATGATCTTCTTCGTTCTCAGCGGCTACCTGGTCGGAGGCGGACTGGTGCGCGAGATGGGGCAAAAGGGAACGGTCGACATCTCGAAATATCTGGTCAAGCGTCTCACGCGGCTAGGCGTGGTCCTCTATCCGGCCTTTGCTCTCATCGCGGTGTTGAACATGGTGGGCATCGCCGGGTTCCACGGTCTCGACAGCGGTGTATATCCGGCCGATACATTAGCCACGATGCGCACCTCGACGCTGTTTTGCAACGCTGGGTTCCTGCAAAACGGGTTCTGCCACACCTACGGCGAGGACGGAGCTCTTTGGTCGCTGTGCAACGAGTTCTGGTACTACGTAATCTGGCCTCTCCTGCTCATCGGCCTGCTTCTGCCAACCGGCAGGAAGAGAGTAATAGCGGCGGCGGCGGCAGTCGCCGCGATAGTTACGTTCACCTTGCCGTCGGACGGGACATGGTCGCTGGTGAGCCTTTACATGCTGATCTGGATCCTCGGGGCGGCGGTGGTATGGCTAAAGAAGCCGCTGATCAAGTCCGTGCCGATTGCAACCGCGGTCTTCCTGGTTGTTTTGTTAGCGGTAAGAGTTCTGGTTCGCCGTTCGCTCGACGTAGACCATCCCCTATATCAGTTCCTTGTGGACCTCGCCGTTGGCGTGGCATTTGCCAACGTGATTGCCACGATGAGATTCAGCCGCAGTCTGAAGCCATTTGTTTGGGGCAAGCTGAACTATGCCCTGGCCGGCTTCTCGTTCTCACTCTACTGCGTTCACATCCCTCTGCTGAACCTTTACGGGGCGGCGATGGTGCATTACACGGGAGCGGGATGGCAGATGGTGCCCGATCAGCCCTGGAAGTGGCTCGTCATTGCCGGAGCTATCATCACCGCCATCACGGGCGCATTTCTGTTCTCGCGCGTGACGGAGGCGCACACGGCGTACTTCAGGAACCTAGGTCTCCGCTTGGTCGAGTATCTGCGAAGGAACCATAGGGCTAAATTGGGGCCGATTCCTGTGCCGAGGTCTGAAGCTCCGTGATATCCGTTGTTCCATGCAAGGCAGTTTTGTGCGAAACCTGTCGCCGATACCAATACCAGACAGGCTCTAAAAAGGCTTCACTGTTCGACTTGTTCCTCAATTGAATACCCAGATCCGCAGGATCCCCCGTTGTGTCGCTTTTGGTGGAAAATTAACTAAAGCTCGATAAAGACCCACCATTAGTTCCTGTTCCTGCCCTTCTCTGCACTTCAGGGAACCGCCACGAAGCAACTTCCTGATCGAGAAGGCATTTCCGGGCCGGAAAGAGAGGAAAGAGATGATCGTAAGTGAAGAGGTACTTTCGGACGAGCAAGTTGCGTCAGCAAAAGAGCATGGTTTTCTGTGTGTCGAGCAACTGACTTCGAAAGAAGAGGCTTTAAAGATCAGGAGCTGGGTTGAACGGCTATTCAAGGAAAAGGCGGGCTGGAAAGAGGGCGCATACGGCGAACTGGCTACGAAGAATGACGACGGGACGCCCAACTCCCCGCAGATTCTTATGCCAGTCAACTATGCTCCGGAGCTGCATAAGACGCAGTGCTTTGCCAACGCGCGCCGCATAGCGAAGCAAATTCTTGGAGAGAAGGCCGAGTTCATCCTGGATCTGGCGATCTACAAACGCTCCGACGGAGGCGAGGCGACGCCCTGGCATCAGGACCAGGCGTTTCGCGATCCGAAGTTCGATTATCACGAGGTGACCATCTGGGTGGCGCTGCGCGATGTGGACGAACACTCGGGTTGCCTGATGTTTCTGCCCGGGTCGCATCGGCAGGACGTTCTCGACCACCGGCGGACGAACCGGAGCGGCGAATCGATTGCCCTGGAGTGCAGCGCGAAGTTCGATCAGTCGACGGCCTTCAAAGCGGCGCTTCCGCTGGGGGGATGCACGGTTCATACTCCAAAGACGCTGCATCGCTCTACGACCAACCAGTCGGAGACGCCGCGGGTTGTCTACATCATGACGTTTGGGATCGCTCCGACGCCCGCCGAGAAGGAAGTAACGTATCCCTGGCAGGACAACACCGTCACCGAGATGCAGGAGCGCAGGCGGAAGTGGATGCGCCACGGCGGAGCGCTCATCACGGCGTGGCGGCGAGTACGGCGTGGAGACTTAAAAGATTGGAACAAGCTCAGCTATCTGGGGGCTCGCGCAATTCGAACCATCGTCCGCGGTCGTTAGAGGCATGTAGTCATGTCTCTGGCGATGGCGAATCTGGTGCTACGGCCGCGGCAATCCAGAGCATCTTTATTAGTTGCGAGGTAAATATGTCCAGGTCAGTTATGAAAATGCTGTTGTTGGCGGCCGTTATCTCCTGCGCGGGGGTAACAACACTTAAGGGTCAGACGGGAACGCCTGCTCTTACAACGGTGTCGTCGGGGGCGTCTGCGCCGAAGCTTGAGCAGCGGTATCCGCGGTACAAGATACAAAACCAGGACACCCTTCTTCTTTCTTTCCCGCTTTCGCCGGAGCTGAACCAAACCGTCACCGTCCAGCCGGACGGGTTCGTGAACCTGCAGACAGCGGGAAGCCTTCACATTCAAGGAATGACGGTTCCGGAAGTTGCGGAAGCGGTGAAGAAGGCCTACACGGGGATCCTGAATAATCCGATTGTCAACGTGGACCTCGAGGACTATCAGAAGCCGTCCTTTACCGTCTCAGGCCAGGTGGGCAAGCCGGGACAGTATGACCTGAGGACAGAGACGACCGTCGCCGAGGCGATTGCGGTCGCGGGAGGCCTCGCGCCCACGGCCAAGACACAGGTCCTGCTCTTTCATCGCACCTCAGATGACATGTTCGAGGTGAAGAAGCTGAACCTAAAAGACGTTCTCACCGGGAAGACTCCCAACGAAGACCCGGTCGTAGCGGCTGGTGACATGATCTTCGTCCCGGAGAAATTTATTACCAATTTCCGCAAATACGTTCCCTACGGCTTCAACATCGGCGGATACACAACGATTCCCTAAAGCGTTCCCGCCAGTTGCCAGATTGACCCAGACTGCACTCCCAAGGAGGACGACATGCAGAGCGCGCATCAGACAAGACTCAGACCGTCGAACGATCACGAGGATCCTTATATTTCTTTACGAGCAATAGTGGATCCGCTGTTGCGTCGAAAGCGTCTGTTCCTCATAAGCTTCGGGGTCCTCTTTGCTCTGCTGGCAACACTGTTTCTTGTGACGGGGAGCCCATACGAGGCCCACACCTCGATCCTGGTTACCCGCGATCGTATGGACCCGCTGGTCACCACGGCATCGACCCAACAGATGATGGGGGTCACGCCTCCCCTGACCGATCAGGAGATCAACTCCGAGGTCGAACTGCTCAAGAGCCACGACATTCTCGAGAAGGTGGTTATCGCCAACGGGCTGGATGTTCCAAAGGGTAAGTCGATCTTCGATTTGCTGCATGCCGGCGAGAGCAAGGATCAGCGCAGAGCGCGCGCGGTAAGGAGCCTGGCTGACAAGATCAAGGTGGAGACGCCGACGAAGACGAACGTGATCAACGTCACCTACAAGTCCTCGAACCCAGAAACGGCATATGGAGTTCTCAACAGCCTGACCCAGCTGTATCTGGATAAGCATGCTGAAATACACCGTCCGCAGGGAAGCTACCAGGTCTTCTCGGCCCAGGCGGAGGCTTATAAGGATGCCCTGACCAAGGCGGAGAACCGCCTGCGCGAGTTAGGCCAAAAGGATAATGTCTCCGATCCTGACGAGGAGCGGACCTACCTTGCTCAACAGCTGGCGAATAACGTCGGCCAGCTGCAAACCACCGAGCAGGCGATCGCTGCCGACCAGCAGCGCATCCGGAGCGATGAGCAGCAGATGCATGCAACGCCCGAGCGCTCAGCCACGAAGGAAGACGTGAACGCATCCGATGTGTTGCTGCAGCAGTTGGGAGCGGCTCTTCTGGCCGCACAAACCAAACGGACGCAGCTTGTGCTGAAGTATGACCCAAACTATCCGCTGGTTAAAGAGGCGGACCAGGAAGTTGCAGCTGTCCAGGCGGCAATTGCCGAAGCCAAGAGCACTTCCTACACCAACAAAGAGACGGACCGCGACCCGACCTACGAGCTGTTGCGGGAAGATCTGGTCAAGTCAAAGAGCGACCTGGCAGCCCACCAGGCCGCCCTCGCAGCCACACGGCAGAGCGTGGCTGCGCTCCAGACCAGGATGGTGGAGCTCGGCACGCAGTCGCTCGCAGTTGCGGACCTGCAGCGCGACGTCAAAGCCAACGAGCAGAACTACCTGCTCTATCTAGGCAAGCAGGAGCAGGAGCGGACGTCGGCTGCGCTCGATCGAACGCGGGTGGAAGACGTGGCCATTGCGGTGCCCCCGTCCGTTCCGGTGTTGCCGATGCACGGTCCGGCGTATGCTGTAGCGCTGGCCTTTATTCTTGCCCTCGTGCTGAGCATCGCGATGACATACGGGGCCGATTACTTCGATCCCTCCTTCCACTCGGCCGGTCAGATAAGAGACGAGCTCGGCATTCCAGTGGTGGTGGCTATCGATAGCCGGCGATCCGCGTAGATCGCCCATGCAACCTACAGGAACCAATGCGGCGCTGGTATGTCCCGGCGCCGACCACAACGGTTTGTGTCTCCAGACCAGCGTGACTGGTTGGCTGACGCAGCGGGCGCCACACGCCTGCGTAGCTCTCTGTACATGAAATCACGCTGCGCGATGCCTCTGGGGCGGGGCTTCGCAAACGTGGTCAACCCCAACAAACTTCAAAACCAAGGAGAGACGGTGGGAAACAGCAAGTCCGTTACGTAGCAGTTATCCCGGGACCCTGAATAAAAACAAAACTACGCTAGCACGCTGTTTTTCGAACGCATGCGCTTAATACGCGCTGATCGGAGAGATTTCACCATGAGTGTTGCTATTGTTACTGGTTCGGCGGGCCTTGTCGGCTCAGAGTCAGTTGCTTATTTCGCTTCATTGGGCATGACGGTTGTTGGAATCGATAATGGAATGAGAGCGCAGTTCTTCGGCCCCGACGCCTCCACCCACTGGGTCCGGGACCGGTTGACCAAGGAAATCAACGGATACCGGCATTACGACGCCGACATTCGCGACTTCGCTGAAATCTCACGGATCTTTGAAGAATATGAAGGCTCGATCGATCTTGTGATACATACGGCAGCACAGCCGTCTCATGACTGGGCTGCGAGAGAGCCGTTCACCGACCTGTCAGTCAACATGAATGGCACCTCCGTGCTGCTGGAAGCCACGCGGCGCTACGCGCCCGAAGCGGCCTTCATCTTCATGTCGACTAACAAAGTGTATGGAGATACGCCGAACTATCTGCCCCTTCGGGAGCTGGAAACGCGCTGGGAGATAGACCCATCGCACCCATACACCACGGGCATTCCGGAGACGATGTCCATCGACCACACGACACACAGCCTGTTCGGTGCATCGAAAGTGGCCGCAGATGTTCTTGTCCAAGAGTACGGACGCTATTTCGGGATGAAGACGGTCTGCTTCCGCGGCGGCTGCCTGACAGGCCCAAACCACTCCGGAACGCAGCTGCATGGCTTTCTCGCATACCTGATGAAGTGCGCGGCGACAGAGACGCCATACACAATTTTCGGCTACAAGGGAAAGCAGGTCCGAGACAACATCCACAGCGCCGACCTGGTGCGGGCCTTTCACGAATTCTTCAAGAATCCTCGCTCGGGCGTTGTCTACAACATGGGCGGAGGCCGCTACAGCAACTGCTCCATGCTTGAAGCCATCACTCTGTGCCAGCAAATCACTGGCAACGAAGTGAAGTCGAAGTATGTCGATGACAACCGCCGCGGCGATCACATCTGGTGGATCAGCGACCTGGCTCGTTTCCAGGAGGACTATCCGGAGTGGGCGCCCAAGTATGACGTTTCTCAGATACTCCAGGAGATCTACGAGCTCAACTCCGAAAGGTGGGAAGCCGCATGGTCGATCTAGGTAAAAAGAACGTTCTCGGTGTAATGATCAACGCTATCGACTACGACGCCACGCTCGATACTATTTTTCGCGCGGCTCGTGAAAAGCGGAGCTGCATTGTTTCGGCCCTGGCTGTCCATGGCGTGATGACTGGCGTGTTCGACAGCGAGCACAAGTTTCGTCTCAACCACTTCGATGTCCTGGTGCCGGACGGCCAGCCCGTCCGGTGGGTCTTGAACTGGCTTCACTCGACGGGTCTGAAGGACCGGGTGAGAGGGCCGAGCCTAACCCGACAGCTGTGCGAGCGTGCTGCGGCAGAAGGAGTTCCGATTTACCTGTACGGCAGCACGGCAGAAGTCCTGAGCGCGATGAAGCAAAGCCTGGAAGCCGATTGCCCGGGAATCATCATTGCAGGCGCAGAGCCATCGAAATTTCGGCGGCTCACTCCCGATGAAAAGGTGGAACTAGCCGCAAAGATTCGCAACTCGGGAGCGAGAATCACGCTGGTGGGCCTTGGATGCCCGCGGCAGGAGACGTTCGCCTTCGAGTTTCAGGACATGCTTCCGATGCCGCTCCTTACGGTAGGGGCAGCGTTTCCGTTTATGGCCGGCATGATCGAAGAAGCTCCGGAATGGATGGGGCGCGTGGGCCTTGAATGGCTCTTCCGGCTTGCTTCCGAGCCTCAAAGACTCTGGAAGCGTTACCTCTACCTCAATCCTGCGTATCTCTTCCTCGTAACCCTTCAAGCACTGGGCCTGTCGCGCTTCCCGACCGAAGGAAAGGTGCCGGCGACAGAATCCTTGTTCGGATGACTTGCGGCATGCGGGCTTTCTGAGCCCCTGCTGCTCCAATTCCCATGGGCGCGCGGCGCGCGAGCATCCAGTGCGGGTGTTCGCAGCCGGAGATTTGCGGCCCGTGTACCGCTGAGAGGAATTAGAGAAATGCGATGGTTAGCCAAACATAGCTGGAAAATTGCAATTGCCGTAATGGCGATTTCCGCCGCCGCAGCGATCGCGGTCGCTGTCCATGCGGGTAACAAGCTGGTTTACCAGGACGAACGGGATTACGTAGTTCTTTCGAAGAACCTGGTCCATCTTCATCAATACAGTCTGGATGGCGTACAGCCTACCGGCTCGCGGCCGCCGGGCTATATCTGGTTTCTTGCGCTGGCCGAGACGTTCGGCGCCTCAAACACAGCGCTTCGCCTCTTCAATGCGAGCACCCTGATCTTCAGCCAGCTATTCCTCTTTTTGCTGGTGCGCAGGATCAGCTCCGATGCCACGGCGGCGATTGCCGTGATGCTCAGCCTTTTCTATCCCGTCCTGATCTATTCGGCAACAGTTCTCTTCCCCCAGACGTTGGGTGCCGCGCTGTTGCTGTGCGGTCTGTGGCTCATATTCGATAAGCCGCTGACGATATCGAAGGCCCTGTGCGCCGGGGTGGTCTGGGCAGCTCTTATTCTGACAATTCCAACCTTCCTCATCCCGGCAGGCGCGGTTTCGGTGTGGCTCTTCTGGCAGCGCCGTGATTTCCGGCGAGTCGCGCTGCCGCTTGTGGCACCGCTCGTTCTTCTGCTCGGGGCGTGGTCCGTTCGAAATTACATCGCCTTTCATACACCGGTGTTCATCGCGACAAATGGCGGAGTGAATCTGCTGCTTGGAAACTCCGAAAATGTGACAGCGGTCACGGGCTCATCGGCGGATATCTCGAGGTACACGAAGATCGGACACCAGTTGTCGGAGCCCGCGCGCAACAAATACTACACCGAAGCCGCGAAGGTCTGGATAAAGGCGCACCCGAGAAAAGCTGCTCGCCTGTACGTGGAGAAACTGGTCGGCTACTTCTCGTTTGCGGACAGGACTGAGGCGAACGACCGGAGTACTCCCCTATCAGATGAGAAACAGTCGTGGCGTGAAATCATCATGATGCTCACCTACGGTCCGCTGCTGCTGTTGTTTGCCTCCAGAATTCTGTTCTCAGTGAAGTTTCCGCTGTCGCAAGAGGAGAAGGTGCTCATCGGCCTCTTCGTGGCCAATGCACTTTTTGCAGCGGTGTTCTTCACGAGAATCAGGTTCCGGCTGCCAATGGACTGGCTGATATTTGTGATCAATGCGGGCGTCATCGTTTCGATTACCTCCTGGCTGTCTTCCCCGACCCGGATGCTGTCCCGCAACCGGAGGCGGCTGAAGCGGCTGGCCGAAGCGGAATCGGCGGCTGTGCGCTCGGCTCGAATGCGTCTCTCCCGGGCGAACACAGGAGTGCAAACATTGGGGCAAGAGTGAAGATTCTCATCGTCCACAATCGTTATCAGCAAAGAGGCGGCGAAGACACCGTCGTCGCCGCGGAGGATTGGCTGCTCCGATCACACGGCCACCAGGTCGAGTTGCTCCAGGCCGATAACGACCATATCCAGGGAGCTCTCGCAAGCGGGCTCGCTGCCGTCGAATCCATCTATTCCTTCAGCGGCAAGCGAAGGATGCATGAGGCGCTCAGGAACTTCAAGCCAGACCTCGTGCATGTGCACAACTTCTTCCCCTCGCTTTCGCCGTCCATCTTCATCGCCTGCTCTGAGGCCGGGGTGCCGGTGGTCCACACCCTGCACAACTATCGGATTCAGTGTGCGGCGAACTCGCTTTACCGCAATGGGCAGGTTTGTGAAGAGTGCGTTTCGTCCCGGTCTTTCCTGCCTGGCGTGCGCCACGCCTGCTATCGTTCGAGCCGCGTCGGGAGTGCTTTTGTCGGATTCACGATGGCACTCCACGAACAGATCGGCACGTGGTCGTCGCGGATCTCGGCCTATATCGCTCTAACGAAGTTTGCCGCCGAGAAGCTGGGAAGATTTCGGATCCCGGCGGAGAAGCTGTTCGTCAAACCAAACTTTGCGGTCGACCGCGGTACGGGTGCGGGCGACGGCAACTACGCGCTTTTCGCGGGCCGCTTCTCTCCCGAGAAGGGCTTGCAGACGCTCATCGACGCGGATGCCTCCGGAGAGCTTTGTATGGAGGTTGTGGTTCTCGGCGACGGTCCGATGCGCGGCGAACTGGAACAGGCCGCTGCGAGAATCGGCAGCCGGTTGAAGCTGAAGGGGTTCGCCGGACCGGAGGAGATGCAGGCGTGGATGAAAGGTGCAAAGGCGCTGCTCATGCCATCGCTCTGGTACGAGGGAGATCCCATGGTGGTGATCGAGGCCTTTTCTGTGGGACTGCCGGTAATTGCGAGCAACCTGGGGAACACGGCGGCAACGGTTCTCGCAAAAGGCGCCGGGCTGGTCTATGCTCCGGGCGACCACATGGGCATGGCGGCCGCGCTGAGAAGCGTGGCAGAGGATGCAAAGGCCGCGAGATCGATGCGTCAGAATGCCCGCAGATACTACCTCTCCGCGCATACTCCGGAAAAGAACTACGAGCGTTTGATGGAGATCTATGCTCATGCCCTCCGTATGCCAGAGCACGCCGGCATCGAGGGACAAGAGCAGGTAATGGTGAACAGGCCTGTTTAACCGAACTCACCCAAGTGAAGCAGAGAGATCGTTCAAACGAGGGAACTCGCTATGAATTCTATGAGACTGGCAGTCAGGGTGTTGGTATTTGCGGCGCTTCTTCCCTTTTCCGCGCTCGCACAGAGTAATTACAACGCGGCAACGTATCCGGGAGCGGATCCGAGCCAGAAGATCAATGCATGCATTGCGGCCGTTATCTCGTCCGGCGGTGGCGTCTGCGATGCCACCAAGCTGGGCGGCATGCAGAAAATGTCTGAAGAAATCCGCCTTGGCAGCACCGAAAGCGTAAAAAATCGCATCGGCATCACGCTGCTGCTGCCGGATACGGCGACATGGATGTGGCATCTGACCGATGGAGGCAGTTGCGGACTCTACCAATACAGTAGCACTTCAATTATCGGCACGCAGCCGGGCGGAGGCGGCAATCGTATGATTCTCGCGGCCAGTTCGGGATCAAAGATGGACGCGATCTACTGCACCGATGCCTCATCCTATGGAGCCAACTATGTTCGGGCTGAGGGGTTTTCGGTCTGGAATAACCAGCCGGGCAGCACGTTCCAGAATGGCGTGATCCATATTCGCGATGCCGTCGATCAAAGCAGCTTTGTCCGCATCTTCGGCGAGAATTACTACGGCGATGTCTGGCACGTCGAGAGCGCCTGCTGCGGAGTGAGATTCGAGAATATTCATTCCACGAGCAATGGATCGATCATCAAAAACGGAAGCAAGGGCGGCGTTCCCCTTACGATCGGGCCGGGCAAAGTCAGCTTTGTTTCTTTTTATGACCTCAGTGTGAATCAACCGGGCAATGGCTCGCCCGACGTCCTGATAAAAGGTGGAAGAGTCCTGGGGGTCAATTTTTTTGACCTGTATATGGAGGGTAATGGCGCTATCGACGCTAAAACCCCAATGATCTATATAGGCTCCGATGTCGGCCCTGTTCATTTCTACGGAGGCGTCGGAAATACCGGACAAGGACCACTGAGCAGCACGAAGACAGTATTTGAGAATCATGGGATTTTGCTTGATGTAACCGCCTTTGAAGCGGTTAGCACCACGCTCGGGATCGATGACATTACCGGTGGCGTCAAAGTGCCGACTCAGCCTTTTAAGGGCAACCTGTGCACCATCCCACCATATAGAACGAAGCTGAATACTGCTCCTAAATAAAGTCTCTGCCGGAGAGCGATAGGCTTTTGTAAATCGTCGCCCAACAGATATTCGATGATTTTCCCCCACCACTATACCCAGCTAAGCGATTACCGATTAACGAAATCTAAGCATACTCTTATGATCACCAAAAATATTAGACGGTTGTTCGCGATATCACCTCCGGGCCTTGTCATGAACGCTTCTTTATTTTTGATGATTGGCATTGGCATGTTCCTGGCATACCGGGAGACGAGTGCTACTGCAAGTATCTTGAATATCGATTACGGTTTCGGCGCGGTAATTCAAGGCATTGTCGAAAAACATTCGACGTGTGCTGTAAGCAGCTCCCATGAATGGTGCAGCTACGCAACTCGCATGCCGCTGATCCCCATTCTGGGTGCAATGAGCTATACGTTGGGATCCAGCCAGCTAAGGTTTCTCTTGATTAAGAACATAATTTTCTGGACGATGTGGGTGTACGGCATATACCGCCTGAAAGAGCGCTTCGGAATAAATTCTAAATGGATTGCGCTGGCTATCTGGATCATGATCCTATCTCCGTACAATCTTGTGATCGCCAGCAAGATCGATGTTGAAGAAGGTTACCTCAGCGCGTTCCTTGTCCTGCTGTTTGTCTCATTGCTGACTGCATCGACGGCGCTGGATTACGTGGTCAGCGGTTTGCTGGCAGCGTTTATTTACCTGACCAAGAGCTCTATGTTGGGAGTGTGTGGAGTCGCCATTCTATGGTGCATTGTAATGGGATGGAAAGCTCACCGCCGAGCAGTTGTAGCATGCGTGGTCCTGTTTTGTACCGCCGTTGGTGGTTGGGGTACATACATCTACAGGCAGAGCGGGGTGTTTGCAATCGGGGCGAATGCTTCCTCCTGGAATGGGCGGAATTTTTACAAAGGGAATAACCCCTGGAGCGCTGCTCTATATCCTCGTACAAATCTCGATATTCTCGATCATGCATCCTATGCGAATAAGCTTTTAACGGCTGCGCCCGCTATTGATGAATGGGACCTCAGTGGCCAGCAACTTGCGCTAGGACGTCTTTTTGTCAAGGAGCATCCTGATGAAGTTCTCAGGATGGATCTTAGCAAGCTGTTTGTAGCCTGTTGCGATCTCAAAGAGACGCCGGAGTTTCTTGGAGGCCATGACAGAAAAAGCATAGAAGTAAGTAATCTGATGAGCCATTTATTGTTCGCCACAGTGCTGATGATGATGCTCTATAACGCAACACGGCGAAAAATTCAACCAGCCGAGATACTGTTCTGTCTTTCGACAGTCGCATATCTGGTTCCATATGTGGCTGGTTTCCTGTACATGCGACATATGGTCCCCCTCTATTTCCTCGCTGCCATCACTTTTGCCATTCAGCTAAATGCCCTGGCGCAACCCAAAAATACGGAGAGTTCTTTCCACCGGTCCGGAATGCTGGAGATGAGTTTGCGGTGATTCAGCCTGGCGAAGAATGATGAATTTTGGATGCAAAAACTGCACTGCCGATTAGATGATTCTCTCAGCCCTGTTTTGGGCCGCGCCAACACCATTACAATGGACTCAAGCAGCTCAGAATACGGCGCGGATCAGGATACGCCATGGCGGTCGTGTGCTTAAATTCGCGAAAGAAAAACCCGTGAATATGGGCAGCGGGTTACATATCAGCGTTTATCCGAGTCCCTGATTAAGAGCGACTGTTCATGGAACGCCATTTACAACGATTACAGTTGCGGTGATCGAACAGGAAGCAGTCTCAACGGCGGAGCTAAAGCGACCTGTTCAGCGGGCGGATGAAAGGCCTAAACCGCAGGTCAAATCCGGCAGAGTGATCCAGCTCGATTTTGTGCGCGGGATCGCGATCCTGGCGGTCATGGCCTATCACTTCAACCGGGTGGCGGTTCAGAACCCGCTGGCCCGCGGATTCGATTTCGTAAGCCGGCGCGTCGGATGGAGCGGCGTCGATCTGTTTTTCGTACTGAGCGGTTTTCTGGTCGGCGGACTTCTTGTCCAGGAGCTCCTCAAGACCGATGGGCTACGCGTAGGGCGCTTTCTGGTGCGGCGCATGATGAAGATCTGGCCGGCCTATTACTTCTACCTGCTGTTCCAGATCGTGGTACGACGGCATCCGCTCGGCTCCTTCGCGTGGCAGAACCTTCTGAACGTACAGAACTATGCGGGCACCTCGCTCGACCACACCTGGAGCCTGGCGGTGGAAGAACATTTCTACCTCCTTCTGCCTCCCTTCCTGCTGGTTCTTTACAGGACGCGATGGTTGCGCGAGCGGATGGTCCCGATTCTGGTGGGGGTCTGCATCCTGGTCCTCGGCGGGCGTATCGTATCTGTCTACGGGTTGCATGGAGGCGATCCCCAGTGGCTGACACATGCGCGCATTGACAGCCTGCTGTTCGGGGTGATGCTGAGCTGGATCTTCTATACCGACCGACCGCGCTTCGACAAGCTGATCTCCTATCGGCTACCCATAGCGATCGTGGCGCTTGCGGGACTGCTTTTCGCAGTTTATGAAGGACGCCACGTGCCCTCGATGTGGTCCTACGGGTACACGATCGTCTATCTTGCGATGGGCGCGTTGCTTCTGCTCGGATATGGGTACGAGGGGAAGCTGACACGCTCGGTCCCGTACAGACTGGTGGCGGCGATCGGCATCTATTCTTATGGGATTTATCTGTGGCATCTCTCGGTAAGAGATCCACTGTCTAAGGTTTGTGCTCATGTGCCCGCTTCGGCCCGGTGGGGCACCCTGCTGATCAGTCAGTACGTGGCCGCCATTGTTCTTGGAATTTTGACGACCAAGGCAGTCGAGTTCCCTATGCTGCGACTTCGCGACCGCCTCTTTCCCAGAGGGCCAGCAAATTTGCCTCCGGCGCACCCTTAACCCTGATTGTGGTTGAGAATGGATAGTAATGAAACGCTACTGGCGAAGGCTACAGGGCAGCACTATCGCGAAGAATACGCTGTGGATGCTGGGCGGGAATGGGCTGAAGCTTGTTCTTCAGGCGGCCTATTTCATCCTTATCGCCCGCAGTCTTGAGCCTGCCCAATACGGCGGGTTCGTGGCCGTTGTTGCCATCGCAGCGATTGTGTCCCCCTTTGTGGGTGTGGGGACAAGCAACCTGATTATCCGCAACACGGCTCATGATCCGGGCTCGTTTTCTCGCTCGTGGGGGAATGGACTTCTGATCACGTCAGTCAGCGGAGCCGCCGCGCTGGCTCTGGTTCTCTGCTGCGTTTTTCTCCTGCCGGCCGACCTTCACTGGACGGTTCTGCTGCTGGTGGGCACCGCAGACCTGTTTTTCGGCAGGATCGTCGATTTCTGCGGGTTCGCCTTCTCGGCAGTCAACAAGTTTGGGGCGACCGCGCAGTTGAATATGTGGATCAGCCTCAGCAGACTGATGGGACTGGGGCTCCTCGTCGCGTTCGTGCATCATCCGAGCGTAGAAGCGTGGTCGGCGGTTTACCTCGCCGCTGCGATTATTACCGCTGTAGGCGCGCTCGGATGGGGACTCTGGAGGCTGGAGAGGCCCAGGCTTCAGCTGAGCGCAATCTGCCCTGAGCTGAAGGAGGGTGTCTTTTTCTCGGTGGGGTTGTCGGCGCAGACTATCTACAACGACATCGACAAGACCATGCTCGCCAAGCTCGGCGACCTGACAGCAACCGGTATTTACGGAGCGGCGTACCGGATCATCGATGTAAGCCTCGTGCCGCTGCGCTCCATTCTTTCCGCTGCCAATCCCGGTTTTTTCCGCGCTGGGCACTTGGGGGGAATGAGGGAAACGTGGCGGTATATGATGCGCCTGCTGCCGAAGGCGCTCGCCTATGCAGCGGTCGCAACGGCTGGGCTGTTCCTCTTCGCCCCCGTCATTCCGGATATCCTCGGCAAGCAATACGCACAGTCGATCGGCGCTTTGCGCTGGCTGGCGGTACTGCCTCTGCTTAAGACGGTCCATTCATTCTTCGCAGACGCGCTGACCGGGGCCGGGCATCAGCGGACGCGAACGTTTATTCAGATTGGGGTTGCTCTTTTCAACATCCTCATCAACCTGTGGATCATCCCGGCGTATTCGTGGCTCGGGGCGGCATGGTCCAGCATCGCGAGCGATGGGGCCCTTATGTGCCTGCTGGGCGTTGCCATATTCGCCCTGTCTCGAACAAAGCAAGAGGTGACCACGATCATGGAGGAAGTCGCGCGATGAACGATAGGCCGAAGGTCAGTATCCTGATCAACAACTATAACTATGGTCGCTTCCTGGGAGATGCGATCAACAGCGCTCTTGCGCAGACCTATCCGAACATCGAAGTAATCGTGGTAGATGACGGTTCCACGGACAATTCCCGCGAAGTGATTGCCAGCTACGGCGCACGCATCCTGTCGCTGCTCAAGACCAACGGGGGCCAGGCATCGGCCCTGAATGCGAGCTTTGCCGTCTGCTCGGGGCAAATCATCTGTCTGCTCGACGCGGACGATGTCTTCAAGCCAGAGAAAGTGGAGCGGGTTGTCGAGATTTTCACCGGAAACCAAAACCTCGGCTGGTGCTTTGATGTTGTGCGCCAATTCAACCATGAAACGGGCGAGCGCTATCCCTGGTCGACGACCCACGAGCGTGGAAAGTGGGATGCCCGCGCCATCACGGCCGCCGGCAAACCTCCCTTCGTTCCCACGGCGCTCTCCGGCCTGTCGTTTCGGAGGAAGACCCTGGAACAGATCTTCCCCATGCCGGAACCGATACGCCTGAAGACAGGATGCTCCAGCGACGCCTACATCAAGTGGGTCGCGCTGGCCCTGGATGAAGGATGGATGTCCGACGACGAGCTGACGCTGATGCGCGTTCACAACGCAAACGCCTTTACGGGACGAACCGAAGGCAAAAAGCGTTTGAGCGGGCAGCTGGAGATGATTACGGGAATCTGGCTCTACGACCGCTGGCCGATCCTCCAGCGCCTGGCATTGAAGGTCTTTTCCCGGGGCCTGGGAGCTCATTGGGCGACCGGAGGCCTTGATTCCGGACATAAACAGCGCGTTAAGGACTTTGTTCGGACGCTCACATTGCCTCAGCGGTCTGAGGTGTTCCTCAGGGCGATGATCTGGGGCACGCTGGGGCGTTTCGGGTACTGACGCGTTTTCTAAACGGCATAAAGCATGAGAATTTCCCGCAAATTCGTTTCTGACGCTTTCTTCTTTTTCGTTCTGCTTCTTTCGAGCGGCGCGATGGAGGCGTTCACAACTACCGCAAATGGCGCTGACCCTCAGGGTTCGCCATTGATGAAGGTGGCGTGGGCTTGTATTTACCTGGTGATCCTTCTTGCGCTGTTTCATCATCGCCGCGAGGTCGGCAGCCTCCTGCGGAGCAACAAGACCTTCGTTGTGTTTCTTGTCCTCAGCTTTGTTTCGATCCGCTGGTCTGTTGATTCCCAAGCGACCCTTCAAAAGAGCGTGGCGCTCATTTTATCGGCCATGGTTGGGCTCGAATTTGCGCGACGCTACACGATCGAGCAGCAGCTGCGCCTGCTCTGGGGGGTTCTTGCTCTGATCATGGTGCTGGGAGTGGTGGCGCAGGTCGTGTTCCCCGGCTTCGTGCCAGACATGGACCTGGATGCCGGTGACGGAGGATGGAATGGTATCGTCACGACCAAGAATAGCTGGGCACGCCTCATCGTTCTCGCCGGCCTTGTGGTCCTTACACGGCCGCGCCGCTCGAGGCTGACCAGGATTACGCTTCCGATCCTGATGGCGATTGTGTTAGCACTGCTCGTTGCTTCACGTTCTGCGGGCGGCTTGCTGATTATGGTCACAATGCTGGCCTTGTTCGTGGGCTTCCGGGCGCTGCGCTGGAACCGGACCCGCCTGGTCATGCTGTTGGCTGTACTGGCGGTGGTCACGGCCGGCACCGTTTCCTACGTGGTGACACATGCCGACCAGGCGGCGCGGATGCTGGGCAAAGATGCCAGCATGACCGGACGCGTGCCGATCTGGCAAGAGAGTCTTCAATTTGTCGCGAGGAGCCCAGTCCTGGGATACGGATACGCCGCGTTCTGGAGCCAGAATTCAAGACCGGGGCGGCTGGTAAGGGAGGCTATCCACTGGGACACGCTACCGCACGCTCACAATGGATATATCGACCTGGCACTGGAGCTGGGAGGGGTAGGGCTTCTGCTTTATTTCGCTTCTTATTTCATTGCAATGAAGCGAGCCGCGCTGCTGGTGCGAAGAAGCAGTGCGATCGAGCTGCGGTGGCCGCTGGCGTTTTTGTGCGTCGTGTTTTTGTATCAGCTGAACGAAGCGTCCATCGTCAGCGCCAACCAGCTGATCTGGATCTTGTATTCGAGCGTGCTGTTCTCAGTGGCTATTGAAGCGCAGAACTCGGCGCTGCCTTTACCCGAAGAAGCGGACCAGCTCTCCACCGAGGCTGTCGTGACTGCAGCAGGCGATTAGATCGATTGCAACGTGGAAGTAACAGCAAGCATCCGAAAGGAAGACCCGGAGTTATCCCCAGAGCCCGACGGACGCAAATACAGATACACACCCAAGGATAATAGGGAATGCCAAAGGTACTGATTATTCAGGCAGAGGTGAAACACTATCGGATCCCATTTTTTACCGGCCTTCATGCGGCACTTGAGCGAGACGGGATTCAATTGACGGTCGCCTACAGCAACCGGGACCCGCAGCAACCCACCCGCAAAGGCCTCGTGGACCTTCCTCCCTCGGTCGGCATGAATGTAAAGGGGCACTGGTTCCTTCATCGCTTTTTGTATCAGAGCTTATGGAAGGAGATCTTCCGTGCCGATCTGGTGATTACGGGATCCGAGCTGAAGTTCATTATTAACCCCTTTCTCATGCTGTTGTGCGCGCTTAGGCTGAAACGAGTGGCGTTCTGGGGCCTTGGCCCGAACAGGCATCCGACACGCTCTGAGCTTGCGGAACGGATCAAGAGACCGTTGTTCACATCAGTGGATTGGTACTTTGCGTACACCGAATCGATCGCGAGATATCTCCACGAAGAGGGCATGCCGAAAGAACGGATTACGAACGTCCAGAATGCGACTGACAGCACGAAATTGAGAAAGCTTATTGAAGGCATCCCAGATGCCGAAGTGAGCGATGCGAGAATTGCCCTGACGGGAAGCGCCGAGAGCAAGGTCGGGCTCTATTGCGGGATGCTTGACAAGATCAAGTCCATACCAACGCTTATTGAAACAGCGCGCCTGGTAAAGCAGAGGTGCCCCGACTTTCACCTTGTCATCATCGGTAACGGGCCCGAACGCGAGTGGCTGGAAGGTGCAATCGCCGACGAGCCGTGGATTCATTACCTGGGTTCGAAATTCGGCCGGGACAGCGCCCTGTATTACAAGATGGCCGACGTGTCCATATTAGCCGGGACAGCGGGGTTGGCTGTCGTGGATAGCTTCGCGGCGCAGCTGCCTTTGCTGGTTACCGACCTGCCGACTCATCCTCCGGAGATCAGCTACGTGATCGACGGAGAGAATGGCCGCGTGGCTCCGCACGACCCCGAGGCATTCTCGACAACCATCGCGGAGACACTGTCGAATCCCGAAACGATGGAGCGACTGCGCAGAGGCGCCAAAGCATCGAGCAAGCGCTATACCATGGAGACAATGATCGAGAACTACCGGACTGGCATCAAAAAGTGCCTCGCGCTGTCCGGCCGATCCCCTGTTTCGAATGTTTCTGAATTCCCTGCTCCAGAGACGGCCAGCCGATAATCAACTGTTCGCAATGGACCAGGTTGTTTCTATGCCATAGGCCGCACACTCTCACTAAGAGTCAATAAGGAGACCCAATGAAGGTAAGTGTATTTGGACTGGGATATGTCGGTTGCGTCTCGGCCGCCTGCCTCGCGCAGGACGGTCATGAGGTGGTCGGCGTAGACGTTGATGCGAGGAAAGTGGCTTCCACCGCCAATGGCCGGGCACCATTCTTTGAGCCCGGGCTCGAAAAGCTTCTTACAGCGGCCAAAGACAGCGGACGTCTCCGCGCAACGACGGATGAGGTCGATGCGATCAACGGAACCGATGCGGCACTGATCTGCGTTGGAACTCCCTCGGAAAGAACCGGCGAGATCAAACTCGACGCCCTGCGGGCAGTGCTGACGGCCATCGGCGCGGCGCTTCGAGAGAGAACCGCCCCCTTCGTGGTCATCCTGAGGAGCACGGTGCTGCCTCACGTGGTCGAAGGCGAACTTGTGCCGCTCCTCGAACGGTCAGCCGGCAAGCGACTGGGAAATGACCTCCATTTCGCCTATAACCCCGAGTTTCTCCGCGAAGGAACCGCCATCCGCGACTTTTACGAGGCGCCCATGGTGGTGATCGGTCACAATGATTCGTTTGCCGCCGGCCAGGTGGCAGAGCTCTACTCGAAGGTTCCGGCACCGATCGTCTATACCGACGTCGCGACCGCATGCATGGTCAAGTATGTGTGCAACGTCTTCCATGCGCTCAAGGTATCGTTCGCGAACGAGATCGGCCAGCTGAGTGAAGCCCTCAATGTAGACGGCCGGAAGGTCATGGAAATCGTCTGCATGGACACCAAGCTCAACATCTCTCCGATGTATCTCAAGCCGGGATTCGCATTCGGAGGGTCGTGCCTACCGAAGGATGTCAGGGCGGTGGTCGCCGAATCTCGCCGGCGCGGCCTGCCATCACCGGTCATCCAGGGCATTCTTCCCAGTAATAAGGCGCACCTCGAAAATTGTGTCGACCTTGTGCTGCGTACGGGCGAAAAGTCAATCGGGCTGTTTGGCCTCACATTCAAAGAAGGCACAGACGATCTGCGCGAGAGCCCGGCGGTCGAACTGGCGGAAACCCTGCTTGGTAAAGGCATGCAGCTAAGCATTTACGAGCCCGCAATTTCCCACGGGACGATTCACGGCACAAACCTTGCGTACGTTGAGCAGAAAATGCCGCATATCTGGAATCAACTCACACCCGAGCTTTCGGAGCTTCTGAAGTCCGATGTTATCGTGCTGCTCAAGAAGCTCAACGAGTCTGAAAAAGAGGCGCTGAAGGCACTCCCGGAGGGCAAGACGTGCATCGATTTCGCCAACACGATTGTCGAAGGCGAGCTGAAAGCACGGACGGTAATCTCGGGACTTCCCTATCCGGAGGAAGCACTCGTTTAAGACAGTCCCTCCCATAAATCCAAATAACTCAAAGGCGCTCGAATCGCGGGCAAGAACCACCAACGCGATTCAGCGCTTTTTTGCTTTTCCATCCCCGCCCATTCCTTTCCTACCCCCAGCGCGCCCACGGCGTTCGCTTATATCGAGTTTATTCCTCCTATAATCCGTAAGCTGCTCAAACTACGTTCATTTGCGCGAAAATGGACGAGCCTCATCTCGCGCGACCATTGTCCTTTAGTAACCATATAATTCGCCGCTAATTCATTGTAAGTAACCCTTTTGTGTAGTTACTTTCTAAAGTTATGCAGGTTACTCTTGAACCTATCCCAGCCAGCTAAGAATTCGGCAGGAACTTGACGATTTATAGGGAGAGCAATGTTTGATCTCAGGGCTGCATTCATCTTCATAGCAATATCTCTTCTTGCGCTCGTGCCGGGAGGCGGAGCGTGGGCACAATCCACCAACACTGATGTGTACTACGCAACGAATTTTTCCGGTGCCGATGCCAGCATCAAGATCAACGCCTGCATTGCAGCAGTCATCTCCGCCGGCGGCGGCGTTTGTGACGCGAGCGGGCTCAAGGGGTCGCAGAAGATGTCGCAAGAGATCCAGCTGGGCAGCCGCGCAAGTGTTGCTGCGCGAAGCGGGGTGACTCTGCTCTTACCCGATACGGCGATCTGGGCGTGGCATCTCACGGACGGTTTGAGCTGCGGGATCTATCAATACAGCAGCACCACTCTTCTTGGCCATCAACCCGGAGGAGGCGGAAACCGCATGGTTTTAACCGCAAGCTCCGGCTCGGATATGGATTCGATCTATTGCACCGACGCTCCACCTTCGGGGGCGAACTACATTCGCGCCGAGGGATTTGCGGTCTGGAACAATCAGGCCGGTAACACTTTTGCCAACGGCGTCGTGCATATTCGTGACGTGGTGGACGAGGGCCGATTCGTGGACATTTTTGCCGAGAACTACTACGGAGATGTATGGCACGTCGAAAGCGCATGCTGCGGCGCGGAGTTCGAGAATATCCAGGGCACCAGCAATGGTTCGCCGGGAATTTCAAACCTTTCCGGGGGCGGTATCCCTCTCACCCTCGGCCCGGGTAAGGTCAAGGGCGTTGCGTTCCGCAGCTCAGGATTCAATGCACCTGGCTATGGATTTCCTGACATCATGATCACGGGCGAGTCGGCGGTGATGGGGGTGAGCTTCTTCAACACGTACATGGAGGGAAATGGCACGATCGACAACAAGACCCCTATGGTTTACGTGGGCCCTTACGTCGGCCCGGTCCACTTTTATGGCGGCGTGGCAAACACGGAACAGCCTTCGCTATCTAACACCAAGAGCATCTTTGAGAATCACGGATTCTATCTTGATGTATCGGGTTTCGAGGCGACAAACACCTCCTACGGCATCAACGATGTCATGGCCAAGGTGAAGGTTCCCGTGTGGACTTTCTCGGGCAATCTTGGCAGCATCCCTTCCTACCAGACGAAGCACTAAGCCGGGCGATTCGAGCCCTCAATGGATATTCCGCCGCCTCTTTCACTTGAGAGCGCGGCGGTGTATCTACCGACATCAATGGATGACTTTGTACCCAGATTGGGTAGCGGTGATTCGAACACTGTCTTTAGGCAGCAGGCGGACTGAGAACTCGCCCTCATTCCACTGAAGGGTCACGTTGCGCGGGCCAAAGTTGATGACATCGACATACCAGGGAAGACCGGAAGGCAGAGTCTTGGGAACGATTTTTGGCATGTTGACGATTTCGGGAGAGTTCCTCAGCTGGACAAATTTCCCGCCGTAGTCAAAGGTGATAGCCGCATGGTTCGACGGCACCACCACAGTGGGTTCACTGTCGCGGCTCGGCAACTGAAATGCCAGCAACGCAACGCAAAGTAATACCAATTTCATAGGATCCTTCTATCTTCCCACAAGCCCCTGGCTTAATTCGGCTACCGAGACGGCTTCCGCCCCTGCAGCTTCGCGTTGCAGAGCGGCTATATCCTGGGCGCTGTAAGTTTTCGCGATCTGTACATCGTTCTGTGAGCCGGTGACATTGGCGTCCATAAGCCTCTGTGCCTGAGTTCCGGGAATAATTGGAAAGTTGCGCTGCCAGGATCCTATCTGGCGCGTTCGCAAACCGGCACGGACGGCGTTTGCATGCAGCCATACATCGTCGGCAGCAGGACACAGCATGCTGAACTCCTTGCCGCGGCTGTTGAGCAGACGCAACAGCACGGGAGGTAGAACGCTGCCGGAGACACCGGTCGCAAAGTGCAACATACTGGGCTTGTCGGACATGCAAGACTGCCACTCGGCGTAAGGCGCAATGCGATCCTGATGGAGGCGCATGACGTGCGCGCGATAGCAATTCACCCCGCCCGGATTTTCGCGATACGCTTCCATCAGGCTTGCGAGCCATCTGCGGGTATAAAGCTGATCGTCGTCACATATGACCAATGGCTGGTTGAAGTCGCGCATCAGACCGAGCGTCGGATAGTACTTGGTATGAGGTCCAAGATTCTCGGTGAGCTTTACTTCGAGGCCACGCAACTGAAGTCGCTTGAGCGGATCCGGAAGATTGTAGAAAGCCTTCGAATCGTCGAGCCATAAGATGAAGCGCGAAGGCAGAAAAGAAGCAGCCGCGATCGACTCAATGGCGAGATATACACTTTGGATACGCACGCCATAGGTCGTTAAGGATAGGATCGGACCCCCGGAAGCAATCACGGGACGGCTCGAAAGCCTGTTCTGAGCCTTAAGGAGATTGAGGTAAAGCCGCAGATGTCTTGTTTCTCTGCGCTGGACGAGGAGCCACAGGCGATCAAGATGAAGGCTGTTATTGACCCAATCCAGATTGAAAGCGGCTGTCGCCATGCGCCTCCTGAAAACGGTAAAGATCAGTCCCTTGAATTTCCCCGAATGTACTGAACTCAACTGTGGCAGATGGGCTTAAAGGTCAGGCAGCTAGAGTGCCTTGTATCGATTGTACGACAGGTCCCGCGTTCATTTGAATGGGCGGCCATGTTGCGTCGGCGCTGGCGCAGGCGATTTACCGATGGCCTGTAGGGACGCTGCACGCGGAGCCACATATACGCAACTCAGTGGGTTGTGGCCAGGAGTACCTTCATCCGATTGTCGTAAACCTGCGAGACAATATTCTGGGAAACAACGACGCGCGAAGCTTTGCACGGCCACGATCCGTCATAACCCTCAAGGAGTCGCATTATGACCGAACTGACGCTTTCTCCAGCCGCGGCCGCCGGAACCTTTGCTATCGGCGGCGATCTTACTGTCAACCGCATGGGCTTCGGCGCGATGCGCATTACGGGGCCAGGTATCTGGGGGCCTCCCACGGATAAGGCGGCGGCACTAGCCACTCTTCGGCGGGCGGTGGAACTTGGCGTGAACCTAATCGATACCGCAGATTCCTATGGACCCTACGTATCCGAGGAGCTGATTGCTGAAGCGCTCTATCCATATGCTGCCGGGCTGGTGATTGCGACCAAGGGCGGATGGGAGCGGCCGGGACCCGGCTGGTGGACGCATAACGCCAGTCCAAAGCATCTCGCGGAGGCCGTGGAAGGAAGCTTGAAGCGGCTGCGCCTTGAACGCATCGACGTTTACCAACTCCATGTGCCCGACAATGCAGTCGCGTTCGAGGCCTCGGTGGGGACGCTTGCAAAGCTGAGAGAGGAAGGTAAGATTCGCCATGTTGCCCTCTCGAATGTGACCCGCGAACACATAGAGCGCGGCCGCAGAATCGTGCCCATCGTTTCAGTGCAGAATCGTTACAGCTTCGCCGACCGCGAATCGGACTTCATCGTCGATCACTGCGAGCAGAACAGCATCGCGTTTCTGCCGTGGGCTCCGCTGGGACAGGCGAAAGAAGCGCACGCGGCGGTCAAGAAGGTTGCGGAGGAACTTCATTCGACTCCTCTGCAGGTGGCTCTGGCCTGGCTGCTCAAGCGCTCCAAAGTGACTCTCCCGATTCCAGGAACTTCGTCAGTTAAGCACCTGGAAGAGAACATCGCCGCGGCGGCCCTAGAGGTTCCTCAGGAGGCATTCGACCGGCTGTCTGCCGTCGATGTTCCCCCGGCAAGCTTGCGCGGCTGACTGTTTTCTGGGCCGCGCATTGGAGAGATCGGTCTCGCCGGTATTGCTCCTGCAATCGCAAACGCGGTTTACCATGCTACTGGAGTTCGCGTCCGCAACCTGCCGGTGCGGATCGAAAACCTTCTGAATGCAAATACTGCAGCCTGAAGAAGCCTCACCGCCGAGGAATGAATATGTCTATAGATCCGAAGACTACTGCCCTTTTGCTGATCGAATATCAGAACGACTTCACCAGCGAGGGCGGCGCGTTGCACAACGGCGTGAAAGCGGTGATGAAAAGCACGAACATGCTCGGCAATACGTCGCGCGTTGCCAAAGAAGCGCGTGCAGCGGGCGTGACTGTGATGTACGCTCCGATCTCGTTTGCCAAGGGGTATCGGGAGATTACTTCAGAGCCATATGGAGTGCTGAAGGGTGTTGTAGATACGAATGCCTTCGTCCGCGGAACATGGGGAGAACAGATTGTCGATTCACTCAAGCCGGAGGCGGACGACATTGTCGTTGAAGGAAAACGCGGCCTCGATACCTTCGCCAGCACGAACCTCGATTTCATTCTGCGTTCGCGTGGAATCAAAACGCTCGTGGTCGCAGGATTTCTGACAAATTGCTGTGTCGAGTCGACGGCCCGTACCGGTTACGAGAGGGGCTTTAGCATTGTGGCGCTATCCGATTGCACAGCCACCCTTTCAGAGGAAGAGCAGCGGTTTACCTTCGAGAAGAATCTCCCTATGTTTGCGCGCATTCTGACGCACGAGCAATTTTTGTCCGACCTGGATTGGCGACGAGCTCCATAGTCAATCGGCAAGATCGCGGCATCAGGTCAGCGCGGCATCTGCCCGATAAGATCATTGAGAGACACCGACAGGAGAGCATGCCGCGCGTTCATCGATCAGTGGACCCCGAGAACGCTGCAGGATAGCTCCTGAGACAGCGTGTAGACCGTGCTCCAGAGGCGTGAAACGCGTGAGGAACGATGGTGAAGACCCATGACAAGCAGGTCGATCTTGTGCTCGCGAACGCAGCGAACAATAGTGTCCACCTTGTCTCCGGCCAGCAGGTGGGTTAAGACGGCCACTTCTTCCTCTGCCGCCATTTCGCGAACTTTTTTGTGCAGGTCTGCGTAGAGCGTCAACCGGTCTTCGCTTATCGTCTGAAGGAGGGAGGAATCGCCGACCAATCCGTAGGCGGTGTACGCCGGTGGACCTTCCGCAACCGTAATCACGTGGAGCTGCGCCTTCAGCGCGCTCGCCAGCCCTATCGCTGCTTTGAGTGCGCGCGCGGCTTCGGCCGATTCGTCACAGGCTATTCCAATTTTCGTGAACATTACGTTTGTCTCTATCTTTCATTCGCGGCAGCATCGTTGGCTCACTGGATTCCGCCGAAGAACAGAAAGATTCAGTCTTCCGCGGAATCGATGCCAGATCCTTCGCTGAAGCTCTGCGGCTTTCAGCACAGCCTGCTGGATCTCTTCATCTGAAAATGGCTCAACAACAACATCGTACCCCCGGAGGTCCAGTACGCTGGTCCACAATTCGAAGGTAGGAGTTCGCGTGTACACCAGAAGGGCCGGCACGGATTTCGCCAGGCAATGCTGGCGGTGGCTCTCGGAGACAAGGAAACCTCCCTGTCGCTCCTTGCGAAAGCGGTCGAGGACCGGGAGCCCGAGCTGATCTTGGGCCAAAGCCGATCCGCGGCTTGACGTAATCCGGGGAAAGCCCAGGTTCATCGCCCTCATCGACAGCCTATTTTCAGGGCTTTGAAGCCGGACCGGTTTGCATTCGCAGCGAACGCGAATCGATCATGGGATGACCACGGGTGTAATCTTATCTCCTGTAGTTAAAGGAACTTACTCACCACCCCACGAGATATCTTGCGCGCGACTTGCAATCATCCTGAATTCGGGTGTGCTCATAGCGAGGTACGCCTCGGGCGATTTCGCATCGTGGTTCTTGCTGCTCTTGTGTTTGTCCTGTTGGGGTGCGGCCCTGGCCGATCCCACGCTCCGTCGATTGAAATTACGCGGTCTCCGGTTGCGGATGCGGGGGGACCGGAGAAGATGGAGTTTATCGAGGGCCGCGTTTCCAATGCCAAGCCCGGGCAAAAAGTAGTGCTTTATGCACACAGCGGCCTGTGGTGGGTGCAGCCGTTTGCGAACCAGACTCTCACCAGCGTTCAGGCGGACTCGACATGGAAGAATTCAACGCATCTCGGAAGCGAATATGCCGCGCTCCTGGTGAATCCCGGATATCAGCCCGCGGCCAAGCTTCAGGTTTTGCCTCCCGTGGGCGGCGCGGTGGCGGCAGTTACGGTGAAAAGCGGCGCGGCGGGAGGCCCGACTTCCCTCGCTACAAAGACAATTCACTTCAGCGGATATGACTGGACGGTGCGCGCATCGGGAAGTGATCGCGGGGGAGAGCCGCTTTCCTATGATCCGGAAAATGTTTGGGTCGACGCCAAGGGAAATCTTCATCTGCGGATGGGGGAGCGCAACGGCCGGTGGGCCTGTGCCGAGGTCTACCTGACGCGTGCGCTGGGCCTCGGAACCTACCGCTTCGTGGTTCAGGACAGCGCCCACCTTCCTGTGTCAGCCATTGTTGGACTGTTTACCTTCGATGAGCAGAGTCTTGACCAGGCGCGCAACGAACTGGACGTCGAGCTAAGCCGGTGGGGCAATGAAAACGGCAAGAACGCGCAGTACGTAGTGCAGCCCTTCTACATACCGGAAAATGTTGTGCGATTTAATGTTCCGCCAGGGGTCTTTACTCACGAATTTCGCTGGGGATCTGGATCGGCCGCGTTCCAGACGCTGCGTGGCTCTTCGCCGAACGGCGCCGTCATTGCGAAGCATGAGTTCACGGCCGGGATTCCTAATGCGGCGGGCCAAACGGTCCACATCGATCTATACGACTACCATCATTCACGAAGCGGGGCGCGGGATCCTGTGGAGGTAGTTATTGAAAAGTTCGACTATCTTCCCTGACAGACTTCCGCTCAGAGCGCTTGGGGTTATCCTCTGCACTGTCGCCGTGGGCAGCATTTGCCTCTGGCTGCCGGGGTACGCACTGGAGTCCGGCAAGGCGATGTCGCAGTATGTCCATGAACGTTGGGGGCAGGACCGGGGATTTGTTGGCGGGAATATCTATGCCATCTGCCAATCGGGTGACGGTTATTTATGGATCGGAACGGAGCGCGGCCTGGTGCGTTTCGATGGAGTGAACTTCACTCTCATGCAGCGCCCTATCCCCGAGATGCCTGCGATTGGATCAGTTTATGGCCTGGTCTCGGACGGCGAGGGAGGTATGTGGATTCGACTCGGCGGCACGCGCCTGCTCCACTATCGCGAGGGTCGATTCGACGACCCGCTTTCTGGATACAGCCTCGAACGCATGGTCTACACGGCGATGGTTCCGAATGACCGCGGCGGGCCGCTGCTTGCAGGATTCGGCTCTTCCATCCAGCAGTTTTCCGGCGGGAGATTTCATTCAGCAGGTGACCGCACAGACATCCCGGGGACGATCATCTCGCTGGCCCAAACCCGAGACGGACGGGTTTGGATAGGAACTCGAGACGACGGCCTCTTCGTGGAGACAAGCGGCAAGGTTACTAACTTCGCGACCGAGCTGCGCGACAGGAAGATCAACGTGCTGCTGCCGGCAGCTAACGGCGGTTTATGGATCGGCACAGACCAAGGCATGCTCTTCTGGGACCGGTACTCGCTCACCGAGTTCAAACTGGTCAGCTCAGAGGTACAGCCTAGAGTCTTTGCAATCACCAGGGATGGACAGGGGAATCTGTGGATCGGGACAGACCAGGGTTTGATACGTAGCTCTTCCGAAGGAGATTATGTTTCTTTCGAGCCGGGAACCAGCGTGACGGCGGTCTTTCTCGACCGGGATGGGGCGTTGTGGTTTGGAGGATCCAACGAACTCGAGCGGCTGCGCGATGGAGTTTTCAAGCCATTTTCCCCGGGGCACGGTCTTCCGCCGGGGCCCGGCGGACCGGTTTTTGTGGACGGCAATGGCCGGACCTGGTATGCGCCCTCATCAGGAGGCTTGTACTGGCTCAAGGACAACGGCTTTGAACCAATCCACCTGGCCGGACTTGATAAAGACGTCGTCTATTCGATTACGGGTGGCGCTGGAGATGTGATCGTTGGCCGGCAGCATGGGGGAATTACAGTTCTTTCACCGAAAGGTGCCGAGTTTACCGCCCGCACTTATACCCAGGCTGACGGGCTGGCCGAGAATAGCGTCTATACGGTTTACCGCAGCCATGATGGAACCATATGGGCGGGCACGATCAACGGCGGAGTCAGCAGATTGGAACATGGTCAGTTCACAAACTTCACGATGGCGAATGGGCTGTCGTCAAATTCTGTGAATGCGATTCTTGAGGGAGCCGACGGAACCATATGGCTCGCCACCTCCGCAGGTCTCGACCAGTTCGCCGGTGATCATTGGATCGGCTGGTCGAAGAGGGATGGGCTTCCCTCCTCAAACGTTCGTACTATTTTTCAGGATTCGTCGGGCCGGATGGGAGTGGTAACGACTGAAGGCCTGGCACTGCTTTTTTCGAATGCGATTCATCCCCTGCCCAACCTGCCAGCGCCACTGCGTGAGCCAATCTACGGAATAGCGGAAGATGGTACGGGATCGGTGTGGGTTTCCACCTCCGATCATGTTCTGCGCGTCGACTGGGAAAGGCTCGTGTCCGGCGGCCTGAGAGATTCCGAGGTGCAGAGCTACTCCACTAGCGATGGGCTGCCTGGAGCCGAAGGGGTTATTCGCGACCGGTCCATCATCAGCGACTCTCTCGGCCGGATCTGGATATCACTCCAGCAAGGCGTTGCGATGGTTGAGCCTAGACTGTCGGACCGGGATGCGGTTCCGGCATCTGCAAGAATCGAAGCGGTGACCGCTGAGGGGAAACGCGTCGATTTGCGGGGGGACCCGCTGATCGCAGCGGGCACAAAAATGATCGCGTTTAATTATGCGAGCACCAGCCTCTCTTCTCCTGAGCGAACGCAATTCCGCTACAAGCTGGATGGCTCAGATAAGGGGTGGAGCGATCCAGTGACCAGCCGCCAGGTGACCTATACAAATCTGCACCCGGGCGACTACGTCTTCCACGTGGCCGCCTCGAACGCAGCAGGACTATGGAATGGCCCGGAGACGAGCGTATCGTTCAGGATTGCAGCAGCTTTCTGGCAGACAATCTGGTTCAGGATTGCCGTATTTGCTGTTGGCGTGCTTCTTATCATTGCAATCTATCGCATGCGGATTTTCTTCCTCATGCGGCAGATGAATCTGCGATTCCAGGAACGCCTCAACGAGCGCACGCGAATCGCGCAAGACCTCCATGACACGCTGTTACAGGGAGTGCTCAGCGCTTCAATGCAGCTGAACCTGGCCGAATACCAGGTGGAAGCTGATTCCCCTGCCAAGCCGCTCCTAGGGCGGGTGGCTCAATTGATGAGCCAGATCACGGAGGAGGGCAGACTTGCGCTGCGCGGGCTGAGAACAACCTCCTCGGCTGACGGAAGCCTTGAGTTGGCGCTATCGCGTCTGCGCCAGGAACTGGGTGTCGGAGAAGAGATCACCTATCGGGTGATTGCCAACAGTTCCGATCGACGCCTGCGGCCTCTGATTCGTGACGAGGTGTATCGCATCAGCCGCGAAGCCGTGACGAACGCCTTCCGTCACTCGAAGGCTGGGGCGATCGAAGTCGAGGTGGGCTACACGAACTCTTATCTGCTGGTGCAGGTGAAAGATGATGGTTGTGGAATCGACCCGCTGGTGTTGCGGTCGGGGCGGAATGACCACTGGGGGCTGGTCGGTATGCGGGAAAGATCGCGGAGTATCGGGGCTGATCTCAAGGTGCGCAGCCGCGTCGGCTCCGGGACAGAGGTAGAGCTGACGGTGCCGGGGACAATCGCGTTCGAGAGCGCCGCGAGACCCCGGCAAGGCTCGTGGATTATCCGGTTGGGGCGCAAGGCGGCTACACTCTTTGCAATTCGATCTGGAAAGGATCACGAATGAGCGATCGTTCTATCCGGGTGCTTTGCGTAGACGATCATCCGCTGATGAGGGAAGGCATTACGGCTGTGATCCGGCACGAACCCGACATGCTGGTTGTCGGGGAGTCGTCGACAGGACGCGAAGCGCTGGAGGGCTTCCGCAGCTCCAGTCCCGATATCACGCTGATGGATTTGCGCCTTCCTGATATGAGCGGCATCGACGCGCTCATTGCAATACGGGCTGAAAGCCCAAAAGCCCGGATCATCATGCTCACCACGTTTGAAGGCGATGCGGAGATCCGGCGTGCTCTTCAGGCCGGCGCCCAGGGCTATATGCTCAAGAGCATGCCGCCTAAAAAGCTTGTTGAAGTAATCCGCAAGGTGCATGCGGGGCTGAAATACATCCCGACCGAGATTGCGGCGCAACTCGCGGAACATATGGGCGAGGAAGCGCTGACGAAACGCGAGATCGATGTGCTCGAGAAAATCGCGAACGGCAGACGAAATCGCGAAATAGCGGAGCTGCTCTTCATTTCCGAAGAGACGGTAAAAGGTCACGTGAAGCACATCATGGAGAAACTCGGCGCCAGCGACCGAACTGAGGCAGTTTCCATTGCGCTGCGTCGCGGAATCATTCAGCTCTAGGAGCATCCTGGATGCCGCAGTTCCCTGCACGCTGGCATTAGTTCAACGAAAACACCTCCAATGAGGGATGCGGGCGTTGCCTGGCGACGCTAGCCTGAACGGTAATGCGTACAGCTGGCGGGAGGCGGGATCTGCACAAAATCTTCACGACCTTTCCCGATGGATGGCCAGCGCTGGGGCTTCTCCTCATACGGCTCGTGGTTGCATTCAGCGGATTTGAAGAGGCTCTGAACACGTTCGGTCGATCGGATATGTTGAATCCAGTGTCACTTGGCATGGCGGCCCTCACCGCTCTCATCAGCGCCGCCCTTGTGCTCGGCATCTTGACCCCACTGATGACTGCAGTTGCCGGGTTGATTAGCGCGCTCCATGCCTTGCCGCTTTCCACACATGGCTACGGCACCAGTTCCGCCGCCGTGCCTGGCTATACCGCAGTTATCTCGATCGCCCTGCTGCTGCTCGGTCCGGGGGCCATCTCGCTTGATGCGCGTCTCTTCGGTAGGCGCGAAATTATTATTCCTGACAACCCGCGCTCCCGGCCTGAATGATCGAGCATGCACCCCTAAATCGGGTGGTTGGATTTGAACCCTGACTGAGCATAACGAAAGCCTTCCACTCAGGGATGTGTAGAAAGCCGGAACATCGCATACTCCAAAGCAATTCGAAGTTGCTCCCAACCCCCAGCTCGGAGGACCTCATGGATCTCAAGCATTTGCAGAATCAAGAGTCGGTTGAAAACGCCTTCGTTATCGGCCTTCTGCTCACAGCCAGCCTGAAAGAGGCGGAAGATGTTGTAGTGGAAAGCATTGATTGCTTGAACGCAGATCAAACTTGCGGCGAGCGGATGCTACTCAGAGTGATTCACTCCTCACTCAGTACAAGGCCCGAAGTCGCCGTTCCCGACAGGATTGACGAAGCTTCGGCCGCAGCTCTCCCGCTGGAGTTGCGACCGGTTCTGTATCTTCCAAAAGAGCTGCGCGAATGCTTCGTTCTTCGGTTCCTGATGGGCTTCTCGCGGGACGCATGTGCATGGCTGCTGCAAATCGAACCCGAGGAGGTTCACGCGCGAATCCACAAATCAGCCGGCAAGCTGGCCGGCCTGCGGATCGCGGGCCCCACAGGACGCCAAGCCAGTTTTCTGGCGGAGATGACGCGCGACACAGCATGCATCGTTGGCGCTCCGGCAGCTTGAGGGCTTCCAACAACGCCGCTCAGTCAACACTGCCAGGCTCCTGAGGGACTACGAACCTCGGACTCGCCATCTCGAAGCCAGCCATATCCCGGATCATCTTCCGGCTCATCTATCAGCTTTGATGTAAGTCCATCCGGATTCCTGCCAAGCAATGACCTCGACGGCTCCTGTGGGTACGTGATCGCGATTCCAGTAACAAGATCGGCGTTGAGATCACTGGGCGGCACGCGCGAACTGTTGGACGCACTCAACGAGCATCGTAGCCGTACAAGACTCCCCCATCTCGGTATTGAACATAGCGTGGTACAGGTGGGGTTCCGGCCATTTCAGCCCGAGATACTGCCGGACGAACGCGGCTCGCGCTTTGTCCGTTGTGTCGACCTGTTCGATTGCCTTTTCCTGAGTTGCGCCCCGAGCCATCAGTCGGCGGATCTTATGATCTCTAGGTGCATAGAGAAACACATGAAAGACATCCTCGCGGTTACGCAGGAAAAACTGCGAACCTCGCCCGACAATCACGGACGGGCCACTGGAAAGGGCGGTCTTGACCGCTGTTTCCGAAACAGCGGCGATGCGGCGCGCATCGAGAAAGTGCAGCCTGTTGGTGGGGGGCAAGCCACCCTCAAACCCGCCCCGAAGAAAGTCCTGGAAAAGCCTGTATACGAGAGGATCAGATCGCCATTCTCTCCGCTCGACCGCCTCTGGCGTACTTTCGGTCAGTCGCGCGATTTCCTGCGTCAACCGTTCGTCCCACAGGCTCCATCCAAGGCGACTGGCGACTAAACTGGCAATTTCGGATGCTCCGCAGCCGAACTCGCGCTCGATTGTTATGGCTTGAACCATTGCGTTTATCCTCAGCCCACCGCAACATCCCCGCCCGCTCCTGGATCATTCTTCTTCAAGAAAAACGCAAGAACGAACATGATGGAGCAGAGCACTCCCAAGACCCAAAAGATGTCCATATAGGACAGTGCGCCGCCTTGCCGATGCACCAATTCGTAGAACCTCGCAATTGCCTGGTCGCGGGCGTCCCCGGCTCGAAGGCCAGAGTGTGCGATTTGTGAGGTCAGTGTATGCAGTGCCGAACGATATGCGGGCGAATCGGGCGTGATGTGGCCGACGAGGATTTGCTGGTGATACTGAGCCCTTCGGACAATCATCGTCGTCACGACGGAAGTTCCGATACTGCCGCCGATATTGCGCATGAAATTGATGATGCCGGAAACACTATTGCCTTTCTCTGGAGGAACTCCGATGTAACCCGCCGCCGTTATGGGGACAAATAGAAATCCGATTCCTACGACCTGGGCGACGCGCAGCCACATAGCAAATTTGAAGCTGACGAACAAATCAATCTGGTTCGCGCAATAGAAGAGTCCAATGGCAAGACATAGCCATCCCGTCGCGATCAGCCATCTGGCTTGAATCTTTGATGTAAGCCGGCCAACAATGGGCATCATCACCAGCAAGACAACTCCGCCGCCGGACAAGACCAGGCCCGCAAGCTCGGCTGTATAACCCATCAGCGTCTGCAGAAATTCTGGAATCAAGACCAAGGTGCTGAAGAGCATAAAGCCCATCATGAACATCATCAAGTTCGCTGCCGCGAAGTTGAAGCTCTTGAACATGTGGACATCGATGATCGGGTCTTTGCGGAACCACTCCCAGATGACCAGCGAAATCAGGCAAACCGCTGCGGTTATTACCAGGGTCGTGATGAAATGCGAGCCGAACCAATCGTCTTCCTGTCCCTTGTCCAAAAGAATCTGCAGCGAACCCACTCCCAGCGTCAGCATCGATATTCCGATGTAATCCACCCGGATCCCCCCGCTCTTTATACGGCGGAGGAACGGCGGATCTTCGACCAGGGTGTGTGTCAAATAAAGAGCCAGGAGGACCACGGGCAGGGTGATGAAAAATATCCATCGCCAGGAGTAGCTGTCAGTAATCCAGCCTCCGAGCATCGGCCCGACTGTAGGGGCGAGAACTGCCGTAATGCCGTACACAGCAAACGCCGAGCCTCGCTGCTCCGGAGGAAACGTATCGTTGAGAATGGCCTGGGCCATCGGTTGCAGTCCGCCGCCACCGATGCCTTGCACAGCTCGAAACAACAGCAATAATGGGAGACTGGGCGCTAAGCCGCAGAGCAATGAACTCACAGTGAAAATTGCGAGAGACATCATGAAGTACCGCTTGCGGCCAATTAGCTCCGCGAGCCATCCGCTGATGGGTAAGACGATAGCGTTCGCGGCAAGGTACGAGGTGAGTACCCACGTGCTGTCGTCGTAGCTAGCTCCCAGGCCTCCGGCGATGTAAGGCAAGGCAACGTTGGCGACGCTCGTGTCGAGCACTTCGATAAACGCCGCCATCGACACGGTGGCGGCGATCGCCCAAGGATTTACCTTCGGGCGCCAGACGGCCTGCTCCAACGGAAGAGTCAGCGCTGCGTCGCTCATCGCAAGTACACTTTCGCTTCGACATTCATACCGGGCCGAAGCTGGTGGTCGCGATTTTCGCCTGGCTCGAGAACGATCTTTACGGGAACACGCTGAACGATTTTTACGTAGTTGCCCGTTGCGTTTTCCGGTGGCAGCACGCTGAAGATGGGGCCTGTTCCTCCCGCGATGCTGTCGACATGA
Organism: uncultured Acidobacteriaceae bacterium; assembly: GCA_963724375.1. Lineage (GTDB taxonomy): Bacteria > Acidobacteriota > Terriglobia > Terriglobales > Acidobacteriaceae > Silvibacterium. Next base: position 74,324 of record CAVRUM010000003.1, read on the forward strand.
CCCTCATACGTGCGGCCGTTCGAGTCGAGCTCAATGCTCGCTTTCTGGCCTACGCGCATGTGTTTGAGCTGGGTCTCTTTAAAATTGGCGGTGATCCACACCTGGTCCAGGGGAACCACTGTGAGCAACTGCTCCCCAGGGTCGACATTCAATCCGACGACAACCTTTTTCGTAACTTCTCCGGCTACAGGTGCGAATATTTTGGTGTATCCCAGATTCAACTGCGCTTGCTCGACAGCAGATCTTTTCTGGTTCACATCCGCCATTGCCGAAAGCGCTTTGGCACGTGTTGAGGCAACGCGTTGCGGCCCGGCCTGAGCATCCTCGTAGTGTGCCTCCGCCTCAGTGAGGCGGCTGCGCGCCTCTTGAACGGCTTGTTGGGCGGCGGCCTCTTCTGCTTCTGCCGCGGCGATGGCGGCGACGTCGGTCGCTGCGGCAGCGTAAGCATGGTCGTAGACCTGCTTCGGTACCTCCTCCTTCGCCAGCAGCAAGCGATAGCGGGTGACGTCATCCTGAGCCTTCACATTTTCTGCCTGCGCTTCCAAAACGCGGGCGTGGGCGGCAGCGGCCTGCTTTTCTGCTGCCTGGATTGCTGCTTCCGCATCCTTGATATCCGAGGACGTAGATTTCAATTGGCTTGAGGTGTCTACGGAAGATATGGGCACATCGATATTCGAACTTTTCGCGACAGCCTCTGAAGTGTCCAGCGTTGCCTGGGCTTTTGCCAAGGCCACTTCATAGTCTTTTGGATCAATTTCCACGAGTGTGGAACCTTCTTCGACCCATTGGTTATCATCAACGTTGACCTTCTGGATATATCCAGAAATGCGAGCACTGACTGGGTAAAGATGGACGTCCACCTGTGCGTCGTCGGTGGATTCGAAGCCGGAAAAATAGTGCCAGAGGAAAACACCAGCAACTACCAGAACAATGAACGAGGCAAGAAATATTAAACGCTTGTGGGAGCGCCTCCTCGGATAAGCCGAAGTTAACGGGTCATGTGCGCCGGCGTTGTCCGCTGGCGCGTTTCGCCCGGGAGGATTTCCTTGTGGTGGATTCGTTGCCGGATTTTGCTCAGCCATACTTATTTCCCCTCCACGTATTCAGCAAAGCGCGATTCGGCGACGCCGGTCGATCTTGCGAGAGATATTTTTGAAAGGTTGTAGCTGTAAAGACTGGCGATATACGCGTCACTCGCGATGGCCAGCGCATCCTGCGCTTGAACGACCTCAATATTGTCCGTAACTCCTGAAGCAAATCGATCGCGAGATTGTTCCAGGTTCCGGGTGGCCAGCGTCACAGCGCTTTTCTCGACAGCCACTTCCTGCCCTGCCGCATCCAGATCGAGATAGGCGTCGCGAACCTCCTGATCGATCTTGGCTCGCAAGTCTTCGAGCCTCTGTCGTTCCCCGGCCAGCGACGCGTCGGCCCGCAGAACATCCCCATGTACTCTTCCACCTTGAAAAATGGGGATGCGAAGCGTGGCCGCCGCATCAACGGTGCCGTGCGACGAGCCCGGGTTAACTCCCGAGAGACCATAGTCGGTTTCCACGCCTATTGATGGATAACGCTCGGCAGAAGCGGCTTTTTTCTCGAGCTCAGCCGACCGCACCTGATTCATCTGGCTCTGAAAATCAGGGCGAGCCTTGTAGGCGCTTTGGATCGCCTCGTCGAGACTCGAGGGCGTCAGCTCTTGATAAGGAACGTGGGTGGTTATCTCGAACTTTTGGCCCAAAGGAAGTCCGATAGCTCGCGCCAAGACCAATTTTTGCTTCGCTAAACTATTTTGCGCGACGATCAGTTTCTGTTCGCGTGATTGCAGTTGCACCTGTGAGCGCAGAATGTCCACGGCAGAGGCAAGGCCTGCGGTCTTCTGGTCAGATGCCTGCTGAAAAAGTGCCTTGGCGGTATCCCGTTGCGATGTGGCTGACTCAACTTCCGATTGGTCGGCGATGATCAGCAAATAGTTGGAGACAATCACAAGCACGACAAGTTCGCGAGCATCTTTGGAGCTGAACTCTGCTGACTTGAGCTGCGCATTTGAAGATCGCGCTCGCTCGATGGACGCCCAATTAAAAGCGGATTGCGTGAGATAAGCCCGAGAGTCGAAATAGCCGAATGGACCAATGATCGGTGGTTCTCCGGGTATGGATAGACCGAAGGCCGCCTTTACATTGATTTGATGAACTCCGAAACCGGTACCGGTGACAACATTGGGAAGCAGCTCGCTCAACGCTTGCCAGCGCTGTCCCCGGGCGTCGGTAACGGCATCTGTGGCCAGGACTCCACCGAGATTTTGCTTAAGTCCGAGACCGACGGCGTCGTCGAGGGAAAGGTCCAATGGCGTGGCGCTAAGCTTTCCTGATGGAACTCCACCGAGGTAGGGATTGTGCGACAGGGTTTGATAGTTATTCTGTCCGGATTGAACGGCTGTCCGCGGTGCTCCTGTTACATCGGCCAGAGCAATGGGGTTGTACGGCGCCGGCGTGGCTGGCGGATTGTACTGCGCGAGGGCCCCTACTCCGCCGAGAAAAGGACTAAGGAGGAGTAGCTTATTCCAGGGTCTGCATCGCATATCGTATTCCTCGCTGGAAAAATTTTCGGTTGTTCCTTCAGAGATCAACCAAGCATGTATGAACCCATCCCCGAGTCACGAATTTAGCTCCTTGTTCGCTTTGAGCCATGCTTAATCTGCCCATTCCCTTCCGTTGCCGCACATGCGGCAGATCGGTTGTGATGACACGATACAACAGGGGCTCAGAAGCAAAACAATCGACATTGGTATTCAGGATGGGCTCCTTGTGAGGCAATGCTACCTTGAGGTAGCTGGGCGATTAATCTGTTGAATGCAGGTCGCAACAAACAGATTTACCTGTTTTTAAAATGGACGACTCTTCGCCTCATTTGGCCGCGATCACATTGTCAGCACAACGCGAAACTCTGCGTTGCCGCTCATCATGCGCGCATATGCTTCGGCTGCCTTTTCCAAGGGAAAGGTTTCGATCATGGCGCGTACCCCACGCAGTTCGGCAAAGCGAAGCGCGTCATCCGAATCCGCCGGCGTTACCCCTGCCCATCCTTCAATGGTCTTGCCGCCCCTGATGAGCTGAACCGGAGCCACCTCAATAGGATTGGAGGACACACCGATCAGGACAAGCCTGCCGTTTGGACCCAAACCGCCAATCATTTCGGTCATTGCTCTGGAGTCCGGCGCTGTCGCGATAATGACTCTGGCGCCTCCTAATTTTTGTAGCTCCTCTGCTGCGTTCATCATTTTGCTGTCGATATACACATCGGCGCCGAGTTTCATTGCCAACGATTCAATTTTCGAGCCCCTCCCGACCGCAGCCACTCTGTAGCCAAACTTGTTGGCGAATTGAATTCCGAGGTGGCCGAGTCCGCCGATCCCTTGCACCGCGACCAGGTCACCGGGCATTGCGCCCGCGTGCCGCAGGGCGTTGTAAGTGGCACTTCCAGCGCAGAGCAACGGCGCCGCTTCAATATCGCTAAGACTCTCCGGAATTGAAACTAATGCTTCGACCGGCGCCAACATGTACTCCTGATAGCCGCCGTCGTAGCTGAGACCGGGATTCTTCTCATTGCGGCAGAGTCGAAAATCTCCACGCCGACACTCGGGACAAGTGCCGTCATGGCCGCCATGCCAGCCAACGCCAACACGCTGGCCCGTTCGCCATTCAGTCACTCCGGTCCCTAGCGCATCCACCACGCCGGCCACTTCATGGCCCGGAACGCGCGGATAGGGGATTCCTGGCCGGAGGCCTTCGACGATGATCGCATCGCTGTGGCAAACACCGCATGCATGAACCTTGATCCGCACCTGTCCCGGGCCGGGCTCGGGAATCGCCAGCTCAACGATCCTAAGACCGGCTCCGGCCCCGGTAACCTGGGCGCCTTTCATGGTTGCCACTGCGACTCCGCTTGTCATAAATTCACCTATTTCCTTGTTTGTTCAATTGATGGCTTCGTGACGATGGCACATCTCAGGAAGAAGCTTGCCCTCCGCCGATGGCTCCGCGCTAAATGGAATTCGAGAGGCCCTTCCGATACAACTGAAATCACGATGAATATGAACCTCGGTGGCCTTCTCATGCGAGGGCCATTTAAGTGACTAGCCGATCAGTCACTCAACAGACCATTCATAGGTGCGAAAGGTCGCACCATTTTTAACTCTTCGCGGTTACGCCCTTTCCGACAAAAGCCAGCACTTCGGCCGCATGTGTTCTCAGGGATGCCCTGTTCAAGGGGTCGCGGCCTTTAGGCCTCTGGGGAAAATTGTTGGCCGCGCAAAAATAGAAACCGCACAGACCGATAATATTGATCGCGCCATGGCAGGGGTCCAATTTCCGGAACTCGCCCGCGGCGATCCCTCGCTTCAGCAATGTTTCAAGCCGCTTGTAAAGGGAGGGCATTCCGAGTTTGCGAAAATGTTCGCCCCCGCCCTGAATGCTTTCCAACATGAAGATAGCCGGAAACAGCGGATTCTTTATCATCACGGTAACCAGCCTGTTGACAAAAGTCAGCAACGCATTCGTGGCGCTCAAGTTCGTATCGAGGGACTTATCGAGCGCCTCGCTGAAGGGCTGATAAGCCCGTTCGAGAACAGCCTCATAGAGTCCTTCTTTATTCTTGAAATAATGGAAAATCATGCCTTTGACCACATTTGCGCGCGCCGCAATACGCTCTGTTCGTGCCGCCGTAAAACCATGGGTCGCAAACTCAATCTCGGCTGCTGCCAGAACGGCCGGTAGGGTTACTTCTCTGTCCCGGGTCTGTGTGCGCTTGGGTCTACCTCCACCGCTGGCCATATTTCCCACCCATCATCCCCACCGGTTAATTCCGACAACTGACTAGATGGTCAGTTGCGAGCAGATGATGCAATTTTTGTGGTGAGTTGTAACCCTGCATGCTGTGTAGTGAGCGGCTGCAAGGGAGGAATGATATTGCGCAGTATTTTTTCTTCGTCGCTAGAGCAGGTTCACGCTCTCTCCGATATTCCTCCTAAGCTGTCTTTTGCAGTCAACTCATAAATAATCTGCGCCGTACTGCACGGGGATTTGGGTGAAGGCGATCCTTGTTGGCGCGCTTTGCCGTGCCGGGAGCATGCTGCCGAAATGCAGTGTCGTGTGGCCGTACTTGAGGTTGAGTTTGTCCATGGTGGCGGAGAGTTGGGTGCGATTGTCGGGGTCGCCGAAGAGTTCTTGCTGGTGTTCGTTCTCTGGGACTAAATCGCGGAGTGTTACGCCGACGAAGAAGGGACGTTGGAATTCTTCGCCATCGGGGCGTTGTTTCCATATTTTGTGCATGATGCCGAGCAGGGTCAGCGTGTCCTGGCACTGGTGGAAGCGGGCTTCCATTCCCCAGCCTGCTTGTTTAATTCCACTGGAGTGGCGCTTTGATTTTCGTTGCTGTGCCTGCTCGCGGGTGAGCTGATACCGGAGCGTCACGGCCATCGAGCCGGTATAGAACTTTTCCATCCGCAGGCGCATTGCGGCCTTTGTGGAGCAGCTTGTTGGCGACGGCCCATGCGCCTTGCTCGCTGCGGAACTGGGGGGCCATAACGTGTGAGTGACCGAGCGATTTCTGGATGCCGCTCACGACAGTTGCGCCATCGTCGCCAGTCTCATAGCCGCGCAGCCAGTGGTATAGGCGATCTCCCCAGACACTGTTCCAGAGGTTGTGCATGCCCTTGCGATCGAGCGCGAGTAGCTGCTCCATGGTGGCAATGCCTTTGCCGTTGAGGCGCTGTTCGGTGCGGGCTCCGACTCCGGGAAGATCGCGAAGTGCGAGGTGCACGATCGCTCGCGGCAGCTGCGAGGGTAGCAGGCCAATGAGGCCGTCGGGCTTCTGCATGTCGCTGGCGATCTTGGCGAGGTAGCGATTTGGCGCCATGCCGATGGAACAGCGGAGCGCCTCCCCGACGTTTTGGTAGATGGCTTGCTTGATGTCGAGCGCGATGCGACGTGCGTGTGAAGGTTCCTGTTCACGGCCAATGAGCTGACAGACCATCTCGTCGATCGAAGGATTGTGGGCGACCGGGCAGACGGTTTCTACGGTGTCGGAGATCGCTTTGGAGTATTTTGCATACTCGGTGTGATTGCCCTCGATCAGAACGATCTCGGGGCATCGTTTTTTTGCTTCGCCTACCTGCGTGCCGGTCTTGATGCCGAGGGCCTTCGCCTCGTAGCTGGCGGCAATGCAGCAGGTGGTGTCGGCCATGGTGGGGACGACGGCGAGAGGGCGATTGCGGTATTCGGGATGGAGCTGCTGTTCGACGGAGGCGAAGAAGCTGTTGAGGTCGATGTGGATGAAGCCGAACCGGTCAGGTTGTGAGGCGCTTGACATGCCGACGTGGGCTATTATATTCGCCCTTTATTTGCCTGGCGTGCATCTTATTCCTCGCGCCGTTCTAGATCAGACGTGAGCATATCTTGGAAAGCGAATTATTGTCATGAGATTTGAGGAAGTGGTAAATCATTGACAATACATGATATGAGTGCCCCTGACTGCCTTTTGCCCAACCTTTGCGCCGACACGGATCGCTCCTACCTGACTCGAAGTCATCAATTAAGGAGTTTTCATTCGGAGTGCAGTGTAGTAATTGGATCGAGGCGCATGGCGCGCAGCGCGGGGATATAGCTGGCGGCCAGCGCGACAGTGGTAAGCACAACGGTGACGCCAGCGAAGGTGGGTAGATCGGTAGGCGACACTCCGTAGAGCAGTCCAGCCATAAGGTGAGAGACGATCAGCCCACCGGCTACACCGAGCCCGGTACCGGCGATGGCCAGACCGAGTCCCCGGCGCAGGACCATCTTGAGGATGGTGCCTCTTTGCGCTCCCAGCGCGAGGCGAATGGCGATCTCGCGTCGTTGTTCATTCACAACATAGGAGATCGTTCCGTAGATTCCGAGTCCGGCCAGCAAGAGAGCAGTGGCTGCGAAGGCCGCCACCATCTCCATCGCAAATCGCCGCACGGAAAGCGAATCGGAGAGGACTTCATCGAGTGTCTCGGCATGGAAGACGGGAAGATTGGGATCGATGGACTGGATCTGGCTACGCACTTGTGTGGGGATGGCGCTGGGATCGAGTTGTCCACGAAGAAAGATGACGACGTCCTTGGTCGGGCGTTGATACACGCTGCTGTAGATATGCGGAGTGACCGTGTCCGCCAACGATTCGATGCGAGCATCCGCAATGACGCCGATGATCGTGGTCCACGGCAGCGGGCCAGCGTTCAGCAGTTCGCGGTTTCCAGTGTTCTGCAGGATCAGATGGACGCGCTTGCCGACCGGGTCCTGGCCTGGCCAAAACGTGCGGGCGGCAGCCTGATTGATGACGGCAACCCGGGGCGTATCTTCTAGGTCCCGATCGTTGAAAACACGCCCGCGCAACAGCGGCATGCCGAGCAGGTGGAAGTATTCGGGCGAGACGATGGAATTGTCGATCAAGGGAGCCTCATTTTCTTTTGTCTCGAGGCCTTCGCGGATGATCGGCATCCGATTCAGAGCGCCGCGACCATGGCCCAGAGGAAGCGAGGAAAGATCACCGACAGCAATTTCTTCCGTGCCCGGCAGGGTTCGGCCGCGACGAAGAATTTCGCGCACCAGGACGGATTCCTGCGTGGCTGTCCGGTAGACGTCCATGCTGGGATCGTTGGGTCCGGGCAGCCAGGTTTGAACGGCCATGGCGCGTTCAGGATTGAACCCGGGCTGCACCTTGAAGAGGTCCCAGAAACTGCGCAGCAACAGGCCCGCGGCGACCATGAGCACCAGGGAGAGAGCCAGTTCGCTGATGACCAGAATCTGACGAGCGCGCGAACGCCCCAATGAACCGCTTGATCCGCGGCCTTCCTGCCTAAGCGTACCGATCAGATCGACACGACTCATGAGCCAGGCGGGGGCAAGCCCGAAAATGGTTCCGGCTGCGACCGAAACGGCGACGGCAAACATCAGGACGCCCCATCCAACGGTGATCGCGTTGAGGTGCGGCAGGCTCTCCGGAATGAGCCGCATCAGTAGACGCTGGGCACCGAAGAGAATGCCGAAACCGGCTATCCCGCCCAGTAAAAAAAGCAGCACAGTCTCGGTGAGAAGCTGGCGGATGAGGCGCGTTCTTTGCGCTCCCAGAGCCTGGCGTACCGCGATCTCGCGGCTTCGGCCACTGGCCCTGGCAAGCAGGAGATTGGCAACGTTGACGCAACCAATCAGCAGCACCAATCCCACCGCTCCGAAAAGCAGAATGAGAGAGTGACTAAAGCCGCCGACTACGCTTTCGCTCATCGGAATGAGGCGCACGGTCCACGCGGCCTGTGGCGGATACTCCGCCGGGTATTGTTTTTTCAGCGATGCAACCAGCGCATCGAGGCGCGCTTGCGCGACCGTAACCGAGAGACCGGGCTTTAGGCGCGCGATGACCGCTCGACGCAGGCGCAGAGCCCGTTGTGGCGGCGGAAACGGCAGGCCGCTATAGCCCGCTCCCAACCATAAATCCACATTCTGCTCATTGCTCGTTGAACCCTGATCCCGAAAACCGCGCGGCATGACGCCCACCACGTGATAATCGTCGTTGTCCAGGCGCAGTGTCCTGCCGATAATCCGCGGGTCGCCTCCGAATTCCTTCCTCCAAAGCCCGTCGCTAAGCACGACCTCCAGGTTGTAGCCGGGAGTGGCATCGTGCGGATCGAAGGTGCGGCCCAACTGCGCGCTGACACCGAGGACCGTGAAGTAGTTCGGCGTGACAGCCTTGAAACCGAGTCGCTCGGGTTGTGCACCACCGGTGAGGTTTACGTCTGCGCCGTGGCCGGCAACGGCTACCGACTGGAATATTCCGGAACTCTCGAGGTCCCACCACTCAGGGATGGAGGTACCAACATCTTGTGCACCGATGCCGGGAAGATCGTCCTCGAGGTGAATCAATTCGCCTGGGTTTGGATACGGCAAAGGGTGCAACAGCGTGGCGTCGATAACGCTATAGATCGCGGTGGTAGCTCCAACGCCCAGCGCCATGGTGGCGATCACAATGAAAGAGAATCCAGGAGACCTCAGAAGCATGCGCACCGCGTAGCGCAGGTCGAAGAGCAGATTCTCGATGAAGGGGAGACTTTGCTCGTCGTGATGACGTTCCCGGACGGCTTGAGCCGCGCCGAACTTGATTGCGGCCTGACGCCGCGCTTCGGTGGGCGGCATGCCGGCGCGCAGATTCTCTTCGGTTTGGAATGCAAGGTGTCCGGCCATCTCTTCCTGCAGGCGTTGGTCGGCGCTCTGTCGCGTTGCGAAATGAGAAAGACGAGTCAGGAAACGTCGCAGGAATCTCACGGCAGATCCTCCGCTTTGATTTTGAAGAAGCGCGCGATGATTGCCGCGGTCTGCTCCCAATCGCGGGTCTCGGCCTGGAGCTGCCTCCGCCCGGCCGCGGTAAGCCGGTAGAAGCGTGCGCGGCGGTTGTTTTCCGATGCGCCCCACTCGGATGCAATCGAGCCTTCATTCTCCAGCCGGAGCAGAAGGGGATAGAGCGTGCCCTGGTTGACAGCCAGAAGGTCTCCGCTGATCTGCTCGATGCGACGGGCGATTCCCCAGCCGTGCTGTGGCCCCAGGACATCGAGTGTCTTGAGGACCATCAGCGCGAGCGTTCCCTGTAAGACGTCGGGCTTTTCCTTCATTGTCGTCCCGCCCTTTAGGTTTCCAACAGGAATAATGGCACGGTTCCTTTTGGAAAAGCAACAGGACATTTTGCGTTTTCTTTGACGACAAATCCAGAAGAGCTGCCGGGATACGGCCGGGGCACTGTTCATTGGAGACGGCGAAGTTTGATTTCGAAATGAAACGTGTCTGCAATCCAGACAGCTCGAATCTCGACTGTTGACTTCAAACCGAATCACTCATCGTTCGCCAGGACCGGCGTTTCTTTGGGCCTCACAAACGAATTAAGAGTTGATTATTTACTTCCGGGCTGCCTGGAGTTGATCGAGCGTGCCCTTGAGATCTTCGAGCTTTTGCCCTGCCTCTGCGAGCTTGCCCTCCGCGGTCAGGTGCTGATAGTCGGCTAAGTCCTGCGCGGCCCTTGCGATCAGTCCACTCTGATCCGTCGACTTGCCGCCGATCGCTGCCGTCGTCGCGGCCTGCCCGGGCTCCGACGCGGCAGCAGCCTCAGTGAGCGACGAAGCGCGGCCGCCGAAGAGCGCTGCCATGGCCGACTCGAATGTCGGTCCGTAGGCAAGCCGGTCCTGGAGCGCGAGCACCACAAGACGCAGCTCCGGCATGGGGCTTTGCTGCGCCTGCAGGTAGATGGGCTCAGCGTAGAGCAACGCCCGCCCGCAGGGGATGACAAGCAGCGTGCCTCGGCGCACATGGGAGCCCTGCTGGTTCCAGAGGGTCAGCTGTCCAGAGAGCTGCGCGTTCTGGTCGATGCGGGCCTCGATCTGCATTGGGCCGTCCACCAGCTTCGTCTTGGGAAAGTCGTATACGATGGCGTTTCCGTAATTCGCGCCGTCACTGCGGCCGGCGATCCAGCCGATCAGGTTGTTCCGGTTGGCGGGCGTAAAGGGAAGGATCTCCACGAACTCGACCGCAGATTCGCCCGGGAGCTTCATCAGCACGTAGTTCGGCTCCATTGTCTGAGTTTGCTGGTCGCCAGAGCCGCTCAGGCCGAGTTCTGAGGCGACTGTCCACAGATCCTCGCGGTTGTAGAAAACCGCGGAATCGCTCATGTGGTAAAGACCGAAAACGGCAGCCTGCTCCTCGAGCAGGAGCTGCGGATAGCGGACGTGCCGGCGCAGATCCGCGGGCATGGCTGCGGCGTCGCGGAAGAGCGAGGGAAAGATGCTGCGCCAGGCGGTGATGATGGGATCCTTCGCGTCGAAAACGTAGAAGGTAGTGGCACCGCTATATGCGTCGATCACGACCTTGACGCTGTTGCGCATGTAGTTGATAGTGCCGTCGCCAAACGGATAGTGCGAGGAGTAGGGATAGCCGTCCGAAGTGGTGAAGGCGTCAAGCATCCAGTAGAGGCGGCCATCGTCACCGATTACGATGTAGGGGTCAGCATCCCAGCTGAGGAAGGGCGCGAGAGTGCGGACGCGACTAAGAAGGTTGCGGCGCATGAGGAGGCGACTTTGAGGCGTAATATCGTCGCTGAAGGGTAGCTTCCCGAGATCGCCGCGGTCGGCGGCGATGAGGACACGGCGCAACAGGCCACCGAGGACAATGCCGCCACTTCCCTGGTAGGACGTGAGGTTGTTGCTCTGCCCCTGCGGGTAGTTGAATTCCTGCTGTCGTGTCTTGACGTAGACGTCGGTGTTGGTCAACTCGCCAAAGTAGATTTCAGGGCGCGCGACGGCCAGGCCGGGTACCGTGCTCTCGACCGGCATGTTGCTCATGTAAAGCGTGGGCAGGCCTTCCGGGGTAAAGCCGTTGACCGGGTTCATGGTAAGGCCGTAGCCATGGGTGTAGATCAGCTTCTCGTTGATCCAGTTGCGGCTGCTCTCTGGAAGCTTGTCGACGTTGAGTTCGCGAGCGGCGAGCATGACCTCGCGCAGCTCCCCGTTGATGGTGTAGCGATCGATGTCGATGTCGGGGAAGTCATAGTAAGTGCGAATCTCCTGGATCTGGCGCAGCGTGTCCTGTAGAGCTCGCCAGTCCCAGAGCCGGATGTTCTTGAGCGTCGCCTGATTGTTGGCGGGATCGGCGGCATCCGGAGTTGTTTCCGCGGGAAACTCCTGCTGTATAACGCGATCAAGGTCCCACGCCCGGCGGGTCGAGGCGATATTCCACTCAATATACGAACGCTCGCGATCGAGCTGATTTGGCTTGACGATGAAGTTGCTGACGTACCAGCCGATCGTCTGTACCACCAGGAAGCATCCGATGGCGGGAATGACGGCGGCCACCAGCCGGAACCCGCGCCGCGCAGTTAACGCATTGCTGACGGCGATGCCAGCGCCTAAGAGCAGGGCTACCGCGAGGGCCATCCTGCCGGGAATGATGACGTGAGCGTCGGTGTAGTTGACGCCGCTGAAGATGGTGTGCGCGTCGAGCAATGTGCCGAAGCGGCTGAGGTAGACTTCGGCTGCAAGAATGAGCAGGAAGAACGCGATCGCGATCGAGAAACCGCGCCACGGCAGTGGCAACATGAGGCCGCGGCTCTCCTTGTCAAGCACTCGGCTGCCGCTGGAGATAAGAAGGAAGCCGACGGCCCCGATGCAGGCAATGACGGCGAGCACCATCAGCCAGCCGGCGATGAGTTGCCAGGCGGGAAGGGTGAAGAGATAGAAGTTGAGCGGCTTGCCGAAAATAGGATCGAGGCCAGAGACCGCGCCACGCGGCGCCTTCCAAAACAGCGCGAAGGTCGGCCATTCGGCCATCATTGCCGCGCCGAAAATAGCAGAGACTCCCAGTGAAACAACAATGCCGAGGATTCTCAGCGAACGGCGTAGAGGCAGACTCAGTCTCTGGCGGCCGATAAAGATCGCGCGGTCATAGGGCAAATCCGGTTGATGCATTTGCCATAGGGCGAGAAACCAGCCGTAAAGAATAAGAAATGTGGCTGCGAAAAGCGTTCCGAAGACGCACCACTCAAGACCCAGGCTCTTCCAAAAGACCTGTGTGAATCCGAGAGAGCCGAACCAGAGGGCATCGACGTAATACGACAAGACCGTGCTCTTGCCGAGAAGGGCTGCGACGATCGCAAAAATAACGATGAGAACGAGGCGGTTTGGGCGAGCTCTTCGCCCAGGAAGCTCAATCATCCGTTGCAAGAATGTCCTCTCTCACCCGCGAATCCATCCGGATTGAGGCCGTCCTATTGTACCCCGCAAGCTGCGCTTCCCCTGCGATCTAGTCGCATGTGGGGATAATCGCCAGCCCTGTGTATCTGTGATGGAAAGGTCCGTTTTATGCTGGGTACTATTCGAGATGTCTATCCACAAGGAAATTACTCGTCGCGACTTTCTGAATGGAACGCTGCTGGCTTCCGGAGCTGCTTTGGTTTCCGCAGCCTGTCCGTTTGAGCTCATGGCAGCTGAGGACTGGGACGGCACTCCAGGCATCGGTGATTACGCCGGTGCAAATGGCAACACGCACCAGGTTATGGCCGATGGCCACATGATTCGCGATCATGTCTTCGATAGAACGCCCGCAGCAATCCAGGACACCGGCGAGACCTACGATTGCCTGATTGTTGGCGGAGGCATCAGCGGTCTTTCGGCGGCGCTCTTCTATCAGCGAGCGACAAATGTGAATAAATCCTGCCTGATTCTGGAGAACCATCCAATCTTTGGCGGGGAGGCAAAGCGCAATGAGTTCAACGTGGATGGCCAACACCTGATCGCAAGCCAAGGTTCAGCGATGTGGTTCCAACCGATGCCGGGAAGCTTTCTTCAGCATTTCTACGATTCGGTCGGAATCGATCCACGACAGTTTAAATATCAGGAAAATGCCGGAAGCATTGCGACGGGTGTGACGCCTTACGCGGGAGACGGGAGCAATTTCGGATTCTTCTTTGGCGGCGGTACCGGACGCGCGGATGGCACTTGGCTGGTCGATCCGTGGACGAAGAAGCTGGAAGGCGCGCCCATTGCTGCCAAGGCAAAGCGTGAGCTGCTCGCGATGCAAAACACGCCAGACCATCACCCGAAGCCTCGCCACCACGGGGATTCCGTAGCGCGGCAACTCGACTCAATCACGCTGGAAGACAATCTCATGGTGCGCCGTGGACTGAGTCGCGATACCATTCGACGCTATCTGTCTCCGGTGAGTGGCGGAGGTTCCGGGATCGGCCCGGATGTGCTCTCGGCCTACTCCGACTACGCTCCCGATCTACTCTTCCCGTGGGAGCAGCAGAATGGTCCCCAGATGTTTCCGGGTGGCAACACAGGTGTTGCACGACATATCGTTAAGGCGTTGCTGCCAAATACGATTCCCGGAGCGGCGACGATGGCAGGTATCTGCCAGTCGCGAGTGAACTTTGCCGCGCTCGATCAGCCGCATCAACCGGCGCGGATTCGTTTGCGCTCGACGGTGATTTCGATTGAGCATGAGGGTGATCCAGCGCGCTCGCCGCACGTGATTATTGTCTATCTTCGCGAAGGGCGTCTTTATCGCGTGCGCGGGCGATCGGTAATTCTCGCCAACGGCAGTTGGACGATCAACTCCATTGCTCGCGATCTCCCTACGGCTTATCGCCAGGCCTACGCACAGTTCTTCCGCGCTCCCTGCATCATGGCAAACGTTGCCATGCGCAACTGGCGTTTTCTGGCGAACCTAGGTATCAGTCAATGCCAGTGGTTCGATGGAATTGGAAATTACCTCGCGGTGCGCCGCGTGGCGACTTTTGGCGGGGGATCGCCTTCCCTTTCGCCCGACAATCCTACAGTACTAACGCTGAAGATTCTGTTTTCGAATCCGGGCCGTTCCCTGCCGGAACAGGTGAACACCGGGCGCTATCAGTTGATGACAACGCCTTTCAGCGTGTACGAGAAACAGATCCGCGAACAGTTTGCCGATATGTTTGGCAAGCAAGGATTCGATGGGCGCCGGGATATTGCGGGGATCATCCTCAATCGCTGGGGTCACGCTTATCTTGCGCCGCAACCCGGCTTCTTCTTCGGTAAGAGCGGCAAGCCAGGGCCCGCCGAGCTCATGCGCCGACAGCCCTTCGCGCGTATTGCCTTTGCGAACTCCGATCTGTCAGGGATTATGGACCACCGCGCCTCAATTACCGAGGCGCAACGCGCAGTTCGGCAAGTGGCTTCGCTGGGATAAGGTAGTCACAACTCAGGTCGTTAATTCCACATCGCACTAGGCGAGACTTTATCCCTCAAGTAGAAGGACAAGCGAGCCGCACAGACCAAGACTGTAACGATGATTGTTTTCGAGTGTGGGAACAAAAGCCGCAAACGTGGGCACAATCGACTCGCCAAAGCAGGCCCAAAATGCTTGCTAGAACGCCCCAGATTTTGATGTCACTATTAGTCCATACGTCCCATAAGTTCTTGGAATGAATGGCGGGGACGACGGGGCTCGAACCCGCGACCTCTGCCGTGACAGAAGTGCATTTAGAAGTAACTCATTGAAAAGATGAGCACCGATGGCTAACAAAAGCACTGAAAAGCACTAGAAAGCACCGGTAGAAACTCCTTCAGCACCCTCGCCAGCACCCTCGACTTCCCTACCGCGACCTCTGCCGTGCAACGGCAGCATTCTCACAAACGAGCACATAGTCGCGATAAATCGAGTGCTGGTAGTAGCCAGCGCTGAGCAGCGCTGAGTCAGCCAATTGACCGCACTCACTCGTCCGGATAGCAGGTTCGAGCGACGCTTTGCAACAGCGTTCGCTATATCTGGCTTTGCACAGGCTCGAACGCCGAGGCTGAATTTACATGCACTCAGGAACTTGGTGAAATGCCCGCACCGGTAAAGTGAGCATGGGGTTTCGACTGTTCCAGCATCTCTTCCGTGCTTCCGCAGAAAATGATCGGAATGCCCGTGAACGACTTTTCGCGGGATTCTACGAGGAACCTGAGCGGTTCCGGCCCGACGGCGATGATCACATCTGGTTTGCGGTCGCGATACCTGCTGATGTACGTATCACGGAAGTCTTTGTTGCGAAGCCTTATCCGGAAACAGGTCCACATCCAGCCAGCTTCACCAGGCGGTTAAGCCGCGGTCTTCAATTCGTCGCGTCCTATACGTACAGCAGTTCGCTTTGACGGTCGACGATCGTGGCTCTGTTGAAGAGGAACGATCCCGGACGGAAAACGTCGATCGCGCTGTGAACGGCAATCCATTGCATCCCGAGCAACAAGTAAATACTGAACCGCGGTGTAGAGGTGCGCGGTCAGGATAGTGCGTGCCTTCCTTAGACATGAGAAGAGTCCGATAACCGTGAGCGCGAAGAACGCGGCCAGCGCCACCCATTTCATTCCGATCAATGCTCGATGGGAAAGAACGTGCTCGCAAGGCTCAAGAGCGATGCGCCCGAACATTAGCAGTACCGAGGGCAATACCCAGCCCTTTGTCTGTGACAAACTGAATGTCGCCAGGATGACCGGCACAAACATCAACACTCCTAGAACCAGTCTTCGCAGGCCTTCGTGATCCAGCACCGGATAGATCAAGATGACCACCAACAGTGATAGCAGGAGAAATAACGCGGGTCGCGATTGAAGTTTCATCTGCATTCAAAGTCAATCTTCCGGCCCTTTTGTCTTCGAACTATTCTTCGAAACCTTCAGTCAACACTAGGAACCCTCATCAACGCTCGTCGCCAGTGACTTGCCATTCGAGGAATGGACCCGAGGCGATTTTCCGACTGCTCGGCTCTGCTCAAAGTAAATCTCACCGGCACGTGTTCGGCAGGAGTCCATTCGACTACCTTATGAGCGGAATCTCGGATGTCAGTCCCAGGTTGATCATCAGGCCGAGCCTGTTGTCCACCTGTGATCTTTCAAGAGGTTGTCCATTCGATCAGGACCGGAGAAGCTGTTTGTGACGAGCAAGCAGTAACTCAGGAGACCGAATGGACTATCACAAGAATGCCCCATGGACGGCGGTGAGTCGAGAGCGGCTGGCCCGCATGGTGATTGAAGATGGCATAAGGCTGGGGTCGGCAGCGTCCCGGTTCAGTGTCAGCGTCAAGACAGCAGCCAAATGGGCGGGCCGTTATCGGCAGTCTGGCCCAGCTGGCCTTGTCGATCGCAGCTCGCGTCCGCGCCGCAGCCCGCGGCAGATCAGTTCCTTATTAGTGGAAAAGGTACTTGCACTTCGTCGCCGGCACATGCCCGGCTACCAGATTGCTCGCCGCACCGGCCTGAGTCCGGCTTCGGTCAGCCGCATCCTGCGCCGGGCAAAACTGAGCCGGTGGCGCGATCTGAATCCCCCGCCTCCGGTGCAACGCTACGAGCATCCACGGCCCGGCGACCTGCTGCACCTGGACATCAAGGGCATGACACGCTTCGGCGAGGTCTCGCTGCGCGGCGATGGCAGGCTGCGCGGCAAAAAGGAACATCCAGGCTTCCTGGCTCTGCACGTGGCCGTCGACGACCACTCACGTATGGCCTTCACCCAAATGCTGCCCGATCAGAAGGCTGAAACCACCATCGCCTTCCTGAACTCGGCCGTCGAGTTCTTCGCCCGCCAGGGCATCGCCGTGCGCGCGCTGCTGACCGACAACGGCTCTAGCTATCGCTCCACTCGGTTCCGTCACGCTTGCCAGCAGATGGCAATCAAACACAGCCGCACCAGACCTTACACACCCAGAACCAACGGAAAGGCCGAGCGATTCATACAGACCGCGTTACGCGAATGGGCTTATGCCAAACACTGGTCCGACTCCCAGCAAAGAGATGCTCACTTGCTGCCTTGGACCGACTACTACAACCGAGAAAGACCCCATGGTAGCCTCAACTACAAGCCGCCCATCAGCCGCTCCGAAATCGGAACAACCTCTTGATCATCTACACCCACCCGATAGAACTTCGCTGCTCGCTTTCCGCCCAAGGCCTTTGCGAACTTCGGCCAATACTCTTCCCGCAACGTAGTGATTTTGGAATCAACACTGAACATTTGCTTGGCCAGATCATCTGCCTTGGCATCGTCCAGAGCGTCGTAATGGTCCGCATAGTCCTTGATCAGCTTCCAGCGATCATCACCAATGACCTGCTGATCGCGTGCGTAGTCGCGATAGATGGGCCAGAACGCTGCCGATTCCAGATCGTTGAACAACATGGTATGTGTGATGATGTCGTTTTTCTCCGCCTGCACTTTGGAGCGAAGCAGTTGGATGTCAGAATCGCTGATCGGCTTGGCCGTAGCCCCAACGGTCTGGGCGAGTACCGATGGCACGAACAGAACACACATCGCACAAATGACAATTACTGTTTTCATACGCTTTTCTCCTCGTTGAATTTGCATTATGGTATGTGCTCCCGGGCCCTTTGTGTCACGGTTACCAGTGCCTACTCAGCGGTAATCAGGGATCGCTGCGAGATTTTTATCCCTTGGGAAGTTTATTGTCCGGTCCCAAGATCGCTGCCGGAACTCATATCAGCTTGTGGTACTTTCGCGCAAAGGAAGCCCTGAGAACAATTAGGGAAACCCCTAAGTGCGCAAAAACTGTCCAGGCGGGAAGTTAGTTTCTTAGCTTCCCAGTGCCTCTTCAGAAGCCGCTGCCATCGCCCAAGTATCGGTAATCGTTCTTTATACGCAGATCGGAATGGACCCAAGGGAACTCGGTACGTCGGCGCGTCCCACGCAGGTCCCGATGGTTGCCGCCGCTGCGCACGCGCCGGGTTTCGGTCTATCGGACGTGGAACTCGATCACGGGGGAGGTGGGAGGCTATCTGCAAGGCTTCGCCAGGGAAGGCAAGATAGTTGGCGGGATTGCTGTAGGGATTCTCAATGGGGAGAGGCCGAAAGCTGTCCCGATTGTGGCATTGGATTTGATTTACGGAGTTAGGGAAAAAGAGGGCCTTAGGCATCTGCAGCATGAAAGAGCGCGTATACTCATTGGACGGTCGATTTGAGATTCATTCTGAACCTGGGAAAGGGACAAGAATTGAAATGTGGGTCCCTCTTCAACCGGATCGGAGCTGGCAACCGGATGACTTTGTACGAATGGATTGCGGCCCCAACTAAGTTAGGCACTTCTTCGTTCTCCTTTGGTCATGTTGTATTTCTTTCTCGAGACCTGAGTGAAAGCGGCGTCACAAGTAAGTGTGACTGCCATTACAGCTAGCGCTCCGTCGCGCTGGTTCAGTTAACCCGAGCCATTGTTCTTAAATTGTTGGGCAAGGCATGCCGCTTGCGTCAATTTCGGAGCGGAAGTCTGGCAAATGAACGGAATCCCTTTATGGAAGCCGCGCACCTGAGCACGTCCCGCCCTCGCATACTCATCGCAGATGACCATGCGATCTTCGCTGAGGCTTTGCGCGTCTGTCTGGAGAAGACATTTGCCGTCATTGGGGTGGCAGCGGATGGTCGGGCCATGCTGCAGGAAGCCATCAGACTCAGCCCGGATGTAATTGTTGCCGATGTCGCGATGCCCCTCCTGAACGGGCTGGACGCCGCCCGAAGAATTAGAGAACACGTTCCGAATGTCAGGTTCGTATTTCTGACAATGCTCGACGACACAAATCTTGCTGCCGCGGTACTCGAACTCGAACGAGCGGCTTTTGTTCTAAAGCGCTCCGGCGGACGGGAACTGCTGAAGGCTATTGATGAGATCTTGCATGGCCGGTCCTATGTTACCCCTAAGCTAAGGCCTGAAGACTGGGTCGTCGCGAAGACCAGGGCGAACCAGTTCTCGAAGGAATTGACGCGACGGCAGTGCGACTTCGTGCAGTTGTTTGCCGAGGGGCGGCCGATGAAAGAAATAGCCGCGATCCTCAACTTGAGCGAAAAGACTGTGGAATTCCACAAGCACCATATCATGGAAGCCTTTGGTCTCAAGAGCAACGCTGCTCTGGTCCTGTTCGCCGTACAGCGTGGCCTGATCTCAGTCGATCCCCAACCTTCATTTGTGGGCCGTCAAACCCTAGGGATTTTCCCAGTCGCGAAAAATCGCAATATACCCTGACAATAAGCTCTAAAGTTTGAAATGACTTCGGCACTTACGTGACGAAGAATGGGCATCCCTCTGCCCTAACGGAGGTGAACTTTGATCCGGCCGCGGGTACTACTGGCGGACGACCATTCGGCTTTCCTTGAACGCACAGCCGCGCTGTTAAAGCCTCAGTTTGACATAGTGGGAACCGTAGCGGATGGCGCAGCATTGGTGTCGGAAGCCCTCCGGCTTCTTCCCGACGTCATTGTGGCTGATATTACTATGCCTGGTTTGAGCGGAATCGATGCCGCCCATCGACTGCGCCAGTCCATCTCGTCAGCCAGAATTGTCTTCCTGACGATCCATTCGGAAGAACAATTCGTAGAAGCGTGTAGGGCAGAAGGCGCGTTGGGATATGTTGTCAAGGCCCACATGAAGGCCCACCTGATTCCAGCAATACAAGCGGCTCTTACCGGGGAGGCTTACACTTCTCCACTTGTTCCCAAGTGATGTTCGCCAAATCGTCTGGGGAAAAACCAGTGCGCGTCGGTCCAGCAAACTTGGGAAGTGCAGAACACCAGGAAAGGAAGTCGATATGCCTGTCCCTTCGATTGTCAACGCTTTTCGTGTAACAACCCTGTGCTGCGTTGCAACTTTGTCTTTGTGTTCCGTTGGCTGCGGAAAGAAATCGCAGACCGATACACAGACTCCGGCGGGTGCACCAGCCCAACCGTCTTCCACCTCAGCTCAACCGGCCGCTCCCGCTGCACCGACAGGCCCCGTACCGTCCTTCTCAGCCGCAAATAAAGTGGGCCTTTACGCCTCTCCGGGAAAGGGCCAAAGTCATGACCAGCAGCTCATCGATGAGTCCGACTGCTATAACTCGGCTCAGCAGCAGACAAGCGTCAACCCGGATACGCCGGCTCCCCAGCCGCCGTCTTCTGCTGATGTCCAGGCGGCTCAGGCGCAGGCGGCTGATGCTGCGCCGCAACAAAAAGGTGGTAGAGCCCGCGGTGCGGCTCGTGGCGCAGTTGGCGGTGCGGTGATTGGTGGAATTGCCGGAGATGCAGGAACAGGTGCAGCGGTCGGCGCCACTGTAGGTACCGTGCGGGGAGGCAGACAGCAGCGCAAAGCGAATGCTGCTGCCAAAGATCAGGCCTCAGCACAGGCTGGGACGCAGGTGCAACAGCAGTACCAAAGCCAGAAAGCTGCGTACGACGAACAGATGAATACCTTCAAGCGGGCGTTCTCAGCTTGCATGGAATCGAAGGGCTATTCGGTCAAATAGTCGGAACGGAGCCCCGAATAAGGGCCGATCTTTACCGGGCCCTCCTATTTTTGGTGAGAAGCCGCTTACGGAATCCAGACGACGGCTGGAGTGCCCAGCGTATGCTGGTGCTGAGCTAAAATTGCGCACGCCGGAAAGGAGGCGAGGTGAACTCACCTCCGAGAGTCTTCATGATCGGACGACGGTTGTCGGCCGCGGCGGCCCTACTCGTATTTTGCGCTATATGCGTGCCCCACGCGGCCATGGCACAGGAACACACTGCGCATGAATGGGGTTACAGTGGACCTGAAGGCCCTGCGCACTGGGGCGAACTGAAACCCGAATTCGCCGCATGCAAAACCGGCCACCTCCAGTCCCCAGTGAATATTGCCGGTGCCCGGAGTGCTGATCTGCCTGCAATTCAGTTCGAATACAAGCCCAGCGCGCTCCACATTATCAATAACGGGCACACGATTCAAATCAACTACGCGCCCGGCAGCTTTATGAGAGTGGGAGACAAGCGTTACGAACTAAAACAATTCCATTTCCACCATCCCAGCGAGGAGACAATCAAGGGCAAGCGGTTTCCCATGGAGCTCCATCTGGTGCACTCAGATGCCGACGGGAACCTGGCCGTGGTATCCGTGCTGTTGGAGGAGGGTGCTGCGAATCCGCTGATTGAAACGCTGTGGGGTGTTGCGCCGAAGACCGACGGTCCGGAGAAGACCGACGACAACCTCGAAATCAATGCCGCGGACTTGTTGCCTGCTAACCGCAGTTATTTCACTTTTGCCGGTTCGTTGACGACTCCGCCGTGCACCGAAGGCGTCCGTTGGTTCGTACTCAAGGCGCCGGTAACGATTTCGAAGAAACAAGTGGCGACGTTTGCCGAGATCTATCCATACGATGAGCGGCCAACTCAGCGCCTGAACGGCCGCACCGTACTTGCAAGCAAGTGATTGCCGGCCGCCCAACCATGACCGCCCTGGACGAACAATGCCGGAATCGCCGGGCTAAGGCATTAAACACGATCCGAGCTTGTTATGCCACGTTCGGTCAACACCGCAAAAGTTTATGCCTAAGTAGATCTGGAAATGAACGCTAAGGCGCTCGCAACTCGCTAGATCTGCGGGCTGTTCTTCCAAAACACTGCAAGGAAGATGTAGCACTCATGCAGTTCCTACGAAGCGTCTAATAGAAATTATGCGGCCTTGGGCGACCGTTCGTGTACAGTACTGCTGGCTCACCTAGCATCCCCTGCCCCACATAATGTCAGGCATTACATAGGAAGTGAAGTTGGACTCGCCGATATGCCCGAACCTGCCTTTCAAATAGGAGATCCGACACTCACGAAGCCTGCGACTCCACTCGCAGAGAGCCGAATCTCGCGGCGTGTTGCCACTATCGACTGGATGCGCGGCCTAGTCATGATCTTCATGGTCGTTGACCACGCTTCCATGGCATTCGACGCTCACCACCTGGACCACGACTCCGCCATGTATGCTGACGCCGGTACGATGGCCCTTCCGGCGGCGGAGTTCTTCACGCGATGGCTTACGCACCTTTGCGCACCGGCGTTCGTGTTTCTCATGGGCACGTCCCTGGCTCTGAGCGTCGAGCGGCGGGTAGTCAAGGGTGTCAACGCGTGGGAGATTGACAAGAGCATGCTGAAGCGTGGCTTGATCATCGCGCTTCTCGATCCTACAATCATTTCTCTCGGTTCCGGCCGCTGGACCTTTCAGGTCTTGTTGGCTATTGGTATTTCGATGATCTGTATGGTCCCGCTTCGGCGTCTGCCTACCTGGGCGCTGCTTTCGTTGGCCGTGGGCTGGATCACATTGGGAGAAATCGTGACCGGCTGGTTCTGGACACCACCGGGCAACTCCTCGGTACTAGCCGCATTCACGGTTGCGACCTATGGCAGTAACAGCATGGTCATCAAGTATCCGGTGATTCCCTGGCTTGCCGTTTCGATCTTGGGCTGGGTATTCGGCCGGCATCTCATCCGCTTTGCCGCCGGTCAGAGCACGGTTTCGGGAAGAAACGTGCTCTGGATTTGCGGTGTCGCGAGCCTAATCGTCTTCGCAGTCGTCCGCGGTATCGGCGGATATGGTGACATGTTCCTGCACCGCACGAACAATTCATGGCAGCAGTGGCTTCACGTCAGTAAGTATCCGCCGTCGCTCACCTACTATTCACTGGAACTCGGCATTCTGTTCCTGTGCCTCGCCTTGCTCAGGACGCTCGAGCTGCGGATTGGCGTCCGGGAGAACGGCGTGTTCTACGTGTTCGGACAGACCGCGATGTTCTTTTACCTCGTACATCGACTGGCATTCGAGATACCGGCGACGTATTTTGGCCTCCGCGGCTTCGACGGTTTGGGCGCCACCTATGGTATCTCGGCCGTGACGCTTGTCCTGCTCTACCCGGCTTGCCGCTGGTATCGCACGGTTAAGGCGGCGCATCCCCACTCGCTCTTGAAATACTTATAGCACTCGACTGCTGCACGCTAGCCGTCGACGCTAACTTTAAGCTAGCTCTTGGCCAAAGTATTTCAAGAACAACTACCGGTCGCACTTAATTTCCAGAAACGTGAGCAATCCGCATTTCGCGACCAGGAACTATGATTTTTTGTTGAGGTCGTCGTCCTTGTAGTACTTCGTACCCTGCAGTGTTATCTGGAGGGCAAGACCGTTCTTGGTAATTTGATAGACCCAGACGCCCGGTGCGATCTCATCCGCTCCCGAGAAAGCTCCGCCCTTATCGCCTGCCTTGGCCGCAGCGTCCGTTTGTGCTGAACCCGACCAGCCGGAATCAAGGAAGTGATCCAGCGCGTCCGTGTTTTCGAACACGAAGATGACCCGATAATTCTTCACTCCGACACCCAGACCAGCGCCGGCCGAGACCATTTTCATGAAGGTTTCCTGCTTGGTATTGGAGGTCACGGCAATTCCTGCGCCCCGCGCCGTGCTCAACAGAAACAGATTCGTCCCCATGTTATTGAAAACGGCATATCCGGCAGACTTTTGGATCGCCCCCTGAGATGGGGGTTCCAGTTTGTATAGTTCCTTCAGAGTTTGAGCAGCCATCTTGCGAGTCTTCTCCCGTTTCTGGTCGGGTGTATCGCCGGCACCTGCCAAACCTGTAGCCAGCAGGATCACCGCAAGGCTTGAAGCGATCGTTCTCCGTCTCATCGATGCTCTCCTTCCATATGGAGCTGATTGCAGGGCAATTCACAATGTCAGTCTGCCCATAACCGTTCTCTCTGACCGGAACAGGACATGAGACGCTTGGCATCATCCTCCTGCACGTTAACTTTTATGCAAAGAACAGTGTCGTGAAAACTGGGAAAACTCCTAGGTATGGCATCTGCGACGCCAAACGTCTTAGGGCCACCCCGGCGAAGGAGTGACTTGGGCGGCTCGGTCCAGCCACACAAAAAGGAGGCCCCACTCAAAGCCAAAGCAAAGGCTTGAGTGGGGCACTCTGCCGAAAACCTCTTGCCTGCGCTCGGGTCCACGGCAGTGAGGTGCCGTTCTTCAGGGGGAGTTGCAGCAGCTGGAACTCTAACCTCGAAGTCCCGGCCTCCTGCGCAGCAATGCCATCCCGAGCGAAGCCGAAATGAATAACAGGCCGAGAAGCCCCGCGAGAGGCCAACCTGACGCCGTCTTCGGCAGTTCTGCCGAAGCAGTCGTTGTTGTGCCTGCTTCATGCGAAGCAGTAACGCTTCCCTCTGAAGTCGGGGCAGGAGTCGGAGATCCCTTGGCGATCAAAACAGGCGTACCCGCCGGCAAGGTTCCGGTTACGTGCTGACTCTGCGACACAGAAGTTAAAGGCGTCTCCGTGACCCTGGTTGCGCTCACAACCATGCCCTTCTTCAGGCCCCAGGCATCCGTTTCCGTACCGTTCACCGTGAACTTTTGTCCTTTGGGAATTTTGAACTGTTGATTCTCGTTATTCTCCAACGTGAGGATGACCATGGACGGGGGTTGCACGTGCCAGACCTTACCGGTAACTGTCTCGACGGTTGTGACCACCTGGGGCGTGGTTGCTTTTACGGTCGCCGTTGCAGCTTCATGCCGGGCTGGAGTTCGCTGACGCTCAGTTGCTTGCCGTCCACATCGACTGTGGCGCTCGCGGGAATGTTGGGAAAATCACGAAGGGTACCGTCCGACATCTTGACGAAAAGATCGTTCCCTTCGACTGCTACGACCTCACCACTCTCGATCGTTACCTGCCTTGTCGTGGCGCCGGATGTCGTGGTTGTTCGGGTTTGCACTTGTGCGAAAGTCAGGACCACAACTATGAAACACGCGGTCCCGGCTGCGAGCATCAAACTCTTTCTCATCACGCTTCTTGAATTCATTTGTCATTCTCCGATTTTGAAATAAGTGAGTAGCCTTGGACAGAAGCTCGGGCCCGCAGAATCCAGAACAACCGGCTCCAGTCTTTGCCGTCCTAGTCGCGTTGACAGACCCTAGTCAGGACGTGCGTCATCCTGGGTCTTCGAATCGATTCCTGGCTGCTGAGCATTTTTCGGCCCGTTCATATCGGCAGCCGTTGCATGGACTATGTATCGCAATGGGGCACTGCCTACGAAGTAAAACGGATAACAAGTCACCAACGTAAGCGAAGGTTTAGCACGCGTTGCGAGAACAGAGATATCGCTGGGTGAAACTATCTGCATTTCATCCACCAGAAATTGCGGTGCCACTCTGCGAATGCAGATCGATTGAATCTCCTACGTGAATATCCTTAAGCCCGCGAAAGAATCCGTCTCGATGTCCAGCGACGCCTATGTTTCCGGATTCTCCGACTGGCGCAGTGCCGCGAATATGCCCGACCGCCCGATCCAACGTCAGATCGTCTGTCCCCT
>CAVRUM010000004.1:0-427070 GCA_963724375.1 uncultured Acidobacteriaceae bacterium
CCAAATCGCTCATCGACACCCATTACTACCCTGAAGTCTTAGTGCTGTATCTGGAGCGCCCGTCACGCAACAGTGCGCAGTTGCATGCTCAGAGGAGGGCGCTTCTGATACAGCGACTTGAAGGAAGCCGCCCCCATGGAAGCCTATGTATTTTGAATCGGTCTGCGCTGGTGCAGAGGGATCAGGAAGAGGCGGAGTTGGGTAGGATGCGTTTGCGTGAAGGCCGGGTGGAGGGGCGCAGTGGCTGGATGAGGGCTGATCTGGAGGCTGGAGAGACCGGCATCCGAGGGGTCTTGGCCGATTGGGACAACGAATCTGTGTGCGCGCCGAAGCACGGGCAAGGGCCGAGGATATAGATAGAACTTCATGCTGCGCACCGGCCTGGTTGAGGTGGTGAGCGAATCAGGAGTTGCGCAGCGGAGAGCCGTTCGACGACGCGCATGGTCCCGCCGCAGACTGGGCAGTTCCAGAATGAGTGGGTCTGATCGGTGGACGGTGACGCTGCCGAGGCAGTCATCTGCTCTGAGCCGTTGAGTAGCTGGAAGCATAGCGGCAGGAGCGAAGCGCGGTTGCGGTTGGCGAGGAATCCGAAGTTGCGAATGCGCACGAAGCCGGGCGGTAGCAGGTGGAGCAGGAAGCGACGCAGGAACTCATCGAGGGCCAGAGTCATGAGCCGCTTCTTGTTGCCGTGGGCTGAGTCGCGCCAGCGGAAAGTGACGTTGCCATCGGAGAGAGCAACCAGCCTGGAGTTGGAGATGGCAACGCGATGGGTGTAGGCGCCGAGATAGCGCAGCACATGTTCCGGGCCACCGAAGGGTCGCTTGGAGTAAACGACCCAGTCATGGCGGAACAGTACCCTCAGCCATGCGGCGAACGCACGCGGTTCGGCGAGTGGCAAGAGGCTGCCATGGAACTGAAGCTCATCTCGATGAAATGCGTTGCGGAGTCCAGCGACGAACTTGCCGCGGAAGACGCGGCTGAGCACCCCGATGGGAAGGAAGAAGGAGCGCCGGGCCGAGATCCAGCTTGAGTGATCCGGAGCAAGGCCGCCGGCAGCCAGTACGCAGTGGACGTGCGGATGAAACTGCAGGCGCTGATTCCAGCTATGCAGCACGCTGAAGAAACCGATCTCGGCGCCGAGATGTCGTGGATCACGAGCGACTTCAAGCAGGGTCTCAGCACTGGTGTGAAAGAGCAGGTTATAGATGAGCCGCTTGTTCTGCAGTGCAAGCGGGGCCAGTTCCCGCGGCAGAGTGAACACCGCATGGACGTAGGGAGTGGGCAGCAGTTCCCGCTCGCGCGCCTTGAGCCAGCGTCGACGCGCGTTGCCCTGGCATCTTGGGCAATGTCGGTTTCGACACGAATTGTATGAGATGGTGGTCGTATGTCCGCAGCCGATGCAACGGTCGCGATGCCCGCCTAGTGCGGCGGTGCGGCAGCGCGCAATGGCCAGCAGCACCTTCCGGTGTTGCCAGTTGATCCACCTGCGACTGTGTTCCACAAACGCCTGTCCAGCACAGCGAACAATGTCGGCCATCTCCAGGAGAGGCCGGCTGTTCAACTCTGCTTCTGTCCTCCCCGTGAAGAAAACGTGAGCGCATCGAGCGGGCTGGCGGTCGCGCTCAGGTGCCGTTGGGAAAGATGCAGATAGATGGTCGTTACTTCGAGATCGCGATGGCCGAGCAGGATCTGAATGGTGCGCAGGTCGGCGCCGGCTTCGAGAAGGTGTGTAGCGAAACAATGCCTCAAGGTGTGGGGGTGGATGCGTCTGTTATCGAGGCCGGCGCGTTCGGCGGCGATCTGGCAGGCAGACCAGAGGACCTTGGTGGTGACAGGGTAACTTGCCGTGTGCCAGCGGTTGCCTGGGAATAGCCACTCCTTGGGCTTGCGACGTAGTCCGCGCCAGTAGGTGCGCAGCTCTTCGAGTAGCTTGGGGCTGAGCATGACATCGCGGTCCTTGCCGCCCTTGCCCTCGTGGATGTGAACCACCATCCGCTGGCTGTCGATATCGCTGACCTTGAGGCGGGCCGCTTCTGCGCGGCGTGCACCGGTGGCATAAAGCGTCATCAGCAGGATGCGATGAAAGGGTGTATCCGCAGCTTCAATCAGTAGCGCGACTTCTTCCTGACTGAGCACCCCGGGAAGGTGACGCACCTTCTTCGGATAGGGCGTCTCGGCGATACTCCAGCCACGCTTCAACACGTGAATGTAGAAGAAACGTAGCGACGCCAGCCGCAGGATGACCGTGTTCGGGCTGAACTTGAACTGAGTGAACAGAGCTGCCTGATACTTGCGTATGTCCTCCGGACCAAGCTGATCGGGCTGGCGCCGGAAATATCGGCTGAAGTGCTCAACACCGTGCAGGTATGTGCGGATGGTGGTATCGGCGAAGTTGCGGCGACGCAACTCCTCGATCATGAGCTGACGTAGTTGGTTCACAGAGAATCCTCCTTCTCTGTGACCAAAGCTAGTCGGCAGCCATCATGTCGGCTCAGGCACACCCGTAAGCGTCCGCCGCCGCAGCGGCTTCGTTCATGTCGGCTTCTCGTCAGGAATACCGACTTCCAATAAGCGCGTTTATGATTACTAACCGAAACACGAACCTAACGCCGCAACTGGCCTACGGATTGCGCGACCCCAGGCAACCCTAACTCTGTCTCGATGCGCGTAAGAGATCGAATCATGCGGCGCGTTATGGTATTGGCGCTCTTTTAAGCCATCTATCTCGAAATTAAGGAGATTCCGATAATGTCATCAAAGGCACCGCCTGACGTGACCATTCGAATTCGCAATCGCGGAACCTGCCCACGTAAAACAAATTCGGAGCAATGCATCATGAAGGCGAAACGAAAAGCGACATCGAAAACGATCTGCCTCGTTGCATCGGGCATGCTGCTTGCGAGTGTGACCCTGCCAGCGCGACCTCAGCAGTCATCGGCAGCCTCCCAGCCTGCACCGCCTCCGCTGGTGGGTTCACTCGCGGGACATCCGGGTTGGCCGGCCGCAAAGAACTCGAGCGACGTAGACACCGTCGAGCATCTCCTTGCTTCGCTCTACGATGTAATCTCCGGACCTGCAGGCAAACCCCGTGATTGGGGCCGCTTTCGTTCGCTGTTCCTGCCCGATGGCCGGCTTGGAGTGATCCGTCCCGATACTCCGGCCAGCGCTGATCAGCCCGCGCGCAAGAGCGACGCGGTGCTTCTCACCCCTGACATGTATGTGGAGCGTGACGACCCCTACTTCAAAACGCACGGATTCTTCGAGCGGAGCATCGCCAATCGCGTAGAAGAGTTCGGCAACCTCGTCCACGTCTGGAGCACCTACGAGAGCCGGCACACAGCCGAAGATGCCACACCCTTCACGCGCGGCATTAACTCAATCCAGATCGTGCATGCGCAAGGCCGCTTCTGGATTGCCAGCATCATGTGGGACGATGAGCGCTCAGGACTGACGCTGCCTGAGAAGTATCTCAAATAGCCATAATCGTGACCATGTCGCGTCGTTGAACTATGCGGTCTTCAAAGGCCCAGCGGGCTTGTAGGTATTGATCACGATGCCTGAGGGCATGGCTTTCGTGCTGACAAGCTCGAATGAGCGTGCCGGGGTTCCCTCCGCAAAGAAGCGCTTCCCCGTGCCCACCAGGACCGGATAGACGACCAGCAGGACCTCATCCGCAAGCCCATGTTCGAGCAGCGTGGATGTCAGCGTAGAGCTACCCCAGAGGATCAGGTCCGGGCCGTCCTGCGGCTTGATGCGGCGAATGCCCTCGACGATATCCGGTCCAAGGCCCTCGAACGGGCCCCATTCAAGACTTTCCGGACGGTGGGTGACGACATATTTTGTTGCCGCATTGAGGCCGTCCGCCATCGGACCGCTCGGCGCCTTAGGCCAGAAGCCCGACCACATGTCGTATGTTCGACGGCCAAGCAGCAGATCGAAGCTCTCGCCATGCGCGGCGATGAGTGCGTCCCGGCCAACGGGGGTCCGATAAGGTACGGTCCAGTCGCTGTAGGGAAAATCGTCTTCGTTGGAGGACTGGATCACGCCGTCCAGCGAGATGTGTTCGAAAATTCTGAGCTTTCTCATTTGAGTCTCCGCGTTCTGGTATTTCTATTCTGGTGGAGCTACATGGGCCGGGCGGGGGTTCCATCGGACCAATTGGGCACCATAACCAAGAAGACAGCCATGGGAGGAAAGCTCTTGAGCTCTGGATAGGCCTCCGCAGACAAGTACCAGTAGTTCACAGACATGACCGGAGCGTTCGCAATGTTTGCACCCCAGGCTGCGTCGGCTTTGTCGCCTTTGAAGAACATTATGTGAGGGAGATTGTGGCCGCCGCTGTCGGTCAGGTAGGAGGATTTGGACATCATGTAGGAGATAGTCCCCTGTTCGAGGGCTGGTAATTCTTTTTTGTCTATTGCGGCTTTGATTGCGGTTATGACTTCTTGCTTGGAATGGCCGGTCAGGATTAATTCGGTGCGTTTGTAGGCGTACGGGAGAACGGTGCGGGCGGCTGGTGGATTGAGACAATCTGCGGCGCGGACTTTTGGATTCCAAAATTCGGGATGATCGAACATGGCCATCCATCCGCGTCCCACCCAGCATACCCAGCCGTTCTTTCCTTCCACCGCGGTTTCGTAGCCGTGGCGGGTCAGAACGATCACTGAGGCGTCGTGCGAGATGGCATCTGGAGCGGCGCTGCGGGCCAGGGCGATTTCCGCGTCGCGATCCATTAGATATTGTTCGATCGGGGCCATCTTCGGATAGGGCGTCGTGGCATCCTGTGCCCTCGCGTGGTGTGCTGTACCAAACACAGCGAGTAGTGCGAAGCCTATGATTGCGATTGCGTCAATCTTCTTTTTCAGCATTGTTTTCCTCCTGAGAATGGGGCTTTTGGGCGCAGGCCGTCTTCAGCGTGCAGTGTTCTGTCGCCGGCGCTGCTTGCTTGCCTTCTCAATTTCGCTCATGTCCCCTGCCGGCCGGATCTCCCAAATGGTGCCAAACTTCAGCGCCGGATGCTGCGACAAGAGCTGTACAGCATGCTTCATGTCCCGCGCCTCAAGGACGAGAATGCCGCCGAGTTGTTCCTTGGTTTCCGCATAGGGCCCGTCGGTCGTTGTCACCTTGCCGTTCTTCGAGGACAGAGTCAGGGCGGTCTCCGCGCCCTGAAGCGCTTCGCCACCGCCCCAATGCCCGCTGGCGCGAAGATGGTCGTCATATTCAAAGCAGCGATCGAACATGGCGTTTCGCTCGCTCTCAGCCATGCCATCGAATTTGGCTTTGTCGTAGTAGCCAAAACAGAGGTATTTCACTGTTCTTCTCCTCTTCCTTCCGGTTGGGAGCCAGCGGCGTAGCTTCGCGCTGGCTCGTTGCGGGCCCCCGCGGACAGGTCCTCGTCCGTGGGTTGCTTCATCCCATGGTCACCACGGTGCATATTCCGAAGTCGCGGCGGTCCGGACTGTTTACTTGCTTTCGCTGGGTCCTGGTTCCGGAGCCGGGAAGAAAAGAAGCTCGCGCACCTCGCCCACCGCATCGCAGGTGATAGAACCCTTGCGCGCCCATGCGAGTGCCTCGTCCATATTGGCGGCTTCCAGTATCCAAAAACCGCCCATGTGCTCCTTGGCCTCGGTGTACGGCCCGTCGGTGACGAGCACCGTGCCGTCGGACTGCTTCCGCACCGTCTTGGCGTTGGCGGCCGGGGAAATTCCGCAGGCGAACTTCCTCACACCGGCGGCGATCATTTCGCGGTTGAGCGCGTGGATCTCTTCGATCATCGCTTCGGTTACGGTGGACGGGTCGAAATCGTCGGGGAGGTAATTACAAACCAGATATTGCGGCATGTCGTCTCCTGGGATTGTCTTCAGCTGGGCAAATTGCCCGCCTTCACTATAGCGACGAACGGCGAGACCGGAATTCGACAGTCGTCGAGAAATTATTTCGGGGAATTTTTAATTCTGGCTGCGGGGCCCCGCGAGGCGAACTCTAATGGAGTTATTCGTAGCGCAGAGCGATGACAGGATCGACGCGCGCCGCCCTTCGCGCAGGGATCCAACATGCGATCACAGCCGTCAACGTGAGCAGGAATGTTGTCGCCGCAAGCGTGACCGGGTCGTAGGCGGTGACGCCGATCAGCTGCGTCCCGATGAGCCTTCCGAGCACAAGGCTTATTGCTATCCCGATCACAATGCCGAGGAGAACAAGGCGCAAGCCTGACCCGATGACCATTCCGAGAACGTTTGTGGGTCTGGCTCCCAGTGCCATGCGGATGCCTATCTCCTGCGTCCTTCGCGCCGTTGTGTACGCCAAGACGCTATAGACGCCCACTGTCACCAGGATCAATCCGATGCACCCGAAGATCGTCATCATGACGAAGCCGAACCTGGGTCCGGCATAAATGCGTTCATTGATGAAGTCCGCCAACGTGCTCGAGTAGGCCAAAGCCACTCCCGAATCAGCAGCCCAGACTTCCTTGCGAACCTGATCCATCATGGTCGATGGATCCTGGGTAGTGCGCACGATCAATACATGCGAAGCGGACGCGGCGAGGGTGTACGGCACCCACAGCTCGGGCTCAATTGGGGCCCGCAGCGCACGGTTTGTCACGTCTCCAGCGACACCAATGATCTCGACTGATGCGTCATTCGGGGAATCTGCAGGCGTCTCCAGACCCGAGAGCCGCACACGCTGCCCGACGGGATCCTGGTTGGGGAGGTATCGCCGCACGAACGTTTCGTTTACCACCGCTACTTTTCGCGCGTTATTGACCTCAGCCTCGCTAAAAGTTCGTCCTCGCTTCAGTTCAATCCGCAGCGTGCGGAAATACGCCTCGCTGACGCACTGAAACAAGGTCTGCCAATCTTCCAGGTGCGCCTTTCCGACGATGTCGATCTTGCTCTGGCGGCCCCCATACGGCGGAAGCTGGCTTGACTCGGCTGCCTCGACCACTCCGGGCAATGCTTTTACCCGCGACAGAAGCGGCCGGAAAAATTGCACTGCCTGCCCGGTGGCCTTGTAGCGGTCCGCAGGCAGGACCAACATCGTCTGGAAGACGTGGTCGGCCCGCAATCCGAGATTTGTCCGGCGCAGGGCGACGAAGCTCCGCATGAGCAATCCAGCGCTGATCAGCAAGGTCAAGGACAAGGCGACTTCGCCTACGACTACTGCGTCGCGGAGCCATTTGCCCTGGGAGCCGTTAGCCGAGCCTTTACGGCTGTCGCGCAGGGAATCGTTCAGGTCGCGTCGCGACGATTGTATGACCGGCGCCAAACCAAACATCAGAGACGTGAGCACGGCGACGCAAAGCGTGAAGATGAGCACGGGAGCATTCAACTGAATGACGGCTTCAGCAGGGATCAGGTCCTGCGGCATGGCCGCGACCAGCACTTTGAGTCCGCCCCAGGCAAAGACCGTGCCGAGCGCTGCGCCGGTCATAGCGAGGACCAGGCTCTCGATCATCAGCAGCCGCACGAGTCTTGCACGGCCGGCCCCCAACGCTGCCCGCAGCGCAAATTCTCTTTCCCGCGTGGTCGCGCGGGCCAGCATGAGGTTGGCGACGTTGCTGCACGCGATCAGCAGCAATAAGCCGACCGCTGCCAGTACGGTATACAGCGTAGCCTTGAAGTGCTCGAAGACCGAGTCGCCGATGCGTTTTACCAGAACAGTGAACTGCGGAGGGTAGTCGTGGGGATGAAGCTTCGCCATGCGGTTTGCGGCTAGAGTCAGCTCCGCTTCTGCCTGCTTGTTGGTAACGCCGGGTTTCAATCGGCCGATGAAGAACCAGTCCGGATAGGCGGCCGGTCCGGTCGCCGCGCCGCGAGTGAGTTTCTCGGGAATGTACAAGTCGGCGTCGTACCATCCAAAACGCGGCGGCAAGATGCCGATGAGTGTCCGCGTGGTCCCGTTCAGTGCGAAAGTCCTGTTCAGAATGGACAGGTCGCCGTTGAACCGCTGCTTCCATGTCTTGTAGCGCAGGACGAAGACCGGCTGAGCCCCCGGTTCATAGTCTCTCGGCTGCATCAGGCGCCCGTACAGCGGCGGCATGCCAAAAAACTCAAAGGTACCCGGCGTAACGTGAGCTCCATAAAGCTCATCGGTACCGTCACCGTGTCTGTAGAGGACAAGATCCTCCTGGGTAGCGGTGGTTCCGTCAAAAAGATGAGTGCCCTCGGTGAACTCCAGAACTTCGGCGGCCGTGTACCCCTGCCGTCCATCATCCTGGCTTTGCTGTGCGCCATGGATACGCGGAAAAATCATGCGGTCCGCGCCCTTGTAAGGAAACGGAGCCAGTAGCACGTTGTCGATCACGCTGAAGATCGCGGTAGCTGAGCCGATTCCCAAGGCGAGAGTAGCGATCGAGATAGCGGCGAAGGCGCGGCTTTTCCATAGCGTGCGCAGAGAGTGGCGCAGGTCCAGCCACAGTGCTTCGAGCGATGTCAGCATCTGAAGTTCTCTGCGGTCTTCCTTGAGCAGGGTAGTGTTGCCAAACTGCCGTCGCGCTGCCATCAAGGCGTCTTCGCGGGACATGCCTTGCGCCAGAAATCTCTCGACCAGCAGTTGCAGATGTTCCTGCATTTCGGCATCGAACTCAGCGTCGTGCTTACGCCGGGACAGCAGACCGCGAAACTTTGACGCGAATGCACGCAGAGTAAACCGAACCCTGGAGAGCATGCTCATCTCTCCGCTTCCAGTCGGAGCACGCGTCCAATGACGCCCGCGATCCGCTCCCAGTTTTCGGTTTCCAGTTCGAGCTGCTTCTCTCCGCGTCTGGTAATCGAGTAAAACTTCGCCTTGCGATTGTTCTCCGAAGTTCCCCACTCCGCTTTGATCCAACCTTGCTGCTGCATGCGCAGCAGCGACGTGTATACCGTACCCTCATTGAGCTGGAGGATTTCGCTGCTCAGCTGTTCGATCCGCCGGGCGATGCCGAACCCGTGCAGTGGTCCGAGCGCGTACAGCGTCTTAAGGATCATCAGGTCCAAGGTGCCCTGAAGCACTTCCGATTTCTTTGTATCGATGGCGCGTTCGATCACAGAGGTCCAGAACCTCTCCTTTGGAGTGTGCAAAGGAGAATACCTCGTCTTCCTATGCAATGTCCATAGGAGGCGGCGGGATTTCGAAGAAAGAAGCGTTGACATTTTGACGGTATTGCCCGACACTCGCGGCTTTTGGGGGAGTATATGAATGTAACGGTCGCGAACTTGTCGGCGGAGATTGGCGAGAAGGAATTCCGGGCGGCTGTGGCCGCGATTCAGCGGCAGGTGACGGAGCACTTTCAGCCCGAGTGGGGGACGGGAGCGCGGCTGAAAGCGGTGCGGATCGAACTCGATGGAAAGAAGAAGGCTCCGGTGCAAAGGGACGCCGATGTAGTGATCTATCTCGGCGACTCATCGGCGGATCCTACCACCGGCGTGACAGACGCCGGGGGTTATCACTCGGCGACCAACCGGGATACGCCGTATGGATTTGTCTATCTCGATATCTGCGCCACGGCGAGAGACTCGTGGTCGGGCGCGCTCTCGCATGAAGTGCTAGAGATGCTCGCCGATCCGGATACAGCGCTGACGATTGCTGGCGCCCCGCCGGGAAATCCGAACGGCACGGCCTACTACGGTCTCGAGGTCTGCGATCCGACGCAAGGTGACGAATACTTCATCGACGGCGTGACGGTGTCGAATTTTGTTGGCAAGAAGTACTTCGGGTTATCGGGCGGGAGCGGCAAGACGAACTATCTGAATCTTCGGCTGCGGGCATTCGGGGTGCGTCCGGCAGGTTATCTGCAGTATGAAACGGGAAGCCGAAGCCACAGCGTCTACGGAAAGAAAGTGACGGACGAGCAGAAGGCCGCGAAGAAGACGATGAAGAGCCTGCGGCGCAATGCACGGCGAGCGGCAAGACTGGCTGGGGCGAGGAAGAAATAGGACTGGCGAGTGCGTGGCGGAAATCTGAGGCACTCCCCTTGCGGGCGGCGAGTTTAGTCTGTTGCACGGAGATACAGGCGTATTCTTTACCGGACGCCAAAATGAGCGGAGACAACCTGATGGGTATTCGTGACAGATTCTTTTCGGCAATGATTTTGGCCGCGGTGTCGGCAGGGCTGGCCAACGGTCAGGCGACCTCGTCGGGGTCAAACTCCGCGCAGCCGCATCTTGAGAAGCACGGAAGCGTGACGCAGCTGGTTGTCGATGGCAAACCGTTTCTGATTCTTGGGGCGGAACTGCACAACTCGAGCTCGTCGAGCCTGGCGTACATGGCGCCGATCTGGCCGAAGCTGAAGGAGATTCCGCTGAATACCGTGCTCACGCCGCTCTCGTGGGAGCTGATTGAGCCGCAGGAAGGCCAGTTCGATTTCAGCCTTGTGGACGGCCTGCTGAAGCAGGCGCGAGAGCAGCAGCTGAAGATCGTCTTCCTGTGGCTTGCATCGTGGAAGAACGGCATGTCGAGCTACGCCCCGGTGTGGGTAAAGGATAATCCGAAGCGTTTTCCGCGTGTTCTCGAGAACGGGCAGCCGGTTGAGGTGCTCAGCACGATTGGCAGCGAGACCGTCAAGGCCGACAGCAAGGCGTTTGCGGCGCTGATGCGGCACATCAAGGAAGTTGACTCGGCCGATCATACGGTGCTGATGATGCAGGTAGAGAACGAAGTCGGCGTGCTGGGGGCATCGCGCGATCAATCACCTGCGGCGAACAGCGCGTTTGCGTCGGCGGTTCCGGCGGAGCTGATGCGGTATCTCGGGGCGCACCGCGATATGCTGTTCGGCGACCTGCGCGACCGGTGGCTGGGGAATGGCGGTCACACGAGCGGGACCTGGCCACAGGTTTTTGGAGATTCTGCGCGTACGGACGAAATCTTCATGGCCTGGAACTATTCGCGCTACGTGAATGCGGTCGCCGCAGCAGGCAAGGCGGAATACGACATCCCCATGTACGCCAACACCTGGTTGGCGAGTCCAGAGGCCGATCCGGGCGATTATCCGTCCGGCGGGGCGCAGCCGTGGGTGATTGACGTGTGGAAGGCCGGCGGCAATGCTATCGACTTTGTTTCGCCGGACATCTACGCGCCGAACTTCACCGAGTTCTGCAGGTGGTACAGCCGGCCGGACAATCCGCTGTTCATCCCCGAAATGTCGAACAACGACGCCAGTGCGGGCAACGTCTTCTATGCCATCGGGGAGCGCGCGGCTATCGGGGTTTCTCCGTTCGGCATCGATTCGGGCGGCGAAACTAAGAACGAGATCGGAAAGAACTACGCGGCTCTTCGCGATGTGGCGCCGATCGTGCTGGAGGCGCAAGCGAAGGCGACAATTCACGGATTCCTGGTCAGCCAGGGCGGCTACTCGACGCGGACTTTCCGCATGCAGGGTATCGACGTAAAGGTGAGCCCGGATGAGATATTCGGCTCGCGCGCGAAGGAGGGCTACGGTATGGTCATTGCGACGGGGCCTGATGAGTTTCTCGGGGTGGGTAGAGGGTTCCGTGTTTCGTTCGCGGGGCAGGCCGGAGAAGAGATGGGAATCGGCGCGATTGTCCAGGGCCAATACAGCGACGGCCAGTGGGTTCCGGGACGACAGCTAAACGGCGACGAGAATGACCAGGGCAAATACTGGCGGTTCAGTCCCGATGCGGTCAACATCGAGAAGGCCACGGTGTACCGGTTTAAATAGCTGCGGCTCTGGGCGCTATGGGTGTTGAGATAGCGAGAGCACATTGCCGTCCGGGTCCTGGAACCATGCGACTTTTGCGCCTCCGGGTGCGGTCCAGACGCCAGAGTCGCTTTGCTCGAGCCACGCATAGCGCTTGAAGACGACGCCCCGCGCGGCAAGGGTTGCGACCTCATTCTCGATGTTCGAGACCTCCCATCCGAGGATGGTGAAGGCGAAGGGCGTGAAGTCTTTCACCTGCACGATCCGAATCATGTTGCCTTTTGCTTCCATGACGAGCGCGAAAGCGTCGTCACTCAGGAATCGCAGGCCAAGGGTCTGCTCGTAGAAGGTTCGAGCCTTTGCGGGGTCCTTGGTCGGGATGAAACCGATGAGATCGCATCTAGAGAGCATGATCTTTCTCCCGAACTATTGTCGCCTGTGTGTCAAGTGGCAGGGCTCGGAGGAGGCAGGCAGGACCATTCAAGCCAACGTCTGGCTTGAATGGGGCACCCAGTGATTTATTTTGTGCCGGCAACGAGTTCTTTTTCGGCGGTAGCGCGGGCGGTGCTGTAGTAGTCGGGTTGGGGCTGATCGGCAGGGCGCTTGCGGTAACCCTCGGTTGCGAGATGCTCGCCCATCTGTGCGTACATGGTTTCATCGTGGGGCTGCCAGGTTCCGAGTCCGTCGACATAGCGATTGAACATGCAGAAGGCTGCCGCGATGAGGATGGTGTCGTGGATCTCGAGGTCGGTAGCGCCGTGGGCGCGGGCGCTTTCGATGTCGCTGGAGGTAACGTTCTTACCACTCTGCTGGACCTTGCCGGCAATGGCGAGAAGCGCTTTGAGCTTTGGCGAGACGGGAGCGGTCTCGAAGTCCGTCTTGACTCGCTTTACGATATCGCTGCTGCCCAGATGACATGCCGCGGCTGCTCCGTGGCTGGTCTGGCAGAAGTAGCAGTCGTTCTGCGAAGAGACGTAGGTGGCAATCAACTCGCGCTCGCCGGGGGCGAGCGAGTTTGGCTCGTGGAGCAGGATGTGCGCGAGTTCGCGCATAGGCTTTGCGGTTTCGGGACGGTAGGCGAAGCCGGCGGTGATGCCGGGGAGTCCATCAGGGAGGGCGATGTGAGGCATGGCTGTACTCCTTAGTGTTTATTTGGCCGCCGCGGCTTCCGCGGGCAGATATTCCTTGCTCATAAAGACGTATCCGTCGCGCGCGATGCGCTTGCCGCGCTCGCGGTACATGGCTTCATCATGGGGCTGCCAGGTGCCGAGTCCGTCGACGTAGCGGTTGAACATGCAGAAGGCGGCGGAGATAAGGACGGTGTCATGAATCTCGAGGTCGGTTGCGCCGAGGGCGCGGGCGTGGGCAACGTCTTCGGTGGTGACCTGCTTGCCCCCCTTCTGGACCTTGCCGGCGATCACGAGAAGGGCCTTGAGCTTCTCGGAGATGCCGGCATGCTGGAAACCGGCCTTGACGCGCCTGACGAGGTCTTCGTCGCCATCGAGGCAGGCGGCGGCAATGTAGCCGTGACATGTCTGGCAGTAGTAGCAATCATTGAGATGGGAGACATAGGTCGCGATGAGCTCGCGTTCGCCGGGAGTGAGCGGGTGGGGCGCATGCAGGAGGGTGTCGACGAGATCATTCAGAGGGCGCGCAGTTTCAGGACGGAATGCCATCGCGCCGCGGATGCCGGGCAAGTCTTCAGGAAGTTTGATATGGGCCATGCGGTTTCCTTTTATCCAGCTTTGTCAGATTCCTTTCAGGACGGTGTTTCAGTTAAGGGTTCGGCCACAGAGGGTTTCGCCGGCGCCCAGAGCCGGTGCAATAGGCCTCCGGCGAGCACGACGGCCACTCCCATGAGAGCAGGCAACGGGCTGTGCATGAGGATGAGCAGCGCGACGATAGCACTGCCGGTGAGATAGACGATCGGGGCGGCAGGATACCACCAGCGCCGAACGGGGTCCTTGAGGCGAAAGAGCGTGGTGACGGAGAGCGCAAGGAAGCAGACTGCGGAAAAGATGATGTAGGCGAGGATCTTGTCGAAGGCTCCGAAGAGG
Source organism: uncultured Acidobacteriaceae bacterium (assembly GCA_963724375.1). Classification (GTDB taxonomy): domain Bacteria; phylum Acidobacteriota; class Terriglobia; order Terriglobales; family Acidobacteriaceae; genus Silvibacterium. The sequence goes on from CAVRUM010000004.1 coordinate 13,696, forward strand.
AGGATGAGTAGCGCGCCGCAGGTCTGGAGGAGGATGGCGTTGGCCGGGGTTCCGAAGCGCGGATGAAGGCGTCCGAAGATGGAGAAGAAGGCCCCGTCGCGGGCCATGGCGTAGTAGACGCGAGGCGCAGCCATGGTGAGGGCGAGGAGGCCTCCGGCGACGGAAAGCAGGACGCAAGCGGAGAGGATGCGTCCACCGGCTGAGCCAAAGAGGGCTTCTCCGAACTGCGCGACGAAGGCGGTGTTGGAGACTATCTTGTCGAGTGGCACAACGGCAAGGAAGGCAAAGCTGACGAGCAGGTAGACGGCGGTTACCAGCAGCACCCCGCAGGTGAAGGCCAGCGGCAGGGTGCGGCGCGGATTGCGGACTTCACCGGCGAGCTTGCCGGCCTCCCACCAGCCTCCAAAGCTGAAGAAGGCGTTGACGACCGAGCCGGCGATGGCGGCGAAGAGCATGTCGGAGCCGGGGCGGCGCGGGGTGAGGGGCATCAGGTTTGTCGTGGAGGCGTGCCCGGAGACGAAGGCCCAGGCGACGAGTCCGAAAAGAACGACGAGCTTGAGCAGATTGGCGGTAGCCATGACGCGTCCGCTGAGGCGCGTGCCGAGATAATTGATGGCCCCGAGGATGGCGAGGATCAGGAAGGGCAGAAGCGCGGCGGTACGCGGCGAGATGGCGACAATGGACTGGACGTACGGGATGGCTCCGAAGGCGAGAGCGGCCGCAATGCCGGGATCGATGACGGCGGCGGACATCCATCCATAAAGAAAGGCCACGCGAGGACCGTAGCCTTCGCGCAGGTAGACATATTCGCCGCCGGCGACCGGGTAGCGCACGGCGAGCTCGGAGTAGCAGAGGGCTCCAGCGAGAGCCATGAGGGCTATGCCGCACCAGACGGCGGCGAGCAGCGCCGGTGAGCCCAGCGATTTGGCCATTGCCGCGGGCGTCAGGAAGATTCCCAGCGCAATTGACTGCCCAGTTACGACGGCGATCGTCGCCGGCAAACCCATCTGTCTTTTTGGTTCCATGGGTGAAGAGAGATTCCCGGCAATCCTAACCGGAGCGACATGGGCCTGGCATCCATCGAACGGTGGAGATGGAAAGTGGACGTTACAATGGCGCGGAGACCGCTGACCGAAGATGAATCTCCGAGAGAAGCCAAAGCCGACGTCGGACCGGCTGCTGCTGGTGTGTGATTTTCTGGGCACGCTGGTTTTCGCCGTGGAAGGCGCGATGGCGGCGGAGAACGGCGATCTCGATCTGCTGGGCGCGATGGTGCTCGCGTTTGCGACGGCGCTCGGCGGGGGCATCATTCGCGATCTGCTGATCGGAGCTATTCCTCCGAACTCCATTCGGGACTGGCGCTATGGAGCGATTGCGTTCGCCGCGGCAGGCATAGAGATTCTGCTTCCGAATCCGGCGCACGGGATTCCGTCATCGGTGCTCATGATTCTGGATGCGGCCGGGCTGGGCCTGTTCGCGGTTGCTGGAGCTGAGAAGGCCTTGGCCTACGGGATAAATCCGTTTCTTGCTGTGCTGATGGGCGGAATCACCGGCGTGGGAGGCGGGACGATTCGCGATGTGTTGCTGGCGCAGGTTCCGAATGTGCTTAAGGCAGATGTGTATGCGTCGGCGGCGCTGGCCGGAGCCGCGGTGGTGGTTATCGGCCTGAGGTTGAAGTTGCCGCGAACCGCAGTGGCGATCACAGGCGGGGTGGTCTGCTTTTTGCTAAGGGTGGTCAGCGTGTGGCTGCACTGGAATCTGCCCAAGGCGGCGCGATGAGGCGCGGTTTATCCCCGCAGGAGAAGCTGCGAGTAGGACGAGAAGACGCGGCGAGTGACCAGGTGGCTGGCCACGAAGCAGGCCAGTGCCGATGAGGAAAAGATGGTCGTCAGCACGACGAACTGGTAGAGGGCGGCGTAAAGCGGCGAAGCTCCGGAGAGCACCATGCCGGCCATGATGCCGGGAATCCACACGATTCCGAGCGAGCGGATGTTATCGACGGCAGGGATGAGGCTCGCGCGGAAGGCAGCTTGCAGGTAACGCTCGACGGCGGCGTCGGAAGTCGCTCCCAGGGCCAGCGCGGATTCGATCTCGCCGACATGAGCGACAACCTCTCCGCGAAATCTGTCGAGAAAAATCGACTGCGTGTTCATAGTGTTCGCGATAACCATGCTGCCGACCGGGATCAGCGTAAGGATCTTCAGCGGGATGACTCCGGTGAGGGTCGTGACGACGAGAATGCTGCCTGCACCTGTGGCAATCGCGACGAGTGCCAGCGTGAAGGCGCGAGGGATTTTCTTCGCGCGCTTGCGGACTATGCTCGCCGCGGCGACGATCATTCCGGCAAGGACGAAGATGGATGTCCACGCCGGGCCGCGCAGCAGTGCGGCGAGGATGGCGCCCACGGCGACGATCTGGAGGATTCCGCGTAACTCCGCAAGAGGGACTTCCCAAAGCAGCCCTGGAGCTCGGCGCCGCGCGAGAAGGATGACGACGACGGTAGCCAAGGCAGTGATGAGGCAGTAGATGATTCCGCGAACGAGCTGGCTTGATAAATAGTGCTCAAACATCGGCGGCCTCCATTCGCCTGGAAAGTACCTCATCGGGCAATCCGAGAGCCTTCATCCGGCCAGCTTCGAGCACGAGAATGCGGTCGGCCATGGTTCGCGCCTGCTCGGGACTGTGCGTAACCCAGAGGCAGGTCAGGCGGCGCTCGCGGATAAGGCGCTCCAGAAGGCTCTCGACGCTCCCGCGAGAAGCCTCATCGAGCGCCGATGTCGGCTCATCGAGCAGTAGCACTTCGGGGTCGTTGGCGAGGGCGCGGGTGATGGCGACGCGCTGGGCCTCTCCGCCTGAAAGCGTGAGCGCGTCGCGTGACGCGTAGCCCTCGAGGCCTACTTCGGCAAGGAGGGCGTCGATCTGAGCAGCGCGGATGGACTCGCCGCGCTGCCCCGGCCCAAAGGCGATGTTTTCGGCGATGGTTCTAGGGAAGAGGTAAGCCCGCTGCATGACCATGCCGATGGAGCGGCGCAGAGTCTCGGGTGGGAGCTCACGGTAGTCTCCGCCGTGAAAGAAGACTGTGCCTTCGGTGGGCTCGTCGAGGCGGTTGATCAGGCGCAAGAGCGTGCTTTTGCCCGCGCCGCTAGGGCCGACAATGCCAAGGACTTCGCCCTGCGCGAGTCCGAAGCTGACACCGCGTAAAAGAAATTGCCCAGAAGAGGACAACTCCCGGCCAAGATTACGGCACTCAACTAAGATGTCGGGCATTTTTCGGCCAAAGGCACAGCCAGTGTACATGGCAAATTTGGCCGTAACCGGAGCCCGCAGGAGGAACTCCCCCAATGATTCTTAGGCGAATACCCAATGTTATGACCGTCTTTGCGGGCGCGGCCTTGTTTATTGGCACAAGCGCGCTTGCGCAGATGCATCCCGGTGAAGGCGCTCCGCAAACCACAAATCCGAGTGCGAATCCCAACGGCGTAGGCACAACGGATGCCATGCAGCAGCAACAGACGCAAGCGGCCGATCAGATGCAGGCGAAGGCCTTTGTCCGCAAGGTGATGGCAGGCGACATGGCCGAGGTGGAACTAGGTAAACTGGCGCAAGAGAAGGCATCGAGTCAGGATGTGAAGCAGTTCGGCGAGAAGATGGTGACCGATCACGCCAGGCTCAACGATCAGATGCAACAGGTGGCTCAGCAGTTAGGAGTTACGCCGCCCACTCACCTTTCGAAGAAAGATGAGGAGACCAAGACCAAGCTCGAGAGCCTGTCGGGCGCGCAATTCGATGATGCCTATATCAGGACCATGCTGAAAGACCATAAGAAGGATGCCTCGGAATTCAAAGAAGAGGCGGAGCGGACTCAGAATCCGGCTTTGCAGCAGGCAACACAGCAGGGCGCCCAGATTATCGACCAGCACCTGCAGCTGATTGAGCAGATCGCGCAAAGTCACAGCATCAGCAGCGAAAAGGGCAAAAACAGCAGCGCAGGACAATAACGCGCGGGCCAAAGTAAGGATGCGGCATCCAGGGGCGTCCAGCAGGACGCCCTTTTTCTTTCCGGTAGAATCAAGTCCGGTGGAGACGCGAGGGGCCAATGCCACGCAAGACCTTACAGTACTGCCGGGTGGCTCTGGCGGTAGTCATCCTGTGCACAACGGCTCCTTGCCAGCCGGTCAAGAGCCTGCCGAAACCCACGGACTATGTCAGCGACTTCGCTCATGTGATGTCGCCGCCTGTCATTCAGAAGATTGATCTGGTGTGCGGGCAGGTCGATCACCAAGCCAATGCGCAGATCGCGGTGGTTACCGTGACGACTACTGCGGGCGAGCCGATCGAGGAGTATGCGGTCGATCTTTATCAGGCGTGGGGTCTGGGTAAGAAGGGAATCAAGGAGGGCAGTGATCGCGGGGTACTGATCCTGGTCGCGGTGAACGACCGCAAGCGGTTTATTTCGACAGGGTATGGCCTGGAGGGCATTCTGCCGGATGCGACGGTGAGCGTCATTGGCGGGCAGATGGTTCCTTATCTGCGAAGCAACGACTTCGACGGCGCAATGATGCTGGCTGTCGGCCAGATTTCGCAGATCATCGCCAAGGATGCAAACGTGACCCTCACGCCTCTGACTCGCCAACAGCGGCAGCGGGCGGGCAGGCCGGTCCACCTGAGTCTTGGGCAGCTGTTGCTGTTCGGGTTCTTTCTGCTTGTCGTGCTGTTCATTGTGGGCCGCTTCGGAGGGTCGGGACTGATCGGGTTCCTCCTGGGCATGTTCATGGGAGGCGGATTCGGGGGTGGTGGAGGCGGCGGCCGTGGCGGGGGTGACGATGGAGGCAGCGGCTTCGGCGGATTCGGCGGCGGCAGTACCGGTGGCGGTGGCGCCGGGGGCGATTGGTAAGATAACGAAGGCTCGATTCATGAGCCTGGGGAGAGACAGCACGATGATGCGTCGCGGGTTGTGGATCGGAATTGGCGTGGTTGTGGTCATTTTTCTGGTGATCCTGATGGTCTTCGGCAGTTATGTGAGCGCGAAGAACCAGATGGTCGCCAAGCAGGAAGCAGTCAAGGCGCAGTGGTCACAGGTCGATGTTGTGCTGCAGCGGCGCGCGGACCTGATTCCGAACCTGGTGAGCACGGTGAAGGGATATGCTACGCACGAAGAAAAGGTATTTGACGACATAGCAAATGCGCGCGCGGCCCTGCTGAATGCGAAGGATCCGCAGGGAAAGATCCAGGCAAACGGGCAACTCGATGGAGCGCTGGGAAGACTCCTGGCGATCTCAGAGAATTACCCGAACCTGAAGGCCGACCAGAATTTTCTGGCGCTGCAGTCGCAGCTTGAAGGCTCGGAAAACCGGATCGCGGTCGAGCGCCGACGCTACAACGAGACCCTGCGCGATTACAACACCTTCATCCGGCAGTTTCCGAACAGCATCTGGGCGGGGATAGCCGGCTTCCAGCCGAATAACGCGTACTTTGAGGCGAGCGAAGGCTCGCGAACAGCGCCGGTGGTGAAGTTCTAGGCGGGTCTTCCAGACAGGTCAGGGATAAATGCAAAGAGGCTGCCTTCGGGCAGCCTCTTTTGTCAGGACGGAGGAAGTCCCGGAATCTTTTATGCGCGGGTGAAGGAAGCGATGGCGGTGGCTTCGTCGTCCTTGACGTCGAATACGGTGTAGAGCTTGGTGATCTGGAGCAGGTCGTGAACCTTCTTGGTGAGGTTCAGCAGCTTCAGCTCGCCGCCCTGGTTGCGAACGGTTGTGTAAGCGCTGACGAGTTCGCCGATGCCCGAGCTGTCGATGTAGTTCACGTCGGCGAGATTCAGCAGGATAAGTTTCTGCCCCTTGGCGAGAAGGTCGCGGATAGCGTCGCGCAACTGGACACTGCCCTCACCCAGCGTAATGCGTCCACTCAGATCCAGAATCGTAACGCCGTCCACCTGACGGGTGGTTAATTTCATGCTCACGAAGAAAGTCCTCCTTAAGTGCCTGTTTGAGCGGTCCCCAGATGCTTGATTAGTGTCAACTCAGTTCCGGGATGCAATAGCTTGAAGTGTACCTCATCCATGAATGAGCGGATGAGGAAGATACCGCGTCCCGAACCACGCAGCAGGTTCTCGGGAGCGAGTGGATCGGGCAGCGTTTCCGGATCGAGCCCCTTGCCCTGGTCGGTTATTCGGATTACGAGAGAGTCCCCGGTATTCTCGAAAGAAGCGGTGATGCGCTTGTCAGGATCATAGGAATTGCCGTGGAGCACGGCATTCACTGCAGCTTCCCGGACGGCCATGGCAACGCGAAACACCTCATCTTCATCGATGCCCGCCTTCTTGGCCATCTGTTCGGCGGTTTCCTCAACTTTGTTTACGCTTTCCAGCGAGGACTCGAGCGTGTAGGTGATACGGCTAGCCTGTTGTCCGGTCAAATGCTCTTCCTCGCTCTTTCCCATTCTTCGTCAGCCAACCTCACCGATTCTCGTTGCAGGAAGTTTGCTTGCTGGCGGAGGCAATGTCAAGCAAACTCAGACGCTTCCTGTCGAGATAACACAAATCTAGCTGGCTCCAGCACCCATGGCGGGAGCATCCATTTAGGATCGCAATACAGCGGCAAGGGTTGCCCTTGCTGCTGTTAGACTGCAGCGGAGGCAGCGGGGGCATTTTGGCCGACAAGGAGTTCAATTCGACGCTGACCGCGATGCTGGGGACGCCTGTTACCGATGCGAGCGGGAATTTGCGGGGGCGCGTCCGGGACCTTGCCGTAAGTACTGGAGCCGAGGCCGGCAAGGTCGCGGGTTTAGTGCTGAAGACTCGGAGAGGGCTGGAACTGGTGGCCGCGACAGGCGTCCGACAGACGCCGAGCGGCACGCTCGAGTTGCGCGGCGAGGTGAAGCCGCAACCGCTCCAGCCGGACGACAACTTCCTCCTCCTGCGGCAGGACCTGCTCGACCGGCAGATCATTGACGTTCACGGCCGCAAGGTAGTGCGGGTGAACGACGTCGACCTGCAGTGGTTTACCAACGGTGACCCCGATAAAGAGGACCTTCGCGTTCGCGAGGTAGAAGTGGGTCTGAGGGGCGCCGTCCGCCGGCTGTTCAAGGGCGCGGTCCCCAGCCAGGCGCTCGAAAGGCTGGTCAGTACAATTCCAGCCCGCGTGATCCCATGGGAATTTGTCGACGTGATCGAGGTTGATCCGGCGCGACGGGTAAAGCTGAACATCGAGCATGAGCGCCTGGCGAAGCTTCATCCGTCCGACATTGCGGACATTCTCGAAGATCTGCCTGCGGCCGAGCGCGAGGCCATTCTGACCACGCTTGATGAAGAAGTGGCCGCGGAGGCACTGGAAGAAGTTGAGCCCAAGCTGCAGAAGGCGATGGTGGAGGGGCTGACCTCAGAGGTGGCAGCGGGCATCGTCGAGGAGATGGATCCCTCGGCCGCAGCCGACCTGCTTGCGGAACTGCCGGAGTCGCGTTCGGAAGCCATTCTCGAAGAGATGAGCCCCGAGGAGCGGCACGAAGTAGAAGAGCTCCTTGAGTTCCGGGAAGACTCAGCTGCGGGCCGGATGACGACGGATTACGTCTCGGTGATGTCGGCGGCGACGGTGGCGGAAGGCATCCAGGCACTGCGCGATTTCGAAGGCGATATTGAGACGGTGACGGAAATTTATCTCGTGGATGAGGGCGAGGTGCTGAAGGGTGTGGTTCCACTTGCGCGCATGGTGCTCGCCAAGCCAGAGACGCGGCTCGATGTATTGGCGGAGCCGCGGTTCATCTCCTGCAACGCCGACGCCCATCAGCAGCAGGTAGCCGAACTGTTCGACAAGTACAACCTGCGCGCGCTACCGGTTCTGAATGACGCGGGAAAGCTTGTCGGCGTGGTTGAGGCGGACCATGTAATTGCATTCCTGAGATCGGGTTGATGATCGTTCTGTCTGGTATGTTCGCCCTGTAGCATCCAAATATTCGAAACCGTTGATGAGACCGAATCACTTGCCATGCTCAAGCGCTGGAGAACCCGGATATTGCTGTTCCTCGCCGTGCTCGGCCCGGGGTTCATCACCGCCAATGTAGATAACGATCCGAACGGAATATTCACCTACTCGCAGGCCGGCGCGCAGTTTGGATACGACCTGCTGTGGACGATGATCCCGATCACGCTGGCGCTGATCGTCGTCCAGGAGATGTGTGCGCGCATGGGGGTGGTGACAGGCAAGGGCCTGAGCGACCTGATCCGAGAGGAATTTGGCCTGCGCATCACCGTGATCGTGCTCTTCCTGCTCGTTCTGGTGAATTTCGGCAACGTTATCGGCGAATTTTCGGGGATCGCCGAGAGCCTCCAGCTCTTCCATGTAAGCAAGTACATCTCGGTGCCGACGTGCTCGGTGCTGGTCTGGCTGCTGGTGGTGCGCGGCGATTACAAGAGTGTGGAGAAGATCTTTCTGGCCGCGTCGGCCTTCTACATCGCCTACATTGCCGCCGGGGTGCTGTCGCAGCCTGCGTGGCACACGGCGCTGGTCGCGACAGTAAAGCTGCCTGCGCGATCAGCGTGGAAGAACGGCGACTACCTTTTTATGGTGGTCAGCGTGATTGGGACGACTATCGCGCCGTGGATGCAGTTTTACCTGCAGTCGTCGATTGTGGAGAAGGGCGTGACGATCAGGAAGTATCGCGCGTCGCGCCTTGACGTGATTGTGGGCTCGATCTTTACGGACATTGTTGCCTGGTTCATCATTGTGGCCTGCGCCGCCACGCTGTGGGTGCATGGATTGGGATCGATCCAGGATGCCTCGGATGCGGCACAGGCCATGAAGCCTCTGGCAGGACAGTACGCCTTTCTGCTGTTTGCTTTCGGTCTCTTCAACGCATCGTTCTTTGCCGCGTCCGTGCTTCCGCTGTCGACGGCGTACGTGGTCTGCGAGGGGCTGGGGCTTGAATCGGGCGTGGATAAGCGCTTTCGGGAAGCACCGTTCTTTTATTGGTTCTATACGATCCTGATCGCGGGCGGGGCTGCGGTGGTGATGATTCCGAACTTCCCCCTGGTGAAGTGGTCAATCGAATCCCAGGCGCTGAACGGAATTCTGTTGCCGATCGTGATTATCCTCATGCTGCTGCTGATTAATCGCAAGGACCTGATGGGCAAATACGTGAACCCGCACTGGTTCAACATCGCCGCGTGGCTGACGGCGGGAATTGTGATCATCCTGTCGGTGATGTTGATGGTGCAGCAGTTTATGCATTGAAGCGCTGCTACAACAGTTTTCCCGCGGCGAGATCACGGATCAGCTCGCGGTCGGCGGCGAGGAAATCGTAATCAGTCAGGCCTCGGAGGGGAACCCAGCGCACGTCGTGAAAGATGCGGTTGGTGACTTCGCCGCGGAAAGAGTGCACGGCAAAAAACTGGAGGTCGACCGCGCCTCCGGTGCGATAGGTATGGCGGGTGTGGGTAACGTGCGCGCCGACATCGGCGTCGATGCCGAGCTCTTCGTTAAGCTCCCGGGCCAGGGCCTGTTCGGGCGTCTCTCCGGGTTCGATTTTTCCGCCGGGAAATTCCCACTTGAGGGCCATGGGCTGGTCGGGTCGGCGCTGGCATATGAGGACCTCGTCGCCGCGCAGGATGAGGGCGGCAGCGACAAACCGCACCGTCTTCGGTACGTTCTGCCCTCCGTTCTGGTCGGGCCTACCGATCCCGCTGTTCCCGTTCATGTTGTTTCCATTCACGTCGGGCACCCGTACTTCAGTTTAGACGCAACGGCAAGAAATTCCTCGATTTGTCTTCCGTCGGGGCTTGCGACCGCACCGAAAACCTCGGGGTGGATAGCCCGCGCGAGGGCGTGCAGGCCGCCGATCAGGGTTGGAGCGGGCGTATTGAGAAGCTCGTCCGCGATGCAGTAGACGCGACCACTACGCACGGCGCGGAGTCCGCGCCAGTCGCGCTGCTCGACGATGCGTTCGAGGGGCACGCGGTCTCCGGCTCCGCACCACGCGGCGATGATCACGTCGGGATCGGCGGCAGCAATGGCCGCCTCGGAGGTCGTTGCGCCTGGGCCTCCGACGAAAATGCCGCCGGCGGCCTCGACCAGCTCCGCAACCCAGGGTTGGGAGTGGATGAGCGGCTTGCCCCACTCCTCGCAGTAGACGCTACAACGGGGAAGGCGGGCGGTCCGGGAACAAACTGCGGCGATCTCTGACTGCATCCCGGAGATGAGGGCTTCGCCGCGCTCGGTTTGATGAACCAGGGACGCGATGAGGCGGATATCCTGGCAGATGCCGGCGAGGTTTTTCGGCGCAAGGGCGAGAAGGGGATGTCCGGATTTGAGGATCGCTGTCAGCGATTCCTGTCGGTAAGGAACTGACGCGATGACGAGATCGGCAGGGACGGGGATCAGCTCTTCGGCCTTTGTGGACCACGAATCATGAACGACAGGCAGCGCTCGCTCGCGCAGAACGGGGACGGCGTCGACGCAATATTTGGTGCACGCAACAAGCGAGTCCAGGCAGCCCAGCCTATCGAGGATGATGCTGACACTCGGCTGCAGGGAGACGATTCTCATTCAGAGCTTGGTGTCCGCAAGCATGGCAGCAGGATAAAAGACGCTCCAGCCGTGGTCGCCGGCGATTTCAAGCAGCGCTGGCGTCGGGTTGACCGGGAACGCTCGCTTTGCCATGCGCAGCATGGACGCGTCGTGGATAGAGTTGCCGAAGACCGCGTCGGGGCGATCGATACCGGCGCGGCGCAGCGCGTCGGACTTACCGTCTCCGCTAGGCACGTCGATCAGGTTGCTGGTGATGCGTCCGTCCAGGACCTTTACCTGCGCTGCGAGTACCCGCGAAGACGGAATGCCGAAGCGCTGGACTCCTTCTTCGATGACCCAGTTGTTGGTGGAACTGACAGCCCAGATGTCCGCACCCTGAGCGCGCAATTTTGCGACAAGGCCCTGCATCTCCGGGAAGATGTGGGGTTCGATATGGGATCGGAAGTAGTCGGCTGCGGCGTGACGCAGTTCAGACTCCTGGAGGCCGGCGTAGAGCTGGACCATCTCGCCGCACATTTCAGCCTCTGAGACCTGGCCGTTCAGGTAGAGGCGGTAGCGCGAGTCAATCCAGTCGCTGGCGTTGCGCGAGACAAGGCCAGCCTCGATGGACCAGACCATGAATCCGTAGCCGGCATCGCCGCTCCAGAGTGTACCGTCGCAATCGAAGATAGCAGTAGCGGGGTGAAGCGTGAGAACCGCGGATTCAAATTCCGTGGGTGAATAACGGGCCGGTGCAGCATGTGTGACGGTCAAATGAAACTCCTGAAAAACCATTATCTCGCGGCGGCCAGAGGAATTCTTCGTGGGTTGAAGCGAAGAATAGAACCCCTCCAATGTGGGGAGCCGGTTTCTCGACGATTTTATTCGCTGAATTGTGAAGATAATTCAAAAAGAAACAAGGGTCAGAAGCAAATGGCCAATCGCTGAGGGCAGGGTTTTCTGCGAGAGATCGGATCGTCGGGAAGGGTTACCTCGTTCTGGATTGACGAGCAGGGAGGCTGATGAACTTGGTTCCCCGGAATTTGCGTCCATCGCGGTCATGAATGGTTCTTCGATAATGGGAGGAGTGCCCGAGAACCGCAACCCAGAGAGCCACAACGCCGAAGTGTTGCACGAGTACATTGCTTATCTGCGTGTCGAAAAAGGGCTGCGGCCATTGAGCTGCGAGGCCTACGAGCGCGATCTGCTGCAGTTTGCCGAATATCTTGAGCGCGAAAATGCGGTGCTGATTTCAGCTGTGCATGCGAATGTTGCCGGATTCCTCGAGCATCTGGGTATGCACGGGGTGGAATCGCGATCGATGGCGCGCAAGCTCTCTTGCCTGCGCGGATTTTATCGATGGCTGCTGCTGGACAAGCGCATCGAGCGCGATCCGACAATCAATCTCGACTCGCCCTCGTCATGGAAGGTGCTTCCGAAGTCACTGGCGCAGTCGGAGGTGAGCGAGATGCTCGAGCGGGCAGGGGCTGCGGCGGATCATGCACAGGCGGACGCCATTTCGCTGCGCGACCGCGCAATTCTTGAGTTGCTGTACGCGAGCGGGCTGCGTGTGTCCGAGCTGACGGGACTGAATGTCGCGGATCTTTCGCTCGAAGCGGGGCGCGCTCTGGTGCGCGGCAAAGGAGACAAGGAGCGCATCGTGCCACTGGGTCGTGCGGCAATCGAGGCAATCCAGAAATATCTAAAGCAGGGTCGTCCGGAGCTGCAGAAGCGAGGCCGCGCGGCGGGAAGGCTCTTTCTTTCGGTGCGCGGCGAACCGCTAACGCGGCAGTGGATCTGGCGGCTGGTGAAGTCGACCGACTCGCATGCGAGTCCTCACATGCTGCGCCACAGCTGTGCAACACACATGGTTGAGCACGGAGCCGATCTGCGCACCGTGCAGACCCTCCTCGGCCATGCCGACATCGCGACAACGCAGGTCTACACGCATCTCGCCCTTGGGCGGCTCAAGGCGGTTCACCGGCAGCATCATCCCCGAGCGAAGAGAACAGCCGAATGAGTGTCGAGACGCAGATGGGCGTTCGCGCCGAGGAGTTTCTGACTGCGCTGGCGCATGAACGGGCAGCTTCTCCGCACACGCTGCGCGCGTACCGGCGCGAGCTGCTGAATTTCGCGGTATATCTAACTAATACGGTGGGAGCGGAGTTTCCCATCGCCCGTGTAGAGCACAGACAGATCCGGGCGTATCTGAGCGAGCTTTACGGGCGCGGCTTGTCGAAGGCTTCTGCGGCGCGGGCGCTGGCTGCAATCCGGGCGTGGTTCAAGTGGCTGGCGCGGCGCGGATACGTCGAGCAGAATCCCGCGGTGCTGGTGGCGACTCCAAAGCTGCCGAAGCACCTGCCGCGGGTGCCTACGATCGAGGAGATGAACCGCGCGGTCGATGCTTCCGCATCGGACGAGTTGGCCGCGTGGCCCGAGCGCGATCATGTGATCTTCGAGCTTCTGTATGGATGCGGTATCCGCAACGCGGAATTGGTCGGGCTGAACCTGCGGGACATTCACTGGGCGAATGAGGCAATTCTGGTGCGGGGCAAGGGGCGCAAGGAGCGGTACGTTCCGCTGGGCGATGCGGCGGCCCAGGCGTTGCGGGCGTATCTTCCGCTGCGCGAGGCGAAGCTGGCAGCAGCAGGTAAGTCGTCGGAGGCGCTGCTACTCAATGCCCGGCTGCGGGGAAAGGGAAGGCTGACGACGCGAAGCGTTGGGCGCATCGTGAAGCAGATCGCATTGGCGCACGGGCTGCCTGCGGACGTGCATCCGCACACGCTGCGGCATGCTTTTGGAACGCACATGCTGGAAGAGGGCGCCGATCTACGAGCGATTCAGGAACTGCTCGGCCACGAGCGCCTCTCGACGACGCAGCGCTACACGCAACTCACGGTCGGCCAGGTCGCGGAGGTCTACGACCGGACGCACCCACGGGCGAAGTGATTTCGGAACAACATCTGATTCAGCTTTTCGTGGAGCGATCTGCACGCCTTTTGAAGATCAGTTTCAAGGCTGGGCAGCAGAAGCAGGTACGCTTCGCTGCCCGAGCACTGGCATTTTTCGACGCCAACTTATATAACCTCGAGCTTTTCGGCAGGAATTTTGTGGCCATCCTGTCGATCCCAGGTCCTTGGGCATATCAGGGGCCGTGGCCGCGCCAATGGTGAGCGATACATCCTCGAAACGATCGATAGCGATGGCCGAGGAAGAGCAGATCTTTGTCATCGGGATTCTCAATGTAATGCGGAGCGTTCGACGGAACGTAGCCCACATCGTTGGCGTTGAAGTCCATCGTGCGCGCGTTGTCGTAGGGAAAGAACACCGTCATCCGACCCTTTCCTGCGATCCAGAATTGCCACTCTGACGCATTTGGATGCCAGTGCAACTCCCGCATTCCGCCGGGCTTGATGGTCACAAGGGCCGCCGCAATATGCGTAGAGAGTGGAAAGTTTCGCGAATCTACCACTCGCACGCTCCCGCCTTTCGTGCTCTTAGTGGGCGTCATCGACTTGAGATGGAAAGTGAACTGACCATCCGTGAGGTTTTCAGGTCCGATGTTGGCCTTGTCGGCCTCGAGTGACGGAGGCAGATCACCGGGGAAGATGTAAAGCGGGTTCTCCGGGAAGGCATTGATCGCGCTCATGGGGAGCCCGGTGTTCTTGGCAATCACCTCTGGAGGCGTATGTGCCATCCAGGCTGACAACAGCATCGTTCCGTCTTCGGAGAAGCCCCCCTGCGGAAAGACCAATAGGAACTCCGTCCCGTCCGGCCCCAAACCCTGGATCGAGTGTGGATGGCCTGCCGGGAAGATCCACAGGTCGCCCTCACTGACGTCGCCAACGAACATCTTGCCCTCGGGGCTCATGACGGTCACACGCGCATTTCCGTGTAGGACATAGGCCCATTCATCGGCAGTATGCCAGTGCAGCTCGCGGTAGCTTCCCGCTGTCAGGCGCATGTTCACGCCTGCAACGTCCTTCGAAGAGGGCAGCACGCGATCGGTTACTTCATGTGTCCACCCCCCTTCCTCAACACGCTTTTTCACGAGGTCGAAGGAATACCACAGCGGCATGACATCGCCATGGTCCGTTGGGGGAGGGTTATTGCTATTTGGATTCAGCGCCAGGAGGGCCTTGTTTTCCTGCCCCGGATCACTTGAAGAATGATCCTTCTCCGCTTTCTCAGTGCTGGCTCTCTGCTGGGCGTTTGCCGTCAATCCCGAAAGTGCGGCGGTTGCCAGCGTGACTGAACCCATGCCAAGGAAGTTCCTCCTGGAGGGCTGTTCCAAGATCGACCTTTCCCGCGCGTGATCGCTCATGATTGAAACCTCGCCTTATCTGGTTGGATCGCTCGGCTCATAACCGAGTCGATCGGGACTCCCCTTAAGGCTGTCTTACTTTTCTGTAATGCAACCTCGTTGTCAAAGCGTCTGGGAGCAGAGCTTCCCGCATCCGCTCCCCAAATTGAAACGCGGCGAAAAACCCAGCACATTTATTGCTTCAGAAACGCCAAGAGCTCCTTGTTGACGACGTCGGCATGCGTTGTGCAGAGACCGTGAGGCGCGCCCTGAATCACCTTCAGAGTTGCCTTCTTGATGAGCTTGGCCTGGAGCTTTCCAGCGTCATCGATGGGTACGATCTGATCGTCATCTCCCTGAATGATCAGCGCAGGCACATCGATCTTTTTCAAATCCTCAGTCTGGTCGGTCTCGGAAAATGCCTTGATGCAATCGTAGGAGCCGATGATGGAAGACTGCATGCCGAGGCGCCAGAATGCCTCACGGACACCGTCCGATGTCTTGGCGCCGGGCCTGTTGTATCCATAGAAGGGCAGGCTCAGATCTTTGTAGAACTGGGAGCGATCTCCGGCCACGCCTGCGCGGATCGATCAACGGGTCGAGTAGATCCTGTGCAGTAGTGTGGAAAAGAGGGCCCTCGACAAAGTACGGAGCGCTCTCTAAGCTGTTGGGCCACGAGTTGACAATGGCTGTTGTGCCGGAAAGAGGAGAGCGATGGCGCCTCAGTTTCAGGCATATCACAACGCAACTGCTGCCCAGCATCAGGCCTTTGTAACCCAGCTATCCGCGGAAGGTTTCAACCCGATTTCGCTGAGCGTTTATGGGGATCCCTCGAATGCTCTATATGCCGCCGTGTGGGTGAAGGGACCGTCGCCGTTCTGGATTGCCGTCCACAACATAGATGCAAATGGCTATCAGAACTGGATCAATACGACGGTAGAGCCTCAAGGGTATCGAGTAGTGATCGTTTCGGTTACGGGATCGGGGTCGAACCTGGTTTTCGCCGCAGTGGCATTAAAGGACTCAGTGGGCTGGATGGCGAGGCATGGCATGACGAACGGCGGGTTGAGTGATCCGAATTCGTTCCAGTCGCAGTGTCAGGATGCGTTGAACAACAACATGATCCTTAGGTCGCTCTCAATTTACGGGACTGCTGTAGCACGCACCTATGCCGCAACATGGGAGGCAAATGCGGGGAATATTCAGTGGTCATTTGTGATGGATGCGAGCGCGGGCTACTACCAGAATTACTTCAATGCCGCGGTGATGGGCGGTGGACGCCCAGCCTACACCGCGATGTCGAGCGACGCGCTGTGTGCGGGTTACTTCCGCAACGATTGGGTTGGCCCCTGGGTTGCCCGCACCGGGTTATCGAGCACGGATTATCAGAACCTCTTTAATGAGCTGAATTCGCAGGGATACTACCCGATCAGCGTTCAGGGCGGTGGGACCACTGCCAGTCCGGTATTTGCCGCGGTGTTTGCGCAGCAAACCACGATACCGCGAGTGTGGACTGTGACCGGACAACCGGTAGCGGCGGCGCTGACACAGTTCGACAGTGCGATGGCCAACTTCATGCAGACGTATGGCGTGCGAGCGGCCCAGCTGTCGATTCTGTACAACGGAAAAATGGAGTTATTGCACGCCTACACCTGGGGCGAACAGGGATACGCGATCACACAGCCAACGAGTGTATTCAGGCTGGCAAGCTGCAGCAAGGCGTTCACCTGCGCGGCAATTAACACTCTCGCCAATGCCGGCAAGCTGGTGTTGGGGTCCGGCAGCAATGCGACGCTGGTGTTTCCGACACTTGGGATAACGGGGGCCGTGCTGGCTACGCAAACTCCCAGCCCATACATCAATCAGATCACGGTGCAGGAACTTGTCGATCACGCAGGGGGATGGAACGACACGGTGTCGGGATTCGATCCCGTGTTCAACCTGCGCGCAATCTCGCAAGCGATGGGATTGCCGCGGCCTCCAAGGAAATTTGAAGTGGCGCGGTATATGTATGGCGAGCCACTACAGTTTCCTCCCGGAACTCAGAACTTCAATACAAATCCAAAGAACTATTCGAATTTCGGGTATCTCCTGCTGGGACTAATTGTCGAAGCGGTAAGTGGGATGCCGTATGTGGATTATGTGCGGCAGAACGTTCTCGCCCCGCTGGGCCTGGATGACGTTCATCTGTCGCGTATGACTGCGGGGCCGCTCGAGTGGAGAGAGGTTTCGTACGATGATCCGCAGGTCGGACCGACACTGTTTGACTGGACATCGAGCGCGTTCCTGCCGAATGCGTATGGCGGCGAGGGCGACCTGACGGAGGTCATGGATTCCGGTGGCGGCCTGATGACTTCGGCGCTGACACTGGCCACCTTCATTCATAACTATGCAGTCTGGGGATTGGGCGGACGTGCGCCGGGTTCGTCGCGCGAGGGGAGCATGGACGGAACATTGACCTGGGCTGAGTCACGCAGCGATGGAGTGGATTGGACTCTGTTGCTGAATTCGCGCTGGCAGTTGAGTCAGGTAGTAGGCACATATCCAAATGGGAACCCCATTACGTTGTTCAGCCGTTTTGTTGACAGCCTGAATGGGATGTTGAATGGTGTCAACTGGCCGCGCTTTCCGATACGGAAAGAGGCAGATGCTACTGAGGCTCTTTGAGTCTCGGTGCAGAGACCAAGCCAGTTGGTCCAGCTTTGACCGGCGATTTGACCCGAGAGTCGCCGGCACTGTAGCCTGCGCATGCTTAGCTAACTCCCCTATATTTCAAATGCAGATCCGGAGTGTGCTCGAACGCCCTGTGAGCTCTGGCGATTTGCGCATGAGAGACGCCAATGCCATCAGTATTGATTACAGGAACCAGCAAAGGAATTGGCTTCGAGTGTGCCCTGGTGTTTGGGCGCGCCGGCTACACCGTACACGCCACGATGCGCAATCCCGAGGCCTCGCCTGAACTAGCTGCGGCTGCGGCGAGCGAGAAGCTGCTAATCCATGTCACAGCCATGGATGTGGACTCGGACCGGTCTGTGGCGGACAGCATCGCGGCGATCGAGCGCGATCATGGACCGATCGATGTGCTTGTGAACAATGCGGGCGTGGAGCGCATCGGTTCGGTGGAGGAAGTTCCCCTTGCTGAGTTCCGCCAGGTGATGGAGACCAACTATTTCGGAGCCCTTCGTTGTATTCAGGCTGTCATCGCTTCCATGCGGAAGCGACGCCGCGGCTGCATCATCAACGTCACATCGGTTGCCGGCCGCATCTCCAATCCACCCATGGCCCCTTACAATGCATCCAAATGGGCGCTTGAGGCGCTGAGCGAAGCCCTAGCCGGCGAGATGAAAACGTTCAATGTGAGAGTGGCGATCGTGGAGCCCGGAATTATCGATACCGCCATGGCACGGCGGATCACCGTCAGCGGAGGACCTTCCGAGTACAACCAGCGCGAGAGATTCACGAAATTGTTCGCGGCGTCGCTGAGCCATCCAACGCCACCGTCGGTTGTTGCGCAAAAGATCCTGGAGGTGGCTGAAAGCGGGTCCTGGCAATTGCGTCATCCGGCAGGTCCAGACGCTGTTCCGTTGCTTGAATGGCGCAAGCAGATGACAGACGAGGAATGGGTGGATCTGAGCGCCGGGGATGACGAGACGTTCTTCAGTCACCTGGCCCGAAGCTTAGCGCCGAAGGGGTAGGGGGCCGGGATCGGCGCGCGCTGGCCATGCTGCGACTTCGATCATAGCTTCAGCAGCTTTTCGGCATTTCCGCGATAGACCTTTTCGAGCACATCGTCGGGGAGGCGGAGCCCGTAGATGTTCCAGCGGCCCTGGCGTGAAGCGTGGCTAGGGTATTCGAAGTATTCGGCGGCGGTTTCGAGGAAGCGGAAATAGAGGCGATACATCTGGATGTCAGGCAGAAGGTCTGTCCCGAAAAGGATGCGGTCGGCGAAGCGCAGGAAGAAGCTGCGCGCGGAATAGGGCTGGCGTCCGAGCTCGGGTGTGCGGGCACTGATGTCGATGTAGACGTTGGGGCGGGATTCAAGCAGCGATGCGACGCGTGCGAGGTCCTCTCCACTCTCGGCGACGTGCGCGGCAACGAAAGTCGTGTTGGGATGACGCGCAAAGACGCGGTCGCGCTGATCGAGTAACTCGGACTTTGAAAATTGCGAGCCGTGGAAGCTCCAGTCAGGATGCGCGGCCAGTTCTTCGTAGCGTTCGTTGGTGGGGTCGATGGGAAGGAAGAACGCTGCGGGATCGGCGGTGTGGAACATGACCGGGACGCCGAGCTCTGCGGCCTTTTCGAAGATGGGCGCGAGGCGTTCGTCATCGACGCGGAGCAAGTTGCCGAATCGGTCGCGGACGGTGAGGCCGAGGTCCTTCCAGAACTTGAGTCCAACGGCTCCCCGCTGGACCTGGCGCTCAAAGCGGTCAAGAGTGAGCGGGATGAAGTCGTCGCGGTCGAGTCCCGACCAGTCCATCCAGGCTATGGTGGAGAAGCGCGAAGGTTCGGCCTGGCGGAATTTGTCGATGATCCGCAGGGCAGCGTCGCCGGTCTGCATGGTGATGTTGACGACGCGTTCTATGCCGCAGGCGTCCATGACGCGCAGCACGTCGCGAGGTTCGAGGGCGTCGAGGTGGTTGTGGTAGTCGATGGCAGGAAAGCGCGGGCGCTCAGGAAGATGCTCCGGCGTGACGAGCATGGAGCGGGGATGGAAGTCGCCCAGCGGCAAGCTGACCTGAGCGGTCGCTGTGACCATGGCGACAAACTTGTCGGGAGCGTCACGAACGGGGTCGGCCATGGTCGGCGGCTCCTATATCTGTGCTGAGATTCTCGGCGGCGAGGTCGCGGAACATGGCGCGGAGGTCGGCGAGGCCTTTAACGGCGACGATGATGGTGATTCCGGCGAAGGTCAGTCCTGAGAGGATAATCCATGCGCCCCAGAATTCAGCCCAGAGGTTCATAGCTCACCTCGCCTGGACGCAGGCGATGGGCGTCCGAAGAACGAGCCGGCAAGCAGACCAGCGGCGGCGAGGCCGAAGGATGCGAATCCGGCGAAGCTTTCGCTGCGGTGCAGGAAAAAGAAAGGCACTATGGCTCCGATGGCTCCCATGAGCATGGCGAGGTAGCCGCCGGTAACGTTGGCGCGGCTCCAGTAGAGGCCGCCGACGACGCAGACAAAGGCTCCGGCGAGGAAGATGGTTCCTGTGATGTTGAGATAGAGGTAAACCGCACCGGGAGGCGTGTAGTACAGCCCCCAGAAGATGAGAAAGAGGCCGACGCAGACGTTGCACACGCGATTGATGCGGAGTTCGCTACGGTCGGTGAGTGGCGGGTGTCCGGAGGCGCGGCGAACGGGAGCTATGACGTCCTGCGAGATGACGGCGCTCCAGCCAAGCAGGTAAGAGCTGTTGACGGACATGGTGGCGGCGAGCATCCCTGCAACGACGATACCGCGAACGCCGGGTCCGAGGAGCTGCGCCAGCATGGCAGGCATCGCGTCGATGGGTGCGAGGGTTATGCCCTGGGCGATTGCCTGCGGGACGCCGTTGATGACGGGGCCGTGGCCGAAGAGGACGAGAGCGGCGATTCCCCACAGCATGGGGAGCATGCCACGTCCGAGGAAGATGAAGCCAGTCCAGGTCATCACACGCTTCGATACGTCAGCGCCGCGCGTCGAGAACATGCGCATGGCGGTTGTCTGCCAGCAGGTGTGGATGGAGAACCAGAGGAGTACCTGCCAGACGAGGAAACTCAAGCCAAATTTCGGCGCAACGATGGGGTTGAAACCGGCGGGCCCCATCAGGGCTTCGACGCGCGAAACCATCGCGTGCCATCCGGCGAAGTGAACCGCGTAGAGTGTGATGATGATGGTTGCAATTGAGAGGAGGACGTACTGCAAATAGTCGGTGATGACGACGGAGACCATGCCGCCGAGGGTGGTGTAGATGAGCTCAAGTAGCAGGATGGCGATCATCGTCGGGATTAGATAGCGGCTGTTGAGCCCGCTGGTAACCGTGAGGAACTCGCCTTCGATCTTGAGGAAAACGCCCATGTTGAGGATGCCGCCGAGTGCGACGAGTATCCCGGTGAGGATGCGAAGGCCGCGGCTGTACTTGACTTCGAAGTACTCGGGGACGGTCATAAGGCGAAGCTCGCGCAGTCTGCGGATGACGAAGCCTGTGCGTCCGACAGTGATCATGACCACCCCGGAGATAAGCGCTGCTGATAGTGCGGCGAATCCGTAGCGGTAGCCGAGCTCGCTGTTGTACATGTAAGTGATGGTGCCGATCTCGGTGGCGGCCAGGGTGGCGATGCCGATCCAGGGGCCGAGTTCGCGTCCGGCGACAAGGAAGTGCGCAGTGTTGCCGACGTACTTTCTGCCGGCGATACCGATGCCGAGCGAGGCGGCGAGATAGGCGACGATGATGATCCAGTCGAGGGGGGCGAAATTCATGAACCAGGCAAAGCTGCTTTAAACAATTCCCGGAATGATCTCATGGACTCGGCCACTTCCAAAATAGACTGTCAGGATGACCAGAATGGTGAACGGGAAGATAGCGATGTTGGCGGTGGTTTTCCTTGCATGGCCTGTGCTTGCGCAGTCGGTAACAGGCGCAGGCGGGGATGCGGGCTACAACGTGGCGACAGGGAAGATCAGCGCTCAGGTCACGGCTGCGGCGGGGCATCCCGGTCCGCTGACAGTCCGCGGTACTGCTTTGGGACGCAGCATTACGTTTCCCGAGGCATTCGTGCTTACGATGCAGGATGGGACGGTGATTCCGGCATCGAAGCTGCGGATCGTGAACCCTTCGATCGCAGAGAACATCGCGGGCGGCAAGCGTGTGTGCGCTGATCTGTCCAGCGATAAGCCGCAAGCCGATCTCCACTGGTGCCTGCTGGCGCGGGAGAACGCCGGGTATCTGCGCCAGCAGCTGACGATCCGTGCGACGGGAGGAGATCTGGCGATCTCCGAGGTGAGGCTGCTCGACTTTTCCGATGCTGACGGCAGGGTCGCAGGTACGGTGAAGGGCTCTCCCGTGGTGGATGGCACGATGTTCTTCGGATTTGAGCATCCGCTGTCCTGGGCGAAGGTGGAAGCCGGGCATGTGACGGCGGGCATAACGCGGCAGCTCCCGCTGCGCGCAGGGCAGAGCGTTACTTATTCCTCCGTCGTGGGAGTGGCCGCGCCGGGGCAGATGCGACGGGATTTTCTCGCGTATCTCGAGGCCGAAAGGCCGCGGCCGTACAATCCCTTCCTGCATTACAACTCGTGGTTCGATCTGGGATTCGGCAATCGCTACGACGAAAAGGGCGCCCTCGACCGCATCCATGCTTTCGGGACGGAGCTGGTCGATCTGCGCCACGTGCAGGTGGATTCGTTTCTTTTTGACGATGGCTGGGACAATACGAATTCGCTGTGGGGCTTCAATAGCGGATTCCCGAACGGATTCAGCGCTGAGGCGGAGGCCGCGAAGAAGATTCACGCTGGGATAGGCGTGTGGTTGTCTCCATGGGGTGGATATAGCGAGGAGAAAAAGCAGCGCATCGCCTATGGGCAGTCTCACGGATACGAGATCGTAAAAGGCGGCTATGCGCTGTCGGGTCCAAAGTATTACGCCGCATTCGAAAAGGCATGCCTGGAGATGGTCGATCGCTATGGCGTGAACCAGTTCAAGTTTGACGGGACGGGCAACGCGGACCGGGTGTTCCCAGGCAGCGCCTTCGACAGCGACTTCGACGCCGCGATTCACCTGATCCAGCGGATCCGGCAGGCCCAGAGCGGCATCTTCATCAACCTGACAACGGGGACGCATCCGTCGCCTTTCTGGGTGTTCTATGCGGACTCGATATGGCGGGGCGGAGAGGACAGCGACTTTGCTGGCGAGGGGACGTGGCGGCAGCGCTGGATCACGTATCGCGATGAGCAGGTATATCGCAACATTGTCGAGGCAGGCCCCCTGTATCCGCTGAACTCGCTCATGCTGCATGGCATCATCTACGCGAAGCAGGCACCGCATCTCGATAACGACGACGGGAAGGACCTGGCGGACGAGGTGCATTCCTACTTCGGCGGCGGGACACAGCTCCAGGAGCTATACGTAACCCCGTCGCTGCTTAAGTCGACGGACTGGGACCTGATCGCGGACGCAGCGCGGTGGTCGCGCGAACGTGCGTCGATTCTGAAAGACACACACTGGATCGGGGGCGATCCAGGCAAGGCCGAGGTCTACGGATGGGCGGCGTGGAGTCCCGACGGCTGGGTGGTGACGCTGCGCAACCCATCGGCGCAGGCGCAGACTTATGCGCTGAATCTCAAGGCCGCGCTGGAATTGCCCCCTGCCGCACCCGGCAGCTACAAGACACATGAGGTCTTCGCCAAAGCGGCGCCGGTCGAGATTTCCGCGGGTGAGACGAAGCAAATCGCTCTCAAGCCATTTGAGGTGCGCGTAATCGAGTGGACGAAGTAGGCTCTACTCCTTCGCCGGAGGCCATAGCGGGTTGTCGAGCCCACGCAGCGTGGGTTGGGCGAGATCGGTGTAGTCAAAGACGACGACTTCATTTTCGCCTTTCCGAAGCCAGGGCGCGGGCAGGTACAGAGACTTTTGCGGGCCGATATCCCAGACGCGGCCAAGGTTGTGCCCATTGACCCAGACGAATCCTTTGGCGAGGCGGCTGGTGTCGAGATAGGTATCGGTGACCGTGGAGAGCGTGAACGAGCCGCGGTGGAAGGCTGGCCCCGGCGTGGCGGAGTTGTTCCAGCCATGGATCGAGTCTGGAGAATCCATCGGCAGCGAGTAGATTTCCCAACCCGTCAGCTCATGAGAGCCGATGGCCACGGAACTTGTGATTCCGGAGCGGCCGTCGGGCAGGTGCGGACCGAAGTTGACGCGGCCGGTGTTCTCGACCAGGATGTCAAGCGTCGCTCCTCCGCTGGGAATCTTGATGGGCAACGACTTCTGGCCGAGGCGGCGATCGAGCGTCCCGGCGAGCTTCTTATCGACGTAGACGGCCGCGTAGTCGCGCAGATCGTCAAGCGTGAGCGATCCATCGAGAGGCCCGGCGACGTGCGTGCGGTAAAGGATGTATCCGTAGGACTGGCCCACGTCTTCCATTGTTTTCGGCTTATCGGACTTGATGGGAGTGGGGAGGTTGTCCCAGATGGACGCTGACCCGGTGAGGGAAAACTCTGGGACAGCGGCAATGGGGATGGGCTCGGGCAGTGGAGGAGGCGTAATTCCGGTGCGCTTCTGAATCACATCGCGCAGCAGATAGTATTTTTTGGTCGGGCGGCCGGCTTCATCGAGTGCAGCGTCGTAGTCGTAGCTGGTGGTCTGAGGTGAGTATCGCGCGCCGGCGTCGCTGCCATAGTTGGCTCCATTCATGAACCCAAAACTTGTGCCGCCGTGAAACATATAGAGGTTCAGCGAATAACCCTGGGCGAGGATCCATTCGATCTCTTTGGCCTGGGCTTCGGCGTTGGTGTGCACGTGGTGCTTGTCACCCCAGGCATCGAACCATCCATCCCAATATTCGCCGGTCATCATAGGCTGGTTGGGGCGGAGCGCGGCGAGCTTCGGGAAATCCTTTTTAGCGTCGCCCGGCCCGTAATTGATGACGGCCAAAACGCCCGGAAGGATGTCATTGTGAAGCTGATCGGCGCCGTCGGAGGTGAAAAGGATCGAATCTCCGAACCCCGCGCGAATGACTGATTGGCGGATGTCCTCCATGTAGACGCGGTCGCTGCCGAACGAGCCGTATTCATTTTCGATCTGGACGGCGATGATTGGGCCGCCATGGGAGGTCTGCAGGCCGGCAACCTCCTTCCCGAGACGTTGCAGATAGCGGTCGGTAGCGGCAAGGAAACGCGGGTCCTGCGTGCGCACCTTGACCATGGGATCAGCGAAGAGCCAGGCGGGCAGACCGCCGGCGTCCCACTCGGCGCAGATATAGGGGCCGGGACGCAGAATGACGTTCAGGCCTTCCTCCTGAGCCATACGAATGAAGGCCGCGATGTCGAGCTGTCCGCTGAAGTCAAAGACTCCGGGCTTGGGCTCATGAAGGTCCCAAAAAGCGTAAGTCTGGATGGTATTGAGCCCCATGGCGCGCGCTTTCTTCAGGCGATCACGCCAGTACTCGCGCGGTACTCGGGGGTAATGAATAGACCCGGAGATGATCTGGTAGGGTTTCCCGTCGCGGACAAAGTGATCGCCCTCGATGGTGATGGGGGTGGGCGTGGGATTTTGCGCCGCGAGTGCGGGAGGAGTAAGCGACTGGACAAGGGCAACTGCTGAAAGCAGCAGGGTGGAGAGAAGGGTCTTCATGGGTATTCCCGATTTCAGGGGCTAATTCCGAAGCTCTGACATCTTACATGAATTGCGCGTTAGCCCCTCCGGCGCGCGTTCGCTGCATGATCGTGGGGCCCCGCTGCATGCCCAACGCGTCACCCTGCACAGCTGTGGCACAGACCTTTGCGGCATTAGAAGCTTGAACCGGAGTCGACAATGGCCCGCTTCACGCTTGAGATTAACGGCCGCCAGCAAACGGTTGATGCGGATCCGGCGATGCCCCTGCTCTGGGTGCTTCGCGATCTGCTGGATATGACAGGGACCAAGTACGGCTGCGGTATGGGGCTGTGCGGGGCCTGTACGGTTCACCTCGACGGTGCTGCTACGCGTTCCTGCCAGGTCCCCGTCGCAACCGCGACGGGGAAGCAGATCATCACCATCGAGGGACTTGCCGCGACCGGCCTTCATCGCGTGCAGGAAGCGTGGATCGCGGAGCAGGTTCCACAGTGCGGCTACTGCCAGCCGGGACAGATCATGTCTGCCGCTGCTCTGATCGGGCAAAATCCGCATCCTTCCGACGCCGAGATCGAGGACGCAATGGCGGGGAATATCTGCCGCTGCGGAACCTATTTTCGTATTCGCAACGCAATTCGCCGCGTGGCTGTGGAGACGCACGCGTGAGTACCCGGGCCAGTCCATCTCCTCCAAAGGCAAGCTCAACCATATCCCGCCGCGCCTTTCTCGCGACCTCAGCGGCCGCAGGCGGAGCGCTTGTGGTCGGTCTCACACTTCGCAGCCGCTTCAGCCACCCGGATTCCGAGGCTCAGAGTCCATTCAACGCGTGGATCCACATTCATCCTGACGGACAGACCGAGCTGGTTCTGAACAAATCCGAGATGGGGCAGGGAGTCTTCACGTCTCTGCCCATGATCCTCGCGGAGGAAGCCGAGATCGAATTCTCCAAAATTAAGGTGGTGCAGGCGGACAACGCCGAGGGTACAGGTGGCAGCGGCTCGGTGTGGGAGGGGTATAGACCTCTTCGGCAGGCCGGAGCACAGGTGCGGGAGGTCTTGATAGCCGCGGCGGCGCGGCGGTGGGGCGTTCCGAGTACGCAATGCCGCGCCCGCAACAGTGAGGTGATTCATACCACTTCGGGACGCACGTTTTCGTATGGGGCTCTCGTTCATGCCGCGCGTCGGCTTCCGCTTCCCGATCCCATCACGGTTTCTCTGAAAGACCCGAATGACTTCACGCTTCTCGGGCGGTCGGTGGCTCATCTTGATATTCCCGAGAAGGTGAAGGGCGCTGCGAAGTTTGGACTGGACGTTCGAGTGCCCGGAATGGTCTATGCGATGGTCGCCCAGTGCCCCTACCTGCGAGGTGATCTGGTTAGCTTCGACACCGCCGCGGCAAAGGCTGTATCCGGAGTCATCGACGTTTTCGAGATTCCGACTGATCCTGACTCGGCCAATAAGGACACGCGTGAGGTTGCCGTTGTCGCCTTCAATACCTGGGCTGCCATGCAGGGCCGCAAGGCGCTGGCGGCGGAATGGAAGGCCGGGCAGTACCACGATGAATCGACCGAGACGCTTACGGCGCAGCTCCGCGCCGGGCTTGACGCCCAGGAATTCTGGAACTCCGCCAACACGGAGCTCAATCCTGATACGGTTCCCGCGGCGAAACGCATCGAGTGCACCTATGAGTTTCCTTTTCTGGCCCACGCCACGATGGAGCCAATGAACATAACCGTCAGCCTGGAGGCCGGCCGATGTGAGATATGGTCGCCTACGCAAGCTGGCGAAGATACGCGGGAAAGCGCGGCTGAGTTCTTCGGCTTGGACAAGCGCGATGTCACGGTCCACGTAACGTTTATGGGAGGAGGATTTGGCCGCCGTTTCGGTGTGCCCTATGATCACCAGGCGTTTCAGATAGCGCGCCGTATCCGGCGGCCGGTTCAGCTTGTCTGGGCGCGAGAAGATGACTTCACTCACGATCGCTACCGTCCTGCCTGCATGCATCGCCTCCGCGGCGGCATTGACGATGAGGGCAACCTGATCGCCTGGACGGACCGCATCTGCGACACGACCATCATTGGGCAGAGGGATCCCAAGCGGGCGGAGGCGTTTGAGCTCGGCGGAGCCGTGGACGAGCCGTATCCGGCCCAGTATTTCCGGACCTCCTATGTGCCGGTCCAGAGCGGAGTCACAAGGGGAGCCTGGCGTGGTGTCGAGATTGCCTTCAACGTTTTTGCCATCGAGTGTTTCGTCGACGAGCTTGCTCACCTCGCTGGACAGGACCCCTACCTCTTTCGCCGGCGCCTCCTGGGAAACGGTGTTGCCGATGAGCATGCCCGGAGATCGAACTTTGACGGCAGGATCGCAGATCCCGTGCGCATGATACAGATGCTCGATCTTGTTGCGCAGAAAGCCGGATGGGGCAAGCCTCTGGGTGCGGGTCGCGGCCGCGGCATGTCGTGCTTTTATTCCAAAACGACCTATCTCGCGCAGGTTGCCGAGGTCACGGTGAAGGACGGCGATTTCCATGTCGATCGCGTCGTCACGGTCGTCGATCCTGGGCGGATCATCAATATGAACGGCATCCGCGCGCAGATCGAGGGGGCAATTCTTATGGGTCTGAGCGCGGCCCTCAAGGAGCGCATCACCGTGAAGGATGGCATGATTCAGCAACAGAATTTCAATGACTATGACCTGTTGAGGATGCCGGATGCTCCGGAGCTCGAAACTCATCTCGTGGAGGGCGGGCGCCCACCAGGCGGCATTGGTGAACCGCCGCTCGCGCTGATCGCTCCCAGTGTCGGCAACGCCATCTTCGCCGCGACAGGAAAGCGGCTGCGCAAACAGCCGTTTCAACTCGATGAGGCGTCCGCGTGAAGCGTGTCTCCCATTCGGCGCTGCTCGTTGCGTCCATATTCGCATTCCTTGCGCTGGCGCTTCCGCCGGCAGTCGTTTCGCAGAGCTCCGAGCCTCAAGCTGCCGCGAAGGGCAAGCGCATCTTTGTTCAATCCTGCGCTTCATGCCATAACGCGCCCGGCGCCGCAACACGATCCGCGCCTGCTTTGAAAGGCTATTATCGGCAACAGCCGCGGCCCACCGACACCTCTGTCCGCGCGACCATCGAACACGGCAGGGGCAGAATGCCGGCCTTCACTTCGCTCGACAAAGTGCAGGTAGACGACCTAATCGCTTATTTGAGGACTCTTTAAGAATGAGCTTCGCTGCACGGTTTGCGGTGTTCGCTGCAAAATCCAGCAGCTCGATCCAGCGGCAGAGAGATTATAGAGAGATACTGAAAGCGAGTATCGGCATGAGCAACTTCGTGACGGCGGCCCGGGCATTGGGGCCGGAATCCAGTTCGGGCAAGGCGCTTTCGGCTGCGTTCCGGAGAGAGCGTGGCATACGATTGAGCGGCTACGTCGTTTTCTTTGGCATGGCTACGGGGCTGGCGCTCGCTACGGCAATCGAATGCCATTCGATCACACACATCCCGTCCCTCATTTTTGGCGGACTCTTCTGGCTGTGGTGGGCGGTGATCGCGAGCGGGATGTGGATGCTAAGCCGGCGCAATCCAGCCGTCACCGGGGTTTCGGTCAAGACGATAGCCGCGCACCTTGCGGCGGCGTCGGCGCTGGGGCTGGTGCATCTGATCCTTCTGTGGTCGTTCGAATGTACTTTGACAGGGTGGGGAAGAGAGACTGCCCAAAGCCTATGGCGGATTTTAATCACCCTCAACCGCTTCGGCATCGAGGTCCTGGTTTATGGATTCGTCTTTTCCATCGTCAGCATCGGCCAGTATCAATTGCGGGCGCAGCGCGAGGCGATACGCTCGCTCGATCTGGAGAGGCAGTTGTCGGCTGCGCAGCTGCGAGCTCTGCAGATGCAGCTTGAGCCGCACTTTCTGTTCAATACGCTCAATGCCATCACGACTCTGGTAGAGCTGGATTGCCGTCCGCAAGCAATCGAGATGCTGGGATACCTGAATGCCATTTTGAAGACGACCCTGCAACGCACGACTCCGGAAAGAGTGCCGCTCGCGGAGGAAATCGAATTGATCGAAAACTACCTGGCCATCGAACAGGTGCGATTTGCCGACCGTCTACGGCTGGATCTTAAGGTCGATCCTGGCGCGCTGGAGGGCCTTGTTCCATGCTTCCTGCTGCAACCGATTGTTGAGAACGCGATTCGCCACGGTATCGCCCATTGTGAAAATGAAGGGCTCATCGAGGCATCCGCAATGCGCGATGGACAGCTTCTTCGCCTGCGTGTGCGGAATAGCGGCGCCGGAGCGGGCGGACGGGCGCGGTCTGAAGGCCATGGCATCGGCCTGAAGAATACGCGGGAGAGGCTGTCCCACTTCTATCCGGATCGCTTTGTGATGACGGCTGCGGCATCGGGCGGGGGCGGCTTCGAGGTCGCGATCACGATTCCGTATGAGACCGGCGAGAGATGAAAGACCGGAATGAAACTGCGCGCTCTGATCGCTGACGACGAACCATTGGCCCGCGAACGCCTCCGCTACCTGCTTTCTGTGACGAAGAGATCGAGATAGCAGGTGAGTGCAGGAACGGCCGCGAGGTTATCGCTGCGCTGCGGGATTCAAGCGTCGATCTGCTGTTTCTCGACATTCAGATGCCTGGCCGCGACGGCTTCGAGGTGATTGAGCAGGTGGGCGCAGACAAGATGCCGGTCACTGTCTTTGTCACTGCGCACAACCATTATGCGATTCAGGCCTTCGAAGTCCACGCGCTCGATTATCTGACCAAGCCGGTCGAGGTTGGGCGGCTGCAGTCGACTGTGGCTCACGTGAAAGAGAGAATCGCGGCGAACCGGGCGCTGGTCACGCAGCAGCAATTAAAGTCCATTCTCGCCTCTCTTGAAAACCCCGACCAGTTGCCGCGCGAATATCCAGCGCGTCTTCTTATTCCCAATGGTACGAAAGATTCGTTTGTCGCGGTCAACGACATCGACTGGATTGAGGCGGCTGACTACTACGCGTGCCTGCACGTAGGAACAAAGAGCTTCATGCTCCGGGAATCGATCAAGCAACTTGCAAATACTCTCGACCCGCGAAAATTTGTACGCGTTCATCGTTCCGTCATCGTCAATGCCCGCCAGGTGCGTGAAATTGTGCGCGAAGGCCGCGGTGAGGGGGCGGTGATTCTCAAGGATGGGCAGCGTCTGCGGATGAGCAAAGCCGGTTGGCAAGCGCTGATTGCCGCCAGCCGCAGGGCCAACCGGCGATAGGTCTCTTCAATACTTCTCCAGCTCAAGTGTTTCCATATACACGAGCAGGAGGGATCCGATTACATGAGGCTGACAGCGTCCACGTCGACCACCAGGTTGCGCCGGGGGATCTGGACTTCGTCGGCGTGGGCAAGGGCGAGCCGCAAAGCGCGGGCGAGTGCCTGCCGCTTTTCAGCTTTGAGTACAAGGTGAAAGCGGTAGATGCGCTTGATGCGGGCTATCGGTGCTGTCGCCGGGCCGAGGATGCGCACTCCGTCAAGCTGGGTCGACTGGAACCAGCGTCCGAGGGCGGCAGACCATCCGGCGGCCTCTTCCAGGTGTGGGCTTTGGATAATGAGGTTAGCGAGCGCCGAGTACGGAGGGTAGTGCATCCAACGGCGGTACTTCAGTTCACGCTCGACGAAGGTATGGAAGTCGTGGCGCGCGGCGCACTGGATGGCGTAGTGGTCGGGGTGGTACGTCTGCACGACGACTTTACCGGGCAGGCTGCCGCGCCCGGCGCGACCTGACACCTGGGTCAGAAGCTGGAAGACGCGCTCAGCAGCCCGGAAGTCGGGCAGGCCGAGGGCATAGTCGGCGCCGACGACGCCGACGAGAGTGACGCCGTGAATGTCGTGACCCTTGGCGATCATCTGCGTGCCCACCAGCAGGTTGATTTGGCCGGAATGAAGGCGCATGAGCAGGTGCTCCATGTCTGAGCGTCCTCGCACGGTGTCGCGGTCCATGCGGCCAATTCGCGCGCCGGGAAAGATTTCCTGCAGGCGCTCTTCTCCCTGCTGTGAACCTGCTCCGAGGAAGTAGAGGTGCTCGCTGTCGCAATGGGGACAGCGCTTCGGCACGGTTCTTTTGTAACCGCAATAGTGACATTCAAGCCGCTGGCCCACGGGTGCGATGTCGGAGCCGGGGGCAAGGGGCTTGTGATAGGTGAGCGAAATGGAGCAGTTCTCACATTGCAGCTTTTCACCACAGGCACGGCACATGACGACGAAGGAGTATCCGCGGCGGTTCAACAGGATGATGGCCTGCTCTCCGCGATCGAGGGTGGCCTGGGTTTCGTCGATGAGGGCGCGGGAGAAGAGATGCTCCTGGCCGGTCTCCTGGAATTCGCGGCGCATATCGACAAGCTCGACCAACGGCAGTGGCCGGTAGTTGACGCGGTCGGGCATGTCGATGCGTGCATATCTGCTTTGCTGAGCGTTATGCCACGACTCGAGTGACGGCGTAGCAGAACCGAGGACGACGGTGGCTGTCGCCAGCTTGGCGCGCATCACGGCGGTATCGCGTGCATGGTAGCGCGGCATGGACTCCTGTTTGTAGCTCGAGTCGTGCTCTTCGTCGACGATAATGAGGCCAAGATTCTCGACAGGCGCGAAGATGGCGGAGCGGGTGCCGACGACGACGTGGGCCTCTCCGCGGCGGATGCGATGCCATTGCTCGGAGCGCTCTTCTGGCGTAAGTGCGGAGTGGAGCAAGGCGACATCGGACGCGAAGGTGTGATGAAGCTGCGCGGCCATGGCGGGCGTAAGGCCGATTTCGGGGACGAGAAGGATGGCGGTTTTGCCTTGTTCGAGCGCGCGCTGCATGGCCGCGAGGTACACGGCGGTTTTGCCGGAGCCGGTTACCCCGTGGAGAAGATGCGGTCGGAATTCGGCGGACTCGACGGCGGCAGTGATGGTGGCGAGGGCCGATTGCTGCGCGGCGTTGAGGGCATATACGGGGCGGGGAAGTGAGGATAGGTGGGTGAGGTGGAAATCCGCTGGCCGCTCCTCAATGCGGACGAGATTGCGCTTCACGAGTGTACCGAGTGTTGACGCGGGCACAGCGAGACGGCGGAACTCAGCGACAGGTAGTTCGTTACCCGCTCCGGCAAGCTCAGCGAGTATGGCCTGCTGGTTGACATTGAGTTTGGGCAAGCGTGTTTCGTCAACCAGCACGGCGTAGCGGACGATGCGGCGAGCATCGCGGGGAGCAGCGGAGGTTTCACGGGCGATCCACTTCTTGCGAAGCATGCCATTGAGGAGGTGACGGTCGGCGCCGGTGGCACGGCGAAGGGTAGGGATTCGGGCTGCTTCGCCGTCCTCGAGATAATTGAGAACCCTGTATTCAGTGTCCTGCTCTTCGGGTGCGAGGCGAGAACGTCGCGAACTTCCTTGCTCGGCCCCTTCAAAGAGCATCTGCCGGCCCAGGTCGGTAATACGATAGAGGACTTGGCGGCGGACCTCGCTCATAAGAGGCAACATGGCGCGCAGGACTTCGCCGATGGGCGCGATGTAATACTGCGCGATCCACTGCGCGAGATCGAGGAGCTGGGGAGAAAGGATCGATTCGTCGTCGAGGATGTTGAGAATGGGGCGCGCCTCGACGGGTGGCGGTTCGTCATGCAGGCGAAGAACGACTCCGGCGATCTTCTCGTTACGAAAGGGCACCAGGACGCGGGCCCCGACAGACGGCGCTTCAGAACCCAGCGCATAAGTGAAAGCGCGGTCCAGCGGAACAGGCAGAGCTACGTCGCAGAAGGCAGGCACTCAGTACAGGGTACTATCCGCATCGACCCCCCAAAAACGCGGCCGCGAGTCGGAGGAAGAGTGACCTTATCAGGCCTGCCTGAAGGCGTTTGCCAATTCGTCGTAGACGACGTTGGCCATCGGGTGCTGTGGAGTCAAATCGAGTGTTAGCGCGTTGGCGAATCCGCCGCGCATCACTGTTCCGGGATTGCGAACCATCGAGAGAAAGATCGCAACCGCTTCTCCTGGGGTAAATGAGGATTCCTGGTTGGCCGACACCTGAGCGGCATTGACGGGAGCGGAAACGCTGACGCCATTTATGTTGGCGGTCTGGGCGAGTCCGAAGACCGACGAATACGGCGGTGCCGCCAGATTCAATGTGCTGTAAGCACTTCCACTGCCAGCCTTTCCTTCAAAGATTCCAGATTGAAATGAGTAGAGCCACCCAGGCTGCGCAGTACCCGTCTGAGAACTCATCGAGAGTACCGCTCCTGGAACAAGCGGGGTTGCTGTCGTGTAAATGCTGTAGTTGTCGTGCCAGGTCACCTGATTCGATTGCAACGGCCGGAAGGTGAGCCATGCGATCGGAAAACCTCCTCCATTGGGCAGGTCCTTTGCTACGGTCACCGATTCACCACCGGCGTAAACCTGCTTCAGACCAGCAGGTGAAAACGTGATGTTGATCTGATATTGCATTCAACCTTCCTTCCGTTTGCTGTGACATTCAAGGCGAGACGAGGCGGAGGCATTGGGAAAAGTCGGGGAAATTGGCCCCTCGTTTTCGCTTAGATTTGTTTCGATTCCGGGGAATGGGAGGTCGCGCAGGATGAACCGCCGGACGATTTCAACGGGCAACTGTGACTGCTTCCGGGGCAATCAGGAGACTAACACACTACAAACTTCACGGTGAGCTAGTACTAATATTTGCCTCTGCCTCTGCAGAAAAGCAGACGGCATCAGGCTCAACGGCCCTCTGGCGATTTCTCCGGCTTAAGGCCGAGTTCGGCCATAGCCAGCTGAAGGTCTTTCCAGGCTTCTTTCTTTTGCGACGGGTCGCGAAGAAGATAAGCCGGGTGGTAAGTCACGATCAGCTTCGCGCCGCGCGCTTCGTGGATGCGCCCGCGAAGCCGGGCGAGTGGGGACTTGCCGCCGAGCAGGTAGGTCGCTGCGGTTGAGCCGAGTGCCACGATCACCTCAGGCCGGATGACATCAATCTGGCGGAAAAGAAATGGTGTGCAGGTATTGGCTTCTTCGGGCTCGGGAACGCGGTTCTGCGGCGGGCGGCACTTGACGATGTTTGCGATGTAGACATCAGATCGCTTCAAGCCCATGGCGGCGATCATGTTGTTGAGCAACTGGCCGGCTCGACCCACGAAGGGCAGCCCCTGCGCATCCTCGTCAGCGCCCGGCCCCTCGCCGATGAACATGAGACGAGCCTCGGGATCTCCGTCTCCGAAAACGATTGTGTGGCGGCCCTGAGCGGCGAGCGGACAACGCGTGCAGTTATCAAGCTCGTCCTGAATGGTGCGAAGGGCGGCGGCGCGATCAGAGAGGTCGCGGGAGAG
This sequence comes from uncultured Acidobacteriaceae bacterium, assembly GCA_963724375.1. GTDB lineage: Bacteria > Acidobacteriota > Terriglobia > Terriglobales > Acidobacteriaceae > Silvibacterium. The sequence continues at coordinate 48,111 of CAVRUM010000004.1, forward strand.
GACAGGAAGAGCGGGAGCGGATGCGGGTTTACGGGAAGGAATGAGCGGCTCCGGTTCGGGAATGGTAATTGCAACGGACTCTAGTTCGGGAGCAGGGAGTTCGGGCGCAGCTTCTGCGCGGCGGTAAAAGTTGTAAACCCCGAGGTCCCGGTAGTAGCGGATACGGGCGTGGATTGCGTGTGCCAGATCTGAACTCATCGAGGGCATAGATTATTCGATGACCATGCTTTCGGTCACCATTCTCTGCGGGCGTCGCAGGCCGAGGATTTCCTCGAGGATGCGGTCAGCGAGATCGCGTTTGCTCATCTCTGGCAGCTCGACGGCCGTGGTTGGGGTAAGAAACGTGACGGCGTTGCGATCGGAGTCGAAGCCGATGCCTTCGCGAGAAACGTCATTGATGACAATGGCATCCGCGCCCTTGCGTGCGAGCTTGGCCCGGCCGTGAGCGAGGGCATCCTGCGTTTCGGCGGCGAAGCCGACGATAAGCTGTCCCGGCCGGCGTCGCGCAACGGCTTCGGCAAGGATGTCTTGAGTGGGCTCAAGCTCGATAGTCAACGGGCCGCTGCGCTTCATCTTCTGCTCGGCCTGCCTGAGCGGGCGGTAGTCGGCAACCGCAGCGGCCTTGATGATGATTGTCGCCTTATTCATGCGATTAAGAACGGCGTCGCGCATGTCTTCAGTGGTGGTCACGGGGACTACTTCGACGTTTGCGGGCGGATGAAGCGCTGTGGGCGCAGTGACAAGGATGACCCGCGCCCCTCGCCGCTCGGCGGCTTCGGCGAGGGCGTACCCCATCTTGCCGCTGGACCGGTTGCCGAGGAATCGAACGGGGTCGAGGGCTTCGCGGGTGCCCCCGGCGGTGACCAGCACGGTTTCGCCGGCCAGGTCGTTGCGATGCTGGAGAACGCCGAGCACCGCTTCAACGATCGCGGGAGTGTCGGCGAGGCGGCCACTGCCAGTCATGCCGCAGGCGAGATATCCGCTGTCGGGAGGGACTACGCGGACGTTGCGCGCCGCGAGCAATTCAAGATTGGCCTGCGTGGCTGGATGCTGCCACATATTTACATTCATGGCGGGAGCGACTATGACCGGCGCAGTTGTGGCGAGATACAGCGTGGTCAGGAAGTCATCGCTGATGCCATGCGCGAATTTCGCGAGAATATTCGCTGTTGCTGGCGCGACCACAAGCAGATCGGTTGTCTGCGCTGCTTCGATGTGCTCAATTGCGGAATCGAGGTTCGCGTCTGGAGATTCAGGCGGGGTCCAGAGGCTGGTGATGACCTTGTGTCCCGTAAGGGAAGCGAAGGTGAGCGGTTGGACGAACTGCATGGCCGCCTCGGTCATGACCACATGCACATCGATCGCCTGCTGCTGGAGCGAACGCACTAGTTCCGCTGCTTTATAGGCAGCGATGCCGCCGGAAACTCCGACCGTGACCTTCATGTTTCCATACTACGGGACGGTTTGCTGCCATGTCCGAGAATTCGGACCCGACAGAAGCGCAAGCCGCTATCTGTCCTTTCGGTCCAGACGACGCACCCGTGGTCGATCTCATTTACTGTCACATTTCCGTTGGGCGAGCGACGAGCGAGCGCCCGACAGGCGGCCATACGATGAAGGACAGACGAGCAGGCGCCGCTCCGTGGAACCGAACCGCGAGGGCAGAATCGCGCTTACAAGCTGGCGAACTTGGGAATGTCGGGCGCTGTTATCTCAGGCTTCAGGACTGGCGTTTCGGTCCTGATATAACCGACTTTGCCGGCTGCGATTTCGTCCTGAGCGACTTTGCAGGCCTTGCGGGAGCGGGACTCCACAAGGGGCTGGGAACCGGCCTGCAACTGGCGTGCGCGGCGTGCGGCGACCATCACGTAACGAAAATTACTGTCAAACTCCTGCTCCACACTCATGGCGTCTCTCCCAAAGTTGCCTTGGCCGGCTCACACCGGAGCAGCCTCGGCGTTAACCACTCCGAATGCCTGAAGCACGGGTTTGACGCGAGCTTCAGAGTTTCGTAGACGGCATTGTTCCGCCTTTGCGATCAGCTCCTCGTCGTCAGCAGAATGCAAACCGTTGTTGCGGCGCATACGTTCGGCGGCGACGATGGCTGCCATTTCCTCAACCGCACGGTCGAGAATATCGTTGACCAGAATATAGTCATATTCGCGGTAATTCTCAATCTCCAGCCGAGCTCTGGCCAACCGGCGATGGATAACCTCTTCCTGTACAGTGCCTTCAGCACGGCTTCGATTGCGGAGACGATAGGCAAGGATCTCGGGCGAGGGAGGCATGAGGAAAATCGTAACGGTATCGGGAATTTTTGCCCGGACCTGCGAGGCACCCTGGACATCGATGTCGAGAAGCAGATCCTTGCTGTTGGCAAATGCGTCGGTCAGCGATCTGCGCGCCGTGCCGTAGTAGTTCCCGAAGACATCGGCGTACTCGAGGAACTCGCCGCGCGTCGATCATCCGCTGGAATTCCTCGCGGCTAATGAAGTGATATTCGCGGGCTTCCTGTTCGGAGCCGCGCGGCGGGCGCGTGGTATAGGAAACGGAAAACTCCAGGTTCGTGACCAGCGACCGGAGCTGGTTGACAAGCGTGGACTTGCCTGAGCCGGAGGGAGCCGAAATAAGGAACAGGATGCCTGACAATGTGCCGATGTTCTCCTTGGTCGTTTGTTCCTACTCGAGATTCTGAACCTGTTCGCGCGCTTTTTCGATCTCGGATTTCATTCCGAGGCCGAGTTCGGTGATGCGCGGACCGTTTCCGGCGATGCCTCCCGTTTTTGAAAGCAGCGTATTGGCCTCGCGATTCATCTCCTGCAGCAGAAAGTCGAGCTTCTTGCCGATTTCGCCTCCGGCTTCGATGAGACTGCGAAAGTGATCGATGTGAGTGCGCAAGCGCGTAATTTCCTCGTCGACATCGCTGCGCTCGGCCAGCAGGGAAGCCTCCTGCAACACTCGGTCGCGATCGAAAGAACCATTGAGCATCTCCGAAATGCGCTGGCTGATGCGCTCGAAGTAAGCCTGGCGATTACATTTTCGCGGAGGGCTCGCCGCGTCATCGACGAACTGTTGCAGGCGATCCAGACCAGCACAGAGGTCTGCTGCGAGCGCTGTGCCTTCTTGCGCGCGCATCCCGTTAAGAGCCGCGATGAGTGAGGGCAACTCTTTCAGTACGGCGGACTCAAGAGCGCGGGATTCCTCCTCGGAAGCCGCGATCCGAGCCTCGGCTGTCGCCGTTGAAAATCCCGGGCAGCCGCAAGATGGAATTCAGATCGGGCGCGCCGGAAAGGCCATGTTCCGCCGCGGCAGCACGAAAAGCCGAGAGATACGCTTCGACGAGGGCGGCGTCATAAGAAGCTTCGCCGCGTTGCCCGCGATCGAGGTTGAATGTGACTTCGATGTGCCCACGCACCAGCTCTCTGTTTGAGTTCGCGGCGAAGCTGCATCTCAAGAGATTCGGTACCGCTGGGCATCCGCAAGTGGAGATCAAGAAAGCGATGGTTCACGCTTTTGAGGCTGAAGGTAAAGCCGAGCGAATCGGACACACGGCCCGAGACGCGGGCGAATCCGGTCATTGAATAGATTGGCAGGGAAAGAACAGCGGAGGTTGTCGTCATACTTCCGCCTCGCCGAGCAGAGCTGGTTCAAACGACTTCATCTCGGCCACATCTATGAATTGCAGGCGGTACAGCTTCTGATAGGTCGGCGACGTGCGGAGCAGCTCCTCGTGCGTACCGGTAGCGGTGATGCGGCCCTGTTCAATCACCGCGATACGCGTTGCGCGACGGACGGTAGACAGGCGATGTGCGATAACGATGACAGTGCGGCCCATCATCAGGTTGCTGAGTGCGGTCTGCACCAGCGATTCGCTCTCGGTGTCCAGAGCCGATGTGGCCTCGTCGAGGATGAGAATCGGCGCATTTTTCAGAATGGCGCGCGCGATGGCGATGCGCTGTCGCTCGCCTCCAGAGAGGCGGAACCCTTTCTCGCCGATAACGGTGTCGTAGCCTTCCGGCATCTGCTGGATAAAGTCGTGGGCGAGCGCGGCTTTTGCGGCCTCAATCACACGCGAAAGCGGCACGTCGGGCTGGCCGTAGGCGATATTGTTGCGCACCGTATCGTTGAAGAGAATCGTCTCCTGAGTGACTTTACCGATCTGATCTCGGAGAGACTTCAGGCTGACGTCGCGCAGGTCGTGCCCATCGATGCTCACGCTCCCGGAGGTTGCGTCAAAGAAGCGTGGAATGAGATTGACCAGAGTCGATTTGCCCGCCCCGCTGGGGCCGACAAGAGCGATGACCTCACCGTGGCGGATGTCGAGATTAATGTTGTGCAAGACTTCGTCTGTGGCATATGAAAAGCCAACATCTTCGAGGCGGATTGCTTCGCGGAATCCCTTGAGGTTGAAGGCGTGCTTCCGCTCGACGACCTCATCCTGGTCTTCCATGAACTCGAAGATGGCCTGCGAGGCACCCATGGCCTGCTGGAAACTGTTGTAGTACACGGCTGAGCGCCGAACGGGATCATAGAGCTTGAAGAGCGCCACGATGAAGGCGAAGAAAGTGCCTTCGGTCATGGCGCGGCTGTGGATGGCGTTCCGTCCAACGAGCAGGAGCAGCGCGATGGCGACGGCTCCGATGAAATCCATCAAAGGTGACGAAATCGCCTGAGCCCTAACCGAGCTCAGGTTCGCGCGAAACAGGCGGCGCGCGGCCTGGCGGAAGCGGAGAAGCTCCCAGAACTCCATGTTGAAGGCTTTGACGATCCGGTTTCCAGTTATGGTTTCGTGCAGGATGTTTTGGATCTCGGCGAGTTTGTCCTGGCCTTTGCGCGTGGTCTGCCGGACGCCGCGTCCGATCTTCCGTATGGAGCCAATCACAACGGGAATGAAGAGTAGCAGAACCCAGGCGAGCTTGCCGCCGAGGAAGATGACGACAGCGGCGGTAAAGAGGAGCGTGAAAGCCTGCTGAAGAAAATCAGAGAGCACCGAAGAGATAGCGTACTGGACCCTCTCAATGTCGTTGATCAGGGCCGACAGCAATGTTCCTGTGGCGTGTTTCTGGAAGAAGGAGATCGATCGGCGCAGGATCGCCTCGTAGAGGTCATCGCGCAGATCGGTGATCATGCCAAAGCCGGCATAGTTGGCGAGGTATGTTCCAGCGTAGTCGCAGATGCCCTTCAGCGCAGTTGACGCGACGAAGGCAAAGGCAACGACGGTCCAGTCATTATGGAAATGTGAGGGAACTAGGGTCTGCAGATTGATGTGGAAACGCGCGCCGAGCGCGGACAGCAGGGTAATGTTTTTGTGGCTGTCGCCTCCGGGGTGAAGGACGTTGTCAAAGATGGGTCCGACAAGAAGAACACGGAAGGCGTCGAGGAGACCCACAGCTGCGGCGAGTACGACGGCGGAGATGACCTGGAGCCAATAGCGGCTGGCGTAATGCAGCAGACGCCACCCACGTTTCATTGCATGCCCTTCAATCGGGGATGCCGGGATGGGCAGAGTCGTCCTACCATCTATGTATTCTACCGTTCGAACCCGACGAGAGGGCTTCGCGGGGGAAAGCCCCGCGCATTGAGTTGTTTCCAAGCAAGTTTACAGAGTCACTCCAGCCACGTTGCAGATGAGAGTACCATCGGCGAGCCAGGAACGAAAACAGGTTTTCCGATCAGATAAGGCGTGGGGCAATGCCCAGGTTGGGGCGCCTCTTAGACAATTGCCCGGATCACGCCACCATCGACGCGGATGGCGGAGCCAGTGGTCGCCGCTGCAGGTTCTCCGCAGAGAAATACGACCATATTGGCGACTTCTTCTGGCGTTTCAAAGCGTTTGAGCAGGCTGCTTGGGCGCGCGGTCTGAAAGAACTCCTGGGTGAACGCCTCTTTTGTTTTGCCTTCCTGCCAGGCGAAGTTTTCGACAAAGGTGCCAACGCCTTCGCTTTCCGTGGGTCCGACGAGAACAGAGTTCACAGTGACCCCACTGGCCGGGAATGACTCGGCAATGCCGCGCGCGATGGCGATCTGCGCTGTCTTCGTCATTCCGTAATGGACCATCTCGGCCGGAGTCTGGACGCCCGATTCACTCGAGATGAACAGGACGCGGCCCCACTTCTTTTCGAGCATCTGCGGCAGGTAGTGGCGAGTAATGCGCACGCCGGAGAGGACGTTGGTTTCGAAAAAACAACGCCAGTCGGCGTCATCAATTTCGAGGAAGGGCCGGGTCTCGAAGATGCCCAGGTTGTTGACGAGGATGTCGAGATGTGGCACTCGCGCAAAGAGGGCCTCTGCGCCTTCTTCGGTGCTCAGGTCGGCGGCGACGCCGTCGACCTTGCCCTCGATTTCGCCGACGGCCTTGTCAACGCGGGCTTCGGTGCGTCCATTCACGTAGACGAAAGCGCCTTCACGGGCGAGAAGTTTGGCGATGGCGAATCCGATACCTGCGGTTGATCCGGTGACGAGAGCGCGCTTGTTCTTAAGTCCGAGGTCCACGATATCCTCCCCGTGAATATTTTGCCGAATATAAATTCAGGTGACGCCTCGGCCCAGAATCGGGAATATCCACAGGCGTGCTCAAGCTTGAGGCCTTCGTCGTAGAGGGCAGGTGGTCGCATGCGCGGAGCCATCGCCCGCCGAATTCGCCTACGGAGCGCCCGATCCGGCGGAGCGACTCACTGCGATGCTGTTGCCCCCTTGAGTTGTAGAGCCCGCGTACTGACTCGTCGTACGGATGTCGACCACGTTGCCCTGCATGTTCAACGTCGCAGATACGGTGTCCGTATCGGTTCGGATGATCATGACGTTCGGGCTGTTCTGCGAACTTACGTAGACCTTGCCAGTCGGATAGTTGTAGGTCGACACGATCGTCCGCGGATTTGGCGATGCAGTGCCCAGACTGATAGTCTTCTGTGCGGTGAAACTTGTCAGGTTCACCACGGTCACCGTGCCGTCGGCCTGGTTCGCTGTGTATGCGCGGCTTCCGTCCTGGAGCACCGTGACCATCGCTGGATTAGTTCCCACCGGGACTGTAGCCAGTATCTTGCCGAATGTCGCACTGTCGTTGCCATATACATCCAGGCTTATGTCAATCGCGCTGATGGTGTTGTTGTCGTAGTTGGCGGTCACCAGCAGGTTGCCCGGCGTGTAAAGCTCGGCGTACACAGGGCCGGCGGTGCAAGGAGTGGTTCCGCCGCACAGGTTGATTGTTCCGGTTGGATTGAGCGCTGTATCTAAAGTGTTTTGCTGGGCGTTGATGACTGTGATTGTTCCGCTGCCACGATTCAGAATGAACGAGCGCTTTCCGTCCGCAGAGGTAACGCCAAATACCGGGCAGACCCCCAGCGGAAGCCGGGTCGAAATAGTATTCGTTGCGACCTCGATCGCGTCCGCTTCACCGACGGTAGTAACCGCAGAGGGCGTTGCGCAGGACCCCCAGGTGAAGTTCGGCGTACTGATATTCCCCTGAGAGATCGCATACACCCGCTGTCCGGTCGCGGATCCGGTAACGTTGATCACGCTCGGCGCAACCGGGACTTCCTGCTTCAGGGATGGCGGGCTGCCGGTCATCGCCGCAATGGCATCGCGGCCCTCCTCTGTGACATATTGTGTGCCCGTGATCACGAGCATATTGATGGGCACGGCATTCGCCAGCAAAGTGCTGCTGCCCACCTTATTGGTCTGGAGCGATTGGCTAATGGGTACGGTGCTGATCGTGCCGTCACAGTTTTCGCTGTAAGCCGTCGCCCCCGTAGGGTCGATAGCGAAGCTGAGAGGTCCATTGCCGATCTCGGCCTGAGCCATAATGCTGTCGCCCGAAAAATCGACGAGCGTTGCCACCCCTGGGTTTGCATATGCTTGCACCACTCCGTTTACCGCGGGGCAGGGCGGGAAGTCGCTCGGGAGATCCGCCGGGAGCTGCAGGTTCGGCTGCGAAAACACCATTGTGTAAGAGGTAGGCTGGGAAGCGGGACCGGTCGGAACCACGGGGTTAATAACGGGTCGATACTGGCTGCCACATCCGGCGGCTCCGGCCAAAACCAGCAGCGCGCCGGCTGCCGGCCATTTCATGCTTTGCACTCGCAAATAGCTCACTCCGCGGTAAATCCTGTTAGAAAGATGATTGTAAATCACTGCCACGGCATCCGGTTGGCGGGCAGTGGAAACGACGTCACGGACCGCGATGATGCGCGCAAGAACCTCAGACAGCCCAGCGCTCTACTGGCAATCGAAGCTGATCCTGCTGCTCGTCACTCCTGTTACCGGAGCGTTCGCCACTGTGGAATCGATGCAGCGATGGCGGTTCGCCCCACATTCCGTGATTACGGCATTTGCCATCGCAGCCGTCTTCGCGTTCGTTGTGTGGAGGCTTCGCGCTGCAACGCCCGCCGCCGCGCTGACCGGTGGCCTGTTCACCATTGTCCTGTACCTGTGGACTCCGGGTTGGCGGACACTGCTCTGGCCCTTGCTTGCGCTCCTGCTTCTCACCTTCACCGGCACGCGCTTCGGGCGACGGCAAAAGGAGGCCCTCGGCGTTGCAGAAGAACGGCGCGGACGTACCGCGTCCCAGGTGGCCGCCAATCTAGGAGCCGCAGTGATCGCCGCTATCCCGCTCAGGGCGTGGCGAGTATGGCTCGGCATCTATCCGGGACGCATTGCTCTCATCGCTGCCGTTGCGGCTCTTGGCGAAGCTACGGCTGACACGCTGTCGTCGGAGCTAGGCGAGGTCCTCGGCGGCCAACCCTACCTGCTGACTACGCTCCGCCGCGTTCCTGCTGGAACGGATGGAGCCATTAGCCTCTACGGAACTCTGGCGGGTGCTACGGGGGCGGCGATCATAACGGCGGTCGCGGCCTTCGTATTTCGTTTTACGGCCCGAGAGGCGGCGATCGCATTCGCTGCGGCGTTCGCCGGGCTCTTCGTCGACAGCCTCCTTGGAGCGACTCTCGAGCGCACTGGCTGGCTCAACAATGACGCCGTCAACGCGCTGTCGACGGGTGCCTCCGCACTGCTCGCGGCAGCGTTTCTAGGCGGCTTCTGATTCACGTTCCCGACTGGGGCTAAATCGCTTTCCTTACCCGCCACCACGTATAGCTCAGGATCTCGTGCATCATGCGCTGTAGCGCATCCCAACTCGAGAGCCCCCGCGCTTCGGGACGGGGCGAGGTGTAGACTTGCAGCCCCAGCCTCTCGCACAGTGCATGCACGCGGAAGAGATGGGTGCCATCGCTGACGACGACTATGTCTTTAAGGTTGTTCGCCCGGGCAATTACCGCGAGGCGCTGCGCAGATTCCTCCGTGTTGCTGCTTTCCGTTTCCGCGATGATCGCTGAATCGGGCACGCCGTGAGCCATGAGATAGTCGTGACCTACAGCGCCTTCAGAATGCTGGTCCGCGGGATCGCCCCCGCCCAGGGTGATCACCAGCGGCGAGATCTTTTCCCGGTAGAGTGCCAGCGCGTGATCAAGACGCGCCCGCAGCACGGGTGAGGGTCTTCCGTCGTACTCTGCGGCGCCAAATACGGCGATGGCATCTGCCGGCCGCGCCTCGTTGCGCTCCGCGTAATAGCGGATCTGTCCGTAGACCCAGAGCAGCCAGCCCGAGGCTGCCACCATGAGCAGCAAGATCACCCAGCGTACCGAAGCCATTCTCGAACCCAGGGTTGGAGCGAGAAGGTTAGCGGCTGGCTGTCGGACGGACCGCAAGTTGCTCGGGGGCAGGATCATTGCAGAGAGTTTCAGTCTTCAATTCCCAGTTTCAACCGGGAATCGACAACTGGCAACTGGAGACGATAGGGCTGATTGCCGGCTTCAACCCAGGGCCAGCGCAATTTCGTGGGTGGGAATCGCTCCCTCACGCAAGATCTGCCAGGTTCCCCTTGGTCCGGTGAGGTCAACGATCGTTGTAGGCAGGGCTCGCCCTGTCGGGCCGCCATCCACAATCAGGGGAATGCGGTCGCCGATCTGGTCGCGCACGCAGAGGGCGTAGGTACACTCCGGATATCCCTGGAGGTTCGCCGATGTCGCGGTTACGGGCAGTCCGAGCGCCTCTACGACTGCGCGGGGAATCGCCGCGTCCGGAACGCGCAGGGCTACGTTTCCCGTCTTCGCCGTAGTCCGCAGCGGTAGCCGCGAACTGGCCTTGACGATCAAAGTAAGCGGTCCGGGCCAGAACTTTTCTGCCAGAACATCCAGATGCGGACCCACTTCACGTGAAAGCTCATAGGCCTGGGTCGCATTCGCAATGAGCAGAGAGAGCGGTTTGTGCCGCAGGCGGGTTTTGATCTCGTAGATATGCTCAACGGCCCTGAGGTTCACCGGGTCAACAGCAAGCCCGTAAAAGGTGTCCGTAGGCAGGCCCACCACCTTGCCGTGGCGCAGGCACGACGCGACATATTGCACCCGATCCGGCTCCGGTTCGTCCGGGTGGATGCGCAGCATCTCTGCGAACAAAGGAATCTCCACTTAGGAAAGGTACCCTCGAGTAAAACTTTAAGCCACAGCGGTTAACGGCCAGCGTTCAGACTACACCGATATCAGGCGCCCGGATCGGCGAAACGAGGGTCTAAACGATGATGATTGGTTGCCGAACCCTGTAGAATCGCACCCATGCCCACGGCGTCCATCCGCGCGCGCTCACCTCGCATTGTACAGAGTCGACAGAATGCGCGGGTCAAGGAATTACGAGCCGGATTTGCGCACTCCGCTGAAACGGAACACGGCCACATCGCCATCGAAGGCGAGCATCTTCTACTCGAAGCCATCACCACTGGCCTGAGCATTCCTGCCGTCTTCATCCGCGCAGGAGGCGAGGATTTCCTCGACAGGCTCGACCTTCCCGAACCCGCCGAAGTCCTTGTCCTGCCTCCAGACGTCTTTCTCAGTGCTGTTCGGACTGAATCTCCCCAAGGAATTGCCGCCCTTGTCGATCTTCCCGGCTTTACCCTCGACCACATCCTCAACGCGTCGGCGATCCCCCTTATCATCATTGCCGCCGGTCTTCAGGACCCCGGCAACCTGGGCACGCTGATTCGCTCCGCAGAGGCATTCGGCGCGTCTGGGCTTGTCACGCTGCCCGGCACCGTCAGTCCCTGGAACCAGAAGGCTCTCCGTGCCTCCGCCGGGTCGGTTTTCCGGTTGCCTGTGGTTGCCGGGCGGGAAGACGGAACTTTCGCCGCGCTGGCCGCGCGTGGGATTGCCACGCTCGCCGCCGTCGCCCTTGGAGGCGAACACATCTCAGCATGCGACCTTGCCCGGCCCACGGCCTTGGTCATCGGCAACGAGGGAACTGGCATTCGGCCTGACATCCTCAGCCGTGCCACAAAACGCGTCACCATTCCCACGCCCGGCCGTGTCGAATCCCTAAATGCCGCAATAGCCGGCAGCATCCTTTTATATGAAGCGTCACGTCAGCGGGCAGCGAAGTCGTGAGTCTATTCGAACCAATTCCCGAGATGAAGACCAGCGCTCCGGTTTCGGCGCCCCTTGCTGACCGCATGCGCCCGCGGAACCTCGATGAGTATGTCGGCCAGCAGCATCTTCTGGGCCCGGGCAAGCCGCTCCGTGTACAGATCGAGCGCGACGATCCTGCCTCGATGATCTTCTGGGGACCCCCCGGCGTCGGCAAGACCACGCTGGCCAGGATCATCGCCAATGTCACGCGCGCCAGCTTCATTCAGTTCTCGGCTGTCCTCTCCGGTATCAAGGAGATCAAGCAGGTCATGGCCGAAGCCGAAAAAGCGGCGAAGTTCGGCTCGCGCACTATCCTGTTCATCGATGAGATCCATCGCTTCAACAAGGCACAACAGGATGCCTTCCTACCCTATGTCGAGCAGGGCACCATCCGGCTGATTGGAGCCACCACCGAGAATCCCTCCTTCGAGATCATCTCGGCACTGCTTTCCCGGTGCCGCGTTTATACCCTGCAGGCGCTTACAGAGGATGAAATCCTCACCCTTCTGACGCGCGCCATTAGCGACGCCGAACGTGGACTTGGTTCCATGCATATTGCCGCCGAGGATGAAGCGCTTCATGCGCTAGCCTCCTATTCCAGCGGAGACGCCCGCAGCGCTCTCAACGCCCTTGAAGTTGCCGCCAAGCTCGCCGAGGCTCGGGCCGAGAAAGTCATAACGAAGGACATCGCCATCGAGGCCCTCCAGCAGCGCGTGCTGCTCTACGACAAGCAAGGCGAAGAGCATTACAACTTAATCTCCGCGCTGCACAAATCAATCCGTAATTCCGACGCGAACGCTTCGCTCTATTGGCTGGGTCGCATGCTTCGGGCCGGAGAAGATCCGATGTATGTGGCACGCCGCCTCGTTAGGATGGCCGTTGAGGACGTGGGGCTTGCTGCTCCCGAAGCTCTGAACCTTACCCTGTCCGCCCGCGATGCCATTCACTTCCTCGGTTCACCAGAGGGTGATCTTGCACTCGCGGAGGCTGCCGTCTACCTCGCTCTCGCTCCGAAGTCGAACGCCCTCTATACCGCGTATGGAGATGTCCTCTCTGACATTGAGGCGACCCGAGCGGAGCCGGTGCCGCTGCATCTGCGCAACGCCCCAACCGGCTTGATGAAGTCGATCGGCTACGGCAAGGGTTATGAGTATGCCCACGACGTAGAGGATCGGGTTGCCGACATGGACTGCCTCCCCGAAAGCCTCTCCGGACGCACCTGGTACCACCCCACGGGTGAAGGCCGCGAAAAGCTTCTCGGCCAGCGCATGGAGGAGATCCGGAAGATCAGGGAAGGGAAGAGAAAGCCTAACAAGGTTGGGGCGGATTGAATCCTATCTGATCCTGCAAATCTGCCCACCGTACCTTCCATACTGCAGGAGCTCATGCGCTGCCGGGCTGTCCGGATTAAATCGTGTCACGTCGTTGACAGTTTGTAATGCCAGCGCCTTCTCACCAAGCCTGCATTCGAGAAATGCGAGGTTGAGCCCCGCCGCCGTCTGGCTTGGGTCGTCGGCTACAACCGTCTCGAGAAGCTTCACAGCCGCGTCAAGATTTCCCTGAGCAGCCTCGATCACGGCCAGGTTGGCCAGCGCTGTGGTCTCGTGAGGGTCCTTCGCCAACGCAGCCTTATATTCGCGCTCCGCCTCGCCCTGCCTGCCGGAGATCTGGTCGAGAAATCCAAGCCGCACGTGAAGATCGGCGTCGCTGGCGCCGTTGCTCTCGGCTTTTTTGAGAAGGACCAAGGCCTTCTCGCCTGATTGGCGGTCACCACTTGCTGCGAGTTGAGCATAGGCAAGGCCCAACTCACGATCGCCCGCGTGCGAACTTCCGACGGCGACCAGTTCTACGCCTTGCTCAGCCTGCCCCTTCGGCGTCTCACGAGGGTGCCGCTGAATATCGTGGTCGGTCAACTGCTCGTGAGAAATATCCGTAGTGTCCCGTGACGGCATATGGCATATCGCGCAATCCTGCTCCTCAGGATGATGCTCTTTCGCCATTTTCTCGCCTGTGTGGCAAGCGAGGCATTTTGTCCGATAGAAACTTACACGCTCTTCAGGCGTAGGCGATCCGTGCGGGTCATGGCAGGTCGTGCATGTGAGCTTATCGCCGCTGGCCTTCTTGCAGGCACTCTGCAGCAGCGCCTCGTATTGACTGGTGGCTCGTCCGCCGCCTTTTGTTTTACGGGCGTCGACGAAATATACAGCGAAATCGGAGAGATCGTCACCCGCGCGGTACGCCGCCAGGGACTCCGCCGCGCGATAAATGGTGGCATCGCCTTCAAGATGGCATTGCAGGCATACACTGTCTCTCTTCACCGGCGAAAGTTTAGCCGGATTCACGATAGGCCCCTGCCCCTTTTGCGCGATATGCTGGGCCGGATCACCGTGGCATGACGCGCAGGTCACGCCAGCCGCCTTGAATGGTGCGCCCGGATATCTGTTTCGTGCCTGAGGTAACGCCGTCTGTACTTCGCTGGCGTGGCAATGGAGACAGTTCGAGTCGACGGGAAGGGTGTCGGGCATGCTCGTTGCCGAACCGTAATTCGGCGCCATGTCCCACAGCTTTTTCTTCGAGTAGTAGTTCACAGGGGCCTCAAACCAGAAGCCATCCTTTTCAAACAGGTAGGTCCTGCCACGCCGACCGGATCCGATGTAGTACGACAGCAACTGATCTCCGTGCAGTTCGGGCCCCGTTCCAGCGACCGTCCGATCGTAAAGCATCCACGCCTGGCCGTCGCGCAGCACCAGCCTGTAACGAATGCCGGAAGCCGTATGGGTGAAGCCGCCCTCGATGAGGCCTTGGGCCGCGACTCCGCTGGCTCGTGCCATCGGCGTCAGCTGATATCGCTCGTAGATATCCCGATGACAGCCAGCGCAGGCACGGTCGGGGTCGGCAAGAGATGGCTCCGGCTGAGTGGCGACTGCTGCAATCACTCGGTACCGCGAGGTGCCCTCGGCAGCCAGCATACAAATCGAGAGAAGCGCGAGAAGACACGAGTAACCGGCTGCCATTCTAGCGCGGCGTCTCCAACCTTGGATCAGCAGCGGACTGTAACTTCTCAGCAGTCTCGGCCTCACGACTGGCGTCAGCGGTTTTGCCCAGTACCCGGTAAGCCTGGCTCAGCAGGCCGTGTGTCATGTAGTTGCCAGGGTCCATTTTTTCCGCGCGCTCAAGGTAGCCTGCCGCGCTTACCGGATCCTGAAGTTTCAGCGTTACCTTTCCGAGGAGAATGTATGGGCCGGTAGAGTTCGGCTCCAGACAGAACAGCCTGCTGCAATGCCTGCAGCGCCTTCTGGTACTGGCCTGTCCGAGTGTAAGCATCTCCAAGCCGGTCATAAATCCCCCCGTATAGCGGATTGAGATCGCGCTCTTTCTCGAATTCCGCAATTGCCTCATCGACGTCCTGCTTTGCCAGCGCAATCTCGCCTAGCAATTGATGGGAAAGCGGTAGTCGAGGATCGAGTTCAACCGCTTTTTTAGCATATTCCTGTGCCACAGGTAGAAATTCATGCCTCAGGAGCATGCGCCCGGCGAGCAGATAGGCCGCAGCCGAGTCTGGCGGAAAGCCGAATTGACGCGCAAATGCGTGGCGCGCATCGTCATAGCGCCGGGTGTCGAGATAACAGAGAGCCAGTACATAGCTAGGATCCACTTTGGTTCCGGGCGCCCATTCGTGGATTGCTTCGAGAACTGGGATGGCAGCGGCCGGCTTGCCAAGACGGAACAAGGTGAGTCCCCGGTATTCCGCCGCTTCGATGTCTTTCGGATCCTGCTGCAGCGCTTTTGCCAGCGCCTGATCGGCTTCTGTGTAATCACCTTCTGCGTAGAAGGCCATCCCTTTCAGCCGCTCGATGCCCGGCATGGCGGGCTGTTGCGCCTCGGCCGCGTCCAACTGGGCCAGAGCCTGCTTCGCCTGGCCGCGGTCGATCAACTTCTGAATTGCCGCGAGGTCAACGGCAGAAGACGGCACCGATGAAACTTGCGCCGCCTCTTGCGCAGCCGAGCATGGAGCCGCGAAGAGACAGGCGGCCAGGGTGGTGGTGAGAAGTAAATGTGGCAGAAACATAGAAATCCTGAAAATTCGTTTAGGAACGAGGAGCGCTTTCACTGGAGGTCCGCGACAGCAACTCCGACGAGTGAATCAGCGCAACCGTAATAAAGAAACCATTTCCCCCTGAAGGCAACCAACCCTTCGGCGAAGGTCGTTCCTGCCGCGTACTGTCCTGTCTTCTCAAAAGGCATCTCCGGTTGGAGGAACGGTTTGTCGGCTCTGCCGAGTAGCCTGGATGGATCGTCCGCTGCAAACAGAGCCTGGCCTGCGGCATAGGCATTTGGCCCCAGCTCGGGATCGCCATTTCGAGGATCATTCTTTCCATTATTCATTACCAGAATGCCGCGATCTGTCAGCAGCGGCGGAGGACCGACCTCCGGGAATCCGCTGTCGAAGTGCCCGGGGCGCTTTCCAAGAACGACGAGCACTCTGCCGTCTTTGCCTTCTACGGGCGTCCAGTGAAGCAGATCGGCTGAAGTGGCGAGATGGATCTCGCCTTCGCCCCAGTACATCCAGTACCGATCGTCGATCCGCGCGGCGAGCAGGCGTCCGTCCTTGATTTGCGTGACGATTCCCGCCGACTTGTACTTCAGCGACGCATACTTGCCGCCTGCAGCATCCAGAAAAGCAGGCCCGAATTTTGTCCAGTGGATCAGATCCCTAGAAGTCGCAATTCCGACAGAATAGGTAATCCTGTTCCATTGGGTATATGTCAGCACATAGGTGCCGTCTTCGCTCTCCACAATACGGGGATCTTCCACGCCTCCCGGCCATTCCCGTTCCTTTTGACTGTCATCGAAGGGAAAGAGCACTGGTACAGGCAACCGCTTGAAGTGAATACCGTCCTGACTTTCTGCCAATCCCAGCCGCGACGTATGCCCACCGATCTGGTTCACGCCGGTGTCATCCTCGGCACGGTACAAAACGTAGATCTTCCCATTCCTGACAATGGCTGCGGGATTGAATGTGTGGAGAACCTCCCAGTGAACGGTCTTCCCGGATATCGGATCGACGAACGTTGACTGCGGCCGGGGCTCGATTACGGGATCGCCCTCCGGTGGTCTTATAAATGGCCCAATCTGCCATTGCCGCTCGTGCGGTTGCTGGATGACCGGGGTCTGCGCTTCCGCGCCGTGCGCATCGACCACGCAAGCAGTCAAGAGGATCAGACTCATCCGCAGCAGGTAATGCAGACGACTTCGGCGAAGCCTCAAAAATTGCCTCCCGCGCAAAAACTTGAGGGGAGCCGAAGCTCCCCTCGTTGTTGTTTCGCAGCGCGCCCTAGAAGTTCACGCGCAGCGAGAATTGCAGTAAGCGAGCTGCTGCGCCAGGCGCCTGGCTGCCGATGAATTGGTCGCCTGAATCGATCGCTCCGCCCGGGTTAGCAGCGTTGATGTGGTTGAACGCGTTGAAGCCGTCAACTCGGAACTGCGCGACGACGCTCTCGTGGATCGGGAAGTTCTTCTGCAGGGAAAGGTCCGTGTTGAAGAACCTCGGTCCCCAGGCTTGGTTTCTGCCCGCGGTTCCGATCTGGTCGAGCTGAGTGGCGCTGAATCCAGAGAACGGTGTGTAAACAAGGGATGTACCAACCTGCTGAACCAGCGGGGTAGTGGCCCCATGGTAAGCGAAGCGTTGGTGAGTCTGGGCATTATAAGTGCCGATCTTGTATCGGTAGTGTTGAGGCCTTGCCGTTTGGATAGCACGGTGCGCCGCCGCCCGGAATGGATAAGCTGCATCCCGAGTAGCTCAAGGTAAAGGGAAGGCCGCTCGACCAGTTGAGCACTGGACTGACCTGCCATCCGCCGATGATCTGGTTCACCCAGCCCGGTGCGTCAGAGTAGAAATGCTGGTTGCGTCCGAACGGCAACTCGTAAACGCCGTACACGATGAGCTGTTTCCGGCGAGTACTTGAATCGTTCCCGCGCTCCGTCGCCTTGTTCCAGGTTGCGTAACCGCTGCCGAAGTCAATTGCCTGCTGCCATGCGAAGTTGCTGGTGAACGATAGCCCTTTTGAGAACTGTTTGGCCAGGGTCACCTGCAGGGCATTGAAGTGGGTATCCTGATCGTCTCCGTAGTAGCCGATTCCGGGGACCCACCCGCATGAGCCGGCCGGAAGTCCGGCAGGGGGAGTGAGGGAACCGTTGATGTATGCGTAGTTGCTGTTCTGACATGCCGGGAGGGTGCCACCGTAATAGCGTTGCAATAAGGTCGTATTGCTCACGCCCCCGTCTGGATCAATGCCATTCGCGTCAGGGTTGACCTGCAGCACCGATGGAACATAGTGAAGCGGCCTTCCTTCGATGCTGTATTGCGCCGGCAGGAATATGCCCGGCTCATTCGGGTTCGTATTGTTGCCGTCTCCGTCGCTCAAGGTATGTGTGCCCTTATTGCCTACGTAAGCGATCGTGAAGGACATCGTTGGAGTAAGTGACTGTTGTAAGCTTGCGTTCCAAGCGTCGAGTGTGGGAAGGCGCAGGCTGTTCGGTCTCGCCTTTACGCTGACACCATAGCCGGGATTCGGAAGCAGACCATTGGAAGGAACTGCCGGTAAACAACCCGTTGCCGAATCGCACGGCGGCGGTCCAGCAGTCAGATTGAAAACATCGGATCTTGGGCCAGTCGATGCGGTGACTTGCTGGTTGGCCAGAACGGGAAGGTTCTGAGTTACAACGTGTCCGAAGATTGACCCGAAGACGCCCAGATCGAAGCTGCGTCCGTAACCAGCACGGATTACCATCTTGGGGGTAGCCTGGTACGCCAGGCCGATTCTCGGGTTCCATGCATTGGTGGCCCGGCTCCAGTTCATGTTGTTGGAAATCCCACCGACTTCGGCCACGCGAAGGTAGCCATCTGTGGAGACGTCATTGTTCATCTGCATCAGGGCGCCGTTTCCAACTCCGTTCACCGACTCTGGGGAATAGAACTCGTAGCGAACGCCCAGATTGGCCGTCAGTTTCGGAGTGATTCGCCAGGTGTCTTGCCCGTAGAAGTAAAGCCGCCGCTGAAATTCCTTGGCGTCTGTCGAAGTGCTGTAGTAGCGGCCGAAGCTTGTGACATCGCCCAGCACGAGTGTGGCGACCCCCAGACCTCCAGTGGTGCCGTTGGATGTCGGCCCGTTGCCGAAGCTCAGGGCGCCAGTGCGGTCAACATCGCTCGGCACGCGCAGATTATGCGCAAAGCGGAGGTCGGCGCCGACCTTGAATGAGTGGTTGCCCTTGATGAAGGTCCAGTTGTTCACAAACTGCAATTGAGACTCTTTTTCAATCAACGGGCAGTTGCAGCGCGTGATCTGGAGACCTTGGCCGTATTGCGCCCCTGTGCTCTGAGGTTCGGGAACTGTCGGCGACGTGCCAAAGTTGCCCACGTCGGACAGATAGAAGCCACCCGCGCCGCTTGTAATTGCGTTCAGGTTCATGCCGGGAATGCCGAGGTTGGACATAAACGGCGTCCCCTCGTTGTACTTGTTGTCGCCAATGTTGTAGCGGTAGTAGCCGACGCGGAAGTCCATTGCCACGGTTGGTTTGACCGCCCAGTCAAAGCCCGTTGCAAGGCTGTCATTCGCGCCCTGAGAGACGCCGCCGTAGTTGTTGATACCGAATCCGGCGCCGCCGGCAGGGCCGAAGATTGTGGTTCCGCTCAGTACATCCGTGAAGCGGCTGAAGCGCTCGAAAGCATGAATTGACTGCATTACTTGCCAGTCGACGCGTTCGTCCCACTGGTCGCTGTTGAAGATGCCCGTGCCGCTGGCTGCATATTGATTCATGAGGCTCGGGTAGGTGCTGTTGGTTTTATTCGCGGCATAAGGTTGGAGCAGCTTCAGCAGGTTGAGTGCCGGCTGGGAGAGCTGCGCCGCCGGAATCACGTTACCTGGATATGGCGTTCCATCAGCCTGGTAGATCGTGCCGTTCGTCGGACCCATCGCCGCCAGATACTGCGAGAAATCGCAGCCGGGCACGCCGGTGCTCGTGGCAGCTCCGAGGCAGGTGTCAATCAGGTATGGCGTGGGAACCGACATCAGGGCGGAGGTTCCTACCTTCTGGCGAACAAACTGGACGTCTCCAAAGAAGAAGAGCCTGTCTTTGAGGATCGGGCCGCCGATTGATCCGCCAAATTGGTTCTTCAGGCCACCCGGAATCAGTCCACTGGTATCGTTCGTGCCCGCCGGTGGATTCTGAGTGAACGGATCTCTCGCCTGGTTTGCGTTGCTTTCGCGATAATCGAAAGCACTGCCGTGGAAGCTGTTCGTCCCGGACTTAGTCTGTGCGGTTACGATCGAAGACACAGCCTTGCCGAACTCAGCGTCGAAGTTCTGGGTTGTGATCTTGGTCTCGGAAAGCGAGTCCATGTTCGGATTGACAACGATGATTCCGAGGATCGGGATCCTGGTTGTCAGTGCCGTCCAGCTGGAAAGCGACGCCGCCGAACGCCTGGCCGTCAACCTGGATCTGTTGGCTCCCCTGCGGATTTTCGTCGGCTGCGTGGCTCCAGCCAAGCTGTTGTGCGCCTGGTAGCAGAAGTTGCAGGTTCGTGAAGTTCCGATTGCCAATCGGAAGATCCTGCACTTCCTTCGCGGTGAACGTGGTCGAAACATCGGCGCGGTCCGTCTTTAACTGCTCGACAGTATTGGCGCTCACTTCAACCGTCTGAGTGGAGCCGCCAACTTCCATCTTGGCTTCCACCTTGATCGATTGATCGGCGTAGACCACAAGGCCCTTGGATGCGAAGGTCTTGAATCCGGCATTGGTCACGCTGACGTCATACGTGTCCGGTATCAAGTGGCCGACGGTGAATTCGCCCGCTTCGTTCGCCGTGGCGGTAACCGTTGTTCCCTTATTTGTATCGGTGATGGTGATGGTGGCGCCTGGTATTGCGGCGCCTGTGTTGTCGACTACTGAGCCGAAGATTGTGCCGTAGACAGCCTGGGCATGACTAATTGTCGAAAGGAATACGGCCAAGGCAGCGACCAGAACGAGTCTGCCCCACTTAATCCATTGCATGTGTGTTGCCTCCCCTGAATCGTTCCTGAAGCGCGTCTTTCACACTTCAGCGTTGCAATGTTTACCGCTTCTTAGTTGATGTTTCTTCCCCATGAAGTGCCGACGAACAGCACGGACACGAGAAAGGCGGAGAATTTGCACCTCGCGCACAATACTGCCCGAAATCATCGACTGTCAACAGGTTTGAGGGCTTGGCCGGCGGAATTGATATGACAAATAGAAGACATTTCCCGACGAGACGCCGTGGTTAAACGTTTTAGTACGAAGCCTGGCCGGCCGTGGCTCCTGATGACGGCTAAGGCACCTGTTGTCAGACGCTTAAATCGGATTATGATAGGTGGCCGGTAGAGAATGACGGCGGCGCGGCGAAGATCACGAACCTACCGCGAATCGACCTGGCATTACTGGGAACGCGAGCGAACCGGGGAAGTCAGGCCGGTACAAAATCGATTTATGTCTATACATTCCAGATCCTCCGTCCACCGCCCTCGAGCCTGCCCGAACGAGTCACGTAATGCAAAAGACCGGCAAAGCCCCGCGAGCGCGTAGGGCGCGCAGCCCTCAACTCCCGGAAGTCGATGTACCGAAGCATCGCCAGGTCTTCGAGAACCTCCTGGGCGCGATTCGCTCGGGCGTTTACAGCCCGGGGGATCGCCTTCCGAGTGAGACCGAGCTGGGCAAAGCCTTTCTTGCCTCGCGTATCACGGTAGCCAAGGCCGTGAACGAATTGCAGCGATTGGGACTGGTTTCTCGCCGGGCAGGGGCCGGTACCCATGTACTGCACCGAAACGAGAGCTCTGGCCGGGTGCTTGGTCTTCTGATTCCGGACCTTGGCCGGACAGAGATATTCGAGCCCATCTGCCACGGCATGATGCGTTCACCCCTGGCTGCGGCGCACTCGCTCATGTGGGGTCACGCCATGGGCGAGTCGAAGCATCAGGAGGAAGAAGCTGAACACCTCTGCCACCAGTACATAGCGCAGAAGGTCTCGGGGGTCTTTTTTGCGCCCCTTGAGTTCACACCCCAGAAGGACACCTACAACGCGAGGATCGCCGGCGCGCTCGATCGCGCCGGCATCCCGATCGTACTGCTCGACCGATGCATCGCCGCGTATCCGGAGAGATCTCGATACGACCTCGTCGGCATCGATAATCGCCGCGCCGGTTTCCAGATTACGCGGCACCTTCTTCAACTCGGGGCAGAGAGGATCGCCTTTGTCGCAAAGCCGCTCTCGGCGCCAACCGTGGAAGCTCGTATCGCCGGATATCGCGAAGCACTCTATCGCGCCGGACTCCAAACGAAAGTAAATCTCGTTTGCTTTGGAGATCCTGAGGACCGGGCATTTATTCGCAGCCTGATGGAGAATTGTGAGCCTGACGCTATCGTTTGCGCGAACGATCTGACCGCGGCGAAGCTGATGCAGGGCCTCATCGAGGAAGGAGTCCGCATCCCCGAGGATGTGCGCATGGTAGGGCTCGACGACGTGAAGTATGCCAGTATGCTCCCCGTGCCGCTGACGACTCACCACCAGAATTGCGCCGACATTGGCGCCGTAGCCATGTCGGCCATGCTCGAGCGAATCGAGCATCCCAATCTCCCCACGCGCGACATCGTGTTGCAGACCACGCTCGTGATTCGAAAATCCTGCGGTGCATTTTTGCAGTCGAGAAACGCTTCGACTGCCTGACAGTGTTCGCGGCAGCACCGCCTCTTTGAAGTGATGTAGTCTACCGTTTTGGAAACAAGGAGCCGGAGACGATGAAACTCATTCGCACACTCGCTTTGCTTGTGCTCACGGCTGTTCCGTCGGTTTGGGCTCAGACGCCCAGCTTTTTCGTAGCGGGTGCTGGCTCGCCAGCCGCTCAGGACGTGTGGTGGAAGCATGCGGTTATCTATGAGATTTATCCTCGCAGCTTTCAGGACTCGAACGGTGACGGAATCGGTGACCTGAACGGCATCACTGACCGCCTGGACTATTTGAAGTCTCTCGGCGTCGACGCGATCTGGCTGTCTCCAATCTATCCATCGCCGCAGGTCGACTTCGGATACGACATCTCCGACTACGAAGCCATCGATCCGCAGTACGGCACGATGGCCGACTTCGACCACCTTCTGGCCGAGGCGAAAAAACGCAATATCGGCATCATTATGGACATGGTGATGAACCACACCTCGGATAAACATCCGTGGTTCATCGAGTCCAAGAGCTCACGCGATAACCCAAAACGCGACTGGTATATCTGGCGCGATGGTAAGGGGCCCGGCATTCCGCCTAACAATTGGGAGAGCGTATTCGGAGGCTCTGCCTGGAAATATGACCCGACGACGAAACAGTGGTACTACCACAAGTTCTATGCCGAGCAGCCGGACCTCAACTGGCGCAATCCTGATGTGGAAAAGGCCATGTTCGACACGGTCCGCTTCTGGCTCGATAAGGGAGTTGTCGGTTTCAGGCTTGATGCAATTCCAACTCTCTTTGAAGATCCCAAGCTCCGCGATGAAAAAGAACTTGGAGGCGTTAACGCCTTTGGTGATCCGATTCTTGCGGATAACTATACCGACAATCTCCCAGAAGTCCACGACGTGATGCGCAGTCTGCACAAACTCGTGGCGAGCTATCCGGGAAACCGCGTGCTGATTGGCGAAACCTATCTGCCCAATATCCAAGAACTCGATAAGTGGTATGGCGGAGCTAAGCACGACGAGCTGAACCTCCCCATGGATATGCAGATCGGATTCATTAACAAGCTCGATGCGAACCTCTTTCGCCAGCGCATCTTGGACGTAGAGACAAAGATCCAGGGCAACCAGCCGCTCATCGTTTTCGACAACCACGACAACCCACGCAGTTGGAACCGCTACGGGGACGGAGTCCACGACGAAGCCATCGCCCGGATCATCGCTACCATGCTCTACACGATTCGAGGCACGGCGATGATGTACTACGGGCAGGAGATCGGAATGGTGACGACTCCGCCCACTCGAAAAGAGGATGTGAAGGACCCCATCGGAAAAATTGGCTGGCCCAAAGAAAAGGGACGCGACGGTGAACGCACACCCATGCAGTGGGACGATTCAAAGAATGCCGGGTTCAGTACTGCAGATGTGACATGGCTCCCGGTCGCACCTAATTACAAGACGGTAAATGTCAAAGCGGAGGAGCCGATTCCCGCTTCTCTTCTTAATTGGTACAAGAAGCTCATTGAACTGCGGGCAACCAACCCCGCGGTACGCGCCGGCCTCCTTACCATGCTCGATCCGACAAACCCGAACGTCTTGTCGTACGTGCGCAAAGGAGCAGCCGGATCTCCATCGATTGTTGTCGTCATGAATTTCACCGCTCAGCCGCAAACCGCCACTCTCGGCCTGAAGGGAACAGGCGTGAGCGGCACTAACGTCAAGACGCTGATGACCGATGATCCATCCCTGCAATCCGCCATGGACCTTACACACATTCAGTTGGCGCCCTTTGCCTCATGGATCGCCTCGGTTCAATAATTGCGGCATGGATGTGAGCTCATAGCGGGGGAGCGGGATGCGGCGCTTCAATCCGGGTAGTCTTCTTTTACTTTTCGCGCTGACCTGCTCGGCCTCCACGGTTGCTCCCTACGGAGTGGACCTGGATGGCCGCGCGGTACCGCTCGCGAAATCGACCGCAGCCGCTATCGTTCTCTTCTTCACGGCTCCCGATTGCCCGATCGCGAACCGCTATGAGCCCGAGATGCTGCGCCTGGAGCGCAAATTCTCCGCGGAAGGAGTCGAATTCTGGTGGGTATACCCCAACCCAGAAGACTCTGCCGCGATCATCCGGCGTCATGAGTCACAATTCGGCGGGAGCGCCCATGTCCTCCGCGATACGCAACAGTCGCTGGTACAAATGACCCACGTAACCGTCACGCCCGAGGCAGCCATCCTGATTCCGGAAAACGGCCGCCTCCGCGAGGTCTATCACGGCCGCATCGACGACCGTTACATCTCCTTCGGCCAGGAGCGCCCGCAAGCCATGCATCACGAGCTTGAAGATGCGATAGCCGATCTTCTGGCCAAGCGCGCCATTCCGAAGCCGAGCGGCCCGCCAGTAGGCTGTTCTATCGTCCCGCTTGACCTCGGCAGCCACCCATGAGCCGGGTTCGCATCACGGTTCTTGCTTTGAGTTTCTTCCTGCTTTATGGCGCGGGCCTGCGACTTTGTGTCACCGCTTCGGAGGCTCCTGTCACTTTCAATCGGCAGATCGCGCCTATCATCTACAAAAATTGCACGACATGCCATCATCCCGGCGGCGGCGGACCCTTCAGTTTGCTCACTTATGAAGAAGCGCGTCGCCATGCGCCGGAAATCGCCTCGGTGACGGCCAGCCGCTATATGCCGCCGTGGCTGCCTGAGCACGGCTATGGAGATTTCGCCGACGAACGTCGCCTAAGCACTGAAGAGATCGCACTTATTCAGAAATGGGTCTCGAGCGGCATGCCCCATGGCGAGGACGTTGCCCCGCCCGCGCCGCACTACGACGCCAATTGGGTCCTAGGCAAACCGGACCTCGTCTTGTCAGTCGAGCGATCGGCATCGCTGCCTGCCTCCGGGTCCGATATTTTTCTCAACTTCGACCTGCCCTATCCGCTCGACAAAACTCACTACATCCGCGCAATGGAGATTCGCCCGGGTACGCCGCAGGTGGTGCATCACGCGAATGTGTTGATCGATCGCACGGCCTCATGGCGCCACTCGCACCCTGACACGTGGCGCGACGGAGTTCCCGGCATGGAGCTAATGGTTGACGCGGGCAACACCTTCGACCCCGACAGCCACTTCCTCTTCTGGAAGCCTGACACTCCTGCACTTATCGAAGCTCCCGGCATGCCGTGGCGGCTTGATCCGGGCAACGACCTCATCCTGAATATGCACCTCAAGCCATCGGGAAAACCGGAAACGGTCAATGCCCAGATTGGTCTTTACTTTAGTGATGTGCACTCAACAAAGCAGCCTATGCTCTTGCAGCTTGAACACGACGCGGCGCTCGATATTCCGCCGGGAAAGTCCGATTTCGTGGTTACCGATTCACTCACGCTGCCCGTAGATGTCGATGTTCTCGGCGTGTATCCCCATGCTCATTACCTGGGAAAAGATTTGCAAGGCTATGCCATTCTGCCGAATGGCGAGAAGAAGTGGCTCATCTGGATCCGGAACTGGGATATCGATCGCCAGTCCGTCTATCGCTATCGCGAGCCGGTCTTTCTGCCAAAGGGCTCTACCATTCACATGCACTATACCTATGACAATTCGAGCGGGAACGTGCACAATCCGAACGATCCACCCATTCGCGTCCGGGCGGGAAATCGTTCTGTAGACGAGATGGGGCACCTTTGGCTGCAGGTGCTGCCGGTTCACGTCCCGCCAAATTCGCCGGATCCGCGCCTGCTTCTTGAAACTGCATGGATGCAGGATCGGCTGCGAAAATCTCCGAATGATATGGTGGCCCTCTACAATCTTGCCGCTGCGGAGACCACGGAGGGTAAATACTCCGAGGCAGCCGGAAACTACAAGCGTGTCGTGGATCTGAATCCGAACGACGCCCGCGCCTGGAACGGCCTGGGAGTTGCGCTCGAAGATAGCGGAGACGGGCAAGCTGCGGCGCAGGCCTTTCAGAAGGCTCTATCCGCCAATCCAGACCTTACCGATGCCATGTTCAATCTTGCCCGAAGCCAGCTGGATCATGGCGACCCGTCGGCTGCGGCGCAGTCGTTTGGTGCTGTTTTGCAGCAGACACCAAATGATGCTAGCGCGCATTCCGGTCTGGCCCAGGCACTGCTTAAGGAAGGGAATGAGGCGGCCGCAGAATCGGAGTTCGAGACGGCGCTCCGCCTCGATCCCGAGAACCTGGACGCTCTTGAAGGGCTGGGGCAGCTGGACCTCAACAGAGGAGACGGTGCAAAAGCGATTGACCTGCTCGAAAAGGCTTCTGTACGCAGTCCCGACGATTCCGTAGTCCGCCAGGAATTAGCGGTTGCCTACGCGCAGGGGGGCCGCTACGCGGATGCGAAACAACAACTGGATCTGGCACTCCGCCTCTCGCCCAAAGACCCCCAGGTTCATGCGATGCTTTCGCAGGTGTATGCCGCTATGGGCGATCTGCGACAGGCCATTGCCGAACAGCAGCAGGTGATGCGGTCTAATGCAACCGATGCAGATGCCTGGAATAACCTTGGCGTCCTTGAAGCGCGCGACGGGAACGCCAATGCAGCCCGCGACGACTTCGAGCACGCCCTCCGCATCGCACCCGATCACGCAGCCGCGAAGGCCAACCTGGCTCGCCTAAACGCCGGAGCAAAAACGCGGTGATGGCGCTTCCATGAAGATCGCCGTCGTCACCATCACTTACAGCTCATGCGCATGCCCGGCAAGCGTACTTCAGACGGCGGCCGCCGCGCCGCACACCGTTGAATGCCATTTGTTCCTGCATTCGAGATATCCGCAGCTTGTTCAGCAAAGCGAGCGCCTCGCGCAGAATCCGGCGGTAATTTATTACCCCTATGCCACCAATCGCGGCGTCTCAAACAGCTGGAACGAAGGTATGCTCGCGGCCTATGCCGCCCATGCCGATGTTGCGATCATCGCCAACGACGATATCGCATTTGCCCCTGACGATCTGACGAAGATTGCCGAAAAGGCTGCCGCCTGCCGCGATCGCTACATTGTGAGCTGCGCCGGTTTCCATCAGTATTACAAGCGGCGCATACCGAGCATGGGCTTCGCATGTTTCGCCATCAACCCTATCGCGCTCGAAAAGCTGGGATGCTTTGACGAGAATATCTTCCCAGCATATTGCGAAGACCAGGACTATGCCTACCGCGCCCGGTTGGCCGGCCTGCACGAAGAGAATTGCCCGGACACAATGCTTACCCACATCGGCAGCAACAGCATTCTGTCCGATCCCGCGCTGCGGCGGCAGAACGCTATCACGCAACGGCTCAATTTCGACTACTATCGTCGCAAATGGGGCGGAGATGGCGGCAGCGAAACGTATGCCCGTCCCTTCAACGATGCGCGACTCGGCTATTCCATACCGGCGGCCCGGCGGCATGCACCCTATGGCCCGGCCTATGACAGACGAGACCACGACATTGTGAAAATGTAACTGCGTCAGAACGGTTTGAGGTAGGGCTGGACCGGCAGCGTCGCCGCGCGTCCCACAATGAGGCCCCAGCCGGTTGCGCTGAGGTCGTGGCTTGCCGCGTCTGTAACGAGCGCCGGATCGGCGTTCCAGTTCGCGGCCGCCCATCCTATGTTATGTCGCGCGAAAAAGTCTCCGAGGTACGGTGCAAGTCGGCTGGGGTTCTGTGAGTCATCCGACCACATCGACACGAATACCGGGTTATTGTCGGCGAAAGCAGCGAGTGGCACGTCGTCCATCCCCGACGTGTTCTCCGGCGATGCGTTTATGGTGTAGACCACGTTGAAGATGGGCGTGCCGGTCGGAAACGTCAACGGCAGCGCGCTGAAATCCGTGCCGTTGGTTCCAGTATTCACGAAGATCATCGCCGCGGAGTCATACTGACGTATCGTCCCGATCAAGCTCAACGCGGCCTGCTGCCAGCCTGCCGCCAGGGCTCCGGGCGATGCGAAAATCTCATACAAAACGGACGGCTGGTCCTTGTAACGTTTTGCAAGCGTCTGCCAGGCCTCCTGCGTCGAGGCATCGGGCATGGTTGCGCCGGGTGGCGCTTCGACCGCCAGGAGGATGTATGAGCCCGCGGCGGAGATGAGAGTGACGGCCAGGTCAAGACCGGCCAGAATGCTCGCCGCGGAAAGCGAGCCATTACCAGCAAGCACCGTTTGCGCCTGAAAGGGAAGGCGGACCAGGTTCAATCCCCATGTGCCGGTGATCAGCGCAAGATTGCTTTGGTCAAGCGACATCGCATCGGGCAGGGTCTCACTTGCAGCGGGAGCTGCTGTGTCCAGCCCGACCACATTTACTCCGCGCAAGGCGACGGCGTTCTTGCTGCTGTTGAGAATGAAATTGCCGGACGTTGCAAGCTGAGGGAGCATGGAGCTCTCGGCTCGAAGCATCGAAAGGGAAGCGGTTGCAGCCGCAGGCTCGAGCAGCGGCGGGGTCGTGAGCTTGATGGCCCGGAGCACCACATCCCCCCAGATGGTGGGCGAAAAGTCGCCATTTGCAGCATTGGCGACCAGCGCTGAGTCGCCGTTCCAGTTACCAGCTGCCCATCCGATGCCGAAGCGCTCAAACAAATCGGCGACGCGAGATGCCTGTCGACCCAGGTCCGATCCATCGTCGGACCATACGGAGGCGAACACCGGAAACCGCGACGATACGGCGGCCAGCAAATCGGGATTCAAAATGCTCTGGCCCTGGACCCCCATCGTATAAACGAGATTTGCGACGGGATTGCCGCCTTCATCGCGCAAGGGCACGCCGGAAACGTCCAATCCACTCAAGCTGCCGGGCACAAAAATCAGCGAAGCAGGATCTTGCTCGCGAATTAATCCAATTAAAGTTACAAATTGATCAACGGAATGCGCGGGCATCGTGTCCGACGGACAAAATGCCTCATAGAGCACTCGCGGCTCGGCTTGGTAACGGGCCGCCAGTGTCTCCCAAGCCTCCGCAATGCCAACGTCGGCAGGCGTGGCCCCGGGTGAGGCTTGAAGCGTCAGGAGCACGTACGCGCCCGCGTTAACAGTGTCCGCTATCAACTGTTCGAGTCCAGCCAGCAGGTCGTCTGCTGCGAGAGAGGCGTTGCCCGAGAGGATCGTATTCGCGGCGAACGGAAGCCGCATGAGGTTTGCTCCCCATTGGTCGGTCAGGGTCGCGAGACTCGCTTTGCCAAGCGAGAGCGCATCCGCGAGGGTCTGCCCGGCTTGTGGAGCCACGGTATCCAGACCGGTGACCGTCACTCCGCGCAATGTCAGGGCGTCTCCGTTTTCATCGATGATGAAGCCGGCCTGGGTCTGCAAAAGGGGTTGGGGAGAGAGGGAAGTTTGCGCAGGCGTATCCGCAGCCCGCGATGGGGCGGCTGTCACGCTTCTCGCCATACTGCCTTGAGTGGCCATCACTCTTGGTACGGCAGAGGGCTTTACGGCAGGTTGCGCTGGCGCTTCCGGCCCGGCAGCTTCAGAATTCGCTTTGCGCGGGGGGCGCTTCGCATCGGGCACAGTGTGCTTGGTGGTCTGGAATTCGAGCCTGATTCGCTCAGCGGTCTGCCTTTTCAGCTCCCGGCGTGCCTGCTGGCGATTTGTTGTCGCCTGCTCCACGATCTCCCGCTCGGAGCTGAGTTGCTGCTGCATTTCGTTTCGCGCCTGACGTGCTGCTTCCGCGCCTGGAACATCTTCTTCGCGCTGCTGTCGAGTTCTTGCGGTCTTCGGAGTTGGCGGTTCCGGCTCAGCGAGCCCGGGGTCTTGAGGCGAACTTTCTGGCTCATTCTGTGTCGTGGAAGCTTGCTTCGCAGCTTTCTTTCGCTCTTGCGCCTTGTGCTGTCGCGCGAGCGCGAGCTCCTCCTCCGCAGCCTTCATTTCCGCAGCTTGCTGCCGTTGTTCTTTCTTTCGCAGAACGGCTGTGTGCTCCTGTTGCTCGTGCCGCGCCTTCTCCTCCGAGACCTCCTTTGCGCGCTGCTGCTCCTCTTTCTGAGCATTGGCGTCCGCTCGAAGACGAACAGATTCCGTTGCCTCTGCGTCAGATTCCGGCGCAGCAAGTTCTATGTCCTTTACTCTCAGCGTAGCGCGCCGCTCAACTTTTATCTCAAGGGCGCGGTTTTCTGTTGCGTGGACCAGTGCGGCCACGATATCGTCCTCCGCGGCTCGTACCTCATCGCGCACCTGTGTACGCCGCTGCTCGATGAGCGCAATCCTTGCCTGCTTTGCAGGTGATGGTTCGGCAGCTTCAGTTCTTTCGCTCCGCAATCTCTCGCGGAGCTGACGTCGGCGCAGGGATGCACCGGTTAGATTTGATTCTTCCGCGGGTGGTTTCGCCTGCTTCACGGGATGAGCGCCAGGGCCAGCCCGGTGGTTGCATCGAGCGCTGCGGAGACCGCATACAGGTCACCGGCCACATACACTGACCTGGCGCTGATTGTCTGAACCAACGCGGACAATGCTTGCACCGAAGCCGTGTACGCCCCAACAGCGCCCCGCGGGGCGGCGTTTCCGATTAGCGCTGCCAACGTCGTTTCCAGCTGCGAGATGGTTTGGGCCTCCTGCAACAGATAAGGGAACGACCAGCTGCCAATCGCGGCGAATATCTTCGCAACCTCGGACACAATCGACGCCGCGGGCTGCACAGGAGGATTGCCCGAGGAGAGATTTGTCCAGAAGGTATTGGCGAAGGCCGCCTGCTTTGCCTGGAGGACCGCATACAAGGTCCGCGGCGTGGCCGTGCCGGCAGGAGCGACAGTCTTCGATATTTCGAAGGACGTAGTGGCCAGCGCTGAGGGTTCGCCGAGTTCGGGCTGGTATAACCGGAGTCCCGGTACCATCGCTCCATTCGGCCCCGGCGTTAAAGTCAGGTAGCTTTGCACCGACGCGCTTACCGATCCGATTGCGCGGTCCGGCATTGTTGCCTCAGCCAGGGCGACGGAAAGACCGAGCGCGGCGATGAAGTTGTCCAGCGTGACATCGGGAAGTATCGTCGAGACCTGCTGAGTCGTCAGCTGGGCGTTCGTGGAGATCTGGGACAGCGTCAATTGGTTCTGCAGATGAGCTGTTTCGAACAATTTCGACTGCAAAGAGGTGAGGCTATCAACCGTTGCCTGTAGGGTTACGACGCGTTCCTGGGTCGCGTTGTTGAGCAGTTCCAGGCCCGCATAGGCCGACCGTGCCTGCGTGATGTCGTTTGTGAGTAGCGCCATCTTGTCATTCTCCGCGCACTGCGCTCACTCCTTATCAGACTGAGATTCGGCTTTTTCCGGACCCTTTGCCGATTCAGCCTGGGGTGCCGTACCGACCACAGGATTTGGACTGAGAATCGGTGGCCTCGGGACTGGCAATGGCACAGGCCTCGGAACAGGCGTCGGCGGTGGTGTAGGAGCCGGCGTGGGCGTTGGAGTCGGCGTTGGCGCCGGCGTTGGTGTTGGGGGTGTGGGTGGCGGCACGGGAGGTGGAGTGGGTGGTGGGGTAGGGGTGGGTGGAGGTGTTGGTGGTGTCGGAGTTGGAGTGGGCGTCGGCGGGCCACCTACCGCACCGGCCGCTTTTAGATTCGGAATCGCGCCAAATGAAAACGACAATGTGGACAGATGCTGTGGATCGGGCAGGGCTGTCGGAGAGGGAAAGACTAGGCTTGCGGTGGGCGCACCGCCCTGGGCCGGACTCTGGATGCTCACCAGTGACTTTAGTTGAACGTTCATGTTGGTCACCGTGGTTTGCAATCCGCCGGCGGCCTGCGCGTTCTGCTGGATCTGGTCCACCACGCCCTTGAACGAATTTGCAACGTCATAGGGGGACGCCACCTGGTAGCTTGCCGCGGCAACCTGGGTCTGCAGCTGAGCGATTGTCGTTTGCTGCTGCGAGATCGTGGTGTTGGCGTTGTTAAGCTGTGTTTGCAGGTTTGACTGTGTAGTTGCGTCGGTCTGCACCTGGGTGTTGAGCTGGTTGACCTGGGAGCTCTGAATCGTGACGAAGGTGTTGATCTGCGTCAGCAGGGGCGGCGGAAAATTCGCGAGGGCCCCGAGCTGATTTTGAATCGACGGCCAGCTCGGAATTATGTTGAATGTCACGCCCGTCGACGTAACAGGCGGGTTGGTCCCCGGCCCCGGATTCTGCACGGTCACGGTTACTGCCTGGATCGCGGCGATGTCCGCGGCACCGATGTCCGCGGTGAGTTGTGTGGAGCTAATCACGGTCGTAGGCTGCGCAGAGCTGTTCCACAACACCGTTGATCCCGTGCCGAAGTTGCTGCCCAATACCGTAAGGGTGAAATCGCTGCTACCTACGACGGCTCCCGGCGGCGAGAGCGAGCTGATTGCCGGATTCGTATTAAAGAAGATCGGAAGCTTGATCGGGTTGACGCTGATCGGAATTCCAGTGAGCGTGACCTCGGGCGCGGAGGCTTCGGACGCCGCTAATGATCTTGCTTCAGCGCCCGCGGGTTGCCCGGAAGTTGCTTCGGGGCTAATGCTCGGCTCATTCTCCGGTTTGCCTCCCGGAGGGGTCTTCTTTTCTTTTTTTTGATCCTTCTTTTTGGCCACCACGGGTCCTCATTGCTGGGTACTGATAATTTGGGCGGTTTTCGTCGTGTCGTCCACAGCCACCACCACACTCGCGATCGAGGAATTCGATGGTGCGTACTGGATCACATACCAGACCCGCGCAACCGCATTGAAATTGGTAACAATTACGTACACATTGCCCTGGCTGTCAACAGTTGCGCCCTGCGCGTTCTTGGTTGTGACAAAGGGCGCACCGCTTGCCAGCGCGATCGTCTGTGCTTCGGCGGCCGTCAACTGCGGGGGCGTCGTGACCTGGTCGCCGCTCCTCGGCGGCGGCACCGGCACAAGCGTCAGGTTAACCTCAGTCGCCGCATTGGAGTCGTAGTTGAATTGATTCTGGAAAGATGCACTCAGCGGCTGTGCGATGATTCGAAATCTTGCGGGCGACAGCAGGAGCGGACTGCCCGCAACGCTCGGAGAGTTCTGCTGGTCCTGATCTTGTGCGATGCTCATCGACATTTTGATCTGCATCTGCACAGTGGGAAACTGGTACCAGGTCGCTTGAAGTCCATATTGTGACAGCACCGGATCGGTGTCGATCGCCTGCTGCGTCGCTATCGAATTCTGGTCCAGCGCCTTCTGTGCTGCGGAAATGCCCTGTCCGAGCGCGATAATCAGATTTTCGATCGGCGCTGAAAAAGTCTCTACCGCGTTCGCCAGTGGATCAGTCGTCATCGCTATCCCCCATCGACTTTCTGCGGATCATTCTTCCCTCGTCTTAGCCCAGTCCGGCTAGCTACTCACGTTGACCGTGGGGCTCTTTCCAAGGGCGTTGACCGTAATGACCGATGGCGTCAGCCGCAGGTTGGCGGGCACGGGTTTCAGAGTCGCCGTCACACTCGACGATGCATCGACGGAATAGGAGTAGGTGTTCTGAGTACGAAAATTCACATGCGATCCAAACGCAAAAATTCCCAGCGTTTGCGTGCCGTCGGTCTCAGTCTGGGTCACTTGGCGTAGCTGGATCGAGAGCTTCAGGGCAATATCCACTTCGGTGAATTGATAAAACGTCGGCAACAAGCCTGCCTGTAACGCCGAAATCTGCACCGGGTCGGAGGCCACCGTCGTCACGCGCGCTCCGGTTACCTCGATCGATGGCTGCCCGGATATCGGCACCGTCAAAGGCTGCGGCGTGATCACCTCGGACACTTCCGGAATTATGTCTACGTAGGTGTTCGAGAGCGCAATCAGCGTCTGGACTGCCGCCATGTCGAGCGCGTGTTGTCCGTCGGCGATTCCCTGGGCAATGCTTCGCATCATCTCGCCGAAGGGAACCTCCTGTAGTTCGCTGCCTACGTCGGTAATGGTGGGATTCGTCATCGCCTCTCCAAATATGTAACGGACTTAGCGCCAAAATGCCTGAATGGAACCGCCGTCAGCTCTGATTCACCTGGACATTCTGCGGATTGATAGCGTTGACCAGAATGAATCGCGGCATGATGGCCTTCGGCGGTGGCACCACCGCCAGCGTTGTCTGCAGAGAGCTGGACCCCTCGACCGAATACGAGTACTTTGCCGAAAACGAGGCGTTTACGTGGGAGGTGACACTTCCGGAGCTGAAGAAGAAGCCGCGGTTGTTGCTCTGTGAATCGATAGTCACGGAAAGACTGTCGTCGATTTCCGTCGTACTTGTAACCGACATCTTGATGAGGATCGTCGAGTTGGTGAACTGATAGAAAGTGGGGTTCACTCCTGCCTGCAGGAGCGTCATGGGAAACGAGGGCGCTACATCACAGTCCACATGCACGCCGGTTACAATCACCGGATTGTTATTCCCGTCCGTCAAGCCCACTTCCTGCCCGGACTGCGACAGCACCTGCACCTGACGCGGCGAGGGAGTCAGAGTCTCCACCACATCCGGCACATAATCGAAGTACGTGTTGGCCAGCACCTTTACGAGCTGGATCGATGACATATCCAGCGCGGATTGGCTTCGCGCAATCGCTGAAGCCATGTCGTAGATCATTTTTCCGAACGGAACGCTCGCCAGTTCTGCTCCGATGTTCGTAGCCACGGAACGCCTCCAAATCAGACAGCTGCTGAACTTTTACTTGCAGGCGCGGACGCCTGTCGAAGCCAGCCGGGATGCGTGTTCCCGGCCGGCTCCTGAGTTGCCGTTTGCCGAAATCAGCTCTGACTGACCGTAATCTTCGCCGGATCGATAGCATTCACCAGGAAGAATCTGGGCATCATGTTCTTTGGCGGTGGCACCGGATTCAACACCGTCGACATCGAGCTCGACCCCGTGACCGAATAGGAATACTTGTTCGCGCTGGTGAAGTTCACGTGACTGGAAACCGATCCCGACGCAAACAGAAAATCTGCCGACGCCGTCACAGAAACGCCGACGCTGAAGGTGTTCGACGACTCCTGCGTGCTGGTTATCGACATCTTCACTTCAATCTGCGAATTCGTGAAGGCATAAAAGGTCGGATTCACGCCGGCCTGCAAGAGCGTCAGCGGGAACGAATCCCCGACATCCGTCTGCACCTGCACGCCCGTAATCATCACCGGATCGCCGTCCGCGTCCACCAGCGGAGCCCCATTGGCCCCTCTCACCTGCCTTGGATTCGGAAGAAGTGTTTCCACCACATCCGGCACGTAGTCAAAAGTCGTATTCGCCAGGACCTTTACCAGCTGAATCGAGGCCTTGTCGAGGGCAACCTGGCTTCGCGCAATTGCGGAAGCCATGTCGTAGATCATTTTGCCGAAGGGTACGCTTGCTAGTTCTGCACCGACATTTGGCACCAGACACCTCCTTGGTCTTTTCTGCCGCTTTTTACTCCGTCTTCACTTGAATCTGCTTTGCCAGATTCTCCGCAAAAATTCTCTGCAACCGGTCCGCCGCATAACCGTGCGGACTCAGCGTGACACCGCCCACCAGCTTTACGCCGGGGTGCGCCTGCACAAAAGGCGCCACGCTGTCGTCGAACGCGCCGATGATTCCTGTCTTCATCACCATGAGCGTTACGCCATTCAGTTTGCGAATATGGTGCTGCACCTCGCGCGACATTTGCTGCGAAAACTCTCCGTTGAACGCGACCATGTACATTTGGAAAGCCACTTTCGGAATCACCTCACCCCGGTCGCTGCATACTGCGACTTGCTGGAGTGAAGCTGGCGCAACCATACGGCCGCGTCTTCTTCACTCGGTGCGTAATGAGCCCGGCAGGTGGTGGACCCCCAGGCAGACAGGCTGCGCAATCGTACAGCGTTAGTCAACAGCATCCGCGCCAACTTTACTGCGTCGGCGTCATTGTCTGTTGCCAGTTCCGGCCAAAGAATCTGCTGTGCTGCTGACTTTAGTGTTCCGATGCACGGCACGCCGTAGAGAGCGGAATCGATCAGGATCGCATCGGAAAATCCGCCGTGTACATTGAACAGCAAGACGGACTGCGCAAGATCATATCTTGCTTCTTCGTGTCTGTCCAAGGCGATGCGAGCCAGTCCGGTTTCTTCGTCTGCCGTGGCATTCGCCGGGCCCGGTGTCCATCCACCAAGAATGGGGAACAGACGGCGCAATTCCGCAAAGATGCTCTCATCGCCCGGCCCGACGCCAACATAGGCTGGCGAGCGAACCACGCGGACGCCTCCAACCTCGCATGCCTTCTGGATTGCGGGAATCCGTACGTCGGAAAGCTGCCCCTTCGTATCGGCGATGATCCCGGCCTCGAGGCGCCCGAATTTGTGCTCGACTACGTTCACTTTCACCGTGCCGCCGGGAAGATTTGGCAGATACTTGCTCACCAGCGTTGCGGGGAGCGCTTGCGTCGCCGGAACTCGTGACATCCGCCGGCCGCTCATGGCCATGGATCGCAGCAGCTCGTCCCACTGGTCCAGTACCTTCTTCCACTCGTACGCCAGCGCGAACCGCGCTGCCTGCTTCGACCGTTCCGCAAGCAGTTGGCGATCGTCGTAGAACATCGCCAGTTTGCGAACCGCGTCATCCACGTCAATGAGGGCGCGCCGTATGCCGAATTCGTTCTCGCTCCACTCTGCAACGGAGATGGCCTCGCCGTGGCCCATCACCAGTTCGCGACTGGCGCTGTAGTCGCTGGCCATCGGGACCGCTCCCGCCGCGGCGGCCTGGAGGGTCGGAAGGCCGAACCCCTCTCCGCTCGAGGCGAGGAGATGCACATCGGCGGCACGATAATAGGCCGCAAGCTGGCTCAGGGGAACGCCCCCACCGCGCTGCACCTTCATGCCGGGCGTAAACCGAACCTGCGACTCGATCCCGAGATGCCGCAGATCGGCGCGCACATCGTAGGAGTAAATGCCGGATTTTGTGAACTCGTCCTCCGGATCGGTGTGCAGATGCAGGAGCGCATCCGGCCTCCCGGCGGCAAATTTCGCGAAGATGTCCAGCAGCCGGGGAAGCATCTTGCGCGGCTGGTTCCGACTGTCGGAAAGAATGAGGAATCGGCCCGCGGTATCCACGTCGCCCTTGGCCTGGGCTCTGTCCTGCGGTGGATAGAAGTGGCTGGAATCGACTCCGTGAGGAATGTAGTGGCAATGAATACCGGCCTTAGCGGCTGCATCGCGGCCGAATTCGCTCATGGCGATCGGCACATCCACCTCGGTCAGCATCTGGATCCAGCTCTGCGGCAGGCCGCCGCCGGCCATGTCGCCGTCAATGGGGAAGTACAAAGCCCATGGCGTGTCTGTGAGCTGCATCTGCCGACGAACATGTGGGGCTGCGAAGTACGGCAACCACCATACGTCACCCAGGGCGATGACGATCTCTGGCCGGTAGCGCACAAGATGAGGAAATAGCGACCGGCTCCCAAGCATTCCCATTGCCGGAAACACCTTGCATCCGTTCCAATCCTGCAGCTGCTTTGTCTGCCACCCGATGATGCTTACGCTGTGGCCGCGGCGCGCGAGGCCTTCGCATACAAAGCGGGTCACATTTCCGAATCCGGAGGGCGTGTCGGGACTGTCGGAGATCCAAAGGATCCGCATCTCGCCTCACGAGCACAGCGATCTGGGAACTATAGTGCGATGAACGTGCGAAGCATATCAGCCAAAGTGAAAAATTTCTCCAAAAATTTCCGGAGCCGGGTGCCCTGAGAGCCGGTGTTAGACTCCGTCGTGACATGGATACCCCCAAGGTGGCGGATATGAGTTGCCCGCCCGCCAATGTATACAGCGGTGTTGCGCTTCTTGGCTGGATGGAACAGTCGCAGGCCGTTCGCTTCCTTACCGAAGACTGCTGGTTCGAGCCCGCCCTCAGCGAATCCGCCGCCGAATCCCTCTGGCAACAATGGCGCGAGCGCGCTGCAGCGCTGCCCGAACGTAAGGCACTCGCGCCACAACCTGTGCAGCTCACCGAGGAAGAGAATGCCCACGCCGCGCGCTTCCTGCAATTTGCCGGAGCCATGGGACTGTCCGGCGTCGAGATCGTCAAGGTTGATCCTATGTTGCTCGTCGCCGGCCAATACCACATCGCGCTCGACGTCGCGCAAACCCACGCAGATAGCTCTGCAGAGGGTTCTGCCTGGATGGAGCGACTACTGCCGACCTCGCCGAGCAACCCCCAGCTCCACATGAACTTCATGCGCCGCAATATGGATACCGAAGTCCTGATCGATCTACCGCATGGGGAGTTCATCTTCGGCATCCACCCGCATGGCGGCTTTGGCCCCAAGGAGTTGCTCGGCCATGTTATGGCTGTAAGGGCGGGAGAGCGGCTCCTGCTGGGTAAGGGCTACCACCGTCTCTACGGCCGAATTTCAGCCACAGGGGGAAAGCTTCCTGAGAGGCTGTCTCTGGTAGCTCTCGATCCGGCTACGGTGACGCCGCCCTCCGGGGGCAATTCCGCGGCCGCGGACAACCATGGTCTCGATCTCTTTGGAGCCCGCCCAGCGCTCTTCTCGGATTTCTTTACCGAAGGGCTGGCGATGCCGGTTTACCTGCGCAAAAAGCGCTACCAGCTTCAGATTCAAGCCCGCTGGTCGGCTACAAACGAGGTTTAAAGAGACATAGGCCGGGGTCAAAAAATCTTTGACTGCCTCCGGCGGTTGGTGTAGTGTCACGATTCGTCAACTGAAGACACTATTCTGCTGAGCCGAACACCCAGTTCGTGCGGCTTCTTCAGTACCGCCTACAAGAGAAAGTAAGGGGATTTCCTATGTCAGAGACGCGAGTAGTCCTGCCGGGCAGCACCCGTCATACTCCCTCAACGGCAAAGACGATCGGGCGCGCACCCGCATCGGATCAGGCTCACGTCACTGTCTATGTGCGCGGTAAGAACAAGCCACTCCCAATCAAGCGGCCTGGCCACTCCATTAGCAACGAACAGTACACCGCAGCCTACGGAGCCAGCGCCAGCGATTTCATGGCGGTGCGGCAGTTTGCCAGAAGTCACAACCTCGCTCCTTACGATGAAAACGCCTCCACGCGATCGATCAAGCTTCGCGGCAGCGTGGGCGATCTCAGCAGCGCCTTCGGAGTTTCACTCGATCACGCGGAGATCAAGGGCAAGACCTACCGGATTCGCACGGGAGACATCACCATCCCTGAGAGTCTGCTGCCCATCGTCACCGCCGTCGTCGGCCTGGATAACCGACCCAATGCCGAGCCACGCGTAAGACAGATTCGCCCGAAGACTATAGCCGAAGCGGTAGCGCCTCAGTCCTTCTCACCGGTTGCCATAGGCCAGCTTTATGACTTTCCCACAGGCCTCGACGGCACAGGACAGATCATTGCGATCATCGAGCTCGATGGTGGATTTCTGCAGTCGGACCTTGACGCGTTCTATCAGGGACTTAACCTTACGGCCCCGCCGGTTACGGTCGTCTCGGTCGATGGCGGTCAGAACAAGATTCCCGGAACCACCCAGCCCCCGGCTCCAACGAGCGAGGAACTGGAAGTTGCGCTAGATATGCAGGTCGCGGGCGCACTGGCGCCTGGAGCGAAGCAGATCGTTTATTTCTCGAACACCAGCGACCAGGGATTTCTTGACGCGTTGAATGCAGCGATCACCGCTACGCCTCAACCAACCGTGATTTCGGTGAGCTGGGGAAAGGCCGAGAGCGGCTTCACCGCTCAGATGCGCCAGCAGTTTGAAACCGCTCTATCGCACGCCGCGCAGCTGGGAATTCCCGTCTGCGTCGCCTCGGGCGATAACGGCTCATTCGACGGAACCTCGGCTCTGGCAGTCGACTTTCCTGCTGCGGCACCCCATGCTCTTGGGTGCGGCGGCACGAACCTGCTCGTTTCCGGAAGCACCATCTCGAGCGAGACAGTCTGGAATGCGGTCGTTACCGACCCAACGACGGGCAACCAGGTCCGCGAGGGCTCCGGAGGTGGTGTCAGCCAGTTTTTCCCATTGCCAACCTATCAGTCCACCGTTACCGTTCCGGCGCAGCCCACCGGAACAGGCGGTGGCCGCGGAGTGCCCGACGTCGCCGGTGATGCCGATCCTGCAACCGGTTATCAGATTCGCTGCAAAGGCGCCAGCGCGACCGTCGGCGGAACCAGCGCGGTAGCACCGCTCTGGGCCGCGCTCATAGCCCGTTTCGGGCAGAAACTTGGCAAGCCCGTTGGATTTCTGAACACCCTTATCTACCAGAGCGGAATCGCCGAGGCCTGCTTCCGTGATGTTGTTCATGGCAACAACGACAGCACCGGGAAAAACGGTCTGTATCAGGCTGCAAAGGGGTGGGACCCTTGCACCGGATTTGGAAGTCCTC
This sequence comes from uncultured Acidobacteriaceae bacterium, assembly GCA_963724375.1. Classification (GTDB taxonomy): domain Bacteria; phylum Acidobacteriota; class Terriglobia; order Terriglobales; family Acidobacteriaceae; genus Silvibacterium. The sequence continues at coordinate 88,515 of CAVRUM010000004.1, forward strand.
GTGGTGCCAGTCTGCTGGCGAAATTAACGGCCGCGGTGCCTCCCACCCCGACTCCTACTCCTACTCCTACTCCTACTCCAACCCCGACTCCCACTCCTACTCCTACTCCCACCCCGACCCCAACTCCCACGCCCACCCCGACACCCACACCCACCCCGACCCCCACCCCGACTCCAACCCCCACGCCACACCCGACACCAACACCAACTCCTACGCCAACACCTCACCCAACACCGACTCCTACTCCAACGCCAACCCCCACTCCGACTCCACACCCGACACCTACGCCGACCCCGACTCCGACGCCACACCCAACGCCTACACCGACTCCTACTCCTACTCCGCACCCAACGCCGACGCCTACGCCGCACCCCACACCGACGCCGACTCCACACCCAACTCCAACACCGACTCCTCACCCCACACCAACGCCTACGCCCCACCCGACCCCAACACCCACCCCAACCCCGACGCCTACTCCCACGCCGACCCCAAGCACCGGAGAGATCAGCGCCCTGGGAGGTGCTTTGTATCCGCCATTTCCGCCTGCCGCTCCGGCACCGTCTCCTGCGGCTCCATTACTGTCGTCGGTACTGGGCGGAGGCTCGAATTCGGTCGCGCTTGTGGGAATCGTTGGCCTGGCAGCGGTCATGGGCATGGTCGCAGCGACGGGAATCGTTGCCACGGTTGCCATCGCAAAGGAGAAAGAATGAACGAGATCCTTTCCCGCGCAGCTCGTCTCCTTCAAAATCCCGAGCTTATTCAGAGCCTGCCGAAGGCGCTTACGAATCCAGAGGCGCTGGGCAGGCTCGCCGGCCTTGCTCCCGGGAAGATCACCGAAGATAAGCTGAGACTTCTCTCCGGGATCGGCAACAGCGTGTCCGGTTTGATCAAAGGTCTCACTACCCAGGCACGCAGGAGCCACTCACCGGCGCGATCTGTTCGGACTTCTGTGCCTTCGAGCATTCCGAGGAGTAAATCCGCAGGCAACAGGGGAACAGCGATCGCCGGAACCGTGTCATTGGCAGCCATCACCGGGGCTGTCGTCGCAGTTGGAACCGCTTCCGCCGTTGCACTGGCAAAGGGCCGCAAGGTCAGATAGTGATTCTTTATTCCCGGAGGCCGGCAAGTTGACCGTACCAGCGATCAGCGTCGTGATTCCTGTTCGCAACGAAGGGGAGCGTTTACACGCGGCTGTGTCGTCGATTGTCGCCGGAAGATCACAAGGCTGTCCCATCGAAATCATTCTCGTGGACGACTCCTCATCCGACGGATGCTGCGACGGCCTCGCCGAAACCTGGACATCGCCGCAACATCTAGTCCATCTCGAGGTGGTCCGTCTGCCCTGCTGGTCCGGAATACCCTTGGCCCGCAATGCGGGAGCTGCCGCTGCGCGCGCGCCCATTCTCTTTATTACCGACGCGAACGTTCTGTTCCCAGGCAACTGGGACCTGCCGATCCGCCAGCGAATCGCAAATAATCGCGTCCTCTGCGCCACGATCGCGGATATGGACTCATCCTTCAGAGGCTATGGCTGCAGGTTGCTGATTCCGTCCTTGGGCGTCGAATGGATTCACGATCCCCGCCTTTATGGCGGCTATGTGCCTATCTCTCCCTGCTCTGGAACCGCAATTTCCGCGGAGCTCTTTAGCCGCGCGGGAGGCTACGACACCGCCATGCCGATTTATGGAGCCGCCGAGCCCGAATTCAGCGTGCGGCTGTGGCTTTGCGGGGCTGAAATCGTCTCCATGCCTGATCTTGTTCTCCAGCATAAATTCCGCCCGGCTTCTGAACGGCAGCCTTTCCTCGATGCGATCGGCAAGATATCGCTCCGCAATTACCTTCGTTTCGGCATGCTTTATCTTGACCGGCAACGGATCGACCAGATGCTACACCATTACTCCGGACACTCGCCGGCCGATGTAGGCGAAGCCCTGCAGTCGCTTTTGCAGGGCGAGGTTTCGCAGCGCCGCCGCCTGCTCGAGGAACGGCTTCCTCGCCGCTTCTCATCCTTCGTGGATCGCTTCGGCATCTGCGACGCCTTCGGCCACTTAGCCCATAGCTGAGGACCAAAACGGATGCCCCGCCCCGAGCCCACTGTCACCGCATGCATCCCCTACTACGCCGGAAGGCGCTACATCCGCCGCGCCGTCGAAGGCCTGCTCGCGCAGACGCATCGCGATCTCCGCGTTGTGGTGGTCAATGACGGCGATACCAATCCGCCATGGGACCAGCTTGCCTCGATCCGCGACCCGCGGCTCATCCGCTTCAGTCTGAGCCGCAATCACGGAGGCCCATTCTTCGCAAACGCGGTGGTGGTCGGCACAGTGTCGTCACCCTGGTTTCTGGTGCAGGAACAGGATGACTGGAGCGACCCGCGCCGCGTGGAATATCTACTGCGTCTTGCTACCGGCCACAAGGCCGACGCGGCGCTTTCGGCTCAGGTGTTTCACCGCGAGAACATGGATGGCAGCTCAACCCCGATCGGCGTGAAGTGGACACGGCTCGGGCGCTGCATCTGCCCCATCTGTCCACCCGGCAGCCGCTGCCAGCAATGCTTTGTGGATGTGGAACTGACCTCGCATTACCGTCATCGCGCCCCTCACACCGCGCTGTTCCGAACTGAACTGCTCCGTCAAATCGGGGGGTACTTCGCAGGACTTCACCTGCACTTCGACTCACTGCTGATGAATCTTGTTCTCATGAGCGGCAGCATCGTCCATACTGCGGCTCCGCTTTACCACCGCCTGCTGCGGCCCGATTCGATCACTCACTGCCCAGCGACGGGCTTTTCGTCCCGCGCCTCATGGGCAGAGCGCAGGATCATTGAGGGTCTTTATCAAAGTGCCTTTGCCAGCTACACGCGATACCTGCACGGCGAGCTCTCGAGCGATGCCTTCACCGGAGCCATCCGCAACGCCTGCTACGGCCGGCTCACCGCTTATGACTGGCACGAACTCGCGCACGAGACGGGACGCCTGTCTGCTCATCTCGATACGTGCCATTGGCTCAACTGATCGGGAGACGCTCCTGCATGCGTGGCATTCGCGATATGGCCGTTACGGCTTCGGTCCCCTACTTCAATGCGAGTGGCTATGTCTGCCGGGCGGTCGAGAGCCTGCTCGCACAGACCCATCACGAAATAACGATCGTTGTTGTCTGCGATGGCGACCCGTGTCCTCCGTGGCCCGAACTCGCTCACATTCGTGACCGAAGGCTGGTTCGTTTCAGCCTCTCAGGGAACTACGGGCCCTATTTCGCACATCAAGTTGTGCTTGGAGCCTCCAACACGCCTTATTTCCTGGTGCAGGACGCGGATGATTGGAGTGTGCCCCATCGTGTGTCTACGCTGCTGCAAGCCCTAATCTCAGAAGGCTCCGACCTCGCCTTTTCCGCCTGGCAGCAATACCGCGTCAACGCCAACAGGATCCTTCAGCCCGATTCGATTCGCTGGCGTCGCCGCCAGCCGTTCAATCCGGCATATGCAGAGCCCGGACAGCGAGAGCTTTTTCTCTTTGATCCGGTACTGACGGAGCGGTTCGTCAATCGCGCCGCTCATCACGGCCTCTTTCGCCGCGAGGCCCTTGAAAGAATCGGGGGCTACTATGCGGGATTCCGTATGAACTACGACACGCTGCTGACCAACTTTCTGCTCATGACCGGCCGAGTCTCTTTCGTCGAGGAGCCGCTCTACCAGTACGTCATCCGCCAGGACTCACTCAGTCACAGCGCCGCGACTGGCGTGCGCTCGCCGATACGGATGATGACCAAGCAGCAGTTGGGAATCCTCTATCGCGACGCCTTCGATCATTACCGTGCATGGATGCAAAGGGAATTATCGAGCGAGGAGTTTGACGTGCGAATCCGGCAGCTGGCGAACCGGTTTGTTACGCCCGAACTCCGCTCCGCTCTGAAAACAGAAACTGCCCGGCTTGCTTCAGTTCTTCGCGATCAAACCGCTATGATGCCTGCATGACTGCCGACGAGATCAGGAAGCTCCTCGACCTCGAGCCGCATCCATGCGAAGGCGGCTGGTTCCGGCAGACATGGCGCTCCGAGGAGACGATTCCGCATGCCGCGTTGCCCGCGCGCTATCCCGCAGCCCGCGCTGCGGGAAGCTGCATCTACTACCTGCTTGAGCCGGCCACCTTTTCCGAGATGCACCGCCTCGTCTCCGACGAGATCTTCCACTTCTACTATGGAGATCCCGTCGAGATGCTCCAGCTTCTGCCTGATGGCTCGGGCAGGACCGTGGTGTTGGGCAGCGATTTCGCGAGCGGGCAAAATCCGCAGCTGATTGTTCCGAAAAATGTCTGGCAGGGCTCTCGTCTTCTTCCCGGTGGGGAGGTTGCCCTTTTCGGTTGCACAGTCAGTCCAGGTTTTGACTATGCGGATTACGAAACCGGCCACCGAGCGGATCTCACACGCCAGTATCCGCGCTTTGCTGACCTCATCGCATCCCTCACTCGGGTCTGACCGGATCCGCGCGTCGCTGCCGGAAGAACTCCCGTAGCAATTCGCCGCACTCTTCCTCGAGCATGCCTGCGGTGACTTCCATCTGATGATTCAGTCGCGGATGATTGAGCACTTCCAACACCGATCCAGCAGCGCCGGCTTTGGGATCGTGCGCACCGTAGACCAACCGCTTGAGCCGCGCATGAATTATGGCGCCGGCACACATCGCACAAGGTTCAAGGGTGACGAACAGCTCGCAGTTCGTCAGCCGGTAGTTTGCTATGGTGCGGGCCGCCTTGCGCAGTGCGACGATCTCCGCGTGCGCCGTGGGATCGAGATCGCGCAGGACACGATTCTGGCCACGGGCGACGATCTCGCCGTTCACAACTGCTACCGCTCCGATAGGAACTTCACCGGCTTCAGTCGCCGCGCGGGCCTCGGCGAGAGCGGCGCGCATAAAGTCTATGTCGGAGGAGGACATGGCTATGCTTCACTGCGGGGCGTCTCCACCCACCTGCGAAACACGCCAATGATCTGCTCCAGCTTGCGGGGATCTCCCGAGCCCTCGAAGCACTCCGCGCCGATCGAGCAAGCGATCCACCCGCCACCCCGCGTCTCCATCCGCAGCCGCTGCGGTCGCGCATTCCTGGCCGAGGTTCCGGCAAGGTGAATCGTCAATTGCCAACCCGGCTCGTCGAGCATCTGTAGCCGCATTCCTTCTTTGTGCTCCCACTCTCCATTGCACTGGCGCTGATACCACTGGTCCAGCCACTCAAGATCGTTCCTCGGCATGAAAGACTCCCGCTAAAACGGCTGCTGCTGCGTCATGCAATGCAGAGCGCCCAATCCCCAGATGAAATCGCCGCAATGAATGCCGGTCACGGTGCGTCCTGGGAATATATCCGCCAGGATACTTAGAGCTTTGCGGTCGTTGGGATCATTGAAGGTTGGCACAAGGACCAGATTGTTGGCAATGTAGAAGTTTGCGTAGCTGGCCGGCAGCCGGCGACCAGAGAACTCAACCGGAGCGGGCATCGGCAACTCTACAATTTCGAACTCACCTCCGCCCAGATTTCGCGCCGACTTCAGTCTCTGCAGGTTTTCCTGGAGAGGCTCGTAATTCTCATCGTCCGGATTCGGCTCTATCGCTGTCACGATGGTGTTTTCGCCCACAAACCGGGTGATATCGTCCACGTGCCCGTGCGTGTCGTCTCCGGCGATGCCTCGATTCAACCAAATCACTCGTTCGATGCTGAGGTAGTCATGGAAGGCCCGCTCCAGGTCCTCGCGGCTGAGGCCCGGATTCCTTTGTTGGACATCGCTCAGCAGGCACTCTTCTGTTGTCAGAAGGAGACCGGCCCCGTTCGTGTCGATCGATCCGCCTTCCAGTACCACGCGGTGCTCACCCACCGTGGGCTTCCACTCGGGCAAACCCACCAGGCCAGCGACGTGGTCCGGAACCTGATTGTCGAGCTGCCAATCGTCGTACTTTGCCCAGGCGTTGAATTTCCAGTTCGTGATCGCAGTCTCGCCCTGCGCATTCTTCAAAAAGATCGGGCCGGAGTCACGCATCCATACGCGATTTGTCGGCCACTGGTGGAAATGCACGCGCTCGAGTGCGATTCCGCTCCGCGTAAGAACCCCCCGTGCGCGCCTTTCCGCAGCGGCGTCGTTCACCAATATGTTGACGTCCTCCTCCGCCGACAAGCGCCGCACGATATCCGCATAAGCCCATGGAATGGCTTGAAACTTCCCGGGCCAATCATCGGCGTTATGCGGCCACGCGATCCACGTTGCGATGTGTCGGGCCCACTCCGCAGGCATGTGAAACCCATGTTGGCGTGGCACGCCCTCGAGACGGCTCGCCGTCATTTGCCCTCGCTCCGCGGTTCATCGAGGAAGCGGTGCACGATGGGTTGGTAGGCATCGATGCGCCGGTCGCGCAGAAAGGGCCAGTTGCGGCGCGTATCCTCGAGCAGACGCAGATCGATCTCGCCAATCAGGATCTCTTCCTTATCGTGCGCCGCTTTCGCAATTACGCGCCCGAATGGATCGGCCAGGAATGAGCCGCCCCAGAACTCCAGCCCGGGCCCCTCGACGCGATTGCCGCGCACATCTCCATGCTCGATGCCAACGCGATTCACCGCCGCTACATACACTCCATTGGCGATGGCGTGCGCGCGTTGTATCGTCTGCCACGCGCTGTACTGCGCCTCGCCATACTCCTCTTTTTCTGCCGGATGCCAACCGATCGCCGTTGGATAGAAGAGCAGGTTCGCACCCTGCAACGCCGTCAGCCTTGCGCCCTCGGGATACCACTGATCCCAGCACACCAGCGTGCCGATCTTGCCGACCGCAGTATCGAATGCCTTGAACCCGAGGTCGCCCGGAGTGAAGTAGAACTTCTCGTAATACAAAGGATCGTCGGGGATATGCATTTTGCGGTAAAGCCCCGCCAGCGACCCATCCTTGTGCAGTACGGCCGCTGTGTTGTGATAAAGCCCAGCCGCTCTCCGCTCGAATAAGGACGCAATCACAACAACCTTTTCTTCGCGCGCAACCGCAGCCAGACGCTCAGTACTTGGTCCAGGAATCGGCTCGGCCAGGTCGAATAATGCAATGTCCTCGCGCTGGCAGAAATACTGGGCGCGAAACAGCTCAGGCAGGCAGATGATCTCTGCGCCCTCCCGTGCCGCCTCGCGCACTCGGTCCGCCGCCTTGTCCAGGTTCGCATCCGGATCGGGCCCGCAGCTCATCTGCACGAGACCCACCCGGTAATTCAGATTAGTAGGCATGATCATGCTCTCTTCGGTTACAAATATGTTTTTTGCTTGCTTGAGTGCGCTTCAAAATCAATAGCGCTGGCGCATCCGTGCGCCCCGATTCCAGTCCAACGACAAGTATCACATTTTGATGCTGCACAAGATGAAAAGTCGCGGAATTGGTCACAGCCGCGTGGCTGGGGTCTAATGTCCGGCTGCCGCTCTCTGGCCGGTTTCCTTAGGCGGCTTGCGCATAATGAACGGCAGAGGAATGAGGCACGCAATGATCATGCTGAGGCACCAGAATGCGTTCTGGTAGCTCAGCATCGAAGCCTGTCGCAGCATGGTCTGATATGCCTGCCCCATGGCTAGCTGGCCGGCAGCATCGGCGCTGTGCCCCAGCATCATCAGCGCATTCTTCGTTGCGTCCATAAAGCCCGAGTACGCCACGCTGCCTGGAATCACATTTCCCGACAGCACCTGCTGATGCGTCTGCTGTGTTCGTTGCAGAAACGTTGTCAGCATCGCGGTTCCTACTGACCCGCCCAGGTTACGCGCGAAGTTAGAGAAGCTCGAGATCTGGTTGTTCTTGTCGCGGGGCACGCCCACGTAATTCAGCGTGCTGATGGGGATAAACACAAACGACAGCCCCATCACCTGCAGTGAGCGCCACAGCACGATTGTCCCGAAACTCACGTCCAGATCCAGTCGGGTAAGGTTGTACAGTCCGGCGGCGGTGATGAAATATCCGATGGAAACGAGCAGCCGCGGATCCATTTTGTTCACGATGCGCCCCGCGACCGGCATCATGAACATCAGCACGACCGCGCCGGGAGAGAGCGCCATCCCAGCTCTTTCCGCCGTGTATCCCAACAGCAACTGAAGGAATTGCGGTATCAGCACGGTCGACCCGAACAGCACCATGCCCAGCACGAACTGCAGGAAAACCGCCGTGCCAAAATTGCGGTTCTTGAGCAGCTTCAGGTCGACTATCGGATCTGGATGCCGCCACTCCCACCACACAAAGAGCGCCAGCGCGGACGCCGCCAGGATGGCAAAAGCTGTGATCTTTGGATCGCCGAACCAGTCTTTCTCCTGTCCCTTGTCGAGCACGAATTCCAGGCAGCCGACGCCTACCGCAACCAAGCCCAGTCCCATCGTGTCGATCTTGCCGGGTGCATTCTTTTTTGCCAGAAGATATGGGGGGTCTTCGACCATCCTGTGGCTCAGGTAAAGCGAAAGCAGGCCAACTGGCAGGTTGATGAAAAAGATCCAGTGCCAGTTGAAATTGTCGGTAATCCATCCGCCCAGAGTTGGACCGATCGCCGGCGCGCAAACGACGGCCATGCCATACACAGCAAATGCCTGGCCGCGCTTCGATACCGGAAACGAATCGGCCAGGATCGCCTGCTCGCTGGGCGCGAGGCCGCCGCCGCCGAGGCCCTGCAGAATTCGCGCAAAAATCAAAAAAGGCAGCGACGGAGCGACACCGCACAGCAGGGAACACGCCGTGAACATGATGACGCAGCTCATGTAAAAGCGCTTGCGCCCCATGCGGGCCATGAGCCACCCGGAGATGGGCAGAATGATTGCGCTTGACACCAGGTAACTGGTCAGCACCCAGGTCGCTTCTTCGGGACTGGCGCCGAGTGATCCGGCCATGTGCGGCAGAGCGACGTTGGCGATCGAGGTGTCGAGCACCTCCATGAATGTGGCGAGCGTGACCGTTAGCGCGACAGCCCACGGATTGTGGCTCGGCCTCCAGTCATGAATGTCTACCGGTTGCTGTGAAGATTGTTCAGGCAAAAGGCATCCAGTCGTCTCCCGCGCACCCGCGGAGAAGCATAACTCTCAGTTGATTCCGTTCCAATCAGGGTAACAGGCTGGAAATGTGCGCCGCGGTCAGGCCACAGCGTGCTTCGGCTTCTTATTCAGCAGGTAGATGATCAGGACGAGCGCACCGATCGATCCCATGCCGGCAATGCCCATCACGCGCAGTACTGCGACCGTATACCTGCCCTGGCTCGGCGAATAATTGCAGCAGTAGAGCAGAACAATATCGCTCAGTGAGCCAATCTTGCGGTCGCTGGCCTCGATCAGTGCCAGTCTCACATCGCGAGGCTGGTACTCGATGCCGGAAAGATATTTCGACATGCGGCCTTCGGGCGTGGCGATCATGATTACGCTGGAGTGTGCGAATTGGTCCATTTTTCCGTCCGGCCCAGGCACGCGCACGTAATGGAATCCCGTCGCCTGGGCCAGATCGGTAATCGCCCGTTGCTCCCCGGTCAGGAAATGCACGTGATCTGCCGCGTCGGGCCCCAGCATGCTCACAAAATGCTGCTTCGCGTCTGCCGCATCTGTTGGTGTATCGGCCGGGTCGATGCTCGTGACAACCACCTCATACTGGTGTCCCGCATGAAAGCCCGTTTGCGGCAGTACCTGGGCGAGTCCGTGAAGCACCTGGGGGCAGAGCATCCCGCACTTGAAGTACACCAGCGCCATCACCACCGGACGCTGGCCGAAATACCTTCCGAGTACTACGTCCTGCCCGCTCTCATCGCGAAAATGATCGTTGAGGGGCAGCTCAGAATTGAGCCGCTGATCGATGCCGGCATTCTTCAGATATGCAGGAGCGTTCTGCGCGGTCGCGCCGAGGGGCTTGTCCGCGGAGTATTGCTGCGCGAAGGCACTATAGGAGGCAGCCAGCAAGCACACAATAAGAGATGAACGACGCAAAAACATCACCACTCAAGGATACGCTTCTTTATTGCGGCAGCGGCTTCAGCTCTACCGTCTTGCCTGTCTTTGCGGATTCACGCGCGGCATCGAGAATCTGCATGACGACCATGTTCGTATCGAGGGAAGTGAGATCTCCTTGCGGCTTCAGCTCGCCTCGCAGCACAGCGGCCAGGTAGTGAAGAGAAGCGTCTTGCGGAGGCGCCAGGGGCGGCGCGGTTGTTGTCTCCTCGGGAGCCTTCTCGCTGAATCTCGTCTTCACCACTGTCGGATTCACCGCTATCGCGTAGCCCTTCGTGCCGTAGACCTCCATATCCTTCCGGCTGAACGGCCAGTTCCACGAAGGCATCAACACGGCTTGCGTATGCGCGTACCGCAGAATGACCGTTGCGTCGTCATCCACATGAGGATACTTGTCGGGTTTGTCCGTCTGCGCGACTGCCGTCACGCTGACCGGAGCCTCGCCGTGCATCAGCCACGTCATAAGATCAGCGCCATAGCAGCCAAAGTCGTACAGTGCGCCCGCACCATTCTCTGCCGGATCGGTCAGCCATTTGAGAAATTCAGGCTGCACCCCGATCTCCTGCGGCCCCTGGTGGCCGTCGTGAACGACTACCTTGCGCAGATCCCCCAGCTTGCCCTGCTGCACCATGTCATATACGTCGCGATTGCTTGAGTACCAGGTCGTCTCATAGTTGACCAAGACCTGGATGCGGTGGTGTCTTGCCGCTTGCCGAATCGCCAGGGCGTCATCGAGCGAAAGCGTGAGCGGCTTTTCCACCATCACGTCGAGCCCCTTTTCGGCTGCGGCTTCGATCACCCGGCGATGTTCGCCAATTGGCGTGTAAACCAGCAGCGCCTGCGGATGAGTTGCCGCTATCGCTTCGTCCAATCCAGAGAAGAAGAGCCCGTGATCGAGGTGGAACTCCTGCTCGTATTTCATTCGCAGTGCCGCGTCAGGGTCGACGATCGCTACAAGTTCGACCTCATGCTGCTGCGGAAACGCATGCAGAAACCCGGAGACATGTCCGTGCTCGAGTCCGACAATTGCAACACGAACGGGTTGCTGCGCGACGGCCATTGTGCACCCTATAGCGAAGAGCAGCGCAAACGATTTCACGGTTCGGCCAACTGAGCGAATGAGCATGCGTCCATCATAAAGCGGATGACGAAAATGACCTACGGCGCAGCGCCCGACGCGCAGTCATTGCCCGTCATCTTCACCGGATGGTAAGTTGGGATGTTGACCTAATCACGTTTTCATCGAAGGACATCCACCTACATGCAGACGAGCTATAACGGATTGCCGCTGCCCGCCGGCGGCGAGGCGATTCAGTACGCCGACGGAAAGTTCACCATTCCTGACCACCCCATCATCCCTTTTATTGAAGGCGACGGCACCGGGCGCGACATCTGGCGCGCCTCACAGCGCGTCTTCGACGCGGCAGTCGAAAAAGCATACGGAGGCAAGCGTTCCGTAAAGTGGTACGAGGTCTATGCCGGAGAAAAGGCCTTCCGGCAATTCAAAAACTGGTTGCCCGACGACACCGTCAATGCTGCGCGTGATCTGCGCGTCTCTATCAAGGGACCCCTGACTACGCCGGTGGGTGGCGGCATCCGCTCGCTCAATGTTGCGCTGCGGCAGATCCTCGACCTCTATTCCTGCGTGCGGCCAGTCAAGTACTACGCGGGCGTGCCCAGTCCAGTGAAACACCCTGAGAAGCTCGACGTTGTCATCTTTCGTGAGAATACCGAAGACGTCTACGCCGGAATCGAGTTCCGCGAAGGCACTCCGGAAGCAGAGAAGCTCATCAAGTTTCTGAACGACGACATGCTTAAAGGCAGCAAGAAGAAGGTCCGCACCGACTCCGGAGTCGGCATCAAGCCGATCTCGATCACCGGCACGAAGCGCCTCGTACGCCGCGCCATTGAGTACGCGCTCGAGTATGGACGCAAGTCGGTAACGCTGGTGCACAAGGGCAACATCCAGAAGTTCACCGAGGGTGCCTTCCGAGAGTGGGGATACGAACTCGCAAAGGAAGAGTTCCGTGACAGGGTTGTCACCGAGCGCGAGAGCTGGATTCTCGGCAATGTCGAAGCCAATCCGAAGATCACGGTTGAAGAAAATGCGGCGCTCATCGAACCCGGCCTTGAGTTTGGCTCGGAAGATTTCCGGAGAGAGCTTTACGCCGAGGTGAAGCAGGTCCTCGACACCATCGGTAAGTCGCACGGCAACGGCCAGTGGAAGAAGAAGGTGCTGATTAACGACCGCATTGCCGACTCGATCTTTCAGCAGGTGATCATTCGGCCGGAGGAGTACTCGATTCTCGCCTGCCCGAACCTCAATGGGGACTATATCTCCGATGCCTGCGCGGCGCAGGTGGGCGGTCTCGGCATCGCACCCGGCGCCAACATCGGCGACGGATACGCCGTCTTCGAAGCCACGCATGGCACCGCGCCCAAGTACGCTGACAAGGACGTCATCAATCCCGGCTCGGTCATGCTTTCCGGCGTCATGATGTTTGAGTTCCTTGGCTGGAAGGAAGCTGCAAAGCTCATCGAGTCGTCGATGGAGAAGACCATCCAGCATAAATTCGTCACCTACGACTTCGAGCGCCAGATGCAGGGCGCAACCAAAGTCAAGACAAGCGAGTTCGCAACTCGAATGATCGAAAACATGTAGGACTGGCAGTTCAGCCAAACGCGCCTCGGGCGCGCTGGACCTTAACGATTAACGAGAAGGAGAGTTAATGCGCAAGAAAGTAACCATTGTCGGAGCCGGCAACGTTGGCGCAACCGCCGCCCACTGGATTGCCGCCAAGGAACTGGCGGACGTTGTTCTGATCGACGTTGTCGAAGGCATACCACAGGGCAAGGGGCTCGATTTGCTCGAGGCCATGCCAATCGAGAAGCGGGACTCGCACATCGTCGGCACCAATGATTATGTCGACACGGCCAACTCCGACATCGTCGTCATTACCGCGGGTATTCCGCGCAAGCCGGGCATGAGCCGCGACGACCTTCTGCAGACCAACTACAAGATCATGTCCGATGTGGTCGGGAAGGTTATCGCTAATTCGCCGGACACCATTCTCATCGTCGTCTCGAATCCACTGGATGCAATGGCGCAGGCGGCGTATCGCCAATCGAAATTCAATCGCGAGCGTGTGATTGGCATGGCCGGGATCCTCGACTCGGCCCGCTTCCGGACGTTTATCGCCGAGGAACTGAACGTCTCGGTCGAGAACGTTACGGCATTCGTGCTTGGCGGGCACGGGGACACTATGGTGCCCCTGCCCCGGTACTCGACCGTAGCTGGCATCCCGATCACCGAACTCATCCCCAAGGACCGGCTCGATGCCATCGTGCAGCGAACCCGCGACGGGGGAGCCGAGATCGTCAAGCACCTCAAGACGGGGAGCGCCTACTATGCACCGTCAGCCGCGGCGGTCGAAATGGTCGAAGCGATTCTCAAGGACAAGAAGAAGATCGTACCCTGTGCCGTCTATCTGCAGGGCGAATACGGGATCAACGGCTACTACGTGGGGGTTCCGTGCAAGCTGGGGGCACGCGGCCTCGAACAGATCATCGAGATCAAGCTGACTCCCGAGGAAGACGCCGCACTGAAGAAGAGCGCCGAAGCGGTGAAGGAACTCTGCGCGGTTATCGGTGTCTAAACGGGGAGCCCCCCTCCCCCCTATTTCGGGCCGGTTTTGTAACCCATTCATCCGGTTGTGTTTAGCTCTTCGATTTTGTAAGCCATTCATTCCATTGGGTGCGTTTGTAATCCATTGTTTCTGTATGGTTTATGGAGCAGAATTAGTCGCAATTTTGTAAGCCATTCATTCTATTGGGGGTGATCGTAACCCATTCTGCTGCCTTGGGTTAGGCTGGGTATTAAAGCGATTCGTCTGTAAGCCATTCATTCCATTGATTTAATCTGTAATTCGTTCATAACATTGGGGATTGTCGGGTTCATATCGCGCCGACTGAGGCATCTTCAGGTAAAGGAAAAGCCCGCCGGGACCGGCGGGCTTTTTTACCTCTATTTCTATTGTAGCGGATGCGGCGAAATAGTCGGCCAAGTTTCATAGCACAGGGCGCAGGGGTCGGATCATGCAGCCGCTGGCTGGAGCAGTCCTTCCAGCCGCACGTAGCTCATTTCCATTCCCCGTTCCATGCCGGTGGCGAGCATCGCTGCCCGGGTCTGAGCGTCGGGCAGGGTCATTCGCATGGTCATCAGCGTGTCCGCACCGTCTGGATCGAATGTTGTTTCGACGCGATTGTCGGGAGTGCGATCGGGCAGGAACATCCGTTCGACGTGAAACGTCCGCCTGTTCGGTACCAGTTCGATGAACTCGCCCGTGAGATAAAACCCCTGGCTTTTGCCGGCATTTTTCCACTCATAGCGAATTTTGCCGCCGGGCCTAGCCTCGCAGATGCAGACGGGCATGGTCCAACCCTCGGGGCCGAGCAGCCATTTCTGAATAAGTTCGGGATCGGTAAAGGCGCCGGTATCAACGATGCAAACAGGCTTTCTCGCGCACCGAGAGGCAGACAGGCGGCCGCTCCTGTTGTTGACAACCCCCTGCTTTGCGAGCAGCATTAGGCACCCCAGGCAAAACCCAACATATTCGGGCCAAAATCTGCTCTTCAAAGGCAAATCAATAATGAAACGGAATGGCATAAGCGTTTGTGCTCTCGCATGTTTTGTGGTCCTCACTCTTCCCTGCATGGCGCAGGATAACCCCCAAAATAACCCGTGGAACGGCTCGTGGAAGATGGATCGGTCCACGCTCCAGTACGACGGACCCACTGTCTCAATAGCTACGGACGCTGACGGACACACAATAACGCGCGACGGCAAGGCGAGCCCCAAGGTGGTTTGCGACGGCAAGCCAAACGCGCCGGTTAGCGGCACGACGACCACTTGCACCAAAGCCGGCACGGGTTGGGCACTGGTGAACACCCGCGACGGCAAGCAAGTGAGCAAGGTGAAGGTCGAGATATCACCCGACGGCAACACGATGACCAGGACAGTGGACGTCTTCCCGCCGGACGGAAGCCCTTACACGATGACCTTCGTATCGAAACGAATCTCGGGTGGAGATGGCGCGCCCGTCGTATGGAAGGAAACCACCTTCAACGAGTCGCAGGACACAGGACTGCTGACGATCCTTGTAAACGGCGACACCGTCGACTTCAAGGAGACGGATAATGACAAGCCAATCACCTGCAAGCTGGATGGCACTCCGACAACCCTTTCTGGAACGCGCACCATGTCGGCGAAGCTGGATGGACCGCATACGCTGAAGGTGACATACAGCAACGCCGGGAAAGTGCAGCGAGAAAATACCTTCATCCTGAGCCCGGACGGCAAGACGGTCAAGGAGACGGACGTCACGCCGGCGCCTTCGCCATCAACCATGTCAGTGATGTTCAACAAGTCGTAGCCAGCAGCGACGGTGGGTACCGCCCGGTACCCCAGTCGCGGGCTACTGCCCGCCCATAGGATCTTTTATGCCGTGCGGGACGGATTTGCCTCCCACCCTTCGCAAAGTACGCGAAGGATGGGGCACCTGTGATCTTTCAAGAGGTTGTCCATTCGATCAGGACCGGAGAAGCTGTTTGTGACGAGCAAGCAGTAACTCAGGAGACCGAATGGACTATCACAAGAATGCCCCATGGACGGCGGTGAGTCGAGAGCGGCTGGCCCGCATGGTGATTGAAGATGGCATAAGGCTGGGGTCGGCAGCGTCCCGGTTCAGTGTCAGCGTCAAGACAGCAGCCAAATGGGCGGGCCGTTATCGGCAGTCTGGCCCAGCTGGCCTTGTCGATCGCAGCTCGCGTCCGCGCCGCAGCCCGCGGCAGATCAGTTCCTTATTAGTGGAAAAGGTACTTGCACTTCGTCGCCGGCACATGCCCGGCTACCAGATTGCTCGCCGCACCGGCCTGAGTCCGGCTTCGGTCAGCCGCATCCTGCGCCGGGCAAAACTGAGCCGGTGGCGCGATCTGAATCCCCCGCCTCCGGTGCAACGCTACGAGCATCCACGGCCCGGCGACCTGCTGCACCTGGACATCAAGGGCATGACACGCTTCGGCGAGGTCTCGCTGCGCGGCGATGGCAGGCTGCGCGGCAAAAAGGAACATCCAGGCTTCCTGGCTCTGCACGTGGCCGTCGACGACCACTCACGTATGGCCTTCACCCAAATGCTGCCCGATCAGAAGGCTGAAACCACCATCGCCTTCCTGAACTCGGCCGTCGAGTTCTTCGCCCGCCAGGGCATCGCCGTGCGCGCGCTGCTGACCGACAACGGCTCTAGCTATCGCTCCACTCGGTTCCGTCACGCTTGCCAGCAGATGGCAATCAAACACAGCCGCACCAGACCTTACACACCCAGAACCAACGGAAAGGCCGAGCGATTCATACAGACCGCGTTACGCGAATGGGCTTATGCCAAACACTGGTCCGACTCCCAGCAAAGAGATGCTCACTTGCTGCCTTGGACCGACTACTACAACCGAGAAAGACCCCATGGTAGCCTCAACTACAAGCCGCCCATCAGCCGCTCCGAAATCGGAACAACCTCTTGATCATCTACAGCCACCCGCCCAATTGAGTAGCCGATTGCTCATTGAGAGAGCGAGTGCCCCCATCCTCGCAAAGCGAAGGCGAGTTCCCATCAAGGATTCACCGACAGCTCCGCAAAATCCCTGCGATAGGGACGCGGATCGAGAGTTAATAACACATCGGCCCGCAGCAGCGCGTGAGCACCGACGATGAAGTCAGCAATAAGGCGCTTAGGTTCGCCCATCTTCTGCCTGCGTTTGCGAATCGCGTATTTCTCGTAGCGCTCGGCGGCAAGCTGCCAGATCGCTTTGTCGAGATCCCAATCCGCTAGAATTCCAGTTTCGTCCAAAAAGCTGTCGACGTAAGAAGCGGTTGCCCGAGGATATCCGCGTAACTCTGCATAGACCACGGGACAAATCACAAGGCCACCGCGCTCAGCAGCTTCCTCGAGCAGGTCCTTCACACCCAAAGCAGTTGCTTCACTGGACCACAATGCAGAGAGGACGTTCGTGTCAATAGCGGTTCTCACGCGCGGTCCGCACTGTCCTCACGCATCTCGCGCACCCAGGCGTTTATTTCGTCCACGCTCCCGAAGTGGGGAAGTGCTCCAATGTATTTGTCGAAGCGGCTCTTTCGCCCGCGCGCGGGCCGCAGGATCGTCTGTCCATTCTCGATGACGAACTCGACGCGGTCCCCTTCCTGCAGGCCCATCCGTATACGGACCTCCTGAGGAATCGTTACCTGTCCCTTGCTGCTGACGCTGCTCGTCTTCATCTTTACTTTAGATTCCATAAGTAAAAATAGCATGTTTTACCACAAGTTGCAGGGCAAACCGTCGCACGGTGATGGTGGACGACCCGCTCAGGCCAGAATCAAACTTGTGCAGCGCACTCTCCCGCTCTCTGCCGCTCTATATTTATTTGACCGGCGCGAGAATCTCATCCAGGCGGTCCGGCGTTGACGCGACCCTTTCCAGATGCGGATAGCGCAGTCCGCCGGAATAGTCCAAGTTCACAGTAACGAACTCGTTTTCGCGTTTCAGGAGAAGCTTGATCGGTGCCTTGCTTTTCTCAGCGGCGAGGATCGCTTCCCGCAGCGTAGCAATATTGAAAGCCTGATCATTCACACCCTGAAGCTGCATGTCCGGGGTGATACCCGCCTTGAATGCCGGACTATCCCACCACACTTCCGAAATGTCGCCATTAGCATCGCCCCTCACCGAAAAACCCAGTGAAGTAGCGAAGCTGGTGAAGCGAGAGTCCGCATGCTTCATCCATTCGGGTTGAGTGTCGTTGTAGACCAGCCGATAGCCGCCCTGAGTGAAACCGTTTTCAGGGACCTGCGGCTCAACTTCATACACCCGCGTACGGAAGAATGCTGCCCAATCGTATGGCTGTACCGCGTTCATCGCCTTCACGAGATCGTCGAGCGTATACGTGACCGTGACGTAGCTTCCGTTATCGATTCCAAAGAAGAGCTTGGCGAAATCATCCAGAGACTTCTGCCCGTTACTGAGCTCGCGGATTTTCGTGTCGGCATCGAGCCAGACGAGATCCGATTCAGGATAGTAGTCGAAGGAGCGCTGCCAGCTCGTCCAGTATTGCTGCGCCGCGCCGTGCGAGGTTGCGATTGGCGCATTTGTGGTGTCGACCAGAGAGCGCCAGGTGCGGCCCGGACTGACTTCGAAATTGGCCGCAATCTGCGCCCAGACATCGCGAGCCTGCTCCGGCGTCCGCATTCCCGAGCGCGCCGTCAGCACGTTGCCGTAATAGTCGGTCAGGCCCTCGTAAACCCACAGGAGGTCGTTCTGCATGGGAACATTGAAGTTCGGCGTCCAGAGATCAGCGGGGCGGCGGAATTTTCCGTTCCATGAATGCGTGTATTCGTGCGGCAGCAGAGCGCGCCTGGAGACGCCCGCAGCCCAATTAGTAAAGTAGTTGGCGACGGTTCCATCCTCACTGGACTGGTGATGCTCGAGTCCCTTGCCGCCAACACTGTCGCTCAGCGAAAACAGGAAATCGTAGTGATCGTAGTGGTGCGACTGGAAGAGCTTTTGCGCCTGGACTGCGAGGTTCTTGTGGTACTGAACTTCTTCCGGCGTCATCTCCAGCTGTTCGGGCTTGTCTGCGAACACGTCAAGATAAACAAGGTTATCGGGACCGGTGGAGAGATCAACACGCTTGAAGTTGACGCCAGCGTAGAGCGGCGAATCGATCAAGGTGTTCAATGGGGTGTCTTTGAACTGAATTACGTTCCCGTTCTGTGACTTTACATCCAGTGCGCAAGCGAACTTCCAACCCTCGGGCAGGCGTAGCTCAGGAGCGAATTGAATGCGCCGCGAGAAATATCCTGCGGGATAAAGAAGCACACTGTTCCACGTCAAATCGGCGATTTTGTTGGAAATCCGGCCCTGCTGCGGCCTCACGGGAGCAAGGTACTGAAAATTCAGATCCAGAACGGTCGCACCTTTCGGTACATCCACATGGAAGGCCCACATGTCCACGCGATCACGTGTCCAGGGAATGCGTTTGCCATCCGCCGTGATGACCAGACCGGCCATGTCTGAGACAGCATTCGAAGGCGAGTGCGTGCCGGGCAGCCACTGCGGATAAAGCAAAGTGATCTCGCCCGGCTTCACAGGAATGGTTTCATGCACGTTCAGGATGCGCGCATTGACGTTCGTTAGATCGACGCTCAGAGAAATCGTGCCTGCATAAGGCGTGTCCATCGGAGCGGGAATTGGGGGCGGCAGTGGCGCTGGTTCCGGTCCCGGTGACTTCTGCGCCAAGGCACCGCTGCCGATCAGAAGGCAGGAAAAGGCAAGAGACGTTGCGAGAAAGCGACTACAGAGAAAACGACGTGGCATGTGGATTCTCCTGGAAGCGAACGTATACCACAAATAGAAACCTGCGGTGCAGCGCGCTTCTGTCTTGAAACACCTACCTCTACACCACCTTAATCAGCACGCAGGTCACATCGTCGTGCTGAGGAGCGTTTCCGACGAAGCGGTCGAGGTCGGTGAGGATGCTATTCAGCAGCATTTGCGGCGCGAGCATCACGCCCGAATGCAGCAGCGTCATAAAGCGTATCTCTCCGTACTCCTGCTGCCAGGCATTTTCGGCCTCGATGACGCCATCGGTGAAGACTGCCAGCCAGTCGCCGGGTTCCAGAACAATCTGTCCGCTCTGGTAGGACACGTCCATGATGCCGAAGGGCACGCCTCCTGCTTCGAGCCTTTCGATTGCTCCGGTTTTGCGGCGCAGGATGGGGTTGTTGTGTCCTGCATTGACATAGGTCAGGTGCCGGGACGCAGGATCGTACTCTGCAATGAACGCAGTCGTGAAACGGCGTCCCTTCTGACTGTTGGTGCAGGCGTAGCGGTTCATGCGCTCGGCCAGGTCGGTCAGAGATCCGGGAGTGCCGCTCAGGGTTCTGAGGCTTGCCTGAAATGTGGCCATAAGCATCGCAGCCGGTACGCTCTTGCCTGCGACATCGGCGACTGCGATGAGGAAGGTGGACGCGCCGGAGTCGGAGGGCCGGGCAAAGACGTCGTAGTAGTCTCCGGCGACGGTGTTGGCGGGGCGGGTGGCAAACGCGATCTCGAGGCCGGGGATTGGCGGCGGCTCTGACGGGAGCAGCCAGGCCTGAATTTCCTTGGCGATCTGAAGGTCCCGCTTCATCACGACGCGGTCGCCGACTTCCAGAATGAGCAGGATGAACATCAGGAGTCCGCCGTAGAAGTGAAAGTCGAGCGCGAAGACTTTCACCGTGTGCGTCTGGGTCTCGAAGGTCCATTCGCCTCCGGGGAGGAAGACAAGCACCAAGGCCACAAGCAGGAGGACGCGGCGCGCAGGCGTGAGCTTTTCGATAATCGCCCAGAAGTATTCGCCCGCCACACGAAAAAAGTGAGTGCTCTGGGGCACGCCTTCGACTCGTGTGCGATCGACTTCTTTTGAATAGAGGTGGTAGCTGGAGGTGGCGTCTCTCCGGAACTGAGACCAGAGTTGGCTGAGTTCCATGCCCTCGGTCACCCGCTGCCAAAAGCGTTCGGCCTGCTCCTTGAACCGGGGCTTCTGACTTACGGGTCGCTGCTGCCATTGCGGCGTCGCCATGGAGAGTAGTCTACTGCCTGGCAGTTGCGAAGAAGTCTGGCTGCTCGGGGATTGCAGCGCCGTCAGCGCGCGGGTCGGATGCGCCGAAGTTGATGCCCGTCTTGCTGTCGTGAAGGATGGCCTGCCCGCGCCCCATCTGCGAGGTGTATCCCTCGTGCACCTGCAGCACGTGTCCCATTTTTGTAAGAGCCTCGATGGTTGCCGGAGTGACCCGGGACTCGATCACAATTCTGCAGCCGACCTGTTGGCGATCTGTGAAGCGCGGCTCTTCCATCGCAGCCTGAACGTTCATGTGGTAGTCGACGAGGTTCGACACAAATTGCGCGTGAGCGAGCGGCTGATTGAGCCCGCCCATAATGCCGAAGCCGATGTGCTGATCGTCACGCTGCATGAACGCTGGAATGATGGTGTGGAAGGGGCGCTTGCGCCCGGCGAGCGCGTTGGGAGACGCGGGATCGAGCGAGAAGAGGCCTCCGCGGTCCTGCAAGGCGAATCCCATACCGAGTACGGTTACATTCGATCCGAAGTTGTTGTAGTTGCTTTGAATGATGGAGAGGATGTTGCCTTCGCGGTCGACCACCGTGAAATAAGTGGTGTCGCTGGTCCCGAGGGCTGCGGGAGCGACGGTGCAGTTCGCCTTCGCGGGATCGATCAGGGCGGCTCGTTTAGCGGCGTAGTCCTTCGAAAGAAGCTGATCGACGGGGATCTTGCTGAAGCGCGGATCGCCGTCATACTTCTTCACGTCGGCGTATGCGAGCTTCATAGCTTCGATGCGAGTGTGTATTTCGCCTGGACTGTGCGGGCCAGCGGGATCGGGCTTGAACTGCTCCATGATATTGAGCATTTCGAGCGCGGCGATGCCGTCTCCGTTGGGAGGCAGCTCGTAAACGCTCCAGTCGCGATATCTGGTCGAGATGGGCTCGACCCATTCGGCAGAGTACGACGCAAGATCATCGGCGGTCATGGTTCCGCCAAGCTCCTGAGAGGTTTTGAGAATGGCCTGAGCGATTTCTCCCTTGTAGAACGCAGACTCGCCCTGGTCGGCAACGAGAGTCATCGCATGGGCCACATCGGGATTGCGGAAGATTTCGCCGGTCTGCGGGACTTTGCCGCCGGGCAGGAAGACGCGGGTGCTTTCAGGATTCGTGAGCAGACCGTCGTGGCTGCCGTCCCACCAGGCGTGAATGATCTCCGCTACTGGAAAGCCATGCTGGGCATAGGAGATGGCGGGTTGGAAGAGCTCGCGCCAGGGCAGCTTTCCCCATCGGCCGTGCAGCTTGGCCCATCCATCGACCGCGCCCGGGACGGTCACGGAGTCGATGCCGAATTGAGGCATTTCGGTTATGCCCTTCGAGCGAAGATGCTCTATCGTGAGGGCTTTGGGAGCCCAGCCGCTGGCGTTCAGGCCGTAAAGCTTGCCGGTCTTTGCCTCCCAGTAAATGGCAAACAGGTCGCCGCCCATGCCGTTCGTATTTGGCTCGGTGACATTGAGAACGGCGTTGGCCGCGATCGCTGCGTCGATGGCCGATCCGCCGCGCTCGAGTATCAGCGCCCCGGCTTGTGAAGCCGAAACCTGGCTTGTGGCAACCATTCCGTATTGCGTGATGACGACGGAGCGTCCGTAAGAGCGGTCCTGCGCGGACAGGACGGCGATCGAAGCGACTGACAGGAAGACAAGCAAGGCCGTAGGTCTGAGTGCGCTCATGCGTACGGAACTCCGGAGCGATATGAGGGGATCTGTAACGAGACTACGAGAGTATCACTTGCCGTGACCAATGTATTTTGCGCGCTCGGCGCTTCAGTTACTGGTTCGCGGCTTTCTCTACGCTGGTCAGAAGTCCATCGAGGCGCGCCCGGTCGTAGAATCGCCCGGCCGCAACGACAGCAAAGATGGTGCGCGTGTTGCGGATATCCTGCAACGGATTCTTGTCCAGCACAACTAAGTCGGCCACGTTTCCGGGAGCTACCGCACCCATATCGTCGCGCCCCAGAAATTTCGCTGGATTGCTCGTCGCGGTTGCGAGCGCATCCATGGGAGAAAATCCCGCCTCAACAAAGTTGGCCAGCTCGTCTTGCAGGCTAAATCCGGGCATCACGTAGATACCAGGAGCCGTATCGGTGCCCGCCATGAACTCGACCCCGCCTTTATGGAGGACGCCGATCATGCGCAGCATCTCGGCAATCTCCTGCTGCCGCAGGTTGAGCGGATCGGCTTTCACGCCGGGCATCATCTGGTCGTAGAAGCGCTTCCAGGTCACCTCGCGCCAATATGCTGGAACATATTTGTCGAGCGGCTGATGCGCGAGATCGACCTGGTCGAGCAGCGTGCCCTGGCGGTTCCAGACCATCGTGGGAACGAGCCAGGTATGGCTCTCGGCCAGCAGAGCAATCAACTTCTTGCACTTCGCATTGTCGTGGGTACTGAGCAGGAGCTTGAGGTCTTCGGTCGATCCTGCGAGCAGTTTGTCCTCCTGTCTCGAGCAGCCCTCCAGAACTCCCATGAAGTGCTCGATGCTCTTCTGCCCCAACTCGACCGACTCCGTGATCTTGATGTGATCGGGTACGTGACCCACAAACGGCAGATTTTGCTTGTGGGCCTCCTGCGCTGCAGCTACGTAGGCGTCGTGAGGGATCACCGACTGCACCTTGATGAAGTCCGCGCCTTGCGACTTGAGCGAATCGACTGCTTTGACTGCGTCCGCGGGAGTCATTACCGGAACCGAGCTTGGAAAGCGCAGCTTTCCGTCTGGCAGATAACCATCCAGCATCGGCCCTGACACAACCATCCGGGGCCCGACAATCTCGCCCGCCGCGATTTGTTTGCGCCACGGTTGGAGCACGGGGAGATCCCCGCCCATATCGCGAACACCGGTGATGCCATTCGCGATGAAGAGAGGTAGTATCACATCGCGTCCGCGCGGAAACCAGTCTCCAAAAGCGGTGTGAACATGCATGTCCCACAGGCCCGGGATCATGTATTTTCCAGTGGCATCGACCACCTGCGCCCACCCCGGTGGAGTCAGCCCCTCGGCGCTCGTTACAGCTGTGATCCGCCCGTCTCGGATCACTACCGCCCGCTCTGGTTCAACTGATCCCGACCCCGGATTGATGACCGTCACATGCAGAAAGACAAGCATGGGCGGACGAGCCGGCGCCTGGGCCGACAGTGACCCGCAGAGCGTAATTATCAGGGCAATGATGCAGGGTATCCGCAGGGCAAGACGGAACATTACGGGCGATTGTACATGCGCTTCGACCAGTCGCCGAACGGCGAAAGGGAACGTCTCACGCGTGCGCGCCGTCTGAGATGGTCTCCGTGTGCGCGGGGAGCCCGTTTGTCATTGCGATCGACAGCAGCGTGGCGGCCACGCGGTCCGAGGCGTGCCGGAGCACATCCCCCTCCGCCGCAAAGTCGCCGGTGATGCACCGGATCCCCATTGCCTGAATTCGCTCCACATCGGCGGCGATGACCTCCGCGCCCTCAGCCGCATATCGCTGACGGAGCGCTTCCGATACAGGCGCCGTGTTGACCATCGCGTAGTCGAAGATCGGCTGCCGCGCGTGCTCGTAGATGCGCTCGATGTGTTGCGACGCCGTGAGGTGCAGGCTCTCGTTGGCCTGAGTCATCAGATTTGCGACGTATACCTTCGTTCCCGCAGCCGCAACCAGCGCCTCAGGCATACCCTGGACCAGAAGGTTCGTGATGAGGCTGGTATAGAGCGAGCCCGGCCCGATGGTGATGAGGTCGGCCTGTGCGATCGCCTCCAGGGTCTCGGGGAGAGGCTGGGCTTCCGGCGGATCGAGCCGCAGTTCTGCGATCGGCACGCGGCTCCTGGTGATGTTCGTCTCGCCGCGCACCTCCGATCCGTCAACCATGCGCGCGGTGAGCGTCACGTTGGAAAAGGTCGCGGGATAGATATGACCTCGTGTCGCCAGTACTTCAGCCGCGAGCCGGATCGCGTGGCCGAAGTCGCCGGTCATCTCGGCCAGTGCAGCCACGAACAAATTGCCGAAGTTATGCCCCACAAGTTCGCCGCCGGTGTTGAAGCGGTGCCGGAAGAGCTGTGAGATGAGATGCTCGTCCTCAGACAAGGCGACCATGCAGTTGCGCAGGTCTCCCGGGGGCAGCATGTTGAAGTCCTTCCGCAGCCTCCCGCTCGAACCGCCGTCGTCTGTGACGGTGACAACCGCCGCGAGATTGCTGATCAAGCAGGGGAGGTCGCCGCAGGAGCCGGCCTGAGCTCCGCTGGCTGAAGGTACATAACGTTTGAGGCCGCGCAGCAGGGTGGAAAGACCGGTACCGCCGCCCATCGCGACCACGCGGAATCCCGCGGCGGAGGAAGCGCCCTGCGGGGTGGTTGGAGCTAAATCCATAAAAGGGTTCACCCAAGAGTTTATCGCCCCGGGGCGGACCTGAAGCCCGGCGGCCGGGGAGTGGCGTGGGATTACGTTTCCGGGTAGAGCAGCTCGGTGAATCTTGGATCGTCTGCCATATCGTTGAAATCGCCGTCGCTCCGCGCCTGAATCCGGTTCTGCGGATTCAATGCGATGGCGCGCGCAAGGTGATCCAGGCATTCCTCCGCCTGGCCGGTGATGCTATTGAGTACGGCCAACCCATAGTGGGCATAGTCGGCGTCGGGATTGTTCTTAAGCAGGCCATCGAACTGGTCGCGCGCATCTTCGTAGTTGCCGGTGTTCAGCAGGGAGATGGCGTAGTCGTACTGCTCCTCCGGGGTCGCGAATGCCAGCCCCTCCTTCTTCGCATTGCGGCTGCAAACGGCCAGGTACACACGAGACCGCTCGATCAATTCAGGGGCGCCGTCTGCCGCCAGCTTTTCGAACAGCGCGCGCGCTTTCTCGAATTTGCCTTCCTGCATGAGATGCACGGCGCTCTGGAACTGTGTAAGCGATTGTTGATGAGCGGAGTCGGCAGCAGGTCGCGACTTGCCTGCCACAATGCGGGGCTGCTTCGCCTTGGTGCTTTCCTGGCGTGCGTCTGGCATTCAGGGATTTCCTTCAGGTCTGATCGAGGCCGTTTGCTTTAATTTCCGTCGTTATTTGGAAGTCCTGTTAACGACGAAGTTATACGCAGAACACGCTCCTGCGTCAACAGCCGCTGCGGTCCATCGATGGCGGAGCGCCGGCCCCTCCGCATCGCGGCTACTTGTTCCGCGACTGGGAGTACACCGCCGGATTCAGCGTGGCGTCGTTATACATCTTGAGCTGGCGATAGACCTTGAACCGGCGCTCCGAGGCCAGCACCTGCCGCCATAGCTGGTCGAGACACCCAGCCAGGTCCGTGCGCTGAGTCTCAAGCACCTCAAGGCGCTCACGATTGCGCCCGGCGTGGCCCTCGGGCGCATTTGTGCGGGCGATCTCTTCTCGCGTGTGATAGATTTTCAGCGCCAGAATAGACAGCCGGTCCAGCATGAGCCCAGGCGACTCGGAATGCAGCTCGGCGTCAAGCGACGGAAGGCCACTGGCCTCAAGCGCCGCCAGAAGTATGGAGTCGCAGCGCTCCATCAGGTCGTTCCGCCGCTGATTTGTGTGGTCGATCGCCCGCTTCAGCTCGGCAATCTGCCGATCGGAAGCTCGCGGCATCCGCGCCTCATCTTCGATGTGCCACAGCTCGAAGTTCGCGCGATGCTGTTCGGCGACAGCCTCGGCGAAAGGCTCTTTATAGTCGGGCTCCGGTCGCCCGTCGCTCGGTGGCTCGTGCCACAGCTTCGTGAGTGCGTCATGGAGCGCAACCACCGCGTCTGAAGAAAGCAATCCGGAGAGCGAAGAATGGGGCGAGCGTGTCATCTCAGTTGAAGCGGCAAACCAGGCTTATGGTAGAACTATGGCAAACCAAAGGGGTACTTCCTCTTAAGTTTTGCACAAGGCCGCCGCTCCCTGTTGGCTGCGTTGACTCGGGGGCGTGCGTGTTTGAGTTACAGCACCTCCGGTTTTGCGTTAACGTCAGTAAAACGTCCCGCGATCTGGAATGGTTGATTTGCGGGGCCTTGA
Source organism: uncultured Acidobacteriaceae bacterium (assembly GCA_963724375.1). Classification (GTDB taxonomy): domain Bacteria; phylum Acidobacteriota; class Terriglobia; order Terriglobales; family Acidobacteriaceae; genus Silvibacterium. The sequence continues at coordinate 115,163 of CAVRUM010000004.1, forward strand.
GGGGATAGCCATGGGGCGCGAGAACGGCGAGTGGATTCTTTGCCTCACGACTTACGAGAAGGGGCAGCGCTTTATGCGCCAATGCGCGGAGATGGGCTGCCGCGTGCTGCTGCTTACGCTGGAAAAGCATCGCCTGGCGGACTGGCCTCACGACGCTCTCGAAGAAATCGTCTATATGCCCGATGGGCTTACCCTCGAACAGATAACAAACACGGTTACATATCTGGCGCGCACCCGCAGGTTTGAGCGCCTCGTTGCACTCGACGAGTTTGATATGGAGACCGTCGCATCTCTTCGCGAACACATGCGCGTTCCCGGAATGGGCCGGACTACGACATCGAACTTTCGCGACAAACTGGCCATGCGCTTCGAGGCTGCGCGCGCCGGAGCGCTTGTTCCCGACTTTATTCCAGTCCTGAATTACGACGACCTCCGCGTCTACATGGCCAGCGTTCCGGCGCCGTGGGTTCTCAAGCCACGAGCGGAGGCGTCGGCCATCGGAATCCGCAAGATTCACGATCCCGAGCAGCTCTGGCGCAGCCTCGAGGAGCTGGGCGACCGCCAGAGTTACTACCTGCTCGAGCGATTCGTTCCGGGCGATATCTTTCACGTGGACTCCATCACCACCGATCGGGAGGTCATCTACACGGCCGTCAGCCAATACGGGAAGCCTCCTATGCAGGTGATGCATGAAGGCGGTGTTTTTACTACTCGCGTAATCGATCGCACCTCCAGGGATGCCCGCGAGCTGACCGCGATCAATGGCCGGCTCATCCCGTCGATGGGGCTGGTGCGCGGCGTAACCCATGCGGAATATATCCGCGGGACCGATGGCCGCTTCTTCTTCCTTGAAGTGGCGGCGCGGGTGGGTGGAGCCTTCATCGCGGATGTTATCGAGCATGCCACCGGCCTCAATCTCTGGGCGGAGTGGGCTCGCGTTGAGGTCAGCGCGATGCGCGGTATCCCGTACACGCTGCCTTCCAGCCGCGCAGATCACGCCGGCAGCGTACTGTGCCTGGCGAAAACCTCTGAGCCGGACACCTCCATGTTCAGCGAGCCGGAGATTGTCTATCGCATGAAGAAACATCATCACGCGGGGCTCATTGTCCGCTCGCCGGATCATGAGCGCGTGCGCGTGCTCCTCGAAGACTACGCCGAACGCTTTGCGCGGGAGTATCTCGCGGTGGCGCCTCCGCCGCCCAAGCCTACGGCCTGAAAGGAACCATCGTGTCAGCTTCCGAGCAATCTGCTCCGCAATTCCCGCACCGCCGTTACAACCCGCTGCGCCGCCAATGGGTGCTGGTGTCGCCGCACCGCACACAGCGTCCGTGGCAGGGCGAGGTCAATCAGTCGTCAGGGTTCTCCGACGTTCACTACGACCCCGAGTGCTATCTCTGCCCCGGAAACAAGCGCGCGGGGGGACATATTACTCCTCGCTATGAAAGCGTGTTCATCTTCGACAATGATTACGCGGCGCTTCTGCCAGACTCGCCCACGCCGCCGGATGATTTATCTCCGCTGCTCCACGCCGAGCGGGAGCGCGGAGTCTGCCGGGTGGTGTGCTTTCATCCCGACCACAGCCTGACAATCCCACGCATGAAGCTCGACGAGGTGCGCCTGGTGGTAGACACATGGGCGGAGCAATATGCTGAGCTCGGCAAGGAGCCGGAGCTCAACTATGTACAGATCTTCGAAAACCGCGGGGCCATGATGGGTGCAAGCAATCCCCATCCCCATTGCCAGATCTGGTCGACCGAGCACATTCCCGACGAGCCAGCGCAGGAGACCGAGTCACTCAAGGCGTATCGGGCAGAGAAGAAGTCCTGCCTGCTTTGCGACTATCTCGCGGTCGAAGCAAAGCAGAAGGTACGCATCGTCTGCGAGAACGAGCATTTCCTGGTACTCGTTCCGTGGTGGGCGGTGTGGCCCTTCGAGACGCTAGTGCTGGCGAAACGTCACGTCGGCTCGCTTGCCGAGTTCAGTGACGCCGAGAAGACATCTCTGGCCGATATCCTGATGCAAGCCACTACTCGCTACGACAATCTCTTCGAGACCAGCTTCCCGTACACGATGGGCTTCCATCAGACTCCAACCGATGGCGAGGCGCATCCGGAGTGGCATTTCCACGCGCATTACTATCCGCCGCTTCTGCGTTCGGCAACGGTGCGCAAATTCATGGTCGGATTTGAAATGCTGGGCATGCCGCAGCGGGATATCACTGCGGAGTCTGCCGCGGAGCGTCTGAGGTCGCTTTCGTCTGTCCACTTTACGCGACGCTAGTCGAAGGCTTTTGACCCTTTATCCGGGATAACCCCGGCATTCATGGAGAGAGTGTTATTGGGTCTCTGCGGTCAATTAGCTTGCAGCCACTCCAGCCGTCGTGGATTCCACCCGAGAACCCGCTTCGCTTTTGCGTTCGAGGCACCGCTCAGTTTCGTCGCGTAATACACCGCATCATCCCCGGCCATTGCCTTCACTTCCACTTCGCTCACGTGCGGGGGCGCCGGAGCACCCACAAATTTTGCAAAGGCCGGGAGCCACAAATTTTGCGGAGAAGGATCATCGTCAACCACGTTATACACACCCGCTTCTGCTGTGAGTGCCTTCACCGTCGCAATCGCGGCATCGTAGATATGCACAAACGACGAAATGCCCTGACCCATACCCACAACCGGAGTCTGCTGCCGCATCACCATGTTCGCCGCTGACTCGCCAGGGTGATACCACGTCTTGGGCCCATAAAAGAATCCATATCGCAATGCCACGCCCTCGATGGCGTTGGAACTGAACAGCCGCGTTTCCAGTTCTGTATACGTCCGCGAGCTTGCGGCCACGCCCGGGCTTGCATTCACGTCCAGCGGAGACGACTCGTCTGCCAGGGCCCCTTTCTCTGCCTTTAAAAAGAAGCCGCTGGACTGCTGCAGATACCGTCGCACGCCTGTGGCAATCGCCGCACGAAACAAATTACCCCCGCCCTCGATTCTCAGCTTTCGGTCCCCCGCCGCATACTTCGGCATCTCGCTTTGCTCTTTCGGCAGCGAGGTCAGCTCATCGATCACCACTTCTGCCTTCGACTGCCTCAGCGCCGCCTCCACTGCCGCGGCATCAAAGGCATCTACAATCGCCGCCGAGGCGCCCTGGCCTTCGAGGATCCTGGCCCGAGTCTCGCTCGTTGTCATTCCCACGACCGAGTGCCCGCGCTTCAACAACTCCGCAATCAACGGCTCACCAATCGCTCCACTTGCTCCGGCCACAAACACACGCATCGTCTGCTCCTCACAATTTCATCGACTTACAGCTAAACAGGCAAGGTCGTCTCTGCCGCCCCCACCCCGATCATCACGCAGGGTCTGGTTATTGTCGCGTCCGGTCCAGCAGAATCACATCCGAGCGGTCCTGAACTCGTTCGAGGACAACTTCACGACCGTCCGGGGAGAGGGCGAAGTCTCGAATGTCGAATCCGGGAGGGAGGTTGGTAAGTTGCCGCTCGGCGGCTGTGTCCAAGTCAATCAGCCAGAGATCCTTATGCTGAATCTCTCCGCGCAGAACCAAGAGGGCGTGCCCTCCTGGCAAGAAGGCCAGGTGCCGAGCCCCGCGAGTCAAGGTTAGAGTCCGCAGAGGATGGGGTGCGCCTTCGGCCGTGACGGCCTTCACCGAAAACGTAGTGCCGATATCGGGCCCTGAATAGACCGCGAATTGGCCATCAGGGGTCCAGGCTGGATCGATTGAGTATTCCTGGACAAAAGGAGCGGGTGATCGACCGTCGACCGGTATGCGAAAGAGATGCGGAACGCCGTGATCAGCTACTGCAGACGTGATGGATAGCCCGTCGGGTGTCCAGGCTGGAGCACCCTGCAGGTCAAGCGAATCGGTCAGGATCCGCGCGTTCGAGCCGTCGGCCTGTATCACGTACAAGAGCGTCTTCCCGTATTGCAGAACCGAGAACGCAACATATCGTCCGTCGGGAGAGATGGCCGGGCCTCCAAAGACCTGCGCTTCCTTGCCGGTCCACAACTCGGTGCTGGCTCCGTTGAAGAGCTTCCAGATACTCTCGTCTGCACCGTTCTCAGAAACATACAGTAGATAATCCGGACCCAGTTCCGGGGAGAACCCCGCACCTGTCGTCAGAGGAATGGGACTGGCCGCCGACGCTTGAGTTGGCGATTCAGCAATCGGTAAACGCCAAAGAGTGCTCTTTGGACTCGCGAGTGTGGCAACCAGGCGGAGACCGTCAGCGCTGGCCGCCAGTGACGTGTATCGGTCAAGGCCAGGGGTAAGCCGGTGGGGAATGCGGCGCTCGACATCCATGCTATAAAGCCAGGGCCCGGCGCCCTCGGAGTCGCTCGCCAGGTACATCAGCGTGCGCCGGTCCAATAGAACCGGATAAGTTACGCGCCCGTTGTGCGACGTGATCCGTTCTGGAGTTCCCCCGGCTGACGGGATGCGCCAGATGTCCAGCTTGTCGGGAGGGGAGCCTTGGACGAAGTAGATGAATGCCGTATCAGGCGACCACAACGGAAAGTGAGAGTGGAGCCCTGCTGGCGCCGTAAAAATGGGGCGGTCCGCCGGTCGAACGGTGCCGTCTGACACATACAGCGGGTCTCCGGATCCGGGCGTGTGGTACACGAGCCGGGATCCATCGCGCGTCCAGTCGTACTCGCCCACGCCTTCGAGGTATTGCCTCGGCTGCCCGCCGAGCGTTGGCACCGCCCAGACGCTGATATCGCTGCCACCCGAGCCATCTTGCCTGCGAGTCCAATAGGTGACCAGGGAGCCGTCGGGCGAGAATCCCATGGTCCGGATCGATGGGTTAACGAGGTCCTTCGCGCTCCCGCGCGTCAGGTTGTGGAACTCTCCCGAACCGACCTGCGTAACCCAGACGTCCATCTGTCCGTCCCGGTCCGATAGAAACGCTACAAAATGACCGTCGCGTGAGACCGTGGCGGCCTCCTCGATGCCGTCGAAGTCCGTGACGGTCTGAAATCGGGCGTGGGCGATGGGATTCCGCCAGAGATACTCCGTCCTCTGAAACCATAGGATTGCGCCAACCGCCAGCAAGGCGCTGGCGGTAACCAGCAGCAAAACAAGCCTCCATCTGATCGGGGAGGTCGCTATCCCGGGGCGGGGCAGAGGTGCAGAGGAATCGGGAAAGGGGCTATCGGTCCCGTTCTCCTGAGCTGCTGGAAGATTCCGTCCGCGCACCCACGCGTTGAGCTCCGTCCGGGAAGCATAAACAGAGCCGAGCCGGTCATGCTTATGCCGGTGGACCGGCATTCCCTCCCGCTTCTCCCAGCGTTGAACCGTCGTCACATCGCGGCTGAGGTAGGCCGCGATTTCCTTCCATGAATCGAGACGGTCTTCAGGTGGTTTCTCAGGGGCCGGTGTTCCCGTGGACGCTTTGCCATTTGCGCTCTCAGAAGAATTCGGCATGTCGCAAGCCTCGGGCAGCCGAATTGTAACGCAGCAAACAGCGGCAAAATACCGCATTCAACGGCAAGTCGACGAAGGGGCCGCGATTCAGCACCTTACCTCTTGAATCTACCCGCTGGCGTGTCTGATCGTTTCCCTACGTCTCAAGGCGTAATCCCAGATCTGGAGGGCATTTCATGACGAACAGAGCATTTCGTTTGGCGGTATTGATAGCACCGATCCTGGCATTGGCAGCGGGTATCGGGGCTCTCGCCCAGGCCCCGAAACATATGGAATTCAGTGGAACCATCAACGACTTCACGCCTGCTTCGACCGGTGGCCCCTGGGAGGTCCGCGGTCATTGGTCTTTGACGGTGAATAGATGGACTGGCAAGGCCGAATTTTCTGCGGCTCTGACCATGGAGCGTTCCGATCTCGGGGTAATGTTGAACGGCGGCGGGGATTTGAATAATCCTGCGGACCGCAACGCGCATACGCACCACGTCACCTTGACCGACGGCGAGGTTACGACAATACCGGGCGGGATTCAGGTAACGGGCACGGCCACGGTTACGGGGAACGGAACTGTCCCACCTCCTTTTGGGTCAGCAACCTCGGCTGCAACGATAGATATCACCGGGGGGAACAGTGTCACCTTCTCCAACGTCGCGTTGCTCTTCGGGGGTGATGCAGCCAAACATTTCGGATCGAACCCACTGCACGGCGTCGTTCGCATCGCGGAGTATGGTGATACGCCCGGACGCTGGTGATTTGGCGGGTTGAGAGGCGGCAACTGAGTGCCCGAGTGCCTCAGGCGCAGGAGCGGCACGTCGGATGGCTAATGCAGATCCGGTGAATCGTCACTTTGGAGTCTCGGAAGGGAGCCGTAATCGACTCCTCAGGCCAAATCGTCTCCGCCGCCGCCGAGGTCGCCCCCGCCCAGGTCATCGGCTGACGAATCGTCGAAAGATGTGTCCTGCGAGTCGTCGAACGCGGACTGATCGTCGGGCTGATAGTCCGCGTCTTTCAGGTCCGCGCGGCCCTCGGGACGGTCGTCATAGGCGGCTTCGTGTTCGTGATGCTGCTCGAACCCGCCGGCCTGCTTCGGATCGTCATAGTAGTTGTTGATCACCGTCTCTTCGACGCCGGGTGTGCCAGAGCCAAAGCCGCCTCCGCCGAAACCTCCACCGCCGTGGCCGAACCCGTGCATGAGAGATTCGATGCCCTCGAAGGCCAGCGCTCCGGCGGCGACGCCGGCTGCCGTAGTGGCGGCCGAGCGCAGGAAGCTGCCGCCGGGGCTGGGAGGCTCGCCGTAAGACGGCGGCGGCGGAGCATACTGCGGCGGCACGGGCTGGTATGGCACCTGCTGATACTGCGGTTGCTGGTACTGCGGCTGCGGCGGAGCCGGTTCGCGATGCAAGAGGCCGCCGAGAAAACTGGTCGCACGCGCAGGCTGCGGCTGCAGTTGAGACTGCTGGAGCTGCTGTGCCTGTTGCTGGATCTGGGCGCGGGCCTGATTCAGGGCGAGGTTCTGCACCAGAACCGTCTGGGCCAGTTTGTAGATGGCGTCAGGATCGCGACCTAATCCCTGCTGCAGGAGTTGTTCGGCATCGGGGTCCTTCTCGGTCAGCGGTGTTTGCTCTACCTTGCGGATGAGATCTTCAAGCATCGAGCTTTCTTGTGGTGTCATAACAGGCTCCCAGCATTAGGATGCTCCACGGAGCATCTTTTCAATGTTAAGACGCAAGCCAGTGCGCAAAGTAGCAGGGGCTTTCCCTTATCCTTTGCAATCCAGATTTTGAAGGGGTTGGTGAGCTCGCTGGGGTTCGAACCCAGGACCAGCGCCTTAAAAGGGCGATGCTCTACCAGCTGAGCTACGAGCTCTCTCCATCTCTCAACTTAACACAAGAATCAGGTCGCTCCCAGGCTCTAGCCGATGGCCTGAAGCTGCGAGGAGAGCCCGGCGCTCTCAAAAATTTAGTGCGCCCACTGTCATATTTGACAGTATCTCCCAGCCGCCAACGTAGTACGCTGGGTGCTGTCTGGAATTCAATGCTCGCTCTCATGCGACTGGCGGATGGTTCTATGTCTAGAAGACTCGCACTCAGCATACGATTCGCTGCTCTCTTCCTCTTAACGACTGGCCTGCTAATGCCGCTTAGCCGAGCACAAGCGCCTGTTTTCGAGATTAAGCCGGTAAACAGCACGGTTACGTTCTTTGTAAAGTCGTCGGTCGCGATAACAGGCAAATTTGACCAGTGGGACGCGACGCTGACATTTACGTCTCCGGAGGTCGAGTCGGGCACTTTGGACCTCAAGGTTCAGGCGGCCAGCGTGAATACCGGAAGCGGCATGAAGAACGACAAACTGAAGAGCAAAGACTTCTTTGACGTCGAACACGACCCGCTGATCACGTTTCATTCAACAAAAATTGTTCAGACGGGCGCAAACACGTTTGATATACCGGGTACCTTTACGATACGCGGTGTCTCCAAACCCGAGACCCTGACGTTGACGGTGTCCGGCACTCGGGGGTCAGGCGCAGGCGAGATTAAGGGGACGATGGCCTTCGACCGCAAGGATTACGGAATTAACGGCAGCATTCCCTTCATCAAGATCGCCGACCGTGTCGAGGTGGATGTCGATCTCAAAGCGAAGCGCGTCAGCGGGCCGCCATTAGTCTTCAAACAATAAGAAGTTTACAAATTCTCCGGCTGCCGTCTGATGCGAATGCCTGCCTGGGTTCGCGGACCAGCTTTCAGTCCGAAAAACTCGGGATAGGTGTCACCTAAATCGCTGGTTCTGAAATGGGCTGCACACCACGGCTTGAGAATCAACTCCTCGTCGCCCCCGATGGGCATCATACAGATCGTGCCTGTATACATAACTATGACTTTCCCACGTCGTTTCGTGATGCTCTTTCGCAGCCGCATGTTTAGCCGTCATCCAGAAGCCAGATGGGCGAATCGTGCCTTTGGTGCGATCCCAGCCGTCACGTTGCTCGTACTGCTCTTGTCGGTGCATTCATCGGGAGTGTGCGCAGCGGGGGCGGCCGCGGCTAATCCTGACCTGGAGACGGTGCTGACTGGTTCTCGCCAACGCATTCAGAACCTCGACTACCGCGTAACCGGGCGAATTACGCAGGTTGCAGCGGATGGCAAGCGGACGAACTACAAGTTTGTCGGCAAGGCCCACTGGTTTCCTGATGGCCTTCGCCTGTTATCTGTCTTCTCGGGGCCTGGCTCGGACAAGACGAGCGTGCTACTGCACATGACCATCAATGGACACCTGACCATCGAGGCGATACTTCCCGGCGAGAAGACCGCCAGCGCTGTGCCATTCGAACATTGGAGTGACCCGCTTCTGGGAACTAACTTCTCCTATGAAGACATGGTAGAGAACCAATTCTTCTGGAAGGACCAGGAGCTCCTGCCCGCAGAGAAATATGGCGCACGGGATTGCTTTGTCCTTAAGAGCACGGCGGGTGCTCAGGATCGATCCTCTTATGCGTCGGTGAAATCCTGGATTGACCGCAGCATATTGTTCCCCGTGCATGTGGTGAAAACTCCCCACACTGGACAACAGAAGGATTTCGTCTACTTTGGCCTGCGGCAGATCGACGGCGCCTGGTCGGCATCGCAGGTCGAGGCAAAGGTACAGGGCAAGCCCGGCTCCTCCATCATGGTCATCGAGGGGGGCACGGGAAAGGCAAAGCTGAGCATGAAGGACTTTGACCTCAGCCAGTCTGGCGCTCCCGGAAAGAAAGCAAAATGAGTCGAATGGCTTAAGGGCTGTTGCGACGACTAACTAGCTGCGATGTCACCTGGGCATCGACAGTATTCGCAGCTAGGGGATGAGCTCCTTTTCAGATGCCATCGGGGCTCCATACAGGCCAAGAGGCCACCAATTCCAGTCGCCGGCAAGTTGCAAGAGCGCTGGTCCGACAATCATCCGCACCACTGTAGCGTCAATGAACACGGCCACAGCGAGCGTAAAGCCCAGCATTTGGACGACGAGAAAGCTCCCAATGGTGAAGGCGATGAAGACCGCAATCATGATTGCCGCGGCGCTGGTGATGAGTCCAGCCGTCCGCGCCAGGCCCTCGACCACCGCCGACCTCTCTGAGAGACCGTGACGCCGTTCTTCGAGGACTCGGGCGACCAGGAAGACCTCGTAATCCATGCTCAATCCGAAGACGATCGCAAACGCGAGAATCGGCACGATCGGGAACACCGCGCCGGTCGGCCCATGGAGACCGAACAATCTGCTGCCGTGGCCTTCCTGGAAGACAAGAACTAACGCACCAAACGAGGCACCAACCGAGAGCAGATTGAGCAGAATGGCTTTAACAGCCGCAAATAACGAACGTAGCCCGATCAGGAGGGCGATCAGGCTTCCCAATACGACGCCCACGACCACCTTCGGCAGGAATTCCTTCACTACGGAGTCATACTCTGCATTGAGCGCGGGAATACCGCCGACCTGCAGAACGGCTCCCGGGACGCCCGTTATCGCTGCGACATCGGAGGAGCGCACCTCTCGGACCCATCGCATCAACTCGCCGGGAGTGAGATGGGCGGTTGGCAATAACTCAATCAGGGTCGCCTGGCCATCGCTGCTCAACAAACTGTTGCGCATTGGTTCGGCCACATCGTGGACAGCGTCCGCAGTGTCGGACATTCCGGTGAGGGTCGGAAGAGATAAGACCTCTTCCGCTCTGGGATCGCTCTGGAAGTGCTGGGTCAGGCGGGTGATGGCTTGCCAGCCAGCTGGCGAGAGCGCAGGAGACTGCGGCGGTAACTCGAGGACCACCCGGAGGGACTGCACGATTCCCGACCGTCCCATTCCCTGAAGGGTGTGCAGGGCCTTTACTGACTCGGCTTGAGCCGGGAGCGAGTCATGGTCGGGAAGCCCGACAGAGATTTTGCGTGCCTGGAACGCAAGGAACAGCAGTGGAATTCCGGCGATAAGCAGAGCTGTCCAGGGCCGGCGGGTTACGATGTTGCCCCATCGTGCCCACCGCTCACTCGCAGCGCACAGGCTGTCCCGCGTTTTGAATCTTTTGATCGGAAGAGGCACTCTGGCTGCATTGATATGGTGCCCCAGCAGACCGAGTACCCAGGGCAGTATGAACGTGCACAGCATGACACTCAGAACGGTTACCAGCAGGCCAGCTATTCCAATCGAGCGCAACTCGCTGATGGGCACGGTCAGCAGCGCTGAGAATCCGATTGCCACGGTCGTGGCCGAGACGATCAGCGTCTTCCCCGCCTGCTCAGCACAAATATCGGCCGCACAGCCGGGATCGCATCCCTCGGCCAATGCTTCGCGAAAGCGGCTCACCATCAGCAATGCATAGTCGATGCCCAGGCCAAGGCCGAGCATGGTTGCCAGATTCTGCACCAGGATCGACAGATGCATGTAAGGCGAGAGCAGGGCCGCCGCACCCAGGGCCATCGAGATGGAGAGCACTCCAACTCCAAGCGGCAATAGTGCGGCCACAAGAGTGCCGAAAGCGAGCAACAGGAGGAGGAGAGTCACGGGCATCGCCCGTTCTTCCGCATGCCGGACGTCGTCTGCACTGACCTTGCGAAGGTCGTAGTTGATCGGCGTTTCACCCGTAATCTGCAGTTTGATGTTCGGGTATTGCGACCTCAGGTGGCCTTCCATCCAGTCTGCTTTGGCTCTGAGTTCGGGAACCAGCGACTCGACAGATTTATCGTGCGGGTCCAACCCAACGATAATCAGGGCCCCGCCATTGTCCCCGGTGAACATTGGATCCGGCCAATCCACGCTCGAGATGGCACCTGACACGCCAGGCACGCTACGCAATGTGCTTGTCATAAAGCCCAATGCGTCGGCAGCGTCTGCTGAATCCGGGTCGGGAATACCGCTGATTACCAGAACAACGCGGTTGGCATACGGAGAATGGAAACGCTGCGCCAGTTCCTGGTCAACTTTTCCGGATTCTCCGCCCTTGATGTGAACAGCGGTCTCCAGACGACGCTCGACGTTGAAGCAAAAGGGCACCAGCGCAAGCGCCATGGCAAACCCCGCCATTGCCAACCAGAATCGGCGGTGAGCGGCACCAGGGCCGGTTTTCGAGTCAGGCATTACCATATGAGATCAATATCGTTTTCGTGGTTCGTCTGAGAGCAATGAAACGACTGCGATGAGGATTCGCCCGAGCCGGACGGCTCCATGATTGCAACCCTTTCGCCCTGCGCTACCGCGAGGTTGATGTCCCGGAGCGCATCTACTACCTGGCCATCGCCGTGATCCTTGCAGATGTTTCCCAGATGAATCGAATTGAGGATCACTCTCGGGCCGTTCGTGACACAGATTCTCGTTGAACCATAGGCAGTATAGTACCCGCGAGCACTCATCGATAAGGTTTGATGCGTTCGGGGCGTATCTTCAGCTTACCGTTCCGGTGAGAATATGCGAAGCCGGAGACGCGGGATGTGACCGCCAGGTAATCTCTGGTTTTTGAAGCAGCAGAGTAACTTTGCCAGAATCCCCGGTCACGACGTAATAATGGACGCACCTTCCAGGATCCCTTCAACCGGACGAGCCCCCGTCTTCGCTCCCGAGGAGAGCCGCGGCAGGATTTGGGTAGCGAACTCGCGCCTGACGAATATGCGGAACTGGAGAAATTCGAAGCGATGGGTAAATACGGATGAAAGTCGGAGCGCGGTCCTGAAGAAGCAATGAGGTTCTACTTCTTTTCCTTGCTCAGCGGAACCACCTGAACCGTGGTTTCCCGCATTTCGGCAAGGAAACGATTGATCACCGACCCGCGGAGAAGAATATCGAAGCGGGAGCGCGCCGACTGCCCGAAAACCACGTGGGAGATGTTTTCCTGCCGGGCGAAATCAATCAGAGTGTCGGAGACGTTCTTCCCGGTCAGCGTGACTACCTTGGCTCCGAGATCGCGAGCCATGCGCTCGTATTCTTCAAGGCGCGCGAAAGCCTCGGGATCACCATGGCGGTGATCTTCGTCGGGAGTCTGAACGTAGACCGCATACCAGTTCGTTGCCAGCCTGCCAGCGATACGGGCGCCGGCGCGCAGCAGCCGTTCAGTGCCGGGACGCGATGAGAGACACACCATCACCTTTTCCGGAATCGGCGCCTGCTCCAATCCCTGGTTTCGCCTGTATTCCGCGGCTGCAGTGCCCACCTGCTCGGCTGTCGTTCGCAGCGAAAGCTCGCGCAGCATATTGAGGTTGCCCTTGCGGAAAAAGTTGGCGAGAGCCTGTTCGATCTTTTCGGGCGCGTAGATCTTTCCTTCACGGAGCCGCGCACGCAGCTCGTCGACGGTCACATCGACGTTTACGACCTCGTCGGCGCGCTTGAGGAAGCTGTCCGGAACAGTCTCGCGTATCTGCGTGCTGGCTGAGCGGGAGACGGCGTCATTCAGAGTCTCGATGTGCTGGATATTGACCGCCGTCATCACGTTGATGCCGGCGTCCAGCAGTTCGAGAACATCCTGGTAGCGCTTGCGATTGCGCGAGCCGGGAACGTTGGTGTGCGCCAACTCGTCGACGATTACGGTATCCGGCTTGCGGGCGAGGATTGCGTCCAGATCCATTTCTCGCAGCTTTACGTTGCGATATTCGATTTCTCTCAGGGGAATAACTTCGAGATCCTTGATGAGAGCCGCGGTTTCGGCGCGGCCATGGGGTTCGACCAGGCCGACAACCGCATCTACCCCCTGCTTTCTGAGCTGGTGCGCCTGCTCCAGCATGCGGTAGGTCTTGCCCACGCCCGGAGCAGCGCCGATATAGACGCGCAGCTTCGCCGGTTCGGGCGGCTGCTCGATTTCGAGCTGAGGGCTCATCAGCCCACCTCCACCGGATGCCGTGTTGAGGTAACGGTCGCGAAGGGCAGCGTGAAGCTGAAGGTCGTGCCGCTTCCGAGTTTGCTTTCGACGGAGATTTGTCCGCCGAGCGATTCGATGAGGCGGCGTACGAGTGCCAGTCCGAGGCCGGTGCCCTGATCCGATCCGCTCGAAAATCTGCCGAAGATGGTGGGCAGGCGTTCGGCTTCGATGCCGCGGCCGTTGTCCCTCACAAAGAACTGCACTCCGTCTTTGATTTCCGTTGCCTCGAGAACGATGAGGCCGTTTTCCGGCGTGTAGCGCAGGGCATTGTCGAGAAGATTGTCCAGGATACTCCGCATGGCCCGCCTGTCGGCCTTAACGTAACCCATATCGGCGAAGGCTTTGATCTGCACCTCGATCTTCTTTGCGCGCGCCTGCTCCTCATGACGGGTCACGGCGTCGCGAAGGATGTCGGCGGGGCGAAGCCGCTCGAACTTCATCTGACGACGGCCGGTTTCAAGCTCGCCCACTTCGATGAGGTCGGCCATGAGGTCGTCGAGCTGCTCGGCTTCCTGCTCGGCGCCGCTGAGCAGCTCGCGTTGCAGGTGGCTCACCTCGCCTGCATGGCCTTTGATGAGCGCGTAAATCGAAAGCCGGAGTCGTTGCAGGGGATCGCGGAGCTTCTGCGAGGCCACGGACAAGAACCGCGTCTTGAAGCGGTCGACCTCCTCCAGCTCGGTCACGTCTTCGAGTACAGTAACCGCTCCCAGCAGCTTTCCGTCGCCGTCGCGCATGGGGGTGGTGCGGAGGCGGTAGCTGCGCTGTGCTTTGCCGATCCGCAGGGGCAGCAGTGCCGCCTCACCCTCACCTGCCGAAGCGCGCTGCATGGAGACGGCGGTGCGGATCGCGTCGAGGATTTTTTCTCCGCCCGGCGTGTTGGCCAGCACCATGCGGTCGGACGATTTTTCGCCGAGCAACTCCATCGCCGCCTGGTTCAGTTTGAGCACGTGCCCCTTTCCGTCGGTTACGATAACGGGCTCGAAGATCGACTGGACCACGGCATCGCTAAGCTGATGCTCCATCTGCAGACGCCCCGACTCGGTTTCGCGCAAATCGCGCAGGCGTACGACGGTCCTGTTCAGCTCAGTGGCGATGGTGCCGAGGTCGTCCTTCTGCCGCCATTCGATGCGCTGCTGCAGGTCCCCCTGGCCGATGCGCTTGGCCACGCGCGCAGTGCGCCGAATAGGACCAACGACAAAGTAGATCATCACTACGGCGATGAGAATCGCGGCGGCAATGCTTAGCCCGCATGCGCTGATGAGCCGTGCGCGAAGGCTTGCCTGCCGATGATCCACGTCCGCGACGACGGCGTCGTGGCGGCCTTTCAGGGTTTCAAACCGCTGGGTCAAAACGGCGCCTATATTTTCAAGCTCCGAAGCTAGCTTCTCGGGAGGGAGCGGCTGCTTCAGAATCTCCTCGTGGCGGGCACGCAGGTCGTCGATCGATATGGCGGAGTCGAAGTCTTTGACCCGGGAGGCAGCCGCCGCGAGCAGGCTTTGTGTCTGGGCGGCCTGTGCCTCGAATCGTGGCGACGGCGCCGCTTCTGTTGACAGCCTTGCCGCAGTCAGTTCCTCGGCAGCCATCGAAGCCCGCGCGCCAGCCAGCGCGGCGAGGGCCTCGTCGGCTTTGTGGTGCGACACGTCAAGCGCTGCAAGCTGCACGAAGGAAGCTCGCACCAGCATGCTCACGCCGGTGACAAGCGCGATCAGCAGGCAGCATCCCAGAACGAGCCTCTGGTAGAGGGTCAACATGATTCCAGCCCACAGATATTGTGACGGATAATCGCTTGCAAGTTTAAGCCGGTCAGAATTCCTGGTAGCGGCGGAGGACGTCTTCCAAGGTTATTACACCCTCCAGGTTGTCTTTATCGGCCCGGTTCAGGACCGGCAAAGTAGGCCAGCGCGCAAAGTAGGACAGCGTGGTATCGAGAGGCAAATCGGGGAATAACTGTGGTGTGCGGTCCGGTTTGAGCGCCTTCTCAACCGGAGTGTCACTTGTGAGGGTGGCCGCGGCGCTTGTCAGTTCCTCGCGGCGCATCGCATACCACGATCCGCCGTTGAGCCGTACGAGAAACGCCGGAGAGCTTGTTTTCCCCATCAGGGCAGAAACGGCCCCAATGGTATCGCTGCCGTTCACCGTGGGCACATCGGCTGGCCGGAGCGCATCCTCTATATGGAGCACCCGCTCCTCCCGCTGCTCTTCCATCGAAGGCAGCTCGAGTCCGTCCTGCTGGGTGAAGACCTCGAAGATCGGAACGGGCTGCAAGCTTCGCGCCAGCAGATAGGCAAGGGTGTTGGCCAGAATTACCGGCAGCACAATCGAATAATTGCCGCTCACTTCGAGCACCATGAAAACAGAGGTCAGCGGCGCACGCAGAAATGCCGCAAAGAGCACGCCCATGCCGGCCAGCGCGTAGGAGCCGACGGTTCCCGTAAGCTGCGGAAAGTAGTGTTTCTCAAAGGTGCCGACCGCGGCGCCAAGCATTGCGCCGACGAAGAGTGTCGGAGCAAACATGCCGCCCGGAGTACCGCTGGAAAACGATAGCGTGGTAGCAAGCAGCTTGAGGATAGCCAGGGCTACGAGAAGCTTCCACGTGAACTGCCCGCGCATCGCCTCGTCCATGATTGCGTACCCGGGTCCCATGACCTGCGAGAAACCGAAATAGCCGATCGCCCCCACCATAAGTCCGGCGACCGTGGGCTGAAAGAAGCGGTTCCAGTGCGACTGCGTGCGCAGGCGCGGGCGCAGGTAGCCGAGAGACTTGGCGAATACCAAGGCCAAAAGGCCTCCGCAGACTCCAAGGACGGCGTATGCGGTCAATTCGCGGGGATCGCGGAGCGTGACCGGAGGAATGCGGAAGAGCGGCTCCGAACCCCAGAACCAGCGGGCCACCACGACACTCGAGATGGCGGAGAGAACGACCGAGCCCAGGACAGCCGCGCTCCAGCGTCCGATAACCTCTTCAATGACGAAGAGAATAGCCGATATAGGTGCGTTGAAAGCCGCCGCGAGGCCGGCCGCCGCCCCGATAGGGGCGAACAGCCGCAGGCTTTGCCGCGACAGATTGAGCCTGCGCGCGATCATCGAGGCCACACCGGCGCCGATCTGTAGCGAAGGGTCCTCAGGACCGAGCGAATGTCCCGCGCCGATCGCGATGGCCGATGTAATGAACTTACCGATGACGGTGCGGAAGGAGATGTAGCCGTTGTAGATGTAGAGGGCGGCCTTGGTCTGGTTGACTCCGCTGCCGCTGGCTCCAGGAAAGAACCAGCGCATGAGGACGGCAACGACCAGGCCGGCGGCCGCCGGAGCGAGCAGGAGCCGGTATTGTCCCCCGTGGGGCGCCGGTCCGAGAGTCAGCAGGCGGACCCACTCAATCGCGATGCGAAACGAAACGACGAGCAGCCCTGAGATGACTCCGATGAAGATCGAGAGGATGAGAAACAGCCGCTCCTCGCGGGTCGGGGCAATTTTGTTCAGGTCGGGAAGCGCTGCGGGCGTCACGGCCGCTTGCCTGGTTGCCTCTATAACATCCGCTTTCACTGTTGCCCCGCCGCCAATGGTGAATTTGCAATTTTCAGATACAGGAGATCCTCGCCGGTTGGTGTTCCACAGGCTTTTTCCGTTTCGACCTCGGTGCCGTAGACCAGGTCCATGACCGATTGTTCAAGCTGAGGGGCTCGTGCCAGATCGCCAGGCTTCAGCTTCTCCGTGATCTGCTGCCATTTGGCCGACAGATTGGCGAGCTGCGAGTCGTGCACTGTGTTCTGGGTGGCGCACGCAGCCAGGCGTGCCTGGGCGACTGTAGCCGCATGCAGGATGCGCCGGGCGCGCTCCCCGACGTCGAGATCCGGTGCCGGATAAAGGCTCAGCAACTGGGTCGTGTCGGCCAGCATCTGCCGATATTGCGATTGGATGGGCTCGGGCAGCGACGCGAAATCCGCACGGCGCACCGTATCTTCAAGGTATTCGCGAGCCTTGTTGAATTTCCCCATCGCGAGCGCTACCCGTCCAGCGCCTTCCAGAGCTTCGATTCTCACCGGCTTCTCTTCTGCGACGCTGCGGTAGATTTCGAGCGCGTCGGATGGGTCATGCGCTCTTTCCATCAGGTCCGCGATTTCGAGCTTCACGTTGGGGTCGTCCGGCGCATTTCCGGCAGCGATCAGCAACTGGGTGCGCACGCGCGAGTAATCGCCGATGTCGATCAGGTAACGGGCGAGTTCGAGCCTGACAGCGCGGCGCCGGGCATAGCCGTCCCCTTCCCAGGTGCCGTCGAGCGCCCGCTCGTAATAGTCAATTGCATGTGTTTCGTTGTGCTGCTTCGCGGCGATTCTCGCCAGAGCAAGGTTGATCTGTCCGTTGCCGGGCTCCGATTCGAGCAGCGTATTGAAATAAGAAACCGCCTCCTGCTCACGGCCCGCGGCGGAAAGCGCCATTGCCAGCTTTGCTTCGGTGTCGCGCTGCGCAGGGCCGTATTCCAGGGCGGAACGGAAGGCATCGACGGCCTGTTCCGGATGGCCGCTGGCCATTGCCTGTTCGCCCTCCTGGAGCCAGGTCTGCGTGAGTGCCTGCCGGCGCGTCAGAAACGAATTGAAGAGAAAATAAGTCAGGACCGCGAGCGCCGCAGTAATCAGGAACAGGGTTAGCAGGGCGACGAGATCGCGAATGATCAGCTTTCGTTTGTACAGCCGTTCTTCCGAGGTTAACGGCGACCGCAACTCAAACACAGGCATTTATTATTCCGTTTATTTTCGCTCATTTATTAAGTTAGCTTCTTGTGCGCGATAGAGCCAATCGGGAAACATGATTCGCTCCGGAGATACCTGAGGAGTTACGATCATCAAACAGGCTGTTCAGATGGCTGAAGCACACATCACGGAAGTCGAAGAGAAAAAACAGCGGCTGGAGCATTCTCTGCGCGGGCTCGGCAGCGTGATCGTTGCTTACTCCGGGGGTATCGATTCGGCGTACCTGGCGTTTGCGGCACATTGCGTTCTAGGGGATAAGATGCTCGCTGTGATCGCCGATTCTGCCTCGCTGGCCCGCAGCCACTACCGTGATGCGGTGGAGTTCGCGACGCAGCAGGGGATTCCGCTCCGAACTGTACCCACCTCTGAGCTGGAGCATGAAGCTTATGCGGTGAACGACTCCAACCGCTGCTTCCACTGCAAGGACGAGCTGTTTACTGTGCTCGAGCGCGAACGGCTGCAGCTGGGCTTTGACTCTGTTGCCTATGGACTGAACGCCGATGACCGGAAGGATTTCCGTCCCGGCCAGCGTGCCGCAGCTGCTCATCGTGTTGCTGCGCCCCTGGCCGAGGCCGGGCTGACGAAGGCCGATGTCCGCGCTCTCGCCAAAGCGGCAGAGTTAAAGGTGTGGGATAAGCCCGCATCCGCCTGCCTGTCGTCGCGTATCGAATATGGGCGCCGCGTTACTCCGGAGGCGCTGCGGATGGTTGAGGAAGCCGAAGATGCGCTGCGCGTGCTCGGCCTGAAGAATTTTCGCGTGCGTCATCACGGAGCTGTGGCCCGGATAGAGATCGCCGAGGATGAACTGCCGTGGGCGCTCAACGCAGGCAGGCTGCGCAGCATGTCAGCCGCGGTCCGCGCCTCCGGCTTTAATTACGTCGCCCTCGACTGCGACGGGTACCGCTCGGGATCGATGAACGAAATCCTGCCCGTCGAAGTGCTGATGCGTGCAGGTCAAGACTGAAGAATTATGCGCATTGGATACCTGGAATGCTTTGCCGGCATTAGCGGCGACATGCTCCTCGGAGCGCTCGTCGACGCGGGGGTGCCTGCCGAGCTTCTGGAGCAGACAGCAAAGTCGCTCCACATCGGCGCCGAGCTTCGCCTGGAGTGCGTCGACCGCAGCGGGATCCGCTCGACGAAAGTGCACGTAGAGGTGCAGGGGCAGGCCGCCGAATCCGCCGGGCATCATCACGCTGGCCCTGAAGGCCATTCCCATGATCACGGGCACGACCACTCGCATGACCATGCTCACGCACACACGTATGGCCGCAGCTGGAGGCAGATACGCGAATTGATCTCCCATACCGCGTTGCCGCAGGACGCAAAGACCCTGGCACTGGGCGCGTTTGAGCTGCTCGCGCAGGCTGAGGGCAGGATTCACGGGGTGCCGGTTGAGGACGTTCATTTTCACGAAGTAGGCAATGTCGACACAATTACCGACATCGTCTGCTGCGCAGTCGGGCTGCGCTCGCTGAATGTGGAGGGGTGGTGGGCGTCGGCGGTGAATGTGGGTGCCGGGCATGTCCACTGCGCGCATGGGCAGTTTCCCGTGCCGGCGCCGGCGACAGCGGAGCTGCTCAAGGGCGTGCCGACCTACGCTTCGGGACCGAAGCGGGAGCTCACCACTCCGACCGGGGCGGCGCTGATCCGGGCGCTGGGGTGCACGTTCGGCAGAGCTCCGGTGATGGCCGCCGATGCCATCGGATACGGCGCGGGTACGGCGAATCCGGAGGGCTTCCCCAACGTGCTGCGGCTGACTATCGGCGAGAGTAGTGATGCCGGAGCGCGGGAAGCCGGAGCAGGGAAGACGGACCGTGTGACGGTGCTGGAGTGCGCGGTGGACGATGCGTCTCCTCAGGTGATTGCGCATGCCATGGAGCTGGCGCTGGAGAATAGCGCGCTGGACGCCATGGCTGCACCGGTGACCATGAAGAAGGGCCGGCTAGGCACATTGCTGACCGTCCTGACCAGGCCCGAAGACTCGGCAGCGATCGAGGAGCTGCTCTTCCGCGAGACGACCACGCTGGGCATCCGGCGCAGGACGGAGGAGCGGGTGATCCTCGACCGGAACTTCGTCACGGTCGAGACGCCATTCGGACGGATCAGGGTCAAGGTCGCCCTGAGCGGAAGCGAGCGGCGCAATGCGATGCCCGAGTATGAGGATTGCCGACGCGCGGCGCGTGAGCACGGCGCTCCACTGAAGCAGGTGATCGAGGCTGCGCTGCTTGCCTTTTCGGAGCATCCAGTAAAGGCATGACCCGCGAAACCATCCTGGAGTTGCTCGAGCGGATCCAGCGCGGCCAGACCTCGCCCGAGGAGGCGCTGACGCAGCTCTCGCGGCTGCCATACGAAGACACAGGATTCGCCAAGATCGACCATCACCGCAGCCTGCGTCTTGGCCTGCCCGAGGTGATTTATGCGGCAGGGAAGACTCCGGAGCAGGTGGCCGAGATTTTCTCGCGGATGGCGGCGGCTGGGGGTGACGTGATCGCCACCCGGGCCGGTCTCGACGCCTTCGACGCCATCCGGGAGATGCTGCCGGAGGCGCGGTACCACTTCGAGGCGCGGGTTATCGGGCTGAAGCAGACTCCCGAGGCACCCCGGCTAGGCCCGGTTGCAGTGGTGTGCGCTGGAACCAGCGACCTGCCGGTCGCCGAGGAAGCGGCCGTGACGGCCGAGTATCTAGGGCTCGAGGTCGAGCGGATCGTTGATGTCGGCGTGGCCGGGCTGCATCGGCTCCTGGCGCAGGGCGACCGGCTGGTGCGGGCGCGGGCGGTCATTGTCTGCGCCGGCATGGAGGGTGCCCTGCCGAGCGTGGTCGGCGGTCTGGTTGGCGCTCCGGTGATCGCGGTTCCGACCAGCGTGGGCTACGGCGCTGCCTTCGGAGGGATTGCGGCGCTACTGGGTATGCTCAACTCGTGCTCGCCAAACGTCTCGGTGGTGAATATCGATAATGGCTTCGGCGCGGCGTATGTGGCGGCGATGATCGTTCGGTCGGGGCAGCGGAGCTGACCCCCTCCCCCTCCGCTTTCATAAACTCATACATTCCAGATCGGTTATGGTAACTCATTCATTTTGAATGAGAAGACTTGAGACCCATTCATTCGAAAAGGGTTACGGTCAGCTGTGCACGCGGCATCTCTGTAATCCATTCATTCGAAATGGCATAGTCAACATCATTGATTCGAAAAGGGTTATGGTGCTCTTGCGGCAGCCTATGGTTCCGCTCGAGGCCCTATTCTTATTCTATGGAGGCGTTGGGAATTCTCGGCCAAGCTCAGCGCTTTCTTTGTCACATGGAATGAACGGCTTACGGATGGTGAGGCTAGCTCAGAGCTTGACAAAACCGGATCTATCCCTTGTCGAAATATCGGTATTTATATACATTGGTACATATGGATGAGACGCAGGATCGATTTGTTGTTGAGCGGGTGCAGACGGGTGTCCGCATCGAGAAGCGACTGCTCAAGGTGCTGAAGGCGCTGGCGGAGTACTGCGATTTGACGCTGGGCGATCTGCTCGAAGGAATCGTGCTGCACGCGCTCGAAGGCAAGTGCGCCTTCGGGCCGGAGACGCTGAGGCAGATTGAAGCGATCAAGAGGATTTACGGGCTCGATCTGGATGCGACGGCCAGCCACAGGCTCACGGAAAAGAACGGAGAGAGCCAATGAGGCGGGTGTGGGCCGGTTCGCTGATACTTCTGGGCCTTGCCGTCGTAGCCGGTGTGTTGCATTACCGCTTCGAGCGGATGGGGAGGTTGGGGATGTCTGAAGGGCAGTTGGCGCATGCGCGCAGCGAGTTCACGTTTACGGTGAAGGCTCCGATGGCGGAGGCGTTTCCGCTGTTCGGGCCGGAGGGCGAGCGTCCGTGGGCCGGTCCACACTGGGATCCGCAGTTTGTTTGGCCAGTGCCGGCCAAGGATGTGGAGGGCGCGGTGTTCCGCCTTCATCACGGTCATCATTCGGCAACCTGGGTGAACACCGCGTTCGATGCGCAAGCGGGGCACGCGGCATATGTCTACATCATGGACGGCAAGCTGGCGACACGGATTGATGTGCAGCTGACTCCAGCGGACCCGGCGACGACGCGGGTTCGGGTAATGTACGAGCGGACAGCACTCGATTCCTCAGTCAATCCTGATGTGGCAGATATGGCGCAGAAGGATCCGAAAATGGGCCCGGAGTGGGAGCGGGATATCGCGGAGTATCTGAAGAAGGAGTGATCTTCGTTGGATTTTCAGGAGGCGCCGAATTCGGTGGCGCTAACGCGCAACGGATCGGCCCGCACCTGTTCCTCGCAAAACGCGAGGTAACAGGTGCGGGTCTTCTCGTCTCGCTCGGCTGCGCCTTCGCTCGCATATGAGTCGCTTCGCGTACCGCTGCGCTCCGGCCTGCGGCAGCGAGGTGCGGTCCTTCGGACCGTGTTTCGTGTTCGACATCTCGAGATTTCAGCGGTTAAAGAATTGAATTGGCCTATAATCCCGACTTGGCTATCGCTACCGTACTAAACGATGTAATCGATCTAGCGTTGACTACAGTCTGACTTGGAGAGCAAGTGACGCCTGATGGTATTCCCACCCTAGCGCGAGCTCACGCTGATGATCGTGAGAAGGTCGAAGCGCTGCGCGCGGCGATTCGAGAAGGATTAAACAGCGGCATTGCCGAGGGTGACGTTATAGCGAGGCTTCGAGGCTTGATTCGAGAACGGGCCGTAGCAAAGCGAGAGAGCTCCTATCGACTGAGTTAGATTTCCGCGCCGGAAACCAGGTGGTTCACATACTCATTCGGAATATTCCGCCGTAGCCATGTTTTTTCTTTGCAGGTGGTATAGTTCCGCGTGGCCGGAGAACGATGAATGGCGACAGAAGAGAAGAAGAAGTCCAATCCGAACGGGAAGTGCATTGAAAAGGGTGTATGGACGGCGCTCCCCGATCCTGTTCCTGCAACTACGAATTTGGTCTTCACACCGTCGGTGGCGGGCGCGATGACCTTTCATGTGGTGGGGTGTTCGGGCGATCCGGACCTGACCGGGCCGGGACTGGCGGTGGCGAACGCGATGGCTTCGCAGATCAGCGGGCCGGCGAGTCCGGCGGTTGCTCCATCGTTTCTGTATCACCTGGGCGATATTGCGTATACGGAGAGCGGGTCGGACATGACCGGGCCGCTGTGGAACACGCAGTTCTATGCGCAGTACGCGGCCTACAAGGACTGCAACGGGCCGCTGCCGGTCTTTGCCATCGCCGGTAACCACGATGGGAATACGGGGACGGCTGCGGATTCAGAGATCGCGCATTTTCTACAGAATATGTGCGGGACGGCGGGAACTGTGTCACCGGACAACACGGCGGACCCGGCGCGGACGGAGTCGACCCTGCCGTATCCGTACTGGCGGCTGGATACGCCGCTGGCGTGGATCATCGGGCTCTACGCGAATGTGTCGAATGGCGGCGTGCTGGATGATCCTACGGCGTACAGCGATCCGACGCAGGGGCCGCAGTTTGCGTGGCTCGTGGAGCAGTTGAAGTATTGCAAGGCGCAGAATGCGAGCGGCGGGACTGCGAAGGCGATTTTGCTGGCGGTGCATTATCCGCCGTACAACGGGACGATTGATTTTCAGCAGCGTGGCAATCCCACGTATGGCAACGACAACAGCTATCCCAATGCGGTGCCGATCGGGATGGTTCTGCAGGACGCATTCGCGCAGGCGGGGCAGGTTCCGGATGCGATCTTTACGGCGCATGCGCACCTTTATCAGCGGATGACCATTGCGTATACGGATGGCAAGGGAAACGTAACGCAGCAGGTGCCGTGCTTTATTGTGGGGTGCGGCGGACATACGCAGCTTGAGTTGATGGCGACGGAATGCGCGGGCGGCACGAGCAAGAAGTTCCCGGACGCGCCGTTCGATTTGTTCAAGGACGGCACGCCGCCCAAGGGTCTGACAGCTCCAGCGAATGCGACGGTGACGATCGAGTTCTATGCCGATGGGGCGAACGATGAGAATCAGCCTTATGGATTTCTCTCGGTGACGCTGACGCCGGGCACGACCACCGTGGATCCGACGCTGGTGTGCCGGTTCTACACGACGCCGTGCGACAAGTCGGGCAATCCGGTTGGTCCGGGCTCGGTGATCCTTACGGACTCGTGCACGCTGGACCTGAGCACGCATCTGCTGACGCAGGGCTGAACTATGCCGTGGCCTGTTCGCGGATGCGGAAGGGCTGTTTCTTCCAGTAAGTGAGCGAACGCCAGGCCCATTCGAGCGGACCGAAGCGGAAGTAGCGCAGCCAGATCGGGCTCCAGGTGAGGATGACGATCCAGACGAAGAGGACGACTCCGTAGAGCTGGTAGCGCTGGAGCTTGCCGAAGAGTCCGAAGCCGTAGCCTTCGAAGATGGTGGTGCAGATGAGCGAGGTCAGGATGTAGTTCGAGAAGGCCATCTGGCCCACGGCGGCGAGGTTTCGGGTGATGCGGCGCAGGGCTCCGAGCTTGACGGCGAGGATGAGCAGGGCGATGTAGCCGAAGGCTGTGAAACGTCCTAATTCATAGGCGACAAAGGTGAAGCTCTGAGAGTCGATGGTGAAGTGGTTGCGGGCCACCCACCAGACACTCCAGCTGTGTGCGGGCAGGCCGATGGCGAACCCGATGAGCGCCATCCATATATAGAAGCGCGTGGGACGACTGCCGGAGAGCACGCCGAGCTTGATGAGCGCGATGCCGATGAGCATCATGTCGAGCATGTCGAACCAGACGAACGGCACATAGATGGGAAAGCTGTGGAAGCGGTAGACCTGCTTCGCCCGAAGCGCGAATAGCTTCGAGTAGCTCTTGAGATGGGCGTCGGTTTCCTTCTTCAGCTCTTCGGCGGACGGGCTGAATTCAGAAACGGTCTCTTCCCAGTCCTTCTTCGTGGCTTCCTGGTCCTTGGTCAGCTTCTTGCCGGCCTTTTCGTCAGCCTGAATGGCCAAGTATTCACGGCGTTGAGCCTTCATGTGGAAGTGGTAGCCGAGGCCAAGGCCCGAGATGGTGAGCATCATGAGTCCGGCGGTGATGAGCAGCGCACGCGGAGAGAGCTTGCGCAGCGGGTAGAGAATCAGGCCCAGCATGGCGTAGGGATAGAGGATGTCGCCCATCCAGATGCAGTAGCCATGGATCATGCCGAAGAGCAGGAGCCAGAGCATGCGCCGGTAGTGGATGTCGGCGGCGTCGGCGGCCGCTCCCTTGCGGGACAGGCGATCGATGAGGAGATAGACGCTGGCTCCGAAGGTGAGAGAGAAGATGGCCCGCATCTTGCCTTCGCCCACGATGGTGATGAAGCACCAGGTGAAGAGATTCAGGCCAGTGTCGCCTCCAGCGGCGGCAGGATTGCTGTAAGCAGCCATCGGGAGGCCAAAGGAACAGATGTTCATCAGCAGGATGCCGAGCAGCGCGAATCCGCGAATCACGTCGACGCCGAAGACTCTTTCATCGGAGCGAACGGGAGCGACAGCCGCCTGCTGGTCTTGTGGTGGAGAAGAAGGAATGGTCAGGGTCGCAGTATCAAAAGCGGAAGTCGGAACCCCTTCTGTTGTTGCCATCAGAGCCTCACAAAAGCAAGTATTGCCGGGCCTGGGATCTGGGAGAGGGAGCGTTGGGAGCCGCATCAGTATACGCCGAGCCCATCTGTAAAGGACATTGTGAAACGAATCAGGCAATCGTTGCAGATTGGGAGTTTGCGCTCAGAGGGCAGACCAAACAGGCATGTCAAGAAACTTTTTGCTATACTCCATCGCGGTCGGAAGTAACGACGTATTCAACAGTCTATTTGCCGTTTGGCTACCGTTTGTTCCTCGGCTCGTTGGAGCTGCAATGCTGCATCAGGAGGAGAAAATGGCCACGGTTTCTTTTGCTGCCGACGTTCTTCCGTTGTTTAGCAAGACGACGGACATACCTCACATGGCGAGCTTTGGCGTGATGCTGGCGGAGTACAGCTACATGTCGGTGCCCGCCAATGCTCAGAACGTCCTGGATCACCTGGACGGGACAACGCCTCCGCTTATGCCTCCGTCGCCGGAGGGTCCGTGGAGCGCGGACAATATCACTCTCTTCAAGAACTGGATAGCGGGCGGATATCAGCCGTAGCCGGCTGATGCGCGCGATCTGACGGGGACCGGCTTTTCCGCTCTGCGTGAATGCACGTCAGGGAGCGGGGGCGCTAGTCTCGCTGGCATTGTTCTGCCTGGAAAAGAAAGAAGGGTTCGATGAAGAAGCAAGGCGTAATCGTTGCGGCGGTTGTTGTTTTAACAGCGGGGCTAACTGCGAGTTATCTGGCGGGAAACCGGTCGCCGGTTCTGGCTTCGCATGGGGAGCCGGTCGCGAAGAAATCGAAGGCCGCGCTGAGCGCGAATGCGTGGCAGGTGCCGGTCGATGTGCAACAGCAGAATCCCACGCAGACCGACTGGCTGAACTTCGGATGGCAAACTTTCGTTGCGCTGGACTGGCCGGCGCTGTCTCCGAACTCGGGAGGGGTTCTGGGGCAGCCTGACCCGAGCTCGTCGCCCGGTGCTACTGCAAACGGTGCGTTTGTGCCTGCGGTGTGGAATACGTTTCGCGATGTGAGCACGACTATGCTGGCGAACGGAACCGATCCGGGGTCGTCGTATAACCAGCCGGTAAAGGTGGCGGGAAGCTGCCAGGCGCTGGGCAATGGGAATCCGGTCGCGCCAGGCTTTCAACCGCTATATGTCGACAACTCGAGCTTTTCTCAGGCGACGCTGCCGAAGAACTATACCAATGAGGCCTTCACTGGTCCGCTGATCGATCAGAAAGGCTGGTACACGCTGGAGCAGATCTTTTTGTCTCCGTCGGAGTACGGGTATATCCAGGGGAATGGGTACTACCTGGGGCAGAACCAGGTGAATGCGTATAAAGCGAACGGCCAGCTTGTGGGCTTTCCAAAGAATGGCCAGGGGATGAATCTGCCTTCATGGGCGCAGTATGGCGCGCTGGAGGTGAAGGCAACTTGGCGCGTGCTCGATCCGGTAGCGGATAAGGCGGTGATCCCGCGCTACTACACGCAGTGGGGTTATTTCATGCAGGCCGACGGAACGACATGCGAGGGTCCGGTATTGTTCGGGCTCATCGGGCTGCATATTCTGCGGCTCACGCCTTCGACGGGAGCGACGTGGTTCTGGGCGAGCTTCGAGCAGGTGGACAACACGATGCCTCCATCAGGCACTCCAGCGACGCTGGCCGCGGCCAATACCCCGAACGGCGCGTGCACGAGCCAGTACAACGTGGCGCCAAGTGCTGCATCCGGCAATATTCCTTGGAATGGGTCAAACACGCCAAATAATATTTGCCAGGTCACGCTGATCCCTTCGTATGTGCAGACGGTGAATCAACAATGGCTGAAGCAGCTTCAGGGCACGGTGTGGCAGTACTACCAGATGGTGAATACGCTGAATCCGTGCTCGCCCGGCGACAGCTCGTGCTACATCTTTCCGCCGATCAATGACGCGAATAACATGATCAATCTAAATGTGTACGCCAACTCAGCGATTGAATCTTATTTCCAGACAACAACGTGCATGTCATGTCATGGCAGTGCGGCGGGAAATGGGGCTCCGCAACCGCTTACGGGCACCAACCAGATCTTTACCTTCGTGCTGCAGAATGCCTACTGGCCGGATGCGGCAGCTGCGGAGCGCAGGGAGAAGTTGCTGCAACTGTTCCGCAATCCGCTTCCAGCCAAGCTGGCGTCGCCGGAGAAGATAAAAGCCGCGACGAAATACAAGAAGTGAGGTAGCCAGGCAAAAAAACCTGAGAGAAGCGAGGGCCGCTGCAATCGGGGACGGCATTTTCTTTTCGTAGAATCCAAAGGCGTACTTATCATTGCGTGCCTTACTCCGCAGGCGCATACTTCCGTGTTGCCGGAAGGAGGTGCCTGTGACGAGCGGACAGACGGGTGTTCTGCGTAATCACAACGACGGCCCAAGCTGGGGTTCGACGATCGCATCGCTGCTGGTGGGCTCGGCGTTTCTTGGACTATGGTTCTGGCTGCTGCCGCAGTGGCTGGGGTTCAGGGTAGATATGGCCAGTGGCGCACGATGGCGCTGGATCGCAGCGGTGCCATCGGTGCTGGGCTTTGCGGTGGCGCTCAGGTGTATCTGGGACTTCGGGCGGACCGGGCACGGCACGCCTGCGGTGATGGCTCCGCCGCAGAGACTTGTCGTGGTCGGGGCATACAGGTATGTTCGGAATCCGATGTATGTTGGGTTCTTCGTGGGATGGGCTGGTCTCTGGGTGGTCTTTGGGCGGGCGAGTCTTGCGGCGATTCTTAGTGCATGTGCGGTGGTGCTGGGTGTGATGCTGTTTGTTCTGTTGTACGAGCAGCCGACGCTGCGCAAGAAGTTCGGCCCGGAGTATGAGGAGTACTGCAGGAAGGTGCACGCGTGGATTCCGCGGCTGCGTCCGTGGAACAGATGAGCGGACTTGAGGCAGCAGCGAAGAAAGGGTTTGCACAATGAAGAGGCTCCTGATTGGGATGTTGATGTTGGGCGGGGTGCTGTTCGTGGCCGGGTATGTGTGGGTGATTGCACAAAATGGAGGCACGCCGAACGGGGCCTCGCAAAGCGGGGGCTCTCCGAAGAGTGCGGACAAGAGTTCGCAGGCCTCGCAGGATGATCAGGACATCACCATGCTGCGGAAGGACATCCGTGTGCAGAAGCGGCACATCATAGAAACTAACGTGCCGCTGACCGACGCGGAGGCGCAGAAATTCTGGCCCGTGTTCGACCAGTACACGGCCGCACTGGTCGATCTCAACAATGTGAAATACGGGCTCATCAAGTCCTATACACAGAGCTATAACACGATGACCGATGCCGAGGCCGACGAGTGGTCTACGCGCATGCTGAAATTGGACACGGATGTGGCAGCGCTCCGCCAGAAATACTGGGCCAACTTCCGCAAGGTGCTGCCGGCAAAAAAAGCGGCTCTCTATGAGCAGGTGGAGCGGCGGACGCAGATGGTGATCGACGTTCAGCTTGCGTCGCAGTTTCCTCTCGTTCAACCCAAAGGTGCTCAATGAGTGCTTTAGAGAATTCTCCGAGGATTACGCCGTTCCTGTGGTTCGACGGTAACGCTGAAGAGGCCGTCGAGTTATATCTCAGCGTGTTCAGAAATTCGAAGCGGCTGGGGGAAATGCGCGCGCAGGACGACACGATCGCACCGAAGGGCAAAATAATCACCATCGGCTTTGAGCTGGACGGCCAGAAGTTCACGGCTCTGAACGGAGGCCCGGCGCACAAGTTTACCGAAGCGGTCTCGTTTGTTGTGCGCTGCGATTCACAGGAAGAGGTCGATTATTACTGGGAGAAGCTGTCGGCGGGCGGAAGCGAAGGGCCGTGCGGCTGGCTGAAGGATAAATTCGGGCTTTCGTGGCAGATCGTACCAACGCGGCTGGGGGAGCTGATACGCCATCCGAAGGCGTTGCAGGCCATGCTCAAGATGAAGAAGCTCGATATCGCCGAGCTTGAACGCGCAGCTGCAGAGTAGACAGCGCCGGTCCACGCCACGGCTGCGTTCGCTATTGCTGCGGATACATCAGGCTCGAGGAGACAAAAAGCTTTCCCGCCATAGCCGCCTCGATCCCAGAGACGAGGTCTGCGCTCAGGCGTGATTTGACCACGTAGGCCAGCGCTCCGGTGCCGATTGCCGCATTCACGTAGTCGTAGTCTTCGTGCACGGTGAGAAACACAACCCTCGACGCGCAGCCTGAATCCCTGAGATCCCTGGAGAGATCGATTCCGGACACTTCTCCCATGGAAATATCAAGGATGACGACATCAGGCGTCAGCCGCAGGCACTCTTCCACAACGTCGTATCCCTCTTTTATGGTCGCGACTATGTCATAGTCCTTCGCCAGCATCCCGGATACCTTATCCAGCACAGCTGCGTTGTCGTCGGCGAGAACAATACGCACCCTAGACACCCAATCTCCTTCCAAGCATGCCGTTAAAATGCGTTTTCGGCTGCTGCTGTATTCCTGGAGGCACCCCGCGAGGAAGGGAAGCACAACTTAGCAACGAGATTAGGTGAGATGATGCGGCTCGCCTACTGTCAAAACTGACGGTTTTTACTCGACTGGCTGGTATCTGCTTCTGTTCCGCTTGAGAACGACCGGAACGGTGCCTTCGATCTGCGTGCCATGGCCCAGGCTGGACACGATCCTGAAATGTCCACCGACGGAGCGCAGACGTTCGCCCATGCTTACCAGGCCAAGGCCAAGAGGATTCTGCGGGCGATCCACGTCGAATCCGGTTCCATTGTCGGAAACGCGAAGGGTAATGATGCCTGCGTCCTGGATCAGCTCTACGTTCGCTTCCGACGCCTGGCTGTGCTTCGCAACATTGCGAAGCGACTCCTGAACGGTCCGGAACAGGCTGAGCGATACGTCTTCGTCCAGGTCGGCGGTAAGGCCGAGCACATTGTATTCGACGCCGATGCGATGCTGGCGCGAGTACTCCTGGCAGAGCTCGCGCACGGCAGTGCCAAGCCCTAGATAGTGCAGCTTCGAAGGATGGAGTTGATGGGAGAGTTGCTGAACGTCCGTCGCGATCTCGTTGGTCAGCTGCCAAAGCTCGCGCAGTTCCGCAGCCTGTTCGGCCTTCGAGAGGCCGCCGTTTACCTGGATCACTCTTTCGACTCCGTTGGCGAGCAGAGCCAGCCTCTGGTTGATATCGTCGTGCAGCTCCCTGGCGATGCGGGTGCGCTCCTTCTCCTGCGCCCGGATCAGCCTGCCGCTGAATTCGGCCCGAGCGGCCTTGGCTTCCTCTTCCTCTGTGAAATCCACACAACAGCCGATGTAGCCCGCGAACTCTCCATTCTCGAGAAAGCGCGGCACGGCATTGGTTCGCATCCAGCGATACTCGCCGTCAAAGCGCCGCATCCGGTACTCCGAGGTGAAGCTTTGCCTTCCGGCTATCGCGTCCTGCTTCGTGCGAAGGTAGAGTGCCAGGTCCTGCGGATGGATGCTCTGCTGCCACCCCCTGCGAAGCGCTTCCTCTTTGCTTCGGCCGGTTAGCTTCTGCCATCGTTCGTTGACATCTGTGCATTGGTCATCGCTGTCGGTAACCCACATCAGCACGGGTGCGGAATCGGCAATGAGGCGCAGCCTCTTTTCGCTTTCAGCGAGAGCGTGCTCGGCTTCTTTGCGATCGGTGATGTCTGACGCCACGCCCAGAACGCATTGCTCACCTGCTACTTCGATCAATTCCGCCGATGCCAGTCCGATTCGGCGAGTGCCATCCTTGCGCCGGAACCTGAACTCGAAATTGCGCAGACGGTGCTCGGCGAGAATTTTCCCCAGAAGCCTCGTTCTTTCATCCGGATCGGACCAGAGCCCTATCTCCTGCACGCTACGGCCGATGACCTCTTCGCGGCGAAATCCTGACAACTGCTCGTAGGTTTCGTTGACGTCGATGAACCGCTGGGTTGTTGCCGAAGTCAGAGTTATCGCGGTCGGCCCCTGCCGGAAGACTTTGGAGAACATCTCTTCCGACTTCCTGAGCTGTTCTTCCTTCCGCTGTAGCGCCGCCTCGGCGGCCCGGCTCTTCGACCAGCTGCGGAACAGAGAGAGGATCAGGAGCAGTTCGATCGTCGCGATCGCACCCAGGATAGCCACTCTGACCACATAGGCCTTGCGGCCGGCACTAGCGGGACTGTCCGCGAAAGCAGTGCTGGCGGAGGAAAACGTCAAAAGCGCGAAGAAAAACGCAAATGCGAGCGGACGCCTCATGCTTGCTCACGTACCAACCGGGTTGGCCCCAGCTGGGTGCGTGCTCCTTTTTTTCATGATTGGAGACAACGAACTCCACATGCCGCGGCAAACAAAAGGCCTCAGCTTGTGCCAGGTTCCAACATCGATGCTCAGCCTTCGGCCAGCCGCGCGCATGTGACTGCGGTCACAGAGCGTGCCGGGCGGCACAGCGTTAAGTCCCGGTATTCCGGGTCTCCCGCGGACGGCTGAACCGATTGCTCAGAGCGCGCGACAAGGCATAGGGCGCCGCGATCAGCACCGGGCCCAGCACCAGCGCCGCTCCGGGACGCAACATCCGAAAGATCAGGTACTGCGAAACGAGGTCCAGCAGGATCGCGAAAGCGACGATATTGCGAGTGGATCTGAGCATATGTTTCAGCAACTGAGGTCGGCGCTCCTTGTGAAAGATCAAGCTCCACAGGAATGGCGGCGTTCCCTCGCGGGCATCCTTTCTGCCGTCTCGGATACCCAGCAGGATAGCTACGGTGGGCTGAAGGATGAAGCGAAGGCGTCCCGGACCGTGCAGCCGGGCGAGCATATCTCCGAAGAAGGCGCTGGTGAAGAGGTAGGGGTTCCCCGTTTTGATCGCGCGATAAAGAGCGTGCGGCGTAAGGGCCAGCAGGATAGCCAGCACGATGATAGGCAGTATCCAGTCGCGGTACTTCGATTTCATCGAGGTGGACCGTCCGTTCCGTCGCAAGCTCAGTGTTTCATTATCAGGGCGCGTGTCGTCAAAACTTGTAGGTCAATGCAAGAACGATTGTGGGAGTGCTCATGCCGGCGTCGAAGACATAGGTCGTGTAATCCAGGTTGCGGTAGGCGAAACCGAGCGATCCTCCCCTTTGAACCTCGAATGCGGCGTGGTATGCCTTTGTCCGCTGAGCTGCGAAGCCGAAATGGCACCACTTTTCGGGTGCATAGGTCAGCTCGTCCCACGAATAGTAGAAGCTCTGCTTGCTGTGTTCCGTGTCGAATACATATTCGCCGTCGCTTGTGGCTCCGAGCTTCTTGTATGTAAGGGAAAATTCGTAGCCCGGAGCAACTCCGGTCACGTTTCCGAAGACGACGCCGAAGATGGGAGTGAGCTCCACGTTAACCTTGTTACCGGCGCTGAAGTTATAACCTGCCCACAGCGACCCGGTTTGCTGATCCTCGTAGTTATACCGCGCCTCAAGATGGAGCCAGTCGCGATCCGCCGTAAAGACCGGCGATCCGTAAGAGATCTGGTTTTCTACCAGATAGCCATCCACGGATATCGTGTACGACCACTTATCGGCTGACCTGCCACCAGATGCTGCCGCTTTTGTGGTCTGTGCCTGCGTAAGGGCGACCAGAGCACCAAGAACGAGCAGGGCCCCGAATTGTCGAACTTGCCTCATCCGCCGAACTCAATCGCGAGTTCGACCATGGCTGTGCCCGGGATCCCCATCGCCTGCTCTAAAAGACCTCGGGGATAAAGTGCCGCCCCTTCATCGGAGCCTCATCGTTATATCGCTTCCGGGTGTCGCGGTGCGGGAGCCTGACCTTTTCCCCAGGTACTTTCTTATACGGAATCATGCTCAGCAAATGCGTGATGCAGTTGAGGCGTGCCCGCTTCTTGTCGTTGGAGCGGACGATGTGCCAAGGTGCATGCTTGGTGTCGGTCTTCTCCAGCATGATGTCCCGCGCCCTGGAATAGTCGTACCAGCGGCGGAAGGACTCGGTATCCATCGGACTGAGCTTCCATTGCCGCAGCGGATCGTCAATCCGTGCCTTGAACCTGCGCTCCTGCTCTTCCTGGCCGACTTCGAGCCAGTATTTGATGAGAATGATCCCGCCATCGAGGATGTATTCCTCCATCAGCGGAGCGCGTTCAAGGAAGACGCGGTGCTGCTCCTTGCTGCAAAAACCCATCACGTACTCGACTCCGGCACGGTTGTACCAGCTGCGATCGAAAATCACGATCTCGCCAGCGGCGGGGAAATGCTCGATGTAGCGCTGGATGTACAGCTGTGTTTTCTGGCGGTCAGACGGAGCGGGCAACGCAACCACGCGGAAGACCCGCGGGCTCACCCGCTCAGTTAGGGCGCGGATCGTTCCACCCTTTCCGGCCGCGTCGCGGCCTTCGAAGACGACGATCACTTTCAGGCCCTTGAACTTGACCCAGTCCTGCAGCTTGCACAGCTCGGCCTGCAGCCGGCGCAGCTCTTTGGTGTACTCCTTGTTGGTCAGCTTTTCTCCGTTGGCTTGATGATGCTTCTCGCCCATAAGCTCACCGTCCTTTCCTTTTCTTCAGCGATTCAAAGCTATTGAATGCAAAGCGGGATGAATACTGTCAGAAACAACAGTAGATAGCCCGTGTCCAACTCATTTCTCTGCGGGCCGCGCCGTCCGATTTGACCCTGGGTCGGCGGTCTGGTTCAGGTTTAGCCGGAATCCCGGAGGCTGGTAGCCGGGCGGTATGTATTGCTCGGGCACCGAGACGACGTTCCCGTCGCGCAGCGCGGAGAAGTGCGGCGAGCAGATCTCTACTCCCGCTTCATTGAACTTGTCCTGGATATTCCGATGCAGATCCGAAAAGATGTTCAGCACTTCGCGCGGAGTAGCGGTGTAGGCGTTGAGCTCGTAGACCGGATAGAAATCGTTCAGCGCCCTCTGCAGCACAAACGGCGCAGGATCGCGCAGAACATACGGTGTCGCGAGCGCGGCGCTGACCAGCAGCTCGTGAACCGTACGCCAAGGGGCGTCGTAACCGATGGATACGGTGGTGTAAAAGATGACTCCGGACTTCCTGGCCTCGGTGCTGTAGTTCTTCACCGAGCCGCTCATCACGGTGGAGTTAGGGATGGTAATGATCTCCGCTTTCGGCGTGAGAAGCCGTGTCACCAGCATGTTCTTCTCGACGACCTCCCCCATGGTGTCGCCGATCTGTACCCAGTCGCCGACCAGAAAAGAACGCATGTAGGTCAGGATTACGCCAGCAATCGCGTTGGCCACGGCGGAAGATGAACCGAGTGAGAGCAGGACGCCCACAAAGATGGAGATCCCCTGGAAGGCCGGGCTCTTCGCTCCGGGAAGATAGGGGAAGACCACGATGAGGGCCAGCGCCAGCACCAGGATGCGGATCAACTTGTCGGTCGGCTCGGCCCAGTCCGGATAGAAGCCATGAATCTTCAGGTCCCCCTTGCGGATGAGCGCGAAGATTTGCCGGATGACGCGCATCAGGTAGTACGTCACGAGGACGATAACCGCGATGACGATCAGGTTCGGCAGGTAGTCCACGGCCGCTTTGGTGAACGCCGCAAGCTGCGAGAGCACCCACCGCGTCGCGGTCAGGGATATCTCGCGGGTAGACGAGAAAAAGCCCAGAGTGACGGTCAGGTAGATCTCGAAAAGCGCGAGGATGATCACCCATCGAAAGAATGTGCCGATGCCGAGCAGGATCGGTCCTATGTACGAAACCGATAGATGCCAGGCGGACTTTTCCTTCTGGGCCTTGCTGGTCAGGATCCGCTCCTCGATCCTGTGCCGGAAAAATAGCCTGATCCGGCGGACGAGCCAGAGTGCAACCGCCAGGGCCAGGGTCACCAGCGCAGCCTTCAGGATGCCGCGCAGGATTATCCGCCAAGTGTGACTCTGCCGGTATTCCTCGACCGCCTGACGGATGTTCCGGAGATACTCCTCGGCCAGCTGTTGCCGCGGTTTGCCGGCCGCGTGCGAGTCGGAGTCGGTGACAGCCATGATCATCTGGTTTTCGGCAAGAATCTCGGTCCAGTCGGAGCGGGCTTCTAGATGGATGGACTGGGACGGGATGCTCGAATCCCTGGCCAGCGTGATGATTCGCGACTTAATCGCCTCGGCCCGTTTATCGGGCGTAAGGCCCCCAACCGGCTCATATACCGTCAGGACGGGGTTGCCATCAATCGTCACCTCGCCGGCGGGTTTTTCCTCGTCAGGGATTTCCTGATCGCTGTCTGCGGAATTCGCAGTCGTCTGTCCTGGTTGCGGCTGCTGCGCTATCGAAGGCAAAGCGCAGTTTGCCAACGCAATGCAGAGAAGAACGGCAAGGAAAACAACGCTGGCAGTCTTTTTCATCACACAACTTGAGCGGAACATGGCCTGAATGCGATTAGCAGAAGAATCTACACTGTGGCGGGCATAGTAATCTACTGGGCGGCGCGGTTCCGATACCAGGGCAGGACTATTGTTGCCAGCCGCCGCCGAGCGCCGCATAGAGCTGCTGGTAGTTCTGCAGTTCGGAGTACCAGGCCTGCATCAGGTTCAACTCGGAGGTGAAGTATTGTTGTTCGATGGTCAGCACTTCGAGAAAGCTGGCGTATCCTCCGCTAAAGCGGACGTTGGCGAGTCGTGCGCTTTCCTTGTAGGTAGCGGTCTGCTCTGCGATCTTCATCCGATACTGCCGCGACTGGTTATAGCCAACGAGACTGTTGGCGACATCTCCGAAGGCCTGCTGCACGGTTTGCTTATACTGCAGTTCGGCCTGATCCCGCTGCGCCCAGGCCAGACGGTATTGACTTCTGATTCTGCCGCCCTCATAGATGGGTTGCGCCAACCCGGCACCAACGGTCCAGAAAGTGGCCGGTCCCTGCAAAAAGCTGGTTAAGGCGGTGCTGGACGCGCCGAAGCTGCCAGTCAGCGAAATCTGCGGGAAGAAGTTGGCCTTGGCCACTCCGACGTTTGCATTGGCTGCGACGAGCGCTTCTTCAGCCTCGCGGACATCCGGACGGCGCTCCAGAAGCGCTGAAGGAAGGCCAACGGGGACATCGGGCAAATGCGGCTGGTCGACGAGGTTGAGACCACGCGTGATGGGGCCGGGATTTCTGCCCAGGAGAATGCTGAGCGAGTTCTCGGTCTGCGGAATTAATTGATTGAGCGAGATGACCTCCGCCTCGGCCTGTTGCACCAGCAACAGGGCCTGATCGACGTCGGTGAGCGAGTAATAGCCGCCCTTGAAGTTGATTGTGTTTAACCTGAGGATCTCCTTATCGGCATCAACAGTTTGTTTGGAAATCTCCAGCTGGGCATCGTATTGGCGAAGTGCAAAATACGCGCTCGCTATCTCTGATATCAGTGTTATCTGAACGACGTTCTGGGCGTATTGGCTGGCCAATAGGTTAGCGCGCGCCGCTTCCGTTGCGCGACGATATTGCCCCCAGAAATCGACGATGTAGTTCATCTGCAGCCCGAGGGTATCGACCCAGGGCGAGCCGGTGAAAAGCGGTGTGGACTGAATATTCTCAATACTGCCAGTGCCGCCCACTGTGGGGAACTGGTTCGCGCGGGTAATTCCCAGATTTGCGTTGGCCTGGAGAATCCGCGTGGCGGCAATGCGAATGTCGTAGTTGTTGGTGAGAGCTTCCTTGAGCAGGGCCTGCAGAGTCGCGTCCTGGTAGACGTCGGACCACTTCATTTCACCGAAGGGTCCGCCGGCTGGCTGTTGCGGCAGGTCGGGCGCAGTTCCGCGATATTGTCCGGGGACATCCAGGGCAGGACGTTTGTAGTTGGGCCCGAGCTTGCAACCGCACAGTGAGAGCAACAACACGAGGCCAATGGATGTTCTCGCTCGCATCAGTCGTGCCCTCCTTCCGATCTGGCAACGACCACCGGTTGCGCCCCGGGCTCTGGCTTTGGCTTTTCCTTTTCTTTGCTGAAGAGACTGCCGAAGCGCTCCACAACATCAAAGGAAACCGGAACAAAGAAGATCGCGATAATGGTGGAGGCGAGCATGCCGCCAATAACTGTTGTGCCAAGCACCTGGCGGGAGATAGCGCCTGCTCCGAATGCCCGCCACAGGGGCACGCAGCCAAGAATGAAGGCAAATGCAGTCATCAGGATTGGCCGCAGTCTCACCCTGGCGCCGGCTAATGTGGCGTCGATGAGCGACTTGCCGCTGTCGTACTCAAGCTTGGCGAATTCCACGATAAGAATGGCATTCTTGGACGACAGTCCGATCAGCATAACCAGCCCGATCTGCGCGTACACATTATTGTCGAAGCGGCGCAAGTAGAGCGTTAGGAACGCGCCGAAAACGGCTATTGGAAGTCCCAGCAATACGCTGAAGGGAAGCGTCCAGCTCTCGTATTGCGCGGCCATGATGAGGAACACCACGAACAGGGCCATGCCAAAAATAACAGCGGGTGAAACGCCTTGCGCCGCCTTCTGCTCCTGGTACGACATGCCGGAGTAGTCGAAGCCCATCTGGCCAGGCATGGTCTTGTGGAAGACATCTTCCAAGGCAGCCATGACCTGAGCCGAACTATATCCGGGCGCAGCTGCGGCATTAATCTGCACGCAGTTGAACAGGTTATAGCGCATGACGAATTCGGCGCCGCTGCGTGCATCGGTTGTGGTCAGGGTACTAAGCGGGACCATATCGCCCGATGCGTTCCTTACATAAAACTTGCCGAGATTCTCCGCCTTGGTGCGGAAGTCGCCGTCGGCCATAACGTATACCTGCCACTGCAGGCCGAAGCGGTTGAAGAAGTTAATCAGGGAGCCGCCCATAAACGTCTGCACCGTCTGGTACAGGTCGGCCAGCTGGATCTGCTGGGTCATCGCCTTGGCGTTGTCCACCTTTACCCCGACCTGGGGAACGCCGAACAGGGCTGTGGTGAAGAGCCCCGCCAGTTCCGGGCGTTTGCGCGCAGCCGCCATATAGATCTGGGTCTGTTTCGCGAGAAAGTCGATGCTGCCGCCCGATCTGTCTTCAAGAATGAAAGTAGCGCCTCCTGATGTGCCCACGCCCGGGATTGCCGGCGGCGGGAACGAGAACGCAAGTCCTCCGGGGACCCTTGAAAGGGCCTTCTGAAGGTGGGCTTTGATCCCCTCGTAACTCTCCTCCGGAGTCGTGCGCTCATCCCAGGGCTTCAGAGAGATAAAGAAGAATGAGCTGTAGGTGGCGGCGACGCCGCTCAACAAGCTGTATCCGTTGACAGTGCTGACGTATTGGACACCAGGCGTGTCCATCATGATCTTCTCGACTTCGCGCGCAGCCTGCGAGGTGAGTTGCAGAGACGAGGCATTAGGCAGTTGCAACCCGGCATAGAGATATCCCTGATCTTCATCGGGGAGAAAGCTTCCCGGGAGCTGTTTACCGAAATATCCTGCACCCACGGCCAGCCCGGCGAGCAGAAGAAACGCCAGAGCGGCTTTGTGGATCAGATGTCTGCAAACGTTCACGTACCCGTCGGTGGCGCGGCCGAAAACTTTGTTGAAGCCGCGAAAAAATGCACCCAGGGGTCCTCGAGACTCCTTCTTGGGACGAAGCAGCATGGCGGAAAGAGCGGGGCTGAGGGTAAGCGCGTTGAAGGCCGAGAAGAGCACCGAAATCGCGATGGTGATTGCGAACTGCTTGTAAAGCTGGCCCGTAATGCCGGGAATGAAGGCTGTGGGAACGAACACCGCCGCGAGGATGAGCGCGATTGCAATGACCGGTGACGAGACTTCCTCCATCGCTTTGATGGTGGCGTCGTGAGGACTCAGTCCCTGCTCGATATTGTGTTCTACGGCCTCCACGACGACGATGGCATCGTCGACGACCAGTCCAATCGCCAAGACCATACCCAAAAGCGACAGGGTATTGATGGAGAAGCCAAGCAGGGGAAAGACCATGAAGGTCGCGACGAGAGAGACAGGAACGGCGAGCAACGGAATCAGTGTTGCTCTGAAGCCCTGGAGGAAAATGTAGACGACTATGATGACGAGGATCAGGGCTTCGATCAGAGTCTTGTAGATTTCATGGATGCCGGCACTGACAGCGAGCGTCGTGTCGAGCGCGGTAATGTAGTCCAACCCCTGGGGAAACCTGCCCTTTGCCTCGCCCATCATTTTGAGGACGGCGGCTCGCGTTTGCAGCGCGTTGCTGCCAGGAGTGAGGTAGAGCGCGATGAGCGCAGCGGGCTGGGAGGGCTTATTCTCTCCGGACACTCCCAACCGCGCGATATAGGAGTAGTATTGCGATCCCAGTTGCACACGCGCGACGTCTTTCAACCGCAGGATTGACCCGTCGGGCTGAGCACGGACAACGATCTCACCAAACTCCTCAGCCGTGGGCAGGCGCCCTGGCGCTCGCACGTTGTAGGTGAATTGCTGACCTTGTGGGACGGGCTCGCCGCCAACCTGCCCCGCGGGGTTGACCTTGTTCTGAGCCTTGACTGCGTTGGTGATGTCGGAGACGGTGACGCCCAGGCTGGCCAGCTTGTCGGGATTCACCCAAATGCGCATCGCATAGGGACCGGCGCCGAATATCTGAACCTGACCGACGCCCGAGATACGGGTGAGCGCGTACTGCAGATTAATGGTGGCGTAGTTGGCCAGGAAGATGCTGTCGTACGTGCCGCTGGGAGAGTAGAGATCAAGGAGCATGAAGGGCGCCGTCGTTCCCGGCTGCACGATCACGCCTTGCTGGTTTACTTCAGCGGGCAGTTGCGAGTTAGCCTGGCCGCTCCGCATCTGCGCCAGAATCTGGTCGGTGTTGATGTCGGTTCCGAGCGCAAAGTCGACGTACAGCGTCATCTTGCCGCCGGAACTTGCGCTCAACGAGTACATGTAGTTCATGCCACTGACGCCCGACATCTGCTGTTCGATCGGTGTGGCAACGGACTCCGCAATTGTCTGGGCGTCCGCGCCGGGGTAAGTGGCCTGCACCTGGATCATCGGGTCGGCAATGTTGGGAAACTGTGCCGTAGGCAGCTCAAGCACAGCGACCCCGCCGGCCAGCACCATCAGAATTGCGATGACTATCGCTACGATGGGGCGGTTGATGAAGAATTTCGACATGATCAGTTGCCCCCGAGGGTCGCCGCGGCCGGCATGTACGGTTTAGCCACGACCGGAATGCCTTCCTTTACCATCGCCGGCGGTGCAGCCGCGGCAAACATCTGTACTCTCTGGATGCCTTCGACCACGACCTTTTCGCCGGGCTTTAGTCCCTCTGTGATGATCCAGTCCGTCCCGACCCGGTCTCCCACCTTGACCGGTCGAATCACTGCCCTGTTTTCGGCGTTGAGCACGATGACCTGGTAGGCCGTTTGCACTTCGATCACAGCGGGCTGCGGAACCAGCAAAGCGTTCTCGGTCACGCCTGATTCGATCCGAACTCTGCCAAAGCCGCCGGGGCGGAGGATGGCATCCTTGTTGGGGAAGGCGGCGGCGATCTGGATGGTGCCCGTCTGGGTAGCGATCTGGCGATTCACGGATATGAGTTCGCCCTTCGCCGGGTAGGTTTGTCCGTTTGCCTGGATATATTCGATGTTGACCGGCACACCGTGCCTGCCCCCTCCGAAGATTGCCCGGTTAATGTGCACAGCGTCGGCGAGGTAGATGCTCTCGGGAATATTAAAGTATGCCCAAATCGGATTGATCTGGGAGACTGTCGCCATCTTGGTGGTCGTTCCCACCAGGTCGCCGATCTGAGAATTGGCTATGCCCGCGATGCCGTCAATCGGCGAGTAGACCTTGGTCCATTCGAGATTCAATTCCGCCTGCACCATCTGCGCCTTGGCTGCGTCCAATTGCGCCTGGTTCGCGGCCAGGGTTGACTGATCGGTGTCGAGCTGCTTTTGCGGGATCGCGTGTTGCGCGACCAGCGGGGTGTCGCGGTCGACGTTTTTCTCGGCCTCACCGAGATTCGCCTGGGCGACGGCGACCTGCGCCTTGTCCTGATCGAGTGTCGCCACGAAGGGCCGCGGATCTATCGTAAAGAGGAGCTGGCCCTTTTTGACGAAAAAGCCGTTCTGGTAATTCTGCGTCAGGAGATAACCCTGGACTTTCGGTGTGATGTCCGCATTCACCGGTCCGTTCAGCTGCGCAACCCATTCGACGTAAGAGGGCACATTTTTCTGGACGACCTCCGCGACGGTGACCTCGGGTGGAGCGGGCGGCGGCGCTTCTTCTTTCTTGCGGCAGGCGCTGATCGAGGAGAGAGCGAGAATCGCGGCGATAACTCCACAAAAGCGTGGGTTACCGGACAGTAATCCCCTGCGTTCCTGCTGCGTTTGATGCGGCTGGGTTAGTTCATCCAGATGAAAACAACGCGTGATCCCCATCGACACACTCCTGGCTCAGGTCACCGCTCAAATGTCGCCTCACACAAAGGAAAGGCCTTAAGGCTGAAAGCAATTACCGCACGAAATGAAGCAAAGGCAGTCCAGTTCGGATAAGTTACGCTGCTATCGCCGATCGTAGAACTGGCAGAAGTGACAGTCTCGTTCTCGAGTCGCGCTTTGGCAAGTGACTAGTTGTACAACAGCGAGGGGAACAAAGCACAGAGTTTATTCAGCGATCATTCAGACTGGGCTGCCTGGTTCGCGGGTTCTTCCATGGGCGCCCAGAGGACAACAACGGATCGAGGTCCGGCGTGATAGACCGGGCTCGCCACCTCGCGCACTTCTTGCCAGGGCACGATATCCTCCGGCGATGCCAGGTATGTGTCGATCCACCTTCGCCAGGACTGGCCGTCGTAAATGCGCGGCAGCTCGAATGTCAGCGGCTGCCAGTAGGCGTTAAAGAGGAAATAGAAGAGCATCTTTTCCTGCTTGATCTCGCCGCTTATGGCGATGCTGTGCGAGGAATCGCTCCAGTCCGGCTGATTGGGCCTGATTCCGTGCCATTCCTTAAAGGCGGCGGAGAGCAGCTGATTCAAGGTGAGCCCCTCGCGCTCGGGTCCTTCGTTCCGGAGCATCCGCCGTGCGATGAGCTGCTTTGCAAAGCGATGAATATCTGAATGTTTTTCAACCAGCGACCAATCGAACCAGCTCAGTTCCGAGTCCTGGCAATAGGCGTTGTTGTTGCCCCCTTGCGACCTGCGTACCTCGTCTCCCATTACGAACATGGGCATGCCCAGCGAAAGCAGGGTCACAGTCAGGAAGTTCTTGACCTGCTGATTGCGAAGCTCTTCGATTGCCACGTCGCTGGTTGGGCCTTCGACACCGCAGTTCCAGCTGCGATTGTCGTCCGCACCGTCACGATTATTCTCTCCATTCGCTTCGTTGTGCTTGTGGTCGTAGGAGACAAGGTCGTTCAGCGTGAATCCGTCGTGGCAGGTGACGAAATTAACGCTTTGCTCGGCTTCGCGCTCCTTGTGGCGATAGATCTCCCAACTTCCGAGGAGCCGGTCGGCGAAGCTCCGCACCGAGTGATTCTCGCCGCGCATAAAGCT
The DNA here is from genome assembly GCA_963724375.1 of uncultured Acidobacteriaceae bacterium. Classification (GTDB taxonomy): domain Bacteria; phylum Acidobacteriota; class Terriglobia; order Terriglobales; family Acidobacteriaceae; genus Silvibacterium. Next base: position 158,163 of record CAVRUM010000004.1, read on the forward strand.
GCGCACATCGTCGCGGAAGCGCCCGTTCCATTCGCGCCAGCTGTCCCCGACAAAGTTGCCGACCTGGTAGAGGCCGGCTGCGTCCCATGCCTCGGCGATCATCTTTGTGCCCGCCAGTGACGGATCTGATTCGATATCCAGAAGCACCGGAGGATTGGCGAGCACGCAGCCGTTCGAATCGCGCGAAAGAATCGAAGCCAGATCGAACCGGAAGCCGTCGACGTGCATCTCCTCAACCCAGTAACGCAGGCTGTCGAGGATCATGCGCCGCACGATGGGATGGTTCGCGTTGAGCGTGTTACCCGTGCCGCTATAGTTCGAGTAGTACCTGCGATCCGTCTGCAGGACGTAATACGCATTGTTATCGAAACCGCGATAGCAGAGGGTGGGCCCATTCTGATCACCTTCGGCCGTGTGATTGAACACCACATCGAGGATAACTTCGATGCCTGCCCGGTGCAGGGCCTTCACCATGTTGCGAAACTCATTGACTGGCGCGAGCAAGTCCCGGCCCGAACTGTAGGCGTGGTGGGGCGCAAAGAAGGAGACAGGCGCATAGCCCCAGTAGTTCACCCGGCCCGCAGGGGCATCGAGCGCGTCGAACTGGAACACAGGAAGAAGCTCGACCGCGGTAACGCCGAGGTCCTTCAGATAGGGAATCTTTTCGATCAGTCCGAGGTAGGTGCCGCGCGCCTGCTCGGAGACGCCGGAGTTCGGGTTTTGCGTAAAGCCCCGGACGTGCATCTCGTAAATAATCGTTCGGGAAGCAGGTTTGCAGAGCGGCGAGTCGCCTTCCCAGTCGTACGAGCTTATGTCTACCACCACGCTCTTCATCGCGATCGCAGCGTTGTCCCGGCCCTGCACCGTTTCGCGCGAGTAACCGTCGGGAACAGCGACGGCGCGCCCGTAAGGATCGAGCAGAAGCTTTGACTCGTCGAAGCGCAGGCCCTCCCATGGATTGAATGGTCCCCGGGCGCGGTATCCGTAGATCTGCCCCGCTTTTATTCCGGGAACGAAGCAGTGCCAGTAGTGATAGGTGTGGTTTTCGAAGGAATCGAGCGAAATTACGCGAGAGGGCTGCGCATCGTCCTCGCGGTCGAAGAAGATGAGATCAATGCCGATGGCGTCGCGGGAGTAGACGCTGAAGTTTACTCCGCCCTGAACCGGAGTAGCGCCCAGGGGATAGCTTGTGCCGCGAGCGCAGGGAACGTCGGCGGCACTGTCGGCGTCGTTCGCCTGCTGCGCTGGAATCAACTCCGTTGCCATCGAGCGCCTTTCCGCGTTGCGTGATCAGCTGCAGTAGATCGGGCACGGCTTAGCGTCCCAGATCTCCGAGGCGTACTGGGCGATGGTGCGATCGCTTGAGAACTTGCCGGAATTGGCGATGTTCAGAATCACTTCGCGCGCCCATCCATCGCGGTCCGAGTATAGCTCGCGAAGCTTCTGGTCGGCTTCCAGATAGGACTTGAGATCGGCGAGATGCATGTAGTAATCGCCTTTCAGCAGGAGCATCTCGCGCAGAGGATCGAAGACACCGGGCTCGTTGCGACTGAAGTAATCGGAGAAGATCATGTCCAGTGCCGCGCGTGTTTCCGGCTCATTGTGATAGTGCCACCAAGGGTTGTACCAGGCGCGGTTGTTGGCCACTTGTTCCGCGGTCAGCCCGAAGAGGAAGAAATTCTCCTCGCCCGCCTCCTCGGCCATCTCGATGGTTGCGCCGTCCCGGGTGCCGATGGTGAGCGCGCCATTCATCATGAACTTCATGTTGCTGGTGCCGCTGGCCTCATAGCCCGCGGTCGAAATCTGGTTCGACACATCCGACGCGGGGATGAGCCGCTCGGCCTGCGTGACGCAATACTCGGGAAGGAAGAGCACCTTGATACGTCCTTTGACCGCCGGATCGCCATCGACGGTGCCCGCCAGGTTGTTAATGAACTTGATGATCAGCTTCGCCAGCCGATAGGCGGGCGCAGCCTTTCCGGCAAAGATGAAGGTGCGCGGCGCCATTTCGAGGTTCGGGTTCTCGCGCAGACGGTTGTAAAGCACGACGACGCGCAGCGCGTTAAGGAACTGCCGCTTGTATTCGTGGATTCTCTTCACCTGGCAGTCGATGATGGCATCACAATCCACTGTCTGCCCGGTCGTGGCCTTCAGCCATTCAGAGAATTTCACCTTGGCTTCGCGCTTGGCCTTGTGCAACGACTCGTGGAAAGCCCTGTCGTTGGCCAACGGAACAAGCTGCTTTAACTCGCTGAGGTCCGTGATCCAGCCGTCGCCGATGGCGTCTGTGATGGCTGCAGAAAGCGCTGGATTACACAGCAGCAGCCATCGCCTTGGCGTCACGCCGTTGGTCTTGTTGTTGAAGCGCTCAGGAAAGATCTCGGCGAGGTCCTTTACGGTCACCTTGCGCAGCAGATCGGTGTGGATGGCGGCCACGCCGTTCGTGCTGTGCGTTCCCACGATGGCCAGGTTCGCCATCCGGACTTTTCGTTCCGGCTTCTCCTCGATCAGGCTTACTCGCTCTACGCGTCCCTCATCTCCGGGGAAGCGGTCCCTGACGGTCCGGAGGAAGCGCCGGTTGATCTCGTAGATGATCTCGAGCTGCCGCGGCATGATGGCCTCGAACCACTCGATGGGCCATTTCTCCAGGGCTTCGGGCAGCAGGGTGTGATTGGTGTAGGCCAGCGTGCGCTGAGTGATATCCCACGCCTCGTCCCAGGAGAGGTGAGCCTCATCCAGAAGGATCCGCATGAGCTCGGGAACCGAAAGCGTCGGGTGGGTGTCGTTGAGCTGGATCCCAACCTTGTCAGGCAGCGTGCTCCAGTCATTGCCGTTGCGGCGGAATCGGCGGATGAGATCTTTGAGCGAGCAGGCAACCAGAAAATACTGCTGCACCAGCCGCAGCGCCTTGCCCATGCTGGTGCTGTCGTCGGGATAGAGTACGCGCGTCAACGATTCGGCGGCGAGGCTCTCTGCAAGCGCGCCGACAAAATCGCCCCTGCTGAACTTCTGGAAATCGAAATAATCAGGACTCACCGCCGCCCACAGCCGCAAGGTGTTCACAGTCTCGCCACCGTAGCCGACCACGGGACGGTCGAAGGGTATGCCGTACAAAGTGGATGGCACGCCCCTCATCGGCTCCAGCACGCCACCGCGCATTGTGAACGAGCAGTTCAGATTGATCGCCACCTGTTCGTAGGGGCGCATTACTTCCCAGGGATCAGGCCGGCGCAGCCAGTTGTCCGGCTGTTCCTTCTGCCAACCGTCCTCGATCACCTGCTTGAAGATGCCGTACTCGTAGCGCAGGCCGTAGCCCATCGCCGGAAGCTGCATGGTGGCCATCGAATCGAGAAAGCATGCCGCCAGGCGTCCAAGTCCGCCGTTGCCGAGCCCGGCATCGGGTTCCTGCTCAAATACTGAAAACAGGTCGATGCCATTTTGCCGGGCCATTCGCATAACCTCGGGGTTGAGCAGCAGATTGGTGTTGTTGTTGGCGAGCGAACGGCCGAGCAGGAACTCCATCGAAAGGTAGTAGATCCGCTTGACGTTCTGCTGGTCATAGGTCTTCTCGGTCGCCACCCAGCGCTGCGAGAGCACATCGCGAATCGAATGCGCTCCAGCCTCGAACTTCTCGCGGGAGTTGGCCACGCTGTCGTCGATGACGTTATCGAAATGAAGGTGGCGCTCGTAAAGTCCGTCGTTTCCGGAAAACTTTATGGGGCCGCAGCCGTACTGCTCCATCAGCTGTTCAGTAGTGACCGGTGTGGCTCCGGCCCCGGATTCTGCCACCGCTTTCGCGCTCATCAGCCTGGATCCTCCTGTGCACGTGCCTGGTGCCTGTTAGCAGGCCCTAGTGGGGCCAGCGCCATTCCCTGACGTCGGGCCGGTCGATGCCGTTCTGGAAGGCGTAGTTGCGACATTCTATTTGCTCGTTCAGGAATTTCTCCATCGCGTGCGCTCCAATCTTCTGCAGCCGTGGCACGCGCTTGATCACATCCATCGCAAGACTGAATCGGTCGATCTCGTTTTCAATTGCAAGCTCGAACGGGGTGTTGATGTTGCCCTTCTCCTTGTAGCCGCGCACGTGCAGATTCTCGTGATTCTTGCGGGCATAGGTCAGCCGGTGCACCAGCCAGGGATAGCCGTGGAAGTTGAAGATGACCGGCTTGTCGACCGTAAACAGCGAATCGAAGTCGCGGTCCGGCAGCCCGTGAGGATGCTCCGTGCTCGGCTGCAATTTGAACAGATCCACGACGTTGATGTAGCGAAGTTTCAGGTCGGGAAACTCCTCGCGCAGCAGACAGATCGCCGCCAGGGTTTCCTGTGTGGGAATGTCGCCGGCAGACGCCATCACCACATCGGGCTCGACACCCTGATCGTTGCAGGCCCAGTCCCAAGTACCGATTCCCTTGGTGCAGTGGACGATTGCCGCATCCATATCCATGTACTGCAGATGGAGCTGCTTGTCGCACACGATTACATTCACGTATTGCTCGCTGCGCAGGCAGTGGTTTGCAACAGAGAGCAGGGAATTCACATCGGGCGGCATATAGATGCGCGTCACCGCGGCGCTCTTGTTGAGCACCACATCGATAAAGCCCGGATCCTGGTGGGTGAAGCCGTTGTGGTCCTGCCGCCAGACGGTCGATGTGACGAAGATGTTCAGCGAAGCGATCTTTTTGCGCCACGACAGGTGATTGCATATCTCCAGCCATTTTGCATGCTGGTTGAACATCGAGTCGATGACATGAATGAACGCCTCGTACGACGAGAAGAAGCCGTGGCGTCCGGTGAGCAGATAGCCTTCGAGCATGCCCTCCATGGTGTGCTCGCTCAGCATTTCGATGACGCGGCCATCGGGAGCCAACTCGCCGCCATCCTGATCCTCTTCAAAGTACTCCGACAGCCAGAGCTTCTTGCTGACCTCATAGATGTCGCCGAGCTTGTTCGAGGTGTTTTCGTCCGGACCGAAGACGCGGAAGTTCTTCATGTTCAGCTTCATCACGTCGCGGAGGAATGTCCCCAGCGGTTTCGCGTTCTCGGCCTCGATGGTGCCCGGTTTCTCAAACTTGCAGGCGTACTCGCGGAAATCAGGTATCCGAAGTGCCCGCTTCAGTCCGCCACCATTCGCATGAGGATTGGAGCCCATTCGCCGGGTGCCCGTGGGCGTCAGCGCTTTCAGCTCGGGGATCAATGATCCCTTTTTGTCGAAGAGCTGCTCGGGCTTGTAAGACCGCATCCATTCCTCGAGCTCCTGCAGCCGGTGCGGATTTGTTTTCACGTCGGCCATCGGGACCTGGTGCGCGCGCCAGAATCCTTCAAGGTAATGGCCATCCAGCTTTCGCGGAGCGGTCCATCCCTTGGGAGAGCGCAGCACGATCATGGGCCAGTGCACGCGTTCGGCCACGCCCGTTTCGCGGGCCTTCTTCTGTGCCGCTCTTATGTCGTTGATGCATTCTTCCACCGTCGCCGCCATCGCCTGGTGCATGCTCAGGTGGTCGGATCCCTCGACAAAATGGGGCGTCCATCCATATCCGCGAAGCAGGTCTTCCAGCTCATCGTGGGGGATGCGCGCCAGCAGCGTGGGATTGTTGATTTTGTAACCGTTGAGGTGAAGAATCGGCAGAACCGCGCCATCGCGAATCGGATTGATGAATTTGTTGATGTGCCACGAGGTCGCCAGCGGGCCAGTCTCCGATTCGCCGTCACCGACCACAGCGGCGACGATGAGGTTGGGATTGTCGAATGCAGCGCCGCACGCATGCGAAAGCACGTACCCGAGCTCGCCACCTTCGTGAATCGACCCCGGAGTCTCCGGCGTGCAGTGGCTTCCGATGCCGCCGGGGAACGAGAACTGCTTGAAGAACGCATGCATGCCTTCTTCGTCTTCGCACTTGTCGGTATAGACCTCCGAATAAGTGCCCTCGAGGTAGACAGGCGCGAGCACTCCCGGCGCGCCATGGCCGGGCCCGGCGAGGAAGATCATGTCCAGGTCATACTTCTTGATCAGCCGGTTCAGGTGGATATAGACGAACGACAGACCCGGGCTCGAGCCCCAGTGGCCGAGCAGGCGATTCTTGATGTGCTCCGGCTTCAGCGGCTCCTTGAGGAGCGGATTCTCCTGCAGGTAGATCATGCCCAGCATCAGATAGGTGCAGGCACGCCAGTAGGCATCGGTTTTGCGGAGTTCATCCTCGCTCAACGGTGCGCCATGCACCGTCGATCTGGCGGGGCCGTAAGCGGATATCGCGCCGTTCACTTTTTCGGGAGCCACTATCGTCGCCATAATCAAACTCCTTTTCAGATGGGAAAAGTATAGGATTCAACCGCGCGATTGTCCTCTGTCAGAATTGTCAGGATCAAACGCTCAACCAGCAGGCTAGCAGCGCCAATCGCTACTGTAAGTGACGCGGATCACCAGCTTGGTGAACAGAAGATGAATGGATGGATGCGTCCCGGTTTAACTACCCGATTTTCAGCGAAAGGCCGGCTTGCGATTGCGCCTCCAGTTTACTGGAGCCCGAGGTCGGCGAGTTGCTTGGGATTCGCCTCGTCGGTAGCAATCAGGTTGTGGCAAACCGAGCAGTCGTTGGTGATGCTATTGCCGTTCTTGGCGTTATGGCTTCCGTCATGGCACCGGAAGCAACCGGGATAATCGTTGTGCCCGAGGTTGTCGGGGTGCGTGCCCCAGGTGAGCTTCATGGAAGGAAAGACGTTCCGGTTGTAGATCGCGCTCAGGGCCCTGGCCGCCTGCTCAACCTGCGATTGCTTCTGGCTCCAGACGTCGGCATGCTGCGTCCGGTAGAAATCCTCGAGGCCCGAGGTGATCTTCGAATCTGCATCGGCCTGTGAAGGATAGTCGGCCTTGATGAGAGCAAGACCTTCTTTATGAACAAACGGCAGAGATGGATCGATCAGACCCTGGTTCATCGACCTGTTCAGAGCTTTTTCCGCGGTGGTGAATGAGTGAGCCGCACGGTTGTGGCAGTCGATGCAATCCATGACGCGCTTCGCACCGGTCACTGGTTGTTTGGCATCCGACGAGACAAATTCGGTCGTTGAGCCGTCGGCGTTGACCTTCCCTACCCAGGGTATCATCTGATTCGTCGTATCCGCGGAGATGTATTCGATGCGGCCCATGTGTGCGCCATGGATGCCGCTCAGGTGCCCGGCCATGTCCTGCCCGCCAACGTGCAGCAGCACCAGCGACTTCGTGACCGGATTGCTCTCATCGTCTCCATACGAGGTGGTGACTACGAGCTTGTCGCCGACAAATCTCCCCGGATTGTGACAATGAACGCATGTCGCGCTCGCGGCAGGAATCTTACCCTCAGCCAAGATAGGCCGCGGATAGCTATTAAAAACCACCTGAATCATCTGCTTTGTTCCGTTCACTTTCGCGTGTACAAAGCCGCCGACTCCTGAGGCAATGTGACAGTCGGTACAGGCCACGTGGGAGTGGGTTGCAACGGGATAGGCCGCAAACTCGGGGTGCATGACGTGACAGGCCTGGCCGCAGAAGTTCGGAGTATCCATATAGGCAACGCCGCGATAGCTTGCTGTGCCCACAATGACGAAATTGATGAACGTGGCCACGACGACGAAGTCCACGCCGTGGCGAAACACGGGATCACCGAAGTCGACCTTGGGATACTCAGTGGGCAGCTGACCGGCAGCTTTGAGACGTCTTCGCCGCAGCAACATGCCGACAGGGATGAGAATGAGCCCAAGAATAAAAAGCCCCGGCAGGCATAAATCGACAACAATGCCCACGTAGGGGCTCGCCGGGCCACCGTGGCCGAAAAATGCCACGACCCAGAAGCCAATCAGAATCATCGCCGACGCCGTCGTTATAGCGCCGCCGATCAGGCTTATCGGGTTATTTCCAAGAAAGAGAAGCGGCCGAACCCGGGTTTCCCTGAATCCCCCCTGCGGAGTCATTCACCCTTCTTTTCGCCGTTATTATTTCTGCAGTGTATGGATGTAGGCGACCAAGTCCTTGATCTGAGCATCCGTCAGCTTGCCCTTGTAGGCCGGCATTTTGGCGTGACCGTCGGTTATAACTTTGATGAGATCATCATCGGACATTTTCGTTACATCCGGTGAATTGAAAGGCCTTGCCTTGGTCGACTTGCCCGCCGGAGTATCGGCCATTCCGGTTGCCCCGTGGCACATCTGGCATTTGGCTTTGTAAGTAGCCGCTGCATCTTGGGCAAAGCTCACAGTTCCGGCAGCGAGCAAGGTTATGAGACTGGCTTGAACGATTTGTTTGACCATCGTGGGAAGCTCCTCCTGTTGAGCGCGCCAATCATAGCGCAGCAAATGCGAGTTCAAAAGGCATAATTTACGGCGAGCGTGTAAACGTTCCCGCGGAAGCTTCTAGGCAAGGTGGGTCCGATCGGCGTGCCCTCACCGTAGCTGTAGTAGTTCCAGTCACCCTTCCACGTCCATTTCGGGGCGATCTGGAAATAAACGCCTCCGTAGGGCGACTGCCATTGCGACTGAAGCGAGCCGGGTACCTGGCGGATGTTGATGTCCTGCGAGTTGCCGTTTACGGCACTCATCCTGTAGCCGGCCTTGGCCTGCAGGCGGCTGATGGGGCTGAAGGTAAATCCAATGAAGCCGAAGTTCGTGGGCGCGTTGTAATAGCCGTTGCTCGCGTACGGCGTTCCGGCTGCCGTGCAGACCGGCGGAGCCGCTTCGGCGGTAGGCGGGGCCGGGGTCGAGGGATAGCACTCGAGGGTGGTGGAGTACACGCTGTTATAGGAGTAGTTCATGTCGATCGACCACTTTTCGCTGGGGATGATCGACACGCCGAAAGAATAGTCCCGGTTGTGCTCCTTGTGGTTCACCGTCTCGACGTTGTCCTGGGAATTGAAGATATTGATTGCCCCCGAGGCCGAAATCCAGGAACGGGGCTTGTAGGAAGCGCGGACGACGTACTGGTATAGCTGGCGCGGGTCGATGCGCGTGAAGGCGTTGTCGGCATACATGCCGGCGAAGTTGAAGTTGATACGCAGGTCGGGCAGCGGCCGAAGCGCGGCTCCGAAGAGCCCCCAGTTCTCATGGATGGGGATGACGTCGCCGCCAGAGTCCGTGATCTCGCGGGCGCGATAGCGGTAGCCGACCGAGAGGGTTGCCGTCGGCGCTACGTCCCAGGCCACAAGAGTTGTGTCGGTGCTGGTCTTCTGGTTCAGATATTGCTGGTCGGGCGCGATCGTTGTGCTTGAGGAGGTCGGCGGAAGCAGCAGGGAGGTTCCGGTATAGCTGGTTGTGGTGAAGGTATTGATGCCGGGGTCTCGGAAAGACCAGAAGTCATAGACATTCGATGCCCTGATCTTCGGGGTGATCTCCCACTCAAGCGCGAAATCGCCGTTCACATTGACGTGCTGCACCTTTGCCGAACCTGTCTCGAGGTATCCGCGCTGCGAGGTCCGCGTGATCAGCCCGTTAAAGTATTCGTCGTAGCCTGTGAGGTTGCTGCTCGCTCCGGTATACGCCAGGCGGCCATTCAGCGTGAGGTGGGGAATGGCGGAGCTTTGCAGCCGTACCTGCTCGGTGGGGAATAGCGTCCGCGTAGGTTGAACGCGCGAGTAGTCCAGGGCGGCGTTGCACTTGGGGTTAACCGTACCGTCGGGGTTAAACGGAGTAGCGCAGGGGGCGGCCCAGACGGACGATAAATCGACTCCCAGGGCAACCGGCTGGCCGTTTGGCAACACATTATTCAGGCCTGTGAGAGTCCAGATGGTGTTGCCTTTGTAGTAGGTCACGAACTGGTCGTAGCTGATATTCGTCTTCGGGTCCGGCTTCCAGTTGACGGTTGCGTTCCACGTATTCGTGGAGTTTCTCCAGTTCTGATAAAGCCAGGGATCGTTGCCGAGGTGCGTCGAACTGTAGGAAGGGCCCTGATTGATGCCGTGGTTGAACCCAACCCTGACGCTCACCTTCGACAACGGGAACAGCGTGAGCTGCAGATCTGTGATCTGGCGCAGGGTGTTGTAAAGGTGCGGAGTATTCAGCCAGGGAACATAGGGAGTCGACTGCGGCGGAATCAGCGGATTTGCCAGAAGGTCGTAGTCGAAGTATTGACGGTACCGGCGGTAGCTCCCGGTGAAATCGTAGAGGCGTCCCTTCGACATGTTGAGGTAGGTGACATTGATGGGATCACCACCGTATCCATAGCTCGTAGAAGAGAGGCGATCGAAGACGAGGGCGTGCGAGGGATCCACCGCGTTCATCGTCAGCGATTGATCGAGCACACGGGCCCCGGAATAGAGGTTGACCAGTGTGGCCCACATCTGGGAACTGCCGGACTGCTCCTGGATATGGCCGCCGATATCGATGGACTGATGGATGACGTATCCGCCGACGACCTTGTCCGGCGAAGGATTGTTGGGTGTAGAGGCCTGCTGCTGGGCGCTATTCTGGCCCTGAGCCGTTAACGCCGCCAGCGCAATAGCGCAAAGTCCAAGCCGCCGAGCGCCACGCCGATAGCTCATTGCCCGCGATCCGAATGAGTATTTGGTCGTCATACGTGGCCATCCTTACTTGAAGAACACTGGGTCGCTGTTAGAGCCGTGTATTGCCGAGTGGCAGACCGTGCAGGCCTGGTATTGGTTCGCCTGGTTGTGGAACGACGGAACCCCCGGAGCGGTGAAATTCATGGAAGCCGTGTGGCACTGGAGGCACAGCGAGTTCACATTGTTGCGGGTCAGCAGCCGCGGGTTGGGCGATCCATGCGGGTTGTGGCATCCGAAGCATCCCTCGGTCTGGATCACAGGATGCGGATAGACCCACGGGCCAGCTGTCTCGCTGTGGCACTTCGTACAGACGACATAGCCGCCGGGTCCGCTGTGCAGCATGGCGGCGGGCTGTTGCAGAGTGCCCTTGAAAGTTCCGTGGGGATCGTGGCAGTCGCTGCACTTCATCAATCCCTCATCGACCTTGTGATGGAAGGGCTGGGCAAACGCCGCTTTGATATCGGTGTGGCAGCCGTAACAGAGCTTTGGCTGCGGCTGGCTTAAAAGGGTTGTTTCCGGAACGGATTTGTGAATGCTGTGGCAGCTGAGGCAGTCGACATTGGCTTCGCCATGCGCCGTGTGCTCAAAATTCGGATGCGCGCCCGCATGGCAGGTGAGGCACTTCTGGTCGACGGCTCGAGGCGAGGCCTTGCTGAACTGGAAGATCTTTGTCACGTCGCCGCCGCCATCCACGTGGGCCTTGCCCGGGCCGTGGCAGTTTTCGCAGGTGACGCCTTTACCGCCATGCTCCAGCGCCAGTCGTGAATGAGGATTGTCGCCGAATTTCTTGGCAACGTCGCCATGGCAGGTTTCGCAGGTCTCTGCCCCGACGAACTGGTCGGCGTCGGCCGTACCTGGATTCGAATGGGATACCACAGCCTGCTGTGGCCCGCCGCCCGCGGCGTGTAGCATCCGGGGGCCCAAAGCGAAAGACACCGACAAGAGACACGCCACAGCGTATAGCTTCTGCCTCATCTGCCTCTCCTAACGCATTTTCGGAACCGATGTGTCCCCGGATGGCAGACCGAAAGTCGGCGCGTTAATCTAAAGGAGCGGCGACCAGACCGTCTGCATGGCACACACAGCAATTCCGAAGATGCCTACCGCCGAACCAGAGTGCTGTGCCTCGAAGACCGCCGCATGCAGGTCGACGCCATCATAAAAGGTGTGGCGGCCTTAACCGGCACTGCAAGAAGGCACATTGTTCTCGGGTTTTGCTATAAAGCAGGGTCTGATGCCCTTGTTGGCCTTTAGTTTCCTGGCCCAGGTTCTTGCGCCACCCGAAGCAAAGCTGCGAACTCTGCGAAAGAATAGGGTGTCACGGAGTGATAACACTGTGACCTGCGTCACAGACCCATATGTATACCGCAACCTATCTCAGACTGCCACTGTTAATTTTGACAGGGTGGACCCTTCTTCGAACTCCCCGCAGCACGCTAACCGGTCGTGGTTCGCGAGCAGGCTGAGGCAGCCGAGCCCGTAAAGCGTTGGGCATTGGGAGACTAGCTCTCCCAAAGGATATGCATGCCGAAGCGCAACAGAACGCGGTCGTAGTCGGAGAGCAGCGCGTCGAAACCGGTGCGTTGGACTTCCTCCTGCTCCACGGGGCAGTCAAGAAGGTGGCTGTAGTCGTGCTCGCTCGCTTCCTGTGCTGCGATGGTCATTCTGCGCCGCAAACCGTCGCCTGTAGATCCGTCTGGAATCGAAGATCCGTCGAATAGCATGGCTCACCTCCCGCTACCAATATCGGAGGGGGTTGCTCCTGATTCCCCTCTAATCGGTAATGCGACAGGCCGGCCTCAAATGGGCCACCGAACGAATGACACAATCATGGGAGTAGCTGCACCCGTTCGTAGTCATCGCGGTTGTCGATATCGAGCAGAATTCCCGGGTCGTCGACTTCCACGTAGACGATGCTTTTCGGGTACTTCGCGAAGATCGCCCGGCAGCCGACGTCCCCCTCGAGAGCCATCGCCTCGGCGAACAGCGAGCGGTCGAGCAGGACTGGGTTGCCGCGGGTGCCGTGGTGGGTAGGAATGACGATCCGGGCCGGCGTACGCCGATACTCGTCGACAATCTGGCCGAGCGTCTCCGGCATCACAAATGGCTGGTCTGCGAGCACGATGAGCGCAGCATTGATATCGGAGCGAAGTGCGGCCAGTCCTGCCCGCAGCGAACTCGCCATGCCTGTTTCGTAATCCGGATTCACCACGACGGTCGCCCCGGCGAGAATGTCCGGCGGAACCTGCTCGCGAATCACCTCCGCCGAAGCCCCTAACACCAGCACCAACTCATTCACGGTCGCTGCGCGGACATTGACCAGCGTCTGCTCCAGCACGGTGCTCCTGCCGAGCCGCAGCAGCTGCTTCGCCTCGCCCATGCGCGCCGATTTCCCGGCGGCCAGGATCACCGCCCCGATTCGCGATGATGCAGTATCCATAGGCTAGAATTGCTCAAGCATATAGCCATCAATTCTGAGCGGCAATCGGATCGCAGCATCGTCCGGCAGCCGCTCAATCCCCGTCAGACGGAGAATGAAGATATCGTGTCCGCATTTGTGTCGAATCTGAAGGTGGCGATTCTTGGCTTCGGGACCGTGGGAAGCTCCGCGGCGCGCATTCTCTGCGATCTCAAGCCCGAGGGCATCGAGCTTACCCACATCTACAACCGCAACATCGCACGCAAGCGCGCGGACTGGGTTCCCTCGACCGTGCAGTGGACGGAAGACTTTGACGCCGTACTTAACTCCGGCGCCAACGTTTTGCTCGAGCTGGCTGGAGGACTTGATCCCGCCGGCTCGTGGGTGCGGCGCGCGCTCGAGGCAGGGAAGTCCGTCGTCACCGCCAACAAGAAGCTCATCGCTCTGCACGGCATTGAGCTCGAAAAGCTGGCGCGCTCGAAGAACGCGCATCTGCGCTACGGAGCCGCGGTCGCGGGCGGCATCCCCGTCATTCCCGGCCTGCAGCACGGCCTGGCAGGAGACCAGGTCACCCGCATCGAAGGCATCCTGAACGGCACCTGCAATTTCATCCTCAGCAAGATGGAAGAGGGCGCTGAATTTGCCGAGGTACTCAAGGAAGCGCAAGCGCACGGGTACGCGGAGGCCGATCCCACCGAAGACGTTGACGGATTTGACGCCCGCGCCAAGCTGGTCATTCTTTCGCGCCTCGCGCTGCGCGCCGATATCGAGCAGAACGAGATTCCCTGCCGTTCGATCCGCGAGGTGGGAGCTATCGATTTCGCCTACGCCCGCGAGCTTGACTGCACCATTCGCCAGATCGCACGCGCCGAGCTGCGAGGGAGCGATGTGCTGGCAAGCGTTGGCCCGATGCTCGTTCCAAAGGCCTCGCCGCTCGCGTGGTCGCACGGCACAGAGAATACGGTTCTGGTCGGCGGCCGGTTTGGTGGCGATGTGGTCTTCTCCGGGCACGGCGCCGGAGGCCACCCCACCGCGGTCGCCGTCGTCTCCGACGTAATCGGCATCGCTCACGGCTCACGTGCTATCGATCTGCCAAGCAAGAAGACGGCTATCGGCGGCGAATTCCTGCTGCGCCATTCGATCCGGTTTGTGGTTTGCGACCAGCCGGGCATCATCGCCGAGATCGCCCTTGCCCTCGCCGAGCAGGGAATCAATATTCACGCCATCTTTCAGAAGCCCGGCTACGGCAGCGACCGTCTGCCCTTCGTGGTGACCGTTGAGCCCTGCGCGGCATCAGCGTTGCAGCGCGCCCTTGCCCGCATCGGGAAGATGACTTGCCTGCTCGAAAAGCCATTCGAGTTGCAGATGCTCGAGCCGGAAGATAGGGTTTAGCTCTTAGCTGTGGCCGAGCACCGGATGCGGCTCGTACGGCCCTTCCAGGGCCTTGATTTCATCGGCGTCGAGATGTAACTCGAGAGCTTGCAGTGCGTCTTCGAGATGCTGCATCTTGCTCGCGCCGATGATCGGAGCCGTGACGCCGGGCTTTGACAAGAGCCACGCGAGCGCAACCTGCGCGTTCGAGACGCCGTGCTTCTTCGCAAACTCGGTCACGCGGTCAACCACGGTGAAGTCGGAGTCGCGGTAGTACATGTCGTGGGCGAAGGCGTCGGTCTTGGCCCGCACTGTCTCGCCGCGGTCCTTCCTGGAGCGATTGCCGGCAAGAAACCCGCGCGCCAGCGGACTCCACGGAATCAGCCCGACGCCCTCGGCGCGGCAGAGAGGAATCATCTCGCGCTCTTCTTCGCGATACACGAGGTTGTAGTGGTTCTGCATGGTCACGAACCGCGCCCAGCCGCGCTCGTCCGAGACATGCAGCATGCGCTGGAACTGCCACGCGTACATCGACGATGCTCCGATATAGAGCGCCTTGCCCGCGCGCACCACATCGTTGAGAGCCTCGAGCGTCTCCTCGATTGGTGTTGAGTAGTCGAAGCGGTGAATCTGGTAGAGGTCGACGTAGTCGGTTCCCAGCCGGCGCAGGCTGTCGTCGATCGCATGCATGATGTGCTTGCGCGAAAGGCCGCGCTGGTTGGGATCGTCGCCCATCGGATTGAAGACCTTGGTCGCGATCACCAGCTTGTCCCGCGATGGCCCGAATTCTTTCAGGGCGCGCCCCAGCACTTCCTCGCTTGCGCCCAGCGAGTACATATCCGCCGTATCGAAGAAATTGATGCCTGCTTCGAGGGCGCGCTTGATGAATGGCTGGCTCTCTTCCTCGTCCAAGACCCATTCGCGCCACTTCTTTGATCCATAAGTCATGGCTCCAAGGCAGATGCGCGAGACTTTCAGGCCGGTCGAGCCGAGATTGACGTATTGCATGACACGCTCCTGATTTTTGATGTGCTTTTCTTTGATGAGATGAAGACGATTCGCGCTTCACTTCCCGCCGGCTCCAAGGCGATCTGCGGCGCTGTTGCGCCTTGCACTCGGCGGGTCGATAATGTGGCTGCACTCGGACCCAGTCGGTGCAGCCCTGGCATCGGCTGGAACGTCCTACGCATCAGGAATAAGAAATGGATCACACAGCAGAAGCCCCTCATGCAGCCAGGCCGGTGTCGACTCGAGCCTCGGACCCTTCGCACAACTACTCCAAAATCAATGTCAACGGTTTTCAGGTCGATGCCGTCGAAGGCGAGTCCCTGATTGAGGCCATAAACCGCAGCGGCATCCAGGTTCCCCACGTGTGTTATCACACGCGCCTGGGGCCGATTCAGACCTGCGACACCTGCATGGTCGAGGTCGAGGGGAAGCTGGTCCGCGCCTGCGCGACGCAGATCACGTCCGGCATGACGGTCGCTACCGAGACCCGCGCAGCAAACGCTGCGCAGCGTGAGGCCTACGATCGTATTCTGGCAAATCACGTGCTCTATTGCACCGTCTGCGACAACAACAACGGCAACTGTACCGTTCACAATACTGCCGCAATGCTGAGGGTGGAACATCAGACCTATCCTTACCGCCCCAAGCCATACGAAAAGGACATGTCGAACCCGTTCTACCGCTATGACCCTGACCAGTGCATTCTCTGTGGACGCTGCGTTGAGGCCTGCCAGAACGTCCAGGTCAACGAGACGCTGTCCATTCGCTGGGAGGATGAGCATCCGCGCGTGTTGTGGGATGGTGGCGAGACCATCGGCGGCTCAAGCTGCGTCTCCTGCGGCCACTGCATTACTGTTTGTCCCTGCAACGCGCTGATGGAGAAATCCATGCTCGGCCACGCAGGATTTTTCACTAAACTGCCCAACGACACGCTGTGGGGCATGATCGACATCGTCAAGGCCATCGAGCCCGAGCTGGGCTACGGTCCTATCCTGCAGCTTTCTGAAACCGAAGCCGCAATGCGCGAAGCGCGGGTGAGCAGGACCAAGACGGTCTGCACCTACTGCGGTGTCGGATGCAGCTTCGATATCTGGACCAAGGACCGGCACATCCTCAAAGTCGAGCCTTCCGAGGGAGCGGCCAACAATATCTCCACCTGCGTCAAAGGCAAGTTCGGATGGGATTTCGTCAACAGCCCGGACCGCCTGACGAAGCCGCTCATTCGCGAAGAAGACGGCTTCCGCGAGGCGAGCTGGGAGGAAGCGCTCGACCTGGTCGGGCGGAGGCTTGGGCGAGATCAAGGCGGAGCATGGGCCGGACTCCATCGGCTACATCTCCTCATCGAAATGCACCAACGAAGAGAGCTACCTGATGCAGAAGCTGGCGCGCGCCGTAGGCGGCACCAATAACATCGACAACTGCTCGCGCTATTGCCAGTCGCCTGCCACGCAGGGGCTCTTCCGCACGGTGGGATATGGCGGCGATTCCGGATCCATCTCCGACATCGCGCAATCGAAACTGGTGATGATCGTCGGCAGCAATACAGCAGAGGCGCATCCGGTGCTGGCGACTCGCGTCAAGCGCGCCCACAAGCTCCACGGGCAGAAGCTTATCGTTGCCGACATTCGTGAGCATGAGATGGCTCGTCGCGCCGACATCTTTCTCCGGCCGACCCCGGGTACGGACATGGTCTGGCTCTCCGCTCTGAGCCGCTACATTCTGGACAACGGTCTGGCCCGCACGGAATTCCTCAACCAGTGGGTCAACGGCCTCGATGAATACCGCAAGAGCCTCGAGCCGTTCACCATGGAGTTTGCCGCGAAGACCTGCGGGGTTCCCGTCGAGACGTTGACCGGTGTTGCACAGGAGTTTGCCGCGGCCGAGTCGGCCTGCATTCTCTGGGCCATGGGCGTTACGCAACACTGCGGCGGGTCGGACACTTCGACCGCTATTTCGAACCTGCTGCTCGTTACCGGCAACTACATGCGTCCGGGCACCGGAGCCTATCCGTTGCGCGGCCACAACAATGTGCAGGGCGCGAGCGACTTCGGCTCCATGCCGGCGTATTTCCCGGGCTATGAGAAGATCGCCGACGAAGAAGCTTTCGCGCGGTACGAGCAGGGCTGGGGTGTGAAGCTGCCCAAGAGCAAGGGTCTCGACAACCACGAGATGGTTGAGGCTATTCATGATGGCAAGTTGAAGGCCATGTACATCTGCGGCGAGGACATGTACAGCGCCGACTCAAACGCCAACTTTGTGGGCGACGCGTTTTCGAAGCTCGACTTTCTGGTCATGGAGGACTGCTTCTTCTCGCTTACCTGCCGCTATGCCGACGTTGTCCTTCCCGCCTCTCCGAGCCTTGAGAAGGAAGGCACCTTCACCAGCACCGAGCGGCGCATCCAGCGCCTGTATCAGGTAATGGAGCCCCTCGGCGGAAGCCGCCCCGACTGGCAGATCATTCAGGGCATCGCTAACAGGCTGGGGGCGAACTGGAACTACTCGCATCCGTCCGAGATCATGCATGAGGCTGCCTCGCTGGCGCCGATGTTTGCCGGTGTCAGGTACGACCGCCTCGAAGGATACAAAACTCTCCAGTGGCCAGTCGCCGTAGACGGCACCGATCAGCCTCTGCTCTACACCGAGAAGTTCCACTTCCCCGATGGCAAGGCAAAGCTCCACCCGCTTGAGTGGATCGAGCCCTGCGAGGCGGTCGACAGTGAATTCAATGTGCACCTCAACAACGGCCGCATGCTGGAACACTTCCACGAAGGCAACCTGACCTATCGGGTGCCCGGCATCCACGAGGAGACACCGCATGGCTTCCTCGAAGTCTCACCGGCGATGGCCGGAGAGATGGAGCTGGTAACCGGGCAATGGGTTGACGTGACCTCGCGTAACGGCGAGCTGCGCACGCAGGTCGTTGTCACCGACCGGGTGCACGGCAAGCAGACCTATATGCCGCTGAACCGGCCGCAGCATCCTGTGAACCTGCTCACCGGCAACAAGACCGATCGCGCGACGCACACGCCCGCATACAAAGAGACGCCGGTCAAGCTGAAGACCCTTCCCTGGAAAGGGCCGGATCCGCTGCCGC
Source organism: uncultured Acidobacteriaceae bacterium (assembly GCA_963724375.1). GTDB lineage: Bacteria > Acidobacteriota > Terriglobia > Terriglobales > Acidobacteriaceae > Silvibacterium. The sequence continues at coordinate 176,575 of CAVRUM010000004.1, forward strand.
CGCTGAATTTCCGGCATGGGCATCCCACGCCGCAGACGGGGGTTGAGGTGGAGCGGAAATGGAAGCGCTCAGACTACAGGACGCCGGGCAGCGGGCCTGACAATGGTTTAGTGCAGATTCAAACCGGGCAGCAGAAAGGGTAATCCATGGCAAAACCGATTGAGCTGATGCCAAAAGTCAATGCGGCCCAGGGTGCGCGCGAGGAGCTGAAGCGCCGCATCGACGCCGCGCCGGTGGAACATGCCGACGCCGTGCTCGACGCCTACGAGCTGCTTCAGCAACTGCACGACTCAGGCACGCTCGATGTGCTGCGCGGCCTGCTCGGCGCGGGCGATCAGGTGGTGAGGCACGTCGTTGCCCTTGCCATCAAACCCGAATCGGTGAGCGTGCTGCGCAACCTCCTGGTCCTCACCAATCTGCTCGGCGCCATCAGTCCCGACAAGCTGGAGTCGGTGCTGGGGGGTGTTCCTGCCGCGCTCGCGCAGCAGCCGGCCGAGAACCCGCCATCGCTGCTCGCGCTTCTTCGCCGCTTTTCGTCGGTGGAAAGTCGCCGTGCGCTCAACGTTGCCGCCACGGTGCTCGAGAGCGTCGGTAAGGGACTTGCCTGAAGTCAAAAAAGAAGCAAAAACCGGAAGGAAGTCAGGTGGTCCGGCGCTTCTTTTTAGGCGCCGATCCGTTCATCGCGGCTATGCCGGTCGATTCGCGCACGATCAGTTCGGGCTGAATCACGATCTCAGCCGGAGCCTGCTCCTGCGGATTCGCGATCAGATCGAGCAGCATTCTTGCGCCCTCGCTGCCCATCTCGCGCAGCGGCTGGCGCACGGTGGTGATGCTCGGTTTCTGATAGGCCGCGCTCATGATGTCGTCGAAGCCCACCACGGAGATATCCTCTGGCACGCGCAGGCCCGCGTCGTGAATGGCGCGAATCACGCCCATCGCGGAGATGTCGTTGAAGCAAAAGATGGCGGTGAAGTCGCGGGTTCGCGCCAGCAGCTCGCTCATCGGCTCGTATCCAACCTGGGGAGACCAGCTGTCGGCCGCGAGCTGGATGCAAAGCCCAGGGCGTATTTCAATCGAGAGCTTGCGGGCCATTTGCAGGATCGCGCGCCAGCGAAACTCCGTGTCCGGAATGATGTCGGGGCCCTTCATGAACGCGATGCGGCGGTGTCCCATCTCGTAGAGGTGAGTCAGGGCGAGCGACGCGGCCTTCCTGTGATCCAGAACGACATTTGTAACTCCCGCCGCAGTGTTATGCGCCGAGATGGCGACTGTGGGCAGAGTGTTCTGCTCGCCTGCCGGAGTGTTCAGCAGCAGAAATCCGTCTACGGCCCGCTCGGTCAACATGCGCGGATACTGCTCCATCAACTCGGTCTTCCAGTAGTGGCTGGCCGCAAAGTAGAAGTAGTGTGCGCGCAGCAGATACTCTTCAACCCCCTGCATTACCAGCGTAAAGTAGCCTTCGCTCAGATCAGGAGCGATCACGCCGACCGACATGCTGCGGCTGCGGCGCAGCGAGCGCGCGAAATAATTCGGCCGGTACTCGAACTTGCGTGCCGCCTCGAAGACCCGCTCGCGCGTGCGCGGAGGGATCGATTTCGCCGCGGGCGAATCGTTCAGGACCAGCGAGATCGTTGTCTGCGACAGCCGCAGTATCTCCGACAGCCGGCGAAGGTTCATCGGGCCTTTGCCGTTCTCTTCGCGCTGTTTTCCCTTGGTCATATCCGTGTTTTAGCACGTCGATAGTACGGAATACGAGCGATATCCCCGAGATGTTTCACGAGTAAAGCGATTTTTTAGGGCCGCCCGTTAGGCGATGCCAGCTTCCTGGTAAGCGCCGAAGACATCCTTCAGGGCGCCGGCGATCTCGCCGACCGTAGCATAGGCGCGCACGCAGTCGAGCAGATACGGCATCGTGTTGGCATGCGAAACGCTGCCCTCGACGGCCTGCGGCTCCCGCTCAGCCGCGCGGCGGAGAGCATCCAGGGTTCGGTGAACAGTTTCATTAGAACGTTTCGCGCGCAGCCGGCGAAGTTTTTTCGTCTGCGCCTCACGTACAGACTCGCCGATATACAGAATCTCTTGCGGCTGCTCGTCAACGGCGTAATCATTTACGCCGACAATGATTTTTTCCCGGGCCTCAACGGCGCGCTGATAGGCGTAGCTGGCCTCTGCGATTTCTTTCTGGGGAAATCCCTGCTCGATCGCCCGCACCATTCCGCCCAGTGCATCGAGCTTGTCGAAATACGCAAACGCGTCCTGCTCCATATCGATCGTCATGCGCTCGACAAAGTATGAGCCGCCCAGGGGATCGGCCACCTCTGCGACGCCCGATTCGTAGGCAAGAATTTGCTGGGTGCGCAGCGCGATTCGAGCCGCGTCTTCGGTGGGCAGGGCAAGGGCTTCGTCGAATCCGTCGGTGTGCAGCGACTGCGTGCCTCCCAGCACCGCGGCCAGGGCCTGGATCGCCACCCGGGCAATATTGTTCTTTGGCTGCTGCGCCGTCAGCGAAACGCCCGCGGTCTGGGTGTGGAAGCGCATCCAGTGCGAGCGCGGATTCTTCGCCCCGAAGCGCTCTGTCATGACTCGGTACCAGATCTTGCGCGCCGCGCGGAATTTCGCGATCTCCTCGAAGAAGTCGTTATGCGAATTGAAGAAGAAGCTCAGCCGGGGAGCGAAGTCGTCTACCTTCATACCGCGCCGGAGAGCCCATTCCACATACTCGACGCCGTCATACAGTGTGAACGCCAGTTCCTGCAGCGCGGTCGATCCGGCCTCGCGAATGTGGTAGCCGGATATCGATATGGGATTGAACCGCGGCGTGTGCCGCGCTCCGAACTCGAAGGTATCGACCACCAGCCGCATCGAAGGCTCGGGCGGATAGATGTACTCCTTTTGCGCGATGTACTCCTTCAGGATGTCGTTCTGCAGCGTCCCGGCGAGACGCGTCCAATCCGCTCCCTGCTTTTCGGCCACTACCAGATACATCGCCCACAGAACGCTCGCCGGGGAGTTGATCGTCATAGAAACGGAGGTCTGTTCGAGATTGATGCCGTCGAAAAGTGTCTCCATATCCTCGAGCGAGTCGATGGCCACGCCGCATTTGCCCACCTCGCCTTCGCTCTCGGCGTCGTCGGAGTCGCAACCCATCAGCGTGGGCAGGTCGAAGGCCACAGAGAGACCGCTGCCGCCATTGGCCAGCAGGTATTTGTAGCGCAGGTTTGTTTCTTCGGGGCTGGCAAACCCCGAGAACTGCCGCATGGTCCACAGCTTTCCGCGATACCCGCTCGGATGGATGCCGCGAGTGTAGGGAGGCTCCCCCGGGAGCGGGAGTTCGAGCCCTTCCGGCAGGTCGGCTGGCGTATAGAGCCGATTTATTTCTGCTCCGGAGATCGTCGTGAATCGCGCCTTACCATTGCTGTCGAGGTTGGTTCCGCTCACAGCGCCTATCGGCCGCTCCGGAGACTTTTGAAGCGCAGGCTGAAGGGTTTCCGTTTCCCAACGCAATTCCTGATTTGAAGGATGCCGGGAGTGCGCGGGGGCTGGCGCCTCGGGCGGCTCAGATAGCGCTTTGTAGGGTCGGTCCCTCATCGCTTGCGAGTCGAAACTCCCCAGAATAGTAGGACGCGGGAAGGGAAGCAACGGGAACGGTGCCCCGGACCAGCCAAGGACTTCCTACTCCAGCGTCACCGACTCTTCACCCAGTTGCTCGTTGATCAGGCGCGCGACAAGCGGCTTGAGCGTGAGCGAATCTTTGGGGTGGACGAAATCGTTTTTGTCCTCCGACCAGTCCAGCTTGAAGCTGGTAGAGAGCGCTGAAATCCAGATCTGGCGGACGGGGGCATTGGGTGTGATGACGAACTTCGCGGGAGGATCGTCGAAGACGATGTTCAGTACCCCGTTCTGCTCTTCGGCTTCAAAGCCGCCCGCTTCTTCGGCCTCGATCAGGCTCTGCTTGAGCGATTCGATGGCATGGTCGGCATTGCGGCGAAAGGTCAATTCGTCGAGCATGAGTCAAGTGTAGCAACGGAGACCGGTTGCAGGCTTGAGCGTCGGAATTCAGACGAACTGCATCTCTATGAGAATGGCGTACCGGAATGGTGAAGGGTTGCACAATTTTTGCTGCATTTAATCTGCAGCTTGCAATCGGTTGTTCGGATCATGGGATGCTGGGGCCAGAATTTTATTCACCGGTCGTCTAATATCGCATGGAGGCAACCCGCAATATGTACGCTCGCGCACTGTTCGTTGCTTTCCTGAGTTTGGGCCTCGCAGCGGCCCGGGCCCAGAACGCGGCACCTGTCGAGCCGGCCCAGCAACTTGTGAAGGACGTGATGTACAACGAGCTTCGGGACCGCGAGTGTGACAGCTTCTGGGAGTACCGCAGCGTCCGCATCTCCGGTTCGCAGGACGTTCTGCGCGAGCAGGTGGAGACCCCGCAGGGGCCGATCTTTCGGATCCTTGAAGATCACAACCGCCCCCTCGATGCCGATCAGCAGCAGAAGGAAGAGCAGCGCCTTCAGGCTCTTGTCTCGAGGTCTGGAGCGATGAACAGCGTCGAGCAGGATCACCTCAAGGACGAGGAGCGGATGAAGAGGGTGATCCAGATGCTGCCCGAGGCCTTCATCTACGAATATGACGGACCACCTACTGGCGATAACGTGCGCCTCAACTACCGTCCCGATCCGGCATATACGCCTTCTACCTACGAGGGCCGCGTCGTTCATGCACTGTCCGGCACGCTGGTCGTCAATCAGCGGCTGAAGAGAATGGTGGCTATAAAAGGAACGATGCTCTACCGCGTAGACTTCGGGTACGGGCTCTTCGGATACATCGACAAGGGCGGCACATTCGAGGTTCGCCGGGAGCAGGTGAGCGAGACCCGCTGGAAGACGAACCTGGTTGACGTGCATTTGCAGGGGAGGGTCTTCCTGCTCCATACGGTGGCCAAGGACCAGCGTGAGGAGCGGACGAACTTCAAGCCCGTCCCGCACGACATCAGCCTGGCCGCAGCCAAACAGCTACTCGATCAAGCGGCGGATGAAAAAGCGGTGGCCGAGGTCGCGCGGTCGAAACGCTGATCGCTGTCTGTCAATTCAGGCGAAGTAATTCAATTGATCCCGGTAGCGCGCGGATGCTCGGGTCCTGTCTTAGCCCTCGGCGGGGCCACCGGGGTTGCTGGCTTGCGTGTGCGTTGAAGAAGAAGGATGACGCACATGAGCAGCACCACAAAAACGAGGGCGGTAATGGCTACCATGGGAAGTTGCACTCCTCTCTGAGTAAGAGGCAGGAAAGCGGCCCGGGGTAGCCTGCGGATCAGGCTTCCCGCGCGTAGCGGAAAGCCGCCGATGCAGACGAGATACTGCTCAGAAGGGGATATCGTCGTCGGTGATCTCGGTCGAGTTCACGAGGTCGTCGGAGCCGCCTGAGTTCCGCTGGTCGTAAGAGGAGCTTCCGCCGCGGTTGTAGCTGCCGCCTTCGCCTCCCTCGCCCTTGCCTGAAAGCAAAACCAGCTCATTCACCAGCACTTCCGTTCGATATTTCTTCTCGCCCGAGGTCTTGTCGTCCCACGAGCGGGTCTGGATCTTTCCCTCGATGTACAGCTTCGAGCCCTTCTTCACATAATCCCGGACAATCTCCGCCGTGCGCTGGAAGGCCACGAGATTGTGCCACTCGGTGCGGTCGGTCCAGTTACCGGTTGCGTCCTTGGCGCGATCAGTGGTGGCAAGGGAAAAATTAGCGACCATAGTGCCGCCGCCGGTTGCGCGAATCTCGGGGTCTTTGCCTACGTTGCCGAGAAGAATGATCTTGTTGACGCTTCTTGCCATGACAGGAGTGCTCCGAATCCTTGGGGAGAATGTTCCGAGAAGAATAACAGGGAGAGAAGAGAGGAAATCACGTTACCAATGTGCTAATCTCGGTCCCGCCCGCGCCGGTTGCGGAGCCACTTTGCCGCTCCGAGAAGGAAGAGCATCGATCCGAAGGGCAGGCACATGAGCGCCACGATCAGCGCCAGCCAGCCCGAACTGTTCTGCGGTCCCTGGCGCGTCACGCCGCCGGAGACGGTAAGCATCACCAGCAAGGCCAGCAGTCCCGCGAGAATCGTTCCCCCGCCGCTCCGCAGAAGCTGTCTCGTTCCGTCGTCCCTTGAGCCTCCGGACCCGCGTCCCCCGGCTTTCGCAGCCAGGTGGAGACCTCGGCCTTTGGATTCGGCTGCCGTCTTTTTCGTCTCGGGTTCGGGCTTCATCACCAACTGCATGGTTTCCAAATCCTTAGTGGAGTGCCTTAGCGGCAGGCCGCCTGCATGGCGTATACAACAACGCCGGTGACCGATACATAGAGCCAGATGGGAAAGGTCCACCGGGCAATCTTGCGGTGCTGGGGAAATCGTCCCGTCAGCGAGAAGAAAAACGTGATCAGGACGAGCGGCAGTGCGATTGTCGAGAGCACGATGTGCGAGGCCAGGATCGGCCAGTAGACATTCCACAGCGGGTTGGCACGGGGAAACCTGGTCTCACCGTGCAGCGTGAAGTTCACGAGATACGACACCAGAAAGATCGACGAGAAGAAGAACGCCGTCAGCATCGCCGCCTTGTGCCTGGCAATCTCGCGACGGCGGATATAGACGAAACCGGTCAGCAACGCGACCGTGCTGAGCGCATTCAGCACGGCATTGGTCGCCGGAAGAAACAAAAGGTGCGTGCCCGCAACGTCTGTCGGCGCGTGAAAATAGACGAGCCAGCAGATGAACGCGCTCGCCACCGCGCTGACCGCGATGATGGCGGCGATGGTCGCCGGCGGCGTCTTTCCCGGACTGGCCCTTCTTTCGACCGTTATCTGCACTCCATCTCCTTACCTTCCACCTTCTTACCTTCCCTGGGCGTTCAACATCAGCGCCGTCAACAGCAGCGGCAGATAAAGCACGCTCACCTTCAGCAGATCGCGCGCATACATCTTGGACTCGATGGTCGAGCGCGCGCGGGTGATGCGCGAAAACCGGATCGTATAGCCCAGGTAGATTGCGCCGAGCACCGTGGCGGCAACACCGTAATAAGGGCCCGCAATATGCAGCCACACCGGCAGCAGGCTCACGGGAATCATCAGTACCGCATATGTGATCGCCTCGATGACTGTCGACCAGCCGTCGGGCTGCACAACCGGCAGCATCCGTATCCCGGCCCTCCCGTAGTCCTCGCGATAGAGCCAGGCGATGGCCATGAAGTGCGGAAATTGCCAGACGAAGAGAATCGCGAACAGCGCAACCGCGGGCCATTCGATGCGCCCGCGCGCCGCCGTCCAGCCCAGCAGCGGAGGCATCGCTCCCGGAAATGCCCCGATGAAAGTCGCCAGCGTGGTGAAGCGCTTGAGAGGCGTGTAGATCGCCACATAGGTAAACGCCGTGATCAGCGTCAGCGTGCCGGTGATGAGGTTTGTCTCCCGCGCCAGCCAGATCGATCCCACAGCAACCGCAGCCAGACCAACGGTGATGCCGTGCGCGAGCCCGATGCGTCCGGTGACCATGGGCCGTCGTGAGGTGCGGATCATTTTTGCGTCGTGCTTGCGCTCCAGCGACTCGTTGAGCGCAGCGGCTCCGGCGGAGACCAGCGCAATTCCGAACAGCGCTTCGACCAGCCCCGGCTGCACGCTGCTGATGCCCGATTGCATCGATCCCAGGTAGAAACCGGCCCACGCCGTCATCACCACCATCAGCGTGACCCGCACCTTGAAGAGTTCGCGATAATCGGCGATCCGCGAAGCCGTTTCGCCCGCGTGAGAGGCGGCCTGCGCCGGTCGATGGGGCAGCCTTTCCGCCTTCTCTGCCGGAGCCTCGGGGGCGTCCGGAACGGAAGCCAGCGTCTCCTCGACAAGCTGAGGTGAGGAGGCAAGCTGATGCGAGGGATTCACACTTCATGATAGCAATGTGAGGCCCTCTTCAGCCGGGAGCCTATTTGATTAGGGAGTCGAGAACGTGTCTCAAAATCTATTTCAGCTGGTTCGCTCCGCCCTCAGCCCAACTACCGGTTAGGCGGTTATACGGAAGTTTCGCGGACCCACTTCGTTACTTTCGTGTTGCCGATGACTCGGGCTCAATCCGAGAGCTAGCTGCAATGCGGTCAGGCAAGACGTAGTTACTGAAAACGCCGTTTTGCATGCACTAGGGCATTTTTCAGGCCGCAATCGCCACTGGGGTAATGTCCGGATCGGCCACCATCTGAGCGGATCGTTATAACAAAATTACGTCTCGCTACCCGGCTCCAAGTTCTTCGAGGCGCTTGCCAGAATGAGGTATGCCACCGCAAAAAGCGCGTGTGGGATATAGAACCTTATGCCAGGCGATGCAGTCAGGGTGTCCTTGAGTCCGTCTGACGAGACCAGAACAGCGAAGCAAAGAATGATGCTCAGGAAGAGCGCAATGCCTATGACTTTCGGATACCAGAACGCGACAACCGAAAACGGCAGCGGGAAGATGAAGGTGAACGCTAAGAGCGCTATTGAACTGGCAAAATCGACGCTGTTCAACGTGAAGCTACTTACAACACCGAATCCGAAATAAAGAATGCCCCACACTAAGCCAGCGAACTTGATCGCTTTCACGCCTTCCATGACACCCCTTAAAGCTGGAAATAATAGCACGCTCGTCTGGTCGGCAACCCGGAAGCAACAGCTAACCCCCGAAAAGTCGGCTTCTCGGTAACTTGGAAGACTGCCTCTCGGTGTGTCGATGCTGTTCCGGATGGTTTGTCGGCCATCCGTCCATTACTACTCAGTAATGTCAGGATTGGCGGTTGTCGTTAGCACATAATATGTCCGCTGTTTTAAGCAAGTGAAATGTCCGCATAACGGGCGGCGAGGATGGAACTCATGCAAGCGAGCATGGAGATCTATCCGAGGACCGCGGCGGAGCGGGCGATGAAGTTGCACGAAGTGCTGTTGAGGGCCTCAGCGGGGAAGATCAAGTGGTGGCAGGCGGCGGAGTTGATGGGCATCAGCTCGCGGCAGATGCGTCGCTGGCGGAAGCGACTGGAAGATCAAGGTCACAAGGGATTACTGGACCGCCGACGCGGGACACCGAGCCGGCGGCGGGTGCCGAAGGCGAAGGCGGAAGAGGTTCTGAGCCTGTATCGGGACAAATACTTCGATCTGAACGTGCGGCACTTTCACGAGAAGCTCGTCGAGGACCATCAGATCGGGTTGAGCTACACGTGGGTCAAACAGGCGTTGCAGACGGCCGGTCTGGTAAAGCGCAAGGCCAAGCGCGGCGTGCACCGCAAACGACGTGAACGTCGTCCTCTGCCCGGCATGCTGCTGCACATCGATGGCAGCCATCATCGGTGGTTTCAGGATGAGCGCTGGCACGACCTGATTGTGATCCTGGATGACGCCACCAGCGAGATTTATTATGCGCAGCTCGCACCGGAGGAGACGACCGGAGCAGTGATGGCCGGTCTGCGCGCGGTGATCGAACGAAAGGGGCTGTTCTGTGCGCTGTACTCCGATCGTGGAGCGCATTTCTGGTTGACGCCGAAGAGTGGTGGCAAGGTCGATTATGAGCGTCCAACGCAGGTGGGCCGGGCCATGAAGGAACTGGGAGTGCAGATGATTCCTTCCTACTCTCCGCAGGCACGAGGCCGCTCGGAACGGAACTTCTCCACTTGGCAAGGACGGCTCCCCCAGGAGCTGCGATTGCGCGGGATCAGAACGTTGGAAGGGGCCAACGAGTTTCTCAACGATCACTACATCGCCGAGTTCAACCGCCGCTTCACGGTTCCGGCAGCGCAGCGGGGTACGGCATTTATATCCTGCCGGCATAGGAATCTGGAGATGACCTTCACGCAACGATACGAGCGCACAGTCGACCAGGACAACACCGTACGCTTTCACAACCTGATCATGCAGATCGAGCGTGCCGAGTGGCGCCCCACATTGGCTGGGTGCAAGGTGGTCATCCATCAGCACCTGGACCAAACGCTGACCCTCACGATCGCAGGACATCGGGTCGGACACTACAGTGCGCAAGGAAAGCTGTTGACGCCGTTGACGAAAAAGCAGCTCAAGACGGTGGAAAAGACGTTGAGAGGAAAAGTCCAAAAACAGACTTTCCCTCTCAACTTGCAAATCCCGCAAACTACGCGCGATTCGCACTTTCCCACCGCCTCTACGGCTACTGGCTAACTTATGAAACCGGACACTTCATTTGTTCCGAAAAGCGGACATTTTCACTTGCAATTCGGTTTGCCGGTGACCCGACCGGAACGCCATGCTAGTGAGTGGGTCGACGACTTGGTGCCAATTCGACGCTAATTTGAGTCGGTGAGTATCGGTCAGTAGTAGTGGCGCTCGTCTGCCCAATTGACGGGCGCGGAGGGGCGGCGGCCGCGAAGCAGGTAAATGTTGCCGTGCTCGAAGGGCATGGCATAGGGCGTGTCGCGCACGCCAACGATGGTGACGGACTCATATTTCTTCGAGACATCGTCTGGAGAGTCATCAATGACAGCGATAACCAGGTCGGGATCGCAGCCGTGCATGCCCCAGAGCCAGTAGTTGTTGTGTCCGCTGATGGCAGGTGGAAGGTTGAGATGATCGCGGCGGTTGAAGAAGTCGATGGCGCCGGCCTCACCATAGTTGCCGGCGAAGATGCAGACGCGGTGCTGGTCTGCAGGTGAAAGGGAGTTGAAGGTGCGGGCAACGATTGCGGCTTGTTGCTGCCAACCGAAGCGGTCGGCGTAGAACTGCGGGAGCTCACCGCTGGAGGTGGTTTCGGTCTTGTTGCTCTTCAGATGTAGCGCGGTGGTGTAACGAACCCAGGCGGCGGGGCGAAGTATGGGCGAGGTCATCGGCAGGATGAGAAGACCGGTGAGGATGAGTGCGGCTTCGAGGATGGGGAAGGCGAAGACGCGTTTGGCGGCGACGAGGGGCCTTGTAGCGAAGCGGCGCTCCCAGGCGATGGCGCCGGCGGCGAAGAGCACTGGGTAGATGGGGGCGAGATAGTAGTCCTTGGCGTGCAGGACGAACATGAGCACGTAGAAGATGAGGAAGGTCAAGCCAATCCAGCGGCCGCGGTGGATAGAGCGCGCGCGCAGAAGAGAGATGAGGCCGGGGAACCAGAGCAAAGCGTTGGCGGGGTGCATCTGCCCGAACTGGGCGAGGAAGAAGCCCATAGGGCCGAGGATGACGTTCTTGTTTCCGACCTTGCCGTTGTGGAAGAACTCGAGCGTGGGCCAGTGGTTGTTAATCTGCCAGAGGACGTAGGGCAGCGCGATAACGATGATTAATGCAATTCCGAGTGCGGCCCAGCGAGTGAAGAGGATGCGGCGTTGCGGCGTGAGGAGCAGGCCGACGCCGGCGGCGATGAGGAAGAAGAGCATCGAGGGTTTGTTGAGCAGGCCGATGCCGGCGGAGAGGCCGAAGATGGTCCACCAGAAGGGCTGCGGAGCGCCGTCGATGAGGCGAATAAGCGCGAGCGCGCAGAGCATCCAGAAGACGGGCTCGAAGGAGTTCATGGAGAGAAACCCGTCCATGGCGATGTAGATGGGAGCGACGAGGACGCCGATCATCGCGAGTGCCTGTGCGGGGCGGAGGCCGCCGAGAGCCCAGGCGAGCAGGCCGGTCAGGAAAACGGTGGCAGCTCCGGCGAGTGCAGAGAGAATGCGGATGGCGAATAGGGAGTCGCCGAAGAGGAGTTCGCCGAGGCGTGCTTGCAGGGCGACGATGGGGCCGTGGTCGACGAAGCCCCAGGCGAGATGATGGCCGCACGCGATGTAGTAGAACTCGTCGCGGAAGTAGCTGTAGCCGATGTGTTGGGTCCAGAGTGTGAGGGCGAATTGCAGGACGAGCTTGATGGCGGCGAAGAGGATGGCGAGCCGAAGGGCCGCACGTAAGGAGAAGTCAGGTGAGCGGACAACGGTTGAGCTCATAAGGGGTCAAGAAAATGTACGTCAAAGCTAACACGAGGTCCCGGCGCAAGGCCTTTCCCGGTGAGAGTGCGTTGAAGCTCAGAATCGCACATTCGAACAAGGAGAGCGAAAGCTGCATCAGTGCCGGGGAACGCAATTGTGATGAGTAATGCTCGGATGGTCGCCAATACGGAAATGATTCCGCCATCCGGGACGTTCCAACTCACCTCGTCTCTGAATCTAGCGAGGCATTTATGAGATGCGTTCTACCTGATTTCGGTGAGGGGCTTGGCCTCGGCGATGATCGGCTCCGGCTTTACAGCATATTCGCTCAGCAGCACGGCGACCAGCACCGCTGAGGGCACGGCAACCATTGCTCCCACGATGCCGGCCAGCGAAGCGCCCAGCAGCAGGGCCACGATCACCGCCAGGCCGACCAGGTCCACGCTGTTCTTCATGATGCGCGGGGTCAGGTACGAGGTCTCGATCTGCGAATAGATCGCATAGAAAATCAGCACGCCCGCCACACGTCCCCATGAATCGATTGCCGCCACCAGCACCACGAGCGCCATCGAAACCACCGCGCCGGCAATGGGGATAATGTTAAACAGCCCCATAAGCACGCCCAGCGCGTAGGCATACCGCACGTGCAGAAACAGGAAGACAATCATGCTCGAAAGGCCGAGGAGCAGCATGAGCGAGGCCTGCCCGAGCAGCCATTTGCCCATCCGCACCTCGGCCCGGGCGAGCGTGGTGTCGAGGCGCTGCCGCTTGTCCACGGGGAAGAATGACAGGAACCAGCGATATGCCAGCTCTCCCTCAAGCAGGAAGTAGATGGTGAGAATGATGCCCGTGATCACGTCGAAGACCTTCGTCGCCCACAGCCTGACGGAAGACAGAAGATAGCCCGCGGCGTTCGAGGCGTAATCCTGAATCTTGTAGTTCAGCGCGGCCACGTCGACATGACTCGCCAGAGGCAATTTCTGGACGCGGGCGACAAGCTGCGGTCCGCGCGTGGGAAGCTCGACGACGAACTGGCGCATGTCCCGGATCACCGGCGGCAGCGCGAACATGAAGAACAGCGTCAGAGCGCCGCCGATGGCCAGCAGGAGGAAAAAAATCGCCGCGCCCCGCCCGGGATGCCATTTGCCGATGCGCAGCTTCATGATCCCGCGCACTACCGGCATAAGAACAACGGCAAACAGAGCGCTGACATAAATGATCTCCAGCACATCGCGGACGTGCCACCCGACATACAGGGCCAGGGCGATCCCGAAGGTAAACAGGATGTTGTTTCGGGCAGCCCGCTGCCTTCGCGCCCGACCGCTGATTGGTCTGCTCTCGCGGGTCAGCAGGTCCTGCGCCAGGGGCCTCGCTCTCAGCGTATCCATCGGTTGAGGATCGCTCATCTGTCCTTCGGGGTTCCTTTCGAGCGCTGATTTTCTTTCGGTGAGGCAAATGCAGGGGCCCGGCCCGGCAGCGAATCTTCAACGGCTTCGAGAATCCTGTTCGCGACGGCCTCCGGCGTCAGGTCAACCGTCGACACAGTCAGATGCGCCCTGCGGTAATGGGGAAGCCGCGCCGTCAGCCTGGCGGTCAAACGCTCGCGGTCGCGAAGTACCGGACGCTCAGCTGCTCCGGGCTGCGAAAGGCAGCGCGCCACCATGACGTCGAGCGGAGCATCGAGAAAGACGACACATGCGTGGGGCAGGCTTTGAAGCGCTTCCCGTGCCGCCTCGGATTCGATCGCTCCCCCGCCCAGCGCCAGTACCATCTCTTCGGCCTGCGCGTGGTAGCGGATGGCTTCAGCCTCGAGCTCGCGAAATGCGGGCTCGCCCTGCTCGGCAAAGATCCGGGCTATGGTCATCCCTGCGCGCGATTCGATAACGGCGTCGGTATCGACGAATCCCCACCGGAGCCTCTGCGCCAGCAACTCCCCGATGGTGGATTTGCCGGCGCCCATGAAGCCGGTAAGTACAATGCGGCGAATGCTTTCAGGCAGGTTTGGTTGTGTCCTCATGCGTTGATGCATCTTTGGAAAAGCTGCTGGGGAATCGCCGCTTGCGGCAACTCCAAAGATGCTATGTACGCATTATAGGTATGCGGCGGATTATCTCCCCGCCGCCGGCGGGACAGAGGGGCCGGGCGGTCCGCCCGTTGAATTCTGCTCGTTGCGGATGGCGCTGCGGATGTTCTGCCAAACGCCGGGACTCGGATCGTGGATCGGCAGAAGGAGCTTCGCCTGCTGAGCGATGTACTCGAGATCGCGCACAAGGGCCGCGCAGGTCTCGCACGTCTTGAGATGCTCATCCGAGCTCAGGTCTGCTTTTGTCTCAAACAATTCAGGCAGTCGGTCTTGAAAATCTGCACAGGTCATATTCGTTTTGCCGAGAGTCGTTTCGCCAAGGCTCGCTCTGGTCATACGGCAGTTTCTTTCCGCTGACCGGTACGAAGCAGATCGCGCAGCTTCATACGGGCCTTGTGAAGTTGAGATTTGCTGTTTCCGATCGAGCAGGAAAGCATTTCGGCGATCTCGTTATGTTCGTAGCCTTCCACGTCGTGCAGCACAAAGACCAAGCGGTAACCCGGGGGCAGGTCCTCGATGGCTCGCTCCAGTGTAACGCGGTCGATGGAACCGGAGAGCTGCAAGTCGCGCGCTCCGAAGTCCTTGCGGGGACCGTCATCCTGCGAAGGCTCGAGGGCCTCCTCCAGGGATATCTGTGGCAGTCCCTTCTTGCGAAGGTGCATGAGCACGACATTCACCGCCAACCGGTGCAGCCAGGTCGAAAACGCCGAGTCGCCGCGGAACGTCCCGATCTTGCGATAGAGCTGCAGAAATGCATCCTGCGTCAGGTCTTCGGCTGCGGCCACGTTTCCAAGCATCCGCAGACACAGGGAGTAAACCCGCCTCTTGTGCAGCGCGTATAGCATTTCGAAAGCTTTTTCGTCGCCAGCCTGAGCCGCAGCGATGGCTTCGGCCTCGCCCTGAATTGGCGGATTGCGCCTCATATGCTGATGATTAGCGGGCTTTGTTTCGATTGGTCCAGCGCTCATCAAATCGTCCTTTGATGCGTTGAAGATTCCATGATTTGCGATTTCGGGCAACTGCGGAGAAAGGAATTGGGTGGCGGGCATCATGATCTATCAAAGAGGCAGTTCTAATGCAGCATCTTTCCTTGGAGGCCCAGCGGACCCAAAGGGTTGCCTCTGCGGTTGCTTACCCGCTTTTTCTCCGGCTCACGACCCGATATAGCGGGCGTAGAGCGTCCGCGCGGCCGCCACATCGGTGGTTCCCTGAACGATGGCCCTCCCGTCGGCGAAGACCGTCAGGGTGTGCTCTCCCCGTTCGAAGCGCAACAGCATGCTGTTCGACCGGACGTTGCCGAGCGGCCTGAGCCGCGCCGCCAGCTCTTCAAAATCCACCGGCCGTCCATGTTCATGGATCTGCACCGAGTTCCGCCCGCAGAGCGTGATATGCGGCCGGCCCTCCCCCCGCAGGTGGCGGAAGTCCCGTTTTTCGCAGACCTCGCATCCGCTCCGGGGCTTCGCCGAGGAAACCGCCGACCACTCGTTCGCCCACAGGTCGCAGGAGAGCAGTGTCCGCCGCAGCCGCTCGCGCTGGCCCACCAACAGCTTTATCGCTTCGGTTATGGCGAGCGATGCCGCCAGGTTGACAGCGGAATTCAGGATGCCAGCCGTGTCGCAGGTCTCCACCGTCCCCGATGGAGGCTCGGGAAAGATGCAGGCCAGGCAAGCCGTTTCCCCGGGCAGGATATTCATCGTAGCGGCGTATGCTCCGACTGCGGCGGAGTAAATCCATGGCTTCGCCTGCTCGACCGCGTAGTCGTTGACCAGGTAGCGGGTTTCGAAGTTGTCGGTGGCGTCGAGAATCAGCTCCGCGCCGGCCAGCAGTTCGTGGATATTCCCCTGCGTCAGATCCGCGACGCGCGCCTCGACCGCGACCTCGCTGTTGAAGAGGGCGATCTTTCGCTTTGCCGCCTCGGCTTTGGGCAGGCAGTCTCGCGCATCGGTCTCGTCAAACAGCACCTGGCGCTGCAGATTGCTCTCTTCGACGAAGTCGCGGTCGATCAGCGCCAGCCTGCCCACGCCGGCGCGTGCCAGAAGGCCGGCCATTGCAGCCCCGGTGGCTCCGCAGCCGACAACAGCCACGCGGGCAGCTCGAAGCTTCTCCTGTCCTGCTTCGCCGATGCCGGCAAACAGGACCTGCCTTGAATATCGCTCGGAAGAAAATCGAGTTGGCGGGATTTCCGGGAGCGTCGCCATGAGTCGAATGAGTCTTTAGTATAGAAGGCGGTTGCGGGACGCCGCCTGGCCCGCAGACGTGACGCTCTGTTCCCCCGATCTCGCCGCATCTTAATTGGGTTGCAGCTACTAAGGGTCAGGCGCGCGCCGGGGTCGGATCTCAGTCGAAGATGGGGAGCTGATTGGCTTTTTCGCGAATATGGGGCCGCCGTATCCGGAACCGCCGTTTGTGGGATCGTCGGCGCGGTGTGCGGCCCTCTCGCGTCATGCCGCTATTGCTGGCCCTGTGCGCGTGTCTCTCCGCGCACGCGCAGAATGCTCCGACCCAGGCTGCCCCCCCGAAGACCGTCCCGCCGGTGGAGACCAATCCCCCCAAGGCGACGCCGCCTCCATCCACTGTGCCTGAATCGGCCACCGACAGCCTGCGGGCGTGGGAGGGGCTGCACGTCGTGGCGATCAACTTCGAAGGCGTGGACCGCCTCAGCATCGAGCCGCTCCCTATGCAGCTCCCGCTCCAGCCGGGCAAAACGCTAACCTCCCAGGACGTGCGGCAGAGCCTGCGCAGCCTTTTTGCGACGGGGCTCTACCGCGGCATTGAGATAGAGGGCATTCGAAGCGGCGACCAGGTAACCATCATCTTCAAAGGCACGCCGACGCTCTTCCTGGGCCGCGTCATCGTCGAAGGCGTCAAGAACGACCGCCTCAGCAGCCAACTGCGGCACGCCACACGCCTTAATGCCGGCACCGCCTTCTCCGACGCAAAGATGGCCCAGGCCAGCGACTCGATGCTCCAGTTGCTTCAGGACAACGGCTACTATCGTGCCGCCGTGGCCAAGGCCACGAAGGTCGACACGCCTGACGGCCTGGTGAATATCCATTTTCAGGTTGTCATCGGAGCGCAGACCCGCATCGGCGATGTCCAGGTCAACGGCGATCCCGGCATGTCCGTCGAAACATTTCGCAAGAAGGGCAAGTTGAAGCGTGGATCGAAGGTTAACCGCGACACGGTGACCCGCGCTCTTTCCAGGGTGCAGAAGACTTATCGCAAACAGGAGCGGCTCGAAGGCACAGTCGCGCTCGAATCGAGGAAGTTCCAGACCGAGACCGGACAGCTCGACTACGACTTCCAGGCCAACCAGGGCCCCGTCGTTAATATCCGCGTCAACGGCGTAAAGCTGAGCAAGTCAAAAGTGAAGACGCTCGTGCCCGTCTACCAGGAAGGCGCCGATGACGAGGACCTGCTTCACGAGGGCGACCGTCGTATTCGGGACTACTACCAGCGCGATGGATACTTCGACGTGCAGGTCACCCATATGAAGACCGAGGGCCCAGGCCTTACCGTTATCGAGTACAGCGTCAAACTGGGTGAACGCCAGAAGGTCGAATCCGTTGTGCTGACTGGAAATAAATACTTCGGCGACGACATCCTGGCTCCGCGGCTCGGAGTGGTGAAGGCAAATCTGTTCCAGCGCCACGGAAGCTACAGCCAGGCTCTGGTGCAAGCCGATGTCAACAATATCGGTGCGCTCTACAAGAGCAACGGCTTCAGCCAGGTGAAGGTAACTCCCGTCGTAAAGGACCTGCCTCCAAAAGCGTCGGGCAAAGACCCGGGGCTCTACGTCACCTATGAAATCGATCAGGGGCCGCAGGAGAAGATTGGCCTCTATCAGGTGGCAGGAAATGAGAAGATTCCTACCGCCGACCTGAAGCCACTGCTGAATCTCGAGTCCGGGCAGCCCTACTCCGCCGAGGCCATTATTGGCGATCGCGACGCCATCCTCACCTATTACTACAAGCACGGATTCAGCAAGGCATCGGTCGATATCGCGCAGAAGCATGAAACAGGCGACCCGGAAATCACCGACATCACGTTCAACATCACCGAGGGAAATCAGACCTTCGTCGACCGCGTCCTCATCTCCGGCCTGCATTACACGCGGCAGTCAACCGTCGATCCACATATTCTCCTGCATCCCGGCGATCCTCTCGACCTGTCGGCGCTCTACGACATGCAGCGGCAGATGTACGACCTCACCCTCTTCAACGAGGTTAATGCCGCTGTCGAGAATCCCTCCGGCGACCAGCAGCGCAAGAATGTGCTTGTGCAATTTACCGAGGCCAAACGCTGGGACCTCAGTTACGGCGTGGGCTTCCAGGTACAGACCGGCAATCCCACCAATAATTGCCCAAACACCAACCCGCCGACATCTCCGACTGAATGTGGCCCCAACGGATTGACCGGCGGAAGCGCACTGGTGCAGTTCGACGTGTCGCGCATCAATCTCAAGGGCAGCAATCGGTCGATTACGCTGCGCACGCTGTATGGCTCGCTCGAGCAGTCGGAGACCGCGATCTATTCCGATCCACACGTCTTCAATCATCCGAACTGGGATTTCTCCCTGAGCGGCGGTTACACCAACGCGCAGGACATCACCACCTTTGCCTCCTCACGCCTTGAAGGCACGGTGCGCTTTACTCAGCGGCCCTCCCTGCCGAATACCCTGATCTATTACTTCACTTACCGTCGCGTAAAAGTGGATCAGAACAGCGTCCAACTCCCGCCGAGCGAGATTCCACTGGCCTCCGAGCCGGTGCGCGTCGGCGGCCCCGGCTTCACCTGGATCCGCGACACCCGGCGTCCAAGCCCGCTCGATGCTCACTTCGGCACATATATAAGCGCCCAGGAGTTCCTGACCGACAACGTCTTTGCCTCGGAGGCGAACTTCAACCGCCTCGACATTACGAACGCCAGCTACTACGGCATCGGAAAGAAGGGCTTCGTATTTGCCCGGCAGACACGATTCGGATACGAGCGGTCTTTCGGCGAGGACCAGTACCGGTATATTCCGCTTCCCGAGCGCCTCTATGCCGGCGGCGCGCAGTCGCTGCGCGGATTTCCCATAAACGCTGCGGGCCCGCGCGACTCGCTCACTGGTTTCCCCGTCGGCGGCGCGGGCGCATTCGTCAACAACACCGAGCTTCGCTTTCCCAATCCCGTGCTGCCCTATTTCGGAAGCGCCTTAGGATTTGTCTTCTTCCACGACATGGGCAACGTCTTCAACAACTCGTCGGATATCTGGCCCAGCGCCATTCGCATCAAGCAGCCCCATAGCTGGACCTGCAAGATCCTCAACGAGGAAGCCCAGTCGCAGGTGACGCGCGCCTCCAGCACCAATCCCACCGGCCTCTGCGACTTCAACGACTTCTCGCATGCCATCGGCCTGGGCGCGCGGTATCATACCCCCATCGGTCCGATCCGTTTGGACTTCAGCTATAACCTTAATCCGCCGATTTTTCCGGTGATCATCACCTACGGAACGCTGTCGAACGGCCAGCCCATTCCTGCTCACGTCGGCCAGGCGGGGCACTTCAACTTTTTCTTCAGCATCGGGCAGGCATTCTGATGAAACAGGTTTCGGTCGTTCCCGCGATCTTTGTGGCGCTCTCCCTTTGCGCGCCTCTGGTGCGCGCGCAAGCCGCAGCGGCTGTCGAAGCAACGCCTCCGCCGCCGTCGGCGGGCAAGCCGGTCGTGCTCGATCGTGTAGTGGGCGTGATCAACGGCGACGTTATCCTGCAGAGCGACGTTGAAGAGGAATTGCGTTTCGCGCAGATCGAGCCCTTCACCGCTGTGCCCGGCCGCGACACCCTCCCGGGCGCCGCCCGCCGCGTGGCCAACCGCACCATCATCCTGCAGCAGATGAAAGAGCAGAACAACCTCGGCATCAAAATCTCCGACGAGGAAGTGCAGCAGGCGATCTCGGATCTGCGCAAGCACCTCCCGGAGTGCCGCCGGTACGAATGCACCACGGAGGAGGGCTGGAAGTCGTTTCTCGCCGCCCACGACCTCACCGAGGCAGAAGTGTTTGCTCACTGGAAACAGCGGCTCGCCATCCTCAAATTCATCGATCTGCGCTTCCGCAGCGGCATCCGCATCTCCAACCAGGAGATCGATGATTACTACAAGAAGTCGATCGTTCCGGCGTATCAGCGCCAGCACCAGAAGCCACCGCCGCTCAGCGATATCTCGCAGCGCATCCAGGAACTCCTGCTTCAGCAGCAGGTCAACGACCTGCTGCAGGACTGGCTCAAGACCTTGCGGCGTGAAGGCAGCGTGCAGATTCTCGACCCAGCGTACGGTTCAAGTTCAGGCCACGACCAGGAGGACAATTGAGCGCCGCGCCCGATCCCACCCCTCCGGTGGCCCGTCCCGGCGCGTTCCGCCGCCACTGGTGGAAAGCCGCGCTCGCCATCGTGGTTCTGCTCGGCATCACCGTCTGGGTTGTTATCTGGTATGCGGGTACACCGCAGTTCGAGAACCGCGTGCGCGATGACGTTGTCTCGATCCTAGAGCGCGCCACGGGCGGCCGCGTGGAACTGGGATCCTTCCGGTGGCGTCTCTTTCACCTTGAGGTTGTAGCCGACAATCTCGTCATCCACGGGCTCGAGGGACCGGGCGAGGCCCCTTACGCTTCGGCGCAGCGCGTCTACGTGCGGGTGAAGATTGTGTCTTTCTTCCGGCCCAAGATCAGGCTCAGCTACCTCGAGCTGAACCGGCCGGTCATTCATCTCATCGTCTATCCCGACGGCACGACGAACCAGCCCCATCCGAAGGTCCCGTCCAAAAGCAATGAGCCCTTCACCAACACCATCTTCGACCTGCAGGTGCGGCGCGCCGTTCTCACCGATGGCGTTGCGCTGATCAACGAGCGGTCCATCCCATTCAATGTCTCGGCCAACAATCTCGGAGTAACGATCACCTATGTCCCGGCCATTCCCGGGCTGCCGGAGCGCTACGACGGAACCATCCACATTGAAGACATCACAGCGCAACGCGGTAAGGCCTCGCCCGTCCACTCCAGCCTTGACCTGAGCGCGCAACTCCAGCGCAACAGCGTGAGTGTGCCCTCGTTCCACCTTGTCACCGGCCCATCTTTCCTGGATGGCAGCGCATCCCTGCAGAATTTTAACGACCCGCAGTGGAAGGCCTCCGTCAACGGCAAGGTGGATGCGCGCATGGTTCTCGCACTCGTTCCAATAGAAGGTGTCGAAAAGGGCATTGTGCAGCTGAACATCGCGGGGCAGGGAAGCAAAAGCGGCTTCGCTTTCGACGGCCAGACCTCTGTCACTGGAGGGTCCTACCGGACTGGAACCGTCCACGTACAGAACTTCAGCGCGAAGACCGCGATTCATCTCACCCAGGACGAGATTACGCTGCCCAACGCGCAGGCCCGGCTGGCGACGGGAGGCACCGTCGAGGGCAGTCTACGCATCGTGAACTGGCTCTCGAGCGGTCCATCTGCTGCTGAAGCGCCCGCTCCTCGAACGGCGGCGGCGCGCAAGGGCGTACCGTCGCGCGCGCAAAATCCGGGAAATCAGGAACAGGGAGTAATTCGCGCCCGCATCGCCGGCATGACCGTCAGCTCGATCCTTTCCGTCGTCGCGCTTCCGGAGGACAGCCGGCTGGGCTTTGCTTCCTATGTCAGCGGTCCTGTGAATCTCGACTGGACCGGCAGCACCGACAAGTTTGTCATGGGTGCGAAACTGGCGCTCGTTGCTCCCACCACACCGCCCGCTGGCGAGATACCGCTTAACGGAATCATCGACGCGCAGTACATCAACCCGATTGGGGCCGTGAACATCCGCAGCTTTACCGCGACGACTCCGGCCACTCACATTCAGGTCAGTGGAGCGCTCGGCGTCTACCCGCTCACCCGCGCCTCGAAGATCGACGTCAGTCTCACGACCACGAATCTCGCCGAATTGGACCGCACCCTCCTCACCCTCGGTCTTTCCGCCAACGGCAAAGCCGGGGTGAAGGCCATTCCGATCGCTCTGCACGGCCAGGCCTCATTCCACGGAACTGTCACCCGCAGCCTGCTCACGCCCGACGTAAAGGGCCATCTCAACGCGACAAATTTCGACCTGATTTATAGCGCCGTCCCTGAAACGCCCGCGGCGCTGCCCGATCACGCGCATCCGCATCTTCATGCCGCGGCGCAGGTCACCGCTCCGCCCCAGCCCGTCGAGCACACCCTTCACTGGGATTCCCTTGATGCGGATGCCGAGTACGCGCCCGAGCTCATCTCCGTTCGCCAGGCCACCCTGGTCCACGGTCCGGCAATCATCCATGCTTCCGGAGAACTCCACGCCCACCAGCTTTCCTATAACCGCGTCGCCTTCGATGAAGCTTCCGCCATCCGCCTGAACGCGGCTGTTCACAACGCCGCCGTGGGAGAAATCCTCCAGGCCGCAGGCGAACCGCTGCCCATCACCGGAACGTTGAACGTGGATATGCATGTGGGCGGTCAGCTCGACAACCTCAACGGAGGAGGTCACGTCGCTCTCCAGGGCGGCGAAGCATGGGGACAGCCCTACCGCAGCCTGGTCTCCGACCTAGTCTTCACGGGGCGCGAAGTCGACGCCTCCAACCTGGTCTTCGTGCTCAACGGTGGCAGGATGCAGGGCAATGGAGCTTACAACCTGACTACGGGCGCGATGCGCTTCTCCGCCCAGGGAAACGGCTTCGACCTGACCCATGTCGAGGCGTTGAAGGACATGAAATATCCCATCAAAGGGATGGTCGCCTTCGACGCGCACGGAAGCGGGACGCTGAAGGATCCCGTCCTCTCCGGAAACCTTCACCTGACGCACCTGGACCTGGCCGACGCCACGACCGGATACATAGACGCAACCGCGCAGACGCAATCCGGCAAGCTTATCGTGAGTATGAGTGGCCACATGACCAATTGCTCTTTCCAGGGCCAGGGTCAGATTCAACTGGGCGGCGACTACCAATCGCAGGGTCATGTGACGCTGTTGAATCTGGACGTCGATCCGATTCTGCAGACCTTCAACGTATACGGGCTGCAGACGCACTCCTCGATCGCGGGTTCGCTGAATGTCTCCGGTCCGCTGAAGCAGCCGCGCAAACTGAGCGGCGATGCGCTGATTGAGCAGTTCTCCGTCTCTCTCGCCGGCGTTCCTCTGCACACCGAGGGGCCTCTGCACGCCACCATCGCGGCCGGCCGCCTGCACCTCGATCCATTTCACGTGGTCGGTGACGATACCAACCTGCGCGCGCAGGGCTCGTTCGGCATTCTTGACGGCTCCGGCAGTCTCGACCTGCACGGCAACGGCTCCATCAACATGAAGATCGCCCAGACCTTCGACAGCGACATCAGCGCTTCGGGTCACGTCGACTTCAATGTCGATGCCGCCGGCACCTTCTCCGTGCCCAGCCTCAACGGACAGGTGAAATTCACCAACGTCAACATGGCTCTTCAGGACTTCCCCAACGGCCTGAGCCAGATGAACGGCACCCTGCAGTTCGACCAGGACCGGCTCGACGTCAAGTCCCTTACCGCAGTCAGCGGCGGAGGCAAGCTCCAGCTTGGCGGCTTCATCTCCTTCCAGCGCGGCCTCTACGGCGATCTCACCGCGACCGCCAAGGACGTCCGCATCCGCTATCCGCAGGGCGTAAGCTCGATGGCCGACGCGAAGGTTCATCTCACGGGAACACAATCCTCACTGCTGCTCACCGGCAACGTAACCATCACGCGCTTCGCCATCGGCAGCGATCTCGATCTGGCGAGCCTCGCCTCGGCGAACACAACGGTTACGCTGCCTCCGGATCCCAACGCGCCCTCCAATCGCTTCCGGCTCGACATTCACATCGTTTCCGCTCCGCAGCTTGATTTCCTCAACTCCTACGCCAAGCTCGCCGGCGACGTTGACCTGCGGGTGCGCGGAACCCTCGCCCAGCCTTCGCTGCTCGGCCACGTGGCAATCACCGAAGGCAGCGCCACCTTTGCCGGGACAAAATACGAGCTGCAGCGCGGCGACATCTATTTCAACAACCCCGTCCGCATCGAGCCCATCATCGACCTCACTGCTACAGCCCGCGTCGAGGACTACGACATAACTATCGGCCTCAACGGTACGTCCTCCAAGCTCAGTCCCACATTCCGCTCCGAGCCGCCCCTTTCCGAGCAGGACATCTTCTCTCTGCTCGCCATGGGGCGCACGCAGGAAGAGCAGCAGATCTACTCCGTGCAGCAACAGCAGGCCGGCGCGAACTCGACTGCCGATGCTCTCCTCGGCGGCGCACTCAACGCGACACTCAGCAGCCGTGTCGAGAAGCTCTTTGGAGGGGGGAGCGTCAAGATCGACCCGAGCTTTGTAACCGGGGTGGGCAACTCTACTGCGCGGATCACCGTCGAGCAGCATGTCGCATCCAACACCACCCTTACCTATGCGACCAACGTCAACTCCACGCAACAGCAGCTGATCCAGGGCCAGTTCAACTTCACCCCCACCTTCTCCGTGCTGGCGGTTCGCGACGAGTCTGGTGTCTTCAGCCTCATATTCAAGATCAGGCGCCGCTACAAGTGACGCCGTCTCCGGGCGTGGCCGCGTCAGGAGATTTCGGTTAAGATGGCATTCCACAAAGAGTTCGCTGCCGTGCGCTAGATCGAAAACAAAATTGCGGTCCCAATGCCGCCGCTGGAGCCGTCCGGCTGCCGGCGGCCCATCCAGGAAGGAGCTCAAAAGTGAGAAAGATGATTCGCAGTCTCGTTCCCGCTGTCCTGGCCGTTCTGCTGTTGGGAGGGTCTGCCGCCGTCTCCACCCACTCTGTCGCGGTTGCCCAGACAGCCGAAGACAGCAACCTGCGGGCCCAGATCATGAATAAGGCGCTAAACAAATCGCAGTTCAAAAATATTCAGGTGTCAGTTACAAATGGCATCGTAAAGCTGACTGGGACGGTTCCCGTCTTCTATTGGAAGGAAGAAGCTGACAGGCGCGTCCACCGTACCAAGGGCGTGAAGGCCGTCGACAACGAGATTGAGGTGGCCGATGCGGAGATCTCCGACCCGCAGCTGCAGCAAAAACTTGTGAACGCAATCGCCTATGACCGCGTCGGCTATGGAACTACGCCCTTCAACGCCATCAGCGTAAACGTCCAGAACGGAGTCGTTACCCTGGGAGGCACGGCTTACGGGCCGGTCGATGCCGACTCCGCCGTAGCCGTTGCGGAGAACACCAAAGGCGTCAAGGACGTCATCAACAATATCTCCGTCGATCCCGTCTCGCCGATGGATGACCGTATCCGGCGCGCTGTCTATCGGGCGGTGTATGGCTTCCCGTCGTTGAACCGCTACGCCATCGATCCCGTGCAGCCGATCCGCATTTCAGTGCAGAACGGCAATGTCACGCTCTATGGAGTCGTCAACAGCCAGGCCGACAAGAACGCCGCCGGCATCCGCGCCAACGGCGTGTCCGGCGTCTTCAAGGTCACCAATGATCTCCAGGTTGCCAACCAGCCGTCGGAGAAGTAGTACCTGCTTCAGGCCTTCATACAGGCAGCCCACTCAAGCCTGTTGCCCGCTTGAGTGGGTGCCACGATCAGATCATTAATGAGGCTGGTTTTTCCAGATCAGCGGGACGTAGTACTCCTCGAGATACCAGGAGAGGATAAACAGCACCGTCATTCCCGCGAGTGCCCAGAAGAAGAGCCTCACTGGAAGCGTTCGAGTCACAGGAGCCGAGTCAGGCTCGGCCGAACGAAACAGAAGTCCGCTGGCGAAGCAGACGCACCCGGCCAGCCCAATCCGAAGCAGGGAAGCCACGAGCCGCTCTTCCCATCGGGCGGCGGGCATGAGGAACGCACTCTCCAGCAAGGCACAGAGCGAGAGAATGCTCATGAGGAGCGAAACCGCTTTGCCGATTTCGAGAAGCATGGCCGCCTCCCGCCGAAGCAACTATCCCACGATTCCGCGGAGCGCCGGATAAACCTTTCGGTAAGCCTCGTACCCTTTAGAATACCGCTCCGCCAGCGTCGGATCGGGCTCGATTTGCTGCGCCACCTCGATCGCCTCGCCACACGCCGCCTCGAGATCCGGCCAGACGCCAGCCCCCACGCCAGCCAGCAGCGCCGCCCCGAATGCGCCGCCTTCTTCGGCGACCAGCACATCGGTCGTGTATCTATAGACTGCAGCCTGGATCTCCCGCCATAGCGGCCCGCGCGCGCCGCCACCACCGAGCCGAACGCCCTTAACCGGAATTCCCAGCTCGGCGAACAGGGTAAAGGTGTCCTTGAGCGAGTAGGCCACGCCCTCCAGGACCGCCCGCACCAGATGCGCCCGCGTGTGTCCGGCCGTGAGCCCCACGAAGGCCGCGCGCGCCGTCGAATCCAGGTGCGGTGTCCGCTCACCCAGAAGGTACGGAGTCCACAGCAGCCCCTCGCTCCCGGCCGGAACCTTCGCCGCCTCGGCCGTGAGCGTCCCGTAGTCTTCACCCGGAGCGATAGTGTCACGAAGCCACCGCAACGACAGCCCCGCCGCCTGCGTCACCCCCATCACATGCCAACGCCCGGGCACGGCATGGCAGAAGGTGTGCAGTCTTCCCATCGGATCCCGGGTGGGCGCCGCCGTCGCTGCGAACACAACCCCCGACGTTCCGATGGTGGCCGACACCGATCCCGGCGACAGGATGCCCATCCCGACCGCCCCGGCGCCCTGATCCCCGGCTCCGGCGACCACTGGAGTGTCTGGCTTTAGCCCGGTAGCGCCGGCACCCTCTTCGGAAACCTTCGCACAAATATCCTGTGATTCGAAAAGCTGCGGAAGCCAGCTTTCGGGAATTCCGGCAATGCGCGCGACCTCCGAAGACCAGCGTCTGTTCGCGACATCGAGCAGCAGCGTTCCCGACGCCTCCTGCACATCCATCGCATAGGTTCCGGTCAGCCGATAGCGAACGTAGTCCTTGGGGCACAGTACATGGGCGATCCGGGCGAAGACCTCCGGCTCATACTTCCGCACCCACAACAGCTTGGTCAGGGTGAAGTTGGGCAGCGCCGGATTCGCCGTGAGCTCAATAAGCCGCTCGCGCCCGATTTCGGCGTGCAGCCATTCGCACTGCTCGCCGGTCCGCTGATCGCACCAGATCAGGGAAGGCCGGAGCACCTGGTCGGCGGCGTCGAGCATGACTGCGCCATGCATCTGCCCTGTGAGTCCGACGGCCCCGATGTGCGGTGAGCCTGCCGCGCCGAGCACCTCGCGAATCGCGCCCCGAGCCGCCCGCCACCAGTCCTCCGGGTCCTGCTCGGCCCAGCCAGGCTGAGGGCTGCGAAACGGCGCGTGCTCCATCGCCGCAGATGCGACGACCTTGCCGTGCTGGTCGATCAGAACGGCTCGAGTGCCGCCTGTGCCTACGTCCATCCCAAGAAGCATGCTGGAAACTCTCGAAGTAAATCGATGTACTGCGTCAACACTCTATCATTTGCCAGAGAAGGACGGGAATCGCGGCAGAGGCTCATGAGATTTTGTTTGACGAGGATCTATAGTAAGCTGTAGCTTACCGTTAGCAGCGACTTATTGATCTTCTGTTGGGAGACCTATCGTGAAACCAACTCTCTTTCTGCGGATTGCCTCCGTCCTCACTTTTATCTTTTGCACGTTGCACACTGTGGGGGGAGTGTTCGGCAAGCCCGCGTCCGGGATGCAGACATTTGTCGTTCAAACCATGAAGGCAAACGAGTTCAATTTTATGGGCAGCCAGCGCTCCTTCTGGGACTTCAACATCGGATACGGTTTGTTGATCTCCATCACGCTGCTGGTCCATGCCATCTTGTTTTGGCACCTGGGGACGCTCGTGAAGACCGAAGGAGCGCGACTGCGGATGATCTTCGCGCTCCTCTTCGCTGAGTTCGCAGCACAGGCGCCCGTCGCCGGCCGATATTTCTTTGTCGGGCCGGCTGTCTCCTCGGTGTTGATCGCGGCCTGCCTTGCGGCGGCCTTTTTTACCGCACAGCGCGGAGCAGCCCACGCGTGAACTCAACTAGAGGTGAAGCCAGTGGTCCGCTCCGAAGATCAGTCCCAGCGTGATCAGGGCAATGGCTACTTCGCCAACGGCCCCCACGATGAACGGCCTCGCGCCCTGCTTTCCGAGCTCGCGCAGATTGGTTCTTAGCCCAACGCCGGCGAAAGTGAGTAGAAAGGCCCACCGGGACAGATTGCCCAGTGCTGTGAGTTGTGGTTTCGTGAATACAGCAAGCGTTGCCAGCAGCGAAATCAGCAGAAATCCGAGCACGAACTTGGGGAACTTGCGCCAGAGGAAAGCAGCCTTGTGCTTCACCTCCGCCGCTTGCCCCTTCTGGGCCCAATAGATCGCATATCCCAGCACGATGAAGCCGATCAGGGCATTGCGGCATGTCTTTGCGAGCACGGCTACTTTACCGGCGGCATCGGAGTAAAGCGCGCCCGCCGCGGTTGCCTCCGCAGTGTTGTCTACGGCGAGCCCGGCCCATAAGCCATACGCATGATCGCTCAAGTGGAGGGCGTGACCAACGAGCGGAAAGACAAACAGAGACAGCGCGCCCAGCGCAAGAATGGCCGCGACGGCGTAGGAAGCATCTTCGTCGTCGGCATCGATGGCTCCCTGAGTCGCGATGATCGCCGATACGCCGCAGACCGACGATCCTACTGCAAGCAGCGTGATGAGTTTTGGTGACAGCTTGAACCAACGGCCAAGATAAGTCATGAAAGTAAGCGCCAGCGCAAGCTCAATGAAGACGAGCACAAGACTCAGCCCGCCCAGCCGCAGAACATCCCCGAGCAGAAATCTGGCGCCCAGCAGAACGATGCCCGCCTTCAGCCAGAACTCATAGGTAGCTACCCCGGGGCGGAATAACTCTGGGACGCCAACCGTGTTCGAGATCACCAGGCCGAGGAGAATGGCCCACAACACGTATTCGATATTGGGCAATGTCAGGTGATGTGCCTTGCCGTAGTGGGCGATCGACTGCTCGATAAACTTGCCGGCATATCCGACAGCGAGCAACAGCAGAATTCCGGGGATCAATCGGAAGAACCGGGCCGGCAATGAGGCCACGCGCGCCTGAGGAAGTGCAATGGAACTTGCCATGACTGACTCCTTACCAGGGGACCGTTTTCACAATTCCTATGCGAACAAGAAGGGCAGCGGCGAGCGCGAGCAGAACGGCCCAGGTATCGAGAGAGAAACGTCGTTGCGATGCAGGTGCTGGCATTCGTGCGCTCCGAAGATAGGACTGACCGCGATAAGATCGCGGCTGGATTCTGGAATTTGGGGATATTGAGGAAGGGAATCAGCGACAACAACAAGCGCGCAGGTCGAGAGTGGCGACAGGTGGGAGCGGCGCTCGCATGATGAAACTCTTATAGCATTTCATGCTCCGAGCGGCAAGAAAAAGCCCCGCGCGAGGCGGGGCGGTTTTCTGGTTTGAAGGAAGGTTACTGCAGCCTGGCCATGATTTCCTGCAGCACCTGCTTTGACGGCCGCGTGCGTTCCTGCGGCAGCGTTGCCAACGGCTCGTCGACGAGATTCAGCATCTGCGTGAAGCTGGGTTTTTGGGTGTCCACGTAAAAGACGCCGGTGAGCACTTCGCCGCGCTCGTGAGCTTCCATGAGGGCTTTAACGGCGGTCACGCGATCGGTGGGATTGTAGTCTTCGTGCAGTTTGCGCAGCCGCAGGTGCGAACCGTCATGCATGGTTACGTCGTAGGTCGAGCCCGCATCGTAATCGATCGAGATGTCTTCGAAGTGCGGCACGAATCCGACCTCGGTGATCGCCTCCTCGTGCTCCTGCATGTACTTGTAGCTCTTCGTGGAGCCTTCGTGATCGTTGAAGGTTACGCAGGGCGAGATCACGTCGAGCATCACCGTGCCCTCGTGCGCGATGGCGGCTTTGAGCATGGCGAGAAGCTGCTTTTTGTCGCCTGAGAACGAGCGCCCGACAAATGTTGCGCCGAGCTGGATAGCCAGCGTACAGGTGTCGATGGCCGGTAGGTCGTTAATGACGCCCGTCTTGAGCTTCGAACCGATGTCCGCCGTTGCCGAGAACTGGCCCTTGGTGAGCCCGTAAACGCCGTTATCTTCGATGATGTAGATCAGTGGAAGATTGCGGCGCATGAGGTGAATAAACTGGCCTACGCCGATCGAAGCGGTGTCTCCGTCCCCGGAAACGCCAAGCGCCTTCATCGTCTTGTTTCCAAGCAGGGCGCCGGTGGCCACGGAGGGCATGCGGCCGTGCACGCTGTTGAAGCTGTGCGCCCGGGAGAGGAAATAAGCCGGGCTCTTCGAGGAGCAGCCAATGCCTGAGAGCTTCATTAAGCGCTCGGGCTGCACGCCCATCTCATACAGAGCGTCGATGATGCGCTCGGAGATCGCGTTGTGGCCGCAGCCGGCGCACAGCGTGGTCTTGCCGCCGCGATAATCGAGAACCTGCAGGCCGAGGCGATTCGTCTTGGGATTGGGTTTTGTAACTGTCGCTGTTGCCATTAGATCTCCTCCTGCAGAACGAGCGCATCTGTTACCGATCGCGCATCGATCGGAAGGCCGTTGAAGTGGCGCACGCTGCGCAGCTTTACAATGTCTTCCGCGGGCAGGTCCAGTTTGAGCAGGCTTAGCATCTGCGCGTCGCGGTTCTGCTCCACGATGTACACGCGGTCGTGCGATGCAACGAACTCACGCACCTCCGCAGTGAACGGGAAAGCGCGAATCCGCAGATAGTCCGTCTCGACGCCGTATTCCTTTTTCAGCTGATCGCGACTTTCCATCACGGCGAAGTCCGAAGTACCGAAGGCGATCAGGCCGATCTTCGATTTCCCGGTTTGTGTGACCACCGGCTTCGGAACCAGCGTGCGCGCGGTCTCGAACTTGCGATTCAGCCGCTCCATCAGGTTCTGGTAGTCATCCGGGCGCTCGGTGTACAGTGCCTTTTCGTTGTGGCCGCTGCCGCGCGTGAAGTACGAAGCCTGTGGATGATCGGTGCCCGGCAATGTGCGGTAGGGAATCGCGTCGCCGTCCACGTCCTTGTAACGGGCAAAGCCATTCAGCCGCGTCAGATCCTCGGCGGAAAGCACCTTGCCACGGTTCAGCGGTTTCTCGGGATATTCGAATGGCTCCGACATCCAGTTGTTCATGCCGAGATCAAGATCCGAGAGCACGAACACCGGAGTCTGCAGCTGCTCGGAAAGATCGAACGCCGCCTGCGCGAACTCGAAGCACTCCTTTACGCTGCCCGGCAGCAGGATCACGTGCTTGGTGTCGCCATGCGAAAGATAGGCGATCGAGAGCAGGTCGGCTTGCGCCGTGCGGGTAGGAAGCCCCGTCGATGGCCCGACTCGCTGAATGTCGAAGATCACGCCCGGCAGTTCGGCAAAATAGCCGAGGCCGGCGAATTCGGCCATCAGCGAAATGCCCGGGCCCGAGGTCGCTGTCATCGAGCGCGCTCCCGACCAACCTGCGCCGAGAACCATGCCTATCGCGGCCAGTTCATCTTCGGCCTGGACGACGGCGAAGGTCGCCTTGCCGTCGGGCTCAACCCGATATTTCTTGAGGTAATCGATCAGCTGCTCGACCACCGAGGATGAAGGCGTGATCGGATACCAGGTCACAACCGTGACCCCGGCAAACATGGCGCCCAGCGCTGCGGCAGCATTGCCGTCAATGATGATCTTGCCTTCGGTCGCATGCATCCGCTCCAGCACAAAGGGGTCATGCTTGGGGAGCGATTCGCTGGCGTATTTGTAGCCCGCCTCGACGGCGGCCCAGTTCAGATCGGCGGCTTTTTGCTTCTTCGCGAACTGGCGGCGCAGCGCGGTTTCAACCGCCTTCATGTCGATCGAGATAAGCTTCGCCACCACACCGACGTAGACCATGTTCTTGACGAGCTTGCGCAGTTTGGCTTCCGGGCAAACCGCAGCCGTCAGCTTGTCGAAGGGAACCGGATAGCAGGCGACGTCGCTGCGATACTGCTTCAGGTCGAACGAATCTTCATAGATTGCAACCCCTCCGGGCGGCAGAGACAGGATGTCTTCCTTCGCCGTCTCGGCGTTCATCGCGACCACAATGTCGATTTCCTTCTTGCGGGCGACGTAGCCGTGTTTGCTGGCGCGGATCGTGTACCAGGTCGGCAGCCCGGCGATGTTCGATGGGAACAGGTTCTTGCCGCTGACCGGAATGCCCATTCCGAAGATGGCTCGCAGCAACACACTGTTGGCCGACTGCGATCCTGAACCATTGACTGTGGCCACCTGAATGCTGAAGTCGTTGATGACCGGCTTCCGGGAAGCTGCGGATATCTCTTCGTTTGTGCCTGGAGCCAGCTGCGCAGCGGCTACGCCGGCAT
The DNA here is from genome assembly GCA_963724375.1 of uncultured Acidobacteriaceae bacterium. GTDB lineage: Bacteria > Acidobacteriota > Terriglobia > Terriglobales > Acidobacteriaceae > Silvibacterium. Next base: position 208,896 of record CAVRUM010000004.1, read on the forward strand.
TGCCCAGGGCAACGTCTCCTGTCGCCATTTGGCGGGATTCCCTTCAGATCGAAAATGTGCGGCATCTCGTGAGGATGTAGTCCGAAGCCGCGGCGGCCAATAGCCTCTCCTCGGAGGGGATGGCATCGAGCGTCGCCAGTGAGCCCACGGGTACACGAAATCCAGCCGGACAGAAAATCGCTTTCTGACCCATCTATTATAGCGAGCGAAGCGAGTACTCACGGCATACGCTGACTCGAGGGGAGAATCTATTCAGTCAGCTGCCGATATTGGCGGTCGAATGGCTGTGCCGCCTGCAGCACCGGGCCTGCTGGGAAGAAGTGGCTTCTTTACCTGCCAAAATTGAGTTCTTTACACTGACCGCGCCGTGCCGCAGACTTTTTGGTGCTGAATCCAGCGCCGGGAGCGATTCCAATGATCAATGCCGTTCACGCCGTCATGTATACGAAAGACGCGGAAGCGATTCGCGCTTTCTTTCGTGACGTGCTCGAATTACCGAGTGTCGACGCCGGCGGAGGCTGGCTCATCTTCGCCTTACCTCCGGCTGAGTTGGGGATCCATCCGCACGACGGAGACCCGCATCATCAGCTTTACCTGATGTGTGACGACATTAAGGCAACTATGGAAGAGCTACGTAACAAGGGCGTGGAGTTTACCCAACCCATCAAGGACGCTGGCTTCGGCCTGCTCACGGCGTTGCGACTGCCCGACGGCGAGTCTCTTTCTCTTTATCAGCCCAAGCACGCGTCTCCGCTGCCCGGCATTTCACCGACGTAGGGCTGACAGGCATTAATTCCGCAGGTCGGCCATGACGCTCGCGACTTCGCTCTGCTGCTCTGCGTTGAGCGGGAGAAGAGGAATCCGCGGACGCCCGCCGTAGTAGCCGTTCAGATCGCACGCGTGCTTGATGCCCGGGATGCCAAGCTTGCTGCCCACAAGCCTTGAGGCTTCAACCACTCGCTGCTGCTTCTCCCGCGCGATCCTGGGGTCGTTCTCCTTCCAGGCGGTGTAGATCTCCTGGCAGGCCTGCGGCGCGCACGCCGCCAACGCCAGCACTCCGCCCGACGCCCCTGCCTCGACTGCCTCGAGCAGGTTATGGGCAGACCCGCTCAGCACCTGGAACCCTACTTCCTTCTTCCGCGCGGCCTTCGCCTTAGGCAGCGGTGGCGCGACAGCGACTGCGGCCGCTCCACCCAGAGTCTCAGCCGAGACAAAGCTCCCCGCTGGCAGGGGCATGTCGAGGAGCATGCGATTGGTGAAGGCCGTGAAGGTCTGTGTCACCAGGAATTCACGCCGCGCCGCGCCGCGCGTAGCCGCGACGATTTCCGCGATGCGCTCCACGTTGCCGCTCGATTCCTTCAGTCCGATGATGTTCGGGTGCTGCGCCAGTTCCGCGATCACGTCGACGGGCAGATCGTAGTGGGTGAACTTCGGGATGCTGTACAGAACAACCGGCAGAGCCGAGCGGTCGGCGAGGGCCCGATAGTAGGTCAACATCTCCGCGCGCCCCATTTGCGGACCGTAATAATGAGGCGTCCGCACCAGAACCGCGTCGTACTGCTGCTCGGCGGCGAACTCGGCCAGCCGGAGCGTTTCTACCAGGCTCTCCCGCGCAACACCCGCCAGCAGCACCTTCTCCGCGGCGGCCGATTCCCGCGCCACGCACAGGACTGTGCGCGATTCCTCATCGCTGAGCATCACCGCCTCGCCGGTCGAGCCGAGCACGGCAAGGCCTGCCACCGGCGTACGCGAATATCGGTCGACATTATGTTCGAGCTTGCGGATGTAGAGGCGTCCGTCGGGATAAAACGGTGTAGTTACGGCGGGAAAAATTCCTTCGAGCAGCATAGGTCGATTGTAAGTCGATCGACAGCGCGAGCGGCGCTTATTGAGCCGCTTCGCCGGGGAAGGGCGCTGTCTGCTCCTCGATGACTCCGACTATCTGCTGGCGAATCACGTCATAGTCGGGCGTGCCTGAGAACATGCGATAGTCCATGTGCAGGTCGCGGTCCGCGCCAACCAGCTGGAACTGACGCTTCCCGGCTGCTGCTTCATCGGGATGAGCCTTTGCCCATGAATCCTGGTCGAAGTCATTGCTCTCCGTATCGATCTGCCAAACGCGCTTGCCCGCGGCGTTGCGAATCACGAAGCGGTAGTAGATGTGGAACTTCTCGACGGGGTGGAAATACTCGACCGCCTCCACCCGATATTGCTTCACCGGAAACATCTCCAGCAGAAAGCCCTTGGTCTGCATGGCTTCGGGCGCATTCGGATCGTCGTGCAGCTTGCGCAGGATCTCGCGCTCCTGGTCCCGCTGCGGCTTCATCCCAGCCCCGGCGTAGGCGGCGACGAGAGTCGTGTGTACCTTCCAGTTGTTGGGTTCTACCTCATGCGCCTTCTCGGCGTATTTCACGGCTACGTCGTTCTTGTAGAGGCTCAACGCCGCGGACGCGGCCAGCAGGTTGGCGGCGGGATCGTTGGGATTCGCCTTGAGAGCCAGCTCAAACTGGTCCAGGGCCTGCTGCGGCTGGTTTGCTTTGAGGGCCTGCAGCCCTTTCTCCGTAGTGTCGGCAAGGGTAGGCTGAGACTGCTCGGTATTCGTGCTCGGCTGCTGCTGTGGACTGCTCTGCGATTCGGCGCAGGTGGCGGCAGGCTGTTGAGCGGATACAAGCAGGGGCGACAAGGCGAGCAAAGCTTGCGCAACACAACGACAGACTGACTTGAACTTCATGGCCTAGTCGTGCTGGCCGCTGTGCTCGGCATTCGATCCGGGCTCAGGAAAGTCCGAATCTGCGCCTTCGAGATACTCGCCGGTATTCCGGTGAGGAAGCTGATCAGCCAAAGCATCGCGAAGCCCCTTCGGCTTGTCACTCCGGGATTCGCTCTCCATCGCGCCTTTTTGGGCGTCGCCGTCAGGACGTGCAACAAGTTTCGCGGGCATTGTTTTCATTCCTTGTAGGCAGAAGGTTTGGGTGGAGTGATCCGCACTCCCATGCCGTTCAGTTTACTGCGGGCCTGTGAAGCCTCCGGAGTGTCAGGATAACGCTGAATCAGGCTGCGCAGGTCGCGTATGCCGGCGTCGCGCTGATTCGAATCGAGTTCCGCCTGCCCCTTGCGCAGTTGCGCCGCGGGCGCCTTCGGGCTGCCGGGGAATTGCTCCAATACAGCATCGTAATTCTTGATCGCCGTCGGATAATCGCCCTTTCGATAGGCGATTTCTCCGAGATAGAACTGGGCATTACCCGCCAGATCGTCCTGCGGATAGTACTTGATCACATCGCCGAATTCGCCCACCGCCACGTCATAGCGCGCGCTTGTGTAATCGCGATATGCGCTCTGATACAGGTCCTGCACCGGTGGTGCCTGTGGCTGGGCTGGCGCGACGGGAGCGGCCTGCTGGCCGGGCTGTGCCGGGGCGCCCTGCACAGCGGGCTGCGTATTCACGTTCTGCAGCTGTGACTGGATATCCTGCAGGGTCTTTTGCATTTTGTCGACGCGGGCGCGCAATTCATCGACTGAATCGTGCACTCCCTGCACCTGGCTTGAGACCTGGTCCATTTTGCCGCCGGCTTCATTCTGGGCCTGAAGCTGCTGCTGCAGCGTGTTCACGGTCTGCGCCATGCGGTTCATGTTGTCGGCAGTCTGTTCAACCAGGTGTTGCAGCACACCCATGCGTTCATCGTTCGACTGCTGCAGGTGCTGCATCATGTCCAGGAGCTGTTGCACCTGGGTCTGCAGCTGGATGATCTCTTTCGAGGCGGCGTGGGCGGGCGGTGCCGGCACCAGGAAGAGCAGCGCAACGGCAGCCGATGCAGCAATCAGATTTTTACGCATAGTTTCGTTCTCACCCGAAGCGCGTAGCGCGCTTCGATCAGTCAGAAAGATTCGGCGGCCCCAATTGCGGTTGAGGCAATCAGCGCCGCCGAGGTCAGTTTACTTGTCGAGCGAGAATTGTGCCCGGCGATTCAGTTGCCAGCAACTCTCGTCGTGTTCGGTGCAGAACTGCTTTTCCTTGCCGTAGGAGACAGTGCGCAGGCGATCCGGGCTCACACCGGCCGTCACCAGCCCCTGTTTGGCGGCATTGGCGCGGTTCTCGCCCAGGGCCAGGTTGTACTCCGTCGACCCGCGCTCATCACAGTATCCGCCGACCACCACCTTTAGAGACGGATGCTGGTTGAGGAAATTCGCGTCCTGGGAAATGATCGGCTGCGCGTCGCTGCGGATATCGTAGCTGTCGTAATCGAAGAAAATGTCCTTCACATTCTGGTGAAAGATCGAATCGGTCACATCGGATTCGGACATATTCGCGGCCGGCGGCGGCGCGTTTACGGTGACGCGTGCCGTCGCATCCGCGGTACCTCCCGCACCCTTGGCGACGAGATGAAAATTTGTCGATTCCGTCGGGTTTACAGTACGGGTTCCTGCACTGGGCACGGATCCGATCCCGTCGATTGAGATATCGGTGGCATCTGTGGTGCGCCATGCCAGTACCACGCTGCCGCCGGCATTCACGACGCTGGGCGCTGCGGTGATGGAAGCCGTAGGCGCGGGGGCGTTGTTGGTGACGGGTGGAGGCGGCGGGGGCGGTGCGGCCTTCTTGTGACAGCCGGCCGCTAGAAACAAAATCGTCACTCCAGTCGCGAGGACAAACGACCTCTGATACGAGAGCCCGCGAAAGTTCATTTGCATTTCTCCTCCTTGGGAGCTAATTGTTTTGACCACTGTGGGCCATTCATTCACTTCAACCAAAGCAGGTCGTGGAACAGTCCCACCTCCCGCCGTTCATCGTAAAGCTCATTTCCAGCTCCAGTTCGGCATGGCATTCCATCCCTCATGAGTAAGCTGTTGCTGCTGTGTGCCATCGGCGAGCATGGTCCAGATCTCGGTGCGGCCACCATCCTGGCGCTGGAAGACCAGGTGCCTGCCATCGGGGGACCATGACGGAAAGTCGTTACTGCCTGAATCGTGCGTGAGCTGGATCCACCGCTTGCTCGCGATGTCCATGATGTAGATGTCCTGGCCGCCCGGCGCTCCGGGGCCGTACTTGCGGTTCCAGGAGAAGGCGAGGAACTGGCCGTTAGGAGACCATGATGGGGAGGTCGCGTAACCTCCGTCAGTCATCCGCTGCACGTTCGCGCCGTCAGAGTCCATGATGTAAATCTGCGGCAGGCCGGAGCGTCCGCTTACCCACGCGATCTGCGCATTCGATTTCGGATTCCACACCGGCGAGACATCCGGTCCGCGAAAGGCGGTCAAACGATGCACGTCGCCGCCGGTGCCGTTTGAGGAGTAGATTTCGTTGTCGCCGGTTTTGCTCGAAGAGAACGCGAGCCGCGCCCCGTCGCTCGACCACGCCGGCGAAAGCGTTGTTCCGCCCGGCGAATCGAAGCTGACTATGCGGCCCAGATCCAGCGAGTACATGCGGATCGTCCATCCCTCTTTGCCAAGCGATGAAAACGCTACGCGGGAATTATCCGGCGAGACGCGAGGCGAAATCGAGATCGTTCCCAGGTGGGTGACGGCATGCGGGTTCTGGCCGTCGTAGTCCATCGCCCAGATTTCCTTGCTGCCCGTTCGATTCGAAACGAAGTAGATCTTTGTTTCACAGATGCCGTTGATGCCCCCGCCGAGGCGCAGGATGATTTCGTCGGCGAAGCGGTGCGCGATCTGCCGCGTATTTTCTTCCGTAGCCGCATTGCTGTACTGCTTGCCCAGAATCTGCGGACTCTGCGGATTCTTGGTATCGAAAAGGAATCCGGTGACGTTCTCCTGTCCGCCGCTTACCGAAAGCGCTCCGAATGCGACCATCTCCGCGCTGGACGGAGCGGCCGCCCAGGCGGAGAGATTGATCTCCTGCGGCGTTCCCGGCGTCTGCGGCGGCGCCATGCTCTTTGAGACCATATCGAAGATCCCGGCATTTTTCAGATCGTTGTAGAGCGTCTGGTCGAAGACCGTCTTGAGTGGAGCGGTCTGCGGATCGGCCGTTGCCGCCTTGAAGTCAGCCGCTGCCAGGCGAATCCGCTGCACGCCGAGATTTGTGCCGGTCTTTACCCAGTCCTGGGCGTTGGCTAAGGAAGTTAGGGAGAGGAGGAAGAGTGCCGATGTAAGAAGTATTTTCGGGAGAAAAGGGCGCTTCACTTGCCTGCCGTTCATCGTACCTCTGCGCTGGAAGGTGATGCAGTTTGATTGTAAGACCAAGCCGGATCGCTAAAGCAATCAACGCGCCGGCTGGTCATAACTGAAAGTGTACTCGACAGAGACATTCGATCCTGAGTAGCCAGGGGGTAATGGTCCGAAGCTATCGACTCGTTGCACAGCCCGAAGTGCGGAACTATCAAGTGAGGGTGATCCGCTGCTATGTGAGATGCGGATATTGCTCGGCGTGCCGTCTCGCGCGATGGAAAAAGTTACTCTCGCCTCCAGCCCCGTCGGCGTCCCCGGATCGACCTCCTGCAGATACCATGACTGCTGCACTTTTCGCTGAATGATTCCGACGTAATAGGGATAGTTGAATCCCAGGCCTCCGCCGGTGATGTTGATGGGCGTGTTCTGGCCGGGATTTCCCGCCAGCGAATGCGGAATCTGCGTTGGCGGCGCCTCGCCAAACTGAGCGCGATGCTGAAGAGGCTGAGGCTGTGCGTGCTTTGGCGAAGGCGGAGCCTGTTTCTTCTCCGGAGTCTTCTTCTCGGGTTGCTTGAGCGGGATCGGTATCGCATCCGGCTGCGGCACGGGCGCGGCTTTCGGCTGTGGCGGCGCAGGCGCAGGCGAGGGTTGCTCGGTAGCCAGCACGTTTGGAGTTGGAGGCGTGTCCTGAGGCAGGGGAATTGTCGGAGCTGAGCTGACCAGCGTGGCCTGGATCGCGCCCGGAGCCTGGTTGTTACCCCATTCGTTCCCGCGAATGTGCCCGACAAAGTAGGCGGTAAGTGTAACGCTGGCGATCACCAACAGGTGCAGCAGCAGCGATCCGGCGACAGGTCTGCCGAAAGGTTCCCGTTCGAGCTGGATCGTGTGCCTCACTGCTGACGTTCTTCCCGGCTACTTCGCGCCGGAAGGCGCTTTCTGGATTGGCTGCGTCACGATGCTGACGTTTGTGATTCCCGCCTGCTTCACTGCATCCATAACCGAAGCAAACGCTCCGAAGGGCACGCGCTCGTCTGCTTCGACATAAATCACCTGATGCGCGGGGTCGACACCCGGCCGGGCAAGCCGTGCCGGAAGGTCGGCCAGATTCACCGGCTTGTCGCCGAGAAAGACCTCCTGGTCGCGGTTGATGGTTACGACCTGGCGCTGCTCGGTGATTTCCTTGACCGTCTTTGTCTTGGGCACCGAAACCTCAATGCCCGACTGCAGCACAGGTGCTGTGAGCATGAAGATCACCAGCAGCACGAGCACCACGTCCACCAGCGGAGTGATGTTGATCTCCGCCAGCGCAGTCTGTGTGTGCCCGCTGTTATTTGTGAAGGCCACGCAGGGCCTCCCTTTCAATGGGATCCTGGCCCGGCATGAGCGATACCTCTTCCATGCTGTTCAGCAGCTCGCGGGCAAAGTCATCCATGCGCGACGCGTAGGTCCGGCACCGGCTCGTGAACTGGTTGAAGGCGATGACGGCGGGAACGGCAACCACCAGGCCCGCAGCGGTGGTGATCAATGCCTCGGAAACGCCGGGCGCCACGGCCCGCAGCGTAGCCGCGCCGGCTGTGCCCAGTCCGTGAAATGCATCCACGATGCCCATGATGGTTCCGAAGAGGCCGATGAACGGCGAGATGGCTCCGATGGTCGCGAGCCAGGTCAGGCGGCTTTCCATCGTGGTCAGCGATTCGCTGGCCGCCGTCTGCGCCGCCCGCTCCAGCGCCGTCATGTTCCGCGGAGGGCCGTAGCCGCCGGATTGCCGGCGATAGGTTTCATAAACTTCGTCGAAGACATTTACCAGCGGGCTCGGCTTGAACTGCTCGCTTACCGTCGCAATCTCCTGCAGCCGGTTTGCCTTCCGGAAGGCGCGCAGAAATCGCTTGCTCTGCGTATCAGCGCGTCGGAAAGCGCCCCACTTGCCCAGAATGATCGCCCACGACCACAGGCTGGCAATCAGCAGAATCACCAGAACGGTGATCGCGATCGGGCCGCTGTTCTGCAGCATTTCCAGGATCGCGCTGCCGTTGTTTGCCGCGGGCGCTGCTGCAGCATCCGCATCGTTCTGCAGCAGGAAGAAGGCTATTGCAGGAAAAAGATATATCATCTCGCCTTTATTCCACGTTATCAGACGGCAGACATGCGTTCCAGGCTGCCCGCCTGTTATGGAATTGAAGTGGTTACCGTTGGTTTGTGAAGAAACGCGCCAACGTCAGGTGTCTGGGCGGCTGGTCCCTGCTATGCTGCGCGAAGACTCCTCAAGAGATACCCATGCTGCTCGAACTCCGGGCTGAGAACTACGCCGTCATCGATCACGCCATCGCCGTCTTCGGACCGGGCCTCAACCTCCTTACCGGAGAGACAGGCGCAGGCAAATCGATCCTCGTCGACGCGCTGGCGCTGCTGCTCGGAGCCAAAGCGTCGTCGGATGTCGTCCGCCACGGATCCGACAAGGCGGTGGTCTCCTGCGTCTTCGAGAGCACGCCCGGAGCTGAGGCCACGCTCGAAGCCAACGGCATTGATGCCGAGGGCAACGAGATCATCCTTCGCCGGGAGATCCTCGAAAACGGCAAGGGCCGCGTCTACGTCAATAACCAGCCAGCCACGGTCGCTGTGCTGCGGCAGCTCGCTCCCGAGCTCGCGCTGGTGCACGCACAAAGCGAAACGCTGAACTCATTCGACCAGGCCCAGCAGCGTGGATTGCTCGACCGCTTCGGCGCGCTCTCTGCCGACCAGGCCGCGGCGGCCTTCGCCCAATGGCGCGATCTAGGAGCCAGGCTCGACGAGCTCGAGAGCAACGAGCAGGACAAGCTGCGCATGGTCGACCTGTGGTCATTCCAGAGCCGTGAAATCGAAGGCGCCCGCCTGGAGCCCGAAGAAGACTCGACGCTCGAGGCCGAGCGCCGAGTGCTGATGAATGCCGAAAAGCTTTATGCGGCGGCGATGAATGCGTATGAGCTGCTCTATGAGGGTAGCGGGTCGGCCGAGTCGAGCCTGCGCGGCGCGCTGAAGCAGATCGAGGAGCTGGCTCGCTACGACGCAAAGTTTCACGAAGCGGCGCAGCAGCTCAGCTCCGTGCTCGCCATCGTCGAAGATGTGGGTGCGACGGCCCGCGACTACGCCGAAGGCATCCAGGCTTCGCCCGAGCGGCTATCCGAAATAGAGGAGCGCCTCGCCGCGCTCGATCGCCTGAAGCGCAAATATGGCGCAACGCTCGCCGACGTGATCGCCTTCGGAGAAGACGTTGCCCGCAAACTGGCCGAGGTGGAGAATCGCGACGAGATCCTCAAGGCTCTTCGTGCCGAACTTGAAAAGGCGGCGGAAACCTATCGCAAGGCCGCCCAGGCGCTCCACGCGGAGCGAACTGCCGCAGCACGCAGGCTGGAAAAATCAGCCGAGGCCCAAATCAACGATCTCGCCATGAAGGCGCGCTTTACCATCGCGGTCACCGCGAATGACGATCCCGCGGCGTGGTCGGCGCAGGGCTGGGACACCGTCGAGTGCCGAATCGCAACAAATCCTGGCGAGCCCTTGAAGCCTCTCGATGAGATTGCCTCGGGCGGCGAGATGTCTCGCGTGTTGCTGGCGCTCAAAGTCAGCGTGGAAGAAGGCGCCTCGCGCGGAAAGAAGAAGACGCAGGTTCCGCGCACATTGGTTTTCGACGAGATCGACATTGGCATCGGAGGCCGCGCCGCCGAAGCCGTCGGCCAAAAGCTCAAGGCGCTGTCCAAAGCGCAACAGGTGCTCTGTGTGACGCATCTGCCGCAGATCGCCGCCTTCGCCGATCAGCACTTCGCCATTGAAAAGAAATCGCAGGCAGGCCGCACGAAGACCACAATCCGCTTGCTTGAGAATGCTGACCGCACCGAGGAAATCGCCCGCATGCTCAGCGGCGCAACCGTGACCGATACGTCGCTGCGCCACGCCGAGCAAATGATTCAATCCAGCCGCGATTAGCGCGATCAGCTCAGCCTACGCGTGCGCCGGCGCAGGGAAGAAGCCTTTGCGCAGGTTAATCCCGTATTCGAGATAGGCCTTCAGGCAGCAGCTCATTTGCATCCAGCCATAGCAATTGCCGTAGGAAGCGTCGAGACCCTTCTGATTCTCCTTCCACGCACCCTCGGAGATAGTGACCAGGGTTTCGTCAGCTCCGAGCGGCTCAAACCGGATCTCCACCTGAGTGTCGTAGCCTCCGTCCATTGCTTCCCACTCGAATGCGATCAGCTCATTCGGAATCATTTTCTTGACCGACAACGGCGCATCGCCCGGATAATCCGCAAACCGCCAGATCACCTTCGTACCTTCGTCAAGAGGAGCGCTCGCGGACTCCGTAGCAAAATACTGCGTGATCTTTTTGGGGTTATAGACCGCATCGAAAACCTCTTTTACAGGCTTTTGAATCTTGGTCTGAATTCGAAACTTTAGTTCCATGGTTCCTCCTGCCAAGAACAATTCTCGGCGGCCATATTATGTTGTATTTTTATAACATGTCAAGGCCGAAAAGAGACCACGATAAACAGGAACGCGTTTTCAAGGCTCTGGCCGACCACCGTCGGCGCGAGATGCTTGACTTGCTGAAAGACGCCCCTCGATCAACCGGAGATATCTGCACTCACTTTCATAAACTGGACCGCTGCACCGTGATGCAGCATCTTGGTGTACTCGAAAAAGCTGGTCTGATCATCGTGAAGCGTTCCGGCCGCAATCGCTGGAACTACATCAACCCTATGCCTATCAAAGAAATCTACGATCGCTGGATCAGCCGCTATGCTACGCACGCGGTCGATCTGCTTGCGCGCATGAAGCAGGACCTAGAAGCGCTGAACTGAACAAACGCACTGATCGGTCGGCAAGTCAACCCGAAGACCGACGACACCCCGTGCGCGCTCCTGCTAAACTGCGGCGCAATGCACGTTCGTAAAAGCTTCTTTCCAATTCTTGCAGTTGTCTTTTGTCTTTCGACAGCGCTTGCCCAGCAGCCCCAGCATCTCTTCTTCCGCGTGACGCTCGGTCCTCAGTTCACGGCTCCCGTGTCGGGCCGGCTGCTTGTGTTCTTGAAGCAGGGAACCGATGACAAGGACGTCGACGTGAACCCGTTCCTGCCCTCAAGCGTTTCGATCGCGGCGAAAGAGATCTATTACTGGAAGCCCGGCACTTCGATCGATATTGATACCGACAATCTGGCTTTTCCTGCTGGTTTTTCTGATCTCAAGCCCGGCGACTATGAAGCTCAGGCCGTCCTCGATGTGAATCACAACTACAACTACAGCGGCCGCTCCGAGGGCGATCTCGTTTCAGTCGTCGCGCCTCTCAAATCCTGGACTCCGGGACAAGGCCCCGAGCCCCGGATTGCGCTCACCAGCGTCGTCCCCGCTCGCGCACCGCGCACGCAGCTCTCGGCGGAGCAGCAGAAGGCCGCGGATGCCGCCACACATCTCGAAGACTTCGTCAGTCCGGTTCTCACCCGGTTCTCCGGTCGCGAAACTCATATCCGCGCCTGGGTTATTCTGCCGCCCGGATACAGCGATCACTCCGCAGCTCGCTATCCAACCGTGTACTGGACTCACGGCTTCGGCGGCACTCTGACGTCCGCCAAGGTGGTCGGTGAGACTCTTTACACCCGCATGGCAGCGGGCAAGATGCCCCCGATGATCTGGGTGATGCTCGACGAATCTCTCCCTACAGGCACGCACGAGTTTGCCGACTCGGTGAACAACGGACCCTGGGGAGCAGCGCTGACAACGGAGTTCATTCCCCATCTCGAGTCGAAATACCGCATGGACGCGAAGGCCAGCGGCCGCTTTCTGCAGGGTCATTCTTCCGGCGGATGGGCTACGCTGCAGCTTCAGGTCAATTATCCGAAGATTTTCGGTGGCACCTGGTCGACTTCGCCCGATCCCAGCGATTTCCATGCCTTCTCTACGACGGACCTCTACGCCGCGCACGCCAATCTCTATCGCAGTCCCGACGGCAGCGCCTCTCCGATCGTCCGCGATCACGAGAAGGTGCTGGCCACAATGGAGCAGTTGGCACGCCAGGAGCGTGTCCTTGGCGACTACGGCGGCCAGCTTGCTTCCTTCGAGTGGGTCTTCTCGCCGCGTGGAGCCGACGGACGCCCGCTGCAAATGTTCAACCGCGAAACCGGAGACGTGGATCCTGCGGTCGTCGCCTACTGGGGCGAGCACTATGATTTGGCTCATATCGTTGCAAAGAGCTGGAGCACTCGCGGCCCTTATTTGAAGGGCAAGATTCACCTCATTGTGGGAACCGCCGACACCTTCTATCTCAACCTGGCTGCTCAGAAATTCGAGGCCGTCCTCAAGAGCCTCAATGGCGATCCGCACTTTACCTACATCGAGAACCGCACACACTTCGATCTCTACAAGGTGGGCGACGACCCGCGTGCGCTGTTCGATACCATCGCAGCGCAGATGTATGCCGTTGCGCGTCCGGGAGTGCAGTGGAAGCCCAAGTAAAGATTTCGGCGGCCGCCGTCCTGTTCCTTGCGGCGGCATGCCTCGTTCCCTGCCTGGCGCAAACCGCGCAGCCCGCTGACCGCTATGCGCCGGGCGTGACCCGCGACATCGATCCGGAGATTGCTGAAATCATCGCGACAACTCCTGCGATCGATAATCACGCGCACCCGGTCTTGCCGCCTCCGAATGACAGCACCGACCGCAATTTCGACGCTCTGCCGGTCGACAACATGGAGCCGGAAACCGATCCCGTCGCCTGGCGTCCGGACAATCCGCAGCTAAGCACGGCGTGGAAGGCATTGTGGGGATTTGACGAACCGGCGCCGCTCGATGCCGAAGGGATGAAGCGGCTGAATGCGGCCCGGCAGATCGTCAAGTCCCGCGAAGGCCCGAACTATTCCAATTCGGTGTTGGAAAAATCCGGCATCGGCACCATGCTCGGCAATCGCGTCGCCATGGGACCTGGGCTTGCGAAGCCGCACTTTGAATGGGTCCCTTATGTCGACGCGCTCTTGTTCCCGCTCGACAACTCCACGATCGAGACTACGCCCGACCGCAAGCAATTCTTTCCGCTGGAAGAGCACCTGCGGGGTGAATATCTCAAAGCGGTGGGGCTGCAAAGCGTTCCGCCAACGCTGGACGAGTACCTCGCCCGGGTGGTTACGCCGACGCTCGAGCGGCAGAAGTCAGAGGGCGCCATCGCCGAGAAATTTGAGGTCGCCTATTTGCGCGGGTTCGACTTTGCGGACACCCCGCGTGCTGAAGCCGAGCGGATCTACGCCAAGTGGGTCGGCCGCGACCATCCGGATCCTGCCGAGTACAAGGCCCTGCAGGACTTCCTGTTCCGCTACATCGCAGCCGAGTGCGGACGGCTGGGCATGCCGGTGCATCTCCACACCATGTCAGGCAGCGGCGGCTATTTCGATATCGGGGCGGCCAATCCCTTGCTGCTGGAGCCGGTTTTCAACGATCCTCGCCTGCGCCGAACCCGCTTCGTGATGCTCCACGGCGGCTGGCCCTTCGTGCGCGAAGCCGGATCGCTGCTGCAGAAGCCCAACGTCTATCTTGATTTCTCCCAGCAGTCGCTGGTCTTTCCGCCCCGGACCATGGCTGTCTGGTTGCGCGAGTGGCTGGAGACATATCCCGACGAAGTCTTGTTCGGCACCGACGGCTATCCCTTTTCCGAGACGCTCGGATGGGAAGAAGCGACCTGGATTGCCGCGCATAATGCGCGCCAGGCTCTTGGCCTTGCCCTTACGGGCATGTGGCGCGACGGAGAAATCAGCCAGGCCCGCGCTGCGGAGATCGCGCAGATGGTCCTGCGCGGCAACGCCGCAAAGCTATATGGGCTGAAATGAAGGCACTTGCGGGACTCATCCGAATCAACCGCGCAGGTTGTTGATTCCTTTCGCCGGAACCCTCCGGCACGGTATAATCAGGGGGTGACCCCTACGACTGTCGATACCTTTACCCCCATCTCGCAATCGCACGTCTCCGAAACCGACAAGCGCGTCCTCCTGCTGAAGCCCCGCGGCTTCTGCGCTGGAGTAGTACGCGCCATCGACATCGTGAAGATTGCCCTGGAGACCTTCGGAGCGCCGATTTATGTCCGCAAGGAGATTGTCCACAACCGCTTTGTCGTGAATGAGCTTGCCGACAAGGGTGCTATCTTCGTCGACGACATCGATCAGGTTCCGTCCGGCATGCGCGTTATTTACAGCGCCCACGGAGTTTCGCCGGCGGTTCGCGAACGGTCACGGCAGCGCAATCTCAAGGTCATCGATGCCACCTGCCCGCTGGTCACCAAGGTCCACGTTGAGGCGGTCAAGTTCGCCAAGCAGGGATACTCGCTGGTGCTGATCGGCCATCGTGATCACGACGAGATTGAAGGCACACTCGGCGAAGCTCCGAACGTGACCACCGTTGTTTCGAGCGCCAAAGAAGTAGAGTCGCTTGAAGTTCCCGACCCCAACCGCGTCGCCTATCTCACGCAGACGACCCTTTCGCTCGATGAAGCGCGTGACATCATCCAGGCCCTCAAGCAGAAGTTCCCCAACATCGTCGGTCCGCACTCGCAGGACATCTGCTATGCGACCGAAAACCGCCAGACCGCCGTCAAGAACGTCGCCCACAACGCCGATCTAGTTCTTGTTGTCGGTTCGAACAACAGTTCAAATTCCAATCGTCTCGTCGAGGTTTCCCAGAATCTCGGTACGCGCAGCTACCTGATCGACAATTCCAACGCTATCGATCCTGCGTGGCTGGAGGGTGTCTCCACCGTGGCCGTGACGGCTGGAGCATCCGCGCCGGAAGTCCTTGTTGAAGATGTTGTTGCGTATCTACGGGATCGCGGCTTTGGGTCTGCTGAAGAAGTTGAAGTGATGCCGGAGAACGTGCGCTTTGGGCTGCCTCCTGAAATCGTTCAGGCGATTCAGTCCGCTCCTGCAGCCACTGCGGCATCTATCTAAACAAGCTTCTTACATGAGGCCGCAGCTGTTTTTCAGCCGCGGACGAAGAGCATGAGTACAAAATCTGAAGTCCCAAAATCCGAAATTCCGAACGTGCAGGAATTCGCAGCGGTACGGCAGCCACAAAAATTGAGAACAGTTCTCGCCGAGACCGCCCCGAAGGTGAAATTTGGCCGCATCGATGCCGACCTCTCCGAGGTGGACTCGGCGGCGTCGCGTTCCCGCGATTTCATCTTCTCTACGCAGGACTCCGCGGGCTTCTGGTGCGGCGAACTTGAAGCCGATCCGATGCTCGAGGCCGACTATATCTTTGGGCACATGCTTCTCGGCACCGGGGATCAGGCCCGGTTCGAGCGCGCTCTCACAGAGATTCTTCGCTACCAGAACGCCGACGGAGGCTGGTCCATCTTTCCCGGCGGACCTTCCAACATCAGCCTCTCGGTCAAGTGCTACTTCGCCTGCAAGCTTATGGGTATGCGCGCTGATGACCCCATCCTCGCAAAGGCGCGCGAGTGGATTCTCGCCAACGGGGGAGTCACCGAGTGCAACACCTTCACCAAGATTTATCTGTGCTTCATGGGCCAATACGAGTACGACGCTGTTCCCGCGATTCCGCCTGAGATCGTGCTCTTCCCCAACTGGTTCTACTTCAATATCTACGAGATCTCGTCATGGTCGCGGGCGATTCTGGTGCCGCTGTCCATCGCCTACGCGAAGAAGCCCTTCAAGAAGATCCCTCCCGAGCAGGGAATTGACGAGCTTTTCGTGGGCGGACGCGCCAACGCAGACCTGCATCTCCGCTGGGACAGGAAGAGCCTGTTCGGCTGGCGAAACTTCTTCCTGTTGTGCGATCGATTGACCCACTGGTTCGAGCGCGTGCACATACGCCCGCTGCGTAAGATTGCCCTGAAAAAGGCGGAGAAGTGGATGCTCGAGCGCTTCGAAATGTCCGACGGACTCGGAGCCATCTATCCCGCCATGCTCAACGCCATCATCGCGCTGCGCTGTTTGGGATATTCGCTGGACGACCCGCAGGTCATTCGCGCGATGGATGAATTCGAAAAGCTTGGCATCGACAACCCCAACGGCACGCCCGACTACCCGGCACCGACCTTCCGCATGCAGCCCTGCATGTCTCCTGTGTGGGATACGGCGCAGGCCGTCTACGCTCTCGGCGAGGCTGGTGTACCGCGCAACGACGCGCGCCTGCTCAAAGCTGCCGACTGGATGCTCTCGAAGGAAGTCCGCCACAAGGGCGACTGGGCCGTGAAGAACCGCAAAGCCGAGCCCGGCGGCTGGTACTTCGAGTTCAACAACGAGTTTTATCCCGATGTCGACGACACCGCCCAGGTGCTACTCGCACTCAACAAGGTCGATAACCCGCGCGAGCGTTACCAGTACGACGTCTCCCAGCGCGCCATCGACTGGATCTTCTCCATGCAGTGCAAGAACGGCGGATGGGGAAGCTTCGACAAAGACAACACGAAGATGATCTTCGAGCAGGTCCCCTTTGCCGACCACAACGCCATGCTCGATCCACCGACAGTCGATATCACGGGCCGCATCCTCGAGACACTCGCCACCTACGGCTATACCCGCAAGGACAAGCGTATCGAGCGCGCCATCAAGTTCATCTACGACGAGCAGGAAGCGGACGGAAGCTGGTTCGGCCGTTGGGGCGTGAACTATATCTATGGCACCTTCCTGGTCCTGCGCGGGCTCGAAGCCATCGGCGTCTGGAACCACGAGCCGCAGGTTCAGCAGGCTGCCGAGTGGCTCCGGTCAGTGCAGAATCCCGACGGAGGCTGGGGCGAGAGCTGCGGTAGCTATGACGATCCCGTCACCCGCGGCGTCGGGCTCAGCACACCATCGCAGACTGCCTGGGCGATTCTCGGGCTGCTCGCAGCCGGCGATACCCGAAGCGACTCGGTCGCCAAGGGCATCAAATGGCTGTTGCGTCACCAGGAGCCGGATGGCTCGTGGGACGAGAGCATCGGCGAGGGCGCAACCCGGCAGGCGCTTTACACCGGAACAGGTTTTCCGCGAGTCTTCTATCTCGCATACCATCTGTACCGCAACTATTTCCCCTTGCTGGCGCTGACCAACTACAAGCGCGCGGTGGAACGGGAAGCGGCATAACGGAGGAAGATGGCAGTCCCTATTTCACAGGCGTGGACCGTTGCAACGTATGTCCTGAGGCAGAAGCTGAAAGGGCGCAAACGCTACCCGCTCGTCCTCATGCTGGAGCCGCTCTTCCGCTGCAATCTTGCCTGCGCGGGATGCGGCAAAATTCAGTACCCGGCACACATTCTCAAGGCTGAGCTCTCGCCAGAGGAGTGCTTCCGTGCGGTCGAAGAGTGCGGCGCCCCGATGGTCTCCATCCCCGGCGGCGAGCCTCTGCTGCACCCCAAAATGCCGGAGATCGTCGCAGGGCCTCGTCGCGCGCAAGAAGTACATTTATTTGTGCACGAACGCGCTGCTTCTTAAAGAAAAGCTTCACCTCTTCAAGCCGAGCAAATATCTCTCCTTCTCCGTCCATGTCGACGGCCAGAAGGAGCATCATGACTTCTCCGTCTGCCGCGAAGGCGGACATGACATTGCCATGGAAGGCGTTCGCGCTGCCGTGGCCGCCGGCTTCCGCGTTACTACCAATACCACGCTCTTCGACGGCGCTGATCCCAACTCCGTCCGCGCCCACTTCGACGAGCTTATGGCCGCGGGCGTCGAGAGCATGATGGTGTCACCGGGATACACCTACGACAAGGCCCCGGACCAGAATCACTTCCTCGGCAAGGCTCGCTCGCGCAAGCTCTTCCGCATGATCCTGTCCAATCGGAAGAAGTCATGGCAGTTCAATACCCATCCGCTCTTCTCCGAGTATCTGATGGGCAAGCAGCATTTCGAGTGCACGCCGTGGGGCATGCCTACCTTCTCCATCTTCGGCTGGCAGAAGCCTTGCTACCTTCTGCAGGACGGCTACGCCGACACCTTCGAAGAGCTGATGGAAGCGACTGCGTGGGAGAACTACGGGGCAAAGAGCGGCAATCCCCGCTGCGCTAACTGCATGGTCCACTCCGGACACGAGGCCACAGCCGTCGATTACAACTTCGGTTCGCTCAAGGGCTTCCTCGTTACCGCGAAGAAATACATGTTCCCCTCGCTCTATCCCGATCCGGACGCGCAGAAGTTGCTCAATGAGTGGAAGCCCGAGGGCGCCGCATCCCCTTGTGCAGATCCAGAACACGCCCAGCCAGACGCTCGAAACGGTGTCGGGGGACTAGCCCATGGCGACTGAGCAGCAGGAGCACCTCAGGATCGAGCAGCTCCGCCATCAAAGCGCTGATGAGCTCGAGCACATCGCCGGACGCGAGAAGGAAAACCTCGAAGGCTGGATTCCGTCTCTCGCCAGCGACGAGGAGATTCGCGAAGCTCTCGAAAAGGCCTTTGATTATCGCGGCGACGTGACGATCACCCTCAAAGACGGCCGGACCGATCAACGGATACATCTTCGACCGGCGCACCGGAGCCACACTCGCCTCCTCCGCCGTCCGCGTCATTCCGGCAACGGAGCGCACGAAGCTGACCATCGCCTATTCCGATATCGCCGCGCTCGCCTTTACTGGCCGCGATACCGCCGCGGGCAAGTCCTTCGAAGCCTGGGTCAAAAAGTACTGGGAGAAGAAGGCCGCCGGCGAAAAGGGAATCGCCATTCATCCTGAGTCGCTCGAGTAGCAATCGGAAGTTCCAAGCCTTTCCTCTACTCAATCCTGAAAACAAGCCTGAGCCTCCTGCATCGGAGGCTCAGTTTAGTCATCGTTGGTGATCGCCACAACTGCGGTAATGGCGGCAGCGGCCACCATGCCGGCTAGCGCGGCCAGGCCGACAACGCCTGCCACGCCAGCCGCCTTTCCCCTTCGCGGGCTACTTGCTGGAGGTGTCGCAGGCGATGAGGGCGGCGCACCCGGAGCGATGTCCGCGAACGGATCGCGCGGCTTGCGCGCGGCAACCGACGGCGAACCGATCTCTCCTGTTCCGGGCGTTGGGGTCGGCTCAGGAGTCGGAGAGGGTGTTGGTGGGGTCGGGTGTAGGAGTCGGCGTCGGAGCAGGTGTAGGAGTTGGCGTTGGCCCAATCGATATAGGCGTTGGTGTTGGCGTAGAGATCGTCACCGTGGCGGTCGCGCTGGATTGCCACCCGGTGCCATCGAACTGCGCCTGGTAGATCGTTCCGTCCGTGCCCCGGAATGCCACCATCGCGATGGTTCCGTTCGTCGTCGCTACCGGATCCGCCGCGGCTGCCGTATTGCTTACCGGCTGCAGATGCCAGGCGCTGCTTTCGAACCACATCTCGTGGATCAGCTTGTCCGCTGCGCGAAAGACAATGTGAGGCTGATCCTGCCACACAAAGCAACTCGGATGTCCCGTTGCCGCCGCGGCTCCGGTCGCGGCCGTCAGGTTGGTCGCGGAATTGTCACTGCGCTGGATCGACCACAGGTCCCCGCCTACTCCGCGAAAAACGATGGCAACACCGCCGCTCGTCGCCAAAACGCATGGCGAATACGTCGCCGCAGGCAGAGCAGCAGAAGAGGCTCTCGCCAGGCTGCTCACATTGTCGCTGCTCCAGCCGCCCTGTCCGTCCGGATGCACATCAAAGAGATCGCCGTTGCGGGCAACGCGGCCGACTAAGTGAGGCACGCCGCCTGTTACAAAGACCGCCGGCTGGCCCGTCGAGATGCCCAGCCCGGCCGCATGCAGAATTCCGCCTGAGCCGGTCCATGAACCGTCGAATGTCATCAGGTGCCAGTCGTCGTCGTCCGACCAGTAAACGGCGTAGCGCTTGTTGCCATCGATCGCCACCCGGGGATCATGAATCAGCGTGGACTCTTCAATCTGATCGGCCTGCCAGGTCGAGCTGCCGCTGGGGCGAATCGCCTCGATCAGATGTCCTTCGGACCGAAAGTACAGATAGAGTGCCCCGCCAGACGCACACAGCACGGGATCCTCACCGCCGCCAACCAGGTCTCCCGACTCCCCAAGATCGGTATCCGTCCATGCACTCGGCCGCGTGATCAGATGGATATGGCCGTCGATCTCGGAATGGGCAATATATGGATCATTTCCATTCAGCGCGACACCCGGCCGGCCAATATCCGCGAGTCCGCGCAGCCCATAAATCGTGCCGTTGTACGCGTCGTAGTCGATGCCGTCGAAGGTAGCGGTTCCCGGCTCGAGGTACGGATCGAGTCCCCATTGCTGGC
This sequence comes from uncultured Acidobacteriaceae bacterium, assembly GCA_963724375.1. GTDB lineage: Bacteria > Acidobacteriota > Terriglobia > Terriglobales > Acidobacteriaceae > Silvibacterium. The sequence continues at coordinate 229,221 of CAVRUM010000004.1, forward strand.
TGCCGTCGGTGCCCTTTTGCTTGTTTTCCGCATACTGCCAGATCGCGTAATCGGACCATCCATTGAGCACCTCGCCCTTTGCCCCCGGATTCGGTGCGCTGTACTGCGGATGGGCCGTCAGCAGAGGATAGACATTCATGTCGGGCAGGTCGGGGAAGTTGGTTGCGTTGAACTGCTCCCTCCAAATCACGCCCGTGTAAATGATCGGTATGCGGCCAAGCTGCTGCTCGATGCCGTTCAGCCACGCCATCGCATCGTTGAACAGGCTTTGCCTGCCCGCCGCGCCGGCGGTGTAATGGTATTTCCCGTTCAGTGTCCCGCTGCCATCCTCAAGGTCCAACGCGGGAGCGAGATCTCCGGGCGTAAGCCTGGGAATGTGGGTCACTACCAGGCTCACCTGAGTGTTCACCGCAGCTGTACTGAAGAAGTCGTAGGAACCGCGAATCAGCCCTGCCTGCTGTATCAGGGGATATCTCGCGTCGAACCGGATATCGGCGCCATTCTGCGCAACCTTGTGGATGCCGAAAATCTTGCCTACTGATTTCAAGGCCTGGAAGTGGGCGACTGTCGTTGCTGCCGGTCCGTTGCTTTGGTAGATATCGAAGCCGAGGGGCCAGCCCTGGACATTCACCGGCGGCGCAGGAGGTGGCGCGCCAGGCCTTGGCGGCGGAGGGATCATCAATGTTTCCACTGAGCGACTCCTTGCAGATTTGTTGATCTTTTGGTGAGTTTCGGCGGGGATTTGTATCGGCGGCGCGGGTGGATCCATCGAAGCGCCGATAGTTGCCGTACCGGATTCTAAGCTGACGCTGGCGCATTGTCATGAAGTTGTGGCGCGCAGACTGAGTTGGAGAGGGATTGCGCCCTCTTACGCTGTCCGTTACAGTGGACGCGCAGTGCTGAATCTCAAGACGCTCAACGACATCCTCTTCACGATCACGGCCTCCAACCGCGAGCGTGCCATGCTCACCCAGGATGCGGCCGGCGCATGGCATCCCATCTCCGGAGCCCAGGTCTACCAGCGGGTCCGCGCCGTGGCCGACGCCTTTGCCGGCTGGGGAGTCGGGAAGGGCGACCGCATCGCCATCCTCGGAGAAAACCGATGGGAGTGGGCCATCGCGGATTTTGCCGCGCTTGCTCTGGGGGCGGTCGACGTGCCTGTCTACCCGACACTCACAGCCGAGCAGACCGCCGTTCTGCTGGCCGACTCGGGCGCCCGTGTTGCCGTAGTCTCCACCCGGGCCCAGTACGAAAAAGTCGCCCAGACCCGGTCGGAGACTGCGATCGAGCGCATCGTCCTGATGGACGAAGAGGGAACTGCCGACGCCGTCAGCTTCTCGTCTCTCATTCGCGACGCCGACGCTTGCAAGACCCCCCGCCATGCCGACTTTGACCGCCGCGCCTACGACGTGCGCCCCGAAGATCTCGCCACTCTGATCTATACATCGGGCACGACCGGCGAGCCCAAGGGAGTAATGCTCACGCACGGCAATATCGCCTCGAATATCAACTATTCCACTGAGGGCTTCGGGATGGGCGAGACGGACTCCTGCATCTCGTTTCTGCCGCTCTCTCACATCACTGCGCGCCATCTCGACTACGCTCTCTATGCGCAGAACGTGACCATTGCTTACTGTCCGGCATTCGAAAAGCTGCCTGCTGCGATGACCTCGGTCCGTCCGACGCTCTTCGTCGCCGTACCCCGCGTATACGAAAAGGTGCGCGAAGAGGCTGAGCGCCGGGCAGGCGCATCGCCTGTCAAGAACCGTATCTTCCGCTGGGCCGTCTCCGCGGGAAGCAAGCATAAGGACAAAGTCGCGCAGGGAAGTATCCCGGGCTCCCCGGCCTGGAAACTCGCCGACACCCTCGTCTTCAAAAAGATCAGGCAGGCCTTCGGAGGCCGTGTGCGTATTTTCCTTTCTGGCGGGGCGCCTCTGGGCCTCGACACCGCTAACTGGTACGCCGGCATAGGCATCCGTATTCTCGAGGGCTATGGGCTCACCGAAACCTCTCCCGTTCTAGCTATCAACACGCCACAGGAGAGCCGGATTGGCTCGGTCGGTAAGCCCTTGCCCAACGTGAGCTGTCGAATCGCCGAAGATGGAGAACTTCTGGTGGCCGGTCCCAGTATTTTCCAGGGCTACTGGAAACAAACACCGAGGTCTCCGGAAAACTTCGACGAGGAAGGCTACTTCCGCACGGGAGATATCGCGCGGCTCGATGCGGATGGGTTTCTCTACATCACGGATCGCAAGAAGGAGCTTCTCAAGACTTCAGGGGGTAAGCTAATTGCGCCGGCACCGATCGAGAACAAGCTCAAAGCGGACCCGCTGGTTGCCCAGGCCGCGCTTGTCGGCGATCGTCACAAGTTTGCGTCGGCACTTATCGCTCCGCAATTTGCGATGCTCGAAGCGTGGGCGGCGCAGCAGGGAATCGGTACGCCTACGCGGCGGGAGCTTGTGGCTCATCCGCGCGTTGTCGCTCAATACCAGACCATTGTCGATCGCGTGAACGAGTCATTGGCCAACTTCGAAACCATCAAGCGATTCCACGTTGTTCCCGACGAGTGGACGCTCGACTCTGGTGAGCTTACACCGAGCCTAAAGCTGAAGCGCCGCGTGATCGCACAGAAATATGCTCCGGAGATCGCAGCGCTCTATGCTGATGAAGCCGTGGCGCATCGCTAGCGATATGGCAGAACCTTCGTGGCAAGCCGAGCATTGCGTCGACACCAGTGCCAGCCGCGAGTTTGTCTGGGCCTATATGAGCAAGGTCGGCAAAGTGGGACGATCCGCCGGCGCAATTTGTTCTCGAAGGTCCCTTCACCAATGGATCCAATGGCACAACGACGATGCCGGGCCAGCCGCCGCAGCATTGGCTGCTTCGCAATGTCGTCACGCAGGAGTCCTACACGATTGAGTTCCCGCTTGACGCGGCCACAATGTATTTCAAGTGGAGTTTTGCTGAGCTTGCTGATGGGCATACCCGGCTCGCACAACACATTGTTCTTGAGGGACAGAACGCGGCCACGTTTCTCCCGATAGTGCAGCAGACTTTTACATCATCACTTCGAACCGGAATGGAAAGAATCGCGGCGTCGATTGACGCGGCATACACGCCGCGTAAATAGCTGAAATTTTCACAACGTTAACCTTTTCTCAGCTGGATCGACAGGTCCCAACGTTATACTTGAGTTACGCTCGTACTTGAGTGGGTTGAACGCCGTATGTAATGCTCCAAGGCACTGCTTGCGCTACACCTTCCTCGAAGCATTCAAGCGAATCAAATCTCCAAAGGAACATCCCCATCATGGAACAGGGTATTGTCAAGTGGTTCAATGACGCCAAGGGCTTTGGCTTCATTACTCGCGATAGCAACAACGAAGACGTGTTCGTGCATTTCTCGGCGATCACCTCCAACGGTTTCCGCAGCCTGAAGGAAGCGCAGCGTGTTCAGTTCAATGTCGTTAAGGGACCCAAAGGCCTGCAGGCCGAGAATGTTCAGGCAATCTAAGCCTTAGCGTTCAATCAGATCGTTCGAATCGGGAGACCCCTCGGAGGTCTCCCGATTTCTTTGCCTCTTCAAGTGTCTGGCACCGGACACAGATCGCCAATTCCGGACACGTGCGCCTACCCGCTGCGACCACAAGCGCCACGCCTTTGCCCCTGCTCTCAATCACTTAGGCCGCCAACCGGGCTGGCCCGCAAAGTGCATTGGCTTATGCGCTGCCATGCATAACATCTTTCAGGACATTCGTTTCTCTATACGCCAGCTGCGCAAGAGCCCCGGCTTTGCCCTCACCACCATCCTGACCCTGGCCCTGGGAATTGGCGCCACCACCGGCATCTTCAGCCTGGTCAATGCTGTCCTGCTCCGCCCGCTTCCGTTTCCGGAGCCCGACCGGCTCATGGATCTCCAGCATGAGAGCCACAGAACCAGTGTCATCGCTCCACAGAGCCTCAGCTATCCCGACTTTTTTGACTGGCGTCGGCTGAATCATTCCTTCAGTGCCATCGCTGCTTATCGCGATAACTCCATTACCCTAACCAATGCTGGAACAGCGCAAGTCCTTGAGAGCGAAATCGTCTCTTCCGACTTCTTCCGCGTCCTCGGCATCCATCCCGTTCTCGGCCGCGATTTCGTGCTCTCCGATGAGAAGGCCGGCCAGCACGTCGCCATTCTGAGTCATCAGCTCTGGCAGAGGGAGTTCAGCTCCCGCCCCGACATCGCCGGCCAGACGATCACCCTCGATGGCTCTGCCTACACCGTTGCGGGAGTGATGCCCGAGGGCTTTAGCTTTCCTTATCAGAATCCCTCGCCGCAGCTATGGGTCACGCTTGCCACCGACGCCTTCGATCCTGACGGGGACACGCCCATCACTGCGCAGCGCGGCGCGCACATGCTCGATGTCATCGGCCGTCTTAAGCCCGGCGTTACTCCGGACCAGGCTCGTGCCGACCTGAGCCTCATCGACCGCAATCTGGCGGCACAGTATCCTGAGGACAACAAGTTCTTCACCTCTGCGATCGCTAAGCCCGAGCTCGAAGCTCTCATCGGAGACTCGCGTCCCGCCCTGCGCATCCTCTTTGCGGCCGTCTCGCTTGTCCTGCTAATCGCCTGCGCCAACGTCGCCGGCCTGCTGCTCGCCCGGGCATCGCGCCGCCGTGCAGAGATCGCCCTGCGCTCGGCTCTCGGCGCCAGCCGCGCCGAAATCGTCCGCCAGGTGCTTTGCGAGTCTTTGCTGCTGTCTTTCCTTGGGGGCGCATTGGGGCTCGGTCTGTCCACGATCTTCCTGCAGGGGATGATGCGCTTTATCCCGAAGAACCTGCCCCGTCTGGATACGATCTCTGTGGACTCCACCGTACTCGCCTTCACCGTGATTGCATCCATACTCACCGGTCTGCTCTTCGGAGTCGTCCCGGCCCTGCGCATGTCGCGCCTCGATCCATCGCTTGCCCTCCGCGACGGCACGCGCAGCGTCACCGCTGGACGCGGGCAGCATCGTCTCCACAGCACGCTCGTCATCGTTGAAACCGCCCTCGGCCTCGTGCTCCTCGTCGCTTCCGGCCTTTTCATCCGCAGCTTCGTGCGCGTGCTCTCCGTTGATCCCGGCTTTGACCGCAGCAATGTTCTTACTGCAAGCGTCAGCTATCCCTCCACTAAGGGCTACGCCATCAAGGTTGCCCAGTTCTATGACCAACTTCTCCCCCGGATTGCAACCCTCCCCGGAGTTAAATCCGCCGCTGCCGGATGGCCTCTGCCATTCTCGGGCTCGAACATCGGCATCGGCTTTGACATTGAAGGTCGGCCGACTCCCGTCGGAGATATGCCCGTGGCAAGAATCCGCATCATCACGCCGAATTTCTTCAACACACTTCGCATTCCTATGGTGAGCGGACGCGACTTTGCTGCGACCGATACTTCAACATCCACTCGCGTCGTTATCGTTGACCAGGGCTTCGCTGCAAAGTTCTTCCCGGGTGAGAATCCCATCGGCAAGCACATCAAACCGGGCATCAGCGATGGAGTTCACCCCGAGGCCATGAGTGAAATCATTGGCGTCGTGGGCAACGTCAAGGGGGGCAGTCTCACCACCGATGCACGCCCCACCTATTACTTGCCTCTCTCCCAGTGCGGAGTCAGCGCGCCTTCCTTGGTGCTGCGCACCAATGGCGATCCCACCATGCTCATTACGCCTGTGCGTACGCTGATTGCGTCTATGAACCGCGACGTGCCCCTGTATCACGTCCACACGCTTGACGACATGCTTTCGTCCGCCGCCTCCGCCCCCCGCTTCACTACGCTCTTGTTGTCTTCCTTTGCGGCGATGGCTCTCCTTCTTTCAGCCGTGGGACTGTATGCCGTGTTGTCGTATATGGTTGCGCAGCGCACTAATGAGATGGGCCTGCGCATGGCCCTGGGTGCCCAGCGTGGCGACGTGCTCGCTCTCATCGTCAGGCGCGGCCTCATTCTGTCAGCGATCGGAGTCGCCCTAGGTCTCTCCGTTTCCGCAGCTGTTACGCGCCTAATTTCGAGTCAGCTTTATGGAGTCAACGCCTTCGATCCGCTTACTTACGTAGGCGTCACAGCTCTGCTGGTCGGAGTGTCCGTGACGGCGAGCCTCTCCCCTGCATGGCGTGCGGCCCGCGTGGACCCAATGAAGACACTCCGAGAACAATAGGTAGAGAAGCATGAGCGCCTGACCAGTCGCAAAAGTCATGGATCGTCAACGGGCTTTTGCGCCGCGGGCGCGCACGCCTCGATGGCCCCCTCCCGCTTCGACGCGATGAAGACGTTCTGCGGGCAATAGATCAAAAAACATTTTCAGCAAGTCAAAAGAGGCCTGCCCCTAGCGGGATCCAATCGTCAAAGAATTCACTTCTTTGGTCCCATCGCGTGCATCAGACTGCTCGGAAGTAGTACAACATTTTGTTGCCCTGAAAGCACGTACGACGTTGGGAGGCAATATGGCAGGAACCTGACCGCGCTCAGGAGATTGACGCTTGGCTTAAAGCGTCACTTATCGGCCACGCCTGTTTGGCCGGCGGGCGCAACTCTCAAATCTCAAAAATCAACCTAATGGGACGGCCGCTACGATGGCCGCCCGAACCGTTAGCAAGCTCTTTTTGGAGGCAGCATGAAAAGCAAAGCTTTGAGCCTTCTCGCATTTTGCGCGACGGTGGCGATCTTCCTGTGCCTGAATACTCCCGCTTTCGCGCAGTTTCGCACGTCAATTCAGGGCACCGTGACCGATCCAACCCAGGCAGTGATTCCCGGAGCCACACTCACACTCAAAGATCTCCAGACCAACGAAGTCCGCACCAGCACTAGTAGTAATACCGGAGTCTATAACTTCAACGCGCTCCCGGCTGATCATTTTGATTTGACTGCGGAGAAGAGTGGCTTCCAAAAGCAGGTCATCAGCGACGTGCAGCTGATTCCCGAACAGGCCAACTCAATAAACGTTATTCTGCAGCCTGGAGGCGCCAGCACGACCGTCACGGTCAACGGCTCGACAGTGCCGGCCCTCGATACCGAAACCGCGAACACGCAAACGTCCATCTCTGCCAACCAGATCGAACACATGCCTGTGTATGAACGCGACCCCACCAGCCTCATTCGCCTGGCGCCCGGAGCCCTCGCCGACGGCGCGCAGCAAGCCGGAGGCGGCGGATTTCAGGCTCCTGGCACTCAGACCGGAGCTTCCTCGGGCGGTGGCGGCAACCTCGGACACTCCAGCAGTATCTTCGCCACTGAAAACGGCCCTTCGGCCAACGTGAACGGCGGCCAGTTCGAGAATAACGGTTACACCATCGACGGTATCAGCACGGATAGTGCTGTCTGGGGCGGAGCTACGGTCATTACTCCAAGTCCGGAGTCGATCGGCGATCTCAAGATTGTTTCGAACGCCTACGACGCGGAGAATGGCCGCTTCGCGGGTGCCGTAGTCGAAATGATCACCAAGAGCGGAACGAACAAGCTGCATGGTAGTTTCTTCTTCCAGATCACACGCCCAGGTCTGAATGCGTATCAGCGATGGAATGGTCCAGGGTCCGTACAGGCATTCGATCCAACTACCGGAGCCAAGCTGACGCCAGCCGAGCGCGGCCTGCTCCGCGACGAAGACCGCTACAACCAGTGGGGCGGCAGCATTGGGGGGCCAATCTGGAAAAACAAACTATTCGCGTTCTTCTCATACGAGAAGCAAGCGCAGACTATCGGGGCGACCGGCACCGAGTGGTATCCAACCTCTCAATTCAACGGACTGGCGCCTGCAGGCAGCATTGCTTCCACATTTCTCGGTTTTCCGGGTTCAAGCGTGAGCGGCACGGTGGTCGGCTCAACAACATGTGGCGCGTACGGACTCACTGAAGGCGTAAATTGCAGGACCATTCCGGGGCAGGGCCTGAATCTTGGATCGCCGCTGACCACACCCCTCGGGTCGCAGGACCTCACCTGGGTAAGCCCTGCCAACCCTGGCGTCGGCAGCGGCCTTTCGAATGTCCCCGATATTGCCTTGTACACCGTCAGCAACCCTACCACCACAAACTTTCAGCAATGGAGCGGACGCCTGGATGGCCAGATTGGCAGCAAGGATCATGCCGCTTTCGTCATCTATTGGGTTCCAGCCAGCAAGACCAATTTGAACGGCGCCCTGGGTTACCAGCTCTTTCACCATGAGCAGGTAAACGATGCCTTTTCGGGCATCTGGAATCACATTTTTTCCCCGAACTTCCTCAACGAAGCGCGCGCCAATGCTGCGGGGTGGCGCTATAACGAACTGGGCAGCAACCCACAGGCTCCGTTCGGACTACCACAGATCCTTTGGTATAACACTGGCGGTCTCAACTTTGGCAACATCTCCCTCGGACAACTCGGTGTGAGCGCGCCTGCACATCTGAATCAATGGACTTACGGTTATAAGGACGTTGCGACCATGATTCATGGCTCGCAAACCTGGAAGTTTGGGGGTGAAGCTACCAGGCTCTACTATCTGAACGACCCCATCGGCGCACCGAACTACACCTTCTACAACATCTGGGATTTCCTGAATGATGCTCCGGAAGCCGAAGGCGGCCCGTTCCAGGCAACCACTGGTTTTCCCGGCGGGTTCCGCAACGACAACCGCCAGACTATCTGGGGCTTCTTCTTCCAGGATAACTGGAAGGCTCGTCCGAATCTGACGCTGACCGCAGGTCTTCGCTACTCTTACTTTGGACCGCTTAGTGATAAAGACAACAATATGGGCGTTCTCCGTTTCGGCAGCGGCTCCAGTTTTCTCACCGACATCACAATCCGCCCTGGAATCAACGCATGGAACGCCCAAAAGCTCAACTTCGGACCACAGGTCGGCTTTAATTGGGCTCCGAATTATTACAACGGAAAGGTTGTTGTTCGCGGTGGTTTTGGTCTGAACTACAACCAGGAGCAGATTGCCAACGCGAACGCCAACGACTTCAACCCGCCGGGAACTTCGTCTGTTCCGGGAACCAGCACTAGTCCGAGCAACATCAATCCGAATATTCTCTACGCGACTTCCTCAAGCCCAACGAATATCAATGGGTATCCGGCGAACCCGAGCGTGATTACCACATTTAACTCTGCCGGACTGCCAATTGTGGGAGCCGCGAATCTGAATGCACTGACTAACAATCTGCCCACACAGTATGTGTACCACTGGTCTCTTGAAACAGAAATGGATCTATCGCATGGATGGGTGGGAACCCTCACCTATCTGGGCAGCGCCGGCAAGCATCTCTTGTTCAACTATGACGCAAACGGATACGGGTTCACATTCGGTGCGCCGCTCAATCCTCTGGTCAATAGCGTCAATACTGCCGGCAACCAGGGCAAAGCGAACAACAACATGATGATCGCCGACATGAAGCATCAGTTCGTGCAAGGCTTCTCTATCGAAGGGCAATGGACCTGGGCTCATAGCTTCGATACGAACTCGGGCCCGTACTTCCGCTCGCCCTATATTTACAACACCCAGTTCGCCTACGGACGATCGGATTACGACATCAGAAATACCTTCAAGCTGTTCGGCATCTGGCAGCCTGTCATCTTCCACGGCAACGACTGGAAAGAAAAGATCGCTGGAGGATGGACGATCAGTGGCATCTTTACCTACCACAGTGGTTTCGGGTGGACTCCCTTCTATACCGCACCGCACCAGATCTACTGCAACCTTTGCAACTACGGGTTCCAGAATCTGCGCCCCTATTACAACGGCACCGGCGGCAAAAGCTCAAGCAATAACGCGTTCAAGACGGGAAGTAACTTTACTAACCCCGGCACTGCGAATACCGGAACTAATAACGATCAGTTCTTCAACAACTACTTTTCGGTCCCGAATTACGCGAATGCAATCGCCGATAATCCTGGACAGTTCGCAACCGCATTTATCCCGCCGCCGGGAATCGGCCGCAACTCGATGCCGGGCCCAGACTACCGTGACCTGGATGGGAACCTCGCCAAAGCGTTCGGCTTGCCCAGGATTCCGGGTATTGGCGAAGGCGCGAAGATCGAAATCCAGGCCAACTTCCTCAATATCTTCAATACGCTGAACATCAATCCGAGCAGCATTTCGAACAACATTGCAAACTCTGGACTGGGCCAGGCGGGGAGCGCACTTGGGTCCAGAATCATTACCTTCCAGGGGCGCTTCAGCTTCTAACCGCAACTAGGGGTGCGTCGAAATCAGTCGGCGCACCCTCCTTCCTTTCCAAAGAACATCCGCGTGGTCCCCACTCGATCGGGGCGTTCAGGAGATGTCATGCACCAACCGAATCGCCTTTTCCGCTTTGTCCTGGGCCTCGCATTACTCTTCTCAGCTGTTGCGCTGCCCTTGACCGCTCAAGAGCAGATCGAGATTAACGCGAGCGCGCCAACCACACCGTTTCCTCACTTCTGGGAGCAGATGTTCGGCTCTGGTCGCGCCAATCTAACGCTTCGCGAGAGCTATCGTGACGATCTTCGCGCTGTGAAGCAGGTAACGGACTTCCGCTATGTGCGCTTTCACGCGATCCTCCATGATGAAAATGGAGTCTACAACGAAGACGAGCATGGAAACCCCGTCTACAACTTTGCTTATGTCGATCAGATCTACGATGGACTGCTGAAGAACGGCGTTCGCCCGTTCGTGGAGATCAGCTTCATGCCGAAGAAGCTGGCCTTCAATCCTGACGCGCTGCATCCCTTCTGGTACAAGCAGAATGTCTCGCCACCGAAAAGTATGGAGCGCTGGGATGCTCTGATGACCGCATTTGCGGAGCACCTTGTAGACCGTTACGGAATTGACGAGGTCTCGCAGTGGTACTTCGAGGTCTGGAATGAGCCAAACATTGACTTCTGGAACGGTATTCCTCGCAAGCAGTCCTACTTCGATCTTTATGCGCACACAGCGCGTGCCCTGAAAGCCGTGAGTCCGCGCCTGCGCGTCGGCGGACCCGCGACTGCAGCGGCGGCCTGGGTGCCTGACTTCCTTCAGTACTGCGCAACGAACCATGTACCCGTCGACTTCGTCTCCTCGCACGGGTACGCTGATGACACCGTCGAGAATCTTTTCGGAACCAACGAAGACATCCCGATGGATGAGCGGGTTGCCCGTGCCATCGCCAAGGTGCGGGGAGAGATTCAATCGTCGGCGCTGGCAGGTCTTCCTCTGATGTGGACCGAGTGGAATGTGCAGGGCATGAACGAGTCGCGCGACACCATCTTTGTCGGTCCAGCCCTAGCCAACACCATCCGCCAGGCCAGCGGCGTCGACATGCTTTCCTTCTGGACCTTCTCAGATGTCTTCGAAGAAGGCGGTCCGATTCCGAAGCCCTTTGAAGGCGAATTTGGTCTTCGCGCCAAGGGCGGAATCAACAAGCCCAGCTACTACGCCTACGGCCTGCTGCATGAGCTCGGAAATGAGCGCCTCGCCAACACCTCGAAGAACGTCATCGTTACAAAATCCGCCGATGGATCTCTCGCCGTTGCTGCCTGGAATCTCGTTGACCCGGATAAGCAGGGAACTACCCAAACGATGACATTGACCTTTCGAGGCGTCGTGCCGGATGCGAAGATTACGTTGCAGCGTGTTGACCAGGACCACGGGAATGTCCTCCCGCACTACGCCGCCATGGGCAAGCCACTTGATCCCACTCCGCAGCAGGTGGACCAGCTTAACCGTGAAACCGCACTGCCGGCGCCGGAAACCACGGCTCTCAAGAACGGCAAGCTTGAACTTCAACTTACTCCGAATGCGCTTGTACTTATCAAAGTGGTGACAAAGTAAGCTGATATCCATGCCACATGCTCACACCGACGTCGTCGTAATCGGGGCGGGCATCGCAGGACTCGCTGCTGCCCGCGCGATCGCCGAAGCAGGGTCTGGCGTTGTTCTCCTGGAAGCCCGCGATCGCATCGGCGGCCGCATACTCACAGCGCGAGACCCGCATACGGATCTCGCAATCGAGCTCGGCGCAGAATTTGTCCACGGCCGTCCTCCCGAACTTTTCGACCTGATTCGCGAAGCCGGCCTTACTCTCTATGAGCGCGAGGGCGACTTCCTCTGTTATGAAAACGGTAAGCTTGGCGACTGCGGATTCTTCAACGAAGCCTTCGCCATCCTCGACGAGCTGCCCGCCTCGCCCGACATCCCCTTCACCGAATTCCTAGCGCAGGCGAGACTCCCCGAACACGTCGCAAGGCGAATCACGGGGTACGTCGAAGGTTTTAACGCGGCTGATGCGGCGCGCATCGGCACGGCAGCCCTCCGCAAACAGCAGCAAGCCGAGGAGGAGATCGAAGGTGACCGTAGCTCATTCCGTATTGTCGAAGGCTACGATCGGCTTGCCGAATACGTGCGCAGCCAGTTCCTTGCTGCCGGAGGGCAGCTTTATCTCAGCACACGCGCGGTGTCGATGGAGAGGAGGCCCGGAGAAGTACGCATCGCGACTTCCAATCCCGCGTTGCCGCAGGTTGTCGCGCCCCAAGCCGTCATCGCCGTGCCGCTCGGTGTGCTTCAGTCCGGATCGCTGCCCATCACACCTGAGCCATCACGCTCCATCGCAGCTATCGGGAAGCTGGCCATGGGTTCAGCGACTCGCATCAGCCTGCTCTTCCACGAGCGATTCTGGGAGGGCGCGGCGCCAAATCTCAGCTTCCTCTTTGCCCAGGATAAGATTCCGCCGACATGGTGGACTGCCGCTCCAAATCGCGCGCCCATACTCACCGGCTGGATTGCCGGCCCGCGAGCACTCCGCGCGCCTGGCAACGCCGCTCTCAAAGATCAGGCACTGGCCACACTGTCCGTCATCTTTGAGCGCTCCGACCTCGATACACTGCTTGTCAGTTCTCACATCCACGACTGGCAATCCGACCCATTTAGCCGCGGGGCGTACAGCTACGCTCTCGCGGGCGCGCTCAGCGCATCCGATGATCTTGCCGTCCCCGTCGATAACACGCTCTACTTCGCTGGAGAACACACTGACACGACCGGCCATTGGGGCACGGTACACGCCGCGCTCCGCTCGGGCTTACGCGCCGCCTCACAAATTCTGTCTTCGTGACCGCCGTCCTGCACAAATTCTCAAGAACCGCTACTCTAATCGCACCATCTATGCCCGGCAGCCAGCCGCTCTCTGAAGTTAATTCCGCCATCATCATGCGCCGGGTCTTCTGGAGACTGATTCCGTTTCTCTTCATTCTCTATGTCTGCGCCTATCTCGACCGTGTCAACCTCAGCTTTGCCGCGCTCTCGATGCGCCGCGATCTGGGTTTCTCCGGGACCGTGTACGGAGCCGGCGCAGGACTCTTCTTCATCAGCTACGCGCTGTTTGAGATTCCCGCTAACCTCGTCCTTCTGCGGCTCGGGCCGCGGCGCTGGATGGCGATCATTATGGTCGCCTGGGGAATCATCTCTTCAGCGATGGCGCTCATTCATTCGCAAACCGGCTTCTACCTGCTTCGGTTTCTTCTTGGAGTAGCGGAGGCAGGTTTTTTCCCCGGCATCATTCTTTGCCTCACCCGCTGGTTTCCGGCGGCGCACCGCGCCCGTGCCTTCGCACTTTTTATTACCGCAGCGCCTGCCGCGGGAGTCATCGGCGCGCCTATCTCCACGCTTCTTCTGCGCCTCGACGGGGTAGCGCATCTCGCCGGATGGAAATGGCTCTTTATTGGCGAAGGGGCGCCATCGATCATTCTCGGTATCGCCACGTTGTTTGTCCTCACAGACAGTCCCGAAGAGGCCCATTGGCTCTCGCCGCCGGAACGCGACTGGCTGATTGCAGAGGTGTCCGCGCACTCTCACCATGCGCATGCAACCCACCTTGCACACGCATTTCGCAGTACGGCTGTCTGGATGCTGGCGGCAATTTACTTTGCCATGTCGGTGGCCTTCTATGCTCTCACTCTCTGGCTTCCTATCGTGGTCAAGAATCTTACACACGGCAGCGACCTGACCGTTATCGCCCTCACCACCGTTCCTTATGCGCTGGCGGCTGTATGCATGCTGCTGGTCGCACGCAGCTCCGACCGCACAGGAGAGCGCAAGTGGCACCTGATTGCGAGCCTGGTCTCCGCCTCCATCATGTTCATCGTCAGCGCCTCTTTATCCAGCCCACTCCTGTCTCTGGCGGGGATCTTTATTGCCACCGGCTGCATCTGGGGCACCATCGGACCATTCTGGACGTTTCCCGCTTTCCTCCTCCGCGGAACCGCAGCGGCGGGAGGCATCGCTTTCGTCAATTCAGTCGGAGCTGTGGGCGGATTCACCGGCCCCTATATCATGGGACTCGCCAGCGACCTTACCCACAGTTTCCGCGCCGCACTTTTTGTTACGGGAGCTTTGTTGATCCTTGCAGCGTTGATTGCGGCGCGTTTGAAGGCGCCGCCACGAATACTCGTCCGCCATACCGAGTGACAGGCTCGGCCGCGGCGACGTTGATTCGCGGGATTTCGTTTTGATATGCAGGCATTAAATTGATCGACGGGAGCTCGTATGGAGGGTTGTGATGTTCAGACATTTACCGGGTTTACTCCGCAGCATTTCGCCTGTCTTCTCCAGAGGGCGCAATCGTCAGGGTTGAATATTTCCGGCACAAGCGGGACAGCCTCACGCGGCGGTATCACGATTGCGTGGAGCTACGATGGGTCTGCCGAGACATTGAGTGTGCAATGCACCGATAAGCCGGCCTTTCTTGGTTGCGGCCTCATAACTACGCAGATTAGCGACCTGGTGAACAACTGCATGGCGGCTTGATCCCAGCGCCTCCGGCTCTGATTGCTACACTTGAAGTGTGAAGATTGCGCTTGCCCAGATCAATCCAACCATCGGCGACTTTTGCGGAAATGCACAAAAGATTCTTGAATTCACACGCCGAGCCGAGCAGGGAAATGCCGATCTGGTGCTCTTTCCGGAACTCTGCGTTTGCGGATATCCGCCGGCCGATCTGCTCGAAAAGCCAGCCTTCGTGGCGCGTGCCGGCGAGGTAGTCGAGCAGATAGCTGCGAGCACGGCGCGAAGTCACACAGCGATTATCTGCGGATATGTCACGCCTGCTCATCACGGTACCGGCAAGCACGTGATGAACTCCGCCGCGCTCCTGCGCAACGGCCACGTCGAGTTCGTTCAATCGAAAATGCTGCTGCCCTTTTACGATGTTTTTGACGAGCAGCGCTATTTTGCTCCAGCGCACAGGCAGCGTCCATTTGCTCTCGATGGGGAGCACGTTGCTCTAACGATCTGTGAGGATGCCTGGAACGACAAAAGCTTCTGGGAAAATCGCCTCTACAGTATCGATCCCGTTGAGGAGCTGATCCGCGGCGGCGGCTCGATCATTTTGAACATCTCCGCCTCGCCCTATTGGCGAAACAAGCGGCAAACGCGGCGCGATATGCTCGCTGCTATCGCGCGGCATCACGGCAAGCCGGTGCTTATGGTCAACCAGGTGGGGGG
The DNA here is from genome assembly GCA_963724375.1 of uncultured Acidobacteriaceae bacterium. Classification (GTDB taxonomy): domain Bacteria; phylum Acidobacteriota; class Terriglobia; order Terriglobales; family Acidobacteriaceae; genus Silvibacterium. The sequence continues at coordinate 244,669 of CAVRUM010000004.1, forward strand.
CAACGACAGCCTGGTGTTTGACGGCTCAAGCATCGCCATTGGCCGCGACGGCCAGGTAATAGCCCAGGCGGCATCGTTTGCCGAGGACCTTATCTTTGTCGACACCGGGTCGCTCACAGGTGACATCCACCAGACTGCCGAAGAAGAGGACGAAGCCATCTTTCGCGCACTGGTGCTTGGCACGCGCGACTATGTGCACAAATGTGGATTCTCGCGGGCCATCGTCGCATTGAGCGGGGGCATTGACTCTGCGCTCGTGGCAGCCATTGCTGTTGAAGCGCTTGGCAGGGAAAATGTTCTTTGTGTAGGCATGCCGAGCCCTTACTCGTCGCAAGGTTCGATCGATGACAGCCGGCATCTCACAGAAAATCTTGGTATTCGCTTTGAAATCATCCCCATCAGCGAGCTCTTCGCCGGATACAACAAGGCATTGGAGCCGATCTTCTCGGGCCAGCAGCCGGACATCACCGAGGAAAACATCCAGTCGCGCATTCGTGGCAACTTGGTCATGGCACTGTCCAACAAGTTCAACTCTCTGGTGCTTACGACGGGGAACAAAAGCGAGATGGCGACCGGCTATTGCACGCTCTACGGAGATATGGTCGGAGCGCTCGCCGTCATCGGCGATGTAGTCAAGACCGAGGTCTATGCCCTGTCGCGCCACCTCAATCGAGAGCGCGAAGTTATCCCGGTTTCCATCATCGAGAAAGCTCCGTCCGCGGAGTTGCGCCCGGGCCAAAAAGATACTGACTCATTGCCGCCGTATGAGGTCCTCGACCCGATTCTTGAAGCATACGTCGAGCGTTACGAAACGCCGGAGCACATCTCGTCTGCCCTTGGTGTCGATATCGAACTCGTGCGCAGGGTCGTCAAGCTTGTGGAGCGCAGTGAATACAAGCGCCAACAGGCCGCGCCGGTGCTAAAGGTCACGACTAAGGCCTTCGGCATGGGACGCCGTTTTCCGATCGCCGTGAAGGTCCAGGTATAAACAGAAAAGTTGAAGGGGAATTGATGCAATTTCGTTCAGCCATCCAGAGGACTCTTGTTGTTCTTACACTTACCGTGCTCACTAGCTGCTTTCCTGCTTCTGCCCAAGAGCCTGGCACCAAACCGGAGATACCTTCAGCTCCGAGCGCTGCAGCGGAGCCGAAGCTTCCGCCTGTCGATCCAAAGAATTTCACAGCCGCCTCACCAAGCCGCGAGATCGTGGATGCCTTCCTTCGCGTTTCGTGGGGATACGACACCGACCGCGTCTGGCAGGTGCAGGCTATTGAGAAGACGTTCGCACCCGGGATCAGCAAGGTGACCGTCCTGGTGGCACAGAAGAGCGATCCGCAGAAGCAGGTTGCGACGCTCACCTTCTACGTCACGCCGGACGGGAAGCACCTCATCTCGACGGACGTGTTGCCTTTCGGCGCGACACCATACGCCGATACACGCCGCATTCTGGAAGAGCGTGCTGATGGGCCCAGCCGTGGCGCTGCGGACAAGAAATACGAGCTGGTCGAGTTTGCCGATCTGCAGTGCCCGCATTGCAAAGCCGTGCAGCCAACGATCGAGCGGTTGATCAGTGATTTTCCCCAGGCCCACTTCGTATTTGAGAACCTGCCTCTAGCCTCCATCCATAGCGAAGCTTACAAAGCTGCCTCGTATGGTATGTGCGTTGCCCAGCAGTCGGGTAATGAGGCGTTCTTCAAATTCATTGACGCTGTTTTCACTACCCAGGAAGGTCTTACGCCGCAAACTTCAGACTCAACCCTTGCCGATGCAGTTACGAAGATTGGTCTTGATCCTGCCAAGATTGGCTCCTGCTCGTATACGGCTGCGGCAAAAGCTCCTGTCGATGCATCTATCAAACTCGCACAGGATCTACAGGTCACCGAGACACCGATGCTCTTCATCAACGGCAGACAGATTCCGGTTGGCGAGGTGTCTAACGGCCAGCTCCCATACGACATGCTGAAGAAGATCGTCGCCTGGCAGTTCTCGCTCGATCAGTAAATGCCAACGGTCACTCCCGGTGACGCTCGAGAAGATGCAATGGCAGGCGGTCTGGGGCGCAGGGCCGACCCAAACGAAGTACGGGACGGCCAATCCTGGCCGTCCCGCCTGATCCGTCCGAGCAAAAGGGACTCAGTGTCCGCTTGAGTCTCCGCGGCGGGTGGCCTCAAACAGAAACCATGTGCGCCGCTCGGTCTCGTCGATCCAGACCTCGATGAGACTTGCGGTGGCGACGTCATTGTGCTCGTCGCACACCTCGTGGGCCTCGCGAAGGCGGGCCGCGAGGGTCTGATTGTCCTCCCGCAGCTCAGAGAGCATGTCAGAGGGCTCTACGTACTCGGCGTCGTTATCCAGAACCCGCTGCAGGCTATGGATTTGTCCGATGGACTTGATGGTCTCGCCGCCGATCTTCCGCACACGTTCTGCTATAGGATCCGTCATGGCGAAAATTTGTTCGCCCTGCTCGTCGAGAAGAAGATGATAGTCGCGGAAGTGGGGCCCGCTCATGTGCCAGTGGAAATTCTTCGTCTTAAGGTAAAGCGCAAACACGTCAGCGAGGATGGCGTTCATGGTTGCGGAAATATCTTTGGTTGCCGCCGCTTTCAGGTCAGTACGGGTAGCCAATGGCGCTGCTTGCCGGTGTTCCAGTTCTTCAGTCGCTGTCTTTTTCATAGATGGCTCCTTGCCTCAATTCTAGAACTTTGTTTTCAGCTCCGAGGTTCACGCGTAAGCGGTCCTGTTTACCGGAGCTCGTTGCGTGTGGTTTGAAACTGCCGGACCTGATGGCCCACCACTATTTGAGGCGCTGGCGCAGAACTGGTTGCATTTTTCTCCGGTGACATTTTGTGGAAAGGGCTTTGTTAAAGCCGTCGAGAGGCTAGGAGGAGTACACTACGGTCCGCGCTATCGGCGGCGCGACAGCTTTCGCGGCATGAGACACTTCCCGGTTTCTGGGCTGAAGTTGTTGCCCCGGAGGACGCCACGTCTCAACCTCGAACTGCACTGTGCACTTGTGGCAAAGCCAGACAATCTTCCGGCCGATCCTTTCGTCATCAGACAATTGCTCCCCAGGAATGACGAAGTCAAGCGTGTGCAGGCTGCCGCTTCTTAAATAGAGTCCCTCGGCATTGCAGTTCGGATTGGCGCATTTCATGGCAGGTTCACCTTTCACCTGGATAGCGCAGGGAGATAGTCATCGCCATCCTCAGGATAGGCCCGTTCGGACCGGTTTTCTGTGACGGCGGTCACTCCTGTTTCCTGTTCCATGCCTGTGACCGGTATCACTGTCACAAGAGCTAGTCTGCGTAAAATCGTTCCCAGGTAACGGATGCCGCTGATCTATCACAGTTATGTGGCCGGCGAGATTGCCTGCAGCAGGACGGCGTGCTGAACGTCGCGATCGAGCCCTAGGAGAGCGGTTAGATAAGCGGAGCGCGAGCTGCCCTCTTCGTGAGAGCGGTTTGCCGCGGGAACGAGGTGGCTTATGCGTGAGTATCGTGAATTCGCGATGAAACATATCGTGGTTGCGACGGACTTCTCTGAAGCGTCCTATGGAGCAATAAACTATGCAAGGCAGTTGGGCAGGTACTTCGCGGCCAAGGTATTGGTTACGCATGTGATCGACCCGGCCCGATCCCCGCAGCCAAACGGTGAATCGCCTACAGCTCTGCCCGATCGCGTCGACGCCGCCGAAGACGAGCTCGAGCGCATCCGCTCCAGCTTTTCTTTCGACGGAATCCGCTGCTACACCGCTGTGCGGGTGGGGGGGATACGCGAAGTTGTCTCGGAGCTGATCGGGGAGCGGAACGCCGATCTTCTCGTCATCGGAACAAGCGGCAAAGGATACAAAAATGGCGAAGGGCTGGGTTCTGTTGCCGAGATGCTGCTGCGGTCCGTCACATGTCCAGTGCTGACGATAGGAAAGCATGTTCGCCAGGATTCATACGAGAACACCCATGAGCGAATTGTCCTTTTCCCGACTGATTTTTCCCAGTTGTCGCGTGCCGCGTTTGCCTATACGGTATGCCTCACGCAACGCATGGCGGGACGTTTGGTGCTGTTGCATGTCGACCCGACCTGCGCGCAAGAGCGGGAGTCCGTTCACGAAAAGAGCTTTCAGGAATTCACACGTGAGGTTGCCGGACCGGTCATCTGTGAATTCGCCACACGTTCGGGTGATCCAGCGGGAACCATCGTGAAAGTTTCGGCGGAAATGCACGCCGATTTCATCGTTATGGGTGTTCACGGAACGGGGAGTCCGGAAGATACAGAGGGAGAAAGGTTTGCTTTTGATGTAATCCGGCTCGCGAGGTGCCCGGTGTTGACGCTCTCTCCGGGCCACAGGGCCAAGGCGTTCGATCATCTCCTGGCAGTAGCACGTGCGTAAGCCCGCGCCTTGCCCCCTCAGGCTGTCTTTCCGATTAAACGCTCACGATATGGTGCCGCACAGCATAGCGAACCAGCTCGGCATTGCTCCTGGCGCCGAGTATTTCCATCATGCGGTATTTGTGGAAGGCCACAGTCCGGGGCGTCATATTCAAGATTCCGCCGATCTCTTTCATGACCTTGCCTTCGGCGAGCAGTTGCAGCACTTCGCGCTGCCTTTCGGTGAGCCTGTCATCCTCTTCGACCAGCTTCCCTTCATGTTTCCTCAGGTAGTTGACCTTGTCCTTGCAGATTGTCTGCGATATGTAAGACCTGCCCCTGAGCGCTTCTCGTACGGCGGTGAGCATCTCCTTCGCCGCGCAGGTTTTCAGAAGATATCCGCAGGCGCCACGGCGAAAGGCCTCGGCGGCGAGCTCGACATCATTGTTCATGGTTAGAAATATGAGCTTCGTCGAGGGCAATAGCTCTTTTACCTGCTTGCCGGCGTCGAGGCCATTGAGGACCGGCATTGCGATATCCACCACAATGACATCAGGCTTCAGTTCGACGGCAGCGCGCACCATGGCGCGACCGTTGCTCACCGTGCCGACAATTTCGAATTCATCCTCGAGCAGATTACGGCACAGATCTGCGACCAGCGTGTGGTCATCGGCAATCAGAATGCGAGCACGAGTATTGAACATTTCGCTTTTCTCCCCTGGAATGCTGCTCTATTCTTTGTGGAGCTCAATGGCCCGGTATGTGTTCTACGTCACTGCAGATGAGGCGTCAATCGCGACCTGCAAGTAAATTCACAAAACCACTCCCAGGCCCTGTGCCTGAAATTGCCGAGGGGAGTTCGGTGCTTATTTCACGAAACGCGCCGTCATTGGACCTGCGATAGCGAGAAAGAGCACATAGGCCGCCGCAAGCGGACCGAGCCGGGGCTCAATGCCTACGCCAAGTCCGGCAATCACGATCGAGAACTCGCCCCTGGCAACGAGGGCTGCGCCGGCGCGCAAGCTCCCGCGCCGATCCACTCCAGCCTGCTTCGCGGACCAGTACCCGGTCAGCACTTTCGTCAGGGCCGTGACGACTCCCAGCAGTATGGCCAAGGGCAGGGCTGGTGGAAGTGTCTTGGGATCGATCTGGAGGCCAAAAAAGAAAAAGAAGATCGCGGCGAAGAGGTCGCGCAGCGGAGCAAGGAGCCGGTGGGACTGTTCGGCGATCGGACCGGAAAGTGCAATACCGACCAGGAAAGCCCCAATTTCGGCAGAGACCTGAAAACGCGCGGCTACGCCGGCGACGAGCAGGACAAGTCCGAAGGTGGTGAGCAGAACGATTTCTTCAGACTCGTGAGAGACCCATGCGCTCAGGCGGCGTCCGAACCGAACGGCGAAGATCAGCGCGAGAATCACCATTGTAACGGCGACACCAACGGAGGTTGCGATTTTCAGCGGCGTGCCCCCGGCGAGTGAAACGCCGACGAGAGGCAGATAGACAGCCATAGCCAGGTCTTCAAGAACCAGGACTGCGAGGATGGTGGGCGTCTCAGGATTGTTGACTCGCTTAAGCTCTGAAAGGACCTTCGCAATAATTCCTGACGAAGAGATGTAGGTAATGCCTCCGAGGAGGACCGCTGCCAGAGGCTGCCATTTCATCAATAGACCAGCAGCGAGGCCCGGCGTGAAGTTGAAAAGAAAATCCGCGGCGCCTGCAGGAAGGCCCGAGCGGAGGTCCCGCACCAGCTCGTCGCCGTTGTATTCGAGGCCCAACATGAAGAGCAGGAGCAACACCCCGATCTCAGCGCCGGTCCCGATGAAGCTTTCGCTGAACTGAAGAGGAAGCAAGCCGCCGTTTCCGAAGGCCAGGCCCAGCAGGAGATACAGCGGGATGGCGGAAAACCCCCGGCGGCTGGCGAATCGCGCAAGGGCCGACAGAACTATGACCGACGCGCCGATTTCGACAAAAAGACGCGCCTCGTTGTGTGGTTCAGCAGCGAGCATAAGGGGTTGGTCCGAGGTAACGGAATTCTATCGTGGCACGTGACGGAAAAACATCAACGGGTGCTGGGTAATAAGATACGAGCGTTTGGAGCGCAGGACGTCTTTAGTCAGATGCTCCTCTCCTGCTCCTGCAGCCGAGGAATGTTCACATTTTTTCTCCGGACAACGACTTTCTCACCCAACAGCCACAAATTAGTCCGCATCCCACAAACGGACGATGACAGTTACAAATACAAAGCTGGGTCTTGTTTCCTTGTGTATCGGGTTGATGCTGACCGGCTGCAGGAGCAATTCCGCCCAGGTCGCTGCTGCAACCCCTCCCCACGCTGACCCAGCGATCAAGCCTGCGCCCCCGACTCCAATTGCCGTGAAGAAGGAGGAACTGGGCGCTCCAAGCTGGGACCCTCAGTGGGACGTGTACATCGAGAAGGCGCTCCCACCCGAGATGCTCGGACGGAAAGCCGCGCGCGATGTGAGGGCCTTCTGTCCGCGTTTCTCCTCAATGGATGATGTAGACAAGCGGGCTTTCTGGGCTTATTTCTTTCAGGCGCTGGCCGGCGCGGAGGCGGGACTGAAACCGACAACCTCGGTTCGTCACACCGAGCCGGAAGTGGCAAAGATCGATCCTGTGACCAAAAGGATGGTGCGCAGCCAAGGTTTGCTGCAACTCGCCTATATGGATGCCGACCGCTATGGCTGCAACTTCGATTGGGATACGGATAAAGCCCTGCCACTCAAGGATCCAGCGCGGACGATTCTGCAGCCACAAAACAATCTCGAGTGTGGCGTGAAGATTCTCGACAACCAGCTCTTCGTACTTCACAAGCCACTGCTCAGCTCAACGAGCTACTGGTCGACGTTGCAGCCAGGAACGGTGAGTTATCGCGTCTTCGCCAGGCAGATGACAAATGTACCGTCCGCTTGTCATGTGGTGAGAAAGGTCCAGCCCGAGGTGCACGTGGCCGTGGTAGCGAAACACTGACAGTACTCCCATCGTGCGGCCGATTGGCATAGAATCGAGCCGCGTCGGAATTAGTAATCGGATTCTGAAGGGAGCCAATATGAGCATTACGCTTAATGGAACGATTCCGTCTTCATCGACGCCACTCGTGATTATTCAGGCGAATGGGGAAGGCGGCCCGGGCGGGATTCTCAAGTTCAAGTTTTCCGCTCCGCAGGCGGGCGCGTACACCATGAACTTTTGCATCGGACCGGCGAGCAATCCTTGTGGCACGGCAAGCGACTACGTTGTGAGCGTGCCGGGAGGACAGGAGCGGCTGGCGGTGATCGAGGCCGGGGTCTTCAAGAAGAGCGTGCTGGTGGTCAGCCAGGGCACCGCTGACGTGCTGCCGTTTTCGGTAACGATCGAATAGAAGCGTTTCTCGCGCCATTCTGTTCAAGAAGCGAGTGCCAGGATCGCAGCGGATAGGCGTCAGTGCACGTGCGGGATGTCGTCATTCATCGAAAAGACGTCTTTCATATTGGTTTCGTAGGGGAAGACGTGGATCATCCAGCTAAACATGACCGGAAAAAAAGTGCCGCCCTCGGCGCGGCAGGCTTCGGCAGTGTGGATAGAACCGAACATGCCGAATTTGGGGGTTTCGCCATGGTATTCACTCACCTTGTTAGCCGGGGCGGCACAAAAGTTGGTGTGCTCATGCCAGCGCGCGATACTCAGCGGAATACGCTGATTCAACTCCTGAAGGCTGGCGCTAGTGCTGTCGGTATACATGACCCCTTCGAGCCGGTATCGCTGGCTCGCAGTGTGGTAGTAGAGCAGGGACGACGGCTTGGCCGGATCGAAGGTTGTGTCTGCTAACCGGACGTAGGCATCGTTGGTGAAGTGGAATTGGGGCTGCTCGACTTTGGGGTTCCCGATTACGTATCCGTCAGCCAGGGCTTTTTTGTAGTCTTTGTACTTGTCGATTGCCGTCCTTATCTCAGCGAGGAGCGCCTGCACCTTCTCCTCGTCGCCGGGTTGCTTCGGCCACAACGGAGTTATGCACATGTGATTCGTCATGGCGGCCATGCTCTGTCCCATGACGCTCATACTGTTGACATTGCTGCCCATGTCATCGCACTTTTGGTTCGGATCGACGGTCTTCATATCGTGCATGGCGGTCATTTGCGCTTCGGGCAGGGCTGTTGTTCGCCATGCGTGCCCGAGCGGAGCGATTAGCAGCAGGGTTCCGAGGATAAGCAGAAGAATGATGGTGCAGATCGAGCGTGCAGAGGGGGGGTGGGGCTTCGGAGCAGTGCGCACCATACCTCATATATAGCGCTCGGAAGAGCCCGTGGGCGCTGTGGTCATACGCGTTCCGGGCGAAGTGGTCCTATGCAAGGAGCCTCACGAGCGGTTCAATGTGGTCGAGAGAATACGAAACGACACGGGATTCATCCGAACCACTATCATGAAGCATGGCCAAGGGCTCCCGTGCGCTTACACCCGTGATCGCAGTTGATCGCGGCAGTTCGCAGCCTCTTCATTCGCAGGTTTACAGGTCGCTGAGAAATGCAATCGCCACTGGCGTGCTTCGTCCCGGACAGCGGGTACCGTCTTCGCGTTCCCTCAGCAGCGAGCTCGACGTTTCTCGTATCACCATCCTCGAAGCGTATGCGCAGCTATTGGCGGAAGGGTATTTCAAGTCGCGCAAGGGAGCGGGAACGTTTGTGAGCAGTTCGTTGCCGGAATACCTGGCGCAGCGCGGCAATGCGGGCGCCGGCCGCTCACCGCGGGTTTCGGGGCCCCGTCACATCGCACGGCGCGCGTTGCAGTTTCCGGCGCAGTCCGCACCTCCTTGGCGCGCAGGGCTTGGTGCATTCGCGGTGCATCAGCCCGCCTTTGAGGAATTTCCTTATTCGATCTGGTCACGGCTGGTGACGCACCACTCGCGGGATCCTAACGCGCGGGCAATTCATTGCATCGATCCGCTAGGGTCCCGGCGCTTTCGCGAGGCCATCTGCGAATATCTGCGGACAGCCCGAGCGGTGGTGTGCGAACCGGAGCAGGTGATGATTGTGTCGGGCTCGCAACAGGCCTTGCAGATTGCAGCCACCGTACTACTCGATCCCGCCGACGCTGTCTGGATGGAAGAGCCCGGCTACCTGCTGGCGCGAAACGTGTTTAGCGCGGCGGGATGCCGGCTGATTCCAGTGCCAGTGGATGAGGAAGGACTGAATGTTGAAGCGGGAATCGCCCAGAGTCCCCAGGCAAGAGTTGCTTATGTGACACCGTCGCACCAATACCCGCTGGGCACAACGATGAGTGCTGCTCGCCGGCTGCAATTACTGAATTGGGCGCAGCGCTACGGCACGTGGATCATTGAAGACGACTACGACAGCGAATACCGGTTTGAGAGCGCGCCAATATCGTCTCTGCAGGGGCTCGATAACAACGGGCGGGTTATTTATATCGGAACCTTCAGCAAGGTTCTGTTTGCATCGCTGCGCCTGGGTTACATGGTGATTCCTCCCGACCTGGTGGAGCGCTTTGTCGCGGTCCGGTACGGGATGGACATCTTTCCCCCGTATTTGTTTCAGGAAGTAATAACCGACTTCATGCGGGAAGGTCATTTTGCGCGACATATTCGGCGGATGCGCCAGCTCTACAGTCAGCGGCGCCAAGCGCTGGTGGAGGAGTTGAAGGCAGGCTTCGGCAGTGCGCTCGAGATACGCGGTGCCGAAGCCGGCATGCACCTTACCGCAGCCTTTCGCACCGAGCGTGATGATGTGGCTATCGCGGAGAAGGCGGCCGAGCATGCCTTATGGCTCTGGCCGTTGTCGGCGAGCTATCTGACCAGAAAGGTTCGTAAGGGATTCGTCCTCGGATATGGCAATGTAGCGGCCGAGGCGATTCCCAGTGCAGTAGAGAAGCTGCGAGCTGCGATCTCCAGCGTATGACGCAAGCGTAATCATGCTGCCGCGTGCATGACGGGGGCCGGGAAAGGTTGTTTCACTGGCAACGCCGATGCGAGCAGCAGGATGGTTCCGGAGAAGAGCAACGTATCGAAGACATAGTTGACAGCCTCGATGAGCTGCATGCCATCGCGGGCCGGGATGAACATGGGCAAATAGACAACCACCGTGAGCAGCAGTATCCATAGGCCGAGGCAGGCGGTGGCCATGCGAGCCTTCCAGTTGGAGAGAATGGCAACCGCGGCGAACGCGAGGAAAGCTGCGGTCACGGTCGCCCATACGTGAGGCCAGAAGAGCCAAGGCGGGGAGAGCTTTGCGAGAGGAACGCCAGGAGCATTCTGCGGATGCAGAATGTGCATGACCGCGAAGAACAGAAAGGGGAGGGCAGTGCCGAGGCGTCCTAAGAGGATGAGTGCCTTCGAGCGGGGGATCTGCGCTCCGGCGAAGGCAAGAAAGCCGGCGGCGAAACAGGTTTCGCGGAGAACGACGGTCCAGCGGAAGCGGTCGTGAGGGCTCTCGATTGCTCCAGGAAGGTGCAGCGTGATGACAAAGATTATGAACATAGTGGCTGTCAGCGTGGCAGAGAGCCTGATGGATCTGTTCAGTACAAGGCTCGTGGCGCTGGCGAACAGGGCAATCCCAAAAAAGACTATCCAAAATGGATGAAAGGGAAGCCAGCGTGGGACAGCCTGGGAGAAGGGGCCAATGTTGACCATGTGTTCGGCTCCGAAGCAGGCGAGTGCCGACGCAGCACAGGCGCGGCCGAGAGCGATGACCTTTTCGAGCCCATCCACGGCGAAAAATTCGCCGCGTGCTGAGACAAGGCCCATGACGAGAAAGACCAATCCTGTGAACCACGGCCAGAAGATGTAGTGAGAGAACAAATGGCCCTCGTTTTCCAGAGGCACACGCCTGCGGATTTCGCCAGGAATGGCTGAACTGGTCCGATGCTAGCTGTGGGATTGCGGGAGCGCCATAACCACTTGGGCAATTATTCGAGACATTTCGGCGGACAGTTTGGATCAGGTAATGGTGTAGAGTGGCGCGAACTCCGGTACTCCGGCGGTTCGTCCCGCGATCCAACGGAGAACATAAACTTGTGCGGGCTCTGTAAGAGTGTGAGTCAACCCGTTCGGGATTACCTCGAAGATAGTGTGGGCTCCAAGATCGCCGTAATAGTCGATGTCGGGCTCAACCATCACGCAGTTCACACCGTTGATAGTTGTCTTGTCGTTTTCGTGAAACGTAAGCTGCACGTTGGCTTCGCCAAACTGGATCTCTTTCCAGCTTGAGGTAGCTCCGGGATGAAAGATTCCCGGAGCATTCTCAACGGCGAACAGGCCTCTGGTAGCCGCGACCTTGACCTGATCAATAAGAGCAACGTCACACCAAGCGAAGAAGCGGTCCTGCGCGGGAGCAAACGGGGCATCCCAGCGGAGTTGCCTAATGTAATCAAGCGGGGTGCCCTGCGGAAGCGCGATGTGACTCATCGCCGGTTGAGCAGGGATATCGTTGCCGCCAGCCGGTGAGAATGGGGCGGCCGACATGAAACCCGCGGCCATCCATTAGACTTGGGCGTCGGCGATTTTGAAGGTTACGAGGAAAAGGATGGCTTTCGTCTGCAGGATCAAACAAAGGGCCGGAATATCCCGGGCTCTTTTGGCAATACTCTCTGTCACCATATGCGGTGCCCCGGCGATATCGCAGCAGGCGGCAACGCCGACCAAGCCGGTGCAGCAGTCGGCGGCTCCGGTGCCGCTGGCTCCCGCGCCCCCGAAGAGTCCGCAGGTAGACGCGGAAGGGGATACGTTCACACTGGCCATGCCGAATGCGGCGAAGGTGGATCTGCGCCTCGAGGGTGTCCACGATCCCATCCCGATGACGAAAGGCGCGGATGGCGCGTGGACCGTGACGGTTCCGAAGCTGCCCCCGGAGTATTACGCCTACGAGTACACGGTGGATGCCACGAGCGTGATCGATCCGCACAATACGACGGTGAAGACGAGCTTCTTTCATAACCAGAGCGTGTTTCTGGTTCCGGGGCAGCCGCCGAAGCCTTGGGAGACCGCGAATGTACCGCACGGCGAGATACATCACCACTTCTATTACTCAAAGATTGTCGGTATTAACAGCGAGTACTACGTGTACACGCCACCGGGCTTCGACGCGAAGAGCGGAAAGAAATATCCGGTTCTGTACCTGCTGCACGGATACAGCGATGACGCCAGCGCGTGGACCGCGATGGGCAAGGCAAATGTGATCCTCGACAACCTTATCGCGCAGGGCAAAGTGGCGCCGATGATCGTGGTGATGCCGCTTGGCTACGGCACGATGGACATGATCACCAAAGGGTGGGCAGTATGGCGCGATCCGGAGACGACGGCGCGCAACTTCAAGGACTACGCACGCGTGCTGTATGAGGAAGTGATGCCGCAGGTGAAGGCGCAATATCCACTCTCCGACAAGCGCGAGGAGCACGCGATTGCCGGGCTGTCGATGGGAGGCGCGGAGACGCTGTTGGTCGGTCTGAATCACACCGATGACTTTGCGTATATCGGAGCATTCAGCGCGGGGGGAATCAATGCGGATAGTCCGGCGCCGCTGTTTCCGGCAATCACTCCGCAGACAGGCGCGCAGATTCAGTCGAAGCTGAAGGTGTTCTGGGTGGCGTGCGGGACAGAAGACGGGCTCTATCCTGCGAATCAGAAGTTCATCGCGTGGTTCAAGGAGCAGGGAATGCAGCCGACGGCGATCTCGACTCCGGGGATGCACGTGTGGATGGTGTGGCGGGACAACCTGAGCAATTTTGCGCCGCTGCTTTTCAAGTAAGTATGACGACGTGGGTGCTGATGGCAGGACTGCCTGGAACGGGCAAGAGTACGCTGGCGCGGGCGGTCGCGGCTCGGCTGGACGGCGTGGTTCTGGATAAAGACAAGGTGCGGGAGGCGCTGTTTCCGGGCGCGATGACCGACTACACGCGCGAGCAGGACGATCTCTGCGTAGGAGCGATGCTCGAGGCAGCGGTGTACCTCACAGAGCAGCAGCGCACGGCATTTATTTTTATCGATGGGCGGACTTTTTCGCGACGGGAGCAGATCGACCATGTGATCGGCGCGGCAGAGCGAGCCCGAGCGCAGTGGCGGATTCTGCACGTGACGTGTTCGGACGCAGTGGCCGAGGCGCGGCTGAGCCGGGCAGATCCGGAGAACCCGGCGAAGAATCGCGATGTGGGGCTCTATCGAGAGGTCAAGGCGAGATTCGAGCCGATTGCCTATCCGAAGCTCGATGTGGACACGACGGAGGGCGTGGAGGCGGTCGTGGAGGGCGTGTGCGAGTGGCTGATGGTGTGACGTTGCGTCACGCTTCCAGCCTCATATTTATCTCAATGGAATCATCGTTTGCTAGCATGCCACGGCTGACGCAGATTGGACGAGAGATTTCGGACTCAGGTTACCGTTCTTGATCCAAATTGAAATGAATCGCCGCGCTGTGAGGCTCCATCTCATAGGCGCGTGATTCCCAGGGCATCAAAATCCCACAAAAGGAGCTACTCCCTATGGCAGACAAGAAGACGGGCAGGTATGTGCAGGTCACGAAGAAGGGTGGCCCGCTTGAAGTGGTAACGCGGCCAGTTCAGGATCCAGGGCCGGGGCAAGTGAGGGTGCGGGTACAGGCGTGCGGTGTTTGTCACAGCGATTCGATCACGATGTATGGGATCTTTCCTATCGAGTATCCGCGTGTGCCGGGGCATGAAGTGGTTGGCGTGGTCGATGCGGTAGGTGATGGTGTAACGCAGTGGAAGCAGGGACAGCGCGTGGGGATCGGCTGGTACGGCGGACATTGCGGCAAGTGTGAGCCGTGCCGGAGGGGCGATCATATCTGTTGCCAGATTCTGCAGATTCCGGGGATAAGCTATGACGGCGGGTATGCAGACTATGTGGTGGCTCCGGCGATGGCGCTGGCGGCGGTGCCGGATTCGCTTGCGGGCGCGGACGCCGGTCCGTTGCTGTGCGCGGGCATCACGATGTTCAACGCGCTGCGCAACAGCGGGGCGCGGCCTCCGGATGTGGTGGCGGTTCTGGGCATGGGCGGACTGGGGCACCTCGGGGTGCAGTACGCGGCGAAAATGGGGTTCACGACCGTGGCGATTGCGCGCGGCGCAGACAAGGCGCAGTTCGCGCATGAGCTGGGCGCGCACTATTACATAGACAACACATCGCAGGATGTGGCGGCTGAATTGCAAAAACTGGGCGGCGCGCGGACGATTCTGGCAACGGTGACGGAGGCAGGCGCGATGTCGGCGTCGATCGGCGGGCTAGGTCACCAGGGCAAGCTGGTAATTATAGGTGTGCCGGGCGAACCGCTGCAGGTTCCGGCCGTTCCGTTGATCTTGCAGAAGCAGGCGGTGGTCGGGTGGCCGGCTGGGACGTCGATCGACTCTGAGGACACGCTGAAGTTCAGCGTGCTGACCGGCGTGAAAGCGATGATCGAGAAGTATCCTCTGGACAAGGCCCAGGAAGCGTTCGATCGGATGATGAGCGGCAAGGCGCGATTCAGAGTGGTGCTGGAGATGTAAAACACGACCGGCGTTCAGCGATCAAAGAGGGAGCGGGCCATTTGGATTGGGCTCGCTTTCCTATATGCTCCGATCAATGGATACACCCGCCATCTCCACGCGTGGTCTAACGCGGCGGTTCGGGGACCTTACGGCTGTTGATGACGTGACGTTCAGCGTAGCCTCTGGGCAGTTCTTCGGGTTTCTTGGGCCGAATGGAGCAGGGAAGTCGACCACCATTAAGATGCTCACGGGCCTGCTTGAGCCAACTGCTGGTGAGATGGAGATTCTTGGGCAGAGGTTCAGCGCTTCTGCTCTCGACCTTAAACGGCAGATGGGCGTCGTTCCTGAAGGCATGGCGCTTCTGAACAGGCTGACCGGATCAGAGTACCTGCGGTTTGTCGGACGCATGTACGGACTCAATCGCGAGACAGCGAACAGCAGGACCGAGGAACTGCTGGATTTCATGCGTCTCGCCGACGAGCCCAAAAAGCTGATCGCCGACTATTCGCACGGCATGCAGAAGAAGCTGGCCCTGGCCGCAGCAGTGATTCACGGGCCGAAGGTTCTCTTTCTCGATGAACCCTTCGAAGGCGTGGACGCGATCGCGGCGGGGACGCTGAAGGCTATGCTGCAGGGCATGATTCATCGCGGCGCAACGATTTTTCTCACGTCACATGTGCTCGAGATTGTTGAGCGGCTATGCAGTCATGTAGCCATCATCCATAAAGGGCGGCTTGTCGCGAACGGGTCGCTCGAAGAGCTTCGGGCAGGCGTTGCCACTTCGCTTGGTGAGTTGAGTGCGGCGGAGGAGAAGCTCACGCTGGAGGAGATTTTCCTCAATGTGGTGGGCGCGGAAGCGAGCGAACCGGCACAGGAGCTCTCGTGGTTATGAGTAGTGGGGCTTTCCTGACCTCATCGCTTGCACGCACTCAGTACGCCGCGCTCGTGCGCATGCGCCTGCAGATGTTGTTTAACTCGCTCCGGCTGCGGGGCGGAAAGTTCAACCTGGCGGCGCGAATCATACGCACCGCATTCTTCTCTCTGGTCGGACTGGGAATCGCCCTCGGGCTGGGGGTCGGCGCCTTTTCCATTGCGCGGGACAATCAACTACGGATACTACCGGTGTTCTTCTGGTCGGTGATGATGCTGTGGCAGGTGACGCCGGTGGCGTTGGTGTCGTTCCAGGAGCCGGTCGACCTGAGCCTGCTCCTGCGCTTCCCGGTGAGCTTCGGCTCGTATGTGCTCGAGTACCTCGTCTTCGGAATGTTCGACGTGTCGTCGATCCTCGGAGTGCTGTGTCTCACCGGCATCTGGACCGGGCTGGTTTGCGCGCGGCCGTCGCTGGTGGGATGGGTGACCGTAGCGACGATTCTGTTCGCCGCCTTCAATGTCCTGCTGACTCGGATGATCTTCGCATGGGTCGACCGGTGGCTGGCACAGCGGCGGACGCGTGAAGTATTAGGGATTGTGTTTCTGTTTAGCCTGCTTGGATTGCAGCTGCTCAATCCCGCCTTGTACGGATCCCATGGTCACCCTTCCGGAAAGACAATCGCTACGTTCCTGCGTGCCGGCCGCACGGCGGAAAGGGCTCAAAGGGCCCTGCCTCCGGGACTCGCCGCACAAGCACTTGAAGCGGCCCACAGGGGTCACGCGGTGGCGGCAGCCACATCTCTTGCCGGGCTCGCGGTGTACGGACTGGCTGCCGGCTCACTGCTCGGAATAAGGCTGCGCGCCGAGTATCGCGGTGAAAGCCTTGGCGAGGCTCCGCGTGCCGCCGTGAGACAAGGAGAGCGAAAACGGGTCTTCGACTTGGCCGGACCGGTCGGCGCTGTAGTCGAAAAGGAGTTTCGCTACCTGGCTCGCAGCGGTGTGATGCTTTATAGTCTCCTGGCTCCGTTGATCATGCTGCTGGTTCTCGGCCGCGGAGGGCAAACGGGCGGGGTGGGGCGGTTTGCGCTACCGATCGGCGCGGCATACGGATTCCTCGGGCTGACGCGGCTGGTCTACAACAGCCTGGGAGGTGAAGGTGCCGGCGTTCAGCTCTACTTCATGTCTCCCACGCCGATGAGAACGGTGATGCTGGCGAAGAACCTTGTTCAGTTCACGTTGTTTCTGTTCGAACTGGCGGTCGTGGTCGGTATTGTCGTGGCGAGGTTCGGCCTGCCCGATAGCCGCATGCTTGCACTTACGGCATGCTGGCTGCTGTTCGCGCTTCCGGTTCAACTAGCTGCCGGCAACCTGCTCTCAATCAACTTGGCGTACAGGATGACGCTCACACGTCTGAGTCGGGAGCAGGGAGCGGCGGGAAATGGCCTGCTCAGCCTGCTCATCCAGCTTGTCATCGTTGCAACGGGTGCCGGCGTCTACTTTGGGTTGCACTTTGTTGGACACGGGGACACAACAGTGTGGGTCTTTCTTGCTTTTGCTGTGGCCGGGTTGGCGCTATGGTTGAGGGTCCTGTCCAATGCCGACCGGATGGCGATGCGCCGCCGGGATGCGTTAATCGAAAGTCTCGCGAGGGCGACCTAGGCCTAATTAAGCGAGGTAACCGAGAGCGTTGGTACTAAAGCGTCAGATTACTCGCGACAAAAGAGGCAGAGCTAGTTCCGCCCGCCAGTGACAGAATTGTTACTGGATCAAAGGCCGAGGCGGAGTGCGCAAGGATCACCCGGACGGAACGGCAATGAGCGCCGCAGAACGCGGTTTACGTTGATTGTTTTTTGCTCATGAGCACGCACTGGAGATGATTGGTATGGCTTTTCGTACTGTTACTTCTTTTCTGCTTGGCTTCTCGATGGCGGCGGCCGGGTCGGCCGCCGCACAAGCCCAGCACATGGCTGGTAATCAGCAGCCGAGCCCGGTCCTTCCACCGCCCGCCATCGCGCAGCCTGCCACCGCGCAGCCGCCGGCATCCACCCCGGCTCCCAGCCAGAGCGTCTTTGTGGTTCCAGCCGGCACAAAGATCCCGCTTTCCCTGCGCACAGCGCTGAGCACGAAAACAGCGAGGCCGGGCGATGCAGTCTACCTTTCATCGAACTTTCCGGTCATCGTTGGCGGTCGGGTGGTAATTCCCGCCGGCGTTTATGTGCAGGGCTACGTGGACGGTCTGCAGCGTGGCGGAAAGGTGAAAGGCCGCGCGGAACTGATGATGCACTTTGTTGCCATGGTCTTTCCGAACGGAGTGGTGATCGCGCTGCCCGGTGCGGTCGATAAGGTTCCGGGGACGAATGGCGCCGAAGTGAAGGACAAGGAAGGTCTGATTGTGCAGGACAGCAACAGGAGCGGCGACGCGAAGACAGTTGCCGGCACTACGTTAACGGGTGCAGGCGTCGGCGGTCTGATTGGATCTGCCAGCGGTGCTCCGGGGACAGGCGCCGGCATTGGCGCTGGTGTTGGGGCGGCGGTCGGCATCATCGGAACCATGATGAAGCACGGAGAGGATATTACCTTCCCTGAAGGATCGTCGGTCATCATGGTGATGCAGCGGCCACTGGAGGTCCAGGAACAACAGCTCGCGGGAATGAGCAATCTCACGGGCTACGATGTTCCCCAGATGACCCCGGTGAACGCGCAACAGATGCCGCTGGCCAAGCCCAAGCCGCAGCCTCCGGCCCAGCCAAACTAGATCTGTAATTACCGAAACATTTGCTTACGCTGGGGATTAAACCAAGCCTCTCTCTCTCTCTCATTCAGCGAATCTCCGATGGCCGCCCTGGCGGGCTTTTGTCGTTTCCGTGCGATGGAAAGAATTGGATTGACAGGGTTTGCGCCGAATCCTATGCTTGCCGCTCAACGGGGGGCAGATGTTCGGATCCTTCATTCTCGATGTGGCGATCGGCATGGTTTTCATCTACCTGCTGCTCAGCCTGGTGGCGTCGGGCGTCAACGAAATCCTGGCGAGCATCGTTCAGTCGCGTGCGGCGAATCTTCAGCGCGGATTGCACAGCCTGTTTTCGGGCGACTCAATCGAGGCGGGCTCACTCAGTCTCGTCGACAATCTCTATAACCATGGCCTGATCCGGGGACTCTATCCCGATCCGGCGATGGACCTGAACGACAACAGCCCTCTTGGATGGTTGAGCAAACTGCGCCTTTGGCTGCAGAAGCGTGTCGGAGTTGCTCCCGGTAAGGATGTCGCCGGAGTACAAAATCCGCTCTTGCTGCCGTCGTACATTCCGGCGCGAACCTTTGCGCTGGCGATGATCGACATCCTGAACAGGGATAAGTTCAACGGGAAGACGGCAATTCAGAATATTGAGGATTTTCTCTCCAGCCATCAACAGCAGTTCGCGAAGAACAAGGCGGCTCAGGCGATGCTGGCGCTTGTTATCGACGCCCAGAACGATGTGAAGGATGAGGCAAAGAGACTTCAGAAGCTCCAGAGCAATTTAGAGGATTGGTACAACGACGCGATGGACCGCGTGTCAGGGTGGTACAAGCGGTACACGCAAAAAGTCCTGATGACTGTGGGCCTAGTGCTGGCAATTGTCTTCAATGTGAACTCGATAACTATCGCGCACCTGCTTTGGGTGGACCGTGATATCCGCGACGGCATGGTGAGCGCGGCGACGGATTATCTGAAAAGCCACCCGAATGGTCCGATCGAGGCGAATGGGCAGGTGACGGACTCGTCGAATACGGCGATTTCGGCGAAGGCTCTTGTTGGGCGCATGGAATCGTCTGTCAAGGCTGTCGATGAGGTCACGAACAAGTACATGCTGCCGGTGGGATGGCGTTATTCCTGGAGAGACTATCTGTGGGGATGGGAGAACAGAACGCGCCACATGACCCTAATGGCCCTGGTTACACTCGCCGGATGGCTGATTACGGCCGGGGCGCTGTCACTCGGCGCATCCTTCTGGTTCGACATGCTGAATAAGATTATGGTGGTTCGAAATACCGTGAAGCCGCAGGAAAAGAGCACGACCGAAGGCTCAAAAGACTGAGTACTTTGCGGGAGTGTAACCTACATGGCATGAAAAGACTGCCCGTCGTAACCATCGTCGTATTGTGCTGTGCTTTTTTTGCCTCGACCTGTGTGCGGGCTCAGGAATGGGCCAAGCAACGCCTCGACCAGTCACCGAGGCATCACGAGTGGGTGGACATCAAGTACGGCAACCGCACTGTGCATGCGTTTATTGCATATCCTGAAGCGAAGTCAAAGGCTCCCGCGGTGCTTGTGATCCACGAGATCTTTGGACTGACAGACTGGGCGCGCGAGGTCACCGACGAGGTCGCCGCAGCGGGATACGTGGCGATCGCACCAGATCTCCTTTCCGGCTTTGGGCCGAACGGGGGAGGGTCGAGTGAGTTTTCGGGCGATGACGACAGGGTGAAGGCAGTCTCCAAGCTCGATCCGGACGTGATTACGGGAGACCTGAACGCGACGGCTGATTACGTGAAAAAGCTTCCCTCGGTGAGTGGGAAGCTGGCTGTCACGGGCTTCTGCTGGGGCGGCGGTCAGTCGTTTCGTTTTGCGACGAACCGGAACGATCTGAGTGCGGCGTTTGTGTTCTACGGACCGCCTCCCAAGGATGTGAGCGCGATTACTGCTCCGGTATACGGCTTCTACGGTGGAAACGACGCGCGGATCGACGCGACGATTCCCGACGCGGTTGACGCGATGAAGAAGGCCGGCAAGAAGTATGATCCGGTGACCTATGAAGGCGCAGGACACGGTTTTATGCGCGCCGGCGAGGATCCCACGCGCACAACCGACAACGATGCGAACATCAAGGCTCGCGACGAAGCGTGGGTGCGGTGGAAGAAACTGCTGAAACAGATGTGAGGGAGCCTCCGCAATTTTCCTTCTCACTCGAAGATCGAGAATCGTGATCACAAAGCGCGGGCAGGCCTTTCTGAGCCTGATATGCCTGTTTACCGTCGCCTGGTGTGGCGCAGTCGCCGAAGCCAGCGCACAGGAGACGATAGTCGCAATCCGGCATGCGGAGAAACCGGCGGCGAGTCTAGGGCAACTCACCTGTCGAGGACTGAACCGGGCGCTCGCCCTGCCCGGCGTCCTGATTCCACGCTACGGCAAGCCGGCCAGGATTTACGCGCCAGATCCAGGAACGCACGTCGGGCAGCTAGGTAATCTGAGCTACTCCTATGTGCGTCCGCTGATGACGATTGAGCCGATTGCGATTCAACTGGAGATGCCGGTGAATGCGCTGATCGGATTCAAGAATGTTGGTCAGCTCAGAAAGGAACTGCTGGCCCCCGAAAACGCGAATTCCATAATCTATCTGGCCTGGGAGCATAACTATCTGAACGAATTTGCGGAGCGGATGCTGAAGGCTTATGGAAAGGATCCGTCGGTTGTTCCAGACTGGCCGAATGACGAGTACGACCGGATTTACGTCTTCCGGATCAAAGAGGTGAACGGGAAGAAGGAGCTGACATTTTCAATCGATCAGCAGGGGCTAAATGGTTCCCTGAGCGATAAGTGTCCGGGGCAGTGAGTGGTGGTCTCCGAGGCCGCGCATCTCGATCGAATTGATTGACGCCCGCCCCAAATTCACGTATTCTAAACTGGTTGCGCAGTCTGCGCGTGCCCGTCTGTCTGACTGGGTTGCGATCGTGGAAAACCCTACCGGTTTGAGCCTGCGCGAGCCTCACGCGAACAGACGTTGTCGAACCGCGGAGACATTTTCAACCGCGGAGACGCTTTGCGTGAGCATTTGCGTGTTTACGCGAGCATAGCTCAGGAGAACAGGAAAGCGATGTCTACATATATTCCGAGCGCGCACGAGATTGACCGGAAGTGGTTCGTGGTGGATGCCAGCGGGAAGACGCTGGGCCGCCTGGCCACCGAGGTAGCGAGCGTGCTTGCCGGCAAGAGGAATCCGAAGTACGTGCCCTTTATCGATATGGGTGACCACGTTGTCATCGTCAACGCCGAGAAGGTGCGTCTGACCGGGCTGAAGAGCCAGCAGAAGGTGTATCGGCGCTATACGGGTTTTCCGGGCGGACTGCGCGAGGAGTCGTTTGTGCGTCTGCTTGAGCGTCGTCCCGAGAAGATCGTCGAAGAGGCGGTCAAGGGTATGCTGCCCAAGACCAAGATGGGCCGCAAGATGGCGAGCAAGCTCAATGTTTATCGCGGCGACAAGCATCCGCACCAGGCACAGAAGCCCCAGCCGCTCGAAATCAATTAACGCGAGAAAAGAGACCAGGACAGAATGGCAGATTTGGTTCAGTACTACGGAACGGGACGGCGCAAGTCGGCGATCGCTCGCGTGTTTCTGCGCCCCGGCAGCGGCAACTTCAAGGTCAATGAGAAGAGCCTTCAGGAATACTTCGTCACCGAACAGCAGCGCGTATCCGCGGTTCGTCCGCTGGTGCTTACCGAACTGACTTCGACCTTCGACGTGGTGACTTCCGTCAAGGGCGGCGGCGTGAGTGCCCAGGCCGATGCGGTCAAGATGGGCATCGCCCGCGCGCTGATCGAGTTCAATGCCGAACTGCGCAAGACACTCAAGGGCGAAGGGCTGCTGTCGCGTGACGCTCGCGCGAAGGAGCGCAAGAAGTACGGACAGAAGGGTGCCCGTAAGAGATTCCAGTTCAGCAAGCGCTAGTTGGTATCCCACATCTCAGAATCGAGATGTGGGGCACCCGCGAGTTTAGGTAGTTAAATTTCCCAAGAGGGAATCAATCCCGGCACCTGCAGCAGCCGGGATGCAATCCACAGAGGAGGCTGTTTGGCCACGATCACCATGAAGGAGTTGCTCGAAGCGGGAGTCCACTTCGGGCATCAGACGAAGCGCTGGGATCCGCGGATGAAGGAGTACATCTTCGGCGAGCGCAACGGCATTTACATCATCGACCTGCAGAAAACCTTGAAGATGTTCAAGGAAGCCAGCAAGTACGTCACCGATTTGGCGGCGGCTGGGAAGGTGATTCTGTTTGTCGGCACGAAGCGCCAGGCGCAAGACGCCATCGCCGAGGAGGCGAACCGGTGCGGCATGTTCTACATCAACCAGCGCTGGCTGGGAGGACTGCTCACCAACTGGGTGACCGTGCAGAAGTCGGTGAAGCGCCTTCAGGAACTCGATGAGATGGCTACAGACGGCCGTTACGAACTGCTGACCAAGAAGGAAGTCATCAAGCTGGAGCGGGAGCGCAAGCACTTGCAGGCGAACCTCGCCGGCATCAAGAACATGCGCCGCCTGCCCGATGCGCTCTTCGTGGTCGATTCGAACAACGAAGCCATTGCCGTCAAGGAAGCGCGCAAGCTGGGCATTCCCGTCGTTGCCGTGGTCGATACGAACTGCGATCCGACGGTAGTCGACATGGTGATTCCCGGCAACGATGACGCACTTCGCGCGATCCGCCTGTTTACGTCGAAGATCTCCGACTCGGTGATCGAGGGCGTGCAGACGGCTGGAGACAAGGCCCTCACCGAAGTCGGCGGCGTAAGCTCCGACGGTGCGGTCGAGCTTCATGCCGGAGCTGAGGGTGAAGAGGGCGGTGCTTCGAGCGACCTTGGAACCGACAGCGAGGACGTCGATCTCGAGGCGGCGCTGGGCGGAGGGATCCGGAAGGCTCCCGCAGTCGTTGCGGCGCTCGAAGAGGCGGAAGCGGCCGAAAGCAGCTATTAAAGGCATTTTCGGAATTTGTACTGATCCAGCGTCTGGTGGCAGAGCCGCCGCTGGAAATTTCGGAAGCGTGGCTGCGTAATCGAACCGGCCACGCTTTCGTTGTCTGGACTCGGGTCGTCCGGTTAGCCGCGCTTCGCGCCCGCATTCACGGGGTATTCACAGGCCGGGCGGCGGCGCTTGTGGGATTCTAAAGAGAGAAGGAACAGGTAGAGGAAATGTCAACGGTGACTGAGAAGATCGATGCAAAGCAGGTAAAGGAGTTGCGCGACAAGTCCGGCGCGCCGATGGGTGACTGTCTGAAGGCGCTGCAGGAGGCGAAAGGCGACATTGAAGAGGCATTCGTCGTTCTGCGCAAGCGCGGTATGGCGTCGGCGGCCAAGAAGGCCTCGCGCACCACCAACGAGGGTGCCGTCGGCACTTACATTCACGCCGGAGGCAAGATCGGCGTGCTGCTCGAAGTGAACTGCGAGAGTGATTTCGTGGCGCGCACGGCGGACTTTCAGGAGCTGCTGAAGGACATCGCCATGCACATCGCGGCGACCGATCCGCGCTACATCCGCAAGGAAGACGTGACGGCTGAGGATCTGGAGCGCGAGAAGGAAATCTATCGCGCGCAGGCAGCCCAGACCGGTAAGCCGGCTCCGGTGGTCGAGAAGATCGTTGACGGCAAGATGGTCAAGTTCTACGAGGAGGTCTGCCTGCTTGAGCAGCCCTTC
This sequence comes from uncultured Acidobacteriaceae bacterium, assembly GCA_963724375.1. Classification (GTDB taxonomy): domain Bacteria; phylum Acidobacteriota; class Terriglobia; order Terriglobales; family Acidobacteriaceae; genus Silvibacterium. The sequence continues at coordinate 268,826 of CAVRUM010000004.1, forward strand.
ATCAAGGAGCAGACGCTGACTATTAAGGATCTGATCGCAACCAAGGTGGGCAAGCTCGGCGAGAACATCACGGTGCGCCGCTTTGCTCGCTTCAAGGTCGGCGACCCGACCTGGACCGTCGCACAGACCACGGCTACGGATGAGGCGCAGTCGTAAGCTTCAACATTGAGCCAGACAAAGCCCGGGATTTACTCCCGGGCTTTTCTTTGTCCAAGGCCCGGGCCTCAACTCTGGGCTGGGGGCTTGGCAGCGGAGATCCACTCCTCCCGCTTGTGGGGGGGCTCGACCTTGGGTTTGGGCTTGGGCTTTTTCTTAACTTCCTTCCGACCTTTATCTTTGCTCGCCATGGGACCTAGTGTATAGCAGGCGGCCTTGTGATGAGGAGTTCTGGCTGGGGGCAAGCTGCAGCAGCTTATACTGATAGATCGGCCTCCGAATAAGAAAATGTTCCTGCTGTGGCTTAGAATAGCGGCGATTCTCTACGGTCTCGCGTCGCTCGCGGCGTTCGCGGCCGTATTTGGCAATGCCCCGCGATGGAAGCGGCTCTGCATGCCGCTGGCTATCAGTGCCTGGTGTGTTCACGCGGTTTCCGCCGTGGAGATGCTGGTGTTGGCGCACCACTGGATGCCGGTGGGCATGCATGAGGTTCAATCGATCCTGGCGCTGTTAATTGCGACTGTCTTCCTGGTAATTGCATTGCGCTACCGTACGCTTTCGTTCGGCATCTTTGCACTGCCTCTCGCGTTTCTCCTCGTGGTAGTGCCCGCGCTGGGCCCGGACAAACATACCTTCAGCTCGCCGGTCATCCGCAGCGGATGGCTCCTGTTGCACATCACCGCTCTGCTCGCCGCCTATGCCGCACTTATTTTCAGCCTGCTGGCCAGTCTGCTTTATCTAATGCAGGAGAAACGCCTTAAGAACAAGCGGTCGCCGGGCTTCCTGGACTGGCTGCCGCCTCTCGATACGATGGACCAGATCGCGCAGAAGACGATAGTGCTTGGCTTTCACTGCATGACGGTTGGCCTCTTTGCCGGCTGCATCATTGCGCAGGAGAGCGTCGGGGCATCGTACTTTGCCGATCCGAAAATCTGGCTCTCGTTTGTGATGTGGGGCCTTTACGTCGTCATGCTCTTTGTGAGGCGCAGCACAGGGCTGCGAGGACGCCGCGCAGTCTATCTGTCGTCGGCAGTCTTTGTGGTCATGCTCTGCGTCTGGGCCGCCAATCTTGTCAGCTCCGTTCACAGGTTCAGCGCCCCATGAAGATTCTGCTCACAGGCCTGAACCACAAAACCGCTCCCGTCGAGCTACGGGAGCGGCTGGCCATTGCGCCGGAGACCCTTGCTGAGGAAACGCGTGCCCTTTTGTCGCATCCGGGTGTGCGGGAAGGGATTATTCTCTCCACCTGCAATCGCGTCGAGCTCCTGGTCTGCTACGAAGAGAGCGAGCCCGAACTTGCCGGTTATCTGAACCGGCGCTTTACGGTGGACGCTCAGTCGCTGCAGCCGCATCTGTATCATCACCGGGAAACGGAGGCCGTACGTCATCTCTTTCGCGTCGCCGCGAGCCTCGATTCCATGGTCGTGGGCGAACCTCAAATTCTGGGGCAGGTGAAGGAGTCCTACACGGTGGCCAGGTCGGTGGGTGCCGTGGGAGGCCATCTGGAACGGCTTTTACAAGGCGCTTTCGCCGCCGCCAAGAAGGTCCGTACAGAAACGCAGATCGGGTCGTCGTCGGTGTCAATTGCGTCGGTGGCAGTGGACCTCGCCCGTAAAATTTTCGGCTCGCTCGAAGGCAAGCGCGTGCTGCTGGTGGGAGCGGGAAAAATGAGTGAGCTGGCCGCCCGCCATCTGATGCGTCAGGGAGCCGGATCGCTCCTCATCTCGAACCGGACCTTCAAGCGCGCGGTGGACCTGGCGCAGAGGTTCGATGCACATGTGGTTCGCTTCGATGATCTGCATGCGCGCGCCGATGAGGCCGACATCCTGATTACCTCGACCGGGTCGACGGAGTTCATCTTCCGCGCTCCGCACGCGCAGCAGTTCCTGCACCGGCGCCGCAACCGCCCAATGTTCATCATCGACATTGCGGTGCCGCGTGATGTCGATCCCGAGGTCAACCGCCTCGACGGCATTTTTCTTTACGACATCGACGATCTACAGTCCGTTGCCGTGTCACACCTTTCCGACCGTACCCGGGAGGCCCAGAAAGCCGAGGCCATCCTCGAGCAGGAACTGGCACGCTATCAGCGCCGCGTGGAGTCGCTCGACATTGTGCCGGCGCTGGTCGACCTGCAGGCTGCCGCGGAGGACATGCGCCAAGCCGAACTTCGCCGCGCTCATTCGCGCCTGCAGTCACTCACTCCGGCGCAGCTTGAAGAGGTGGAAGCAGTGACCCGCGGGCTGATGAACAAGTTCCTGCATCAGCCATTGCGCGCCCTGAAAAATGCGGCGCAGCATGGTGATCTCGCTGCTGTTGAACTTATCCGCACCGCGTTTGGCCCGAACGGAAACAAAGCATCGGCAACGTTGGCTGGGCAGCCCTCTGATGTTTCCGGTTCAGGCGAGCCGGCCCTCACGGCAAAGCGGTCCGATGACTGAGCCCCGGGCCCTGAAGATCGGCTCACGAGGCTCGCAGCTCGCGCTCTGGCAGGCGAACCACGTCGCAGAGCGGCTGCGCGAACGCGGCCATGAGGTGAGCATCGAGATTATCCGTACCTCGGGCGATGCCATGCAACACCTGACTTTTGCGCAGGTGGGTGCAAACGTCCCGAAGGGAATGTTCACCAAGGAGATTGAGGAGGCCCTTTACCAGCGAAGGATCGACCTCGCCGTCCACAGCCTGAAAGACCTGCCTACGTCTCTTGATGCGCCGTTTGCGATTGCCGCGATTCCGCAGCGCGCGGACGCCCACGACGCTTTCGTGTCGATCGAGTATCAGAACTTTCCCGCGCTGCCGCAGGGAGCGCGTGTCGGGACGAGTAGCCTGAGGCGTCAGGCCCAGCTTCGCGCTGTGCGCCCTGACCTGCAGTACGTGGAATTTCGGGGCAATGTCGACACGCGGCTGCGAAAACTTTCTGAAAGAGAAGCCGACGCCATCATCCTGGCATCTGCCGGCCTGGAAAGGCTCGGGAGAACCGAGTATCTCCGCGAGCGCCTTCCCGTGCTTGTACTTTGCCCGGCGGCCGGCCAGGGGGCGCTGGCGGTCGAGACGCGGGCCGATGATGGAGGGACGATTGAGGCGCTGGACTTTCTTGATGACGCCAAAACGCGGTTTGCCGTGAGCGCGGAGCGCGCGGCACTGACCGCTCTTGGCGGCGGGTGCCAGGTGCCCATTGGGATCTACTGCGAGCCCTCATCGGAAGGCTTCACGATCAGCGGAGCCGTTGCCTCCGTCGATGGGCGCCATGTCGTGCGTGCCGCTATCGATCATCAAGACAGGGTTGATCCAGCAGGACTCGGGAAACGGCTCGCGGCGAGGCTGATTGAGCAGGGAGCGGAAACGATCCTGGAGTCCGCATCGCGATGAGCGGCTCGCTACCGCTCGCCGGCCGGCGAGTGCTTGTCACGCGAGCGCGCCACCAGGCAGGGCAGCTGTCTTCTCAACTTGCCGAACTCGGCGCCGAGGTCGTCGAAATTCCTGCCATCGAGATTGTTTCGCCTGAGTCCTGGGAGCCGCTGGACGCGGCGCTGCGAAATCTGAAGCAGTACGAGTGGCTGATCGTTACCAGCGCGAACACTGTTCGTTTCATTGAGGAGCGCGCTGCCGCGCTTGGTCTTGCGCGGCAGGGCTTCTCGCATCCAAAGATCGCTGCCGTTGGGTCGTCGACCGCCCGGGCTCTGCGCGAGGCCGGATTGTTTGTTTCGGTCACTCCCGAGGAGTATGTTGCCGAATCTCTCGTCGCCGCAATCGGAGAGCAAGTTGAGGGGACGCGGGTTCTGATCGCCCGTGCGGCTATTGCTCGGGATGTGATCCCGGAGGCCCTTGCGAAGGCGGGTGCGAAGGTCGATGTAGTGGAGGCTTATCGCAACGTAATTCCCGAGAGCTCGATTCGCCTCATGGCCGAAGTTTTTGCGTCGGGGTGCCAGCAGCCTCCCGATGCAGCGACCTTTACCAGTTCGTCTGCTGTGACGAATTTCTTCCACCTGTTGGGATCTGGCGGCCTTCAACGGCCGGAAAGCATGATCGCAATCTCTATCGGGCCCATCACGAGCCAGACGCTTCGCGATCATGGATGGGAGCCCGCCGCGGAAGCCGATCCCCATGATATTCCGGGCCTGATTGCTGCAACGGTGCGAACGTTAAACGCGGATCTCTGATTACTACCTTCAGTGGCTGCTCCAGGTTTTGTCTTTTGCGTTGCACAGGGTCTCGAGCGCGCAGTCCACGCATCGGGGTTTGCGGGCTATGCAAATCTGACGACCGTGATGGATCAGCTCGTGCGAGAACTGGATCCAGTGGTCTTTCGGAATGATCTTCATCAGGTCCTGCTCCACTTTCTTCGGATCGGCCTGTTTGGTCAGCCCAAGCCTGTTTGAGATCCGCAGTACATGTGTGTCGACCACGATGCCCTCGGCGACCTTGTAAGCCACGCCGAGCACCACATTCGCCGTCTTGCGCGCTGCGCCCGGAACTGTGAGCAGCTCCGCCATCGTTCTGGGAACCTTGCCGCCGAATTCGCCTGAAATCTTCTTTGCCGCGCCGGAAATCGACTTTGCCTTGTTGTGGTAGAAGCCCGTCGACCGAATCTCCTCTTCAATGGCGGTCAGGGAGGCTTCGGCCATGGCCTGAGGTGTCGGGAATTTCCGGAAGAGCTCCGGCGTGACCATGTTCACGCGCGCATCTGTGCATTGGGCTGACAGGATCGTAGCCACCAGCAGTTCCCAGGCATTGCGATGGTGCAGTGCACACTCCGCGTTGGGATACGCCGCCTCGAGTCGCCGCAGAATTTCCGCGATGCGTTCGGGGGCGAGATCGTTTGTGGTTTTCCTGGTGGACGGTTTCTTTTTACTATTCGGGCTGGTCTTCGTCTGTCTCTTTTTAACCTGCGCAGTGGCCATCCAAGAATTCTAAACAGGAGACAAAAAGGCGCGAGCCGCAGCCCGCGCCCTCGCGGTCTAATTTTCGCCTCGTTCTAGCCCAGCCGATCCAGCATCTCCTCGGCGCTCATGCGGATGCAGGTGAAGATGGGCGTGTCCTTCAGCGTGTAGGCGCTGATCTCGGTTTCACGCAGCTGTTGGACGAGGTCCAGGAAATCCTCGGGGAAGTTACTCTCGAAGGCGACGACGAACTCCTGGTCGTCAATCCCAAACGAGTAGGTCGTGTTCAGCTTCACCCGCGGATAGAGGTGTCCAATACGAATGTGCTCATTCATCAGGCGCTGGCGCTCTTCCATTGGCAACAGGTACCACGCACGAGTCTTCCAGAACGGATAGATGAAAATGTACTTCTGTCCGCCCGGGCGGATGCTCCCGCGCGAATCGTGCTGTCCTTCGTGTTCGTGGCCGATCAGGTACTGCGAGCGCTTGGTCATCGCCAGAAAATTGTGCGGCGTCTCGAGGTAGCCACCGAGGGGACTCGCGAGCAACTCCGCCGACATCTGGTTCAGATCGTCGGGCGAGTAGCAGATGCGCCACAGCGCCATGTCCACGTCGCCGCGCATTCCCACAGTTGAATAGGTCAGCCCAAGAAGCCTCCCGGGCTGATTCCAGCGCTTCAGGATCGCGGCAAACTGCCGCTTGTGGTCAGCACGTTCCTCGGCCGGCAGGCGGCGCCACTCCGGCATGACCTTGTAGAAGGTGAAGGACACCATCTGTCGTTGAATCTTCTTTTCTTCGTGCTTTGCCGGAACCTCTCCGGCCTGCGTTGTCGCGCCTGTCCCCGCTGGTGCGGTCAATGTTCCTGCCATGTCCGTGCTCCCTTTTAAATCCTAACAAATGCGTAGGCGTGTCGTTGAGACTGCGAGGGCTCAAATGACCTGCAGGTATACTGGCCTCGAATGACCGAGAAAATCCTCGCCTTCCTTGCCCACTTTATTATTGCGACCATTTCGGCCTCGGGATATGCCGGCATTGCCCTGCTTATGGCCATCGAATCGGCCTGCATTCCGCTGCCATCGGAGATCATCATGCCGTTCTCCGGATACCTGGTGCATACGGGACAGCTCGCATTGCTCGGAGTGGCGACGGCGGGGGCGATTGGATGCAACCTCGGATCAGCCGTTGCGTACTGGATCGGCGCATACGGCGGCCGCCCCTTCATCGCGAAATACGGACGATTCATCCTCCTCGATCACCGTGACCTCGACCGCGCCGAGCATTTCTTCGCGCGCTACGGATCGATCACGGTCTTCATCGGTCGGCTGCTGCCCGTCATCCGGACGTTTATCGCGCTGCCTGCCGGCATCGCCCGCATGAACCAGCTGCGCTTTCACATCTACACTTTTCTCGGCTCCTGGCCCTGGTGCTTCGCGCTCGCCTATGCCGGTATGAAGCTGGGTCAGGCCTGGGAGACCAATCCCGCATTCAAGGCCGCGTTCCACCGCTTCCATACCGTCGTTGTCGTGCTGCTGCTTGTCGGCATCGTCTGGTTTGTCTGGACGCACTGGAAGGACCGCGTGCGGCCCGAAGAGGCCTGATCGCACTTAAGCCTGCCATTCTCCCAGTTTGACCCTTTCCGGTTTGCCAAAGCCCCTGTGTGGAGGCGACACTAGAGTGTTTGCGCACGCGCAGAATTTGACTGAGAGGAAGACCAGCAAGAATGGCTACACCGAAGGCCGCGAACATTCAGCCTGCACAAGGAAAACTGGGAATCATGGTGGTCGGCATGGGAGCCGTCGCCACTACACTGATCGCCGGGGTTGAGGCGGTCCGCAAGAGTCTCGCCAAGCCCATCGGCTCGCTTACACAAATGGGCACCATCCGGCTCGGCAAGCGGACCGACAACCGTACCCCGCTCATCAAAGATTTTGCCCCGCTGGCCTCGCTCGACGACATCGTCTTCACCGGCTGGGAGATCTTTCCGGAGAATATGTATGAGGCCGCGACGCACGCTCAGGTGCTCGACAGCGACCACTTGAAGTCGATCAAGCCCTTTCTCGAAGCCATAAAGCCCATGCCCGCCGTCTTCGACCAGCACTACGTCAAGCGGCTCAACGGCACGCATATCAAGAAGGGCAAAAGCAAGTGCGATCTGGCACAGCAGCTTATTGCCGACATCCAGAAGTTCAAGAAGCAGGTTGAGCGTGTGGTCATGATCTGGACTGGCTCGACGGAAATTTTTCTGGAGCCTTCGGCTGTCCACGCGACGCTTGCGGCCTTTGAGAAAGGCCTGGTCGAGAACGACCCGAACATCGCTCCATCGCAGATCTACGCTTACGCCGCTCTCAAGGAAGGCATTCCCTTCGCCAACGGCGCGCCGAACCTCACCGTCGATCTGCCATGCATGATCGAATTGTCCAAGGAGACCGGAGCGCCGATCTGCGGTAAGGACTTCAAGACGGGCCAGACTTTCATGAAGACGGTGCTCGCCCCGGCGTTCAAGTCGCGCATGCTCGGCGTCGCCGGGTGGTACTCGACGAATATTCTTGGCAACCGCGACGGCGAGGTGCTCGATGATCCTGAGTCTTTCAAGACCAAGGAAGAGTCGAAGCTCGGTGTGCTCGATTACATCCTCCAGCCGGAACTATACCCCGATCTTTACAAGGACATTTATCACAAGGTACGCATTAACTATTACCCGCCACGTGGTGATAATAAAGAGGGTTGGGATAATATCGATATCTTCGGATGGCTCGGCTATCCCATGCAGATCAAGGTCGATTTCCTGTGCCGCGATTCCATTCTCGCCGCACCGCTGGCCCTCGACCTCGTCCTCTTCCTCGACCTCGCCCAGCGCACCCCGGGCCTCAAGAACCTCGGCATACAGGAATGGCTAAGCTTCTACTTCAAGTCACCGCAGACGGCTCCGGGACTGTACCCTGAGCATGACCTGTTTATCCAGCTAATGAAGCTCAAGAACACCCTCCGCCACATCCAGGGAGAAGAGCTTATCACGCACCTCGGGCTGGAGTATTACGACTGAGCGGGAGCCAAAGCGGCCAGCAGTCAGGGATGAATCGGCCAGGAGAAAAGCGGTCAGTTTATTCAGAATGCGCGTCTAGGATCGAAATGGGCTGGCCGCCTCGACTCTGGCCGTCCCTATCACTAGCCGTCTTACCCCTGACCGTTTTATCGCTGGCTGCTGAACGCCTTACCCAAGCCACGACGGATTATGTCCCGTTCCGTCGAAGTGGCTCGTCGTCTTGTATAGCTCGAACTTGCCGGCCATCGCCGCCTGTTGTGTCTTGGCCAGAAGCGCCGCGACCTGCTGCTTCGACATGGGCTGGAACGTGCTCGCTGCTGCGAATGCCTGATCGAGAATCTTCGGACTGTCGATGCCTGTGATTTGCACGGAGACCGGCAGATTGAGGCAGTAGTGCAGGCACTCGAGCGGCGTCACAGTGTTGCTGTCGAGGATGTAGTGGTCACCGAAGCCCTTCATCCCCAGGATGCCGATCTTCTCCCGTACCAGCACCGGCACCACCTGCTCTCCAAAGCTGCGGAAATGCGCATCCATCACATTGAGCGGCATCTGCACCGCATCGAAGTGGAAGTTGTGGGCCTTGGCTACCTCCAGCATGCGGAGATGCACGTAGGGGTCCTTGTGTCCGGTGAAGCCGATATAGCGGACCTTGCCGGCCTGTTTCGCCGCAAGCATCGCTTCCATCGCTCCACCCTCGGCAAAGATGCGGTCGGGATCCTCAAGCCGGATGACTTCATGAAATTGCATGAGGTCTACGTGATCGGTCTGCAGGCGTTGCAAAGACTGGTCGATCTGTTGTGCCGCAGCATCTTTCGTCCTGCCGTCGATCTTCGTCATCAGGAAGGCCTTTTGCCGGTAGCCATCCCTGAGGGCTTTGCCCATGCGGATTTCGCTCACCCCGCCGTTGTAGTCCCAGCAGTTGTCGAGGAAGTTCATGCCGCGGTCGAGAGCCGTTCGAATGAGCAGGATACTTTCTTCTTCCGAAACATCGGATTTGCCGATGTGATAACCGCCGAGCCCCAGTGCGGAGACGCGCTCTCCTGTTGAGCCCAGCGTCCGGTAAACCATGCCCGATCCGGTGTCGGCGGCGCTTGCGAGCGAAGGAAAGAGGCCCGGCGAAATTGTCATGCCGGCGGCCGTTGCAGCGGTCTTGATGAAGTCTCGTCTCTCCAAGTTACCCTCCAGCCTCGACTGTTGTGTGGTGATTGGATGCCTGAGGGGCGTGGCGCGGTCCAGGCGATCGGCTCGGCCCGTCATCTCTCGTAGAATAGTCTTTAGGCGCACAGATTTCATGAAAGTCTTTCTCACAGGGGCAACCGGATTCGTAGGTTCGCACGTTGCCCGGGAGCTTGCTGACCAGGGCGCGCAGCTTCGCCTTCTTGTCCGGCCTACGAGTAGTCTCCGCAACGTAGAGGGTCTGTCTGCCGAACCCATTACAGGCGATCTGCTCCAGCCAGAGACCCTGCGCACAGCAATGCGCGGCTGCGATGCCTTGATGCATGTTGCTGCGGATTACAGGCTCTGGGTCCGCGACCCAAAGGTCATGTACGCTGCCAACGTCGACGGCACACGGGCACTGCTCCGGATTGCTCGTGAAGAAGGCGTGCCGCGAACGGTTTATACATCGAGCGTGGCCACGATGGGATTCAAGTCCGATGGCACCATCGTGGATGAGACGACGCCAGTTTCGCTGGCTGACATGGTTGGGCACTACAAGCGGTCCAAGTTCCTCGCCGAGCAGGTGGCTATCGAGGCCGCCCGCGCCGGCCAGCAGGTCATTATTCTCAACCCGACGACCCCCGTCGGCCCGATGGACGTAAAGCCCACGCCGACCGGTCGTATCATTGTCGATTTTCTCAACCGCAAGTTTCCGGCCTATGTGGATACCGGGCTGAATCTGGTCGACGTCGTCGAGGTTGCCCGTACTCATGCTGCCGCGCTCGAAACGGGGCGCCCGGGCGAGCGTTATATCCTGGGCGGCGAAAACCTTACCCTCAAGCAGATCCTCGACAAAATGTCCGCGATCACGGGGCTGCCTTCACCGAACGTGTGCGTGCCCCACGCCGTAGCAATGATCTTCGCCTTTTTTGATGAGAACATTACGGGACGCATCCTCGGCCGCGAACCCCGGGCTACGATGGAGGCTGTTCGCATGGGCAAAAAGAAGATGTTCGCATCATCGGCGAAGGCCCAACGCGAGCTTGGTTTTCGCATTGTGCCGGTCTACAACGCGCTTCGCGCCGCGATCGACTGGTTCCGCGCCAATGGATATGCTCCTTCTGAAGCCCTTGTCCGAACCCCCCTACGGGACAAAGCCTAGTGAGCCGAATCGCCATCATTGCCGCCCTGCCGGGCGAACTCAAGCCTCTCGTCGCCAACGGAACCTGGCGCCGGTCAGAGCCGAATGTATGGACCGGTTTCCTGGCCGGACATGAGGCCATCGCAGTCGCCGAAGGCATGGGCGCCGCCGCCGCAACCCGGGGGCTTGAGATCGCGTTGTCGCTCGGCCCGCTCGACACGATCATCTCCTACGGCTGGGCCGGAGCCATCACTTGCGCCGTCAAGCCACCCGACGCCTTCGCCATCTCAGAGGTCGTCGATCACGGCAGCGGAGAGCGCTTTGCGACGCGTTCAACGGAGGGCTTGCGCCTCATCACCCTCGACCACGTGGCCAAACTCGACGAGAAACGCCCGTTGGCCGAAGCGCACAAGGCGGTTCTGGTCGACATGGAGGCCGCCGCCGTCGCTCGGTTCGCGACTGAAAACAGCATTCCTTTCTACTGCTTCAAGAGCATCTCTGACGGCTACACGGACCGGCTCCCGGACCTCAACCGATTCATCAACCCGCAAGGACGCCTCCAGACGGCCGCCTTTATTGCCCACGCCGCAATCCGACCGGTCTACTGGCCCGCTCTTGTTCGCCTGGCTGGAAACAGTGCCCGCGCGGCGGCAAATCTTGCCCAGTTAATCTCGAAATCAATCCCCGCGAAGCTGTAAACTACTATAAGAGGTCAAGCTGTAAACTATTGAATTAAAGATGGCAACCACACTCACCACCAATTCGGAACTCGCCCACGAGTCAATTCCTCCTACGATGCTTGCTGCTGTCTATCGTGGAGTGAACGACGTCCGCATTGAGACCGTGCCTGTGCCATCAGTCGGGCCCGGCGAAGTACTCATTCGTGTTGTCGCGTGTGGCATCTGCGGCACTGACCTGAAAAAGATTCACACGGGCTCTCACTCGGCTCCGCGTATTTTTGGCCATGAGACAGCGGGAACTATTGCCGCCGTCGGATCGGGAGTGGAAGACTTCTCCATCGGAGACCGCGTGATGGTCTTTCATCATGTGCCGTGCGGGGACTGTTACTACTGCCGCAAGCGGACTTTCGCGCAGTGTCCGGACTACAAGCGCGTTGGCTGCACGGCGGGCTTCGAGCCTGCCGGCGGTGGCTTCGCCGAGTACGTTCACGTGAAAGACTGGATCGTTCGCCGCGGGCTCATCAAAATTCCTGATGGCGTGCCTTTTGAACAGGCTGCCTTTGTAGAGCCGGTAAATACTTGCTACAAGGCCGTCAAGAATCTTGCACTCGCACCTGACGACACTGTCCTGGTCATCGGCCAGGGGCCCATCGGCATTCTGCTTGCTGCACTCTCGGCCCGCTCGGGCGCCAAAGTCCTTACCTCGGATCTCTACCCGGAACGCCACGCCATAGCCGCCAATTATGGCCTGCACCATCCGATCAACGCGGGAAAAGAGGATGTAATTGCGGCCAGTCGAGCGCAGAGCGAGGGCCGCGGAGCCGACGTGGTCATCCTCGCGGTTGGCGGCAATGCCCTTATCCAGACTGCGATTGACGCGGTGCGCCCGGGCGGACGCGTTCTGCTGTTTGCGCAGACCCAACACGGCAGCGTCAACGTCGATCCTGCCGTAATTTGCATGGACGAAAAGACTCTTCTCGGCTCCTATAGCTCGTCCATTGCCATTCAAGACGAGGTGGCTGACCTTGTCTTCAACGGATATTTCAACGGTTTCGACCTGACCCGCTTGATCTCGCATCGCTTCCCACTCGAAGACGCGGTCAAGGGCATTGAGGTCGCCTCCAACCCCTGCGCCAGTTCCATGAAGGTCTTCATTCAGCCCGCGGTCGGGCAGAACTAAGCACGGCGCAGGTTAAAGCCGCAGGTCTAACGCTATGGCAGTAATGGTTCAGGAAATGACAGCCGCAGTCCTATACGGTCGCGAAGATGTGCGCATCGAGCGCCTCCCTATGCCCTTTGCGGGCCCGGGAGAGATCATCGTCCGCGTGCAGGCTGCCCTAACCTGCGGGACCGATCTGAAGGTGTATCGCCGTGGCTATCACGCGCGCATGCTTACTCTGCCCATGGCCTTCGGGCACGAACTCTCAGGAATCGTTCACGAAACCGGCCCCGGTGTTAAGCAGTTCCGCACCGGCGACCGGGTGGTCGCCCTCAACTCCGCGCCCTGTGATGAGTGCTACTACTGCCGCCGCGGCCAGCAAAACCTTTGCGACGACCTGCTCTTCAACAATGGAGCTTACGCCGAGTTCATCTCGATACCGGCGCGCATTGTCGAAAAGAACACGATTCTGGTGCCGGATCATATCCCCTTTGAGCACGCCGCGCTGACCGAACCACTGGCCTGTGTTGTTCGCGGACTTGAAGAGACGAATGCACAGCCGGGCGACTCTATCGTCATCATCGGGGGCGGGCCGATCGGCCTCATGTTCATGCACGTCGCGCAACTCGCCGGACTGCATGTGATCGCAGTCGTCAAGCGTAGCCGGCAGATCGCCGCCGCACGCACCTTTGGCGCAGAGCATGTTATTCAAATTACCGCGGCTGCCGATCCCGTCGCCGCCGTGCGAGCGATCACGCCTGGGCATCGCGGCGTCGATATCGCAGTCGAGGCAGTTGCTACTCCTGCGACCTGGCAGTGGGCGGTGGACATGGTCCGAAAAGGCGGCACCGTAAACTTCTTCGGGGGATGTGCGGCCGGCACGCGTGTTGACCTCGACACCAACCGGCTGCACTACAATGACATCACAATGAAGGCGAGCTTTCACCATACGCCCGCCACAGCACGCCGCGCCTTTGACCTCATCAGCAGCGGGAGGTTCAAGTGCCGCGAATATATCACTGGGCGTTCGCCGCTGTCAGAACTCGATAGCGTCTTGCGCCGTCTGATGAATCGCTCGAGCGACATCAAGACCGCTATCATTCCGTAGAGCCCGGCCAGCAACACCGATGACGGCAAACCACTCACAATTGATCGAACGCGGATGGGCCGCGCTGCCCGCCGAATACCGGATGCCGGAAAGGACGCCGACGCTTGACGAGGCCCGCGCCTGGTGCCATCGTCTCGCCGAGACGCACTATGAGAACTTCCACGTTGCGTCGTGGTTCCTGCCCAAACGCCTCCGCCCGCACTTCCACTCGGTTTATGCATATTGCCGCGTCTCCGACGACCTGGGAGATGAAACGGGAGACCGTGACACGTCCCTCGCTCTTCTCGATTTCTGGGGACAGGAACTCGACGCCTGCTATCGCGGAGAGGCACGTCATCCCGTCTTTGTCGCGCTCGCTGAGACCATCCGCGAGTGCGACATTCCGAAGACGCCCTTTGCCGACCTTCTCGTAGCCTTCCGGCAGGACCAGGCTGTCACGCGCTTTGAGACCATGGCGGACGTGCTCCACTACTGCCGCTACTCGGCAAATCCCGTTGGCCATCTGGTGTTATATGTCTGCGGATATCGCGATCCAGAGCGGTTCGCTCTGTCCGATCACACATGCTCCGCCCTTCAGCTCGCTAATTTCTGGCAGGACGTCCGCACCGACTACCACGACCGCGACCGTATTTACTTTCCGAGCGAAGATATGCGCCGCTTCGGCGTCGAAGAGTCTGTGATTGCGAGTGCATCGTTCACGCCAGGCTTCCGCGAGTTGATGCGCTACGAAGTCGATTACGCGCTCCGCATGTTTCATCAGGGGCTACCCCTGATTGGCATGGTCGACCGTGAACTCGCCGTCGACCTCGACCTGTTCTCTCGCGGCGGGCTCGAGATTCTGCGCGCGATCGAGGAGCAGGACTACAACGTGCTCAGCAGCCGGCCGGCAATCTCAAAGTCGCGCAAGGCGGCCCTGCTCCTGCGCGCCCTTACAGGCAAATTTCTCGGCAGGAATCTGGCTCAGAGCGCCAACGGAAAAGCTGCGTGACCCGCTCTCCATCCCCCTCGATTGAGGAGTCCTACCGCGTTTGTCGTGAAATCGCTCGACGGGAAGCCAAGAACTTCTATTACGCCTTCGTCGCTTTGCCGCGTCATAAGCGTGACGCAATCTGCGCTGTCTATGCGTTCATGCGTCATGCCGACGATCTTTCCGATGACGAGTCCCTGAGCGTTGAGCAGCGTCGATTGAACCTCAGCACGTGGCTCGATGCCTGGCATCGCGCGTCATCGGGTCAAGCCACAACTGACCCTGTGTTCATCGCACTTGGCGACGCCCGCGAACGCTTTCAGATACCGTGCACGTTGCTCGACCAGCTTGTGCAGGGCACTGCGATGGACCTCGAACGACGCGCACAGCCGGGGCAGTACGATACATATCCCTCCTTCGACGACCTCTACCGCTACTGCTATCTGGTCGCGTCGGTGGTGGGATTGGTTTGCATCCGCATCTTTGGTTACACGGATTCGCGTGCCGAAAAGCTGGCCGAGGAGACTGGCATTGCCTTTCAGCTTACAAACATCCTCCGCGACATTCGCGAGGACTTCGAGCGTGGCCGGGTCTACCTGCCAATCGAAGATCTGGCGCGCCACTCGGTCTCAATCGCGGATCTCGCCGCGCTCGCTGCGAAGCCGCGCTCTCTCCTGCCCAACGAATATACCTTGATCGATGCCGAGGCAAAACGTGCTGAACACTATTACAAATCGGGATACGCCCTCCTGCCCCTGATTGCGCCCGACTCGCGGCCCGCCCTGCAGGTGCTCATCGACATTTATCACGGGCTCCTCAGACGCATCGAGAGTCACAACTACAGTGTTTTCTCGACGAGAATCGCCGTCCCCACTTCACAGAAGCTTTTCATCCTCATCCGTGGAATGATTCAGGTCTTCTTCTATCGTTTCATTCCGGCAAGATCAGGAGCAGGGAAGTGACGAGCGGTAATCGAAGCGTCATCGTCGTTGGCGCGGGAGTTGCCGGTCTGGCGGCCGCATGCGCCCTTGCCGACAGCGGCTACAGCGTCCGAGTGCTTGAGCGCAGGCCTTACGTTGGGGGGCGCGCGTCGTCTTACGAGCACCCGGGTGCCGGAGAAATAATCGATAACTGCCAGCACATTCTGCTTGGCTGCTGCACGAACCTGGTGGACTTCTATCGGCGGCTAGGGGTGGCCGACCAGATCCAATGGTTCGATCGAACGGTTTTTATCGAACCCGGCGGAAGGCAAACCGTACTTGAGCCGAACGCGATTCCCGCTCCTCTTCACATGTCTCTTGCATTTCTGCGGGCGAGCGCGTTTTCAGCGGCCGACAAGCTTGCGATCGTGCGCGGCATTCTGTCGTTTCTCAAAGATGTGCCGCCGGACACCACTGAGACGTTCGCGCATTGGCTGGTGCGCACAGGTCAGACGAATTCCGCGATTGAGCGCTTCTGGAAGCTCGTGCTGGCCAGTGCACTGAACGAGGATCCGGAGTACATTTCGCTGCATTACGCGGCGAAGGTGTTCCGTGAAGTATTTCTTTTCTCCGCACGCGGAGGAGAAATGGGAATTCCGCGGATTCCTCTCAGCGATCTTTACGGCAAGTCGGAGGAGTACCTCAAGGCGCGCGCCGGGCAGATTCATCTGCGGGCGAGCGCGGAATCGATCTGGCAGCAGGACGGTCTCTGGAAAGTGGCTTCTGGAGAGCAGATCTTCTCGGCTGACGCCGTTGTTCTGGCGCTTTCGTTCGAGGGGATGCAGAAGCTTCAACCGGCACTGCCGCAGACCGAAGCGGGCGACGCACTCTCCGAAAGGTTGAGGGGCTTCGGTCACTCGCCCATTACCAGCATTCATCTCTGGTTCGACCGCGAAGTAACCGGTCTCGACCATGCTGTGCTGCTCGATACACCCTTTCACTGGATGTACAACAAGTCGCGGCTTCAGCCTGGAATGCGAAACGGGACAGGCACTTACCTTGAACTCGTCGTGAGCGCATCGAAGTCCCTGGTTCCTATGCAGCGGCAGGAAATCATCGATCTGGCTATGCGCGAGCTCCCGAAGTTTTTCCCCGCTGTGAATTCGGCAACGCTGGAAAAGGCGGCCGTCGTCAAGGAAGTTCGTGCTACCTATTCTGTGCGCCCGCTGCTCGATCAAATCCGTCCCGGCCCGGAGAGCCCGTGGCCGGGGATCTATCTTGCCGGAGACTGGACCGCAACTGGCTGGCCGGCCACGATGGAAGGCGCGGTACGCAGCGGCTACCTTGCTGCCGAGGCACTCGCCCGCGACTCTGGTGGCGGAAAGAAGTGCCTCGTGCCCGATCTGGCGCCGACGGGCCTGATGCGTCTGTTTCGCTGAGATTTCCCTAGAGCGAGATCAGCGCTACGCCCGCGCAGACGAACAGCGCCGCAATCCAGCGGCGCCGGTCAACATTCTCTTTGAGGAAAATCTTCGCGGCGACGGCATTCGTCACGAAAGTCAGCGACGCGGAGGCCGGCGCCACGAGGCTCAGGTCGGCGTGGCTCAGCGCAAACAGCAGCGCGAAGAAGCTCAACGCCATGAAGAAGACGCCGAAGAGAAAGCGCGCGTTTCCAAGCACGGCGGCGATAGCCCCACCCATGCCGCTTCGCTCGCGAATCTCATCAAAGTCACCGATGCCTCGCATAGCCGCTGCGATCAGTACATCGCCCGCCGTTGCGAAGACGATGATTGCGGCGATCATCGCCGCATCCGCCAAGCCGTGTGCGGGAATGGGAGGATTCATGGCTGACTCATCTCCGTGCCAGTCACCGGGCAGGCACTCTTGACCTCGGTATACGACGGGCCCCGGGTTACGAAGCCGACGCCCGCCGTGATCAGCAGAATTCCCAGCCAGCGCCAGGGAGAAATCTCCTCATTGAGCCAGAACCTGGCCAGCAGCGCGACGATCACGTTGCCGATCGAAGTTGCCGGAAGAACAAATGTCAGATCTGCCCACGAAAGTGACGCCAGATACGACGCGAAGAAACAGATCAGCAGCGCGATCCCGAGCAGAATGTCCGGCGTACCGATCGCGTGGACCAACGTCGACAGGTGATTCAGTGAGACCGGGCCCACGCGCTTCATTCCCAGGCTGAGTAACGTGTCCCCAAGCGGAGCCGTGAGTGCCACGACCGCCAGCACCAGGTAGCGCCGGAATGTCATCGTAGACTTTGTCATTCGGATCGGGAGCCCGTAAGCAGGAACGGCCAGTTCAAACGACTGGCCGTTCGGTTTACTCAAGAAGCAGATTAAACGCCAGCATTCGCTGGCGCCGTCGATTCGGCGGTTCCTTCCGATTTGGCCTGCTTCACTACCCTGTTGCGTTGGGCACGCAGCTTGAGGAACGACTTTGATTCCGCGTAAAGCCGCTTGAGGTCGCGGTTGACGATGGCCTTGCTCACCACGCGCCATGCGGCCTTGGGGCGGAAGTAGTACTCGTCGTAGAAGCGGTGCACCATCTCGAGAACGTGCTCCTTCGGCAGGCCCGGATACTCGATGTGCGCAAGCTGGTGGCCCTCCTCATCGACCATCTGGCCGTTGTTGATGATGAAGCCGTTCTCTCGCGCGAACTCGTAGAACTCGGTACCGGGATACGCGTGTGCAATCGACACTTGGATGGTCTCGACGTCGAGGCTCTTGGCGAAGTTGATCGTGTTGCGGATGGACTCCTTAGTCTCGCCCGGCAGGCCCAGGATGAAATCGCCGTGGATCGTCAGCCCCAGATCATGGCAGTCGCGCGTAAAGTCCCGGGCGCGCTCGACTGTCGCGCCTTTCTTGATGTTCTTCAGAATCTGTGGATCACCTGACTCATATCCGACGATCAGCAGACGGCATCCCGCCTCTCGCATGGCCTTCAAAGTCTCGCGGTCTGTGGTCACACGTGACGTGCAGGACCAGGTCAGGCCGAGCGGTTTGAGCTTCGCGCAAAGCTCGACCGTGCGCGCCTTCTGGATATTGAACGTGTCGTCATCGAAGAAGAACTCCTTCACGTGCGGAAAAAGCTTCTTGGCGTGAGCCATCTCAGCGGCGACGTCATCCGTCGACCGCTTGCGCCACGCATGCCCGCTGAGCGTCTGCGGCCAGAGGCAGAACGTGCATTGCGCCGGGCATCCGCGGGTCGAGTAGAGGGACACGTAGGGATGCAGCAGGAACGGCACGTTGTACTTCGTCACGTCCATATCGCGGGCATAGACGTCAGTCACCCACGGCATCGCGTCGAGGTCTTCAACCTGCGGACGGTCGGGATTGTGCGCGACTTTCCCGTCCTTGCGATAGCTGATACCCAGAATCTCATCAAGCGGCTTACCGTTGGCATACTCAACCACAGAAAAATCGAACTCGCGGCGGCACACAAAGTCGATTACCGCGCACTCGTTCAGCGCACGGTCAGGCGACGTAGTCACCGGCGGTCCCACAAACGCAATACGAATCGAGGGGTTTGCCCGTTTGATTGCCTCGGCCAGCTTCTGATCGCCTGTCCATCCGGGCGTGCTGGTAAACAGTACGAGGAACTCATACCCCTTGGCGATTTCTATCGTCTCCTCTGCGGAGACGTGGTGGGGAGGCGCGTCCAGCAACCGAGAGCCTTCCAGCATGCCCGCTGGATACGCCAGCCAGACCGGATACCAGTACGATTCGATCTCTCGCGTTGCTGGCCAGCGCGAGCTCGCGCCGCCGTCAAAATTCTCAAACGAAGGGGGGTTAAGAAACAGTGTTTTCAGTGGCATATATCTCTCTTCAGTTTACCATCCGGAGGTGTTGTCGGATGATAAGTGCCCTGTATCAAAAAGGATGCCCGGGCCGTGCTCGCCTAGGGGTGGGCTGGCTGATGCACCCAGTCCTGGATGCTTCCGATAGAACGCATCAGGGTCAGCTCAGCCTTCACCATCTGAAAATTCGCATCCAGCGCATCTAAATAGCGCTCGCGTTCCTGGATATGCGCCTGCTGCTCATCTTTTGGCGTGGCTGGAGGCGCGTTGCTTGATCCGTTACCGTTCTGGAGCTGCGCCTGGATTGACTCCAGCTGCTCCTGAGCCAGCTCGCTTCTGAGCTGCGCGATGCGCTGCTGGTTCGCAAGTTCTCGAAGGCTGTGCCGCAGCGTTTGCACTTGCTCGCTCGTCTGGAATTTTGTCTGGTCTGCCTGGGCCGATGCGCGTTCCGCCTCGGCAGCGGATTCGCGTGCCTTGGCCCGCCGGGTTGCATCGAAGATCGGGAAGGTGATCTGGACGCCCACGTCGAAGTTATTGTGCTGAAAGCGCAGGTAGTATTCCTGATAGTTGTTGAACTCAGCGTAGCGGTTGTACTCAACGCCGAAGGCAAACGAAGGACGGTAATTCTGCTTTTCATCCCCAAAGGAGGAGAGCCATTTCGACTTGGCATTTGCATAAGCGGCCTGGATGCCAGCGTTTGTCAATTGCGCCCTGTCCTCGATGGGGTCTTCTGGAGGAAAATCAGGCGTTGGGGGGATGCTTTTCGCCTCGGTAGTAAAGCTCGCGGCCGGCAGTCCGGTAAGATGTGCCAGCTTCTGTCTTAACTCAGTGGCATCGTCCTCGAGATGCAGGCGCTTTTCGTCGACCTGAGCGGCCGTCAGTTCCGCCTTCGTCACCTCGATGCGGCCGTCCACGCCCGCCAGGAGCCGCTCGCGCTCTATTGCGGCCAGCCGCTCGGCATAGCCTTTCTCCTGATCCAGGGCCACCAGCTGCCGGGTGTCGTTATCGAGCTGAATGTAGGCGAGAGCTGTATCGAGCGCTATCTGCTCCGAACTGTCTTTGAGGCTGAGTTGCGCGGAGTTCAGGGCCGCACGGGCGGCGCGGATGTAATCCGGCTGCGAAAAAGAGTAGAGCAGCGACGAGGAATTAATGTTGTACACCGAGGGCTGTCCTACCGGGAATCCATAGGTGTATCCGACCGACGATCCCAACACGAAGCTCGGGATGTAGACGTCTTTTGACTCCTGAAGGCCTGCGGCGGCCCGCTGTACATCGGCCGTGGCGGAGCGAACCTGGGGACTGTTTCTCTCAGCCAGGTCGACAACTGTGGCCAGAGAAACCTGTGCCCGCGCAACGCCCCCGATGAACAACAGGGCCGCAGCCAGACATCCGCAAATCGGTTTCCGCACCTTCATTTCTCTTGCCGTTCTAGCACGCTGTTCAAGGCAAAGCCCGATTCTATCTTCGCCCGGTGTTTCAGGCGCATCCGGTCAGTCAATGCCCGGTCCTTTGAGGGGTGGGCAATCCGGTATAGTCCTTTGCCAGCGCCCGGGCAGCATCGAATTCTTTCTGGGCGCCCGGCGCGTCGCCAAGCTGCTTCAACAACGTGCCAATGCGCGCATGCACCACGAAGGCTGGAGCCTCCTCGCTCAAAGCATTGGACGCCAGATACGACCGCATCCATTCAATAGCCAGCCGCGGCTCGCGCCCCGCCGCCATCAGGATTGCTCCCCCATCCGCCAGGGGTGATCCATGGTCGTGACCTGCGGCTACTGCCCCGCTCTGGAGAGCAGCCAACATCTCGTCCCAGCGCTGCCGCCGCTCATAAAAGCTTCCCAGATCCATCCACGATTGGGCCGCGGAGTGCGAGACCGAAATCTTCTCCCGGAGTTCCTTCTCCGCCGTCCCGTAGTCCTTTTTCTCTTCTGCGATCTGTGCTCGGAGCTCGAGGGCGCGCACGGGTGAGAATCCGTCAAGCTGCCGTGCGACGGCCTCCGCCTTGCCGTATCCGCCACCGACAATCGCGGGGGCCTGCGCGTAAAACTGCCCTAGATCGGAGAGCGCGTCGCCGTTCTTCGGGTCAAGCGAGGCCGCCGTTTCGAACTCGGCCCGGAGCAGCTTCGCCATCCTGTATGCAGCCATAAGTGTTAACTGCTGCGCCTTTCCCCCGTATGCACGGCCCAACCACAGGTGATAGTTGCTGTTGTCCGGCGCGATCTGCACGGCTCGTTCGCATGCGCCGATTGCCTCATCCCACAGGTCCTCAGCGTAGTAGACCCGACAGCGAAAGTTCAGCGCTTCAGCGTCATTTGGATCGGCCTTGAGCGCAACATCGATCTTCTGCAGAGCTTCATCCGCCTGGCCACGGTTCAGTGCCGCCCGAACAGCATCCGCGCTTTCGCGCGGCATCGACGCCAGGTCGGACGACCGTACAGCCGAAAGGGCACAGCAAAGCGCCGCTCCAATCCAGAATCCTGCCCTCACTCCTGCTTCACTTCCGGTTCTCCGTTTTACTACTTGCCTTCAACTATCGGCATGCCATCGACCAGCGGCACGCCATTGGTGCTTCCCAGAGCGACCACGTCGCCCTCTTTGAGGCCGCTTAGAATCTGCACTTGTGTGAGATTCAGGCTGCCCACCTTTACCTCGGTCCGCCGGAGCTTTCCATTCACAATGCGATAGACATACGACCTTCCTCGGTCCGTATGCAGCGCTTCGCGCGGAACATTGAGTACCTCTCCCTCATTGGCGGTAACAACTGTGACTCGCACGTTGGTGTTTGGCAGCAGTTGGTTCTCGGCGTCGTCGATGCTGATCAGGACCTCGCCGACATTGCGCGTTCCATAGGTAATGATCGTGGAGGGTATGCGGGCGATATGGCCGTGCCACTCCTGGCCAGGCCTTGCATCCCATTCGATCGTGATCGGCTGACCGACACGGAGCTGGCCGATCTCGGGTTCGTCAAAGTAGCCGCGTACCTGCATGTGGGCCAGATCCGCCATCTGCAACAGCAGAGTGCCCTGCGTAACATACTCCGACTTTGAGACAGGGATCGAATACACGGTGCCCGCAAACGGGGCCCGGACATTTGCCTGATCCAACACCGATTGGGCGGCGGCGTAAGCCGTCTGGGCCTCTTCGAAAGCGGCCTTTGCGTGCTCGATATCCCCCGCGTCGTAGCGTTCGGTCTTTTTCTGTTGGAGCAACTGCAAAGACAGAGTGGAAGCTGCCAGCGACTGCTCCGCCGAAGCTACTTCGCTGGCGGACGCAGCTCCTGTCAACTGCAGTTTCCTCAGCGCGTCGAGATTTTTCTGTGCCTGGTCCCGTGCCGCCTGCGTCCGCTCGATGTCATTATTCAAAGCGAGCCGTTCTTCCTGTGTACCGCCCTTCATCATGGAGCTATAGGTTGACTGCGCGTTGCGTAAGGCAGCCAGGGTCTCGGCCAAATGGGTGCGTGCATCGGTGTCGTCCATCGAGAGCAGCAGTTCTCCCTTGGATACCCGGTCTCCCTCGTGGATGTAGCAGTTCTTGATCAGTCCCGCATACGGGGCGTGGGCTTCGAAGTTGGCTTGCGGCTCAACCTTGCCGTTGGTGGAGGTTGTGCTCCTCAATTCGCTACGCTCGGCGGCCGCAATCCGAACCGGAACCAGCGTCCGCGTCGCGCTTCGCACCAGGTAAAAGACGATAACCAGCGCAACCGCCGCTCCCGCCCAAGCCCACGCGGTACTCCGGGTTTTTCTCTTGATGTTCGCCATTTGGGCCCTGAACCGCAGTTAAGTATATAAGACTCACTTCGATCCCTTTATGCATCAGAAAGATGCGCATGAAGATTGCGTCATGGCCAAGCCATGTCGAAGCCGACCTGTCGAAATCTTTTCGATGCCCTTACCCTGGCGAACCCCCGCTTTCGTCCGCCTACCCGGGAGACTTACTGCTTGCGCACGGGCCTTTTGCGACTAGACTGTACAGACATAAAGCGGCGAATCCGGCCGCAATCGTACGAGGTTCTGTCCGGTGTTGAAGTTCGTTGCGGGTCTAATCCGGCCCTATCGCGGTAGGCTGACCATCATTCTGCTGGCCATGCTCGTTGAGACGCTTATGAGCCTCGCTGCGCCCTGGCCACTCAAGGTGATCCTCGACAGCGTCGTAGGGAATCACAAGCTGGAGCCATGGCTCCGTCCATTTTTCGGATCGATCGCCCACACCGGATCGAAAATGCAATTTGCGGCTATGGCGGCGCTGACTTTCGTGGTCATCTCGGTAATAGGCGCTATCGCGTCCTATATCGATAACTACTACACCGAAAGCGCTGGGCAATATGTAGCCCACGACCTGCGAATGCGCATGTACCACCACCTGCAGCGGCTTTCACTGGGCTATTACAACACTCATCAGACGGGAACGATTCTCAGCACCATCACTTCCGACATTCAGACCATTCAGGGCTTTGCTTCTTCTTCCACCCTGAATATTCTTGTCGACCTGCTTACCATCGTCTGCATGCTGGGGGTGATGTTCTGGCTGAACTGGGATTTCACCCTCATCGCAGTCGCAGTCACGCCCTTCCTGCTCCTCTTCGTCTCAAGGTTCAAAAAGGCCGTGAAGAAGGCCACGCACGAAGTCCGCAAGGAACAAAGTGAGATTGTCGCCGTTGTGCAGCAGGGACTGGAATCCATGCAGGTGGTGAAAGCCTTCGGTCAGGAGAAAACCGAGGAGCAGATGCTCCAGGAAGTGAGCCAGGCTACTGTGAGTGCGGCGCTCAAGGCGCGCAGCGTCAAGGCGCTGCTTTCGCCCGTGGTGACCATCACTGTTGCACTCTGCACCGCTGTCGTTCTGTGGCGAGGAGCAGCCCTTATCCTCGCTGCGAAGATGACCGTCGGTGAACTCACCGTGTATCTCGCCTACCTCAACAAGTTCTTCAAACCGGTCAAGGACCTTGCCACTACCACCAATGCGATCGCGCAGGCGGCAGTGGGGGCGGAGCGTATCCGCGCAATTCTCGATACCGACGCGGGCATCCTCGAGAAGGAGGATGGTCTCGAGCCGAAGACACTCGCCGGTGGAATTGAATTCGAGCACGTTGCGTTTGGATACGATCCGGCAGTTCCAATCCTGACCGATGTGACTTTCAAGATTGACCCGGGCCAGTTCGTCGGAGTCGTGGGACCAACCGGCAGCGGGAAGTCTACCCTCGTCAGCCTGATTCCGAGATTCTATGATCTGCAGGGCGGCGCCATCAGAGTTGACGGCCAGAATATTGCCGACTACAAGTTGAAGCCGCTCCGGGACCAGATCGGCTATGTTCTGCAGGAGACGATCCTGTTTCGCGGAACAATCGCCGAGAATATTGCCTTCGGACGTCCGGATGCTACGCGGGAGGAGATTATCGAGGCGGCAAAGCTTGCGAACGCCCACGAGTTCATATCGCGTATGCCGGACGGCTACGACACAATGGTTGGCGAGCGTGGATCAACGCTCTCAGGAGGACAGCGCCAGCGTATAGGCATCGCCCGCGTCATGGTACGAAACAGCCCGATCTTGATCCTCGACGAGCCGACGGCAGCGCTCGACAGTGAATCGGAAAAGCTAGTCATCGACGCTCTCGAGCGCCTGATGAAGGGTCGGACGGTCATCACTATCGCCCACCGGTTAAGCACGATCCGCGATGCGAACCAGATCATCGTTATCAATAACGGCGTTGTGGCCGAGAACGGCAACCACGAAGAGCTAATAGCGCTGAATGGAATCTATGCGGATCTCCACCGCACACAATTTGATACCGGTACCGCCAAGGTGGAGGCATAGACGGCGGTCCGCTTGTCAGGAATGGATCTGAGGCTGTAAAAACGAGTCAACTTTGCATTACCGAGGGCCCGATGCATCGCTCAGTCATTGTCCTGCCGGACGACTCCGCTCGCCCGATCGTCGAAGCGATCAATAACGCCAAAAAGTCGCTGCGGATCAAGATGTTCACCTTCTCGGATCCGACACTTATCCAGGCAGTCATCGCCGCCCACAAGCGTGGCGTAGATGTTCGCATCATGCTGAACCCGGCGCGGCGCAGCGGCGAGGAGGAAAATACCGAGACCCGGGAGCAGTTGACAAAGGCGGGCATCGACGTCATGGACAGCAATCCCAGGTTCGATGTCACGCATGAGAAGTCGATGGTCATCGACGACGAGACCGCGTACGTGAAGTCTCTAAACTGGCAGACCAAGAATTTGACTGAGACACGCGACTATGCCGTCGTTACCTCTCACAAACACGAAGTCGATGAAATCATCGAATGTTTTGAAGCGGATTGGGTGCGGGCCGAATTTGCGCCGGGCGATCGTTCTCACCTTATCTGGTGTGTGGGGAACGGGAGGCAGAGACTTGGCCAGCTTATTGACGATGCAAAAGACTCGCTATGGCTGCAGAATGAGCGCTACCAGGACCCGGTCATTATCGAGCACATCGTACGGGCGAAGGAGCGCGGCGTGAAAGTCCACGTCATGGCTCGGCCGCCGCACAAACTGAAGAGGGAAAAACTCGTCGAAGGCGTCAGCGGTCTTCGCATTCTGCAGGATGTGGGGATCAAAATTCACAAGCTGAAGCACGTCAAACTGCATGCCAAGGTTCTTCTGGCTGATGGAGAGCGCGCCATTATTGGTTCCATCAATCTTGCGCCCGGCAGCTTCGACAGCCGTCGCGAACTGGCCATTGAGGTGCGGGACAAACATGTTGTCGACCGTGTACACGTGGTGCTCAAGCATGATTGGGAGCACTCGCATCCGCTGGACCTGTCGGACGAAGGGCTGCTCGCGGAGTTGGGGGACTACGACGAAAATGTCGTCGAGGACCTGGCTCTGGAAAGCACCCAGCCGAAGAACAGAGGTTAAGACCTTGTTCGGCATCGGTGTCACGTGGCGCGACCGTTTTCCGTCCCGGACGTGAGCACGGGTTCCGGTCGAAAGGGAGATATCCCGTTGACGCGGTCATTCGTGAATATAATGAACTAAGAAGGCTGTACCTCAGCCTGAAGGAGATTTCAGCAGATGTATCCAGAGATCATGGTTATTCCCATGCGGGAAGAACTCACCCGCGCCGGGATCCAGGAAGCCCGCACCGCCGAAGAAGTTGACGCCGCACTCTCTCAGCCCGGCACTACTATGGTGGTCGTGAATTCCATCTGCGGATGCGCCGCAGGCAAAATGCGCCCTGGCGTTCGCCTTGCTCTTCAGAGCTCGGTCAAGCCTGA
Organism: uncultured Acidobacteriaceae bacterium; assembly: GCA_963724375.1. Classification (GTDB taxonomy): domain Bacteria; phylum Acidobacteriota; class Terriglobia; order Terriglobales; family Acidobacteriaceae; genus Silvibacterium. The sequence continues at coordinate 295,089 of CAVRUM010000004.1, forward strand.
TCGCGCAATCACCGTCTTCGCAGGCCAGGACCGCGAGGCCACCGAGCGCGCCCGCTCCTACTTCGAAGGTCATCCACCGACATCTCCGGCTGTGGCGATTCTGCGCGATGGCAAACTGGTGTATCTGATGCAGCGCTTCGTGATCGAATCGAATCCTGCCCAGGCTATCGGTCAGGAATTAGCTCGCGCCTTCACCGAGCTGTGCGCCAAAACGCCCGCATAGCTGTCGACCACGAAAGCACACCATCATCCTCATTGGGCCCGCTACGCGCGGGCCTTTTCCGTTCCGCGAGGTGAGATCAATGATCTCCAACCGCTCCGTCCCTGCCAATACCATCCTGTCGCACGTCGTCTACCAGGACCTGCCCGCAGCCATCGACTGGCTTATCCGCACTTTCGGATTTGTTGAGCATTTCCGTTATGGGAAGCCAATCAACGGGGCGCAGCTGCATATCGGCGATGCTTACATCATGGTTAAGCAGGCAAAACCGGGAGAATCCAGTCCGGCTCGGCTCGGTTTCGGGACCCAGAGCCTGACCATATTCGTCGAAGACGTCGAAGCTCACTTTCAGCGTGCCAAGTCTGCCGGAGCGCGGATCGTCGAGGATCTCCACGAGACCGAGTACGGCGAGTTTCAGTACGGCGTCGAAGACCTCGACGGCCATCACTGGCTCTTTTCACGGCACGCTCGAAATGTGAGCCCCGATGAGTGGGGAGCAACGGTCGCCGAGACCGTTTTACCGTAGCCGAGTATCTGACTCTTTCTCGGGAAGCCTCTGAAGGGCCGGGGGTCGGATCGAGTTGATCTTTGTGAGGAATCTCACCACCGTCTCCAATTCTCGCTGGGGATACGCGGCCAGAAATTTTGCCAGCTGCTCATTGATTGCGCCGTAGTATTCTCTGACCTTTGCCATCCTTGCGGTGTTCAAATGCACGACGACGCTGCGCCGGTCGTCAGGATTACGCTCCCGCCGCACGTATCCAGCATGCTCCAGCCGGTCGAGCAGCACGGTCACTCCTCCCGTGCTCAGGCCCGTCCGTTCGGCGATCCGTCCTGGAGTCATCGGGCCGAGAAGCTCGAGTAAATGAAGCGTCTGCATGTCTGTCGGGTGCATTCCCAACTGGTCGGCAACGCGCTGGTTGTAGAGGATGACCCCGGCGATGAAATGCCGAAGCTGATTTGCGAGCGCGGCGGCTGTAGCAGCGGAGTCTTTTTGAATTGACGTCCTGGCCATTGCATCTTAGTGTATAATTATCTTGTTAGATAAGATACTTAATAAAGGAGGGATCCAGGATGCAGAAGGCTTACAGGGGAATGGGAATGGAAGGATCCATAGCCCGCTGGTATGACAAAACCACGCGCAAGGACATGCCGGAGTACCAGAAGGTGGCGTCGGAAATTGACACGATGCTCGCAGCCGGCGGAGACATCCTCGAAGTCGCGCCGGGACCTGGTTTCCTTGCAATTGAGCTGGCGAAACGTGGCCGCCACCGGGTAACGGGCCTCGACATCAGCAAGACCTTCGTCGATATTGCGTGCAGGAACGCAGAAGCCGCACGGGTAAAAGTCGACTTCCGCAACGGCAACGCATCGCGGATGCCTTTTGGTGAGGGCAGCTTCGATTTCGTCGTCTGCCGCGCCGCATTCAAGAATTTCTCCGAGCCGATGAAGGCCCTTGAAGAGATGCACCGCGTTCTCAGGCCGGGCGGTAAGGGCGTGATCATCGATCTGCGCCGCGACGCGTCGATGACGATGATCTCGACTTACGTCGACCGGATGGGAATGGGGGTGTGGAACGGCCTGTTCACGAAGATGATCTTCCGCTTTATGCTCATTCGTCGCGCTTACACCGCTCCGGAGTTCAAGCAGATGTTGGCGAAGGTGCCTTTCACGCGGACGTGGATCGAAGCAGACGAAGTCGGGCTCGAGGCGTGGTTCGAAAAGTAGATCGGGACTCTCCGTCATAAGACATTTGTTGGCGGAAACGAGTGGGGTGAATCAACTCACGCCTTCTCGTGTTACATTGCCATCCAATGCCTGAGGCGAGCTTCACGAGGGACAGCCAGTCCGCCATTTCGCGAGTGCGGCGGCGCAGCATGTGGTGGCTGGTTCTTTTTTGCGCGCCAGTTATCTGCGTGGCCGTGTATTACACGCCTTGGCTCGTCTCTCTCGGCTGGCACGCGACCCACGGCATGAGTGTCGACTATCGTGGATTGCGTGTTCGCGTGCCGCTCGGCTGGACAGCCGTGACGACTGCCGCGCAGGACGACTTTCTCGAGAATCCGCAGGGCGTCACTATCGAGAAGCAGCCGAAAAGTTTGAGCTTCGAGTCGGGCGGACCGGAGATGATGTATTTCAACCTTCTTCTGCCTGACTCGAAGATCACGCCGTCGCAGCAGATAGCCGAGTGGCAGGATCTGTTCCGGCAGGCGCATCCTTCCTCGGGCTTCGATCTTGCATCTCCGGCCGGAGTTCCTTCAAACATGGACTGTCTTCAGGCCACGCCTCTCAACAGCCGTGCAGCGGCAGCCATCGCGTGCATCTCGCTCAAGGGCGGCTGGCTTGCGCAATATGCCGGGTCGCAGGCGCACGTTCCGCTTTTCCTGGAGATTGCCGCGGCGCTCAAGTCAAAGTCGTGATGACGATGTACAAAACCGCCCGTCATTCGGAACCCCTAGCGGAATCAGTAAACTAAAGACCAGATGAAACTTCGCACGATCAAGCACTATGAACTCGTCCGCCGCCTGGGAGCCGGCGGGAGCGGCGTTGTGTACCTTGCCAATGACACGCTTCTAATGCGCCCTGTCGTGCTCAAGGTGCTCAAACGCGGGCTGTTGTCCGCCGAACAGATGCGCAGCACAGTGCTGCGCGAGGCACGCATGGCATCGGCGATCGAGCATCCCAACGTCTGCGCCATCTACGAGGTTGGCGAAGAAAACGAAGAAGCTTTCATTGTTATGCAGTATGTGCCTGGCCAGTCATTGGACAAGCTCATCGCGAAGGGGCCGGCGAGCCTCCAATTGTTGCTTTCGGTAGGCATTCAGATTGCCGATGGTCTCAGCGCGGCGCACTTGCTCGGCATCTTCCATCGCGACCTGAAGCCGGCAAACGTAGTGCTCACAGATGGAGGTTTGGCGAAGATACTCGACTTTGGCCTCGCGCGACGCATCAACCTGGAAGAAGCCGAGTTCGATCCCTCGAAATCCTCTCGCCGAACCACGGATCCGGCTACGGCAACCTACACGGCTCGCGGTGGCACCATCGCCTACATGGCTCCCGAGCAGTTCGTCACGGGGCAGAGCAGCGTACAGAGCGATCTCTGGGCTTTGGGGGTCATCCTCTATGAACTTGCCAGCGGACGGCATCCCTTTGCCCGGCCCGATGCGGAGGAATTTCAGAGCATCCGTGCCATTCAGTACCTCGATCCGCAGCCGCTCGACGTGCTGCCCGAGCTGAATTCGCTGATCTTCACGCTGCTGCAGAAAAATCCCGCTGAGCGCTACTCAAGCGCGGCCGATGTGCGCGAAGCGCTCAAGACGATCATGAAGACCTCGCAAATCGAAACCGGCATTATTCCCGGCGACGCTGCCGCGAACCTTCCACCTTCGAATGCGGAGGCCGAGAAGCGCACTATAGGTATTCTTTCGATGCTTGCCGAGCGCTTCCGCGAGTCGGCCGACCCCAAGGAAAAACAGAACACCATCCTCGTCCTGCCGTTTCAAAATTTTGGACCGTCCGAGGTCGCGCCGCTCTATGGCTTCGCTCTGGCGGACGCGATCGCGGCCCGTCTGGCGCGCATGTCCTCGCTGGTAGTTCGCCCCTCGAGCGCTCTGCTCCATTTGCCCATCAACCAAATGGATCCTCTCGAGATCGGCCACAAACTGCTCGTCGAGTGGGTCCTCACGGGTAATTTCATCCGGTCGGACACCGGTTTCGACCTTAACTGGCAACTGCTCAATGTGCCGGCCGAGAGCGTGCGAACAGGCGGAGCGATCAGCGTGCCTTCATTCGACTTGATCGCGGTGCAGACCGAAATCTGTAACGAGGTCTTCGCATCCTTGCAAGCGTTGGGACAGCTTACTCAGCAGCCTATTGCCGGAGCTTCACGCTCGGAAGGACTGGCTGACAATCTTTCCGAGCAATATCTGCAGGCCCGCGCGATGCTTTCGTCGTTCATGCAACGCACGGGCAGCCGTTTGGACCTCGACCGTGCCCGCGAGCTATTCGACAACGTCGTTGAACGCGATTCGAGATACGCACCAGCCTGGAGCGGCCTGGGCATCACCCACCTGCAGTACGTGCGTCACGGAATCGGCGGCCACATGCACGTCATGGCCGCGCGACGGGCATTCGATAAGGCTCTCGAAATTGATCCCGGCTCCGTTGAAGCCAATCTCTATCGCGTCTACATGCTCCTTTCGCGAGGCGAAAAGGAGAGCGCCCGCCACGGCATCGAGCACCTGCTGCAGGAGGCCGCCAACGACTGGAATGTTCACATGGTGGCAGGCATCACCCTGCGCCTGGACGGCATGTACGAGCAAGCCCTTGAGCAATTCAACCGCTCACTGAGCCTTAATCCCTCGAATGCGCCCATGATCTACAACCACCGCGCCCGCGTGTACCAATATCAGAACCAGCTTGAGCTGGCCCGGGATGAGATCGAAAAGGGCCTGACCCTTGAACCGAAGCATCCCCTGCTACGCACGTCGCTTGCGTACCAGCACATGCGCGAGGGGGATTTGCCGAAGGCCATAGAGACGCTCGAAAGCGTCATCCGCGACGACGACAGCATGCGGCTCGCCTATCCCACGCTGGCGATGTGCTATGCAATGCAGGGAGACCGCGACCGCGCCGCGTCGCTCATCGAGGAAGGGTCGATGGCCGCTTCGGAAGCAGACAGCGAGATGGCTTACCGCCTCGCCACCTACTTTGCTGTTGACGGAGACGAAAGCGAAGCCTTGCACTGGTTACGCCGCGCGATCTATCTGGGAAACGAGAACTATCCGTGGTTCTCGAAAAATCCAGCGTGGAGCAGGCTCAAGGGGCACGGCGACTTCGAGCGCATTCTCGATGATCTGAAGAAAACCTTCCGCCGCAACCAGAAAAACTGGAAGCGGCTGCTCGAGCAGCTACCTCAAGCTTCTTCGTGAAGCGGCAAGTCGCTATGAATGCGCGGTTGACCCAGCAGGCACAGCGGCTGTTTGCCTCTGTACAGGAGGCTTGTGGCGGAGTGCAGTTACAACGATCCGGCCTGCATCGTACATGCCATAGATGATGTTGGCGCGCCAGATATCGTTCCGGAAGGTCAGGATCTCCTTGCGGATGTAGCGGAAGGCGTAGTTGCCCGGCTTATAGGTGGCCGTTGAAATGGAATCCAGCTGGGGATCCGCGGGATGGCAATCCTGGAGGGTAACGACGGCAACCGAACCATCCGTGAACATGACGTCTCCAATTGCGTTGCGAGTCGCAGTCGGCACCGAGGGACGGGAGACATAGCTGACGGATTTTATGCAGCCGGCAAAATTCAGGTCGCGGATGACTGTTGAGCGCTCATCATCTATTTCAGGCGCGATATGGTGCACAAAGCCCTTGTATTTGATCGATAGTGTCGCACCCGTGTCATGGGTGGAGGAGGAGAGCCAGACAGGACTACCGGTCGTGGGGTCATTCCATTGCCAGATACGCAGATGGTCGCGGCGCCCGTAGCTGTTGAGCCCTTTCTGCCAGTTCATATCCTCGGGCTTCCCATCCAGCATGAAGGTGATCATGGGCTGCTGCGGGTAGCCGCTGTTATTGAGCAGCGCGTAGAAGTTTCGCATGTAGGTGTATCGGGAGGCGTGGTCGGCGGTGTGCCATCCGGCCTCCACGAATGCTGCTTTCACCTGACTCTCTGAGCCCAGGAAAACGATATTCACAACATCAGCGTTGGTTTTCTTCACGGTCGTTACGCGCCACGGCAGCTCGCCGACGAACTTGTCAATCTCGCTCGAGTCCGGCTGGTTCGAATCCAAGGCGTCATCCGCGGTCAATTCGTGCGCGGGTTCGACGGCAGCAGGGAGAGACACAGGCTGCGTAGTTCGGAGTCGAATGTCAGTGCCAGCGGGGTAGTAGATTTCTGGTTCCGGGAAGATGGGAAACGTGACCTTATAAGCGATAAGAAACGGATCAGAGTAGGGGTTCCAGGTGGGCAGATGAATCAGACGGCTGTTGATGCTGCCCTGAAAGGTGTTGGAGCTGCGAATGCCTTGAATTACGCCGTTGTGGACCTGCTCCCGGGCGTTTTCCACTTCTTCAACGCGGGCGGGGAGATCGAAGGAAATGCCTGGTGCGGCGGCGTAATTGAATTCGAGTTCGAGAGCAGCAGTCTCGTGACGAATGCCCCAGCCTACCTTACGCCGGCTGCGGACTATGCCTTGGATGAAGGCTCCCATAGGCAGAATGATCTCGTTATCACAAACAAGATCCTGCGTGAGAACTGCCTGGACAGGATCGCCGGCTTTCACGTTGTAGGTAGAGATGGGTGCGGCGAGGCGAATCCAGAGCGTCTGACCGGCTGGCAACTGATCACAGCCGAATGCGGCTCCGGCGGGAGCCAAGGCGCAGACCAATGCGATTGCGCGGCTCAGGCGAGGCAGGATATTCATAGGGACGAGGCACCTGCCTCGTCTCTCCACGATACAGCTTTTTGGCTCAAGTCTCCTAGTTCTGTCCCTGTTTCGCCCCCCAATCGTCGCCCAAGGTAAGGTCGCCCTCGTGTCCGATTGTGGACGGTATCTGCCGGTGGTGGACAAGAGCTGTATCTTTCGACGCGCTAACTCCTTTGTTGTGAGGGTGAACGCGGCCGCGGAACGGCGCGCGGCGTGCTGTTGTACCCGAGAGCAGATAGAACAAGGTCTGGAGGAATGAATGTTGGCCGATTTGCGTGACGCGCTCAGGCAATTGCGGAAGGCTCCGGGATTTGCGGCGACAGCGGTGATTACCCTTGCGCTGGGAATAGGTGCCACAACGGCGATCTTCACGCTGGTGCACCAGGTGATGCTGAAATCACTGCCGGTGGTCAAGCCGGACGAGCTTTGGCGGATCGGCGACAAGGTTCGCTGCTGCAACTGGGGCGGCTATACGCAGGGCAGCGGGCCGAATGATGAGGGCGATTTTGCGCTGTTCTCGTGGGAGATGTACAAGACCTTCCGTGACCACACGCCGGAGTTCACTGAGCTGGCGGCGCTGCAGCCAGGCAATGCTCCCCTGGGCGTGCGCCGAGAGGGATCACAAGCTCCGGTCGACACACGCAACGGTGAGTTTGTCTCTGGAAATTTCTTCAAGACGCTCGGCGTGCAGCCCTGGATCGGCCGGCTGATGACCGACGAGGACGATCGGGAGAGTGCGCCGCCGGTCGCAGTGATGAGTTACCACATCTGGCAGGCAAAGTATGGATCCGATCCGTCAGTGGTGGGCGCGAGCTATCAGATCAATGGGCATCCGTTCACAGTGATCGGCGTCGCCCCGCCGGGATTCTACGGAGCGAAATTGGCCGGATGGGGCATGCCAGATCTTTGGCTGCCACTGGCGACCGAGCCTCTGATTGATGCAGAAGCGCCCAGGCTGAAGAGGCCAAATGAGAATTGGCTGGATCTGATTGGCAGGGTACGGCCCGGAGTGAATCCGAAGAGCCTCGAGGCAAAGCTGCGGGTGGAACTGCACGACTGGCTCGCCAGCCATGTTCCCGACATGCAGCCCGGGGAAAAGCAGCTCTGGCAGCAGCAAACGTTGCACCTCACCCCTGGAGGGGCGGGCGTCGGCGTAATGCGCGATCAATATGAGGACGGGCTGAAGCTCTTGCTGGTCGCTGCCGCATGCGTGCTTCTGGTCGCGTGCGGAAACCTGGCGAACCTGATGCTGGCGCGCGGCTTGAAGGATCGCGCGCAGACATCGGTGCGCGTGGCGCTGGGTGCTTCGCGTGGACGCCTGGTGCGCAAGGCACTCGTTGACAGCGTGATTCTGGCGTTGATCGGCGGAGCTCTGGCTATCGGCGTTGCGTATGCCGGAACAAGGCTGATTCTGTATCTGGCTTTCGAGATCGGAGGGCCGAACAACTTCGTACCGGTCAGTCCCGCGCCGTCCTGGCCCGTGCTTCTCTTCGCGCTGGGCGTATCTGTGCTCACTGGCATAATTTTTGGCATTGCGCCGGCATGGATGACCTCGCATGCCGATCCGGTAGAGGCGCTGCGCGGGGCCAACCGATCGGTTGGCGGCAGGCGTTCATGGGCCCAGAAATCATTGGTAATCGCGCAAGTCGCCGTGTCGGTTGTACTGCTCTCTGCGGCAGCTCTGTTGGCGCGTAGCCTTCTCAACCTCGAGCATCAGGATTTCGGCTTCCAGACAAAAGGCCGGTACATCGCCTGGATCAACCCCTTGCTGAGCAATTACAAGCCCGAACAAATGGAGCCGATGTTCCGCGAAATCGACGACCGCCTGCGCCAGATTCCCGGCGTTCGCATGGCTGCGCCCGCGCTCTACGCACCGATGACCGGCGATAGCTGGAACAACGGCATTCGTATCGAAGGACGCCCCGAGCCCGCGCCCAAGGAAGACGTCGGCGCCGGTTGGGCGCGAGTGATGCCGGGCTTCTTCGAGGTCCTGGACGCAAAGATCCTACTAGGCCGCGCAATAACCGAGGGGGACACCGATGCAGGCCGAAAGGTAGCCGTGATTAACGAAGCCTTTGCCAAGAAGTTCTTCAAAGGCCAGAACCCAATCGGTCAGCATTTCGGGCCTGACAGGATCAGGTACTCGTCAACCTACGAGATCGTTGGAGTCGTCAGGGACATGCGGTACATGACCTATTCCTACAAAGAGCCGGTCCGGCCGATGTACTGGGTGCCGGAGGCTCAGACCGTGCAGTGGGACGATCCAGCGTACAACAGCGGCGAAAACTGGTCGCATTACCTGTACCAGATCGTGATCTGGGCGCCAGGCAATCCGCCTCAGATAGAAGAAAAGGTGCGGAAGACGCTGGCCAGTATCGACCCGAACTTTGTTCTTTACGAAGTCGATCCTTACTCCGACGTGGTAAATGCGGACTTCCAGCAAGAGAAGATGATCGCGACGCTGACATCGTTGTTCGGGGCGCTCGCACTTGTGTTGGCAGCCGTTGGACTCTACGGCGTAATGGCGTATGTGGTCGAACAGCGAACGAGCGAGATCGGCGTGCGGATGGCACTGGGCGCGGACCGTGGCCGCGTGGTGAAGCTGGTCCTTCGCGGTGCTCTGTGGCAGGTTGGCGTCGGACTGGCGCTCGGAATTCCGGCGGCAATCCTGGCCGGCAAGCTGATGACTGAGCAGCTGTTCGGCGTGAAGCCATGGGACCCGGTGATGCTTGCAATTGCAGCGGCGCTCCTGGGTTTCGCGGGGCTGATGGCGACGGTGGTTCCGGCGTGGCGCGCGGCTGGCGTCGATCCGATCACGGCGCTGCGAAACGAGTGACCCCGGGTTTGCCAAACCATGGCCCGGATGCGGGACATGGTTCCTGCTCTCGTTTCAGGCGAAAATTGTCGCATGAAGAGCTACACGGAGTATCTCGTCTTCGAAACGAGAAAGCGCAAGGAGATGGTGCACATCACCGATGAGGTGGAACAGATCGTTCGCCGCAGCGGAGTAAAGGACGGCTTGTGCTTTGTTTCGCCGATGCACATCACGTCGGCTATCTACGTAAACGACCATGAGAGCGGACTGATCGAGGATATCGGCAAATGGCTGGAGGAGCTTGCGCCGGAGCGGCCCGGTTACAAGCATCATCAGACAGGCGAGGACAACGCGGACGCGCATCTGAAAGCGCTGTTGCTGCACCATGAGACGACGCTTCCAGTTACCGGCGGGAAGCTTGATCTCGGCACGTGGCAGCGGGTGTTCTACGCGGAGTTCGACGGGCAGCGCCGCAAGCGCGTAATCGTGAAGGTGCTGGGGGTGGAGTAACGTTCACGAGAACGGAGATCACTTGAGGGGGAAACAATCAAGATCGTTTGCGAAGACGATCGGGCCGGCGTAGTGTCGGCGAATTTCCGCTTCGGTCTGACTTTCTTTGCCCAACGTGCGGAGCATCCGGTGCGACAGCACGAGCTGCTTGACCTGGGCGTTCGCGGCGATGGTCCCGATGACCGACGGTGGCATGTGGAGACGGCGCTCGACACCGGTCGCGCCTTCGGGAATGGCATTGTGAGCGACGAAAATGTCAGCCTTCGATGCAAGCAGGGTTAGACCATCGCCCTCGCCGTTGGTGTCTCCGCTAAAGACGATACGCTTGCCGCCGATTTCCACGCGCCAGGCGAGAGCAGGAAAGGCTCCGTGAATGACACGCACCGCGGAGATTGATATCTCGGCGTTGTGGAAAACGGGAATCGGCGTTGAGCCGGCGTCCACGTTGTGCGGTTCCAACTTATAACTGCCGTCATTGCCCGAATCGACCAGCTCGCTGAGATAGCGCCACGCACCATGTGGATCGCTGAAGAGATCGTGTACGAATTCGGTGGTTGATGGCATGTACTCGTTGCCCGGAGGGCCGTAGACAGGCAACGGGCGGCTGCGATCCTCAAACCATGAGGAGAAGATCAGAGCAGGGAAGTCGCTCGAGTGATCGATGTGAAAGTGGCTGAAGAGGAAGACGTCGGGTTGCGACATCTGTGCGCCACTTTCGCCGAAACGGAGAGCGCTCCCTCCTCCGGCATCGAGGATCACACGCGCGCGGCCGTCCTTCCAGACGAGATAGCTGGTTGACGCGCGCTTATCCTGCAATTCCGGTCCGCCGGAGCCAAGGACCTGCACGGAGATTCCTTTGGAACCGCAGGATTGGGCCTCGGAGATGAATGGCCGGTGCAGGAACAGAAGAACGAAAAGGATCAGCAGCGATGCTATCCGTGGTCTTGAACAGATCATATGCGAGACCTCGAACGTCGGTTTGAGGTTAAGTTGTCTCTGAGTTTCTTGTACTCCCGTTGGTCCTCTCCTTGGCGTAGAGACCGTAGGTGACACCGACTGGCTTGTCGCCGCGATGAAATCCGAATACATATTCGCGGATAGCGCGATCGGAGGCGGTGAAACGCTCGCGCTGGCGAAGATAGTCGATCCACGATTCCATGACGAAGGTCTCGGTGATGCGGGCTGGATCGTTGATGTCCTGGAATACGCCCCACCGCATCGCGCCGTCGCGCAGGCGTATTTCCCCCAGATCGTGGATCGCATGGACGAAGGCGTTATAGTCTGCAGGGTCTACGTAGTAGTCGATGAGGATCCTCACTGGGCCATCGTGCATTTCAGGCGTAATGGCGGGCTGAGGGATCTGCGTTTTCATTCCAAGCGGGGTGAAGTCGGGCAAGTCGCCGCGAAGTACGTGGAGCCGGTTGCTGAGGGGCAGCGTGACCAGCAGGCCACCGGCGGCGATGGCCAGCGAAAGTGGCGTGGAAATGTGTTCGGCAATGAGGCCCCACATAACGCTCCCGAGTGCCATGCCTCCGGAGAAGACCATCTGATAAATGCCGAGAGCGCGAGCCTGGACCCAGCTCGGTGAAGAAAGCTGAATGGCAAGATTCAGGGTGGACATGGTGCTGGTCCAGCAGAAGCCTGCGCAGAGAAGCACAGCAATGACGATAAGCGCGTAGTGTACGTAGGCCAATACGAGCAACGTCCCGATGAAGACGATGCTGGAGCCGGCAATGATCGCGTCAGCGGACACTCTTTGTCGCACCCGCGGCAGGCTGGTGGCTCCGACGACTGCCCCGAGACCCATGCTGCCGTTCAGGATTCCGTACCCCAGCGCCCCCTGGTGCAGGTCGCGCGCGGCGACGACGGCCAGCAGCGACCAGACTGCGCTGACAAAGATGGTAAAGATAAACGCCCGGGCGAGGGCGGCTTTCAACAAAGGAGCGTACTGGATGTAGCGCAGGCCGGTGCGCATCGAACCGTAGATCCGCTCGGCGGGTAGCGCGCTCTTGAAGAGCGGCCGGCGCTTCCATTGGTAGAGGACGTATATAACGCCGACGAAAGAAAGCGAGTTCAGCAGAAATGTCCAGGAAGCGCCGGTATCGGCCCGGGTAAAGGCGGCTACGGTGAGACCGCCAAGCGCCGGGCCCAGCGCTCGCGCAAGGTTGAATCCGGCGCTGTTGAGCGCAACCGCCTCGGGCAGTTCGTTATGGGGCACAAGCTCGGGAACGATGGCCTGCCAGGCGGGGCTGTTCATAGCCACGCCAACGCTGAGCAGGAAAGTGAGGCTCAGCAGCACCCACGGGGAGATGATATTGAAGAAGGTCAGCACGCTGAGCAGCGCGACAGCACTCAACATCCACGCCTGCCAGAAGAGCAGCAGCCGCCGCCGGTCGAAGATATCGGCGGTCGCGCCGGCGAGCAGCCCAAGCAATACGACAGGCAGGCTGGCGGCCGTCTGCATGAGGGCGATGAGCAGCGGCGACGTCGAGAGGACGGTCATCAGCCAGGTGCCGGCCGTGTCCTGCATCCATCCACCAAGGTTGGAGACGGTAGAGGCTATCCAGAGATTGCGAAAGAGCGCGGATTTCAGAGGCTGGAAGCCCGTAGGGGCCTTTTCCATGACCGGGGTTCCCGGGGAACCCGGCGGCGGATTGGGAGTCTGGGAAAAGGGCATGAATCGTGCAGGGTTTAGTGAGCTGGAACCATGATAGCGGGCCGTGGGGAGCGGCCGGCCAGGGTTCGGGCCGCGAATTACTCCTTCGTGTCCGAAAGCAGGTCGAGGATCCCGGACGTGGTCAGGTTTGGATCGCTTAGTCCGGGTGCTTCCGGTAGATCCAGACGGATCCGGCGGAGGGCGGCCTCGAGGCCTCTTTGCTCAATCCAGACCTGACAATCGCGATAGGAGCCGTGAAAGAGGGCCTGGCTAGGGCTTGTGACGCCCTCGTTTCTGCAGACGTAGCCGTTCGCACCCTGGGTGAAGATGATCAAATAGCGCTCGCGCTCGTCGATACAATCGTTGGCGGCGCGAGTCATCAATTTATTGACTGTCATGGGGACTCCGTGCAAAAGATTCTAGGGCCGGCTAATCGAGACTGCGAGATTTGAAGCTTTGATTCGGATGGCTCGCCGCCGCAAAACGTTGCATATTCGGCGGATGGCCGTTAGCTATGGACGGTTTCAGCGGAGCGAGAGTCAACTTCTCGCCCTGTTGAGCGACAAGAATCTTACACGCTGGGTTCATTGATCCGAAATGAGACGAGACTCGCTGAGATCGAGCTCACGCTCGATTCGTCGCAAGACAGCATCGTTGATACGTCCTTCATTTCGCAACTGGGACCGCTGTATCGCGCTCAACACGCACCGCCTCGAGCGACAGCTCAAGATGACGCTCTTTGTCCGCCACCTCCTTCTCGTCGCGCAGGTCGGGATCGAGGGTGATGTCGGGAATTCTGGGGATGAAGCTCAGTACCGGTCCTCCTATCACCGTAATGATGGGGTGGGGGTCCGGAGCTTACGGGCCAACAGTCCAAACACCACAACGAAAAAGAGGAGTGGCAGAAATACCAGTTCGACCCCGCCGATTCCGCTCATGTAAGCGATTCCAACAAGGCCGGTGCGGGCCAGCATTGTTGTTATGAATCGGACTCCGAATCAGCGGGCGACGGCCAACTCCTCTTCGAGTCGCTGCTTTTCATAGAGGCTTGCGTAATAGCCGTCCAGCGCGAGGAGTTCCTCATGTGTGCCCAGCTCGACGATGCGTCCTCCGACGAGGACGGCGATTCGGTCGGCATTGCGCACGGTAGAGACTCGATGGGAGATGAGGATGGTTGTCCGGCCTTCCATACGGCGGTCCAGCTCTTCGAGGATTCGTTCCTCCGTATAGGTGTCAACGCTGGCGAGTGCGTCGTCGAGAATCAAGATGCGCGGATCACGAACAAGAGCGCGGGCCAGGGCGCCGCGTTGTTTCTGACCTCCGGAAAGGGTGAGACCGCGCTCGCCGACGACTGTGTCGAAGCCGAGTGGGAACTCTTCGAACTCTTTGCGGATGTGCGCCGCTTCGGCAGCGTGGAGCATTTCGGCGGGCCCGGCGTCAGGGGTTCCGAGGAGAATGTTTTCGCGGATCGTCTCGCTGAAGAGGAACGTTTCCTGCGGCACGAATCCGATGGCCGCACGAAGCCTGTCCAGCGGATATTCGCCGACGGGGTGGCCGTCGATCAGTACCATTCCCTGAACGGCGTCATAGAGGCGGGGAATCAGGCTGACAAGCGTCGTTTTGCCGGAACCTGTTGGGCCAACAAGGGCAAGACTTGATCCGGCGGGGATGGTCAGCGAGATATTGTGCAGGACCTTCGCGGCGGCTGTGGCGTCGGCATTGGCGTAGTCGAAAGAAAGATTCCGAAATTCGATTTCGCCGCGGATTGGCGTGTCCGCGATTGCCGGATTGGCGTCGCGGTCGTCGATGGAAGGCTTTTCGTCGAGCAGCTCCTGGATGCGTGTGACGGAAGCGGTTCCACGCTCGAACAGGTTCACGACCCAGCCGACGGCGATGATCGGCCACGTAAGCATCATGAGATAGGTCATGAATGCGGTGAAGTTTCCGACCGAAATTCGGTGCGAGAGTACCTGGCGACCTCCGACGAAGAGCACGATGACCATGGCGAGCCCGAGGATGAACTCGAGGGTTGGCCAGAGCATGCCCATCAGCTGGACCAGCCGGAGCGCGCGGCGGATGTATTCACGATTCGAACGCTCGAAGGATGCGATCTGGGCTTCTTCCTGCGCAAAGGCGCGTATCAGGCGGGCAGCGGAGAAGTTTTCCTGCGCCTGCGCCGAAATGTCAGAGAACATGGCCTGGATGCGCTCGAAGCGCTCGTGAATCTTACGGCCCATGAACTGTACCAGCACGCTGGCGATCGGCAGCGGAGCGAGAGCAGCGAAAGTCAGCAGCGGGCTGATACGCAGCAGGAAGTAAAGCGCAAAGACCGAGAAAAGAATAGTGTTGGCGCTGTACATGATGCCCGGCCCAAGGAGCATGCGGACGGCGCTGAGGTCGTTGGTCATCCGCGCCATAATGTCGCCGGTGCGTCGCTGCTGGTAGTATTCCGCCGGCTGACGTTCAAGCTGGAGGAAGAGGTCGTTTCGCAAGTCGAACTCGATGTCGCGCGAGATGCCGATAAGAATCCAACGCGTGTAAAAGAGGAAGATGCCTTTGACGATGGCGATTGCAACGAGAATGCAGGCGTAGATGAAAATCTTCCTTCGGGTGACGCCGTGGTTCAAATCATCAATGGCAATGCCGATGACGCGCGGAAAAAAGACCCATACGCCCGCGCTGAGCAGAGCGACAAGTCCTCCCCAGAAATACGCGCGGCGATAGCGGCGCATGTAAGGCAGCAGCGGCTTAAGGCGTTTAAACACGGAGGCTCGATTCAGTCCTGTTATGTGGATGCGCGAAGAAGCAAATAGCCTCCGGCCAGCCCAAATATTACGTCAGGCGCCCATGCCGCGAGAAACGCCGGTAAGAGGTTGACGTTGCCCATGGCTTCTGAGGTTCCCGCGACGATGAAATAGGCAATCGCTACCCCGATGCCCGCGGCAATTCCCAGCAGGGAACCTCGCCTCCCCATCGAGAGTGCGAAGGGAACAGCGAGAATCGCCATGACCAGTGTGATGAAAGGATAAGCGAGCTTGCGATTTAGCTGAACCCGTAGGCGGATGGTGTCAAAGCCGCTCTGACTCAGGTCGTGAATGTAGGCAGTCAGCTCATCGAAGCTCATCTCCGAGGAGAGCAGAGCTTCCTTCTTGAAGTATGGCGGGCGCTCTCGTATCTCCGGGAAGGTGGTCACGTCGAAACGCCGATAAGTGCTGATTTCGTCACCTTTGAAGGTTCGCTCCCATCCATGCTCGAAGACCCATTCGTGCAGTCGTGGCTCCCAATGTGCATTGGAAGCGAAGATTCTCCGGGAGATGGAAAATGTCCCGGGATCGAATTCGAAGATGGTCAGGTTCCCGAAGCTGTTCTGAACCGGGTCGAAGAGCTCGTAATAAAAGATGTGACTGGCCTGCCCAGGTTCCTGCAGACCGAAGATCCAGTTTTGGCCGGGATGCATGAAGGTCTGCGGCGGCCTTCCCTTGATAACGTTGCGCAGGGCCTCCTGTCGTCGGTTTGCTTTCGGAATATAGAGCTGGTCGAACGCAAATAACGAAACCGACAGCAGCGACGCGATGACAAAAACTGGCAGAACGATGCGGTAGAGGCTGATGCCGCTAGCCTTCATGGCTGTCAGTTCGCTCGATTTGCTCATCAAGCCGAAGACCACCAGCACGGCAATGAGCACGCTCAGCGGTGTAATGGGATAGTAGAGCATGCTGGGAATCAGGTTCACGAGGTATACCGCAACTGTCACGAACGGGGTCTTGTTGCGAATAATGTCCCCAAGCAGTTCGAAGCAGGTGAAGATCAACATCAGCATGACGAAGCTGACCATCACAAGGGCAAAGGTCGATAGAAATTGCGTGAGAACGTATTCGTCGAGAATGAGCGGGAAGCGGCCACGGGTGTGGCGGGGCTTCACATTGCGGCGAACGGCTACGGCGTCGTGTGTATCTTCCTCTTTTGCGGCACGCTTGAACACACTGCCGAGCGAGGTGATTGCCGCAAGAACCGCGCCTCCGGTGGACATCTGACTGAGAAGCACGACTCCGACGCCAGCAAAGAGCACGTTAGCCAGCCAGATGCCGGCTGCTACAGGCACTTTGTTCTGACGAGCAAGGGCCGTGCCGGTGGACGAGAGAAAGTAATAGAGGAACACGAGGGCGATGGTGAGCACGAATCCCGCGCCTTTGCCCCCGCGCGTCGAGGAAATTCCAAGAGGTACGCCCACCAGCATGAGCACCAGGCAGGCGGCCGGGTAGGCAAAGCGCTTCTGCAGCTCAATCTGGTACCAGCGGCCACCCTTTCCTCGTGAACGCTCAACAAGTTCGTGGTTGGACATGGCGAGGATCGGCGATTCCCCGCGGCCCGGGCGCGCCTCCTCCTGAGCGGTGAGCGTGAGAGGCAGGTCAGTCTCCTCGAAAGTGGAGACGGTGTAGCTATCTGGCTGATTGGCGACAGTCTGGTGTTCAGTCCCATCACGGAGGCGCATGATGGCCTCCTGGGCCTTGCCGTTCACGACCGTTGCTGCGGCCCCGGAAGTAATTTTTGGGGCAGCCGGATCGGAAAGATCGGCGAGAAATATCTCCCGCCAGTTTGCGGCGCCTGATGCGGCGCGCACGTCCTGGACATAAAGCACGTAATTCTTGAAGTCCTCGTAGAAGACCCGCGGCTGGACCTCATAGGACGCCTGCGCGTTGAGCAGCTCCGACTCCAGGCGGAGGATAGCTTCGGTGGCTTTTGGGGCAAAGTAGAGGGTATTGGCCAGCCCAATCATCCATCCGGCAACCGAGACAAGAGCGACAACGGCCACGAATCGCCAGACGCCGATGCCGGAGGCACGCATGGCGGTAATTTCGCTGTCGGCGGCGAGGCGGCTGAGTCCGAGGAGGATGCCAACAAGCACCGCCATCGGGATAGTGACAGTGAATGTATTTGGCAGAGTAAGGAGAATAATCTCCAGGACAGAGCCTAAAGAGGCGCTGTTGCGGACGACCAGCTCCAGCAGGTGCGGCAGGTCGCGCATGAAGAGCACGAAGGTAAAGAGCGCGCCCCCGAGGAGAGCGTGCGACAAGACCTCCTTCAGAATGTAGCGGGTGAGGATGCGCACTGATCGAGCCTATGTCGATTTTACGGCACGAGCGGCGCGCCGAGCCTTGCCTAGTCGGCGGAAGTAAGGAAGCGGTAGCCGACTCCGCGAACCGTCTGGAGATACCGGGGTGAGGAAGGCTCGTCCTCAATATAGCGGCGAAGGCGGACGATGAAGTTGTCGATGGCGCGCGTATCGGTATCTTCATGCACGCGCCAGACCTGCTCAAGCAGCTCCTTGCGCGAAATGATACGGCCCTGGTTGCGCACAAGGTAGCGAAGCAGGTCAGCTTCCATCAGGGTGAGGTGGACGGTGCGGGTAAGAGCGGTGAGTTCGAGCGCTTCGAAGTCGATCCGACGGCCGGCAAACTCAAAAGGAGAGAGAGCCTCGCGCGCAGCCGGCGTTTCGTCGGCGGGCTGATGCCACGCCATGCGCCGGAGGAGCCCATTGAGGCGGGCAAGCAGAATCGACAACTCGAAGGGCTTGGGAAGATAATCGTCGGCCCCAGCGGCGAAACCGCTGAGGACGTCTTCTGATCGTCCTCGAGCAGTAAGCATCAGCACCGGCACATGGATCTGCTTTTCACGCAACTCGGACACTACTTCGAATCCGTTCTTGCCGGGCAGCATCACGTCGAGAATCACAGCGTCGAAGTGCTCATTTTCCAGCCGAGCTAGAGCTGCCTCGCCGTCGGTCTCGATTGCTGCTTCGTAGCCTTCTGCCTGCAGGTTAAAGAGCAGCCCCTGCGCAAGGTGTGCCTCGTCTTCGACAATTAGGATGCGGGCCGGAGCGCTCATTTTGCGGCCAATTCCGGTTCAGGTTCGGCCTGCCTGAGTACTCGGGGCAGCTGGACGTTAACCGTTGTGCCGCGCCCTTCGCCGGGACTCTCGGCAAACGCGTCCCCGCCGTGTTGGCGGGCGATGGTCCTGACGATGAACAATCCTAGCCCAGCGCCCTTCGTCCTGAGCACGGATCGCATTGGTGCGCGATAAAAGCGCCTGAAGACGCGCTTGAGATGCGCAGCCGGGATGCCGATCCCCTGATCTGAAACGCTGAGCAGGATCCATGCATCATTGCGTACTGAAAGTCTGACCTTGATATCCACCGTTTTTGGCGAGTACTTCACGGCGTTATCGAGCAGATTCATTACCACACTTTGCAATTCCTCACGGTTGCCACGCACAACGAGCGGAGCATCCATTTCCGGATTCTCGAACGTGATCGCATTCTCTTCGAGATGATGGCGAGCTCGGGCACGATCGATGCATTCCGAAACGAGGATACGCATGTCGACGGGCAGGCGCACCTGATTCTGCGTGCGCTGGCCCAATTCGCCCGCCTTGAGCACCTGCTCGACCGTTGCCAGGAGCCAGTCGGTGTCCTCGAGCATGAGCGAGTAGAACTCGCGCCGCTTCTCTTCAGGCAGTTCGCGGCGCTGGAGGGTTTCGAGGTAGAGCCGGATCGAGGTGATAGGCGTCTTGAGCTCATGGGTCACGGCATTGAGGAAGCTATCGTGGCGCTCGTTCCGGCGCACTTCGCGCACCAGAAAAATGGTATTGAGGACAACGCCCGCCATGAGAAGGACAAAGAACGGTATTCCCACGAAAAGCGGAACGATGCGGCGCCAGTTGAGGATAATCCAACCGACGTTGAGGACCACAGCCACCCCGAGCATGCATGCTCCGAGGACGATGAAGAGCACCGTATTGCGTTTTCGTCCGCTGATGCGCATGTGGATGGGGCCGATAGAAGTTTACAGGGAAGAGCTGCCACGAACGTGCGAAGTCCCCAGGCTCGATCCGAGCGGCTGAGAACGGCTGCCCTGTGGAGGCGGCGGGATATTCCCATGAGGATGGCCGGCCCGCGTATCCCGATCCTGCAAGAGATGCGCGAAGCCGGCTGGGTTGGCAATCGGACAAGTGGGAGAATGCGCTGATCTGACCTTTGCAACTCCCGCCGTTTCCCCTCACTCTTGTCTATAGGCGCACTAAGTCCCGGCAATCCCTTTGTTCTGGAGCACTCTTACGACTACGCGCCGGTTTTCGGCCTGTCCTTCTGCGGTGGCATCGGAATCCACCTGTTTGCTGGTGCCCATCGCGCCGGGGGCGAGCATGTTTGTCAGCGGGATATTGCATTGCTGCTCGAGATAATCAACGACATTCGTCGCTCTCTCCTGGCTCAGCCGCTGGTTCAGGGCAGCGGAGCCGACTTTCGAAGCGTATCCCTGCACTTGGATGACGTAACCCTTGACGGTTATTGCCTTCTCTGCGAGTGCCTGCAGCTTCGGCAAGTACTGCGGATCGATAGTGACCTTCCCGTTGCCGAAATAGACCGTGACCTCATCCCAGATGTTGTAATCGCCGAGTTCGCCAAATCGCTTGTTTACCGCGGCAATAGCAGCCTTGTTAGCAGCTATGGCGGCAGCTTCTTGTTCCTGCTGCTTTTGTTCCGCCTGGAGCTGAGCGTTCTGCTGCGCGAGTTGCTGTTGCTGCTGCTGGATCTGCTGTTGTTGCTGTTGTGCCTGCTGCTCCACGGGAGTTACGCCCGCCTGTATGTCCGTCGCGGTAGACAGGCTGGAGCCCTTAAATTTCACCGTATCCGCGACGAGTTGATTCTGGGCGTTGTAGCTTCCGCTCACCTGAACCGAAAGACCAGGCTCTAACGCGGTCAGAGCCAACTCCTTCCTGCGCGCATGGAATAATCCCTCGACCTCCTCGGCCTGAGTGTCGCTGGTGAGTAATACGGTTACTGTGCCGGCTCCGGTCTGCACTGTCATGGTGGGTCCGGAGCGCCCATTGATTACTCCCTGAATTTGCGTGTTTTGAGCTCTCGCAGCGGCAACAAATATAAGAGCTGCGAACGCGACGCTTACACCCCACACAATGAATCCTCGCCTGAATGTCATATGTCTTCTCCCTCACTCCCTTGCAGAGAGGTGATTTTGCTCCTTGAAGCCCAGGCAGTACTTTGAATGTCCTGCAAAGCGGTGCACAGCTCTGAGCTCGACGCCCGGCTCTCAAAACAACCGCTCCCAGTCCGCTGCCGAGACTTCCTACCCTGGTGAGCATAAGAGGCGTCTGCTAATTGGAAAACTGTCAAAGTAGACAGTATTTTCTTAAGGCCGCAGCGAGTTAGTCTCCACCCAGGGGTATATATGTCACTGAGGAACAGCTAGTTATGATGAGGTTGGGGGTTCTTTCGCCGCAGAGTCGAACGGAGGCGCCCTCCAGAGTATTGCCCCGCGCATGGCCGTTGGCCAGTACCGCTCTCCTGTCGGCGGCATTTCCGAACCGGCCACCTCAATGCAGTCCGTTTCATATCACGTTGTCATTGCGCGATCGGCGGGAATTCAGCGCGCAGAGCGGCTTCTGGTAGCTGGAGATGCTCAAGAGTAGAGAACGGTTCGAACACAGGCAAAAGGGCTGCCATGTCTTTCGTTGCCGAAAGTTCGCCGCTGTGTTGCTTTGGGTTTCCAGCACTTTGTTTTGGCTGCTGGCGGACAGAACATCCGCAGCGCAGCCGAATGCAAAAAATGTATTGGTGCTGGTGACAGGACGCGGGCGTGCCTCCATCAACGAGATGGAAGCCTCACTTCGTGTTCATGTCCCTTGGGCGGTGAACTTCTCAGTCACGGATCTCGAAGGTACACGATTCGAAGAGAAGCCCTACCAGGACAGCCTTGCGGACACTTTGCGGCATAGCATCGGAAGCGAAAAGCTGGACCTGGTGGTCGCGGTTTCGGAGCCGGCACTCCGGTTTGCGTTGCAATACCGCAGCAGGCTGTTCCCCGGCGTGCCTATCGTGTTCATGTCCATCAGTAGCCCCTTGGGCTATCAGAAGATGTGGCCCGGGGTAACCGGCGTCGTATCCGGGTCCGGCATCCCGGAGACTATAGGCCTGGCCCTTCGTCTTAATCCGGGCACGAAGGTTGTGGCAGTAATTTCCGGTGAATCACAGACGGAAAAAGACTGGCTCGAAGCTGTTCATTCTGAGCTGCAGCGACGTCAGCTAACTGAGATTGATATCGTTGGACCACCAAGCGGGCTCTTGCTCGATAAGGTTGCGGCGCTTCCCGCGGACACCGTGGCTCTGTTTCAGCTTTTTCCCCAAGATTCGAATCAGCCCGCGATCGGAGTCTATGATGTCCTGGCAGCAGTCGCGCAACACCTGCCAACCTACTCTGTTTTCCTGTCGCTCGGTTTGGACCACGGGGGCATCGGCGGAGCCTACTATGACCCTAAAAGAGACGCTATCCTGGCTGGCGAATTAGCAGCACGCGTGCTCTCGGGGAGTAGCCCGGACAGCATACCTGTGGTGCATAATTCGGATGTCCAGCTCCGCGTCGATTGGCGGCAACTTCGTCGCTGGCAGATCCCGGAATCGTTACTTCCTCCTGGCACTGTCGTCTTGTACAAGCCCCCGTCTGTATGGGAGCGTTACAGCAAGTACCTCATTCCAGTCATCGCCGTTCTTCTTGCTCAGTCTGTGCTGATCGTCGCGCTCTTGTGGCAGCGGTCGCGGAAACGCCAGGCGGAGGCCATCCTTCGCGAGAGCGAAGAGCGGTTCCGGGTGATGGCGGATTCAACCCCCGCTTTGATCTGGATGTGCGATGAGCACGGGAGCGTTACATATCTGAATGAGAGAAGAGTCGCGTTTACGGGGCGGGATCTGGCTGCCGGATTCGGCGACGCGTGGACCACCTATGTTCATCCCGACGACCGGCAGCGTGTATCTAAGGCCAATGTCCGTGCGTTAAGCGAACAAGCTCCGTACTCAAAGGAGTACCGCCTTCGCCGCCACGACGGAGCTTACCGCTGGATGTTCGACGTTGCGACGCCAAGAACAAATGGGGACGGCTCTTTCGCCGGTTTTATCGGGTCCGCAGTCGACATAACGGACCAGAAGTTGGCGCGAGAAGCATTGGAAAAGGTGAGCGGACAACTCATCGAGGCGCAGGAAAAGGAGCGCAGCAGGATCGCCAGAGAGTTGCACGACGACATTTGCCAAAGGATGGCGTTGCTGTCGATGGAAATCGAACAGGTGGCCCGAAGATACCACGGAGCGCCGAGCGAAGAGAAAGAGGCGCTGCGCGAAGTCCAGACGCGTTGCTCGGAAATAGCTTCCGATGTTCAGCTGTTGTCGCACCATCTGCATTCATCAAAGCTCGACTATCTGGGAGTGGTCGCTGCGATCAAAGGCCTCTGCGTGGAATTCTCAAGGAAGCACAACGTCAGGGTCGAATTTTCGTCGAGGAATGTGCCCAAACAACTGCCCAGAGAGATTTCCCTTTGCCTTTTTCGGATCGCCCAGGAAGCCCTGCATAACGCAGCGAAATACAGCGGAACAACGAAGTTCACAGTCGAGGTGTTCGGGATTGCTGACGAGGTTCAGCTTGTCGTCAGCGACCCTGGGGTTGGGTTCGACCTGGATGAGGCAAAAAGAAACCGCGGACTGGGACTGATCAGCATGCAGGAGAGAGTGAACCTGGTAAATGGCACGCTCTCCATCGAATCGAAGTGCGGCCAGGGGACCCGCATCCTTGCCGCCATCCCTCTTTCTGCGAAAAGTGAAGTGTGCGCGGTGGAAGGTGTCTAGCTGCGAGCAAGGAGCGCAATCAGCATGAAACGCACGACCATTCTGCTGGCCGACGACCACACGATAATTTGTGACGCGATAAGAAAAATTCTGGCGCCGGATTACGAGGTAGTGGGCCTGGCTGGTGACGGGCGAACTTTAGTCAGAACAGCCCTGGAACTGAAGCCGGATGTGGTTCTGGTGGACATAGGAATGCCGTTGCTGAACGGGCTGGACGCCGCCAGGGAACTGAAGAAGGTGATGCCCGGGATAAAGATCATCATTTTGACCATGAATGGTGATCCCGATGTCGCAAGCGAGGCGCTGCAAATCGGTGTGTCAGGCTATGTCCTGAAGACTTCCGGGGGAGGAGAACTTCTGCAGGCGGTGTCCAACGTGGCGCATGGCATTCCGTACATCGCGCCGCAAATACGCCGGGCAATGGAAGAAAACCTCGAGCGCGATCCAAGCTTCCTCAACCGCCGCTCCAGGCAGCTGAGTGAACGGCAGCGCGAGGTGCTGCAACTGCTCGCCGAGGGGCGACCCATGAAAGAGATCGCCGCTATCCTCAATATCTCGCTCAGAACGGTTCGCTTTCACAAGTACAAGGTGATGAGTGACTTGGGGATCAAGACAAACGCCGAGCTGATCCAATACGCAATAAAACACTCGGTCATCTCCTCGCCGTGATTTTGCATCAAACTCAAGACTCAACCGGCAGGCTGGCGCGGAATCTACTGTTACTTCGGACAGTAGCCAAACCTTTAAGCACGATTGAGAATGTTGTTAAAGCGGAAGCTTTGTGCGGGTGAAATGAACAGGGTCCGAATCTTACTTGCCGATGATCATCCGACGGTCATGGCAAGAGTTACGGGTATTTTGCGCGACGACTTCGAAATCGTAGGGGCCGTGAGTAACGGCCGGGACGCGGTCATCGAGACATTGCGCCTGGATCCCGATGTACTCGTAATCGATATATCGATGCCCATCTCTAATGGCCTGGAGGCAGCCTGTCAGCTCCAGGCTGCAAAGGTCCGCACCAAAGTAGTATTCCTGACCGTGCATAACGATCGCGATTTCGTGGATGCGGCTCTCTCTGCCGGAGCTTCGGGCTATGTGACAAAGGCAGACGTTGCCACTGACCTGGTGGCTGCTATCAACGAAGCCCTTCAGGGACAGATACATATCTCGAAATCTATCTCTTCTTAGTGCAGCTAGTTAGATTCGCTAAGACTGAAGATTGGCTTCATCGAAACTGCTCATCGAAAAATCCCAATCTTATTCAAGATCCCCTTCAACCTCATTCAAACAGGGCGTCGTCTTTACACGCCTTTAATCCTCTGTCCCCTAATAAGTAGCCTCTCATGCGCTGAGCCTCAAACCGGCCCTTATTCGGCACTGGCATAAGTGACAGTAGGCAGCAAAGCCGTCACGCGTCAAACTCAAGGAGAAATATTGGCTCATGCGTATGCCGATCCTCAAGCGGTATAGCGGTATTGGACTAGACTATGAATTTTTCCTGAATTCATCGGATGATCGCGTGGGACGTGAGATGGAACAACAGTCATACACGCAGCAAGGAGGCAGTGAATGAAACGGAGTATTTTGTTATGTTCGCTAGTTTTGTTCAGCCTGGCGGGCTTAGGTCAAGACACGACAAAGGCGGCGAAACAAGATCCGCCTGCAGATGATAGTGTCCCGAAAATCGAAGTGCCAGTGGGTTTTTCTTTCATCAACGTGCATCCGAATCTCGACCCTATAACAAGTTTCAATGTGTTCGGGGGAGGCGGTCAGTTTGATGTCAATTTCGGCAGGTACTTAGGGATCAAGGCTGACCTTATGGGCTATACCCAGGGCAGCGGACTGAGGAATCAGCTCGAGAATCACGGCTTTGCGGGTCAGGTGAGCGGCAACTTGTTTACCTATACCTTCGGCCCACAGATCAAAAAGCACACAGGCAGGGTGCAGCCCTTTGCCGAATTCCTCTTCGGCGCCGCACATACCAATTCCTATGCCCAGGCATACGACATCATTCACGGGATAGTTGGGGGAACCAGGAGCAACAATGGCTTTGCCATGAACCTGGGCGGCGGTATCGACCTAAAACTCTCCGAGCACTTTTCCGTCCGGCCCGTCGAGGTAGATTACGCGCTGACGCGCTTCTCTATTCAAAGCTATACCGCGAACCAGAATAACTTCCGCTATTTTGGCGGATTGAATTTCACCTTTGGCGGCGCGCCTCCCATTCCGCCGACGGCCAGTTGCTCGGTTAACCCGACGGAAATCATGGCCGGAGATCCTGTAACGGCGACCATTGTGACGCAGAACTTCAATCCAAAGCACGCTATCACCTATTCGTGGACCAGCACTGGCGGAACGGTCTCCGGAACGACAGAAACGGCCCGGGTGAACACCGCCGGCCTGGCTCCGGGCAGCTACTCAGTAACTGGGGTGGCAACAGACGCAAAGGAGAAGAAGAACAACACCGCCTCCTGCAACGCAAGCTTCACGGTGAAGCAGCCGCAGCCGCCGGTAGCGAGCTGCTCTGCCGATCCGACGAGCGTCCAGCCGGGTAGTTCTTCGACCATTACCGTTACGGCAAGCAGTCCTGATGGGCGTCCGTTGACGTATGCCTACAGCGCGAGCGCCGGAACGGTCAGTGGCACCGGCACCACGGCAAGCCTGAATACCGCGGGCGCGCCGGCGGGCGGACCCATAACTGTAACGGCGACAGTATCTGATGATCGCAACCTGACCGCGACTTGCACGGCGGCAGTCAACGTGCAGCCGCCTCCGCAGGCAACGGTGATCGAGCAGCAGGAGGTCGGCAAGTGCAGCTTCTCCGATCCCCGGCGGACCGCACGCGTGGACAACGTATGCAAAGCAACGTTGGATGAGGTTGCTCTGCGACTGCAGCGCGAACCGAACGGGCGAGTGGTTGTGGTCGGCTATGCGGATGAAACCGAATCCATCAAGGTAAAGGACATTGACGGCCAGCGTTCGGAGAACGTCAAGTACTATCTGACCTCTGGTGAGAGCCAGGCGCAGATCGATCCATCGCGGATCGAAGCGCGCAAGGGTCCACATGGAGACAGAAGCGCAACACTGTATTTCCTGCCTGAGGGCGCGACCTTCACTGTGCAAGGCACAGAGACGGTGGACGAATCACAGGTGAAGGGACAATCCAGAAACGCTAGACCAACAAAGAAAGCAAAGAAAGCCGCAGCAGCAGAAACGCCGCAGCAATAGTGCGGTGAATCTCCACTACGGCAGGAGGCCCGGGCAACCGGGCCTCTTCCTTTGTCTATCCTTGGGATTGTGGGCATCTCCTTCGCACACACCACTGCGTAGTCGATCCGCATCTGCCGCCGGATGGCCGCCGAACCGGCGGGCTAATCTCCGCGAAACGAGTCTCGAACAGTCCGTTGCTTAGCAGGATCGGAGCCTCCGATCTGGCAGAGATCGCCGCACGCCTAGGCAGAGGCATGGATAAGGTCGCTCTTCTAGATTGATATTCGGCCAAAAATAAATCGCGCCCCGACGGTAAATCGGCGCGCGAGCGATATTGCTGTAATCCTGATCTTTCGTTCAGGTGGCTCTATGTGTAGAGAAGGCGCTATTTTCTTCAGCCACGAGTGCGAATGCGGCTTCGGAAAGTTACGGGATCAGCTCTTCGGCCACTGCTTGAACATCTTCGTCACAGCCTTCTCCACGATCTGTTGATTCTTGTTGCCGTTATTACCGAGCGTATCCTCGGCAATTCCACGCCATATCAGTTCCTTGGCCTTTAGATCATACAGACTGACAACCAAAGTGCCTTCGACATTTTGCTGTGGAGAGATACCGCCCATTCCTCCGCCTATCCCGCGCATGCCCCACGCGTTCCATGAGGTTGTAGCTTTCTCCCCTCCACTAGCAGTAAGGATCAGGTCGGGGTTCTGTGACTCGTTC
Source organism: uncultured Acidobacteriaceae bacterium (assembly GCA_963724375.1). Lineage (GTDB taxonomy): Bacteria > Acidobacteriota > Terriglobia > Terriglobales > Acidobacteriaceae > Silvibacterium. Next base: position 322,332 of record CAVRUM010000004.1, read on the forward strand.
ACCTTTTGCAGGCCCTTCTGTGACATGGCGGCGTCGATATCCTGTTGAGCCACCTGGGCGAGGATCGAATTCTGGATCTGGTTCGTGTTATTCGATCCCCAGGCGTAGGTATGATACTGGGCAAAACTGGCCCCGTGGTTGTAATTCACTTCGACCTGTTGGGCAACAGTGAGTGCCGACGACAGGCAAACGAAAATCGTAGCCAAAGCGATTTTGCTGACTTTCATCAAAGACCTCCGACTGCATTGGAAGGATAGCGGAAGGACCTGGGAGGGTGAACTGTAACTTGTGACAGGTTGAAAAAATCCTCGGGGTGGGAGTCTCCGCATAGACGTTGCGTCGGACGATTGAAGACTAATCGCGATTTTAAGAAGAGCCTGGAAGCTTACTTCTGAGGTGCCAAGAATTCAGAAATGGCTCGCAAATGTCGTATCCACGCTGCCGCGCAGAAAAATCAGACTGGATCACGTAAAGGTATCCGGCACTGGCAAAGAACGCTGCCGTCGGAGTTGGAGGACGGGCGATGCTATTTCCGTTTGATTACTATGGCCGTGAGGTCATCGTCCTGGGCGGTGCCGCCGGAAAAAGCAATGACCGCTTTGTAGAGGTCGGAAATGATTTCCGCAGGACGTTTCTCTTTCGACGCGCGAATCGTAGCTTCCATACGGTCTTCGCCAAACTGCTCGTCTTGCGCGTTCGCCCACTCAAAAAAGCCGTCCGTGGTCACAACGAGCATGTCGCCGGAGTTGAGTTCCAGCACCTTGGGAGGCTCAGAGCCAAGGTCAGGCATGAGCCCGAGGGGCAAGCCCTGTGCCGGCAGGGCGTCAAAGCGGTCTTCGCGAAGCCAATAGAGAAACAGAGGCCCGTGACCCGCGGAAAGCAGTTCTACCTGCGAACTTCCCGGAGTGCAGCGCACTGCGACAAATGTTACAAAGCGCCTCGGCCCGACATCTCTTGCCAGTGCGCTGTTGACGCGCTGCATGGCGGTCAACAGATCGCAATCAGGCGTGAAAGTTGCTCGGACATAGGCGCGGCAAACAGCGGCGAGTAATGCTGGACCTATCCCATGCCCGGTGACGTCTCCGAGCATGGCGAGTAATTTCCCATCCGGAAAGATCTGCCAGTCGAAGTAATCGCCGCCTGTCTGATCCGCGGGCTGATTCCAGCCGGCTATCTCGAAACCGTCGATCTCGGGCGCGCTGGCAGGGAGTAATGACTGCTGGATGGAGCGTGCGACTTCAAGGTCGTGTCGAAGCCGCTCCATCTGGCGCGTGCTCTCCGCCTCACGCAGAGCTGCTTCGACCTGTTTGCGAATCTCGCCAGCTACTGCGCCTGCCACAAATCCCCCGACTATAAAGGTGGCAGCAAATCCTACGACCGCTCGATCAGGAGAGAGCACCGATGCCGCGTTACCTATGGTGAGCCGCCAGCCAAGAAATGCAGCCGCCAGAAGGTAGCTCACAGCGGCTGCTGTTCCAGAAATCCTGCACGTGACTGGATCGAGTCGCAAAGTCGAAAGGATAATGAAAATGAAATAGACGAGAACTACGGGATTCGCGAGCGGTCGGTATGTCGCATCGGCAACGCCGCCCGAGAGAAAAGCAAGAGCCAGACCTGGTATGCAGGTTTCAACCACGATATTCGTGATCCACGCCCCGTTGGGCAAGTCATGGCCTTTTTCTATTGCCCGATTCACCGCTCGCAGGACGAGAAGCTCATACACGATGAAGGCTGCAATGAATGAAGTGGTCACCAGCCACAAATTCAGGTTTTCATGGTTAAAGAGGAGGGCGGTTCTAATCGTCCTGATTGCAAAGGCAGCTGCAATAGCAGCGATCACTATTCGGATTCGCAGCCGTTCACTCCGCAGAAGAGCCTGGAGGAATGCCGGAGATTCATTGCGCAATTGCTGGCTCGAATTCTTCATCTGTCACCGACTCGATCGGACTATGATCCTGCGGGGACGTTGAAGCGCAGCGTAGCCAGAGCGGCCCCTGAGGTTACTGATAGTTGCCGCTCATGCGTCGAAATGTCAACTGTCTAATCTTACAGAGGGCCTAAGCGATCCTAAGGGCATTCAAAGTCGCCGGGCTGCGACCGAGGCCGCGATCGGGATCTATCGTGAGCTCAAGAGTGGTTACTGATTCAAGTTCTACCGTGTAGTCTTCAATTTCCTGGGACGAGCCGGTGGGGCTGAAGGCCCATTGCTGGCGCAGAATCTCGCGTCCAGTCTCCTGTGGCGAAGAATAGCGAAGCACAAATTCCTGCGACCGTTCCATCTGATGCTCAATGAAGAGCAGATGTATTCGACGGATACGTTGGGGGTGGTCAAAGTTCAGCGTGATTGTCTGCGGCCCGGGAGCAGCAGCGCGCCAACCAATTTCGTTGTGCTCGGGGTTGAAGCTTAGTGCATTTTCTATAGGGAATGACGGATCTTCCGAGGTGAGCTTCGCAACGGCCATCGACTCCAGAGCCAGCCAGTTAACGTCCTCAAGTGTCTTAGCTGCCCCCGGCTTGTGCCCAACAATTTCTTTCCGCATCGGCTGCCTCCACGATGAACATACGCCTCTTGTGCTCACTGCAGCAAAGCTCAGCTCAGTTTTGATTTTCGCCCGGAGAGTCTCTTCATCCATCGTTCTCGCAGCAAGAGCTCTGGAAATCCGGGAGGAGCTGCTTCGTTCTAACTGCATGCGGCCTGTGGACCCTCATCTTTTGCTCGCTGAACCAGAGTGCCCTCGGTGGTCGACTCTCGGGATTTGATAAACCCCCACCGGGCCTCAGTACTTTACTTTTTCGGGGCGAAGTTGCTCTGTGTGCGTGCAAGCACGCGGTAGAGTGTGGCTGTCGGGGTTGTCATTTATATAACATCTCAGTTGGCAATTTGTTACTCATAGGTTTAGTCTGTTTCCTGTAGTTGCTCTAACTACGCGACCGCAGCTCTGTATTAGTTTTCTTTTGGTAGGTCGCATCCATCATGGAGGACAAGTGCAGGTTAGCCAGATACTGGTCGAAATCGACAATGAAATCGCGCGTCTCCAGCAGGCTCGCAATCTGTTGGCGGGAGAAAGCGTCAAAGGCGCGAAGCGAGGGAGGTCTGCTGTAAAGAGGGCCCCGTCAAAACGTAAAATGTCGGCGGAAGGCAGACGCAAGATAGCCGAAGCCATGAAGCGCCGCTGGGCGGAACGCCGAAAGGAAGCCTCGGGGAAGCCTGCCAAGGCTGCTAAAGGATAGTTCACAGAACGACCATAAATGGGCAGGCCGCCACGCACGAAAGCCTGCCCTAGTAGTTCAGATGAACCGGTCCTACCGTAATACTTCGCCGGGTTCCGCTCTCAGCACCTGAATGCCACTTCCACTCAACTGTTGTTCGAGTTCCGCCGGTGTTCCCGTAAGCACCGGAAAAGTTCCATAGTGTATCGGTACAACGGTCTTCAGTCCCAGATATCTGGCTGCAACAGCCGCGCCTTTCGGCCCCATTGTGTAGTAATCGCCAATGGGCAAAAAGCCTAGCTCCGGTGCATAAAGGTCACGGATGAGCTGCATGTCCAGAAAGGCCGCGGTATCTCCGGCATGATAGAGCACCGGCCCATCGTCGATGGTGAGTACGTATCCCGCCGGCTCTCCCCCGTATAGCGTTTTACCTCCGTCATCGATGCCCGTGCTGTGTCTCGCCTGTACCATGCTCACGGTTACATCCTTTACCTTGCAGCTCCCGCCAAGATTCATTCCTTTGGCATGTTCGACGCCCTTCGACTGGAGCCAGCCGGCCAGCTCCACCATGGCGATCACTTCCGGGCCGTGCCTTTTTGCAACCGCAGCAGCATCGGCGATGTGATCGGAATGTCCATGAGTAAGCAGCAGAAGGTCAAGCTTCTGCGGGAGCCTATGGCTCTTTGGGTACTTGGGATTGTGCTCGATAAACGGATCGATAAGAATTTCGGTCCCCCTGGCGGTGGTGATCTGGACAACTGCGTGCCCAAGCCACGTGATGGTCGATCCTTTAAGGTCTGTCATTATCGTCAAGCTCCTGTGAGAAGTTGCGAAGTGTCAATCGGGGAAGTCCCAGGATTGAGGATAGTGCCTACTTGCCCTGGGATGCTCGCAGGATGCCCTCTTGACCGCGAAGCGATTCGGGGCTACGCTCAATGTCATGAGCGAAGAAAAAGCGAAAATATCCAGCAGCCTCTTCCACATTCTTGCCGCGGATCCGTCCCCGCCGAAGGGGATCGCCAGGCTGGCTGAGGGTGGAGTCAGGTCCGGTGAAGGACACCTGGTTGAGTTCCGCACGCTGCCCGTGCGTTCGCTCATGAACAAGGTTGTTTCTCGCCGCAGCCTGCCTTTTGCCTGGAGCATCAATCCCTACCGCGGATGCGAGTTCGGTTGCCGGTACTGCTATGCCCGTTACACGCATGAGTTCATGGAACTGCGTGATCCCGCTGACTTCGAGCGCAAAATCTACCTCAAGCAGTCTGCCGCCTGGCTTCTGCGCCAGGAGCTTCGCTCAATAAGACGTAACGAGCCGATAGCCATCGGAACTGCGACCGATCCCTATCAACCAATCGAGCGCCACGCGGAAATCACTCGAAGCATTCTTGAGATTTTCGCCGGAGAGCGGGGTTTTAGCCTGGGTATCACGACCAAGTCGACTCTCATTGAACGCGACATTGACCTGCTCAAACAGATCGCTGCAAAAAACGAACTCACGGTCCACATGACCGTGACCACACATAACTCTCGTCTGGCGCGGATTCTTGAGCCTCGCGCGCCACGGCCCGACCTGCGCCTTCGCACCGTCCTGCGTCTGCGCGAGGCCGGCCTGCGTGCCGGGGTCATGTGTTCACCGCTGATGCCCGGCATCACCGACAGCGCATCTGCGCTTGATACCATGGCGCGCAAATCCCGCGAGGTGGATGCGAGCTTCTTCTTCGCGAATCCGCTCTTCCTTAAGCCCTGTTCCAGGGCGACTTTTCTCGCCTTCGTGCACGAGCACTTTCCTCAGCTCGATTCTGTTTACGAAAGGCGGTATGCAGACGCGTTTGTCTCCCGGGCATACCAGAAGCGGGTTGCAGACCTGGTCGCGGCAGTCAGGAAGAAATATCGTCTAGGTATCAGGTTTTCCGAAACGCGAAGCCTGACTGGAACAGATTTCGAGACACAACAACGAGAGGATAAGGATAGAAGTCCGCAGCAGCAGAGTCTCTGGCCCGAGGAGTGTGCACCACGTAAACCCGTACTGGCGCAGTCCGGGGGTCAGCGGGTAATGATGACTTCGTAGATGTTGTCTTTCGCCAGAAAGAATCGGTAGTTGCTGAAGTGGGAGAAGAGCTTTTCTATCATCCGATTGGTGTAGACATGCAGCACGGGATGCGGCTCCGACTCCTGCATCTCAATCGTGTCGCCGTCGGTGAGGTGATAGCGGCAGTAGGCCGTGTTCGGCCCTTCCATCTTCGTGTGAAAAATGGCAAGGACACGTCCACCCGGGTGCATGGCTGCGTAGAGGTGATCGATCAAGGGCTGCACCAGAGACTGGGGGATGTAGTCCAGCGTCGTCCACAGCAGCACTACGTCGAAGCGGCGGCCGCCGAAGTCGAGTGTCTGGCCGATGAATCGCCCGACGTCGAAGCCGGGTGGGCCACCTTCTTCGTCCGGAGGCGCGGTCCATTCACCAGTTAATGCTTCGTGTACCACATCGGCCATGTAACAGCTATGGCCAAGCGCAGTAAGAAAATTGATATTACTCGGCGAGGTTGGCCCGATATCCAGAACCCGGAGGCTCTCTTCCTCTTTGAGGTGTTTGAGCATGGCGGCCCAGCCGCTGGAGTGGCGGGGAATCCGCGGCCCGGAGAGCACCGTACGGCCAGTGCGCTCTGGCCGCGATGGCTCCCGATTGAACAGGCTACGCAGCACAGTCCCAGATCTTCCTCTTACAGGGAGTATTGGATGAGATCCCTCTGAACCCAAAGCAGGTACCGTGCCGCTCCCGTTCGGCGCCGGTTAGCAGATGCTTACTCTCTTCAGGCGCTGAACATGCTCGTTGTCTTGCCAGGCGCATTTGAAGGCGCTTGCGCTGCCACCGTGCCACGCTCTGCTTGAGCTTGTCCCCCCGGCTGCGCCAGGTCGACCTTTCCTGAGAAGATCGCATTCTCCTCAATCGAAAGCCGCGCCGCCCGGATATCTCCGACCAGATTCGCACCCGAACGCAGCTCCACCCGGCCACTCGCTGTTACATCGCCGTCCAGGCTGCCCACCACGACTACGTCGCGAGCGGAAACATTCGCCTTCACCCTCGCATTCGGGCCGATCGTGAGCCGGCTCTCGGTGAGTGTTATCGTTCCCTCCACCACGCCATCGACCAGGAGGTCTTCACTTCCCTTCACTTCACCGCGAATCTGTACTGACTTGCCGATCGTTGCCGGTGCACCGGCTGTTTCTGCTGGGGACATCTCCCGCTCCTCTGGAATATATGTGGGGCTTTCCCGAACTATACGCAAGTCCTGCAGAGGGCCGCAACCCTTCCCATGTAAACGTTCGGGTCTGGCCGAGGGGTCGCCGTGCGCTGAATTCCATCGCGCGATCAACTCTGAACCCCTCGTTGCTGCTGGTGCATCCATACCGCTATATGGAATACAGACAGCTTGGTCACTCGGGACTGAAGGTCTCCGCGCTCAGCTTTGGCGCAGGAACCTTTGGAGGCGGTAACGAATTCTTTCGTGCGTGGGGCAGCTCCATTGGCGACGAGGCGGCCCGCCTGGTCGACATCTGTCTCGACGCCGGAGTCAACCTCTTCGACGTCGCCGACATTTACTCGAACGGCCTCGCCGAAGAGGTGCTGGGCAAGGCGATCGCCGGCAAGCGCAACCGCCTGCTCATTTCCACCAAGTGCACTTTCCGCATCGGCGATGGACCGAACGACGTGGGCTCATCGCGCTTCCACATCATCGAATCGGTGCACGCCAGCCTCAAGCGCATGAGCATCGACCACATCGACATCTACCATATGCATGGGTTCGATGCGACCACCCCCGTCGACGAGACCCTCGAAGCGCTGGACACTCTTGTCCGCGCTGGAAAGATCCGCTACATTGCCTGCTCCAACTTCTCCGGATGGCACCTGATGAAGTCTCTTGCCGTCTCCGAACGCTATGGGTGGGCGCGCTATGTCGCGCACCAGGCCTACTACTCGCTCGTCGGCCGCGAGTTCGAGTGGGAGCTCATGCCACTCGGCATCGACCAGAGGGTCGCTACGCTGGTGTGGAGCCCCCTCGGCTGGGGCCGGCTCACGGGGAAGATCCGTCGTGGCCATCCTCTGCCCGAAGTCAGCCGCCTGCATAAGACTGCCGATTACGGCCCGCAGATCGATCAGGAATATCTCTACAAGGTTGTCGATGCCATCGACGAGGTGGCGAAGGAAACAGGCAAGAGCGTACCGCAGATCGCTCTGAACTGGCTGCTGCAGCGGCCGACGATTGCCAGCGTCATCATGGGAGCGCGGAACGAGGAGCAGCTAAAGCAAAACCTCGCTTCGGAAGGCTGGAACCTCACCAAAGAACAGGTAGCGAAGCTCGATGCCGCGAGCGCTGTAACGCCTATCTATCCCTACTGGCACCAGCGTCAGTTCACCGAACGAAATCCGCTCCCGGTATAAAGGCCGCCGCGTGACTACGATCAGAGAATTCGCGGACACTTCTTCCGAGGCGCCGGTCCGCGGGTTTCTTCACCTCCCTGACGCTCGGCCTGACGGCGGTCTGGTGCTCACCCACGGTGCCGGGGCCAACTGCAATGCGCCGCTGCTCGCGGCCCTGGCCGATGCGTTCTGTGCCGCAGGCATCGCCGTGCTGCGCTGCGATCTGCCGTTTCGGCAGTTGCGTCCGCAGGGGCCCCCACCGCGCGGCAGCGCTGAGCGCGATCAGCAGGGGCTCCGCGCCGCGGTCGAGGCGATCGGCAGGGAAGTGCCGGGTCGCATCTTCCTTGGTGGTCACTCCTATGGAGGCAGGCAGGCTTCTATGCTGGCGGCCTCCGATCCGGGTCTTGTGCCAGCCCTACTGCTGTTGTCCTATCCGCTGCACCCTCCGCAACGTCCGTCGGAGATGCGAACGGCACACTTTCCCCGGTTAACTACGCCTGCACTTTTCGTCAGCGGCGCGAGTGACGGCTTTGGCTCGCCGGAGGAAATGGAGGCAGCCCTGAGGCTCATCCCCGCGCGAACCGAGCTCCTGTCCGTGCCGAGCGCGGGCCACGAGCTGATGACAAAGCGAAACCGGGAGGAGTTGTCCCGGCTGGTGGTCGAGAGCTTTCTCGGATTCGTTTAGGGATCAACGGGGGATTGAGAGGCTACCCCCCCGGATTTGCTATCTAATACAAACCATTTCACTTAGCCGGTAACATTACGAGCTACTTCATTGATTCCAGAAGTTTTGCGAGTTTCTCGTTTGTTTTCTATGAAGTAGCTTGCGTAAGTTCCCATCACCCTGAACGGCCGCAGAACCCCGTGCAACTTTCCCGATGGTTTCCTATCATTGGTCTCGCAAAGAAAAAGCCCGCCGTAGATGGCGGGCCTTTTTGATCTCTATTCTTATTCTACCGGAACGGCGGAAATTCCCGGCCAATCATGATCCGTGATCTGCCAGCGTCAGATCTCGACGACGACTTTTCCCAGCGAACCCGACTCGACCAGAGCGTGCGCCGCGGGGATATCGGCAGTGGAAAACCGCTGCTGATTGAGCAGAGGTCTCAGCTTGCCTTGCTCCGCCAGTGTCGCCGCCTGGGTCAGAATTTCTCCGTGATGTGCACGCCCGCGGCCGGTAAGGAGGGGAAGCAGAGTAAATACACCGGAATAGGTGGCTCCGCGAAATGAAAGTGGCGCGAGCAGGTGGGAACCCCATCCGAGGCAGCTGACGGCGTGGCCGGTATAGCGTTTCACGGCAGCGAAAGAGGCGTCCAGGGTTGTGCCTCCCACGGTGTCATAGACGATATCGAAGCCTTCGCCGTTCGTGTAATGGGCAACGTACTCTTCGACCGAAAGCGCCCGGTAGTCGATCGGAACAGCGCCGAATTCTTCGACGATAGTTTTCTTGTCGGGCGAGACGGTAGCGAACACGTTGGCTCCGAAGGCCCGGGCAATCTGCACTGCAATGTGCCCAACTCCGCCGGCTCCTGCGTGGATCAATACCTTGTGGCCCGCATGAACCTTCGCGCGGTCTACAAGTCCCTCCCACGCGGTGATCACACTCAGGGGCAAGGCCGCCGCTTCGCGCATGGAGAGATTCTTCGGCTTGCGGGCGAGCAGTTCGGCGTCAGCGAGGACAAACTCAGCAAGTGTGCCCTGATGGCCGCCGACTCCGCCGACCATGCCGAAGACTTCCTCGCCGGGCTGCAAAGTAGTTACGCCGGCGCCAACTTCTTCAACCGTGCCCGCCATGTCGAGGCCGAGGACGGCGGGCAAGGGCTGCTTCGCGTGTGCCGCCTTGCCGGCGCGGATTTTCGTGTCCAGCGGATTTACTCCGCTGGCTGCGATACTGACCAGGACCTGACTGGGTCCGATCTCAGGGCGAGGAAGTTCTGTTTGCCGGAATTCTCCGCTGGGGGAATCGACGATCCAGGCTTTGTAAGGCATCGGGTTCTCCGTGTTGCCGGCTTCCAGCCTAGCGAGCGGTGTGGAAGCGTTGAATTGTCGATGAGCGGGTTGGCGGTTTGGTGAGGACTGATGCGGGGCCGTTCCCTCCCCGCGTCCGCTCCCTGGCTTCCGATCATCGCCGAAGGCAAGCACAGCTACGATCTCGAATACCAGCTGCCCACGGAAGTGCCCTGATCCCCAACATCATTCTCAAGCGTCGCTTCCCGCCTACTTCTTAGCCGGCGCGGCAATCGGCGTCACCCCGACCTGCTCCTCCGCCGTATACGGCGCTCCATAATACGGGAAATCCTTGCGAATGCGCCCGCGGTCGGGAGCAAGTCCATCGACAATTGGCGTGTTGGTCACAAGGGTCAACATCACATCCAGCGCATCGTCGCCGAGCGCGCGTCCATTGAAGCTAGCCACCTCAAATGCGGCGGATGTTCCAAGCTCGTAAGGCAAAGTATCGGGACAAAGCCGTGCAGCGATCAGCTTCCCGTATTCAGCCGGGTCCGCCGCCGAATCGGCATAGGTGGTCATCTTCTCAGCAACATCCGCGATCGACTTTGCGAAGCGCTCTATATCTTCAGACGGAACCGACGCATTGAATTGTTCTTTCGCCTCTTGGTCGCTCAGGAAGAGATGCGTAACCATAGGCAGGCCCCAACGCGAAACTTGTACCTCGGGCGCATGGCCAAAGAGGGAGATCGTCGCCCATGCGCTGATTTTTCCCTTCCCAATCAGCGCACTCGGCACTTCCAGCACAATCGCTGTGATATTCCGCCTCGCAAAGGGATCCTGCTGATGCAGAAGGGCGTCCCCATCGTAGCGCTGGTCCTGATAGAAGGAAGTCATAAATGGGCGGAATCCAGCGTTTGCCGCAAATAGCTCTGGAGCAATTCCAACATACGCACGAAGGTCCGAATTCGTCGCGACCGAGCCGGTTTCACTCTCAACCAGACTCTCCCCGGCGTCACCCCGAAGAGCATCGTCACCGGTGGCCCTCCGCACCACAAACCGCTGAATGTGAGTATGCTCACTGCCATCTCCGTGCCGTGGTTGACCAAACCTGAACTTGAACGTAACGTCTTCCCTCGCATCTCCGTCCAGGTCGAACCGAAACGCGTAGAGCCCTTCTGGATGAAGCGTATCCGGAGACGATAATCCCACATCCGGATTCACGGTCATCGCCATCACCGTCTTGCCCGCGGGGCCATCAAATAAATAGAAGTCGCAGAGGTTGAGGCTCGGATCTTCCCTCGCCAGTTTGGTATCGAAATGATGTGACATACAGAACCTCCTTGAAAAACATTGGCAATTAGTCCGGCGGTTCGTCCTTCGTAACTATTCTCTACGGTCAGCCGCGAAGGATGGCGGCTCCGAAGGGAGCACCCGTCATTCCACCGTCAACCACGAGCTCGACCGCGTTGATGTACGACGCATCGTCGGAGGCAAGAAAAAGCACAGCCTTGGCCAGATCTTCCGGCTCGCCCCAACGGCCAAGTGGAACCGTGGAAGAGAAGAAGTCGGAAACTTTTGCGGATTCCTCTGCCGTGGCATTGGCGCGCGGCCCGCGCTTCCAGATGGGAGTCTTCGTCGCTCCCGGGGCCACCACGTTCACGCGAATCTTGCGCGGTGCAAGGTCTGCGGCGATGGATCGCGCCATCGAGACGAGCCCGCCTTTCGTGGCAGCGTAGGCAGCCAGGCCTGGTTGACCGAGATAACTTTGCACCGATCCGTTGAAGATGATGCTGCCGTTGTCGTTCATGAAAGGAGCGGCTGAATTGACGGTAAAGAAAGCACCGTTGAGGTTGGTGTGGACTACCTTCTCGAAGATGGCTTCGTCGGTCGTGCCAGTCGGCGTGCTGCCAGAAATGCCTGCATTGGCGAAGACGATGTCAAGTTTGCCAAAGTCTTTGGCGAGTTCAGCGAAGAGCTTCTTGCGGTCCTCCGCAACGGTAACGTCGGCGCGATAGCCGTGCGCTTTCGATCCCAGTTCGGCAACCGCTTCATCCAGTGTCTGTTGATCGCGACCCGTAATCGCGACTTCCGCGCCTTCAGAGATGAAAAGGCGGGCTGTGGCCAGGCCGATGCCGCTGTTGCCTCCAGTAATGAGAGCCTTCTTGCCTGCGAGCTTCATGATTCCTCCTCGATGACCGACCGGGAACTAGGATAGTCGTCGTACATGAAGGTTGCAGAAAAAATGCGCTGCTCCGCCAAGGAACCCGCCGCCAGTCGGCTGCGTTGATCGGCGATATCGTGCTGGCTCCCGCCAAAGTGGGTAGCTCTCGGGAGGAGATGCTCGGGTGTTCGCAGGGTTGGGGCGTTGTTGGGGGGTGGTGGGGGGGGGGGGGGCCTCGGAGGAGATTCTCAAGAGTGTTCGCCAGAAATTAAGTTGACGATTGTCAATTGGCGCCAACTAACGATGCACGTCTCCAGAATCCAATCGCCTCGAAGCGCGCATCGACAAAAATTTGCCCTTCGTGAACTGCCCGTGAAGTCGCGTTTTCGGTAACTTCAATTCTTAGTTGACGACAGCAGGGCAACGCGCTCATTGAGAGGCATGTAGACCGGAAAGTTCTCGCCTGTCGATGAGGTTTTAGCAGCCGCCGCATCTTGACACTACGAAAAAGGTCACCACTCATTTGAGGTCTGAGCGACATCTGCGTAGGGTTTCCCCCAGAGAGCCAGCTGCAACTGCAGTGACTTACACCACGCCTGATGCATCCGGGCCACGTCTTCAGTGGAGTGACCTTTTGAGGCAAGGTAAGGCCGGATCGTCTCGTTCATTAGGACGATGAACGCCGTGATATCGCGAAGAGGGACGTACGGAGTCGACCGGACGCCGTCGACCTGATTTTTCTTTCTGCTGGTGTGCCGCAGCGCGATCTCGTGCTGGTAGTTAAGCCAGTCCTGATCGTATGGCCGCAGACATGTATCCATGATCCATTGCTGAAAGCGAAGGTTGCTGCTTGCGAGATAACCGGGCAGTGGGTCACCCTCGGGCGTTCGGGAGTGTCTGGCAAGATTTGGGATGCCGGCAATTATCCCGCTGCGCCAGTGGTTCACGATCTGCTCAGTCTGGCCGGCAAGCACTTCACCTGCGAGTCTCAGGTAGCGCTCATCTTCTTCAGTGAATCCTGCGCTGACCTTCAGAGCGTCGAGTTCCTGGATGGAAACGGGCGAGACGGAAACCTCGCCCGAGCCGAAGGTGTATCCGGGAATGTGTTCGGCAATCCGTTTCATTTTTTTGCCTCGACCATAAGGTGTGCCTGAAATTTCCAGTCCGCGACTACGCCGGAAGCGGAGGCGCACTGAAAAGGGCAGGCAGCGAATAATGCCTGCCTGCCCCGCCAAAGAAGAGGTGGAACTACTGTTTGAGAGCGGTCTCTACGGCGGCGATGACCTCGGGAGACTCCGGAGTTACGTTCGGCTCGAAGCGGGCGACGGGGTTTCCGTTGCGGTCGAAGAGGAACTTGGTGAAGTTCCACTTGATGTCGCCGCCAAGCTTGGGGTCAGTCGACTTGTCGGTCAGGAAGACGTAGAGCGGAGTCTTGTCGTCTCCGGCGACCGAAACCTTGGACATCATGGGGAAGCTCACGTTGTATTTGTTGGTGCAGAACTTCTTGATCTCAGCGTCGGTGCCCGGCTCCTGCTGGGCGAAGTTGTTGGCCGGAATGCCGACGATGACGAAGCCTTTGTCCTTGTAGGTTTCGTAGAGTTTTTCGAGGCCGGCGTATTGCGGGGTGAAGCCGCACTTGCTGGCGACGTTCACCAGCATGACCACTTTGCCGTGATACTCCTTGAGGCTCACGGGCGTTCCATCGATGGATTTGAGCGTGAAGTCGTAGATACTCTTGACTGCGGCGGACATTGTTCCTCCGATGAAGCAAAGGGCGAGTATAAAGGCAAGCTTGCGCACGTCATCCTCCGGTATTGAGGGCCATCATAGCGGAAGTCTGTCAGGAGGTTGTCAACGGACGCCCAGGATTGCCTGCGAGATTGGTGCGGTACACTTTGGTCGATGATCCGGCAGATTGCACCCCAGTTCTTCACCACGGATATTGCTGGCACACTCGCCTATTACAGAGACAAGCTCGGCTTCGAGTGTCTGGGTACGTGGCAGGACCCTCCCGTTTACGCTATTGTGGCCCGTGATCAGCGTGCGATTCACTTCCGCTGCGCCGAGCCACCCCGGGCGAATCCGGACAAATACACAGAAGAACTGCTCGATGCCTACATCTTTGTCGAAGATGCAGACACGCTTTATGCCGAATATTCGGCCAGGGGCGTGGAGTTTACCCGGCAACCTGCCAACATGCCGTGGCACTCGCGCGAGTTTGTAGTGAAGGATTGCGACGGCCGCCTGCTGGCCTTCGGTTCGAGCTTGTAGCCCGGTTCAGCTGCTGTTACTGCTGCGGATTCGGCTGGCCCTGCTGCTGTTGCTGTTGCATCTGCTGCTGGCGCATCTGCTGCAGCTCCTGCAACATCTGCTGCGGAGTCCGCACTCCGTTCCCCGGGGGAGCTGGTTCCGGCGGGGTTTCAACGGGAGGGGCGTTCACTGGAGGCTGTGGCGGGGGCTCTTCGTCCTCGGGCTCATCCTGATTCTGGGCCTGCTGCCGCATACCGCCGGGGCCGCCGGATACGCCGCCTGTCCGCGGCGTGAGCGTGATCTGCTTTGGAGTGCCTGTCTGGGTGCGGCCGAGCATGACCACGTTGTATCCGGAGCCATCTAGGAGCTCGGAGATGACGTCCTGCGGATTGCCGGGGCCGTATGTGCCGAAGATGCGCTGGTCTTTATTGAGGCCGTCGACGGTCATGCCAGCATCCGCGGTCAGGCTGTGCATGATGTCGATGAGGCTGGAGTTGTCCGCATGGATGGAGAGCTGGCCCTGGCTGAGGTCAATCTTGGCAGGCAGAGGCGGCTTGTCGAGCATCGAGGGCGGGACGGCAGCCTTATATGCGACGGGCTGGGCTTGTGGCTGGGGCCGGACTGGCTGGGGCTGTTGCTGAGATGGCTGTTGATCCTGTTGTTGCTGATCCTGTCCCAGCTGTTGGTCGTCGTCAGCCCTCATGTGGTGGTTATGCGGCGAGACGAAGGTCCCCATCTGCTGCTCAACCTGCCCGAAGGCGGCAGAGGTGGCGAGGAGAGCGCATCCGGCGAGGGAAAGCATCCCAATTCGGCAATGTTTCAATGGTTTCATCAAACTGCGCACCGCCGCTTCTGCTGCAAACCGCTCTCTATACTAGACTAGCAGTGGTCTTGGTTTGCTCGCGATTTTTCAGAGCTTTTCATAATCTTATGTTGCTTCGCACTTCTTCCTGTATCCGCCCCGTTCTCGTTGTCCTTCTTGCCACGCTGGTGCTGGCGCGGCCCGCGCGGGCGGTCACATGTGTGACGGGAAGCGAGATGACCGCATCTCAGCGCGACCAACTGCTGCAGGCAGCGCACACACTTGGCGACGCGATTAAAGCCGGCAACGCCGCAGAGGTCCGGCAGGCGACGATCGCCGCTGTGGCGTCGCAGTTCGATCCGATCGCGGCGAGCATTCAGGGCATCGCGCCGCAGATCCAGAACGCCACGCTTACGGTCAACACGCTTTATCTGCTGAAGGCTTCGGACCTCAAGTCCACGCAGGATGAGACGCAGTTCTTCTGCTCCGTGCCGGGCTCGGCGCTGATCGTAACGCTGACGATTCCACAGCTGCCTCCCGGGGACTATGCGCTGCTGATCCTGCGCGCCACCGGGGTGGAGCGTCCGCAGCAGCTTACGCTCCTGGTCGAGAACGATCCGGCGGGCAGCAGCGGCTGGAAGCTTGCGGGGTTCTTCCCGCGTTCGATTACCGCAGCCGGCCACGACGGGGTGTGGTACTGGAAGCAGGCGCGCGATTACGCCCAGAAGAACCAGGACTGGAACGCGTACTTCTACTATCAGACGGCGGCATTCCTGCTGACGCCGGTAGATTTTCTTTCCAGCCCGAATTTAGAGAAGCTGCAGAAAGAGATGCAGACGGTTCGGCCTGCTGAAGTGCCGGGTCAGAAGCCTCTGACGCTGAAGGCCGGCAGCCAGAGCTTCGAGATAAGCAGCATGCGGACGGACAGTTCGCTTGGCGGGCTGGATCTTGTGATCAACTACAACACGAAAGATGTCTCGGACCCCGTGGCGACACATACCCAGATTGTTGAGCTGATGAAGGCAATACTCGCGCAGTATCCGCAGCTCCGGCAGGGCTTTCATGGACTCTGGGTGTACGCTCACGCCCCCGACCAGAGCCCGTATGCTATCGAGCTTCCGATGAACCAGATTTCTTAGCTGGCGCTGACGCGACAAACCACGAATTTACTCACGAGGAATTGCCATTAGTATGGCTAATCTGACGGAAAAGACGCTCAGCCAGGCTATCGCGCAGCGCCGGGCCACTCCCAGTTTTGACGGATCGCCGATTCCGAACGCGGACCTGAAAAAGATCATCGAGGCCGGGCTGAACGCGCCGAGCGGATACAACATGCAGCCATGGCGGTTCGTAGTTGTGCGCTCCCCGGAGCAGCGCCGGAAGCTGCGCTGGGCCAGCTTCAACCAGGCCAAGGTAGAGGAAGCCTCTGTCGTGATCGTGGCCTGCGGAGATGCCGACGGCTGGCGCACGGGCGACCTGGAAGAGATGCTGCGCATGGGCTGCGAAGGCGGTATGCCGGAGAATTATGCCGAACAGGCGCGGCAGAATATTCCGAACTATCTATCGAACCACCCCAACCTGACGGCGTGGCTCAATAAGCACGTGATGATTGCCTTCACCAGCATGATGCTGATGGCCGAGGTGCTGGGCTATGACACTGCTCCGATGGAGGGCTTTGAGCAGGAGAAGGTACGCGAGGTGCTCAAGCTGCCCCTGAGCTATCACGTGGTTGCCCTGCTGGCCCTTGGGCACGTGAGAGGCGAGGACAAATTCGACGGTGGCCGGTTCAGCATGGGCATAACTGTCTTCGAGAACGAATACGGCCGGCCGCTCAAGCTTTAGACTCTCGAAACGAGTCAAAGATGTCGCGCGAATATCCTGAGAGGCCGATTGTCGGAGTCGGGGCGGTCATTGTAGATGCCAATCGGGTGCTGCTCATCCAGCGTGGACAGCCGCCCCTCAAGGGAGAATGGTCGCTGCCGGGGGGCGCGCTCGAACTGGGCGAAACCCTCGAGGAAGGCATTCGCCGTGAAGTCCTCGAGGAGACGGGACTGGCCGTCGAGCCGGTCGCAGTGGTCGAGGTTCTGGACCGTATCTCGCGGGACGCCGGTGACCGGGTTCAGTATCACTTTGTGCTGGTGGATTTTCTGTGCCGCGTGGTTGGCGGAGAGCTGGCCTGCGCGACCGATGCCGCGGATGCGCGCTGGGCGCTTATAGACGACCTCGCGGCAGTCGCGCCGTTCACCGCAGCCGTGATTCGGAAGGCCTTCGCAATGGCTCAGGAGCTGCGCTGACGCCGTTGTTCCCCGCGGTACAATACCTCAAAATCGAGCCTCTTCCGGAACAAGTCGAGCGGCCGAGCGTTAAAACAGACACATAGCCAGTGAGCGATTCTCCCAAGGTTGTGACGATGCCTCCGCCGCGCCCCGACCGCTCTTCACGGGGCGAAGGCCGGCCAGCGCTGCGTCGCGGTCTTCTGGTTCTGATCTGCTTTGTGCTTGGGCTTGTGCTTTACGCCTGGCTGCGTCCTCTGGAACTGGCGCTGACATTGATGCAGCTCAAGCTGCGGGTGGCCGATGGCATCGCCAGCCGATATGTAAATCTTGACGGCTATCGCATTCACTACTTCGAAGGAGGCTCGGGGCCGCCGATCGTGCTGATTCACGGCCTGGGCAGCAGGGCCGAGGACTGGGTCAACCTGATGCCGCAGCTTGTGCACGGCGGACGCCACGTTTACGCGATCGACATGCTTGGCTACGGGCGCTCCGCGCGGCCGCGAGATGCAGCCTACTCTATTCCCCAGGAAGCCGGAATCGTCGAGAAGTTCATTGCCTCGCAGAACCTCGGACAGACAGACCTTGGCGGCTGGTCGATGGGAGGGTGGGTTGCCACGCGGGTGGCACTCGATGCGCCGGAGCACATTCGGCGGCTTGCCCTCTTCGACAGCGCCGGCCTGCGCTTCGAGTTGCCCTTCAAGGCCTCGCTATTCTGGCCAGATAATCCGCAGGCGCTTGCCGCGCTCAACGATCTGCTGTCGCCGGGGCGCGGACCGGCAATTCCGGGAGTACTGCAGCAGGACATCCTTCGCCTCGTGCGGCGCAACGGATGGATCGTGCAGCGCAGTATGAATTCCATGCTGGCTGGCAGCGACCTGCTTGATGGCAAGCTCGGGGCCCTGAAGATGCCTGTCCTGATCGTTTGGGCCAAGAACGACCAGCTGACTCCGGTATCGCTCGCCTATGTTTTTCATGCGCAGATACCGCAGTCGGTGCTTGAGATCTATGACGGCTGCGGGCATCTCGCGCCGCGTGAGTGCGCCGGCCGCATCGGCCCGAACACGCTGGATTTTCTGAGGGCCGCACCACCGATGCCGGCACAGGTCAGGGAGTTTCCGGCGAGCAGGTAGGTTATTCGCCGCCCTTCCATATGTAGGCATCGCGCTGAGCCAAGCCGATGTGAGCGAGCACGCGACAGACAAATTGCCGTGCCATCTCGGTTGAGTCCGGCGGCTTGTTGTAAAACGCAGGAATCACCGGAAAGATGGTTGCGCCGGCATCGGCAGCCAGCGTCATGTTGCGGAGATGAATCTTGTTGAAGGGCGTCTCGCGCACGCAAAGAATCAGCGGCCTGCGCTCTTTGAGGCAGACGTCCGCCGCACGCTCGATCAGATTCTCGGCCAGTCCGTTTGCAACGCCCGCCAAGGTGCCGACGCTGCACGGCAGAACAATCATCCCATTTGACGGATAGCTGCCGCTCGCGACCGAAGCGCCGATGTCGTTCTCGGCAAGCTGGCGGATCTTTTTTGACTCGGTGCCGAGCAGTTTCTCGAGCAGGCGATTACGTCCGCTCAGCTCCAGCTCCTCCGCCATGACGCGCAGCGAGTTTTCCGATGGAATGAAGTGGACCTGGGCCACGCGATCGTCGGCTTCAAGCGCTCGCAACAGCTCCTGGCCGAAGACGGCTCCGCTGGCTCCGGTCATGGCGACGGTGAGGTGCATGGATTTTTCGGACATTTGTAACCGCTGCTGCGAAGAACGATCTGCGCGACCCACTATCTTCTCATTTTTGCCGCAACAGGCGGTCCGGTCCGGGTGCGGGAGTTGCAGTCGCCGGCGTTCGCTTCCATAGCCTCGACAGAAGCCGCACGATCCATTGAGCCGCGGCGATGGCGCAGACGATGAGTGTTGTAGCGATAGCAGCTGCGATCCACGGATGCTTTGTGGTTAGCCAGGTGATGCCGACGGCGAGCACGTCTTCACCGGTGCTGAGCGCGATATTCGACACCGGCTCCGGACTTGGGGTGATGGCAGCGCGAACGGCGGTCTTCGATCCGTGAGAAACCATGGCGATGGCCGCGCCGGCCAATGTTGCCAGAAGCTGCATCTCCGGCGAAAGCTGTGCGCTGGCACGCCAGGCGAGCAGGGCAGCAACAGGCACGCGGATGAAGGTGTGAAGCGCATTCCAGATCATGTCGAAGGCAGGTATCTTGTCGGCGACAAATTCGAGCGCGAACATGGCGCCGCTCACGCCGATCACCCACCAGTTTCCGAGCATCTCCAGACCTGGCGGCAGCACCACTCCGTGGGCGCGGGAGAGCAGTCCCAACGTGAGCACGGTCGCATAGACATTGAGGCCGGCCGCAAAGCTGGCGGCGATAATCAGTGCCGCGATATTGCTCGGAGTGAAGATGGTCACGGGATTCGCAACTTTGAACGCAGGTTACACGAAGATTTCCGAAGCGTCGATGTGCTCGAACCGCGCTGTGGGTTAGTTCACAACAGGAGCTTTCATCGCAGAGTAAATCTTGATCCAGTGATTCCTCACCTGGGGTTTCATCTTCCGGCCATTCGAATCGAACACGATGAGGTTGGTCTCCTGCCTGGGCATGTGGCAATCAATGCAGTTGTCTGAGACAGGATGGCTCGCTTTTGAGAATGTCGCCGAATCAGGTTTGTGACAGCCCAGGCACCGCTGGGAAAACTCGGCCAGATTGTGCTGGGTGACATGAACATCGTGACAGGTAAGGCAGGTCATATTCGACGAGCGGAAGCAACGGCTCTGCTTCAGCATCCCTACCTGGTTGCCGTGAACGTCGGGCGGAGCGTCGGGATCGGGCGGCGGAAGATCGATGTACTTGTCCAGCGCATCGCCGGGAGTGTAGGAAAACGGCGGGAGGAGCGGAAATCCTGCTCCGGCATGACACCAGGCGCAGAGATCCATTTGGCGATCTCGCGGGAATCGCGCCGGATTCAGAATGGCGGAGGCTGCCGGAGGGGCTGACTTCGCTGCCTCTTGTTCAACGTGCTGCCGTCCCGGCCCGTGACAGACCTCGCACTGAATGCCGAGCGAGAAGCCCGCAGTGCTATAGCGGTTGGAGAACGGCGAAGGCGCTTCAAAGTAAGTTGCATGGCACTCGAGGCACCTCGGAGTGATCGGCCGGGCGAAATCGGCCACTCCATCGCGATAGTTGGGACTGTTTACCCAGCCCATGTCTTTCCAATACGAGACAGGCAGTTGAAACAGTAGATCCCCGCTCCAGTACAGATAGGTCTGGCCCTTGCCTCCGGATCCAACCACGAGGGCAATGCGCTCTGTATGCGTGGCTGCCTGCGGGGAAGTTCCTGCCACTGCGGTCTGAAGAAACTCGGTCCCCTTTCCGTCGGTGCGCTGCTCATCCATCCTGAAATAGAGATTCGGATTCGATGTTTTCAGGATGTTGCTGCCGGGTGTGAAGCTACCGAGAATGGTGGTTTCGTCAGGCGACCTGGAAGTCAGATAGTGCGCAGAGTGATGAAAGGAATCGACCTTGTCTGCATGACAGGATTGGCAAGCAGCGTCACCCACGTAGCCATCGCGCGCCTGGCTCTTTGTTTCTGTTGCCGCGGCGGACTGGGCTGTGCCTGCCTGCACTGGATAATCCCAGCTCAGCTCCCTGGTCAGCGGTGTGGCCAGCGCCACAGCAATGACGATCGTGAAGGCTCGGTACGTGTTTCGAGGGAGAGCCACTGCCCATACAGTATCCCGTACCGCCAGGTTTGTCGCGGGCGGACTCCGGGGCGAAAATGGGGCGGTGAAAAAAGGCGTGCGCCGTGGTTGCGGCGCACGCTGCGGAGGGTCCGGTTTGAAGCGTCGTGGTTCTATTACTGCTGATTAGACCGGAGAGCCCGGCGCGGGGTGCCGCGCAGGCGTCATTTGCCTGTCACAAAGTTATCTCTGGCGCGGGGTCCTGGTCGGGGGAACTCAATAGGAGCGCTGGCAGCTCGGCGGATGCTTGACGCCGTTCACAACCACCCATCCGTTGTCGGCTCCGCGATGCGTGGAGCAGTGCACATCATGGATGCCGGCGACGTAGCGCCCTCGTGACGGAAAGAACGCCTGTCCGAAAGCGAAGACGGAGGCATCGGCGGGCGCAGTCACGACGCCGTCAAGATCGTCGTTGATGACGACTTCGACGGCCTGAGTGCCACCGTCCGGCATCTTCACGAGCAGCGGCAGGATTTCGTGGCTACCGTGGGACCCTCCATGCTGTGTGTACGACCGGCGGCTGGTGACACCGCAGACCATGACGTTGTCTACATCGCCCTTCCGGCCGGCGCCGAGCAGGTTGAAGAGGTTCTGATTCACCGAAGACGTGCAGCGCGCAGGCACCGGAACATCTCGCTGGGCCATCGCGGCAGCGGGAAGAACCAGAAGCGCGAACGCCAGTACGAGCCGCATCACGACTCCTTCAACACGCGAGCGAAGATCGCGTCGACGTTGCGTAGTTGCCGGTTGAGATTGAAGGTATGTGCCAACTTTTCGGCGGAGAGTCTGCTGCTGATCTCCGGATCGTTCGACGCGAGCTCGCGAAAGACGAGGTCATTTTGCCAGGCGTTCATGGCATGCTTCTGCACGAGGCGGTAAGCGTCTTCGCGCAGCATTCCGGACTCCGCGAGATCGAGCAGCAATTGACCGCTGAAGATGAGGCCGCCCGTGCTCTCGAGATTCTTCAGCATGCGCGCGGGATAAACGAACATCGTCTCGATCAGGTTTGCGGTTTTGGCCAGCAGGTAATCGGTAAGAATTGTCGAATCGGGGAAGATGACGCGCTCCGCCGACGAGTGCGAGATATCGCGCTCATGCCACAGGGGAACATTCTCGTAGGCTACCTGCGCGTTTGCGCGGACTACCCGGGCCAGTCCGCTGATCTGCTCGCAGGTGATTGGGTTTCGCTTGTGCGGCATGGCGGAGGAGCCTTTTTGTTTCTCGGAAAAATACTCCTCGGCTTCGCGTACTTCGGTCCGCTGCAGGTGGCGGATCTCGGTGGCGATCTTGTCGAGCGTCGAGGTGATGATGGCCAGGGTTGAGATGTAGTGGGCGTGACGATCGCGCTGGATAACCTGGGTGGCTATCGGGTCCGGCTTCAATCCCAGCTTGGCGCAGATGCGCTCTTCGTGCTCAGGCTTCAGATGGCCGAAGGTTCCCACGGCACCGGAGAGCTTGCCGACACGCATCTGCTCGTCAGCCGCGTCGAAGCGGGCGAGATTGCGCCCGGTCTCGGCATACCAGTTGAGCAGCTTCAGCCCGAAGGTCGTCGGCTCGGCGTGAACGCCGTGCGTGCGGCCGATCATTGGGGTGTGCTTGAACTCGAGTGCCCGCTTTCGGAGCACTTCGAGCAGACGCGCGAGGTCTTCGCGGAGGATCGCCGATGCTGCCTTCAGTTGCAGGGCCTGAGCCGTATCTACGACGTCGGTCGAGGTCAGGCCGTAGTGGAGCCAGCGCGACTCGGGGCCGACCTTTTCGGCGACCGCGGTGGTGAAGGCGATGACATCATGGCGGACTTCGGCCTCGATCTCCTGTATGCGGGCAACGTCGATGGCTCCGCGCTCGCGGATGGCCCTCGCGGCCTCGGCGGGAACAATGCCATCCTCCGCGAGCGTTTCGCTTGCGGCGGCTTCGACCTCAAGCCACATTTGATATTTGTTTTCATCGCTCCAGATATGGCCCATCTGCGGCCGTGTGTAGCGTGCGATCAACGAATTCCTCCCAACATCTGTTCAAACTCACCATTCTATCGTTCGCGCATCTATAAGATTGTTGGTGCCGAATCCTGTTGGCTAAACGAAGGGAATAAATGTCAGACGTTGTCACAATCGCCAGCTTTACCGAGCCTCTCGAAGCCGAGATGGCGCGGCTCCGCCTGCAATCGGCAGGCATTGAGACTTTTCTGTCGGGAGAAAATGCCCGTATCCTCGAGCCCGGACTTGGGCCATTGCAGCTGCAGGTAGCCTCGGAGGACGAGGCGGACGCCCGCGCGATTCTTGCCGATCCAGGGCTGGATTCGGTGGAACCGGACGCGGCGGGTACGGACGCGCCGGCGTAGGGCAATTCTATCGTAATACGATGTATCGTGTTACGATAGAACTATGCCAGTATCCATCGAACAGACTGGGCCCGTGCTCAACAGCGTTACCCAGGCGGACTTTCAGTGTCTCGCGGAATTCCGCTTTCAGCTTCGCCGCTTTCTCAACTTCAGCAATGCCGCAGCGGAAGAGGCTGGCGTGCGTCCGCAGCAATACCAGCTCCTGCTGTGCGTGAGCGGGATGCCGGATGAGCTGGAACCGACGATAGCGCATGTGGCTTCGCGCATGATGCTAAAGCACAACAGCGCCGTCGAGCTCGTTGACCGCACGATCGAGCAGGGGCTGCTCAGGCGTGCGGCTGATCCGGTCGATCACAGGCGCATCCTGTTGCGCGTGACGGCGCAGGGAGAGCGGCTGCTGGCGTCACTCGCCGCCTATCACCTGGAGGAACTGGACCAGGCCGGCCCGGAGTTGATCCGCGCACTGCGCCGCGTTCTGAGCGCAAAAGCAGGTGCGGGCTCAAGGAAGGCCGGGTAGCCGTGGCAAAGTCACATCTGCGCTCTCGTCTACCTTCGCGCCTGGGCGACTTCAACGCCGATCCGCGCATGATCGTGTTGAGCGCCCTCGCTCTTGTGCTGGGCGTCGCCGGGGTGGTGCTGGCGTACTTTCTTCTGCACCTCATTTATCTGGCGACAAATCTTTTCTATTTCCATCGCTTTGGATGGCAGTTCATCTCGCCGGCCAGGAACCAGCTTCATTGGCTCGCGGTTCTGGTGCCGATCGCGGGCGGGCTGATTATCGGCCTGATGGCGCGCTTCGGCTCGGAAAAGATCCGCGGCCACGGCATGCCGGAGGCCATTGAGGCCATCCTGATCAACGGCGCGAAGGTTGATACCCGCGTCGCGGTGTTCAAGCCGCTTTCAGCCGCAATTGCAATCGGTTCGGGTGGGCCGTTCGGCGCTGAAGGGCCGATCATCATGACGGCGGGGTCGGTTGGATCGCTCTTTGCGCAGATGTTTCATCTGAGCGACGCCGAGCGTTCGACGCTGCTGGTTGCCGGCGCGGCGGCGGGTATGGCGGGAGTCTTTTCAACCCCGCTCGCAGCGGTTCTGCTTGCCGTGGAGCTGCTGCTGTTCGAGTGGCGTCCGCGGTCGCTGGTTCCGGTTGCCGTAGCAGCGACGACGGCTGCAGCGTTGCGCCGTTTCTTTCTGGGGCCAGGGCCATTATTTCCGATGCCGGCAATGACGGGAGATGTGTCCCCGAGGGCAGTTCTTGCCTCGCTTGCGGTGGGAGTGGTCGGCGGCGCGCTAGCTCTCGTTCTCAGCCGTGCCGTGTATGCGAGTGAAGACCTCTTCGAGAATCACCTGCCCGTCCACTGGATGTGGTGGCCTGCGGTGGGTGGCGCGGTCATCGGCATCGGCGGGCTTATCTTTCCGCGTGCGCTGGGCACCGGCTACGACGTGATCGCATCGCTCATTGGAGGCGACCACACCTGGGCTTTGATCATCGGCGTGCTGGTCGTCAAGAGCATCATCTGGTCGTTTTCGCTGGGCTCGGGAACGTCGGGCGGAATCCTCGCTCCGCTGCTGATGATCGGGGGAGCGCTGGGCGCTCTGCTCGCTCCGGGTTTGCCTCCGCTGGAAACGGGCGCCTGGGCCCTGGTTGGCATGGCGGCTGTGCTTTCGGGAGCGATTGGGTGTCCGCTCACGGCAACCGTGCTGGCCATGGAATTGACGCACAACTACAGCCTGATTCTCCCCCTGCTCATGGGCTCCGTTGCGGCGCACGCCTTCACTGTGCTGCTACAGCGGCGGTCGATCCTGACGGAGCGGTTGAGCCGCCGTGGTTATCACCTGAGCCGGGAGTACTCCGTCGATCCGCTGGAGACCATGATGATCTCGCAGATAATGCGAGCCGATGCGAGTGCGCCGCTCGAGGCTGCGCATGTGGCGCATCCGGATGAGACGCTGCGAGCCGTGGCCGAACGCATGGCTGGGGCGAGGATTTTCGAGGTCGCGGTGGTCGATGCGGAAACGGGGACACCGCTGGGCACCGTGACGTTGCAAGACATGCTGCAGGCGCGGGCACTTGCGCGGCAGAGGGAAACGATGCGACAGCGGGTGCGGCGGCTACCGTTTCTTGGTGCGGCAGAGTCGCGCGCGGAGAGGTCCGTCGAGACGGTGTCGTAATTCGGGAAATGGGCCCTTAAATCAGCGGACGAGGCCCAGCCGTTCGCTCATCTCCTCATAGAGAAAGCCGCAGCCGGGCCGGTAGGGCTGCACCCACTCGCCATCGATGACGAGCTGGGGGATGGCACGCTTGCCGACGTGCTCGAGCACTTCGGCGACAGCGCCGGGCGTGGTCTCGATGTCGATCTCTGTATAAGCGAGCTGGTGTATGTCGAGGAAGCGCTTCGCCTCGCGGCAATCGCGGCACCACGACGCGGTATAGAGAACGATCTGCATCCCTTCATCATAGATGCGCCGGGTGCTGAACAGGCGATCCCACTCTTGCGTTATTGTCGCGAGAGTAGGTGGCTCGTCAGCGGGGGTTCCCGTAGCGACGAAACTATGCCTCGGCGACGTTCATGAAGGCGGCTTCGGAATAGGGCTCCCTGATGATTTTCGACTGAACGGAGCTGTCGTTGAGAAAGCCCCCGAAGCTGATGATCTTCTTGCAGGCGCAGAGGCAGCCGACTTCCTTGATGAAGGTCTTCATGGCTTGCCGGTCATCGCGGTCGACATAGCGGCCGCTAGCCTCCGTTTCCTCGAATTTTTTGGTGAAGAAGACCGAGTCGACGAAGTGCGAGGCGAGGGTCTGCTGCACGTATTCGGAATCGGTGACGATGAAGACCGGCACGTACCATGGGATACGGTAGAGCGAATGCAGGACGCCATCGAGTTCCGACTTGATGCGGTGAATCCTGTTCTTCTGGTTAGGCAGCTCCATCGCGCGAACGCGGATGCCGAGGCGCTCGTGCATGCGGTTCAGCCTGATGAAGGTGTCGATTTCGGTTCGCAGAGGCGCGCTGGGAGTGGCCAGGAGCTGGGGAAAGGGGCGGGGAACAAGCAGCGCCAGGTTTCCTGAGCCCTCGAGGTCCCAGGAGAAGAAGCGCTCGCCCTGTCCTTGCTGGGGACGAAGCATGTGAAAGGGCTCACCTTCGTAGGTGAATCCTCCATCCTTCTGGCAATAATCCTTGATTGCCTTCAGCTGGTCGCGCGAAATGTTTCTTATTTCTACGCCGGGCACGGGCGCGAAGAGCTCTTCGTGGCGATAGTTGGATACGGCTCCGGTTACGCCCCAAAGCATGCGCACCTTGTAGCCGTAACGGTCCGCGTAAGCCTTGACTTGCCTGAGCATAAGGTAGCGGTGACGCACACCAGAATGGAGCGTCGCGGCGCAGAGTATGAGCCTTGCCATCGGAAACTGCCTCCGTTGAGTCGTGGGTGCGAGTTTGAGGGCCGTCGTCAGATCAAGCTGCAGCCAGCGGGGTGGACTGCGAGGCTATCAGTCGCCATTTGCCTCGGGTTTTCGAGTAAACACGAAGATAGCGGTAAGCGTGGCGCCGCTTCGGCGAAGTGAGCGTTGCGACTCCGGTGGAGACAGCCACGTTTCCGATCAATTCGATGGAGCGCTCGGTGTGGATGTATTCGGTAAAGGCTCCGGCCGGTGTGGAGTCGACCAGATCCTTCTTGTTCTGTGGGCTGCCGTGGGAAGTTGAACCGCGATAAGCGTCGTCCACAAGTTGCTCGACGATCTTCCTTTTGCCGAGCAGACGAGCTGCCATCCAAGCATCCTCGGTCTGCGATAACAATGCCGTCTCCGCGGACTTGTCTTCGGCTTTGGCGGACGGTTGTTTCCACGCGCGCTCTTTTGTCATTTGCTTCTCCTGGATGTATGGTGAGCCGGAACATGCGGCGCGTTTCACGTGAGGCTCTCCGGATCTCAGGAGCGCGGATATAGAGCGTGATCCGGGTGGGGCATCGATCGAAGGGGAATTATCCGGGGCCGATGGCGGCCTGTCAATGAGTTCAGAGCCGGGATTTTCCGGGGCGATGGGCGACTCGGAGTCTGTAACGCAACAACCTTTTGCGGCACCATCCGGAACCAGGGGCCAGGACGGCGGCGGCAAGTGTGTCCACTTGCTGCCCCAGTGGGCTTAGAATGGCTGGCCATAGCGGACTCAATGGGGCAACGATGACAAATTCGACGGTCATACCACCGCGCTGGATTGGGTGGATTGAGGAAAACCGAATCCTGGGCATAGAGGAGAACCAGCTGGTGGATATCCTCGTGAAAAACGGGTTCGACCGCGGCGCGTCGCGCCAGCAGGTATCCCGAGCGACGCTCGAGACCAAGGGCTCGGCCAAGGTTGCACAGAAGCTCCGGAAGCTGGAAGCCGTAATGGCCGTCTACGACGAGCTGTGGGCGCACAGCAAAGGGGCAAAGGCCGTCGAACGGCGGTCGAACCTCGGCGCGGATGAATTCTTCCGCTGCTACTACTCGGTCAACCGACCGGTCGTGCTTCAGGACGGGCTCCGTAACTCATCGGCACTGGCCCGGTGGAATCCCGACTACCTGAAGGCCCGCTGTGGCAACGAATTGGTTGAGGTGATGGCGGGGCGTAGTGCCGACCGCGATTACGAGATCAACTCAAACAGCCACAAGACGCATACGCAGATGCGCGACTTTGTCGATTGCGTGAAGCAGGCCGGACAGACGAACGACTTCTACATGGTGGCGAACAACCGGTCGCTTGAATCCGGGAGTATGAAGGCCCTGCTCGACGAGGTGCGTGTTCTCGAAAACATCCTCGCCCCGGCGAGAGCCCAGTCGCGGATGTTCCTGTGGTTCGGCCCGGGCGGAACGGTGACGCCGCTGCACCACGATGCCATGAATATTCTGCTGGCGCAGGTTTACGGCCGGAAAACGGTCACCCTGATCCCGTCGTTCCAAACGCCGTATGTTTACAACCATGTCGGCGTGTACAGCGCGGTCGACTGCGAGAAACCCGACTACAGCAAATTTCCCCTCTTCAAGAAGGCGACTCAGCTCAAGGTCCTGCTCGAGCCGGGGCAGGTGCTGTTCATTCCGGTCGGCTGGTGGCATCACGTGCGGTCGATGGACGTGAGCATCAGCCTGTCATTCACGAACTTCCGCACAGCAAACGACTACGTCTGGAACGATTAGCGAGGCAGGCTTGAATCGCTACCTGGCATGGCCACTGAGCGGTCTTAGTGGGGTGCATCTATGCCGAAACAATAGATCGGGCTGATATCGGTGAAAACAACGTCACTGGCGCAGTATTCACCCGCAATCAGCGGCTCATTCGGAACTACCTTGTAGAAATCGGCGCCCAGCTTCACGATGCTGAATTCGAATTCGCCCGGGTCCGGAACATGTGTTTGCCCGCGGCGGCGGTTGCGAGGGCTGACCATGGTCTGCCGCGCCCCTTCCACTGATTCAAAACGCCGAAAATACATATCGTTCAAGTCGTGGACATCATAGTCGCCAAAGACGTGGACCTTATTGTCTTTGGGAACCAACCGAATGACGATAGCCGGGCTTGGATCGGAGGTGCGGACGGGCGAATGGGCTCCGTATACGCGATAAGCGACCTGATTGCCTTCGAAGAGATTCTGATGCATGTCTGTGATCGATGCCCGGATGGGTTCGAGCTTGCGCAGCCGCCCGCCTGGACCGACCATGTAGAAAACACCGTTGTCGGGAGGCTCCTGAATCTGAGCATCCGCCACAGCTGCCGCCGGTGCGCCTGCCCTGGCAGGTGACGCGGCCGGAGTCGCCGAATCACCAGCGCTAGAGTCTTGCGTCATTGCCTTTATGACCTCGTCAGGGACATGGGCGTTTTTGAGGGCAATCAACCCGTCCACAGAGAGATCGAAGTTGCGGCCTGAAGCGCGGTGTATGGAAGCAATGATCACGTCCGCAGGAAGGCCGGCGCTCGCCAGCTTGATAACGTCGGCATTTGTCATTGCCGGGCCACTAGCCGCCGGTTGGGCAGTGCTGGCGACTCCTGTTCCTGAGCCCGCTTCGCCTCCGGCGTCGAGGCCGAAGCAATAGGCGTCATTTCCCGGACTGACCCCAATGCAGTACTCGCCCGCGTCGAGAGAGTCATTTGAGTGCAACTGGACTGTTCCACTCGCGTTTTTTGTGCCGCTCAACGCAATTTGTGCTGCACCCGATCCAGGTTTGATGATCGCCTTGTGATCCTTGCTCACGATAGGTATGACGCGGTATCCGCTGTCGACGGCGGTTTTGAAAAGACTGACATGAGAACCTGACGACAGGCGCACTACAAAAGTGAGCGGCACTCCTGTCGGGAAGCGGACGGGGGAGCGATCGCCTTTGACCTGCATGTCGTTCCATTGCCGCTGGATATGGCTGAATTCGAGCGAGACAAGGTTTCCAGACGAGTCCAGTACGTAGAAAATGTCTGCTTCTTTTGGCTCTGGAACAGATATCGCGGAAGTGTTCTGAGCAGTTCCGGGAAGAAGGAGCGAGGCAACGAGAAAGGCGCAGAAAATTACAGCGCGGCCGTGAAGGGACGTGCCCATAAGGGGCCGGATGAGCATGAGGCGACTCCTGTATACATCCACAAATTGTTCTTACGATTAAGGATGGCCCAGGGGGAGTCTTGTTTTGTGGGGATAACGCCTGCGTAGGTTAGCACGCGCCTGAAATACGAAACAAGAATATTTCTGGATGGGAAAAGACTGATCGAGAAAGGCGGGAGGCGCCCTGCTTTCAGAAGCTGCTAGGGAACGATCTTGATCTCGACGCGGCTGTCGTCGACGCCGGCATCGTCAATGTGGCCCATCTTTTCGCGCTTGATCTTCAAGTAGCGCTCGAAAGTTTCCTCGGGCTCAATCTGGGCCGATATCCGCTCGGCTACGATGATGCCGGCGGCTTCGAGCGCCTCGACCTTTTCCGGATTGTTCGTGATCAGGCGCACCGCTCCGACTCCGAGCTGGCGAAGGATCGCGGCAGGTAGCTCGAATTCGCGGCAATCGGGCTTATAGCCGAGCTCCACGTTGGCCTCAACCGTATCGAAGCCGCGGTCCTGCAGCTCATAGGCGCGAAGCTTGGCCATCAGGCCGATACCCCGGCCCTCCTGCTGCTCGTAGATGAGAATGCCGGCGCCTTCCTCGGTAATCCGCGCGAGGGCAAGCTCAAGCTGCTGGCGGCAATCACAGCGCAGGGAGTGGAAGACGTCACCGGTGAGGCACTGCGAGTGAATCCGCACGATGGGGGTTGCGGCGTGAATGTCGCCCATCACCAGCGCGACTGCACCTTCCGTGCGCACAGGAGGCGGGGTTGCGCCGGGCTTGCAGGGCTCCGGCGACACGACCTTTCCTTCGAAACCGAGAATGCGAAAGTGTCCCCAGCGGGTCGGGAAGTCCGCATCGGCAACCTTTCGAACACTTTCCAGGGGCATGGCTGCATTATAGATGCGGCGCATTCCGGCGTGGATTCGTGGCCGCCGGGCGTAGAGTTAAGACTGTGATCGAGTCCAGGCTCATCCTCATCACCCTGCTGGTGAAGCTCGGCGTGGCCGCCGCAGTATCGAGCGCCCTTGCCCGGGCCCGGACCTTCCAGAACCTGCTTTTCAACCAGAACCGGAAGCCCTCCCAGACCCTTGCCCTGCTCGCCTTCATCTGCATCCCGCTTGGGCTTGGCGTCCTGGTACGGGTGGTGGTGCCGAACTTCCTGGCCGCCGATATCTCGTTTGAAGCCACGATCATTCTGGGCATCCTGCTGGGGCCATTGTCGGCGCTGGGCGGGGCAGTGATGCTGTCTCTGCCAGCGATGCTCCATCACGAGTATCTGTCCCTGCCATTTTTGATGGCTGTAGCCATCATTGCCGGGTTGTACGGGAAGTTCGTCGAGCAGGAGGAGGTCTGGTCGTTCTCGCCATTTATCGACCTGAGCATCTACCGGTGGGTCCGCCGCAATCTCCGCAAGCCGCGCTTCGACCGCCAGGTGCTGCTGCTGATCCTGATCGTCGGCATGGAGATCGTGCGTCAATGGCTTCACAGGCTCTATCCGAACCGGCTCTTTGCCTTGACCACGGATAGCTGGCCCGTGCGCCTGGCCACGTGGGCCTGTGCGGCGGTGGTCGTGGGCATCCCGCTGAAGATCTGGAACGCCATCCGCACCGAGCGCAGCCTTGAAGAGCAGAAACGGCTTCTGCTCGAGGCGCGGCTGGATGCACTGCAGCGGCAGATCAATCCGCACTTTCTGTTCAACACGCTTAACTCGATTGCATCGCTGGTGCGCTTCAGGCCCGAGCAGGCGCGTGAACTGATCGTGAAGCTGGCCAACATCCTGCGCATGATGTTGAAGGACCACGACTCCTATGTGCTTCTGAGTGAGGAACTGAGCTTCACGGACGATTACCTGGGCATCGAAGTGGTCCGATTCGGGCAGGACAAGCTGAAGGTCGTCAAAGAGATCGATCCGGCCACACTCGATCTGTTTGTACCCAGCATGCTGCTGCAGCCGCTGGTGGAAAACAGCATCAAGCATGGCCTGGAGCCGCGCATCAGCGGAGGCACCATCACGGTGCGCAGCAGAATTGAAGGCGGCAGGATGATCATCGAGGTCGAGGACGACGGGGTGGGGATTGCGCCGGGGCGCTCTCACTCGAGCGGTGTGCTGACCGGGACGGGCATCGGCATGAAGAACGTCCGCGAGCGGCTGGAGGTGCTCTTTGGCGGAGCAGCAATGCTCGATGTCACGAGCCGCCCGGGGCGAGGAACGAAGGTGACGCTGGCGATTCCGATCAGCCTTGAGAACGCCGATGAGCCTCAGTTCACTCCCGCGGCCGCTCGGTCGAGCACGCGCTCGTAAAAGCTCTCGTACTGCGGGATGATCCGCGTTGCACAGAATTTTTTCTGCGCTATCTGGCGGCCTGCGCTGGCCATTGCGTCATGCTTTGCGTCGTCGCTGAGCAGTTCGACTGCCGCGCGGGCCATGGCATCCACATCTCCGACAGGGAAGAGGCGTCCATTGACGCCATCTTCGATCAGCTCCGGAACCCCGCCGACTGCGGTTGCGAATGGGGGCACGCGGCAGGCCATGGCTTCAAGAGCGGCGAGGCCGAAGGATTCCAGCTCACTCGGCATAAGCATGAGGTCAGCGAGTGGCAGGATATCGCTCACGCTCGGCAGCTTGCCGAGGAAATGGACGCGATCCTGAATGCCCTTGCGGCGTGCAACCCACTCAGCCTGCGAGCGGTCGGGGCCATCGCCGATCAACAGCAGACGCGCCGGAATTTCGTCGGTCACGCGCGCGAAGACCTCAACGGTATCGACCGCGCGCTTCACCGGCCTGAAGTTCGACAGGTGAACCAGGATCTTCTCGCCCCTCTCGGCGAACTGTGCCCGGCCAGCCTCGCGGATTTCGGGGCTGAGAGGCGTATACACATCACAATTGACGAAGTTCGGAATGACCTCGATCTTGCGCTTCACGTGGAATTCCTTGACCGTCTTCTCGCGCAGGTAATTCGAGATAGCGGTGACGCCGTCACTCTGATCGATCCCGAAGCGCGTGATCGGCAGGTAAGAGTGGTCGAGGCCGACGAGGGTAATGTCCGTTCCGTGCAGCGTGGTGACAAATGGAAGGCGGTGGTTACGCTCGGCCAGCATCTGGCGGGCGAGGTAAGCGGAGATCGAGTGCGGAATGGCGTAGTGAACGTGCAGCAGGTCGAGCTGATAGTACGCTGCGACTTCAGACATCCGCGTCGCCAGCGCCAGATCGTAAGGCGGGTACTCAAACAGCGGATAGTTCGACACCGGAACCTCGTGGTAGAAGATTCCGTGCTCACGCCCGGTAAGCCGGAACGGTTGCGAGTAGGTGATGAAGTGGACCTCGTGGCCGAGCGCGGCCAGTTCAATGCCGAGCTCCGTGGCGACGACTCCGCTGCCGCCGTAGGTGGGGTAACATGTGATGCCGATCTTCATAGGGGCTGGTTCGCCTCCACTCTGTCTTCTGCTCGAGCTGCAGGGTCCGTCCGCCATTAGACGAGGCCGCCTCCGGCGCGGATTCACCGGGACCGGTTTTGGCGCCGGTCACGCCGTAAGCTGGCCGAAATGGGCCAGAGTAACCTCAGCGTGATCCTGGACATAAGACGGTACGACGTCGAGCAGCGCCTCGTGTTCGATGGCGCGCGACTCGCGCAGCCGGGTCCTCACGCTATCCAGCGCTGGGTCAACGTATCCGGGATGGCACACCAGCTCCCAGGTTCCCGGCCGCATGAGCGAGAGCAGCCGCCGGAGTGTCCTGGTGTTCAGCATTCCTGTCGCCAGCACGCCGATGGATCCGTCGGTGGTTGCCAGTTCGGCCTCGCTCACCAGCCGCAGAAACGCTCTTCGCCGGGCCCGCAGCAGCCGGACCTGCCACTGGCGTCCCGGCGGGGCGTTGGGGGTAGCGGCCAGCGCCCATCCCGGCTCAAAGGGGTTGCGGATTGCCCGTACGCCGCAGGCTCGCGCAGCCCGGAGCAATGGCCGCAGCACCCGGACGAACATGTGCGTGTGCTTGTGCGTATCGATATGGGTCACTTGAATGCCCGCTGATTGCAGACGACGGATCTGCGCTGTAGCTTCGGCCTCGATCTCGGCCTCGGGAATCCTCCGCCGGATCAGGTCGCTAACGAAGCTTCCCAGGGTGGGCCGGAACTCGCCGGTTGCGGGTGCGAGTCCGGGGATTTCTTCCGGCGGGAGCACTGGCCTGCCATCGACCAGAACGACGTGGCATCCAACGCCCAACATTGGATGTGTGGCCGCACGGGAGGCAGCGTTCCTGAAGCTGTCGGCGGTGGCCATCAGTGTCGCCGAGGTCAGGGCGCCGGCCTGCTGGAGGTCGAAGATCGAGCGGTTCACGCCCGGTGTGAGCCCGAAATCGTCGGCATTGACGATGAGGTAAGTCACGCGCTGTCAGTCTAACAACCGGGTAC
The DNA here is from genome assembly GCA_963724375.1 of uncultured Acidobacteriaceae bacterium. Lineage (GTDB taxonomy): Bacteria > Acidobacteriota > Terriglobia > Terriglobales > Acidobacteriaceae > Silvibacterium. The sequence continues at coordinate 356,436 of CAVRUM010000004.1, forward strand.
TTACTCGGTTCACGTTAACACGCAGGTGGGATGGAAATTCGTTGCCTCCGCTGCCAGACTTCAATCTGGCAAGAAATTGCATTTTTTGCCGCGGTATACGGAGATCGAAAGGCGGTATGGATGGCGTTAACACGTTGAGATTGCAAGACCGTTTAGGTCTGTAGGCGGGCCGCTATCCGTCGAAATTGTTCGAATTGAAGGCTCCCGGATGGTAAGATTCTTGCAGTGCGGAAGCAGTCTGCAGGTAACCCCGCATCGCAGACAGAATTGTCTTTTTCTTCCGGTTAAGCCCGGGCGGTTAGCTCAGTTGGTTAGAGCGCCTGCCTTACAAGCAGGAAGTCGGGGGTTCGAGTCCCTCACTGCCCACCAGGCAATCTCCTCGCAAGTAACGTCAAGATTCTTTCGTAAGAGCAATACCTGAAAAGTCCGACCAACCCAGACTGCAAAAAGGGGGCCGTTCTTCAGGGATTTTTCTTATCCGGCAACCTCAAAAGCTCGAGATTTTCTGCCGATATCACTCTTGGTTGTGCATGCAAGGCTATTTACTTGATATTTTGATCCTCGGACTGCTGGTCCTCCTCTTCGGGTCGATCTACCGAACCCGTCCGAGCGCAAGGCTCCGATACTGGATTATCGGATGGCTCTGCGTGTTGGCGCACTTCACCATCCTCCTCGTCAACACGAACAACGAACGGCTTGGGGCACTGCTGGACTCGCTCGGTCTGACGACTTTGCTGCTAAGCGGCGTGTCCTTCATGCTTGCGGCATACCGGGTGAAGCTCGGCCCAAGGACAGGCGGGTTCCACGCCCTGCTGCTGTCGCTTCCGGCGACGATTTACATCTTTCTGTCGGTGTTCGGGTGGGGTGGCAGCCCGGTTCTTATCGGGCTCGCCGTTATCGCGCAAGCTGTCCTCATTATCGTTGCCCATCGGCTGTGGTTTCACCACAAGCTCGTACTGAAATTCGCCACTGCTTCGGCGACGGTGGTCATCGGATGGATCACATGGTGTGCTATCCGTGGACAGGCGGACCTCGGCACCTACGGTTTTCTGACGCAGTTTTATCTCCTCAACGCGGTCTTGTACTGGGAGGATTTCCGCCGCTGGTCGATGGGTGTCATCACGGCCGTAGGTGGCCTGGTTGCGTGGGCATTGGTGTTTCCGTGCGCATTGGCCCTGACCGCCTTTCTGCCGAACCATCAGGTTTCCCGAGAGCTGTGGAATATTCCCAAGTTCTTTGTCGAGTTCGGCATGATTCTGACGCTGCTCGAGGGCGAAATCATTACCGCGAGCAAGCAGCGTGAGGAGTACCGGGTTCTGTTTGACGGCAATCCGCATCCCATGTGGATTACCGATATTGAAAGTCTTGCCTTTCTCAAGGTGAACCGCTCGGCCGTGCTGGACTACGGGTATTCGGAGCAGGAATTCCTCTCCATGACCCTGCGGGATATTACTCCGCCAGAGGATCTTCCCGAGCTCGAGAGGCGCCTCAGGAATGTCAGCCAGGTGACCTTCATTTCGGGTCCCTGTACGCATTTGAAGAAGGATGGGACGCGCATCCAGGTGGATACCGCCTCACACAGCATCATTTTCGAAGGCTACCGGGCGCGATTTACGCTCGCGCAGGATGTGACCGAGCGCCAGCAGCTCCATGCGCGGCTGGTACATCAGGCGAACCACGATGCACTGACCGGCCTGCCCAACCGCCTGCTGCTGACCGACCGCATGGAGCAGACGCTGGCCGCCGCGGCGCGCCAGGGGAACCTGGCTGCGGTCGTCTGCCTCGACCTGGACCGCTTCAAGCAGATCAACGATACCTACGGCCACTCGGTTGGCGACGTTTGTCTCAGGAAGCTGGCCGAGCGGCTCTGCGCGAGGCTGCGGGCCTCTGACACCGTGGCGCGCTCGGGCGGGGAAGAGTTCACTATCCTGCTGGGTGGTCTTACCACGTCGGCGGATGCGGAGCTGGTGGTTGCCGAGCTTCTTGCCGGTATCCGGCAGCCTTTGATCGTGGACGGCTACAACCTCGAAGTTTCGGCCAGTATCGGAATCGCTATTTACCCCACCGACGGTACCGATTCGCAAGCGCTCTGGCGCGCGGCCGATACCGCGATGTATCAATCGAAGCACTCGGGCGGCAACCAGTATGTGTTCGTCTCCAACGAGATCTCCGCTTCCGCATCGGAGGCGAGTGAGATCGAAATCACGATGCGGCGCGCCCTCAAGGAAGGTGGTTTTGAGGTCTACTATCAACCGCAATACACCATCAACGGCACCCTCTGCGGCCTCGAAGCCCTGCTGCGCCTCCATCACCCGGTCGAGGGCATGATCCCGCCACACCGCTTTATTCCTATTGCGGAGGAGAGCGGCCTGATCGTGCCGATCGGGAACTTTGTTCTCGAAGAGGTCTGCCGCGACCTGACCGGGTGGCAGCGAAGCGGCCTGCCGCCAGTCCGTGTGGCTCTGAATGTTTCCCCGTTGCAGTTCATGCGCTCGGATTTTGCCGTGCAGGTCCGCGCCGTGATTGCCGCCTTCCAGATTGACCCCAGCCTGATTGAGCTGGAGCTGACGGAAACGACCGTCATGCGGAAGCTGGATGAAATCGCCCGCCAGATGCTCGATCTGGCCCAGGTCGGAGTAAATTTCTCTGTTGACGACTTTGGTACCGGCTATTCCTCCCTGCGGCATCTGCATCAGCTTCCGATCAAGACGCTCAAGATCGACCGGTCGTTCATCGAGCGTGTCTCGGATCCGAACGGTACCTTTGCCATCGTTCAGGCCATCCTTTCGCTGGCCCACAGCCTCGAAATGCAGGTGGTGGCCGAGGGTGTCGAGCACATGGAGCAGGTGGAGATCCTTCGCGAGCTTGGATGCGATGTTATTCAGGGCTTTCTCTGGGGGCGTCCGCAGCCGGCTGCATGTATTCCTGATATCCTGCTCTCGGGCATCGCCGATCCTTGCCCCCTCCCCGTTTCGATCGACAGCGCACAGCCCGCCGAGACCCGGCAGCGGTCGATCAACTGATTTTCAGGGCCGGCAGCTTTCCGGCCGTCCAGATCTTCCGCTTTACGCTTACGGTTTCTGACACACCGCGACTCCCGCCCGAACCCGGTGTCAACAAAATGTGGCCCTCCTTCGGGCCGCTTTACGCTTTCTTAAGTGAACCATCCTGGAGGTCTTTCCCCGGGATGCCGAGATCGAATGTGCAGTCCCTGGAGGTTCATGTGCCTGTCCTATGGCGGAAAGAAGAAGCTCGTCCGAATGATGATGAGTCCCCTCTCTGTCGCGTCAGCTCAACAGGGAACACGCAGGCAACGGGGAAAGAGGCGATTCAGTCGGCGTGGCTTCCGCCGAGCTCCTGGTCGACATCCGCGGCAAAGCGGGGGTTCGATCTGGCCGCGGTCATCCTCACATTTCCGCTGACTCTACCGATTCTTTTGCTGGTTGGACTGGCCGTACGCTTTTCATCGCGCGGTCCGGTCCTGTTCGTGCAGGCACGGGTGGGGCGGGATGGAAAGCTGTTCAACATTCTGAAATTCCGTACAATGGCGCACAACCCCGGCGAGACCCGGCCAACGATCACCACGCTCGGAAACCAGCCATTCACGCCGGTTGGGCGCTTCCTGCGCAGGTGGAAGCTTGACGAGCTGCCCCAGCTCGCCAATGTGTTGCGAGGCGATATGAGCCTGGTGGGGCCGCGACCCAAGGTGCCCGACCATGAGTACCTTGTTCCGATGTGCCGTCCGGGGATAACCGGCGCGGCCACCCTTGCATTTGCGCGCGAAGAGGCGATCCTTAACGAGGTGCCGTGCCACAGCCTTGACCACTACGTGCACTGGGTGGTGCTGCCGGCGAAGAGGTGGATCGATGCCGAATACACGTCCGCCGCCACGTTCCGCTCCGACCTCGTCATTATCCTGAAGACGCTGTTCAGGCGCTGGGACTGTTCTGCACCTGCGCATGGTCGGCCATTTGCCGGTGCGAACTCTTATGTTGCATATCCCGAATCGAGGACGCGACGGGAGTCAAACGGGGTCCCGGCTGAAGCGCTGCCGGCTGAAGACTGATCGCACCCCTCAGAATCATCTATAATCCGCGAGGGTAAAAAGCATTTCCAGAATTGCTCTCTTCCCTGCAAGGCGTGGACGCTGGCCAGGCTATCTGCTGTTTCCAGACAGGCAATTTTGAAAATGCGTAGCCCCCGGAGGATGAGTTACTTGAAGCTGGTGTCGTTTCTCCCTCGCCCTGTCCTCGTGTTATCGATAGCCCTGCTCTTTGCCACCGGAATTCTTCGCGCGCAATTCGCGATTGAGTCGCCGGAAGATGCTGTGAAGACGCTGCCTCCCGATGCTCAGAAGGTGATCGCGCGGCTCGGCGACCTCGGTAATCTTCCCGCCGGCGATTGGCGCTACCACCAGGGCGATATTGCCCATGGCGAGAGCACTACGCTGGACGATTCCTCCTGGCCGCTGGTGAAGGCGCCGTCCGATGCTTCGACGGCCGCGGTGTGGTATCGGCAGTGGATCGAGGTGCCCAAGACGCTCTCCGGATACGACCTGACCGGCGCGCGCATCTGGTTCCAGTTCCGCGCCGAGGCCAATGGCCCCATGCCGGAGATCATCTATTTCAATGGTCGCCGTGTCGCCCTTGGTGATGACCTTGAGCCCATTGTGCTCTTCGACAATGCCAAGCCGGGCGACCGGGTGCTCGTCGCGGTCAAGTTGCTCGCCACCGTCGATGTGAAGCGCTTCCGTGGCTCGCCCATGAAGATCGACTTCTCTGAGAGCCGGCCCAATCCTGAAGACGAGCGCAAGGAATTCCTCTCGGCGGCACTGCTTGTTCCGAGTCTCTCGAAAAATGTTTCTGCCGATCAGGCGACCCTGAACAAAGCCATCACCTCTGTCGACCTGAAGGCGCTGGACGCGGCCAACCAGCAGCAGTTCGACGCTTCGCTGAAACAGGCGCAATCCACGCTCGAAGCGCTGCGCCCCATGATGCAGGAGGCGACGCTGCACCTCACCGGCAACTCCCACATCGACGCGGCGTGGCTGTGGCCATGGACGGAGACAGTCGACGTGGTAAAGCGCACCTTCTCGACCGCGCTGCAGTTGATGAATGAGTATCCGAACTATACCTTCACGCAGTCGGCGGCTCAGTACAACGCGTGGATGGCCGACAAGTATCCGGAGATCAACGACCAGATCAAGCGCCGCATCAAGGAGGGACGCTGGGAGATTGTCGGCGGCATGTGGGTCGAGCCCGATCTCAACATGCCTGACGGCGAATCGACGGCCCGGTCGATCTTGATCGGCAAGCGCTGGTATCAGCACGAGTATGGTGTGGATGTCCGCATTGGCTGGAATCCCGATTCTTTCGGGTATAACTGGCAGCTTCCACAGATCTACAAGAAGTCCGGCATCGACTACTTCGTCACCCAGAAGATGATGTGGGACGACACCAACAAGCTCCCTTACTATCTCAAGCTCTTCTGGTGGGAGTCGCCGGACGGGAGCAAGGTCCTGACTTATTTCCCGCACGACTACGCCAATAACAATCTGGATCCGGTGCGGCTCTCGGCCGATCTTGCCCAGGCACGTGAAATTGCGCCGGGCATGACGGAGATGATGGATCTTTATGGCATCGGCGACCACGGCGGCGGCCCGACGCGCGCCATTCTGGATGAGGGCGACCACTGGGCTTCCGGCGACAAGGTCGTGCCAAAGTACCAGTACGGCACCGCGCAGAGCTTTTTCTCGGCTGTCGAAAAGCAGCTCGCGCCTTCGTCTCCAGAGTGGGACTACAAGAGCATTGCGGCCGGCTATCATCCCCCTGCGCCCGTTGCTGGAGAGATTGCTATTCCTACGTGGAAGGACGAGATGTACTTCGAGTATCACCGCGGTGTGATGACCACGCAGGCCAATCACAAGCGAAATATGCGGGAGAGCTCCGAGTGGGCGCTGAACGCCGAAAAAGAGGCGTCGCTCGCATGGCTCGATGGCAGGAAATATCCTGCGGACGAATTGACCGAGGCATGGAAGAAGATCACCTTTAATCAGTTCCACGACCTGGCTGCGGGCTCCGGGATCGGAATTATCTATAAGGAAGCCCAGCAGGACTACAACCAGGTCCACTGGGCGACTAATGAGATTTCGGCGTCGTCGATGAAGACCATTGCCGCCCGGATCAATACCAGCGGCGGACAGGGCGTACCTGTGCTCGTCTTCAATCCGCTGGCATGGGAGCGGTCGGGACTTGTCACTGTGAGCGTGCAGCTCCCCGACGCGGCCGACAGCGTTTCGGTCCTCGACTCCAAGGGTCATGTGCTTCCGTCGCAGGTGCTGTCGTCCGACGCCGGCACGCACACGTTCAAGCTGCTCATCGATGCGCACGATGTGCCGTCGCTCGGCTACGAGGTTCTTCATGTGGTGCCGGGCTCCAAGCCCTTCCAGAGCGACCTGAAGGCAGACGGGCTCACGCTTGAAAATGCCAATCTTCGCGTCACCGTTGACAAGACGAGCGGCTGCATCACGAGCATCTACGACAAGAAGGACAACTTCGAGTCGCTGGCTTCAGGAGGCTGCGGCAATGAGCTGCAGCTCTTCCACGATACGCCGAAGGACTACGACGCATGGAACATCGATCCGGGCACGCTCGACCAGCCTCCGACGAAGCCCGGGGCCGATTCGGTGGAAGCAGCGGAGCACACCCCGCTTACCCAGTCGATTCGCGTCACCCGCCACACGCAGAACTCGAAGTTCGTTCAGGAGATCGTGCTTCATGCCGACTCCGACGAGGTCGACGTCGTGAACAACATCGACTGGCACGAGACTCACGAACTGCTCAAGGCCGCCTTCCCGCTCGCCGCATCAAGCCCCATGGCGACTTACGAGATCCCATACGGCAGCATCGATCGGCCAACCACGCGCAACAACAGTTGGGAGAAGGCGCAGTTCGAAGTTCCGGCGCTGCGCTGGGCGGATCTCGGCGACGCCCACCATGGCTTCAGCCTCATCAACGAGTCGAAATACGGCTACGACGCTCGTGACAACGTTTTGCGCCTGTCGCTGCTGCGCTCGCCTGTCTGGCCCGATCCCGAGGCCGACCGCGGTCAGCAAAACTTCAGTTTTGCTCTTTACCCGCATGCCGGAGACTGGAAACAGGCATTAACAGTCCGTCACGGATACGAATTCAACTACCATCTCCAGGCCATGCAGGTGGCTCCGCACACGGGGGCCATGCCGGAGCGCCACTCGTTCGTCTCCGCATCGCCGGACAATGTCGTGCTCACCGCGATGAAGAAGGCAGAAGACAGCGACGGCCTGGTGTTTCACCTGTACGAATGGGCAGGGAAGAGCGGCACGATCGAGCTCTCGATTCCACCTGGCGCGACAGGAGCGGTGGAAACGAACCTGATGGAACAGCCAGAGGGCGCGCCGTTGGCGATCTCCGGCGACAAGGTTCGCGTGCCCGTCAAGCCGTACGAGATTGTGGCTGTCCGGGTGGACTATTCGCCGTCGGCGCGCAAATAAGCGCGCCTGCGGCGGCGGTCTGTCCTTACCGCCGGCTTCCCAGATGTGTTTGACCTGAGGTGACCGCTCCGCTAGACTCTAGCTACGCTGCAATCTCAAGATAGCTATAGCAGAGCCCGTGCCATCCATTGCGCGATGACGTGTGTTGAAGAGGCCTACTTGATTTGTGTCCCCCCCACAGCATCAACAGCTTCACGCCGTCCAGGCACGACCTGGCATACCCACGAGATGAGAGCGAAGAGCCCAGCGTCCAAAGGCAGCCTTTTCGCCTCCCGGGAATCGTCGAATCAGTCGATGTGCCTCTACAGGTTCGTCATACAAGGCCCAGGTCGGGAGTCGCAGTCATAAAATCATAAAAGTTGCTTGTGCGGAGCGCAGCTCATTTACGAAAGCTAGGGGCTTATCTAGTTCAGGAGAAAGAAGTTCAGAAGGACATTCATTCCGGGCCTGGACATTAACTATTCCCGGAACGCCGTATGCGCATAAGCAAAAGTTGCTGTTACAGATAAACTCTAGGAAGCTGGTGCACTTGTCGTCCGATTCCTTGGGCTGGAGATCTTTTCCTCTGGATTCGCGAAGAGTGGCCGGTCAGGTTGAAGTTGCTTCGGCCACAAGGAGCGCGTAGGGATGCAAGGCTTGGTAGTTCCTCCACAGGGATCACAACAGGGCCTGTTGAGCGGCGGCACAGCACCGCTCGCTGAGCACTCTATTTTGACGCCCGCCGACTTTCGCAAGGTTCTCATCAAACGCAAGTGGATCATTCTTCTCGGAATTGCTGTAGGTATCGGCTACGCCATCTTCTACATCGCTACGACCATTCCTCAGTATGAGGCGGTCGCGCGCCTCCACATCGACCTAGGCCGTTCCACCAACATCGGGATTGAAGACCTGATCGAGCAGAAACTGGGCGGCGGAGAGGACTCCGCGGAAAAGCTGCAGACAGAGATCCGGATCATGCAGAGCGACTCCGTGATGATGGAGGTAATCAACTCTCTCGATCTCTACCACAAGCCACCTTTTTCGAATCTGTTCAAGCAGCATCCGTATGACGGCAAGCTCACCCCGGTGCAGCGTTACGAACTCATCGGCGCCGTGCAGGGCGCGACCAAGATCATAGTTTTGCCGAATACCGAAGTCGTGGAAGTGCATTTTCAAAACCAGGACCCGGCGCTGGCGGCAAATGTTGCAAACGCGATTGTCGATGCCTATCTCGACCGGGATCTTCGCTCGCGATACGAGGGTACAACTCGGGTATCCAATTGGCTGACCAACCAGCTGGCCACCGTCAAGAGGCAGGTAGAGGACGCGCAAAAGTCACTGACGGACTATCAGCGCCAGAACAACCTGCTTTCCCTCGATGCGGAGGGAGGCAGTCTTCTCACCGACAGCCTGCGGACAGTCAACCAGCAGCTTGCCGAGGCCGAGGCCGACCGTATCGTCAAGGAAGCGCGATACAAAATGGCGCAGACGCGCAATCCCGACCTCCTCGTCTCGGTTGCGGGGAACACGGTGCTTGGCAATCTGCGTACCCAGCAGGCCGACCTCATGGTGCAGGCGGCGCAGCTGAAGTCGAAATTTGGGCCTGACTATCCGAAGGTCCGCGAACTGGACAAGCAGCTGGCGACAGTGCAGGCGGACATCGATACGGAGATCAACAATCTCACAAAGCGGTTTGCCGAAGAGTACAACGCGGCCGTTAAGACTGAGTCTCTGTTGCAGGATCGCCTCAACTCAACCAAGCAGGAAGCATTCAAGGAAAATGAATCGGCTGCACAGTTCGACATCCTGAAGCATGGCGCTGAGTCCGCTTCAGAGCTCTACGACAGCCTGCAGATGAAGCTCAAGGAGGCGGGCATCACCGCCGGGCTGAACTCCAATAACGTCGATATTATCGACCAGGCCAGCATTCCCCCGTTTCCTGTGCTTCCGAAAAAGCGGTCGGCTCTGATATTTGGATTTTTGGGGGGCCTTGTCGGAGGCGTGCTGCTCGCCTTCATCTTCGAGAGCCTCGATGATACGGTCCGTACCTCGGACGACGCCGAGGCAGTCTCTCAACTTCCCACCCTTGCCGTGATTCCGCACTTCGTGATTGCCACACGCAAGAGCAGCAATGCCATCACTCCGGCAGGGAAAGCAGAGCTGCAGCGCCTTCTGAAGGTATCGCCCGATCTGGTTTCGTACGTCGATCCGCAATCCATCGCGGCCGAGGGCTTCCGCACATTCCGTTCATCTATTTTGCTTTCGGCTGTGGACCATGAACCGAGACTGTTGTTGATCACCAGCAGCTTCGCCGCCGAGGGCAAATCCACCTGCGCCGCAAATCTGGGGATTTCGTTTGCGCAGCGTTCGGCCCGGGTGCTTCTCGTCGATACCGACTTGCGCAAGGGAACGCTTCACATGAAGTTCCGGCTTTCGAACCGGGCTGGCCTCTCGACGCTTCTTGCGCGCGAATCGGGAAGCGAAGCCTATGAAAATCCCATACCTGAACTTCCGAACCTGACGGTTCTTTCCCGCGGCCCGATCGCTCCGAATCCCGGCGAAATGCTGGCCTCGCGGGCCATGGAAGAGATGCTCGCACAGTGGCGCAACGAGTACGAGCACATCATTCTTGATTCGTCGCCTATTCTGGCCGTTGCCGACACGCTCAGCCTCGCGCCTCAGGTTGACGCCGCTTTCATCCTTGTGCGCGCCGGCGTCACCCGCAAACGAGCCCTGATCCGTGTCAGGGAGCAGTTGCGCCGGGCAAGTGCCCGGGTGCTGGGTACTGTTATCAACGACGTCGACCTTCGGATGGAGAACTACTACACCTATTCAAAGCGCTACGATTATGGCTACAAGAGCAATTACGGAGCGGGGTACGGAGTCACCGATGACGAGAAATAATCTCGGACTGGGCAGGTTATCGGCATCTCTGGTTCTGATTTTCCTCACCGCGGCAGCGTTGACCGGCTGGGGGCAGACCGTGACGTCTCCGAATGCGGCGCCACCGACCGCGGATTTAAGTCAGGCTCAAGCTACAACTCAGGCAGCGCCTGAATCGAGGTCGCCCACGATCGCTATCGGCGCCGGCGATCAGGTTGATGTTGAGGTATTCGACACTCCTGAGTTGTCTGGTCCGCTTCGCGTCAGCCAGACCGGCGAAATTAACCTGCCGGTGCTGGGCAATATACAAATAGCGGGTCTTACTCCAACCCAGGCGGCCCGCAAGATAGAGGGCGAGTTAAAATCACGCGGCATTCTGGTCGAGCCGCACGTGACTGTGTCCATCTCGGAATACGCTTCTCAAGGATCGACGGTAACGGGTGAAGTGCATGTCCCGGGGGTTTATCCGACGCTTGGGAGCCGCAGGCTGCTGGATATGATTGCTTTAGCCGGCGGAGTCACCGTTACTGCCGGGCGAGTTGCGACGATCATTCACCGCGACGACCCGCAGCATCCGGTAAACGTTGTGCTGGTGCCGAATAACAATGCTCTCAGCGCGCAACAAAATCCCGTAATTCTACCCGGCGACACCGTCGTGATTGGCAAGTCGGGCATTATCTATGTTCTCGGCGATGTGGGTAAGGCCGGCGGCTACCTGATCGACAACAACGAACATATCTCGCTGTTGCAGGCTCTCTCGCTCGCAGGTGGCTGGACCAGGACCTCTGCGCAGAGCAAGGTGATACTGATTCGCAAGGTTCCGGAGGGCAGGGAGGAAATCAAACTGGATCTTTCCCACATGGTGCACGGAAAGTTGGCGGATATCGCAGTCGCCAACGACGATATCCTTTTTGTACCCTCCAGCCTCGGAAAGCTGATCGCTTACCAGGGGCTCAATGCTGCAGTTTCGGGAGCGCAACAGGCAATTGTCTACGGGGCGATTATCCGCTAGAAATCTACGGCGTGGCGGCTGCCAGGCCGATCTGCTAAGAGCCTCAGGAGCATCGGCGCTGGTTTGAATTCGACAAGAACAGTATCGGCGGGGGTTCCGTTAAGCTTGCCTTCGGGCGCTTCGCGGACGCTGGGTGAGAACTTCGCTCTGCCTCGCACTGTTTATGTTACCCATATCCCTGCCATTCTTCTCGTCACCGGATTCATCTCATGGATCGCCGGCGACGAGACCGGGATGGTCCTTGCGGCCGCAGTTGGCGGCGCAGTTTCGCTCTATCTTATGTGGGACTGGCTTCTGGCCGAGGGTCCGACGCGCTTATCCACGATCATGGCTATGACGCTTCTCCTGGGCTACGGGCTCGGGGCGGTGAATACCTGGCTGACGCTGCCAAGAGGCGGACTTACGGTTGCCCAGTTCATGGGCGGCGATGAAGGTAACTATGCGCGCGGCATGGCGATGGTCCTCATGGTGTCGGCTGTCCTCTGCCTTGTCGGTGAGTTGTACGAACGCCCGGTATTCGGCAGCGAGTTCCGCCTCCCGCTTGATCAACGCACATACGTGTTCATCGTTTTTGGGACGGTCGCCGTGATCGGCGGATTTCTCAGTAAATCTGTTGGATATATGGGAGCACAGACAGCCGGAGAACGGTTGAGTGTCGCGTCTGCTCTGATTACATGGATGTTTCCTCCGCTCACAGCACTCACTGTCGCAGTGTTCCTCGGCACCCACGGGCGAGTCCTCAAGACTCTTGCTGGTGTCTGCGCACTGATTTTGTGGGTGCTCTTGATGGTGACTGGACGCCGCAACCTCATTTACACGGCGATGCTGGTCTTCTTCAGTCTTCGACTCACAGGCTATCGATTGAAGGGAACGTTTTACCGGAAGGCCTTTCTGATTACGGTCGCGTTAGTCTTTTTATTCGTCGGCGTAAATGCGTTCATGCTTCTTCGGCTTGCAGGATGGCAGTTCGCTCACGGTCAGGCAACTCTGGTGCAGCGAATCAAGATGACGGTCTCCTGGGTAGAGGATGGAACCGCGTTTACGCGCGCAACCGAAGCGAATCAGGCCAACGCGGAGAAAAGAACCTTTGTATTGGCATTTTTCGCTGATGTACTAAACGCAAGTATGAGCCATACACCCGCGCTGGGGCAGGATGTTGCAGGATACACCGTCATGGCGATTCCACGAGTGTTGTACCCCGATAAGCCAGAGGAATTTGGCGAGGAAGGTCTGGTGGATGACCAGTTCGGGCTCACCTACGGCGATGCTCCTAACTCAATTCTGACCAACGGGGCCACCGACTTCGGAATTATCGGTGTTTTTGCGTATCCGCTCCTGATAGTCGGCCTATTCCGATTCATCGTTGGCGTCATTTCCAGAATTCTGCCGACATTTTCTTTGACATTCGTTACATTGGGAATGATCTTCATTCTGTTGCAAACTGAGAATCATATCCAGGCCTACCTCGTCACAGTTCGCAATGTGATCATCTTTTCGTTCATTCTGGGGTTGTTTGCACTCATCCCGCGTATTAGCCTGCGCAATCAGTGAAGGCCTCGATGGTGTTCGCGGTAAAATCGGTTATGGGCCACCGACTTCTCCCCGCCGGTTTGACTGCGGCCATGCTCGCCCTTGGTTGTCCCCGCGCCGCATGGAGCCAGAACACTTCGCAGACCAACTCCTATTCGTCCGGAATAAATGTCGGCGCAAATGGTCTGCTTCCACCGCCCTCGCAAGGTGGAACAGATGCTGCGTTGTCAGCCACAGTCGACGCCACGGCCCTTGCGAATTCGCAGCTTTCCACGCAGCTCCCCAGCACGCAGGGAGGATCCCTCTCTGACACGTCGGACAGTGGCCAACTGTCAGCGAGTCCCGGAGGGTCTGGTTCAGCCAGAAGTGGAACATCGCTGGCGATGACGAGTGCGGGCTTTGAAAGCCAGACCAGCCAGCCGAACTGGGGAGTTGGAAAGGGCTGGGGAGTTCCCTCCGCTGCCTTCGGTATGTCTGCCCCGTCTGGCCCGGGTTCATTGAGTCTCGGGCATAAGACCCAAGGAGCCGCGAACCCGAGTCATAGCTTGTCTAACGTGCCCGCCGAAATGACGAAACTGCGAGGATCGGGACATGGCAGTCTTACAGTCGCTGCGGGGCACGGTTCTTCGAAGCCTCCTACAGGCTCCGGTCTCACGACCCTAGCTTCGATGTCATCAGGAAGCGTCCCGGGAAAGTCGAATAGTGACAAAGAGGGGGACGAAGACTCTGAGGTGGGTGGGGGGACTGGGCGCGGAGGAACGTATACCAGCGATTTTCCCGACAGTACCAAAAACACTGCGGTGATCAGCCCGCCCGATCTTGGCGCAACCCCTCTGTTCAGCTTCGAGCCGAAAGTGGGGGAAGACTTCCCAGACCTGACCCAACGCGAATTTCTTAAGCCTTCTCTCGATGTGAGGGGAACGTCTGCAACCGGGCAGAATGACGAAGACCCCTACGAGCGAATCGAGCGGCGCCTCAATGAATATCGGGCCCGCATGTACAAAGCGCAAGGGATGAAGACCGGTTTGAAGCAAGACAAGCTCTCCGGGGCTGCCCTGAGTGACCCGCTTGCAAGAAGAAAGCTTGAGAACGGACTAACGAAGGACGCATTGTCTTCCGGACTCACGCCCTAAGGCTGATTTGTCACTTCGGGCCGTTCTGAGGTAAGTTTTTGCCTGGTTCCGGCCCGAGTGCCATCCTTACACGCGCTCGATCACGAGCGACTCGATCACCACCGGCTTATGCGGCTTGTCCTGCGAGCCGCGAGCCACCTTGGAGATCTTCACAACCACGTCCTGACCATCGACCACTTCGCCAAAGATCGTGTGCTTGCCGGTAAGCCACTCCGTGGGAGCGACGGTGACGAAGAACTGCGACCCGTTCGTGTTCGGACCGGCATTGGCCATCGCCAGCTTGCCAGGCTTGTCAAAGCGGTGGGGGGATCCCTTGGTTTCGTCCTCAAAGCGATATCCCGGGCCGCCCATTCCGTTTCCCGCGGGATCGCCACCCTGGATCATGAAGTCGGGAATGACCCGGTGGAAGATGGTTCCGTCATAGAGTTTTTCCTTACCCTTTTTATTCGTCACCGGGTGCGTCCACTCTCGTGTTCCTTCGGCGAGTTCGATGAAATTGGCAACGGTTTTGGGGGCAGTCTCCGGAAAAAGACGGCAAACGATCTGTCCTTCGTTGGTATTGAAGACGGCATAAGTTCCCGGCTGACGCGACATGATGACTCCTTGAGATATTCAGGCTATTGTGGTTTCGATGCCGGCTCGGTACTGGTGGCAGCCGGCGATGAAGAGACGGCGGAAGGCGGTGGCGGTATCGGCTGGCCTTCGCGCACGATCGTGACCTTATTCAGGATCACGGGGTCGACCGGTGTGTCGACGGTGTTCCTCTGGACGCGCGCAATCGACTTGACGACAAGTACGCTCGAGTCGTCGCACTGCCCGAAGATGTTGTATTTCTGATCCAGGCTCGGTTGGGGTGCTTCAGTGATGAAGAACTGCGAGCCGTTGGTATTTGGTCCAGAGTTGGCCATGGCCAGACGTCCGGGGACGTCGAAGTTGAGGTTCGGATTGAACTCGTCCTTGAAGTAGTAGCCGGGGTCGCCCATGCCATTGCCGAGCGGATCGCCGCCCTGGATCATGAAATCCGGAATAACCCGGTGAAACTTCGTTCCGTTGTAGAGCGGTACGCCATGCATCTTCTTCTTCGTGTCAGGATTGGTCCAGTCTTTCGTCCCCTCGGCCAGACCAATGAAGTTCGCCACCGTTTCCGGCGCTTCTTTCGAGAAAAGTTTGCAGGTGATGCGCCCCATTGATGTGTCGAAGACGGCCGTCGGTCCGGTAGGCTGCAGAGTAACCGGGGTCTGTGCGCCCGGCGAGTCCGGCAGATCCTGGCTGCTCGCGGGAGCGGGGCTGGAAGCCGAGGGTGTCGCTGGAGGAGCGGTTTGTTGAGCCAACCCGGATTGAATCAGGGCCACTGAAAAGAGCAGAAGGAAGGCGCCAAGGGCCTTTGTTCTCATAAGAAGTCCGAAATCACAGACTATCGCATCGCCCGCAGTGAAGAAAACCCGCACGGCGTTTAGTGAACGAGGGCAATTCCGGTCTCGCTTGCGAATGCGGCGCGCGCGTCGTGTAGGCGGCGATAGAGTCGATTCGTTCCGATAACTTCCGTGAGATGATGCCGAACCATATCCGCCCTCAGTTCTGTGCTGACGCGCGCAAATGCCAGGACCACACCATGCGATGAGAGTTCCTCGTGCACGTCACGAAGAACCCGGGCAGCGCTGTAATCCACGTGCGTGATTGCTTCGGCGTCCACCACTACCCATTTCACCTCCGGAGTCGCCAGACCCGTGACCTCCTGAGCGAACCGGTTTTCATTCGCATAAAACAGGGTAGCTCCGAAGCGATAAATCACCAGTCCCTGTTGGGTCACGGTTCCGGGCACGGGCGGCACGACATCCCAGGTCTTCACGTCGTTCACTACCATCACGCCAGAATTCGGATGGTAGCTGTGGTGCACGATCCTGAGCAGAGAGGCGATCATGGCGAGCACGATGCCCTCCTCTACGCCCCACACTACGACTACCGCCGCCGTCATCACTGCCACGGCAAACTCCCCGGGGCTCTCTTCACGCATCGACCATAGTCCGCGGAGGTTGATCAGCCGTACCGCAATCAGAAAGACAATTGCTCCCAGCGCGCATTCGGGGAGGTACTGAAGCGGCTTCGTGAGAAAGAGCAGGACGAGCGCGACGACCGCTGCTGTCGCAACCTGCGCCATCTGGCTGCGGCCGCCTGCGCCCTCGACCATTGCGGTTTGCGTTGGGCTCCCATTCACGGGAAATGCGCCGCTCAGTCCGGCCACAGCGTTGGCTGCACAGAGGCCGACCAGGTCCATGTTTTCGTCCAGGTCCTGGTTATGGCGCTCGGCATAGATACGCGCCGTAGCCGCGCTCTGCGCAATGATCATAACGGTGCACGAAAAAGCGATACCGATCAGAGGTTCCGTCGTCCTCCACGGCGGCAATGTGAGTCCGATCTTCGGAAGCCCACCCGCAACCGGCCCGATGACCGCTATTCCGTGCGCGGCGAAGTTCCACCGTGCGCTCGCGACGATGGCGCAGACAACTGCGATCAGCGCTCCCGGTGCCTTGGGCGCAAGATGGCGCAGAGCCACGATGACAGCGAGAACCGCGAGCGAAAGCTCCAGGGTGGAAAGGTTAATCGACGGTAAGCCGCGGATTACTTCGGCGACTTTCATCACGGTATAGCGGCTGTGGGTCGGGACTCCCAGCATCTGCCCGAGCACGCTGAACCCCACCTGAAAGCCCACTCCGGTCAGGAAGCCCAAAAGCACCGTCTGCGACAGGAAATCCGCAAGGAATCCCAGCTTCAGCAGCCGGGCTGCCAGCAAAAAGACAGCCGTGAGCAGCGCGACCGTCGTCGCAAATTGCACATACTCGGGGCTACCTGCGTGAGCGAGCCTGGAAAGCCCTCCGGCGAGGATGGCAGCCGTCGCGGAATCTGCCGCGACTACCAGGTAGCGCGAAGACCCGAAGGCGGCAAAGGCCACGAGGGGCATCAGCAGCGTGTAGAGGCCGGTGATTACAGGTGTTCCGGCGATCCTGGTGTAACCCAGCGCCTGCGGAATATTGACCGCGGCAAGCTGGATCCCGGCAGCCGCATCGTGGAGCACTCCGGATACAGTCAGTGGGCGGACACTTTGGAAGAGACTCCCCCACGGGCTTTTTGCTTGCGACGGCGTTGCCCTCGAATGTTCGTCCACTCGCGCCTGGCTCTCCTGCCCGAATCAGATTTTTATAAAAATTCGCTTGCGGTAGAGCAGATAAGTCGGCAGCCAGCAGACGGCCACAAAACCGAGCGAATAGAGCAGGGAAGCAAAGGCCGGATCGGGCACTCCCGCAAGGATTGCATGATACAGCCATTCCTGCAGATTGCCCGCACCCACACGGATGCTGTCGATTCCTCCAGCCAGCAGTTCGGAAAAGACATAGGCCACGATTGCATTGGTTCCGAAAACCAGCAAGGGCGTGAACACCTTCGAGCGCTGAGCCCTGTGCGGGCTGCCCTCGGGAGCCCGCACGATATCCACCACCCAGATCGAAAGCGCCAGCAGCAGAAGGCTCCAACCGCCTGCAAACAGTACAAAGGAGCTGGTCCACAGCTTCTTGTTCAAGGGGAACCACGGGTTCCAGGCCGCGCCCAGCATCACGCATGTCAATCCGGCAAAGGCAATCCAGCGGGCCTTCTCGGCAATGCTTCGCCCCGTCCGCAGCCAGATGCCAGTCAACATGCCGATCAGCGCTGTTCCGATGGCCGGGATGGTGCTGATCAGACCCTCGGGATCGCGGGTGCGCTCATACAGGTGCGAAGCCGAAAAGATGTGCCGGTCGAGCCACGCAACCATGTTGGCGTCATGATCGAGGAAGGGAATATCGCGCCCCGGAAGTCCGTAGCCGGGCACAGGTACGAAACGCATGAGCACAAAGTAGCCCGCCAGTGCGGCGACCGCCAGAACCAGCTTGTCTCGCCAACCGGGATTAATGAGATAAAGGCACGCCACGACGAAGTAGCAGGCCGCGATGCGCGGCAATACGCCGTAGATACGCAGCGTATGCAGGTTGAAATGGGGAAAGCTGTTCACCAGCAGCCCGAGCAGGAAGATGATGATCGTCCGCCGCACCGTATGCAGAAAGATTGACTGCTTCGACGCGCCCTGCGCCAGCCGCGACTCCGTCGAAAAGACGGTTGAGATTCCGACGAGAAAGAGAAAGGTCGGAAATACGAGGTCAGTAGGCGTAAAGCCATTCCAGTTGGCGTGCTTGAGGGCCCAGTAGGCTCGCGCACCATCGCCGTTGTTATTCACCAGAATCATGAATCCGATATCCAGTCCGCGCAGCACGTCGAGCGACAGCATGCGGGCAGGCTTGGTGCGAAGCGGGGCGGTTACATCCGCGGTGGTTGTACGTGGAGAGCTCATGGACGGATGCCGCGATTTTAATCCATGCGGGGTACGCCTCGAAACGATTTAATATCGCTTCACCCGCATGATCTTCCACACCGGCTCGTTATCGGCATAGACGCGCCATTCGGCGACTAGGCCATCGCGAATCACCGCCTTCCATGCGGCGGGAATTCGCCAGCGATTTTCTTTCGGGATCTTGTCTCCCACGGCAACTGTGCCCAGCGCGTATCCAAACAGACCCACAAGAGAGTTCTGCGAGAAGACGTGATCCACCTGAATCGAGTAATCGGGAAACAGCTTGAAATAGCCCTTCCAGCCGAGGTCCATCTTCCGCCAGCCGCGAACCTCCTGCCCCAGCCCATCGACGAAGAGAAAGTCCTCGGTCATCAGGTTGGCAAGGGCAGCCGTGTCGTGGGAGTTGATTTGGTCCACGAATTCCAAGGCAATATCGGCCGCGCTCTTCACACCCGAATTTTATCCCGCCTCGGCCGCCTTACTGGGTATCGGGGGTCTTGTACGGTGTCTGAAGATAATGTCGGGCCTCATTGAGCGCGCCGCCCGTGTTGTCATTTGTTTGGATAGCCTGACGATATTCCGGAACGGCCCGCTCGCGCTGGCCGGTGACATCGAATATCTTGCCGATCTGGATGTGACTCCATACCTCGGTCCACTTTGGATCGTCATCGCCGCGCAGGCAGTCGCGATAAGAGTTGATCGCCGCCTGGTAATTCCGTTGATTGAAGAAAATCTCCGCGATGCGGTAGTGAGCCAGAGAGCTTTGCGGATTCGCCTGCAGCGCCTTCTGGTACTCGGCCAACGCACCGCTGATATCTCCCTGCGCCACGAGCTGCTGCCCTTTGAGAATCGCCACGCGAACCTGCATGTTGGGCGTACTCTTGAGCACCCAGTTGTCGGGATCGATCATCACGCGGCGCGGCCGGCCGAAAGTATCGACCACGTACTGCGAATCCGTTCCGACTACGGTGATGCGCTTGTTCTCCGTCTTGCCATCGGTATCGATGCGCAGATCGACCGGCATATTGAACAGGTCGAGATCCTGCTGGATTTCTCCGATGGTCCGAAAGCCCTTGTTGTTTCCAAGCCGGTAAATCGCGTACTTGTTGGTGAATGTCGGAGCGCCGGTTCCATCCAGCCATTGCGCAAAGAACGGAGTGAGTTGCTGCTGCGACTGCGCCTCGGCAACCTTCTCGAAATCGCTCGTTTTGATGCCCTTGTCGGTATATTGCGACAGCGCGGCCCGAAGTATCTTGATGAAGCTGTCGTCGCCCACCTCCCACCGCAGCATGTGAAAGACAACGCCGCCCTTGTCGAGCGTCATGGACTGGAACTCCGGCGTGAACACGCCCAGGCGTCCTGCGCTCGCCAGGGGAATCGTGTCATACGCGAGTGCGCCGGCCGAGACATCCAGAATTGCATTGTCCATCGCTGACCGGCCCGCCGCGTCTTCCAGATACATCAGCTCGCCATATCGCGCCATTCCGTTGGTGATCCATGTATCGTTCAGCGTTGCCGGACTCATCTCGCTGCCCCACCACTGGTGGGCGATCGTGTTGGCCAGCACGCGGAAGTCGGTTTTGCCGCCGATACGGCTGCCTGCCACGGCTGCAATCTCCGGAGCCCAGTAAGTTGGCACGGTGTCTTCCGGCAGCTCCACCACGTTGATGGTGCTCGACTCCGGCAGGCCAAAGGTAGATGTGAAGTAGGCAAAGATACGCAGCGCGCTCTGCCCGTAGTCCTGAGCCGCCGCCTTCTTGTCCGCCATTGTGTAGATGTGAATGTTTGCCGCGGCCGATGTGGGCGGACCGAACTTCCCGGCGATGATGGTTCCGGGGAACCCCGGTTTCTTCCAGCTGAAGTCGAACTCGCTCTCGCCGCCATCCGCCGGCTTTGCTCCGCCCTGCGCGCCGCTGCCGATCACGGTGTATCCCGACGGCACCTTTACGTGGATATCTGCCGTGAACCGGTCGGTCGTATAACCGACCATAGGAAACCAGCGTCCGGCGTACAGCAGATACGACGTGGGATCGCCCACATACGCCAGCTTCAGTCCGTCGACGGGCCCTCCGGCGTCGCTCTCGAGAGCGCCCGAGTAATAGAAGGTCCAAGTGTAGGTCTGGCCCTTGCTCAGCGGCTGCGCCGGAGTAATCCGCAGCGTCGCCTCAGCCCCGCGCTCCCCGCTCAGGGAGACGTTCTTCGAGTCCGTTACCTTGTCGACCTTCAGCGCGCCATGCAGATCGAAGACCGCCGTCTGCACCGGATCGAGATCCGTAAACGTCACTCGCGTGACGCAGGTGAGGATATGTGTGTCAGGCTTCAATTCCGCGTCAATGTTGTAAGCGGTGATCTGGATCGGCACCCGGTCGGCTGCGCGAGCGGCCGGCATGGCCAGAAGGAGCAGAGCCGCAAACAGGCAGCGGAGGCGTGGCAGATGGGCAGGCCTTTCGGCGAATCGAAGTGTGATCATGACGTGTGAGCGTTCTTCCTCGCGGCTTTAGCCTTAAGCCGCTTGCGGACTCCTCTTGAGCACTTCCATTGTGATGCGCGCGGTCCGGTCTATCGCAGATTCGCCGCTCGCTGTGTCTCCGGCCTTGAGCATACCCGATATCTCGCGCAGATCCGCAATCATGGCCGCCCGCGCCTGACCCTCCTCCAAAAGCGGCAACAGGTGTGAGACGACATTCTCCGCTGTAAAGTCACCCTGGATCAGCTCCGGAACCGCTCTCCGTCCCGCGATCAGATTCACCATGGCAACGTGCGGCACATCCACCACCCGCTTTGCGATGGCATAGCTCAGCGGCGAAACGCGGTACACCACGAGGAACGGATTGCCGATCAGGGCAGCCTCCACCGTGGCCGTTCCGCTCGCTACCACGCTGGCCCGCGAATGAAACAGCGTCGCGCGCGCGTCATTGGTGATGCTGATGCGCGGGGAGGTCTCTGTCTGGGGTGGCAGCATGGCTTCGACCTCTGCCCTTTGCGCGCCGGTAAGCGTGGGCGCGAGCGGCAGCAGGAATTCGTACTTGCCCTGACTGGCAAGCATCGATGCCGCGCGCAGCATCTCGGGCAGGTTCAGGCGCACTTCCTTCATGCGGCTGCCGGGCAGCAGCCCTATCCACGGTATGGTCGGGTCCAAATCTTTGGACGAGTCAGTGCGGCATTGGCGAGCGAAGTCCTCGCGCGACACCTGCGGGCCCGCGAGATCCGCCAGCGGATGCCCGACGAAGGTCGCCTGCACCCCGTGACCGCGATAGAAGCCCTCCTCGAACGGAAAGATCACCAGCATCCGGTCGACGTATCGCTGGACCTCCCGGATACGGTATTTCTTCCACGCCCACAACTGCGGCGAGACAAAATAAATGACTGGAATTCCAGCCCGCTTCAGGTGTTTTGCCAGGGAAAGATTCACGTCCGGAAAGTCGATCAGGATTGCCGCATCCGGCTTCTCCGCCCTGATTGCCGCCTTGAGCCGCCTGTATTCGCGGTAAATCTGGGGCATGTGCCGGACGACTTCGGTGATCCCCATGACGGCTACGTCTTCGGCCCGCACAATTCGCCGCAAGCCGAGGGATTCCATGCGCTGGCCACCAAGCCCAAAGAACTCCGCCTGCGGAGCCAGCCCCCGCAGCGCCGGGATAAGCAACGCCCCGTAGTGTTCGCCGCTCGCCTCGCCGGCAGAGATGAAGATTTTGGGGTCTGCGCTCATTCTGTCGGGCGCTAGCTATCCTTGCGGTACAGCAGCTCGCGAATCGCCTTTCGCCGTGCCGCATTTTGTTCCTTTGTCGCTATCTCCTGCGGTCCTTCGGGAGAAGCGCCTTCTTCGGGTTCACTGCACTCGGGGCAGCGATTCGCAAACCCGGGCTTGTCCGGCTTGAGTTCGAACTCCTCGCCGCATACCGCGCACGTCTTTATGGGGAAAGGCATAACCGTATATGATACGGCGCTTCGCACGCCCGATGGAACCTACACTTGACGCTAGAGCGTCTTCCGATAGTGCATGCAGCGGTCTACCACCTCGAAGCCCAGGCACTCGTGCGCCTGCTGCGATATGGAATTGTCAATCAATGCATCGGAAGCCATCTCAATACATCCCTGGCTTCGCGCCCATTCTTCCGCCGCAGCCGCCAATTGGGCTCCTATCCGTTGCCTCCGATAGCGTTCCCGGACAAACCAGCCTTCAACGAACCCGACTGGGAGCCGAGGGTCGCAGCCGTCTGCATGCGAGCGCAGTCCAACTTCAATGAAGCCAATCAACGCACTGTCCTCGCCTTCAGCCACGAAGATAACGAGCGGCAGCGTTCCGATTCGTTCTCCGCCAAGAATTGCCGTTACCTCTCGCGTATTCTCCTCGTCAACCACGTCTGGCCACAGCTCCCTGCGAAGTTGCGTAAGCTGCTCGACATCGGCCGGCGATGCAAGTCTGACGTGAGCCTTCACGGATGAGACCTCAGGTACTCGCCGACTGAAAACATATCATCTACTAAACACCTGCGAATTGCCTGACAAAGCAGTCCGCAGGTGTTTGCTCAGGGTTTGCTTGTCTAGTTCGCGGCGATTCCGTTGAATCCCGAAACAGGATCGATGCCACTGGCTTGGCCGACATTGATGAGGCTGCCATCCTTCTGGATGGCAAAGATGCCGATCGTTCCATCACCAGAATTCAGGGTGTATAGGAAATTGCCGTCACTGCTGACGGTAATGTCGAGGTTGGTCGCCCCCTGGGGATTCTCCCCCACAACCGTGCCTCCGAGCGGAGTTAACGCTCCGGTGGACGAGATTGCAAATCCTGAGATTGTTGAGGAGGCTGAGTTGGAAACATAGACAAAGCGGCCGTCGGGCGTGATCGCATTCCAGCAGTTCGCCGCTCCCTGCGTTGGAACGCTGGCACTGATCGCCGAAAGCGTACCGTTCGCAAGAACGGCATACGACGAGATCGCCGATCCGTTTGCTACGCCTGCCGGTCCGGTTTCAGAGACGATCGCCGCCCCGCCGGGCGCAAACGTTACTGCAAAGGCGCCGGGCCCGGCACTTGGATTGATCACGATCGGCGATAGCGTGCCGTCAGCTTTCACTTTGAACACGTCGACATCGTTGGTGAGCCGCTCCGTCACTGCGAGGAATTGGCCGTTGGGGCTGAACGCGATCGACGCCGCGCCTGAAGTATTGGTGCTGAGGAATGCGAGCGAATTTTTGATCGGGAACAGGTGATCTCCGCTCAGGCGAAAACCAGTAACGTTGCTGCTGCCGCCGGTGTTGAGGACGTAAACGAGATTGCCATATTGCGCGATGGCGTTTGGTTCGCTGCCGCCTGAGGGAACTTTATCTATGAGAAAGAGCCTGGTGCCGTTCACTGCAAATAGAGAAATATCGCCACTTCCTGCATTGACCGCAAACAACAGGCTGTGATCCTGGCTGAGCGTCAAAGCTCCTTGAGATGCAAGCGGATCGGTGTTGCCCCCGCTCCCTCTGCCTCCGGTGAAAAAACGTTGCGCTTCGCGTAATGAACCATCTTGCTGACGCGCAAATGCAATCACTTCATTTCGGTCTGCCGCATTCGTCATGGCAAAAACTGCATGCGCGCTGTTGGCATCGTTGTCATCTGCACTGGCACAGAGCGGCATCGCCATAGTTGCCAACGCTAAGAGCATGGATATCCCTTGTATCCGTCTACGCATTACTGCACTCCTCAACTGTGGATTTGCGTGAACCGCGATATCGAATCAAGCGATCCGCACTTCACGCGGAGATGTGACAGTGCGTATCTTTTGCCGGTTACGGCAACACGTGGAATTGTCGAGGCGTGGTTGTGATGAGATCGAAAGTCGCACATGACATTGCACGTGGGAACGATCAACCGTGCCGCTTGCTCAAAATTTATCGGGATTTTCTTCTGAAAGTGTAACCGTAGAAAATCAAAATGATCTAATCGGAGCCCAGCGCCAGCGACGGCGTCAGGCCCGAAGCGCCCACACCAAGCTCCTGGTCCTTGTACTGAAGCTGGTATAGCTTCCAGTAGATGCCCCGTCGCGCGAGCAGCTCCTGATGGCTACCCATCTCGCGCAGCTGCCCTTTGTGCATCACCAGGATTACGTCAGCCCGCTGTACCGTTGACAGCCGGTGCGCAATCACCACCGAAGTGCGGCCTACGATCATCCGCTCGAGTGCCAAGCGAACTCGCATTTCCGTGTCCGTATCGACTGACGATGTGGCCTCGTCAAGAATCAGAATGCGCGGATTGTGGGCCAGGGCACGCGCAAAGTTGACCAGCTGTTTCTGTCCGGTTGAGAGCGAATTTCCGCGCTCGCGCAGTGGCTCGGAGTAGCCGCCCGGCAGCGACATGATGAAGTCGTGAATATTTACCTGCCCGGCGGCGAGCCGCATCTCCTCGTCGGTGATGGCCTCGGTACCCATGCGGATGTTGCTCTCGATCGTCCCGCTGAACAGCACGGGGTCCTGCAGAACCACTCCGAAGTGCTGCCGCAGTTGTTCGAGGTCGTGCTCGCGCACGTCCACGCCATCGACGAGCACGCTGCCGTGCTGGATATCGTAGAAACGCATCATCAGGCTGATGATTGTCGACTTGCCCGCTCCTGTATGCCCGACGATCGCTGCCGTCTGATCCGGCGTGATCCTGAACGAGACGCCGCGCAGGATCCACTCGATATTCGTCATCGCTGCCAGATCTTCGGCAGTCGCCCGCGCGACCAGAGCCTTGGTTTCGTCGTCGAGCCGTTGATAGGTAAACCACACATTTACAAATTCGATGCTGCCCGAATTGTCCGTTGCCTTCGCACGCGCCGGGGACACGATTTCGGGCTTCGTGTCGAGCAGCTTGAAGACGCGCTCGCTCGCCGCCATTGCCGCTTGAAGGATGTTGTACTTCTCACTCAGGTCCTGGATCGGCCGGAAAAAACGCTGCGCATACTGAATAAACGCCACCAGCACGCCGATCGAGACCGCTCCGCGCAGCACGCCTCGGCCGCCAAACCAGATCACCATGGCAATCGCGGTCGAGCTGAGAATTTCCACGACCGGATAGTAGAGGGCGTAAGCGAGGATTGAATCCTTGAAGGCGACCAGATGAGTCTTATTGACCGCCTCAAAATCGGTATATGCGCGCCTCTGCCGGTTGAAGAGCTGGATCAGGCTCATGCCGGAAATATGTTCCTGCGTGTAGCTGTTGATGCGCGCAATAGCGGTGCGAATGCGGCGGTATGAGTCCCGGACATATTTGCGGAAGATCCGCGTGGCCAGCAGAATCAGCGGCAGTACGGAAAAGGCCAGGAGCGCCAGCCACCATTTCATGCGCAGCATGACGAAGACGATTCCGGCGAGCACAAAAATGTCTTCAAAGATCGCGAAGACACCCGAAGTAAACATCTCGTTCAGAGCATCGACGTCGCTGGTGAGCCGGGTGACCAGCCGGCCTACAGGGTTCCTGTCGTAAAATCCCACGTGCATGCGCTGCAAATGCCCGAAGATCTGCCGCCGAAGGTCGAACATGATCTTCTGCCCGGTCCACTGCATCAGGTAGGTCTGGATGAACTCCAGCAGAAAGCTGATCAGCAGCGCTCCCAGATAGATCAGAGCGATCTGTGAAATGCCACGAACCGCATTCGGGCTCAGCCAGCGCGCGAGGAATTCGCTGCGGTGAGTCGGGTGCGCCGTCATGTACTGATCGATGGCGACTTCCGTAAGGTAAGGCCCGAGCACGTCGCACGCGGCCTTTATGAGAATCGCCCCGATCGAGATGAAGGCGGCCAATTTGTAGGGATACAGGTAGGTGAGCAGGCGGCGCATCAGCCGCCCGTCATAGGCCTTTCCTATAACGTCCTCATCCTGCTGCGAAGCGGCCTTTTTCTTCTCGTCCTGCCGCGATTTCTCTTTATTCGAACGGGCCATGCGCGCTTTGTCTATTCTACGGGACCGCGGCGGTAGCGATCCGTTCGGACAACATTCACCTTTGCCTGTTCCAGAACCAGCAACGCCGCAAGTGCCGCCAGTTTGTAATCCTGCGTCCATGGCGGCCCGAGAGAGCGGCCAGCATCGGACACCTGTTGCCACATTCGCTTTGCCCCTTGTCCAAACGTCGCCTGAACATGTTCGTCGATATCACGCTCTCGAATGCCTGTGACAGGAAGGCCCAGCTGCTCGCAGGCTTTTGAAAAGACTTCGCGATAAAATTCGCCTTCAGCCGCGTGAATCAATGAATGTGACGCGAGAACCTTCGAAAGATGGGGTAGTGGCCGGCCCGAAGCCAGGAGCACAGCAGAACCCACAATGCGATTTTGGGCGCACACTTTGTCGGCCAAGTCCTGCACAGCAGTCAGGGCAAGGCATTTTGCAGCCTCAGAGGACTCCCCAAGATACTTCTCCGCTTCTGGAAGCTCGAGGCTCTTCGCAAAATGATAAGGCTGTTTTCCTCCGCGAGCTCCTGGAGAAACGGCAACGATTCGCCGCCGTTCAATGACTTCTACAGTCCCGTTATCGTTTGAGACGGCTACAAGCGCACCCCAACCGGAATGCATTCGAACGCCGATCGCCGCTGCTGCCTTACTGGATGCCGGCAAATCAATCCTCTAACTGACAGTAGTCCGCATTCATCAGTTTCCGTATTCCTTACATTGGATCCGTCGCTTTATCGGCCAGATGCGAAAATAGGCTTGAGATGCAAACTCTCGGCCTGTACCTCTCTATACCGTTTTGCAAGTCGAAATGCACCTACTGCAACTTCGCCTCTGGAGTCTTCCCCGCCAGCTATTTCGAGCAATATATCGCCCGCCTGGAACACGACCTGTCCTCGATCCGCGACAGAGCCCGGCGCTGGGACGCGGAACTGCCGGAGGTGGTTGACTCCGTCTATTTTGGCGGAGGCACGCCTTCGCTGCTGCCGCCGCACCTTATCCATCGCCTCTTCTCCGCCATTCGACGCGAATTTGTCGTGCTTCCGAGCGCCGAAATCACCATCGAATGCGCTCCTGGCCAGCTTGAGAATGCTGCTCTTGCCGCGATGGTCGAGTGTGGCGTAAACCGCATCAGCTTCGGAGTGCAGTCCTTCATCGATTCCGAAGCGAAGCAGACCGGGCGTCTTCACACGCGAGAAGTCGCCCTGCGCGACATCGATCGCGTCCGCCGAGCCGGCGTCCCTCGCATCAACATCGACCTGATCGCGGGCCTCCCCGGCCAGACCATCGATACATGGCGCGAATCTCTGCGCGTGCTCGCCGGCACCGGCGTCGACCACACCAGCGTCTACATGCTCGAAGTAGACGAAGGCTCCCGCCTTGGCCGCGAGATCAACTCCGGCGGCCTCAAATACTACGCGCCACAGGTCCCTTCAGACAAAACCATAGCGGACATGTACTCCGAAGCCGTCGATACCCTCGCCGCGAATGGTTTCGCCCAGTATGAGATCTCCAACTTCGCGCGCGAGGGCAGGGAGTCGCTTCACAACCTGAAATACTGGCGACGCAAACCCTATCTCGGCCTCGGTCTCGATGCCCATTCCATGCTGCGCTCGCCTTCCGGCGCAGCGATCCGTTTCGCGGCGACGGACGAGCTCGAGCCTTTTCTCGGTTCACCCGGATGGGACGAGCTCCACCGGCTCAACCGGGAAGAGGAGCTCGAAGAGGCTTGGTTCCTCGGGCTTCGGCTCAACGAAGGCGTAAATCTCCGCGACCTCCGCGCCGAATTCGGCCTCGCCGCCGTCGGTGCTTTCGAGCCGATCCTCACCGACCTTGAGTGTGATGGTCTGATTCGTTGGACAACCGATCAAATCGCGCTGACGCCGCGGGGCCGGCTTGTGTCGAACGAAGTCTTCGAGCGCTTCCTTGCTGTTCCTGTTTCTTAGCGGGTGCCAGTCTTCGCGAAGCTAAGGCGTGGTCGAACCAGCTGCCGTAAAATCCTTTCATGCCTCCGACGACAGCCGCGCCCGAGATCTCCGCCGCGCCCAGCACAGATGTCCGAACCTCCACCATCGAACTTCGGAGCGACACATTCACCAAGCCCACTCCTGCGATGCGGGCTGCCATGGCCGCCGCCGAGGTAGGAGATGACGTCTACTCCGAGGACCCTACCGTCAATCGGCTCGAGGCGCGCGCCGCGCAGATATTCGGCCGCGAGGCTGCGCTCTTCGTGCCTACGGGAACGATGGGCAACCAGATTGCGATCAAGGTTCACACCCGGCACGGCCAGGAAGTGGTGACCGAATCCCGCGCCCACGTCGTCGACTGGGAGATGGCCATGGCTGCCGCTTTCTCTGGTGTCCAGCTCCGCACCGTCTTCGCCGAACGCGGCATCGTCACCTGGAGCCACATCGAGCAGGTGTTCAAAAAGGCGGACTCTCACCGCGCCGGAACCGGCCTCATTACCCTCGAAAACTCGCACAACATGGCCGGAGGCACGGTTACGCCCCTCGAAGTCTACGAGGAAATCTGGGCCCGCGCCGCCGAGCTCAGCCTGCCCGTCCACCTCGATGGAGCCCGCG
This sequence comes from uncultured Acidobacteriaceae bacterium, assembly GCA_963724375.1. GTDB lineage: Bacteria > Acidobacteriota > Terriglobia > Terriglobales > Acidobacteriaceae > Silvibacterium. Next base: position 385,368 of record CAVRUM010000004.1, read on the forward strand.
TCTTCAATGCGGCAACCGCCCTCAAGATTCCGGTCGCCGAGCTGACTTCAGGCTTCTCCAGCGTGATGTTCTGTCTCTCGAAGGGGCTTTGCGCGCCGGTGGGCTCAACGCTCGTCGGGAGCCACGACTTTATTGCGCGCGCACGCACCGTGCGCAAGATGCTCGGCGGAGGTATGCGCCAGGCTGGAGTTCTCGCCGCCGCCGGCTTGATTGCCCTCGAAGAGATGCCGAAAAGATTGGACGAGGATCACGCCAACGCTCGCCTACTTGCCGAAACCGTTGCCGAGTCGTCCCAGGTCGATATCGACCTCGCGACCGTCCAGACCAACATCGTCATCTTTACCGTGCGCGGCTATCCCGACCCCACGCCAATTCTCGAACGGCTCAAGCAGCGGAGCGTCATCGCCGGAACCGGCGCTGACCACCAGATCCGCTTCGTGACTCATCACGACGTCGATCGCACCGCCTGCGAAGAGGCGGCTGGCATCGCCCGCGAGGTGATTGGCAGCGCACGCTGAAAGGTTGTCCTTCAGCTCGCCTGCCACTGGAAGCAGAGGCCGTAGCCGTCAGGATCGCGAAAATTCAGCTGCTTCATCCCGTATGGGGCCACGCGAGGCTGTTCCACTTTCAGGCCGAGCGCGCGGAGCTGGTCGTAGGCACCGTCGATATCCGGACAGCCAAGGTAGAAGGTGATATCTCCGTGCGCTCTGAGCCACTCGCGCGAGCGCTCAGGCGGGCGTTCGTCATTATGCTCATAGTGCGTATTGAGCATCAAATCCGCCCCATTTTTCCTGAGCCATCCCCAATGAAAGCTGCCGGAAGGCAACAGCGGAGAATGGCTGACAACTTCGAATCCCAGCAGATCGCGGTAAAAATGGATCGACTCGGGCATGTCGTAAACGGAAATTAGCGGGCAGAGACCCTGGAAGTCGATTGCCATATGCGCTCCGTTCGTGGAGATGCCGTTGATCATAGCCGAAGCTCAATGTACTGCCGGTGGCCCAGGTGCCGACGATGATTCCCGAGGGCAATTCCGCGCCTAGCCATAAAAAGAAACGGGAAGCTTCATGGGTCCTGCGTCATCTATAATGAGTGAGATATGCCGAAGTACTCCATCGTCGTCCCTTTTCATAACGAAGAAGAAAACATCACCGCCATGTACGACCGCCTGAAGGCCGTCATGGAGCAGGTTGGAGACAGCTTCGAGCTGGTGCTCGTTGACGATGGATCGACCGACCGCAGCTACAAGCTGCTTGAAGAGATTGCCGCGGTCGACAGCCGCGTGCTTGTCGTCAAGTTGCGCCGTAATTTCGGACAGACCTCCGCCCTCGCCGCGGGCTTCGATCACTCACAGGGCGACTACATCCTCGCCATGGACGGCGACCTTCAACACGATCCCTCAGAGATTCCCAACTTCATCGAAAAGCTCGAAGAGGGCTACGACGTGGTCAGTGGGTGGCGCAAGGAGCGGATCGATAACTTCGTCATGCGCCGGATCCCGTCGCGCATCGCCAACTGGCTGATGGCGAAACTCTCCGGCGTAGATATTCACGACTTCGGCACCACTTTCAAGGCGTATCGCCGCGAGGTCATCCACAACATCCCGCTGTATGGCGAGATGCACCGCTTCATTCCGGCGCTGGCGGCTTCTTACGGAGCAAGTATCTGTGAGATTCCCATCCGCAACGTCAACCGCGAGCGCGGAAAGTCGCATTACGGGATCGGGCGCACATTCCGCGTATTCTTCGACCTGCTGACCATCCGCTTCCTGCTCAAGTACATGATGCGCCCGCTGCACTTCTTCGGGCTTTTCGGCGCACTTGGCGTCCTGCTCGGAGGCGGAATCTCCGTCTTCCTCGCCGCCCTCAAGGTCTTCACCCATCAGCACGTCATGGATGAGCATGGGCCTCTCTTCGTGATTGCCGGAGTTCTCATCCTCGCCGGCATTCAGTTGATCGCCATCGGCCTGCTCGGCGAGTTGCAGGTGCGTCACTACCACACTTCGTCGCAGCGCGCCCCCTACGCGATCGACCGCCTCGTTCGCCTGCGCGCCTCGGGCGAGCAGAGCCTGCTCCACGAAGATTAAGGGGGACACGGCCGCCATATCGGCGGCCATCCCGACAGATCGCTTAGAAAGATTCCCCGACCATCTCTTCGCTCTTCTTCCACAGAGCTTCGGCATTGGCCGGATCCAGCGCATATGCGCGCACACCCTCGCTGACGACAGTGATGGGTACTTCGTCCGGCACAATCTTTCCGACATGACAGTTTTCGCAGTACTTGCCTCCCACTTCATCGACCGGTGCAACGACAGCGGCCCAGACAGAGGTTGCCGCGCCCTGGGGGACCGTCTTGAACTGGTAGGCCGGTTTACCTTCAGCAGCAAGCTGCTGATTTATCGACTCGAGCATTCCCTCAATCGTGCCTGGCACCATGTGGCGCCCCAGTTCCGTCATGATGCCACCCGGATGAACAGCCGCCGCGCGCACGCCGCGCCCCCGATGCCGCTGGTCGAAGGCAACGGAGAAGAGGATGTTCGCGGTCTTTGACCGGCCATAAGAGACAAAGGGTTCGTAAGGAGTCTTGTCGAAGTTTGGATCCTCGAGGTCGACGTTTGAGAAGCGATGCCCCGACGAAGAAAGATTGATTACCCGGCCGCCTTCGCGAATCAGCGGTGCGATGCGGTTGATCAGCACAAAGTGGCCGAGATGATTGGTGCCGAACTGTGTCTCGAAGCCGTCCGCCGTATGTCCGAAGGGCGTAGCCATCACCCCGGCGTTCGCAATCACCACGTCGAAGGGCTCATTCTTCCTGAGCAGCCCGTCGGCGGCGGCGCGCACGCTGGCGAGATTTCCAAGATCGAGCGCCACCAGTTCGAAACTTCCGCCGTTTGCCCCCGCATCCTTCCGCACCTGAGCAGTTGCGGTTTCTGCCTTCGCCAGATCCCGCGCCGCACCCACCACGCGTGCCCCGTGCGCGGCGAGCGACCGAGCCGTCTCTATACCCAATCCAGCCGAAACGCCGGTCACCAAAATTCGTTTCCCGCTTAGATTCACTCCCGACAGGACTCCTTCAGTGGTAGAAGTCGCCCCGAATGCCTTTGCCATGATTCTTCTCCTTGAGCCGGCCAGTCGGCGCCCGAGAGACGCTGTATTGACTGGCGGGTGTATCCGCAATAAAACGGAGAGTGTCTCCGCAATTGAATAGATAACCGGAGGATGTCTCCGGTTACAAATATTTCCATGCCCAAGAAAAGTTCGCCCCCCGCCCTGCGCAAGCCCCGTGCCGACGCCCGCCGCAACCGGGAGCGGATTCTGGAAACGGCGAAGGAGGCATTCACGCGCTTGGGAGTCGGGGTCAGCCTCGACGACATCGCTCGGCGGGCTGGGGTTGGACCGGGAACCCTGTACCGGCACTTTCCCACGCGGGACGCCCTTCTCGAAGCCGTCTATCGCACCGAGGTGGAAAAGCTGGCGGCAGCCCAAGTCCAATACGCCGCGACGATGCCGCCCGTCGAGGCTCTGCGGGCCTGGATGCTGCTCTTTGTCGATTACATTGCGGCCAAGCACATCATCGCGCCCGCGCTGAATACGCTCGTCGGTGGCCCATCGAAACTCTTTGACACAACCGGTGCTCAGGTCAAAGGCGCGATCCATGCGCTGGTCGAGAGGGCGATCGAAAGCGGCGACATCCGGCCCGACCTGGATCCTCTGGACCTGCTCCGTGCCCTGATTGGGGTCTCCAACGTCGCCTCGGGCCCGGACTGGCGACTGAGCGCCAGGCGGCTTGTGGACATCCTCATTCTGGGCTCGCGGCCTGTCTCCCCGCCCGTCGCCCGCGCCGTCTCCCGGAGCCGGCGCTGAACTTCCGTGCCTCACCGCTTTGCTAAACTCTGGACTTGCACAGCGCCACGAAGGTACCGGCGGCGTAGAGGCGTCGCGCTGACTCAGGGTCCAAAATCCAAAGGGGAGAAAAAGGAAGATGCGATCTATATCAATCATCGCGGCTGCGGTCTCGCTCGGCTTCGCTGCTGGCACGTTCTCTGTTCAGGCGCAGCCCACGCCGCAGCAGTCGCTTCTGGCGCTGTCGAAGCGCAACCACACGCTCGCCATCGTCGACCCGGTCACGCTCAAGGTTCTCGCAACAGCTCCGGTTGGTCCCGATCCGCACGAAGTCATCGCGTCTTCTGACGGCAAGACCGCGTATGTGTCGATCTACGGAGGCGGCCGCTATCACGCTCTTTCGGTCATCGATCTCGTGGCGCAAAAAGCCCTGCCCGACATCGACACAGGAGCCCTGAACGGCCCGCACGGACTCGACTTCGTCGGCGGCAAGCTCTACTTCACCGCCGAGGGCGCCAAGGCCATCGCACGTTACGACCCGGCGACGGCGAAGATCGACTGGATCATGGGCACGGGACAAAACCGCACTCACATGATCTACGTCACCAAAGACGAACAACAGATCTACACAACGAACGTCGCCTCGGCGACAGTCTCGCTGTTTGGCAAGGTTCCGTCGTTCATGAGGCCGCCGCCCGGAATGCAGCCACCTCCGGGAATGGCGCCGCCGCCCGGAATGCAGCCACCTCCGGGAATGGCGCCGCCGCCCGGAAGGGCGCCCGACGCCCCGCCGCAAATGGACTGGAATATGACGCTCATCTCTGTCGGCAAGGGAGATGAGGGGTTCGACGTATCGCCGGATGGCCGCGAACTGTGGACTGCAAACGCTCAGGACGGGACCATTTCGATCATTGATCTTGCGGACAAAAAGGTTTCGGCCACTCTGGATGCCGGCGTTCGCAGCGCGAACCGGCTAAAGTTTACTCTCGACGGCAAGTACGCGATCGTCTCGATGCTGGGCAATGGCGACCTTGTTGTTTACGACGCTGCTTCGCGGAAGGAATACAAGCGCGTGAAGATCGGTCACGGTGCCGCCGGCATACTTATGGATCCCGACGGTACCCGGGCTTTCGTCGGCTGTTCTCCGGATAACTACGTTGCTGTGGTCGACCTGAAAACCTGGGAAGTGACCGGTCACATCGATGTTGGCGGTGAACCGGACGGGCTGGCCTGGGCATCGAGGCCCTAGCGAGCATTCTTGTAGATCAGATCGAGCAGCTCGTCATACATCGCTTCTCTTTCGTTTTGCGAGCCATCGCGGATAGCGTGGGTCGCGCAGTGCGCCAGGTGATTGCGCATCAGGGATCGCGCCACCGCGCGGAGCGCCTCCTGAGCCGACGAGACCTGCATCAGGATGTCGGCGCAGTAGCGGTCCTCTTCGACCATGCGCTGGATGCCCCGAATCTGGCCCTCAATGCGGCTCAGTCGTCGCAGGTTCGACGCTTTGAGTTCGGGATCGACCCCCTCGGCCTTTCGTCCACCTTCGGAAATCTCACACCCGCAGGACGCCTCGGCTGATTGGCCATTCTTTCGCGATGTCATAGTTCTCCTTATGCCAGTTTCAGCCGGCTCAGGCGCAGGCTGTTGCTTACGACGCTGAACGAACTCAGGGCCATTGCCGCGCTCCCCAGCACCGGGCTCAACATCAGTCCCCATACGGGATATAGAACTCCTGCCGCGAGCGGAATGCCGACCACGTTGTATGCGAAGGCCCAAAAGAGGTTTTGGCGCATCACCCGCATGGTTCCTCGCGACAGCGCGATGGCCGCGGCTATGCCTTCCAGGTCGCTGCGCATCAGCGTCACGTCGCCGGCCTCCATCGCAATGTCAGAGCCGCTTGCCATGGTAATGCCTACATCGGCCTGTGCCAGCGCCGGAGCGTCATTCACGCCATCGCCCACCATGGCGACGACGCGCTGCTCGGCCTGCAGCTTTCGAATCGCCTCGACCTTGCCTTGCGGCAGAACTCCGGCGACGACGGTATCCACTCCCACCTCGCGCGCAATAGCCTGCGCGGTCCGTTCGTTGTCCCCGGTCAACATCACCACGTGAAGGCCTCTGCGGTGCAGTTGCTCAATCGCCCCGGTGGCCGTGGGCTTAACGGTATCGGCCACGACAATCACAGCCGCCAAATCGCCATCGATGGCCACCCACAGCGGCGTGCGGCCCTTTGCCGCCTGCTCTTCACCCAGCGAAACCAGCGGCGCAACCGAAACGCTGTAATCGCGCATGAACTCCTGATTTCCGACCAAAACAGCATGGCCCTCGACGATTCCGACCACGCCGCGCCCTGTGACCGACTCAAACTTTTCCGCCGTCGGAATCGCGGCGCTGTTTTGCGTCGCATACTCGACTACGGCTTGTCCCAAGGGATGCTCGCTCGAGCGCTCAAGCGCAGCCGCGAGCAGGATGACGGCGTTTCGCGAGAAGGTGCCGCCGGGATTGAGCAGCACGTCCGTCACCTCCGGCTTGCCGGTCGTAATGGTGCCGGTCTTGTCGAGCACGACCGTATCCACCTTCTCCAACCTTTGCAGTGCCTCGCCGCCTTTGATTAGCAGGCCGAACGCCGCGCCCCTCCCGGTCGCCACCATGACGGCTGTGGGTACGGCGAGCCCCATCGCGCAGGGGCACGCGATTACCAGGACCGTAACGGCTGCGGCAAAAGCCTGCATGGATCCATAGCTGTAGCCGAAGATTTCCCATCCCAGAAAAGTGAGAAACGCCAGAGCCAGCACTGTCGGCACAAAAATTGCGCTGACCCGGTCCGCCAGATTCTGAATGGGCGCGCGCGATCCCTGGGCATCGCGCAGAAGGCGCACAATCTGTGCAAGCATGCTCTCGCCGCCGACTGCAGTCGCCGAATACTCGAAGGATCCGCGCTGGTTGAGCGTTCCACCGATCACGCGAGCGCCCGGACCCTTTTCGACCGGCAGCGACTCGCCCGTCAGCATCGACTCGTCCACGCTGCTACCGCCTGCAATAACCCTCCCGTCTGACGGAATCCGCTCGCCCGGACGCACGCGGATCACATCTCCGGGTTGAAGAGCCTCGAGAGGCACATTGACTTCAGCGCCGTTATGGACGACTCGCGCCGTCTTGGGTTGCAACTGGACCAGTTTGCGCAGGGCAATCACGGTGCGTCCTTTTGCGCGGCTCTCGAGCGTGTTGCCGACTAGAACCAGCCCGATGATCAGGATGCCGGCGTCGTAGTAGACGTCCGGCGCAATGCCGTGAGCAATAAAGAACGACGGAGCCACCGTAATAGCGGTTGAATACAGAAACGCCGCCCCAGTCCCAAGCGCGACCAGCGTGTTCATGTCGGCCGTCTTGTGGCGGAGAGCCGACCATGCCTTTACGTAAAAGCGGCGTCCCGCCCATCCCGCAACAAATGCGGATAGCACCAACAGCGACCACCGTATCGCGTTCTGGTCGAGCGCGTAGAGCCAGGGCATCAAACTGCGCAGCGCCGGATCGAGCACCCGCATCGACCAACTCATGAACGGGTCTTTCATCCGCTCCAGGCCGCCTGCGGCATTCCCGCTCATCAGCGGCATCGAGAGCACCATTGCTGCCGCGCCCGCAATCACGCTGAAGATCGCCTTCGTCCGCAGTGCCCCGAACTCGCGCAACTGCTCCTCGTCATGCTTTTCCTGTTCTTCGAGTACTGACGTATCCGCGGCGGGCATCTCGGCGCCGTAGCCTGTACTGCGGATTTTCTCGACCAGCCCCGTCGGAGACGCTACCTGCGGATCGAACGTCACGGTGGCATTGTTCAGCATCAGGTTGACGGTCGCATCGCGGACCCCGGCCTCCTCGGTCAGCGTCCGCTGCACAAAAGACTGGCACGCTGCGCAGGTCATTCCGGTGACCGGAATTGTGATCCGCTCAAGAGTCTCCGAGGCGGCGATCCGTTCACCCTTTGCCTCTGCCGGAATTGCAGAACCAGACATGGTGTTTCTCCTCAGCGCTCGACCTGCGCTTTGAACCCGATCCGAACTACAGCCGCGACAATCTCATCGGAAGTGGCTGCCACGGGATCGAACTCTACTCTCGCCGAACCAACTTTTACGGAGTCGACTTGAACCCCCTTCACTCCCGCGAGCGCGTTCGTCACCCTGCGGACACAGCCATCGCAGTGCATCCCCTCAATCGAAAGCTCAAGCTCAGCCGGCATTTTTTCTCCTTTTTCGCCCTGGCGTCTTTTGTTCTTTTAAATTCTAGATGCTTATGCCCCCCGGGGGTATTCAAAATTTTGAGGGTCCTGAAACGTGGTCTTCTGGTATACCTTCGGGCACACGCACATTCCGCGGCCCGAGGACTACCCTGTCATGCCAACGGCGTACATCGGCTTCCTACTGAAACCCAATGGGTTCTTCGATGAAAACCCGGCGAACGACGTGCCGCCGTCGCTGCCGGTTCAGTCGAAGGCCTGTTGCCACTGAAGTGCAAAGTGCGCGGTCCTTCCGGGCCGGCATCTCTCGAGGGACCCGTTCAGGCATGCGTATGCTGACGTATTTTATTCATCGGGCCGGCAAGGGGCTGAGCGCAACGCCGAGGGCGAAGCTCGAACGGGAGAAGACGCTGCTGGCGGCGAGGATCGCGGCGCAGAAGAAACATGCAGAGGACGCCTGATCCGCATTCCTGAGTTATTGAATTTTGATTTGGGGTACCGGTCTACCTTAGTTGATTTTCTGATCTCTCGAGTTCGCCGCAGACGATGCTGCTTTAGAACGCCGTCGAGAACTGATTTGCGTCGACTTTCTCAGGCTCGATGCCCGTATCGCCAGCGATGGCTCGAGAATGATGCTTTTTGGCTGTGGACGGGTTTTCGATTCAAGTATTCCAAGAAGAATCTCGGCTGTCCGTTGTCCTATCGCGTGACTATTCTGATCCACGCTGGAGAGAGGAATGCGCAAGGCCGAATTGAAGTGAAGATTTCCGCATCCGATCACCGCGATGTCCTCAGGAATTCGAAGGCCTGCCTCAAGAATTGCCGCAATTGCACCAATTGCGAGCGGGTCGTTGTAAGCGAAAACACCATCCGGGATTGGCCGCTGCTTAAGGAGAAGCCGCATGGCTTCTGCGCCCATTCTGTCGCTGTTTACGTCGACCTGCGATCGGCTCACTACCAGCGACTCCGAGAAGGGCACGCCTCTCAACTGAAGTGCGTGCTTATACCCCTCGAAGCGGTGGGTGCCGGTGCTATTATCTCTGCCCCGAATATGGGCGATGGTTCTGCATCCCTGGTCTATTAAATGTTCGGTTGCAATGCGGCCAGCGGCCTCATCGTTAATCCCGACAAAATTCGCAGAAAGTCCGGGCAGTTCACGATCGATAAGGACATACGGCACTCCGTGCCGTTCCAGACGAAGAAAGGGTTGGATGTCGGTACCGGAAGACGCGATCACCAGCGCGTCCAGCCGCCTGCCAGTGAGGTGCTGAATCTCCCTCGCTTCAAGCTCCGGGTCTTCCTCAGAGGAGGAAATGATCGTGGAGTAACCGTGCTTTCCAATGGCTGCTGAAAGTGCCTTCGCCAATTCAGCAAAAAATGAATGGAGCAGATCGGGGACAACGAGGCCGATCAAGTAGCTGCGCCCGGTAACCAGGCTTCGGGCTGTGATGTTTGGCTGATAGTCGACCTCCTTTATGCGTTTGAGCACGCGTTCCCGCGTTTCTTCCGCGATATCAGGATGGTTTCGGAGAACCTTTGAGATGGTTACGACCGACAGCCCCAGATCTCCCGCTATGTCTTTCAGGCGGACAGCCATAGGGGGAAATATACAGGCGATTTCTGCCAAATGGAATCCAACGAAATGGTTAAAGTATCCGTTACAGTCATTCGTTAGAAACTGTTTACTTTAGCGTTATCCGAGGCTATAGTGGCGGCACAGGTGTTGAGGCCAGCCAGAAATCTCTTGCGGAGGGCCAATGTCGGAACCCATACTGCCTCCCCTAGCAGGTGAGCGTCGTGCTTTCATGCAGTATCGCAGACTGGGCCAGACGGATTTGAATATCTCCGTCATAGGATTTGGCGCTTCGCCACTTGGCGGCGTGTTTGGCCCCAGTGATGCCGTCGAAGGCATACGGGCGGTGCACCTCGCCATCGGTGAGGGGATCAACTTCTTTGACGTCTCACCGTACTACGGACTGACCCTGGCGGAGGAGCGACTGGGGCAGGCGCTCACAGGCAGGCGCGACAAGGTCGTTCTGTCGACAAAGTGTGGCCGGTACGGACTCAATCAATTCGATTTCTCAGGAAAGCGGGTTCGCCTCGGCGTAGAGGAATCGCTGAATCGTCTCCGCACCGACCACGTGGATCTGTTGCTAGCCCATGATGTGGAGTTTGGCAATGTGGAACAGATCGTCGCTGACACGATTCCGGTCATGCGGCGTCTTCAGGAAGAAGGCAAGACGCGCTACATCGGCATTAGTGGGTATCCGCTCAAGGTGCTCATGAACATTGCCGAGCAGATCCCGGTAGACAGCATTCTCAGCTATTGTCGCTACAACCTTCTGATCGATGATATGGACACCGCGCTAACGCCGTTTGCAGAGAGGCTCGGGATCGGGCTCATCAACGCGGCTCCGCTGCATATGGGCATGCTTAATGAAGGGGGAGCGCCTGATTGGCACCCGGCTCCTCCAGAGGTGCGGTTGGCGGTTAGGGAGGCGCTTGATTTCTGCCGGAAACAAAATGTCGACCTGCCGGATCTTGCGCTTCGCTTTTGCTTCGATTATCCGCGCGTGACAAGCACTTTGGTTGGCATGTCGACAACCGAACAGGTACACCGAAATCTCCGTGCCATTCGCACACCTGCAGATCCTGAATTGGTAAGCCAGGTCAAAGCCATATTGGCGCCGGCCGCAAACATCGTATGGCCATCAGGGAAACCGGAGAACCATGATTAAGCACCCTGACGGCAATCATTAGTCATCGATAACTGTATCGTTGACATCCTTATTTCCGATTGCTTATGATCGCCATCCAGCGGGAAGTCCATCAATTTCAGAGAATTTAGAGGAGCTGGGAAGTGCAACGACGGGATTTCTGCAAATTTGTGACGATTGCAGCTGCATCGAGAGCCTTTCCTGCTTTTGGAGAAGGGGGCCGGGATAATCAATCGAGCTCACCGGATGGATTCAATCGGTACACGCAAGACTACGCGCAGTTCTGCGCATTGCCGCCGGATGAAAGAGTTTTCTATGAGGTGAGCGGCGACAAAATTGTCGAATCAAAGCTGAACAAGACGACGTGGAAGCCGACTGAATGGGGCAAACCCCCTAAACTTCCTATCTCTGGCGACTCCTGGGATGGCGTGCCGTTGGAGTCTCCGATCCCTGATCTCTCGGGAGAAGGTCCATATAAGCCTAGCTGGGAATCGCTATCGCAGTACGAGGCGCCGGATTGGTACCAGGATGCGAAGTTCGGCATCTGGGCGCACTGGAGCCCACAGTGCGTGCCTGAGGACAGCGACTGGTACGCCCGCAGTATGTATCTGGAGGGAAAGCCGCAGTACAAGTATCACCTGGAACACTACGGGCCGCAGTCGCGATTTGGATACAAGGACCTGTGCCCACAATGGACCCTCCTGAACTGGGAACCCGACGAACTGATCGCGCGCTACAAGAAGGCCGGCGCAAGGATTTTTATTGCGCTTGCCAATCATCACGATGGCTTTGATACCTGGGACTCGAGGCATCAGCCATGGAACTCCGTCGCAATTGGACCGCATCGGGATGTCGTCGGTACCTGGGCGGCGGCGGCCCGCAAGCAGGGACTTCGATTCGGCGTTACCGTACATCAGGCGCGCAATTGGTGGTGGTTCCAGCCATCTCATAGCACAGATAAATCAGGTCCGCTGGCGGGGATTCCCTATGATGGAGATCTCATTCAAACCGAGGGCAAGGACCAGTGGTGGCAGGGGCTCGACCCGCAACGTCTCTATGGCGTAAAGCACCCGTACGATGCACTTCCTGACATTTCCTACGTTAAAAACTTCTATGACCGGACCCGCGACCTGATCGATCAGCACAACCCCGATCTTCTCTATTTTGATAACTCGTTACTGCCGCTGGGGTGGGGCGGAATGAATCTCGGCGCGTACTTTTATAACAACAACCTGAAGACCCACGGCGGCAAGATGGAAGCCGTACTGAACATCAAGGAGGTTCCCGACCATCTGGCCAAAAGCGTGGTTGCCGACTACGAGCGCGGCCTGACCAGTGGGATTATGAAGTATCCCTGGCAATCGGAAACCTGCATTGGCGACTGGCACTACAATCGCGCCCTTTACGATAAGCCCGGTGAATACGGCGGATATCTGCCTCCGCGCGATGTCATTCACTGGATGATCGATACCGTCAGCAAGAACGGCACCTTCATTCTCAATGTTCCCGGCAAGCCGGACGGCACCATCGATAGTAAAGAAATCACCGTGCTTGACGGCGTGACCGCATGGATGCAGGTGAATGGTGAGGCAATCTATGAGACTCGTCCATGGAAGATCTATGGCGAAGGGCCCAACATGGTGAAGGCCGGATCTTTCCAAGGGAATAGCGTCAGCAAACTGGGCGCGAAGGATATACGCTTCACACGCAATAAAGCGAGCAGTGTCGTCTATGCGCTGGTGTTGGGCTGGCCGATAGAGCCTATCATTGTGCAGTCTCTGGGGACCTCATCCTCGACTCAGCCGGGCAAGGTAACCCGGGTCGAACTTCTTGGGACCGGCGCTAAGGTGAACTGGAAGCAACAGTCCGATGGCCTTCGTGTCGAACTTCCGAAGCAATATCGACCTGATGTGGACTATGCTGCCGCTCTCAAAGTGACGATGGCATGAGATCAAATCGTAGCGCGGGTTTAGCTCGCGCCTTCAATCACTAAATCTATATTCTAGGGTCCTCGTGGCGCGTAGTTCATCGTGATCTGCTTCTATTCCAGTCTCGCTTGACTGGGTAAGAGCGCAATGCATCTTCGAGAACGACAACGAATGAGGCAAGTATGAATCGAAGGAGATTTCTCTCAACTGCCGCGATGGCCGCTGGGAGCGCGGCTGTGCCAACGGCAAGTTGGACTCAGAAAGCTGAGCCGCCACTCGAGCATCGATTGCCCGCGAGCGACCTCGACTATCAGCGTTCCAAAAGTTACATAGAAGAGACTCCGGTTCACCAGTACCACTGGGCCTCTGAAAAGGCGGTAGAGGCTTTCAACGATTTAAAGTTCGGATTGAGGATTCACTGGGGTATTTACTCCATCTTTGGACGGAAAGGTGAATCGTGGCCGTTCCTGACGATGTCGTTCGAGGATCGCCAGAAGTACAACAACGCGTACAAGACCTGGAACCCTCACGAATTCGATGCTGACGCGTGGATGAGTCTCTGCCGGGATGCGGGACTCAAGATGTTCGCATTCACCTCGAAGCATCACGAGGGCTTCTCCATGTTTGATACCGGTACCAGAGTAAGGAACCGGGCTGACTGGACAGCGCCTGGAGGGCCAAAAATCGAGGATTGCGATCTCGCCTACAGCATTATGGAAACCCCCTTTCGCAGGGACGTAGTTAAAGAACTCACGACCGCCGCACACAAACACAACATCAAAATTGATCTTTATTTTTCGCACTCAGATTGGTACGACGCCGATTTCCGGCCGTATGGATGGCATCCTCTGCAGGTTCCGTCCTCACCGAAACTTTGGGGTTTGCCCTCATCTGGTGGGACCGTGGACGAATTCTGGGCTGGTATGAAGAAACGACTGGATGGTCGCCTTGTCATCGTGCCTGATCCAACGCCGGAGCAAGTGAATCGCATGGTCGAGCGACACAGAGCTCAGCTCACCGAATTGCTCACCCGATATGGGTCCATTGACATGATGTGCCTGGACATCTTTTGGGGACCGGCGGTTTGGCCGCAAATGCGAGAGACGATTTTGAAGTTGCGAAGTCTCCAGCCCGACGTGATGTTGCGAGCGAGGGGAATCGGAAATTATGGCGATTACTACACGCCGGAGGGATTTGTTCCCGCTTCGAAAGAAAGCACCAGGATGCCATGGTTTGTCATTTATCCTCTGGGATCATCCTTTTCTTATGAGGGCGATCCAACAAAATACAAAGGAGCAAAGTGGATCATTGACAATCTGGTTGACGCCACGGCAAAAGGCGGTAACTTCATGGTCGGCGTTGGACCAAATGCTCTAGGGACATTTCATCCCACAGCAGTTGCTCAGTTGAAAGAGACCGGCAAATGGCTGAGCATCAACGGAGAGGGCATCTATGCAACCCGTCCACGATCGGGTTCGCTCTGGAGCGAAGGAGATAATCTCCGTTTCACGCGAAGCAAAGACAGTCGGAGTCTCTACTGTTTTGCCTTGAATTGGCCGGGTAAGACCCTGGAAATCACATCGCTCGAATCGAAACAGATTGATTCTGTAGAAATGCTCGGGTTTTCAAAGAAGCTTGAGTATCGTAGAGATCCAACCCGTGGCCTGGTCGTTACGATTCCGGACCAACTTCAGGAACCTGCGAATCGTCCTTCCGACTACGCCTGGGGGTTCAAAATCGTCGGTCTCGCCTGAGTTTGAATGTTGCCCTGAAGCGGCAAGTAAAGAGTGAGAAATCCGGCAGCAAGCCGCACGTCTAGCGATCCCCGCCCGGCTGGCACTGTCGCAATAATTTCAAAGCCTGCTGATTATCTGGCTGCAGTCGTAAGACCTCGTGAAACTCGGCTGCGGCACTTGCGAGGTCGTTTGCCTGAAAAAGCAGCGACCCTAAAGCAAGATGAGCTGATACTGAGTCCGGCGAGAGTCGCAGGACCGTTCTGAGTTCAAGCTCAGCGCGGTCATACTGCCCGATCTGGGTTTCCGCTACGGCAAGACTGGAGCGGATATCACTGCGGCCAGGCTCGATCATTAGCGCGCACCGCATTTCTCCGATTGCCCCGATAAAGTCGCCCTGTTTGGTTAACTGGGTGGCAAAGGCAAAGTGCCCATCTGCCGTATCGGAAGGAGCGCCAAAAGCAAATGGGTCCGCATCCGTGGTTGATTGGTGCTGCGGCGTCGATGGGCCAGCTGCCTCAAGTCTTCTTAAGGCTGCAGCAGCCGCAGGATCGGAAGGATCTACTTGCCTCGCCTTGTGAATTGTCTCGATGGCGCTGGTTCGATCATTTGCCTTCTCCTGCACTCTTGCTAAGTCGAGATAGAAGGCGGTTCTGAACGGAGCAAGAGAAATTGCCTTGCGAAGCTGATGGATCGAGGCTTCCAGGCTGCCGGCATCAGCCAGTAGCAGACCCAGGTTGAAGTTTGCGATGGCATTTGTCGGGTCCAGCCAGATCGCCTTTTTGGCTAGCTGAATTCCTGCCTGGATATCGCCATGTTTTGCGCGGTCCAGGCTCTCGTTACTCAGATGCGATGACATGACGGCGTCGGACTGCCTCTGCAGCAGCATGCTCGCCTGTTTGAGTTCCACCTGTGATTCGTGAGCCTTGCCTTCAGCCTTCAGCGCTTTTGCCAGGCCGTAGTGCGCGCTTTCAAAATCAGGTCTGGCTGCCAAGGCCGCGTTAAAGTGTTCGGCCGCGGCCTCATTCTCCTGTCTTGCCAGAAGCAGCAGCCCAAGGGCGTTGTCGGCTTCTGGATAGGGAACTCTTTCCTTCAGGGCTGCTAGGTATTCAGAGTAGGCCTCGGAAGAATTGCCGGCAGCCTCGAGCGCGCGCCCCAGCTCAAAATGAACCTCCGCGGAGGTTGGCTCCAGGCTTAGTGCAGCCCTCAGCTCTGGAATAGCCTCGTTCGCGTCCCCGGACTCCAGGAGCGCTACTCCGACCATCCGCTGAGCCTGAAAATACTTTGGCTGTTCCGCCAACGCTGTCCGGAACTGTGCAAGAGCCTCTTTCCACGCCGGCATGTTTCCGGAATCGGCAAGCAGCGCCAAGCCGAGATTGTAGTGTGCTTCGGCAAAGGTCGGCTGTATTTCGAGCGCGTGTTTAAATGCCTTCACCGCGCCTGCGAAGTCTCCCGCCTGTCCTCGTAGCAAGCCGACGCGCAGGCTTAGCTGCGCATCTTGAGGATGGGACTGGAGGGCTCCTTCGTAGTCACGAAGCGCCTGCGAAAACGCTCGTTGGGTATCAACCTTCGCTCCATTGGCGGCGAGGGCCGGAGCATTGTCTGGAGGTGGGGATTGCTGCGAATGGCCAAGGCCCGCGCAAAGACAGCCGAATGGCAACACGCAAGCCACACGCAGAAGTGAAGCAAACTTCATGGCCCGCCGACGGCTTCTATTGGCCGCCCCTCCTGATCCACGCGGAAGGTTCTGCTCTCCCGATGGAGAAATGCAGAGTCGTGGGATGAAACGCCTGAAGGTGAATCACGCACTCCTCCGCTCCCGCGGCCACGGGCGCCGCTAACACGCCATCCGCTGTATCTATATGCTCGATTCCCCTTCTGACAAAAAGCCTAAGCGTCTGATCAATCCTCGAAGTGAGTGTCAGGTCTATTCTGCCAGTTTCCAGGTTCCAGGTTAATTCGTCGACGGTTGCCTGAGTCCGCGCAAGGATGCCCTTGATACTCCCCGTCGTAAGTGAATCCGGCATTGCTGGAAGCAGGCCGATCACCCCGGGCCGTGAGTAAACCAGCATTTCCATAATCAGCGTTGGAATTCCCCCCTGAGGATCAGGAGAGGGAAGCGCATACGGATTGTGCATAGTCGTGAGGCTGGGATTCACGTAGCCCTGCTCGAGCAATTGTTTCAAATCGAAGTTGACGAGATAGGGATCCTTCAATCTTGCGGCTGCCAGTGACCGATGGAGCAGGCCATGCGCGGACGCGTTTCCCTGGCCGCGCTTTCTGGCGGCGAGCCATGCCGCTCTTGCCAGCTCCGGTGTGCCGTCCGGAGTGATTTCATCGGAAGGCCAAACTCCGTAGAGGTGAGAGACATGCCTGTGGTCGAGCGCCTCCTGTATGCTTGGCCACTCCCACTCCTTGAGCGCGCCATCTGAATCCAGAAGATAAGGGGGCAACTTCGCGAGAATCGCTTTCCAGTGCGGGATGTTTTCGCTTTCCACCCCGAGAATCTCAGACGCCGCGATCAGGTGAGTAAACACTTCACGGCAGACCGCGATGTCCATAGCCGCGTTGATGACAACCGGAGAGTTCTGCGTGTTGCTGGGCCAATTCTCCGGCGAGTAAGACGGCACAAAGATGTAGTGCCCGGTCTTATCTTCGATCGTGAGGTAGCTCTCGTAGAAAAGCACCAGTTCTTTCAAGCCTGGCAGAATATGTTCCTGAAGAAATTGGCGGTCGCCAGTTGCCAGATAGTAGTCCCAGAGCGGGCTGTACATCCATCCCCCACCGGAAATCCAGTACTGGTGCGGCCACGTGTAAGCAAAGTGGGTCAGGGGATCGCCTTCGACCGTGGGATGAATTCCGAAGAGAGCACCTTTCGCTCCGAAGATATTCGCGGCGTTCACCTTCGCGTCAGGCATCAATCCTTCCAGCCAGTGCGTGTAGGACGTGATCGCCTCCGGCAGATTGCCCATCACGGCACTCGATATCTGCAGGTTCACGTTGATGTTGATGTGTCCCCACATGGGAGGATAGTCACCACTACGCAGGTATAGCCAATATCTGCCCATGTCAAACATGTCTTCGAGCAGGGCGGGATTGTATCCCTGTCTGGTCCTTTGGTCGATGAGCATCTCCTCGCCGCTCATGGAGTGGAGCGAGGATCCTCCGAAGTCCACGGAAGCTCGATCGATTACGCTCGCCTGTCCTGGAGCATGTCTTTCCAATAAGGTTTCGTAATCCGGTGTGATTTGGTCTACGGCCTTTTCGAGTGTGTCTACATCCTTCTGCTCCATTTCAGGCCAGGTCTCAATTCGCGTAATCAGCGTGAGCGAGCGGACCCCATGCAGGTTCAGCTCATCTTTGCCAGCGCTGACTGTCCCCCCGGCGGCGATGACTCGCGTGACACTCGCATAACCGGGATGGCCTTGAGCCGTGGAATAGTAGCCCTGCAGAACGAGATGATGCGCGTCGAAGGCGCGAAGAAATCGGACCTGGTCAGCGCCCGGCTCGTGGAGCGTTCCGGGTTGGGCCGCTCTCTCCGTGATGCGCGTAATCGCCCCATTCGTTCGCCGTCCCGGCAGGACTATCGAGGTATCCGGTTGCAGCGTGCCGTTAATCACTCCGTGATCCGGTGCTGTGAGTAGTTGAACCACCGCGTTGTCCGGTCGGGAGACAAAAGTCCGCCGCACCCACAAGCCCTGATTGTCACGCCACGTGACTTTGACCTCTCCGCTTTCGAAATCCGTTGTTCGCAGGTAGTCGGAGACGAAGTGCGGATTTGGATCGATGATCCGCATGTCGAACGCCGGATGGTCTCTCAGGTTATCCGTGCCGGGCTTGGTATCCGTCTTCTCTGCCGCATCAAGAGAAAGCTCCAGCGCTTGCCTGTACTCGCCGGCGAGTATGAGCTTTCGAACTTCAGGCAGCACCGAAGCAATCTGCGGAGCTTGTAACGGACGATCTTGCCAGGGCTGAAGAAGCTTCACCTGGTGAAAAACGATCTGCTCGGAGAAAGGATCCCCGAAGATCTCCACCCACATCTTTCCATTGCCTGAAAGGAGCGCATCGTCTGGCGTCTTGGCATGAGCAGTGCTGCACATGCCGCGCCTGGGTACAGCGTTTAGGCGAATGCGCTCCTGCAACGCCATAGGCACGACACGCTGATCAGGCGGCACGAACTCCAGAATTGAAACGGGTTTCTCGGGCGGGGGCCCGGAGTAGATGGAACTGGGTTGGACCGTCTGAGTACGGGCAAGTGTGCAAAGACCACACCACGACGCCGCGCAGACAATTATGAGCCTTTTTCCTCTGAGCGGGAACTTCGGCATCGCTGGGACCGACTCTCGTCGCTGCATGGTCGGCGGATGGGCTTGAGGCTACCCATCCGCTTCCTCGTCAGAATTGAAATCTTCCAGCGAATTGAAACTCTCTGGGAGAGCTGCTTCCGTTGATTGCAGTTATCTTTCCGAAGTTTGCATCCTCGAAGACACCGTCCGGATTTGCGAAGTTTGGATGGTTTAAGAAGTTGTAAGACTCCGCTCTAAGCTGGATCGTATAACGCTCGTGGATTGCGAAATCCCGGAATAGCGAGAAATCGAAATCGTTGTACCCGGGACCACGAAGCATGTTGCGGCCTGCATTCCCATACGTATAAGGCGCAGGCACTGAAAATGCGGCGGTGTTGAAGTACTCGTTGAGCGTTTTTGGCCCAAGCGTTGAACCGGATACGTTGGGACGGTTGGACGCGCCATTCGAGTTAGCGTTGTCGAAGTTGATGGTCGGAGTGAACGGCTGGCCACTTCTTGAACTGACGATTCCATTGACCTGAAATCCGCCGAATATCTTTGCTTTCGCTCCCGTGTTTGCAAACGGTTTGCCGGCTCCAAACGGTAACTGGTAAAGAGCGGAGAAGGTAAATACCAATGGCACGTCGACATCGTCGACACTCCGATTGGATCGCATGTTATAGGGATCCTGAATATTGCAGCCTTCCCAATAGTCTGCGCACCCCACGTTGATATTCTTCGACCAGGTGAACGCGCTTCTGATCGCAAAACCAGACCCGTATTGCTTTGTATACGAAGCCTGAAAGGCGTTGTAGCTCATGTGACCAATGCTTCTGATCTCGGTGAATCCATACTGCATTTGGGGAAATGGAAGGGTCTGGGTTGGACCGAGAACGGTCGAAACGTTTGAGGGGACCTGGATGGGAGCACGGCTCGTGGACGAACCAACATATCCGAGTTTCATAACACCCGCGTTCCCGAGTTGCTGCTGCACCTGCAGGTTCCACTGCCAGGAATAGGCGTTCTTCCATTGGGTATCAAGGAATCCGCCCCCGCTCGGGAATGGTGTAGACGGAATGACCGGTAAGGTATTCCCGAACGGATTTTGCGCCGTAGCTCCCGGTGTAACGCCTGCGATATTCAGGTTCGCCGGGTTTTGCGAAGACCCGGAAGGCCACGCACCGCGAGCATTTTGAGCGGCCTGGAGGGCACCTGACCAGCTATCGTAAGTAAGACCAGCGCCGGCGCCCACCACGGTTGTGGGTGTCGCTTGGTACGTGAAGCCGAGCCGCGGACCAAAATTACTGTAGTCAGGTGTCGTGATTGTATTTCTGGGGGAGATAATTACGCCGGCTGGCAAAGGGCCAGTAGGCTTGTTCGCATCATTTTTGGGAATGTACCAAAGCCCGGTGTGGATATCGAACCCGGCCAGAAGATTATTGGTTTCGCCAATCGGCGTTGTGTAATCCCATCGGAGCCCGTAATTCATTGTGAGCTTCGGAGTAATCTTCCATGTGTCCTGGGCAAAGATATCGCTCACATCCGAGTAAAGGTTCACACCGGAATTACCCAATTGGCGCCCTGCAGAATCAGGAAGCCCGATCAGCATACTCGCAAGCGAATTGCCTCCCACTCCGACGCACGTACCTCCACTTGTGCTGCCGCAAGGGTTCCACGTCGCCTGTTGATTAAAGTAGACGTCATTTTCCGCCCAGTTCGTGTACATCCAGGTGTGGTAGAAGGCAGCCCCGAAAGAAAGAGCATGTTTCCCGATCTGCTTATCTACTGAGCCGGAGATCTGGTACAGGCGCTGCGGTCCGATTGGTCCCCAGCCTCCATTCAGGTCAAAGAATCCGCTCGGATGAATTCCCGGAGTTTTGGGGACCAGGATGCCGCCTGGGTTGGGAGTAAACCCTGCACTGAAGCCACCCGCCTGGAAAACTGACAAGGCATCGGGCTGGAGGTACTGCTGTGGATGGTCAATGGAGTTATATCCGGCCGTAATCTGCATGACCAGAGTCGGCGAGAACGTATGCACCCACGAACCGCCCGAATTATTTCCGTTGAATCCTGTAACGAACGGGTTGACCGGGAGCTGTCCGGGGCCCACGTTGGTGTTTTCACTCACGGACCACCGCGCCCACATCGAATCCTTCTGCCCGATGCTGTAGTCCACGCGCACACTGTATTGGTCCTGATTGTTTGTGCTGCTCGCGGTGTTCACAAAATTATTCGCATTGGGCACGTTCGACGTAGGCGTTGGAACATAAGCCTTCAAGACCGCTAGGATGCCCTGATTAAGGCGATCTGTCGGGATGATGTTTCCTGGGAAGGGCTGTGACTGTCCTGTAGCCGGATTGTAGGTTGCCGGATCGTAGATCACAGTGCCCGGCAAGAGAGCGCTGAAATCGCCGCCTAATTCTGCTGTGGTCGGCAAAATGGAAAAGTTATTTGCCGCCTGTGTCTGCCGGTACCCGTCGTAATACCCAAAGAAGAAGAGTTTGTTCTTGATGATAGGTCCGCCTAAAGATCCGCCAAACTGGTTCTGCTCGTAGGCGCCCTTTACAGGCGCAAAATATGAGGCGGCTGCGATGTCCTGGTTTCTGAAGAATTCGTACGCGCTCCCGTGGAACTGGTTGGTTCCACCTTTCGTTGCAAGATTGACAGTTGCACCGATCGAGCCTCCGAACTGAGCCTCATCTGTGTGCGTCTGTTCCTGAAATTCACGAATTGCATCGACCGCGGGACTGATCGAGAGGGAGGTAAAGAACGGGTCCGTCGCATAGAGGCCATCGACGAAGAAAAGATTGCTGCGTCCGCTTCCACCGTTGATCGCAGGTGTCACGTTCGACCCTGCGGATCCGAGCTGTGGTACGGCAGTCTGCGACACACTGACCGGAACGGTTCCTGGCGCAAGATTCAACAACTGAATGAACTGACGCCCGTTCAAGGGGAGGTCCTCAGTTTCGCTCGTCCCAATGACAGTTCCGAGTCCTGACGTCTGCGTTTGCAAATCCGGTGTCGCGCTAGTCACGTTGACCGTCTGCTGCACTGAACCAACAGCCAGAGAGAAATCGAGATTTGCCGACTGATTTACGTGCAGCTGAATCTTTTCGGTGTCGGTCTTGAAGCCCGCCATTGAGACACTCACGTTGTAGTCCCCGGGCTGCAGCAGCGGCACGTTGAAAAAGCCGGATTCATTGGTAGCGGCCTTGCGCGAAATTCCCGTGGCAGCCTGCAGCACGACAACTGTTGCGCCGGGAATCGCGGCCCCGGCTGAATCCTTTACGCTGCCCGACAAAGTCGCCGTATTGATTTGGCCGAAGGCGCTGAGGTGTGTGGCCAAAATGGCGGCAGTCAAAGTTATCGAGAAGATAACGAGTTTTCGAAGCCGCCAGCCTGTAATTGTGCCGAGCTTGCCAACCTGTGAACCTGTAGTTTTGGATGATTCTTTGCGCATCGTCTGATCCTCCTAAGTGTTACTGCGACGGTTCATTTGCGGCACTCAATCTGCGAATGTCGATACTCCAAACCGACCCGGCGATATTTTCCGCTCATTGGCCGATCGTGGATTAATACTCTCCAGGGCGGCGCTATGGTCGCCGGGTGCATTGGGTTAACGTGGCGCCCTCTACTTTGGGCCCGTCTGTCACACCATTGATTCCGTCTGTCACGCTATTCAAAGCTGTCTTAACAATCGATGCAGTTAACGATAACTATTGCGCCACGAAAAAAGTGGAGCATTCCGTATTAAGCATTGTCAAGGGATTTTTGACAAAGACACAATCGGGTGGGGCCGGGGTTTATTCAGGACCGGATTTTCTCGCAAACCGAAGATCGGCCTGGCCGATGCTACTACTTGCCGTGCTTACGGTTGTCTATTACACGGCATCGCAATCGTCATGTTTGCGACAACGTCACTACCGGATCTCTGAAGTTCTTGCTCCGGGATCTGTTCGTCAACAAGCTCCGTGCCGTGTAGGGCCAGGAATTGATGCATCTCCGCATCGGCAAGCTGTGAATCGTGGGTTCGCTTATAGGCTTGCGCCAGACGATAGTGCGCTTCAGCGTTATTGGATTCGAGCTTGACGGCTAGTGACAGCTCACTCTCAGCTCTCGATAGATCGTTGGAATCGGCATAGACCACGCCGAGCAGATAGTGGGCCTTAGCCATCTTCGGATCATTGGTCAAAGCAAGCTTGAGCTGTGATTCGATTTCGTTGTTGGATGCCGCGATCGGATCCATTCTGCTCTGTCGCCACAACGCAAGTGCGTAATCATAATGTGCTTCAGGACTGGACGGATGCGCCACAACAAATTCGGTGAGCCGTTTCCGGATTACCGTGGCGCTTTCGGGTGAACCGTCGGCGAGACCTGCCAGAAAAAAATACGCAGGCGTGTAGTCCGGATCGATCGCAACAGCTTGCAGCAACGACTGAATTGCACCTGGCTTTCGGCCCATAATGTCCTGCGCAATTCCAAGTCCCAGCCACAGCCTCGCTTGATTGGGATGGGCGGCGATCGCTGTATTAAACAAGTTAATGGCTTCCTCGGGCGCACCACCAATGATTAGGCCGATGCCAGAGCTGAATTCGTTGTTAACGTCACCCGGAGCCGCTGCGACTGCACGCTGATACGTCTCCCGGGACTTTCCTTCGTCGCCCGAGAGATGGTATGCGAGCGCGAGCAGGCGCAATGTTGTTGGATCGTGGCCGCTGCTTACTGTTGTGTCTTGAAGCAGATGAATTGCTTCAAGATTTTTCTTATTCCCAAGAAGCGCAAGCGCCAGCGAGCGGGAATTATCGATGTCTGCCGGTTGAGCGCGCCGTGCTGATTCGAGATACTCGATGCTCCGCGAAAATTCGCCGTGTTCAAGATAAAACACACCCAGTGAATGGTTGCCTTCGTAAGCTTTCGGGTCTGCCTTCGCTGCTTCGATTAACTCAGGTTCACGGCTGCAATCCACCAGATGCCAATCTGAAACAAAGCCAGAAAGCAATTCATGATTGAGGTCGTCGATCCCTTTGCTGATTGCAGAAGTGTCCTCCCGACCGATACCTGTTGAATAGCCGCTGGGCGCAGTGCTCCCTTGAACTCCCGCGGCACTGAAAGCCGGCGGCTGTTTAGGCTCTTTTGCTGACGGAGCACTTTGTCCGGTGGTTGTGCCTGTCTGGGAGCGCGCGGCTACAGCGGCGAAGACCAACAACACCAAGAGCCAGCCGCTCAGACGGCGCTCTTGTGAATTGGTGGCCGCAGACCTCATTTCTTACTGTCCACTTCCTGCAGTGCCTGGCGAATCTCCGGATTGTTTGGCTGCCTGGCAAGGAATTCTGACAGCAGATCATGAGCCTTGTCGACGCGACCTGCATTGAGGTAAAGCACTGCCATGTTCAGATAAGGCCTGTCGTAGTCAGGCGCCAGGCGTCGGCACATTTCGAAGCGCCCCATTGCCTTATCCGACTCGCCCATCTCCATGAGCACCACGCCGAGGCCGTTTAGCATCTCAACATTGCGTGGTTCAAGTTGGGCGGCTATCTCAAACTCAGATTTGGCCCGATCGAGTTCCTTCGTCTCAACAAACAGCATTCCCAGACCCTGGTGGAATTCAGCCTCCGCCGGATCTTTGGCAATCGCGCTTTCCAGAAGGGTCTGAGCGTCTTTCTCGCGACCCTGATAGCGATAAAGCTTCACCATATTCTGAATGGCAAGCAAGTGGGTCGGTTGCAGATCGAGAGCCTTCTGGAAATCGCTTTGAGCTCGACTGTAGTCCGCCTGTTGGCCATATACGACACCCAGATTGTTCCATGCATCAGCGTTGGCGGGATCCAATTCAACTGCCTTCTCCAGATTCGTTCGAGCATCGTCGAATGCGCCCTTGTTCAGATAAATGAGACCGATGTTGTAATAAACCGCGCCGTTCGATTCGCCATTGCTGATTGACTGCTCGAAGGCAGCAAGTGCCTCGTCAAAATACTCGTATTGCAGATAGGCGACGCCATATGTGAAGTAGTTGTGATGCAGCTGGCCCCTGAAATAATTCCCTGGAAAAGGCAAGCCACGCCGCAGACGATCTTCGGGCGTCGCAGGTATGGAGCGGACATCCTGCTGGATTTGCGTTGGATCCGCATACCCCGTGTAGATGCGAACGACCTTTCCATCGCTATCGATCAGAAATGAAGTGGGGGACTCGATCGACTGGCGGCGATCAAAAAGATATCGATAGAAGATGTTGTAAACGCGGCCTGTCTTTTCTTCCGACGCAAGAACAGGGAATGCGAGCTGCGGAAGAACATCTGCTACCCAGGTGGCAGCCTGCTCGTTCTCCTCGGAGATCCGTACTGACAGGACCTTTACGTTGCCATGCTCCCCGTCTACGAGGTGATTCAAGGCCAGCAGATAATCTCTGCTCTGATCGCACCCAGCAGTCCAAAAGACCAGTAACTGCGCGCTCCCCTTCGCATCCAACAGGCTGTGCTTCAGATCGTGCTGGTCCGGCAGCGAGAAGGCTGGCGGCGTAATCGGCTCGAGCAACCAGGTCGCCTTCGCTATCGCCGGTTCTTCCATCGCACGTTGCGCGTCCTGGGCGGGGCAATCCTGGGGTGCGCGGAAGGGCGCGGCGTGAAAACCGGTGACTCCTTCCTGAACCTCTACTCGATGTCCTGGCGGAACATTCTCCAGGACCTGCCGTTCGCCACTTGGCCATTCGATGATCGCTCGTACCGGGCTTTTGCTTTGTCCCAAGCCAAAATGCAGCAGCTTCGTATTCTGAGCCAGGAAACCTGATCCGGCTCGCAGCGCCTTCCGCTGGCGACCCTTCGCTGTAACTACCTCGACGACCGCCCCAACAGCGTCACGATTGCTCTTCGTCCCTCGCAAGGAGAAGGCGATCGCTTCACCGATCGGGCTCAGCCCGTTGTGAAAGGCTCTGAGTTGCGGAGCGGTTCGGTTCTTCAGAATGACTTCGAGCCTGCCGTCGCCGTCAATGTCGCTCAACACAAAAGAGCGGCCGTCTTCAATACAATCCAGGCCGAGAAGACCTGCAGCCTCGGTGAACGTCGCGTTTCGATTGTTCAGGTAAAAGTTGTTTCGCTGATACCCGCTCCAGGTATAGTCGGAACGAATGAATTCATTAATTGCGCTCCACGCATCGGCGTAGGCCTTTGACTGACCACCTGAGTCAAGCGAGCGGGCAGCGACCTGCCTCCAGTAGAAGCTCGACAGGTCGTCTTTCTTTGCTCCTGAGATAAAGCCGTTGGCGACATAAAGATCGGCGTATCCATCATGATCGAAATCCCAGGTGTCGCTGCCCCAATTCCATCCGCCAACCTGCGTGCCCGATTCTTCGGTCACATCGCGAAACTTACCGCTCGGTCCCTCATTGTGAAGCAATGTATTGCCAGCGGCGTCCTGCCAGAACACGCGCCGGATCTTCTCTGGCACATGAGGCATGAACTCAGGCTGTCTGGTGACCCTCCTGCCCGCGGCTTCCCACATGTTCACGACATACATGTCGTCATAACCATCGTTGTCGTAATCGAACCAGGTCATGCTCATGCCTTCCCCTGGATCCTCTACGCCTGCCTCTGCGCTGACGTCGGTAAACGTCCCGTTCCGATTATTTTTGTAGAGCACCTTGCGGCCGAAATCATTCACGACATACAGGTCAGGCCACCCGTCGTGATCGTAATCACTCCATCCGCATGCAAAGCTAAAGCGGTTATTGTTTACATCCAGCCCGGATGGGATAGTGACGTCTTCGAAAGTATGATCGCCACGATTCTTAAGGAGAAAATTGGGCGGCCCATTCTGCGCGTCATAGTACGGTTTGGGGAACTCGTATTCGCTCAAGCCTTGATAGAAACTGTACGTGCAGAAATAGACGTCGAGCAGGCCGTCACGATCGTAGTCCGCGACCGCAATGCCGGTAAAGGTACCCTGGGGCGGCCTGGCAAAGTGAAAGGCGTCAGGTCTCAGCTGAAACGTACCGTCGCCCCGGTTAACGAAAAGCAGCGGACCACTGCTGCGCACAACGATCAAATCCTGACGGCCGCTGTTGGTCAGATCAGCGAAGATCGCGGCCGATGTTCCATCCAGCAGGCCAACGCCCGCTGATTCAGTCACGTCCTCGAACCTGCCATCGCCGCGATTGCGATAGAGCCGATTAGGAAGTCCGGCCGGCTGGCAGACATACAGATCGTCATGTCCGTCGCCATCGAAATCCCCTGCGCAGATTCCATTGTTGCCGTATATGTCGATACGACTGGCTCCATCCAATACAGTTCGCCAATAGTCGATCCCTTTGCACATCTGCGCTCGATAAGAATCGATGCTTCCGAAGGCCGCGATGGAGATGTCGGAAAACCCCGGGCCGGTCAAGCGGGCGCGAAACTCCGAGCTTGCGGACCAATTCGTGACACGCCATTGTCCATTGGGATCCTTGCGCCAGGACAATTCCCACTCACCCGTCCGCTCTTCGCGTTGACTCGCACCCAGTTCGCCGAGGAGGTCGTAATGAATTTGTGTCCTGAGAGCGACCGGCTCGGCGCTCAAGATCTCAATCAAACTGATCCGAAGCTGGACGACCTCGATCTTCGTGAATGACGCCAGGTATTCCTTCAAAGCCTCCAGAAACAAGCCGCGGCTAACTCGCTCTGCAGGCGTAAAGAGGACCTTCTCTGACTGCACCGGCGGCTCAGATCGGTATGGCTTCACGTCGACGCGATTGAGGAGTGAGCCATCCAGGTTATCGGAAAGGAGGTCATGGATTGCCGACAACTCACGCGTGGAAGTGCGAAACGCCTCTTGCCAGGACGTCAGACGGATTTCGAGTTCAGCAGCATATTTCTCCGCGACGAAGTCGTCGGAACCAGGTTGAATCTGCTGCAGAAATTTTTCGACGAAAGGGGCGTATCCAGATCCCGCGTGAAGAAAACAGGGAGAAGACGAAGCCACCGACCGAACTGACAACGGAAGACCGCTCAGGCGGGACGCCCAAAATGCTCCGGCCGCGCCCGCGGTCTTCAGGAATAGGCGCCGCGAGAGGTACGCATTCCTCACCGAATTCAGAGACATCCCGGAATCATCTTAAGCCGGTTCCGTGAGCCACGGTGCTGTGCCGCAGGCTCATGTGAAACGGACCTGCTGAATTTAACCTCGTTGCCAGGTCCTGCTGATAAAACTCGCAAACTCGCGACCACAATAATTTGACGACACCGTTTCCGTCTACGATAAAGTAATCGTTAAGTCTTGCGCCTATCATAAACCGTCTGTGAAAAGGTGCGTCTATCGTCATCGATCAAATTTGCAGGCCCGCAGTAGAGATCGCCAAGAATTGAGACGTCCAAGCTCGAACAACCTCTTGGAGCTTTTGCATGACAGTTTCGCCGCGTAGTGCTCCTGCCCATACTCTGTCAGATCGGCCCGTTGTTTCCCGCTTTTGTAGCTGGTGCAATGGCCTCCTCGTTTTGCTTCTTCTTGCTCAAATTGCTGCCGTACCGCCGATTGGGTCGGCTAATGCATGGGCACGCGGGCTCTATTCTATCGACCGGCAAGGCGTGGTTGAGCGGTCCGACATTATTCTGCTGAAGCCCAACGAAGCGCCCGCGGAGGCCATGCCTCTGGGCAATGGGCGCCTGGGAGTTGCGGTGTGGTCCCAGGACGGATTCACGGCGCAACTAAATCGGGGTGATACTTTTCCGAAACGCCTGTCCCCCGGCCAAATCGTTCTTCCGGATCTCTTAAAGCTCGCGAAAGCGCGGGACTACAAGGGTCGGCTCAATCTTTACACCGGCGAGTTTGAGGAGAGCGGGGCGGGGATGACGGTCGTTGCCTACGTTGATGAGGCTCTCGACGTGTTTGTTGTGGATGTGAAAGGGGCCGACCCGAAAGAAGAGCAAACAGCAGTTCTGCGGCTATGGTCCCCCCGCAAGCCGCTGGTGATTTCGCGCGGGGCGATCGGCGCCCTTGCCGAAACTTGGCTAGACAGTCAGGAGGCTGGCGCGAGCAATGAACGATTTGGATCATTGGCGGCGGTAACAGCGGAGGCGGCAAATGTACGCGCCACCTCAAGCGACTCACTCTCGGTCACGCTCAAATTCATGCCACGCCCGGATGGATCTTTCCGGATCCTCGTTGCTGCCCCGTCATGGCGTGGAGGCGATGCGGATGCCACCGCATCAAGCTTGCTTGCGCGTGCAGAGTCGATTCGCATCGATCAACATCGGGCCTGGTGGAGTGCCTTCTGGGAGCATGCCGGCTTGATCAAGCTATCCTCACCCGATCACAGAGCCGAATACTTCGAAAATCTCCGGACCATCTATCTGTTCACCGCTGCAGCTGAGAGCCGTGATCGCTTTCCAGGCTCCCAGGCTGGCGTTGGAGATCTGTTCTCTTCCGCTCGCGACGACCACAAGTGGGGGCCTTCCGCATAC
The DNA here is from genome assembly GCA_963724375.1 of uncultured Acidobacteriaceae bacterium. GTDB lineage: Bacteria > Acidobacteriota > Terriglobia > Terriglobales > Acidobacteriaceae > Silvibacterium. Next base: position 414,535 of record CAVRUM010000004.1, read on the forward strand.
TGGCAATGGAACCTGCGGATGCAGGTGAGCGCCAATCTCGGAGCCGGTGCCTCTGATCTGAACTTCTCATACTTCCGTCTGTATCAGGAAAATCTTGACAACATTTTGAGTTGGACCCGGCAGCATATGGGAGGTCGTCCGGGAGCCTGCGTTCCTGAGACCATGCGCTTCAATGGCCGCGGCTATGAAAACGAAACATGGCTTCCCAATGCCCCGATTAACTGTGGAGAAGACTCCCCACCGTATTACAACGCACGCACAATCTCAACCGGGGCCGAAGTGTCACTTTGGATCTGGGAGCAGTACGAGTACACCAATGATCTGGAATTTCTAACGAGGAATTATCCGCTCATGCGGGAGTCAGCGCGCTTTCTTCTGGCCTATGCGACCACCGGACCAGATGGAAAGCTCCATACATTCCCGTCAAATGCTCACGAGAACCAATGGGATGTTCATGATCCAATAACCGATCTTTCTGCAATGCGGACGTTATTCCCGCATGTGATCCAAGCTGCAAAGATATTGAAGACTGATCCAGAACTCGTTATCGAATTGCAGGGCGCGCTCACGAAACTCATGCCTTTGCCGTTCGCAACTGTGTCATCTCCAACTGCCCTCTTGAAAGATAGAGCGGATGCGGTAGACGCAATCATCACCACCAGCTACAATCCTGACGCGAAAATTCACAACGTCGAGAATCTCGGATTAGAGCCGGCGTGGCCTTACGCGATCATCGGAGATGATGAAGCTCTGCACAAAATAGCTGTACGAACATTTCTGAACCGTCCCAACAAGAACGAAGCTGATTGGAGCTACGATCCTGTGCAGGCTGCGCGTCTTGGCCTGAAAGACGAATTTGCCTCGAGCCTTTTCGCACTCACCACTCGCTATCAGGTATATCCTTCCGGCCTTGCAGCCTTTTCTCCTTCAGACCCCGCCAGCCCTACCGGCAGTGAGCCCTATGTTGAACAAGTCGGCGTTTTGACAGATGCGGTTCAGAAGGCTCTGGCGGACGATTACAACGATCTGATTCGAATCGCGCCCGCGTGGCCACCGGATTGGGATGCAGACGGAACGGTGTATCTGCCGCACGGAAATAAGGTGGACGTAAGAGTACGACATGGTGAACTCGTCTGTGTCGGCTTCGAAGTCGCCTCATCCGAACCGCTGCATGTTCGCAACCCCTGGCCGGGCCAGATGGTTAAGATCATCGACGCTAGTAACTCTTCGACCGTGTTGGCCGCCCGTTCAGATGACGTACTGACTTTTACAGGACATCCCGGAGCGAATTACCTGGTACAACGTGTTGCTCATAAGTCGCTGCTCGAACCGCTTTCCGGCACACGCGCAACCACACCCAAATCTCTGGGATCACGAACCATCGGATTGCCAAAGTGAAAGCGAGGTAACCGGAGATCATGAGACGCACCGCACTGGTAACAGGCGCATCACGAGGTCTAGGAAGTGCGATCGCTTTGGAACTGGCCGAAAGCGGCGCCAATGTGGCGATCAACTACTGGAGCAGCGTTCAGGCTGCAGAACGTCTCTGCAGTCACATCGAGAAGCGAGGCGGGCATGCGGGCATCTTCAAGGCAGACGTGCGTGATGAGTTGGAAGTGTCGCGATTGGTGGCCGAAGTGTCTCACGCCTTTGGTGCGGTCGACATTCTCGTCGTTAACGCAACTGGGCCGCAACCGTTCTACCGAATTGAAGACCAGACGTGGCAGTGCTACCTGGAACAATTGGAGTTCTTTGTGAAATCGCCTCTGCTTCTCCTTAAGCAGGTGTTACCCGCCATGAAAGCCGAGGGCTTCGGAAGAATCATTCAGATCGGAAGCGAAGTGTTCGAACTGGGGAATCCGCGCTTCGCTAACTATGTCGCGGCGAAGGGCGCACAGTTGGGACTGACTCGGTCCTGGGCACGGGAACTTGCTCCCGATGGCATAACAGTGAATTTAGTTGCGCCAGGATGGATCCCGACCGAGAGACACGCTGATGCGACGATTGATGAACTCGAAAGCTACAAACAGCAAGTGCCCATGAAGAGAATGGGCGAGGCATCGGACGTTGCCAAGATGGTCGCGTTCCTTGCCGGCGATTCCGCAGGATTCATCACAGGCCAACGCTTCTCAGTAAATGGCGGCAATACTCTGGCTTAGCTGCAATGCGGTATATGGTCGCTACCCGAAGGACTGTACCGCGCACATCAAAAGCCTGCCCGGCTCATAGGAGGGCCACAAAGGGTGAGCACGAAGAATCTCTGCTCGACACGAACTGGGCGCCGCGGCTTTCTGAAAGCCTCCGGAATGGCGCTGGCTGGGGCATCATTGGATAGTGCGAGTGCAAAAGTGCTCAATTTTGCTCAGCCGGCACTGCTCGATTTCTTTTCTCCAACAGCAAATGATTCGCGGAACACCATGCGGGTGTGGTCTGACCAACCCGCATTTACCCGGGTATTTGTAAATCAAAGGGAGCAGCCAGGCGTCACTTCCGACTTGTATGACGGAGTATGGGAGGGGGATCCGGTTCCCCGGTTGCCTCGTGTACCCCATCCTTCCCCAATCATTAAACGCTGGCAGACAGGCGAAGGAACGGACTATCTGGACGAAGAGACGAATGCGGCAACCAAGGGGAAATATCCGAATCCTGCCCGTATCTGGGAAGCCGAGCAATATCCGATCGGCAATGGCCGTATTGCTGCTTCCGTCTTCAATGGGAGCGGACGTGACCGCTACGCCTTAAATGAAGTCTCCTTCTGGTCGGGCGGACGAAACGGCGGCACAATCAACAACAAGGGCGACAAGAAATACGACGGAGAGCATGGACCAGAAGTTGGCGAAAACGGCTTTGGAGGATATCAACCGGTCGGCGACCTGATCGTCGATTTTAACGCCCCAGTGCAGAGGGGCTCCTTCATTCGCGAAATCTGTCTGGATGAAGGCGTTGTTCGATCCTCAGGAGTCCGGAATGGAGTCACTATCCAAAGTGTGGCCTTTTCCAGCCACCCGGATCAGGTCATGGTTCTGCATTACCGCGCAGATGATGGAAAGAAATTTGACTCGACAATCAGTTTTGCGACTCAACATGACGCTGATTCGATATCTCTGGGACAACAGGAGCTCATTCTCGCTGGCGAATTAGGCAACGGAATCCGATGCCACGCACGAGCGATTGTTGCCAGCCATGGGGGAGAACAAACCAGCGGAGCCAACCACATCGCTCTGCGGTCGGTGGAATCTTTGACGATCGTGATCGCGATCGAGACAAATTACCTGCTGGATTACGGTAAAGGTTGGCGCGGTGAACAACCCGAGACCAAAGTCTCCGAGACGCTGAACAAGATCAAAGGCAAGTCATACGATGATTTGCTTAAGACCCATTTGAACAACTATCAGCCGCTTTTCGACAGGGTGCGGCTCGATCTGGGCCGGTCGAGCGATTCACGGAACGCTATGTCCACGCCCCGCAGGCTGGAAGCCTACCGAGCGGATCCCGATGATCCTGGGTTGGAAGAGACGCTCTTTAATTTCGGTCGCTATCTGATGATTTCCACTTCCCGTCCCGGCACCCTACCTGCTGGCCTCCAGGGGATATGGAACGGATCGATTGACGCGCCCTGGGGGAACGACTACCACAGCAACATCAACTTTCAGATGGTGTATTGGTTGCCCGAGCCGGGCAACCTCTCCGAATGCCATTTGGCAATGATCGACTACCTATGGGCTACCCGTGAACCAAATCGTCTGGCGACGCAGGAGTACCTCGAGGCGATTGGTCAGCTCGATAGCTCACAACTGCACGGGGCACAATCTGGTGGATGGCTTGTTTACACGTCGCACAATCCTTTTGGCGGGAACGGCTGGCAGATGAATCTGCCGGGATCAGCGTGGTACGCGTTGCATATGTGGGAGCATTACGCTTTCACTCAGGATGTCGCGTATCTTCGCAATCAGGCGTATCCGATGATGAAGGAGTTGTCTCAATACTGGGCATCCCATCTGAAAACTCTGGGGGAAGGCGGGAAGGGCTTCGAAAGCGAATATAAGCCAGTAAATGTCTCACTCTATCCTGAGCTCGCGCGCGTGAAAGCCGGGACGCTGGTCGTCCCAAATGGCTGGTCTCCGGAACATGGTCCTCGTGGCGAGGATGGCGTGGCCATGGACCAGGAGATTGTGTCGGAGTTGTTCCTCAACACGATCAAGGCTGCTGAAATCCTGGACGTGGATCAGGAGTGGGTCGAGGAACTGAAACAAAAGCAGGAGCACCTCCTGCCGCCGCAAATCGGCAAGGAGGGCAATTTGATGGAGTGGATGATTGATCGCGACCCCGTAACGGACCATCGGCACACATCACACTTGTTTGCCGTCTTTCCGGGAAATGCGATTAGCGTTGAGAAAACACCCGAGTTGGCCGAGGCGGCACGCAAATCCCTGTTAATGAGGAAGACCACGGGAGACAGCCGTCGTTCCTGGTCATGGACCTGGAGATGCATGCTCTGGGCGCGTCTGCAGGATGGCGAGAAGGCTCACGAAATGTTGGAAGGGCTGATCACCTACAACATGCTCGACAACTTGTTCACAACTCACCACATTCCCATGCAGATCGACGGGAATTACGGCATCGCGGCAGCGATGATAGAAATGCTGGTTCAATCACAGAATGATGTGATTCAACTGCTTCCCGCTCCCTGCGCGAAATGGCCCGAAGGTAGCGTCAAAGGAGTCAAGGCCAGAGGGAATATCGTTGTGGATATGTCCTGGAAGGGCGAGCGGGTGACTCATTGGAAACTTAGTTCCCCTCAACCCACTCCTGTAACTGTATTGGTTAATGGAGTGCATACTAGAGTTCTCACGACGAGAGCGTGAATTTATAAGTTCACAGTGGGAATCAAGCAAGTACAGCGATTAGCACCGTCTGGTATTACTTCAACTATCGTGATGTGAGTCGAACGAGGATATTACATAAAGATGTAACGGCAGGCGGAGTGTAGGAGGTCATGCTCTCTAGCAGAATCATTAGCTAGTCTGTAGACTGGTTTTCGTTCTTTTGTTCTGCGGGTTTACCGTTGCGACGGGAAGTTTGGCGCTTAACTTGGCTCCATAGTATGGATTGTTCTCAGCCCATAATTGTCCATCGTGCGCTTCAATACGCTGGTGTGAAACCATCGGTATAGCCCGTCAGCGCACATAAAGCGATTGGCAGTGTCATATCCAACGCTTTCCGCGAGCAATCGATTCCAATGGCCTGAAGTTTCCTCAAAATCATCCAGTTGGATCAGGTCGATCCAACCATTCCGCTATGGAAGGGCAACTCACTCATTGAGCTGCCCTGATCGCGCACGTTTCTTGATCGAACCACCACTTGGCCGTAAAACCGGCTTCGCGTAAATTTGGCTTCCAGCCTGGCGGGAAGCATCGAGTTGGCGAGACGCCATAGGGCCTGCTTCATTTGTTTCTTGAGCTCAGTTCACCTGCTTCCCTTGGATGCTCCACCCTTGCCGCGTCCCGCGCAGATCCGGGCCGTGCCCGGGACGGAGCCACGAGAGAAAGCCGTTGAAGTCGACCTCATATATCTGGTTGAGAATAGTCACCACCGCCTGCTGGATGATCTTGCCCTCCAGCAGTGCGACGCCAAAGCCGAGTTGCCTGCCCAGGGCGAGAAATGTCCGCAGTGCCGCTCACAATGAGGTCAATCAGTACGATCGTCACAATGACACCGAGCGCGTCAGTTGCCGAGGGCTCGACCACCGGCGATGTCCGCCCGGGGCGGGCGAAGCTAGGGCCCTAATCTGCTCGAAAAGGAACCGCCACTCTCACTCTGGTTCCGCGCCCCGGCTCACTGTCGAAGTCAAACGTGCCGTTTAGCTGGAGCACGCGCTCTCGCATATTGATCAATCCCAGGCCTCCCGATTTCCCGATCTGGTCGGGAGCGCAGCCGACGCCATTATCGGATACGGAAAGCAAAACGCGGCCGTCGGACCGCGAAAGCCGAACCTCCACCTTCTTTGCTCCCGAATATTTGGCGGCATTGCCGAGTGCTTCCTGTGCGATGCGGTAGATACACAGCGCGGCCCCCGGGGACAACTCCTTCACACTCTCGTCAGTCTCACACGACACCGAAAGTCCGCGTACGCTGCTGAACTCCTCGCAATACGCGCACAGGGCTGCGGGCAGGCCCGACTCCTGCAGCAAGGCAGGATGAAGTTCATGTGATAAATGCCGGATATCCGTTCCGATCGTGATGAGTTGTTGCTGCAAACCACTGATCGTTGCCTTAGCTTCTGAATCGGGTGGCACCTGGCGTCTCACCTTACCCAGCCTGAGAGTAAGGGAAGTGATTTGCTGGAGCACGCCATCGTGCAACTCTCCAGCGATGCGCATCCTCTCCGCCTCCTGCGCTTTGATCAATTGTTCGTTCAGCGCGCGGATCTCGGCCTGGCGCCGCTCCAAAGAGCGGACGCGAAGCCGATAAGCAGTCCAGACCACCGCCAGCAACGTGAGCAGGCATAGCGCGCGGAACCAATCCGTCTGGTAGTAAGCCGGCGCAATCGAGAAGTCCAAAGACGCGCCTTCCTCGTTCCACACGCCACTGTTATTGGAGGCGATCACGTGGAAACGATACTTGCCCGGAGGAAGATTCGTATAGAACGCCTGCCGCCGATTGCCGGCATCCCTCCAGTCGCGATCCACGCCTTCCAGCATGTAGCGAAAGAGATTCTTCTCTGGCGCGACAAGGCTAAGCGCGGTGTAGTCGATCTCCAGATCGCGCACCAGTGGTGGCAGGTGCCCGGCTCCCGTTCCCAGATAGGACGCGTTGTAGATCCTGCGGTCGGCGGTGACTTGCTCGATGTACACGGGCGGCGGAAGTTTGTTGAAGGGAAGATGGTGCGGATCGACGATTTGCACGCCTTCTCCCGTCACGAACCATAGCTTGCCATCGGTGGCCTTAGCTATCCGAGGGCCGTAGGCGCTAGCCGCACTCGAGCGGAGCCTGACACCGTCCGTTGCATCCCAAACCGTCGTTTGAACTCTATGCTTGGGGTCGGCGATCCACGCGTCCATTTCGCTCGGGCTGATGCGCACAAGGCCACAGGTCGTGTACAACCAGAACGAACCGTCGTCATCTTCCATTGCCCAATGAATCGCGTTGCACGGCAATCCATTCCTGGTGGTGAGCGTAACGATGCGGCCGTCTTTGAGCCGGCTGAGGCCGCCATCCTGGGTTGCGGCCCACAGCGCCCCTTGGCGATCAAGTTGAAGGTCGGGGACATTGCCCTCGCCCAGCCCATCAGCCGCTGTGTACGACCTGCGGATCTTGCCATCCTTGAAATAGGACAACCTCCCGCCGGCCCAGAATCCAAGCCACACCCCGCCTGGCTCACGACTCGAGAGTAGAGCCTCTGCAATTTCGTCAGGTCCCAGCTGTGACCAGGGAATCTGCTCGACCAGACGCCCGTCCACCAAGTGCATCAGGCTCTTTTGCTCTGAAAGCCAGAGATTGCCCGCCGAATCCCCCGTGATGTAGTGCACGTTCGCGCCCGGTAAGCGAGTCACAACACGAAACCTGCCGTCCTCGAAATAAGCCAGTCCACGACTCGTAGACACCCAGATTCGCCCACGATCATCCTCAAATAGAGACTGCGGCGCATCGTCCGCCAGTCCATTTGCCTCGTCGAAGATTGTCGCTTGTCCATTCTTCCACCTGGTCAAACCCTCATGAGCACCAATCCAAATGCTCCCATCTGTGGCGGCAAGCACGGATTGAGTAGCATCGCTGGACAAACCTTGCTTCACAGAAATGGTAGTCACAGGAAGCTCCCGAAATCGATCGAGTCCTCCAGTGGTGGCCACCCAGATATTCCCTTCACGATCTTCGAAAAGACTGAGGATCACGTCGCCCGACAGGCCATTAGCACGCGAGAATACATCGGTCCGGCCCTCATGGATATGGACGAGCCCTCGCTCTACCGTTCCTATCCAGAGACCCCCATCGCGGTCCCGAAGCAGTCTGTTCGCATCGACATCGCGGTCCGTGAGCAATCGATTCGAATGGATTGGGCCGCGAATCGGATACGGTTCGATCTTGTCGCCGGCGAGCTGCATAAGTCCCGCGCCGTGCAAGGCAATTAACAGCCGTCCGTCCTCGACCTTAGTCAGACCAATCAGCTCCATCGGTGTCGCATATCGCTTTGGAGGACCGGGCTTCATGCGCCAAAGCCCGGACTGTGCAGCGGCCCAGAGATTGCCTGAGCTGTCCTCATAGGAAGCCCATACTGCTCTGCCAAACGCCCCATCCTCCCCGTAGCACTGCGCCCTGCCGCTTCGAATTGCGCAGAGGTGGCCTGTCGGAGTCCCCAGCGTGCCGGCCCACACCGTTCCCTCACGGTCCTCGAACAGCGATGCGACAAATTGTCTGCGGAGCTCCGGCTCCGGGCGCCAGTTCAGCTTGACGCCATCCCATGTGACCAGGCCGGAAAAGGTGCCAATCCAGAGAGTGCCGTCGCGCGTGACGAGCAGACTGTTGATGTTGTTATCAGGGAGATGCTGACCCGCGGGTGGTTGCCATCGGATACTGCGAACCCCGTCGAAGCGAAACAACCCGAATTCCGTGCCGAGCCAAAGATACCCGTCGGGGGTCTGGGCCATAGCGTAGATATTCCCCATGGAGAACCCGTCCCGGACAGTCCACGCGGTGTGGGCGTACTGGTTGACCTCCAGAGAGGGGTCCAACGTGAAAGCGCGGGAACAAAACGCCAGCAGAATTGCCAGCCCGATTACCGCTCTTCTGTGCGCCCTCTCCATGTAGGTATCATCTTAGTCTCGCGCCTGCGGGCTGGGCACGCGTGGTGTCGGTTCTTGTGCCTTACCTTTCGGATTGCCATCCACCTCCTATGCAGCTTTACCAGGCTGCCTGTGGCAAGTAGTTGATCATGGTCGTCGAATCGATATGCGAGGAGACGAACGGACTCAGAATGGAATGTTCAACTATGTATCGTTGGAGCGGCGAGTGCCTTCGGCTCGTCCGTTGCGCGAAGTGCGCCGGGTGACCGCCTCGATGCTGCGCACGCTGAGCCTCAGTTCGATGCCCTGTAAGTCATATCCGGAAAGAAGAGATGAAGTTGTATTGCTTCACCTGTGACACCGGTCACATGAGTCCGGATCAATCCCTGGTGAAGGACCATGAGCGCATTGGGTCCTAAACACATCCTTGTTCCTCGATAACGCGGCAAACGGGAAGTAATCATCGAAGTGCATGCATGATCCTCAATTGTGGCCAAAAGCGTAAAGCGCTGGTGCATGCTGAACTCCCGCAGCCTGAGTGGTTTAGGGGAACCAGCAAAGAACTCAATGCGCGCAGCTGAACTAGCGCCAATCGGTTGATGCTTTTTCACTCGAGTGATACCTGCGTCAAGCAATTGACACTTACACGGCCACTGACGGTCTGGGGTGATTGGAAGGAGGGTGTGTTGTGCAACTTGTGACGGAATATTGACAGAGTTGTCGAAAGAAACATACGACCAGACCTAATTACTTGGACCGAAAGGCGCGAATCCCCTCTTCTTTCAGCAGGTTTACCTGGAACGCGAGTTTGGAATGCGGTGTGCTTCAGTACAAGAACATACGGAGCCGACCAATGCTTGACTTCAGAATTGCTGTTCGCACGACAGTATTACTCGTGGATGACGATCCCCTGCAGGTGACCACGTGCGCTCTCACTCTGGAGATGAACGGGTTTTCGGTCGTCAGCGCGACCAGTCCGTATGAGGCAATCTCGATAATGAACGAAAACTCACAGCGCAAGATCGATGTTGCCATCCTCGACTATCACATGCCGCTCATGAACGGATGCATTCTCGCCGATTATCTTAAAGCTCGATACCCGGAGCTCAAGGTCGTGCTCTATTCAGGCTCTCTCGATATCCGAGAACAGGAGATGAGCAGCATTGACTTGTTCGTCCCAAAGGGTGACGGCATAGCTGCTCTTCTCGCCAAAATTGCCGAATCTGGACCAATGGATGTGGCGAATCCCATCTATTTTGCGGGGGAGAATACACATTGTATTAGTGGGGTGAACTGATTGAGGCCATCGCCGTTCGGGGACAATGAGAGCCTCAAACTGAAATTGCAGAAATCTGCAGGACATAGTTGTTCTTGAACAACGCCAATCGAAGGGCTGGCGCGCACTAAACTATATTCCTCCTATGGGAAAGCCGCGAATGAGGGCGGGCCTCTGGGTTTTCATGCTGCTGGCGTGCTGCCGCTGTGCCTTCGCTCTGGACCCGTCCCTTGACATCAATCAGTATGCGCACACCGCTTGGAAAATTCGCGAAGGTTTTGCCAAAGGGACGATCAAGACGATTACACAAACGCCCGACGGTTATCTGTGGCTGGGCACGGAATTTGGCTTATATCGCTTCGATGGGGTTCGGACTGTCCTGTGGGAGCCGCGAGGGAGTGATCACCTCCCCAGCAGCCTTATTCGCAAACTCCTCGTAGCGCGCGATGGGACTCTTTGGATCGGCACGGATAAAGGGCTCGCAAGTTGGAAGGATGGCAAGCTGACGCGGTATCCGGCGGTTCCAGCACAGCGGGTCGATTCGCTCCTCGAGGATCGTGAGGGAACGGTATGGGCGGGCGTAGAGACAATTCCTACATGGAGACTCTGCGCGATTCAAAATGGAAGAGTCCAATGCTACGGAGGGAAGGGCGGACTCGGCCTCGGAGTAGGGAGCCTATATGAAGATAGGAAGGGCAATCTCTGGGCAGGAACGGGGACCGGGCTGTGGCGATGGAAACCCGGTGCTCCGAAACTCATTCCGCTGTCAGGCCCGGTCTCTGAAATTCACGATCTGATCGAAGACGATGACGGAGAACTTTTGATCAGCACGCGCGCCGGAATCATGCGGCTCGCTGACGGGAAGGTCACACCGTATCCGCTTTCATACAATGGGCCGCGTTTCAATCCTCATTGGCTGCTCAGGGATGGCAATGGCGGCCTTTGGATCGGAACGGTAGACCGAGGACTCTTGCATGTGCACCAGGGAAGAACAGATTGGTTCTCTCAGACTGATGGTCTCTCCAGTGATGCCATTGAAGATCTCTTTGAGGATCATGAAGGCAATGTCTGGGTGGGTACGAATAATGGCCTCGATCGGTTTCGCAACTTCCCCGTCACCATGATCCCAGTGAAACAAGGATTGGCTTATTCGTACGTTGAGTCGGTTCTCCCGAGCACAGATGGGAGCGTTTGGCTTGGTACTCGACATGGCCTGGATCGGTGGAATGATGGGCGCGTGACCCTTTATCGGAAGCGACACGTGCCTGTTCTTGGAACGGAACGCGAGATCGTCGATAGTGGATTGCCAGATGACTTTCAGGGCTCACTCTATGAGGACCATCGCGGGCGCATTTGGGTCTTCTCGCGTACCGGAGCTGCATATCTTGAGGACGGCCGGTTTATCCCCGTGCAAGGCATGCCCGGCGGGTATGCGCATGCCATCGCCGGGGACAGTAGCGGGAATCTCTGGGTCGCCCAGGATCAGGCTTTGTTTCATCTGCGCCGGGGAGGCGCAATCGAACAGATTCCTTGGGCAAGCCTGGGACTTCAGGGCCTGGCTCTCGCTCTCGCGGCCGATGCTTCGCAGGGCGGCGTGTGGCTTGGATTTTCTCAGGGAGGAGTGGCGTACCTCAAGGACGGTAAGATACGCAAATTGTATTCAGCGGCTGATGGTCTGAGCGAGAGCCGCATCAGCAGCCTTCAACTCGATCAGGACGGTACTCTCTGGGTCGCAACGGAGGCCGGGCTGCGCCGGATGAAAGACGGCCGTGTTGTTACGCTGAGCAGTCAAAATGGATTGCCTTGCGATTCGGTTCACGAGGTGGTGGAAGACAACGCGCGTTCGGTTTGGTTGTACATGGCCTGCGGCTTGGTGCGCATTGCCCGGCCGGAGTTGGACGCGTGGGTCGCAGATCCGGAGCGTAAGGTTGAGGCGACGGTTTTCGACAATTCCGACGGGCTCAGGTCGACTGCGGTCTCCGGCGCCCTCAGCCCGCGTGTTGGTAAATCGAGTGATGGGAGATTGTGGTACGTGGCTGAAGGCAGTGTCTTCGTTATCGATCCGCTTCGCGTTGATCAGCGTCCGTTTTCGTTCAACAAACTCCCACCGCCGGTACACATCGAGCAAGTTATGGCGGACGGGAAGACCTACGATGCCCCTTCCCATCTGCGCCTTCCCGCGTTGTCCGCGATGTTTGGATCGATTACACCGCCCTCAGCTTCACCGCGCCCGAAAAGGTTCGTTTCCGTTACAAGTTGGAAGGCCAAGACCCGGACTGGAAAGAGGTCGTCAATCACCGCCAGGCGCAGAATTCAAAGCTTCCTCCACGCAGCTACCGCTTCCGCGTTACCGCTTCCAATAACAGCGGCGTGTGGAACGAGCAAGGTGCGGTTCTGGACTTCACGATTGCGCCCGCTTACTACCAGACCACCTGGTTCCGCGCCTCTGCGCGGCGGCTGTTCTCGCGCTCGTTTGGTTG
>CAVRUM010000005.1:0-249436 GCA_963724375.1 uncultured Acidobacteriaceae bacterium
GGCCCGTCGCAGACAGGGAAATACCCCCGCTAAAGCCGTTCAGTACGGTGCTCGTAATGGTTGACGTTCCCGTGTTGCCCTGCAGCACGGAAACCGTGGTGGACGAGGCTGTCAGGCCGAAGCCAGGAGTGCTGATTGCGCCGATGAGCCCAGTAATCAGATTGCTTGTGTTCGGACTGCCCCAGCCAGTTGCCAGATCGTAGCCGGTTGTGGCTGCGTAGCCGTTGTTTCCGGTGGTGATGTCGTGGAAATCGGTGTCATAGCTCGAACCCAATCCAATGTCGTAAAGAGCTGGATTGATGAAGCCGAGCGGGGGCTGACCGTCAGCCGCCGCCTGTTGATTTGCCAAAGCCAGATAACCGGCCCACAAAGGCGCCGCAAAGCTGGTCCCGCCGTATAAGTTCGCTGTGCACCCGCTTTGATCGGCGCAGACGTAGTAAGTGAAATTCGCATTGGCCGAAACGTCCGGGCCGTTGCGATAGTTGTTGGAGCATTCGGAGCAGTCGCTGGCTGTTGTCGACTGCCAAAAGGGAATCGCAAATTTATCTGGAGAAATTCCGCCTCCGCCATCTACCCAGGCGGTCTCCGAACTCCAGGTGCCAGCAGAGCCGCTGGTCTCTAAGTCCGTTCCGCCGACTGACGTTAAATAGGCGTTATCGGCAGGGTAAATCTCCGAAGAGGAGCTCCATGCCCCGCCGTCGCCGGCCGCCTGGAACAGATTCTGCCCCTGAGCCGCGAACTCCTGAAAGTATGGATTATCCGTGCTCGGGTCCGCCGGGTACCACGTCCACGAAGAGCTCAATTGCGCGTTCAGCGGAGTGGCTGTGGCCATTGCGTTGAAAATGGCCGCATCGCTCGATCCGACGTACATTACAAGGCTCGAAAGATCTGGAGCCATGCCGAGAGCCTGAGTCATATCGATGGTCTGTTCGGTGTCATCGCAGTCCGGGTAGGTGCAGCTGGTACTGGTCCCGTCCGTGGAGAGCAGGGTTATAGGCACACTGAGGGTCTGACCGGCGTTCGCGTAGTAGGTTTCCAAATCCGTCAAATCGGTGCCGTAATACTCCAGCAGCCCCAGCGATTGGCCGGAGCCGGTCAGAGATGTGCCTTCGTAATAGGCCGCTCTCATGTCGCTGCCGCAGAAGGACTGATCGGGGCAGGAGCCTGTCGTCGCCTCGGACTTCACCTCGAGAGCTTTGCGCTTCAGGGCAGGAATCGGTATCGAATAGTTGTCCAGCCCTGCAATGTGCCAAAGCTGGAATGGCAGGTCCACCATGGGCTCGCGGTCCGGAGCATAAAAGGAGCGGTTTTCCTTGGGATGCCGGTAGAGACCCATCTTTACGTGGAATGCGCTCTCGATGGTAGCCACTGACCCCGTCACGTCCACGTTCATGCGATTGCGGGACCGGGCGGCAATCGTAAATCCGTTGGTTTCCGCCCAATGCACCACATCGTCGTAGTCTTGCTGGGTCGGACCAAACATCTCGGTGAATTCTTGCACCGTGAGGTATTTGCGGTAAGACGGGCTGGAAGGGTTGTAGAGCTCCTTCAGGAATTCTTGCAGGCCCGCCTCATTGCGGATAGGCAGAACAATCACGAGCCGCATAGGCTGGTCTGCGGAGAGGCGACCGACTAACCGCGCCTGTCCGGTGACAGTTTCTTCACGCACATGACGAGTCAACAGGGGCCGTGGCTGCGCGTGGGAAACGCTATTCGCGATCGACACGACCGCGAAGAATGTAAACAGAGCTGTGCCCAATCTTCGAAACACAATGCCCCCTAATCTCAGGTACCGAACCTGGCTTCTGGTGATGGACCGGCCGTGGTAATGCAGATTAGGGACCAAGGCTTAACAAATTTGGCACGGGAGACGCTGGATCAATCGAGGTGGAGTCGGCTGCTTGTCTTCGACTCCAGTTTGGAGTATTCCAACACCTCGCACTTTCTTCGTGATTTGCGATTCTGCCACCGTTTTTCTCCCAACGCAACAGCCGTCTGGGAAGGTTTTCAACAATTGAACCCAGGATTGCGTGCATGAGGGTCTCGTTTTGGGGCCTGGAATTGAGACCTGAACAGCACAAACCTCGACCCTCCCGGGATGTTAAGACTCCAATCCAGCTTTCACGCAATATCGCCAAAGCGCTTCTCGCCCGTACTGCTGTCAACCAGCAACAACCCGCTACTCCGGGACCTTGTAACGGCATCTGCTGGTGCTGTGGCTTTCACGGACTTCCGAATGCAAGTCCCGTTCTGAGTCCGGTGAATACGGTGACCTCAAATGTTTCGCCTGAGCCGCTTTCACCCGCTTTCGCGCCACGCTCATCCATCTATCGACCGCCCCGTACAGATGTCTCCTCTTAGCTTGGCCGTCCCGCGCCTTTAGCGGGGATGCTGGTACGCATCACTTACTCTGGAGGCATTTATGCGTCTACTCGTGTTCACGCTCACTGGAGCGTGCCTGTTTCTGTTCTTGTGTCTGCCTTCTCTCGGACAGACGACCCCTGAGACGTTTTCCTGCCATCCTCAAAAGCCAGCGAAGACAAAGACCCCATAGCCATTGTTGAGCTTGGCGCAGCAACAAGCTGGAATTTCAGTGGGGGCGCGGCAACGTTCGCGCCGAATCTTGCCGCGGAGGTGACACCCATCGAGAACTGGCTGGAGCTTGAGGCAGGAGTGTCGCTCTTCTACACGCATAAGTCAACGGAATGGTAAGGAGATTCGTCGCCTTGCGTTGCGAAATACCAGCGTGTCCTGGGTAAGCCAGATGACGCCGTTTAGGCCTGGGCCGGACAGACCAGCGGATGTCTTACCGGTACGCAAGTCGGTAATCTGATAGCCGAAACCACCATTTGAGGAGGTGCCAGAAATTAGATAATTTCCGTCCGGAGACCAGCTCGCATAGAAACCTTTCTCGACAGCCCTTTGGGGTAATCCGCCATCCATGCTGATCACAAAGACTTCGTCGAACTTATCGGTATCAAACGCAACTCGCGTTCCGTCCGGCGAAATGAATGGGAAAACCACCACCATCGGAGGGAAGGTCAGCTGCATACGTTCCGTTCCATCGCTGCGGCTGCGCCATAAAGTGTGGTCCGGATAGGAAACGTAGGCGACCCATTTTCCATCCCTGGAGAATGTTGCATCTGTGGCCGAAATCCCGGAGAGGAACGGCACGAACTGGCTGCGACTTCATATCATAGCGAACCAGCTCGCCGCGCTGCTTCGTACCGAGGACGAAAATCTGCTTCCCGTCACGGCTCGGGACTGGAAGCGAGTAAGGCAGCGGTCCATTCGTGAGTCGAATCGGTTTCCCGGGGCGGCGGAGCAGCCCGGTTTGCATCGGAACCACCCATATATCTGAGTGGTTGGCATCCCCGGACTGGTACACGGGATACTTCTCATCCTGAGTCCAAATTAAAGCCATATTCATCGGGACTGCGATGGTTCACGACAGAGAACTGCAAAAAGGAAATCCCAATCGCGCCACGCTCGCCATAGCCAGGAAGATGATCGGGTACCTGCTTGCCGTGGAAAGCAGAAAACAGGACTTCGTGGTTGCCGAGAAGTTCAAATGTACAGCGGCAGCTTGAAAAACCTTTCCAAGTAAGGAAAAAACAAAAACATCAGGATTCTTCGATTGCGCAGGCTGCCAGGTCCCGCCATTGGGCGACTGAGCGAAGGGGATCAAACCCAGAGGCTCTCTCCGTCAAACTGGGATCTAATTCACTGTCAGCGAGATGCTCGTCGTCTGTTGCAGCGATTGTGATGTGGCGGTAACCGTCACGGTGGAAATCACCGGCATTGAGCCGCCACCACCGCCAGCCCCACTACTGACTCCGCCGCAACTGGCAAGCACTCCGATTCCAACTGCTGCGATGGCCAACGCCAACCAAAGCTGCATATTTCTCCGCCGTTTCCATCCGACCAAGCAACCAGCTATAAGCACAGCCGCGGCAGGCATGCCTAAGCGGGAACTCGTGCTTATCGCCGCAGATTGTGTAGGAACGGTAATTGTAAGCGTCGTCGTCACCGCGCTACCCGCTGGCGTCACCGTCGTCGGACTGAATGCGCATGATGCACCAGTCGGCAACCCTGAACACGCAAAACTCACGGTGGAGTTGAATCCATTCTGTGGTGTTACAGTCAACGCTGTTGCCGATGAACTGCCAGATTGCACAGTGAGCGAGCCGGGCGAAGCAGCAAGAGTGAAACTCGGTGGCGGCAGATTGATCGTATAGGTTGCCGACGCAACTGCACTCGTCGAATGGCCGCTCGCCACTGCAATGGCTTCGATAGTCTCCGACGTCGAAACCGTGACCGCCCCGTTGTAAACGCTCGAACTCGTGGTGGGATTACTGCGATCCGTCGTGTAGTAGATGACGGCTCCTGCCGTGGTATCGGCGATTGAGACACTCTGCTGGGATGAGTACGTCCCACCCTGGATGCTGAACGACGGAGTTGCAGCCGGGGTAAGGAGTCGAGCAACGTTTTCCGGGGGTATGTACTCCCACAGATCATTTGCTAGAGAAAGCCCGCTGACATTCCCAGCGAAAAACCACAAATTCCCTGCCAAATCGATCCATCCCGCCGCTCCCTCCCTATTGCTCGGGACGTTAGTGGGTGACGGCGCTCCTTGAACACCATAGACCCCGATTGGGCTCGTTCCGGGGCCTCCACTGGTCCAAGTCCACTGATTTGTTTTGGGATTGAAGTTCCACAGATCGTTTACGTTTCCTACAAGCACGTTGGAATCAGCCCCGAATCCGCCAAACAACCAAAATGTATCAGTACTTCGGTCGGTAGAGGCAGAAGCGAATTCGCGAATGCTTGGCATGTTGGCAGCGCCGGGAGTCCCTTCAGCACCGTAAACGGGAAGGGCGGACCCTTCAGAGCTGGCCCCAGCAAATCCTCCCATCCAAGTCCAGTCTCGTGTCTGGATATTGAACTCCCACATGTCATTGAGAAATCCGTAGAACCCGTGCTGATCGTATCCCCACCCCCCCATGGTCCATAAGTTCCCGCTTGCATCGACCCAGCCGCTTCCTCCTTCGCGTCCCCCCGGTACATTACCAGGAGCAGGTACTCCAAGCTGTCCATACACAGCCCACTCGCCGTACCATACGGTGGGTCCGGTCATCGGCACTAACGTGTTGCTTCCTGCGATCCACGACCAAAGCCCTGTCGACGGACTGAACTCCCATAGGTCGTTCAGCATTCCCGAGTTCCCAACCGAGTCAGTGCCGTTTCCGCCAAAGAGCCAGAAATTCCCGGCTGCGTCCGTCCATGTAACTGCGGCCTCCCTGCCTCCTGGAATGTTGTCGGCAGAGGGAGTGCCCAACGTCCCATAGACTCCAGCCTGGACACAGGTGTCGGACTTTAGACACCCTGCTGCAAAAGCGCTAGGCCCCCCGATCCATGTCCAAAGCATCGTCGAGGGATTGAATTGCCAGAGATCGTCTAGTGTCCCGCTGACCCCTGCGGAGTCAAGCCCGAATCCGCCAAAGAGCCAGAAGTTGCCAGCTGTGTCCGTCCAGGTGCTCGCTAGGTATCGGCTTCCCGGCATGTTCTTTTGATCAGCAGAACCCTGTGTGCCGTAAACTCCGGACGATCCGAGCGTGGGTCCAAATGTGCTGGTCCCCCCTTCCCAGGTCCATTCGCCTAAAGTTGGATCGAACTTCCAGAGGTCATTCAGAAGGCCGAACACTCCGGCCGAATCGCTGCCCTCGCCTCCAAAGAGCCAAAGCTTTCCACCTTGATCCGTCCAGCTGGCCGCAAATTCCCGTCCACCGGGCAAGTTGCCTATTGCCGACGCTCCCAGCGCTCCATAAACGCCGGGATTCCCGCAAGGTGTCGAACTATTGCCGCACTGTGGGACTGTGGAACCGCCATTCACCCATTCCCATTCACCTAATGCGCTTGTGGGCGCAATCACATAGGATGCGCTCCCAATCGCGCTCTCCGCATAGCCATTAGCCACGGCAATCGCCTGCACCGTGTCGGAGGTCGAGACCGTAATCGGTCCTTTGTACACGGCGGAACCGGTGGTCGGATTGCCGCTCGTTGTGTAGTAGATCACCGCGCCAGGCGTTGCATCCGAGATCATTACCCTTTGGGGAGACGCGTATGAGCCGGGCATCACACTGAACACTGGAGTAGCAGCAACGGGGAGCTTCACCGTGTAGGTCGCTGTTGAAACTGCGCTGTTCGCGTATCCGCTACCCTCAGCGATGGCCTCGATAGTCTCGCTCGACGTAACGGTGATCGGCCCGGTGTACTCTGTCGGCGGCGCAACTCCATTGACAAGATAGAAAATTGTTACCCCGGGTGTGCTATCCGTGATCGTAACGGACTGCATGGTTGTGTAGGTTCCACTAGTTGGCGAGATCGTTGGTGTGGCGGCCACTGGCAGACCATTGGTCGCTAATCCAAATCTCCAAAGATCGTTGAGATACACGAGATTGCCAGCGGCATCGTAACCGATCCCACCAAAGAGCCAGAAATTGCCTTGATTGTCGGTCCAGCTCGCGCCACCTTCGCGGCCCCCAGGCGTATCTCCCAACTCTCCCACTCCCAACGCTCCGTAGACTCCAGGATCCACCAGGCTCGGCGCGATATCATTGGTCCCGGCCACCCACGTCCATTGGTTGATCGTTGGATCGAACCGCCATAGATCGTTGAGAAAACCAAAATTGTAAGCAGCATCGAACCCGTAGCCGCCGAACAACCAAAGGTTGCCCTGAGAGTCAGTCCAACTGGTCGCCTCTTCTCGGCTGCCAGGCCAGTTTTTCGCATCGGGTGTACCCAGGTCACCGTAGACGCCTGGTTCGCCATAGAAATCATTCTCACTTTCCGCGAGAGTGCTGGCCCCACCCATCCATTCCCACTCGTTGTTCGAAGGGTTGAACATCCACAAATCGTTTAGCCAGCCGAGATTGCCTGCAGCGTCGTAGCCTCTCCCTCCGAATAGCCAAAGGTCCCCTTTGGTGTCGACCCAGCTAACGCTTTCACCTCGGCCTCCAGGCGCATTTCCCGCGGCTGCCTGCTGCAGTGTCCCGTACAAGCCTGGCAGCGGTGCGGAGTTTGGTGGGAGCGTTTCGACACCGCTTATCCAGGTCCACTGATTCGTGGAAGGATTGAACATCCAGAGATCATTCAGCAGACCTTCGGTGCCTACCGAATCGATGCCATAGCCACCGAACATCCAGAGGTTGCCTTTTGTATCCACCCAACTCATAGCATTGCGCCGAGCGCCTGGATAGTTCGCAGGGGCGGGTTGGTCGCGAGTTCCATAAGTTCCGGGATAGCCTCCAGGAGCGGCAACGTCTGTGCTGCTGCCGCCCATCCACGTCCATTCCAGCTTCGAAGGATTGAACATCCAGAGGTCATTGAGCTCCGCGAATGAGGTCGTCGAGTCGTATCGCATCCCGCCAAACAACCAGAGATTTCCCTGATTGTCCATCCAATGCGCTGCAGCATATCGACCGCTCGGAATGTTCGACGTCTCTGGTGAACCCAGAATGCCGTAATTTCCAGGCTGGCCCTGATAATTTCCGGGGACTTCGTTGCTCCCGCCCATCCAGGTCCATTGATTCGTAGTGACATCGAATTGCCAGAGGTCGTTTAGGTCCCCCTGAACTCCCGCGGCATCAAACCCAAAACCCCCGAACATCCATAAATTACCGTTACGATCCGTCCAGGTTACGGGGCTTTGCCGACTTCCAGGATTGGCCGTCGCAGACGGTGTTTGCAAGGTTCCATATGTGCCAGCCTGGCCGCAATATCCCGCAGGACAGAGCGGAAGCGCGCTGCTTCCACCCATCCAGGTCCATTCGTTCTGTTGTCCCAACCCATTGGCAGCTAAGTGTAATTACAAGAATGACGAACAATACAACAAACGAGAGTCTCCTCCCCATTCCCCTCCTCTTTCCTGGGCAGAACCGAATCGATGGCATGCTCTTTTTGGGGGAAAGTCTAACCTATGGTGATCGTTACAAGCCACGGAAGATTTTGAGTCATTATCGCAGACAACTTCATTCTGACCGACACTGATCTCCTCGTTGGTCGCTGTGAGATTAGTGAAGTAGCGCACCTTGTGCAGCCGCTGCTTGTTGTAGCTCACCCCAGTTTCCATCAGAAAACCCGAGACAGGTTATTATGCTGATCGATTTATTGCTTAACGTGCGTTGATGACCACAAATGACGTGGACTGCCGAATGGTTTTCAATGCCGCCATCAATGGACAGCAAGAGCTAGACTCGTGGATTGACTGGACCCAGGATTTTCTGCAGTTAGGGAAATTGTCTGCGGCGATGCCACATCGGCCGCAGAAACGGCGAATTGCAGATGACTGGCATCGACGTAAGCAGTCGAGCAAGGAACACCATTCCAAAGAACCACCGCGCCTGGGATAAAACCGCTGCCGGTGGCCGTCAGAAACTGGTTGCCACTATTGTGAACGACAGTGGCGGGGGTCACACTGACAAGGCCCGGGACCGGATTCGATTGCGCCTCGGCTGGCAATACGAACGGCCCCTTGAAAAGGAGTAGCTGGTATCCAGCCAAACTTCCTTCGACTGGATCATAGGCGCGAACAGCAAGTCCATCCTGTCCCCATCGTAGTAATTGATAACCCTCTTCAACGCTGCCATTTGGAATAGGTAACTGGTAGTTTTCTTCATTTGTGTAATTTGTTGTGTCGAGACGCTCCAGATAAGCGGTAAAGGTGCCCGCCGAATTCACGCCAACCAGGAACACTTTGTGTTGCGCGGAGTCGGGCACGACCGCATCGCCCGAGAGCCCATAGCCAGGTGCCCCTGGGGTAATCGGCAACAGAGCAACCAGCGAGGGTGGAGTTGTGGCCGGATTGACGACTCCTCCGTTATCTCCGTACACCAGGCCATCTTGTCCGAGCGCAATGCTGAAGCCTGTGCCGCCCAACCCATTTAGTCCCGTGCTGTCGACCAGCGTGAGACCATTAGCGTCAACCGTATATCGATTCAGATACTGGTCACTGGTATCCGAACCCTCGGAATAAAGGTGAGTCGAGTCTGCAAACGATATAGAGCCGCCACCTCTGCCAAAGTTTGGTCGAAATGCGCCTGTATTTTCGGAGATGTCGAAGATGCCTGCTCCGTAGTAGCCGAAGTCGATCGCAAGCGTGGTATCACTACCGGGTTGAACCGCAAGGCCGGATGCCGGCTGGCTTCCCTGGCCAGGTACGGAAAGAGGATAGATTCCCGTCATGGTCTGATTCATCAGATTGAATTGGCCCAAGGTGTTGTTTCCACTGAATCCGATATACAAAGAATTTCCATCGGCAGCTTCCGCCATGACATTCGGGTCGTTGCCCAGCACCATTGGCGTGCTGGCGGTCCCGCTGAGCGGATCGATCTGAACAAGACTGTTTGCGGCAATATTCGTCGCTACGGCAGGTACGGTCGCATAAAGCTTTCTGGTAAATGGTTCGTACAGGAGATCAGCTGCCGGCACGTTCAACGACTGATAAATGCTCACGATGAGTGGAGACGATTGTCCACCACCCGGGGAAGGAGTTGATACGGTCACTTTCCCCCAACCCAGATTCGAAAGATAACTGGAGGGCACAGATGCAGTCAGCTGCGTATCGCTCAGATACGTGGTCGGCAACCGGTTTCCGTTCCATGACACAGAAGAGAGAGTAGTAAAGCCAGTTCCATTGACAGTGAGCGCTGTTGTGCCTGATCCTGCGAGAATGAGAGTAGGGGAAACAGAGGTCATGGTTGGAACAGCAGAGAAATCTGTTCCGTTCACGGTCGTGGTCACGGTGCAAATATTATTTGGCTCGACCGGATCGTAAGTGCCCGATGAAACGAGGGCCGTGCTTTCGACAGAACCGGAATTGAGGACAGTCCCGGTTACCTGAACCGTTGCCGTCGCCCCACTGGCCAAACTGCCCAGGCTGCAAATCACCTGACCAGTGCCTGTGCAATTGCCTACCGAGGCCGTTGTGCTCTGATAAGCGATCGTGTCCGCGAGCGAAGTGCTTAAGCTGACATCTTGAGCAGCGCCTGGTCCGGTATTCGTCACAGTGATCGAGTATGTGAGCGAACTCCCAGTCGATGCCGTGGGCGGTGCCTGGATCGCAACGGAAAGATCGGCCGGAGATTGCGACAGGTCTTTGACCACGGAAGACTGCAGTATGTAGACCTGATTGGGAGCATTGAACGCGAGGCCATTTTGCCCCCAGCGAACAAGGTCGACAGCGCCCAACGAAGGTCCACTCGCGCTTGTGCCGACGACCACGATCGCACCTAGTTGGTCAAAGGTAGTCTCGTCGAAGGCGAGGATTTGATTGCCGTCAGAGGGGGTGAGAACATTTTGCGGCAGAATCCACGCGCGTCCAAGCGCCGAATCGGAAACAATTGGTCCAGCGGCGAGGTCGGTTCCGGTTGTGTAAAACTGCCCGATCTGTGCACCGGTGGTTGCATTCAGCACTGCTCCATCGTTGAGGTATAAGCTTCCAGCGTCATATTGGAACGATGTATAGGCGAAGTACGGCGCCGCAAATGTCTTGGCTCCGATAAATCCGGTGCTGTTGAGGCTTAGCTGTTCTAAGCTGCTTCCAAGGGTTGAGGCGTATAGCGTTCCTGCTGACGGCCCAAAGCTAAGCGCTCCGCCGGCTTGATTAAAGTAACCACCCAATACAGCAAAATTCTGGCGAGCAACACCTGAATCAAAGACATTTAGATTTCCGTTGCTTTCTATCACGGCGACCGAGTCGGGTTGTCCAGGCAGAGCAGCTACGCTTGCCGCAGTTATCGGATAACTATACGGTTGACCGAGGTCATACTCACCCAGGGAGAATTGAAGAGTGGGTGTTGTTTCCGTCAAGTCGATCTGCTTGATAGCGGCGGCACCATCCAGAGAAACGAAGAGTTCAGTGCCGGTGTCGGAGATGCTGAGCTTATCGGGTTCGCTGCCCACGGGAATCGTCCGCGCGATGACTCCGGTATTGGGATTGATAGCAACTATGCTGTTTCCCTGGCCGGCACCAGCATAACCCGGCACGGAGGCATACAACATACCGTCTTTCGAGTTGTACACCAGGTTGTTTGTGGGCAGTGCCAGGTAGGTCGGAAATGCCTGCGGCTGTGAAACGGCCGCGGCATTCTCCGGGCTGGATACCGTAATGGCACCTATTGTCGGCAAACTGAGATAGGTTGTTGGGAGAGTTGCGTTCAGTGCGGCGACACCATAGCTCGATTCAACTGGCCGAGTGGCAAGCGGAAAACCGTTCCAGTTCACGATGGAGTCCGCCAGGAAACCTGCGCCAGTCACTTGAAGAGTCAAATCGTGGCTGCCGATCACTGCCGATGTAGGTGACAGCCCACTGATGGAAGGGACTGCGACGACACTGAAGTTATAAGGAGTCGACTGCGCTGCAACCGGACTGGGATTTGTAACGACCAGTTGGAGATTCGCGGCTTGGGCAAGATACGACGGCGGAATCGCGGTTGTGATCGATGTCGGAGTTTGACTGACTATCGCAAGCGCTTGACCGTTGACTGTGAGGGAAGCGTTCGAAGCGAAACCAGTGCCGGCAACGATAATGGTCGTCTGCGGTGATCCCGCTATGGCCGAATTCGGAGTGACAGACGCGACCACCGGAGTCGGCGTTCCTGTCCCCACTGTAAGGTTGGCAACCGGGGAAGTTCCGCCGCCGGGTGCCGGATTTGTTACGCTCACTGCAAGTGAGCCTGAATTCGCCTGATCGGCAACGGTCGCGACAAAGGTCAACGTAGTTACATTCACATAGGTGGTGGCCCGCGTATTGCCATTCACCTTGACCAGCGAGCTGGGCACAAATGTCTGCCCCGTCACCGTGATTGTTGTTGGGGAGGTCGATCCAGCTGTCAGTGTCGACGGGTTGAGCTGAATGGAGCCAATCGGTGGATTATTCACGGGCAAAGCAACCGCCGCAGATGTTCCTCCGCCGGGCGCCGGGTTCACAGCCGTCAGGGACAGGGTACCCGTGGCGGACAAGTCCGCTGCCGCCAGCGTAACTCTGACTTGCGTCGCATTAGTAAAGCTCGTTGTCCGTGCGCTACCGTTCACTTTAATGACGGTGGAAGAGATGAGTCCGGTTCCTGCCACCACAACATTGGCCGATTCCGTCCCGACAAGCTCTGTCGCCGGATTCAAGGAGGAAATTGTCGGCGTCGGATTTGGCGCAACGATCGCCACCGTAGCGGCCGCTGAGGTCCCGCCGCCCGGTGTGGAGTTTACTGCCGTAAGAGAAAGACTGCCGGCCGTTGAAACGTCCGCAGTGTTTAGCGCCACGATTACTTGAGTGGAACTGTTGAAGGTCGTGGTCCGCGCAGTGCCGTTCACATTGATGACCGTGGTCGGCACAAACCCCGTGCCGCTCACCGTGATGTTCAGTGAGGTCGTCCCAGTCGGTTCACTCGCAGGCGAAACCGAATTGATTGCGGGTGCAGGATTGTCGACTTCCAGGTTGATCGACGCCCCTGATCCACTGGTTAACGAGCCGTTCGACACAACCACTGTCAAATCTGCGCCGCTCACAAGCTGGCTTCCCGGGATTGTCGCCGTCAATTGCGCGCCGCTAACGTAAGTGGTCGCCTCAGCAGCGTCATTTACTTGGACCACACTTGTAGCTACAAATCCTGAGCCGTTTACAGTCAGCGTCAGAGCGCTAGATCCCGCCATCACCTTAGTCGGACTGATCGATGAAACAGTCGGAGTGGCAGATGGCGGAGTGGAGGTAGTGCCTCCTCCTGATCCAGTCGAGCTTGACCCGTTGCCACAACCGCTAATCGAAGCAATAATTCCGGATGTTAGAACCAATGCAGAGAAAAAAACCAGACACAGACGTAACCACCAGCGCAAGCGAACTTTCACCGTGGAACCTTGCTTTCCGAATGCGATTCAGTTTGTAGCGAATACTTTACAGTAAACCAGAGAGGTAAGCTGGCGACTATCCACTTCGGTAACGAGTGGGAGTTACTAAAGAAGGCGGAGCACTCTACATCGAGCAGCTGTCGGTTGCACGATTTTCATTTTTTACCATTGAGCTCATACCTTGTCTGCTCTTGATCTTGATTCGATCGAATGCGGCATGTCTTGCTCTTCGTCATTTTGGCTAGCGTTGTGCCCTCATTAGAAGGCAACGCTTTGTAGTAGCCTTGCGTTTTTGTATCCCGACGCTGGTCAATTTCAGCCTTCTTGGTGTGTCGCCGGCATTCCGAACCCTCGGGGTGAAGTCATTATGTAGTTGACCGGCCCGCTGTGCTAGTCGCGGGTTAGGCTGAGTTTGTTTTGCAGTCCAGAGCCACAAGCGGAGGAGCCGGTCGTGAGAGAGAAGTAACGATTTCTGGGTTTGGATTTCCATACTCAAACGATAGCCGTAGCAGTAGCCGAAGCGGGCGAGCTACGCAGCCCGGGCACGATCGCCAACCGAGAAGATTCGATCAGCAAGTTTATCAAGAAGCTTGGTTCGCCCGAGCAGCTGCGCGCCTGCTATGAAGCAGGACGGACAGGATTCGTGCTGTACTGGCAGCTGACGCAGTTGAGTGTCGATTGCACCGTGGTGGCGCCAAGCCTGGTTCCGAAGTAGCCAGGAGACTGGATGAAGACGGATCGTCGGGACGCCTTGAAGCTGGCACACTGCCACCGTAACTGAGATTTGACTGCCATGTGGGTTCCGGATAAAGCCTCCGAGGATTTGTTTGTGCGACAGCGGGAGGCGGCCAAGCAGGACTAGCTTCGTGGACGGCATCGGTTAACCAAGCTTCTGCTTCGTACGGGTTGGCGTCCACCTTTGGGACTGAAGGCGTGGACAGAGCGCTACCTGGCCTGGCTGCAGCAGGTGCGGTACACACAGCCAGCGCAACAAGTCACGCTCGTGGATTGCCTGAACGAAGTTCAACACATGAGCGCGCGGGTTAAGCGCCTGGAAGAGGCCATACTCGAAGTGGTGAAGCTGGCCCCACAGCCGATGCAGGAAGTGATCCAGGGTCTGCAGGCTCTGCGCGGTGTGGCGTATATTTCGGCGGTGACGATTGCAACCGAGTTAGGCAACATCTCCTCTCGCTTTCGAAGGCCACGCCAGCAGATGGGGTATGGCGGAGTATTTCCCAGCGAAGACTCCAGTGGCAAGCCCAAGCGACAAGGCGGCATCACCAAGACCGGCAACGCGCACCTCAGACGCACCGTGGTGGAATCGGCATGGTTCTATCGATACAGGCCCTGCGTCGGAGCCAGGCTGCGTAAACGACAGCAAGGGGTTCCGGCACAGATTACCGAAATCGCATGGAAGGCACAGAATCGCCTGCACAAGCGTTACAGGAAATTGACCATGGCTGGCAAGGATCACAGGAAGATCATGACGGCAATAGCCCGTGAACTGCTGGGCTTTATCTGGGCCATAGGAGTTAAGGCAGAGCAAGCTTGTCAACAACCCATTGCTACATGAGAAGACAAAAACAAAACCCTTCCAACAAGGGAAAAAGCAAAACCTTGAACAAAGCAATCCAACTCGAGGACGAGGTCAGCCGCAGCCGGAGCAAGCACGAAGGAGAATCCTCGGTGGACATTTGCGACAGGCGTGGCCGGACTCGCGTCCGAAGTGAGGCAGCTCCCGACGGATCATGATTATGAGGTTCCGACCCGGGAATATCAGCTTGATCAATCGTCGCCTATACCTGCCTCGGCTGCGGCTGACTCTGTCCTCGATCGAAAAAACCGACCAGCGCACCTTGACCGGTCACTACATATCAATGTCCGTATTGCCGACCACACGGCCAGAATCTGGCGGGGTCATAATTGAACAGTGAAACCTGCTGCCCGGCTCCATGCAGAGACGATCACCGTAGCCGTAGCCGAGCCTGACGGCGAAGTACGGAGCTTGGGAACGATTCCGAACCGCGCCGAGTCGATCCGCAAGATGATCAAGAAGCTTGGTCCAGCAGAGAAGTTGAGAGCCTGTTATGAGGCAGGACCGACCGGTCACGTCGTGTACTGGCAGTTGGCGGAACTGGGCGTGCAGTGCGAGGTAGTGGCGCCGGCACTTGTACCGACTATGATGTCCGCGCCGCACAAGCCGCTTTCGGCCCTTCTCTCGCAAATTCTGGTCGCCTACGGTGTGGAACTCGATTGCGAATTTGCCCTGTACGCATCAATTGAGGCCGAAACACTCCGTCGTCGATTTCATCGAACTCTGGCGCAAGCAGGGGATGCCTCTCGATGAGGCGGTTATTGACGCCGGAGCCGTCCGGTTCCGGCCCATGCTGCTGACTGCCGCGGCAGTCGTAGTAGGCGCCAGTGTCATTCTCTCCGACCCCATATTCCAAGGATTGGCGCTCTCCCTGATTGCCGGCGAAGTCGCCTCTACTGTGCTGTCGCGACTCGCGGTTCCTGTTCTCTATTACATGGTCCAGAAACCGACCGACGCGACTGATGGTCACGCCTCAACCCCGAGGCATGTCGGAATGTCACCGATGCCTCAACAAGTTTCCAGTTGAAAGGAGAACCCCATGACCGTTGAACGTACTGCCCGCCTGCTTGCGGGGGTCATGATACTCGTATCTCTCACCCTTGCTTACTTTGTTTCGCCTTATTGGTACTTCCTGACGGCGTTCGTGGGACTGAACCCGCTCCAGTCCGCCTTCACCAAATGGTGCCCAGTCATGTCTATCTTCCGGGCGATGGGCTTAAAAGACTGAGCAACTAACAACTCTTGCCTACAGTGAACATATGGACGAGCGCAGTTCAACGAACGGGGCGAGTCCGACGGTATGCCCAGACGCTATAGAGGGCTACTGAGGGAATCATGACGTAGGTCGGGATGCGAATTGCAGTAGCCAATCCCGTGAAAGCTACAAGGGGTAGCCACGGGATACTTGATCGCCATGCTATTGCCTTTGACTTTCTTCCTAACATTTCCAGAAAGAAGAATGTGATGAGGAATGCGAACATCCCCACACAGACTGAACCCATGTGTATACGCCAGTTGGGGACCCGCGGATCGTTACCGGTTTCTGAATCCCAAACAGCGCTAGATATGACCTCCGCCGAGGTCAGTCCTGCCGCCCCACCCAAGCATGCCACAGCCAGTGCTTGCTGAGTTAAATGGACCGCGTGTTCCGGCTTTTTTTTTCTGCGCCACTTAAACCTCCGTTAAGGAAGAGCGTGCACCTACGCTGTAATGGTCAGCACTGGGCATGGTGCGTCTACTATGAGTGGAAAGGCCCCTGACGCTCGCATTTTCATGTGGAGCTGGCTAGTTTTTCGGATACCAAGCACAAGAAGATCGATGGATCGCTCTCGGATATGTTCGAGGATTTGATCGTGGGCTTTACCGATCTTGACAAAGGTTCTCGGGTCGCAGAATTCCCGTGCTTGCTGCGGCACGAGGCAGTCAAGACCTGCATAAAAATTCTTTCTAAGATCAGCCAATCGATCGGGATGCTCTATGGCATGCCCACCAATTACATTGAGTATGTCGATCGTGGCTCCGAGAGCTTCCGCAAAAGAGACCGCATAGGCAGCCGCGTGAGCAGCCGCCCGACTGAAGTCAGTAGCATAGAGAATCCGCTGGAAGGGAAAGGTCGCAGCCGACGCGTGAGGGACATGCGGGCCAACCGTGAGTGATGGCCATCGGGTCGACCGCAAGATGTGCTCGGCAACCGATCCGATGAGTTCTTGCTCCATCCAGCCTCCGCCGTGAGTTCCCAGCACAATCAACGATGGTGCGCGACTATCTGCGATTTCCAGGAGGCCTTCCCTGGGATCGCCATCCAGTAGGGTCGGAATCACCTCGAGGGAGTCCGAGGCAAGGAGAAGCGCCTTTCGCGAAAGAAGAAATTCCAGGTCCTTTCTCTGTTGACTCACCAGCTTGCGGTCCAGTTCGACTTCCATGGCGGCTTGCGAAAGAGTGAACGCATGTGCCACAAGAAGCGTCGCCGAAAAATACTTGGCCACGCACGTCGCGTAGAGACCAGCGTTTTGCGAATAAAGAGAAAAGTCGGTCGCATAGATTACTGTCCTCAAATTCAAACTCGGCCTATCACCTATTAATGGCATAGTGGCTTTCCTCCGTGTGAAGGTTCGTCGATAAAATCTCCGCAACCATGGCGCACACCGCAGAAGCGGGCAGCTTCGGAGGAAGCCGCGATGAGCAAAACCAGCGAAGTCCCCATCGCGCCGAGCAGCCCTATTTGCCAGCAGACACAAGACAGGCACATTGGCAACGGCTCTTAGAAGTCCCGTCCACTCTGAGGAGAGTGGCCCGACCGAAGGCGATGCAGACTTCAAGAGAGATACTCATTCAGGAAGCTGCCCCTTATGTTTGGCTCTGCTTCCATTACCGGTTACTCTCAGCCTTCTTGACCCTGTTTTCGTTTGGGGCTCGGCGGCAGCGCGCAGCATAACGGCACCGCTCTCACGAAGAATCTGCAGCAATTGTCCGAGGGGACCTTTTGGCTCTGGCCCGTTGAGAAGCACAAGGCTGAAGTGCCGTCGGATCGGACCCTTGTCGAGCGGGATCGCACTCACGCTTCCGAGCCTGAGGGGTTTTTCAAGCGCCACCAATGGAGCAAATCCAACTCCGAGACCCGCCTCTACCGCGGCTATGATACCCTCCGTAGAGTTCATGTCGATGCATGTGCGAAGTTGCTGCCGCAAAACTCCGTTCTGTTCGAGATACTTTTCAACAAATCGACGCATGCCGGACCCAAACTCCCGCAACAGGATTGGCTCCTGTACCAACTCCGCAGCTTTGAGCAAAGGTTTCTTCGTCCAGCGGTGACCGGGCTTTACGATGAGCGTCAGCTCGTCTTCTCCAAATTGTTCGATCTTCAAATCGGGACGAAATGCGGGAGCCTCGATCAGCGCGATCCCAATCTGATGGATGGTCAATGCATGCAAAACGTCGTTCGTACTGCCTCCGAGGACGTGAATTCGCAGCTTGGGCCATTCACGCAGCAGTGGCGGAAGCAGCTTGGGCAGAAGATAGACTGCGATGGTATGGGATGCGCCGATGTTCAGCTCAACCCCTTCCTGTCCGCCGAACGGAGCCAATGCGGCGACCGCATCGTTGGCGACCGCCTCGATCTGTCGAACGTATAGCAAAAGCGTCTTCCCAGCTGGCGTCAGGTTGATGTCCCGGCCGATGCGGTCGAAGAGCGCGATACCGAGGCTCTCTTCGAGCGACTTCACTTGTGAAGTTACTGCGGGCTGAGTGAGACGAAGCTCGTCCGCGGCCCTACGAAAATTCAGAGCATCTGCGGCTACACGAAATACTTTCAGCTTAAAGTTCTCGATCATGGGGCTACCCCGATCTGATAATTGAGCGTCGCGAGAGCGAGCCGGTATTGGTATTGCGCATTTGTGTTGCCGATTGCGGCGTCGGTTTGTTGGAACTGCGCCTGGCTCAGCTCAACGATTGAGCTCAGCCCCATCTGATAGCGTGTCTGAGCGAGCGTAAGTGCCAGGTTCGCCTGCTTCAGGAGCTCGGCGGTTACGGAAACGCGTTGATACGCCGTGTTTGCCGCCAGCCACGATGTGCGGACGTCCCGGACGATCTGGTCTCGCAGATCGCGGCTCTGCTCTGACGCCGCCTGCGCGCGGATGGAAGCCTCTTTTGCTTGGGACGAGTATAGAAAACCATTGAAGATGGGAATATTCATGTTGACGCCAATACCGCCCCACCAGTTCGTGGTGTAATACTCGGCCGGACGGATGGGCACGCTACCCGCCGTTCCCGCAGCGCTTATCGTGGGGAAGAGTTGATCGCGTTGCGCGTGACTGAACTTGACCGCCGCTTGCTCGTTGTAATTCTGGGCCTGCAAATCCGGTCGCTGCTGGAGTCCTAGTTGTATGAGCGGTTCAGCATCCGGCGGGGGGGGCTGCAATGGCGCGTTCTCATCGACGAGGTCGTAGGTCACTTGCCTGTCGAGGCCTAGCACAGCATCCAACGCGGCCATGGTTGAGTCAAGATTGTTCTGTGCATCCAGCAGTAATAACTTCCCCTGCGAGAGGTTGACGTCCGCAAAGCTCAGATCAAGCGTCGACTTGAGCTTGTTTTTCGTCATCTCGCTGACCTGTATCTCCGTGGTCTGCCGGGTATCGACGTTTTGCTGCGCTACCTTGAGCAACGCCTGCGCCTCCAAGGCGTTGTAAAAAGCCTGGTCGGTTGCAAGGACGATGTCTTCGGTCGTTGCCAGTGCGTTGGCATTCTGCGCCTTCTCCTGAAGCTTGGAAGAAGCGACAAGATTTCTAGTTCTTCCGAAGTCCAGGATCAGTTGCGTGAAGCCGCCACCGGCTCCTGCATGCTCGAAGAGGCGCGAGGCCGTAAGCGAGCCGGCAGAGACGCGGCTGGCGTCCTCCGCATCCACTGCGGTAATACTGCCAGTCGCAGTCGGCAGTTCTGCGGCTCTCGCTTCGCGAACCACCTGGTGCTGGGCCAGCGCGAGTAGCCGCCCCACGCTCACTCTGGGATTGTTCTTGATTGCCATCTGCTCTGCTTCGGTTCGCGTCAAACGCGGATGCTGACCCGCGGGTTGAGCAGTCGCTGAAGTTGCAAGGGACTGACCCACCCCATTTGCTCCCCCTGAGGCACTCTGGGGTCTATCGGCCTCGGAGATCAGACGGGTTGCTGGAGCATCCGGCAGGAGCGGCTTCATCGTTGCCGACTGTGCAATCAACGTACCGGAACTGGCGGACACTAGCAGAACAATGCATGCAGTATAGAATAGCCTTGTTCTTGTTTTATTGGTCATTCTCTATACCTCTCCTGCAGCCGCGACCTTCTTTTCGTGTCTGCCGTGGACAAGCAGATACACAGCGGGGACAAGGAAGACAGTGACAACTACCGAGACGCCGAGTCCTCCGATAATGGCCCGCGCCAGCGGCGCATACTGCTCGCTCCCGGCTTCTATCCCCAGAGCCATTGGGATCATGCCTAGCAGCGTGGCGAGCGAGGTCATCAAGATCGGACGCAGTCGAATTTTGCAGGACTGTACTACTGCCTCTAAGAGAGGCTTACCTTGCTCATGCAAGATCGTCGCGAACTCAACAATCAAAATGCTGTTCGAAACAACAATGCCGGTCATCATGATCACCCCCATCAGCGACATGATGTTAAGCGTGCTATGGGTCATGAAGAGAATGAGCACAACCCCGGCGAGGCCGGGCGGAATCGCCATCAGAATGATGAACGGATCAACAAATGAAGTGAACTGCGCCATCAGGATCAGATAGACAAGCGCAATCGACAAGAGCAGCCCAATCGCAAACCTCGCGAATGACTGA
This sequence comes from uncultured Acidobacteriaceae bacterium, assembly GCA_963724375.1. Taxonomy (GTDB): domain Bacteria; phylum Acidobacteriota; class Terriglobia; order Terriglobales; family Acidobacteriaceae; genus Silvibacterium. Next base: position 20,311 of record CAVRUM010000005.1, read on the forward strand.
TTCATATTCACGACCGCGCCACGCACAGTAATGCGGACATTTTTGGGCGTATCGATGTTCGTGATGACCTTGTTGACTTCCCGGCTGACTCCGACCAAAGTCTCCGTCGACGGCATTACGTATACGTCGATAATCCGTCGAATCTGGTAATGATCGACCTCGGTCGGCGTGTTGATTTCCGTGATGTCGGCTACGGACTGTAACGGGGTATAGTCAGACTGGTCAGCGGACCGCAACGGGATCTGCCTGAAATCTTCCATGCTCATGTGGGCAATCTTCTGGTCGAAGTACTGCACGGTCAGCATATAGTTGTTACCCGTCTTCGGATCGATCCAGTAACTGGGCGCGATCATGCCGTTCGAGGTCATGGCTGTGATGACGTTATCGACAACTTCCTTCGGCGACACGTTGATCAGACTGGCTCGTTCGCGGTCGATGTTTAGTTGAATTCCGGGGTACTCGAGATCTTGGGGGATCAACACGTCACTGACGTTCTTGAGTCCCCTCACTTGCCTTGCAATCTGTCGGGCGATGGAAAAGGACTGGTCAAGATCATTACCGCTGACCTGAATATCGATGGGTGCAGGCAAGCCCTGGTTGATGACCGAATCGACCAGTCCTCCGGCTTGAAAATAAGTCGTGAGTTCTGGCATGTCGGATGCAAGCCTGCGTCGCACGCGCTCCATGTATTCGTAACTGCCTAACCTGTGATCTTCTTTCAAGCTCACCTGAACGAAAGCTGTGTCCATCGCGGAGTTGCTGGTGTAAATTGCCGAAAGGTCAGGCGTGATTCCAATGTTGGACACAATCATGTCCAGGTCGCGAGGAGGAACCACCTCGCGAATTTCCGTTTCTACTCGCGCAATGTACCTATTGCTCAACTCAATCCGTGATCCACTCGGACACTTGATATTGATCACAAATTGCCCCGGGTCCGTTCGGGGAAAATATGACCGCCCAAGGAAGGGAAACAATCCAACCAAGACAACTGCCACCCCGGCCACGATGACCAGTGCGGTTCGCCCAGGACGCTTTAGAGTGCGTGTCACCTGAACTTCGTAGTAGTCCAGAATCCGGTGGAAATGTCCGTTGAACTTCATCTCAAACCGCCGAAACAACGACGGCGGCTTGGCCCCCTCCTGAACCTCCTCGTGCGCGATTCGGATGAAGTGTGCACAGTAGAGCGGTACAACGGTCATCGCAAAGATGTACGACGCAAAAATGGAGAGCACCACGCCGAGCGCAAGGTCCGTGAAAATGTATTTGCTGACCCCGGCAAAGAAGGTGACCGGGAAAAACACGATCGAGGTCGTCGATGTGGCTGCGAGAACGGCGAGAGACACTTCCATGCCGCCTTTTTCTGCCGCAAGACGAGGAACCTCACCCATTTCCATATAACGAAAGATGTTTTCGAGCACGACAACGGAATCATCGATGAGGCGAGAAAATGCCAGGGCAAGACCGCCCAGCAACATCGTGTTAATCGAACCTCCCGTCGCGTTCATGATCAGCAGGCACATCAGAGCGGAGAGAGGGATCGACAAAAGGACCGCAAACGTGGCGCGAGGACTTCCAAGAAACACCAGGATCATGACGCCGGTCAAGACCAGGCCGATACTCGCTTCCTTGATCAGATTCTTGATGGCAGCCTTGACGAAGATTGATTGGTCGAAAACGACTGCTGTTCTGAGCGAAGACGGAATATCGACCAGATCCTTGATAGCCTCTTTCATGCCGTTCACGATGGTGATAGTGTTGCTGTCGCCACCCTGCTTCAGCACCGGAATATAGACGGACTGTTGTCCATCGATGCGTACGATGTTGGTTTGGATCGTTCCAGAATCCAGAGCCATACCAACATCGCCAACCATGATCGAGGCATTGCCGACAGACTTCAGCGGCAAATCATTGATCTGCTCTGGGGTCGGAACCTGACTATTCGCATAGATGTTGTAGTCCTTTGACCCGATACGAACGTCGCCTGCCGGAAGAATCAAGTTCGAATCATTGACCGCATGAACAACGTCCATCGGGCTGAGGTTGTGAGCTTCAAGTTTGACCGGGTCAACGTACACCATGATCTGCCGATAACGCCCGCCAAAGGGCTGCGGCACGGAAGCCCCCGGAACATTCGCGATCTGGTTGCGCACCTGAAATTGGGCCAGATCTTTCAAGTCTGTCTCGTTGAGGCCCTTGCCCTTCAGAGTGACCAGGCAGACCGGTTGACTCGACGCGTCCATCCCCAGCACTACCGGAGGCAGTGTACCGGGCGGCAACCGTCGTAGATCTGCCATTGCCAGGTTGGCGATATTGCTCAACGCGGCGTTGGCATTGGTCCCGGGCTTGAAGTAGATCTTGATGAGGCTCACGCCGGTCAGCGAGCGTGATTCGATGTGATCAATGTTGCTGCCTAATGTGAAAAAACGCTCAAAAGTATCCGTGATGTCCGCTTCAATCTGCTGCGGGGGCATACCCGAATAGAATGTCGCCACCACAACCACCGGAATATCGATCTTCGGGAACAGATCCACGGGCATACCGGTAATTGTGGTCACGCCGACCACCACGATCACCAGGCATACCATGATGATGAAATACGGATATTTCAAAGCAAACTTAGGCATTACTGCTCGCCTCCACCTCAACCCGGGCTTGCTTTGCGCGTCTACCGTGAATGATCACGTAGACGGCCGGAACCAGGAACACTGTGGCAACCACGGAGACTCCGAGTCCGCCGATGATGGCCCGTGCGAGCGGTGCATATTGTTCACTTCCGGCCTCAAGCCCCAAAGCCATCGGAATCATGCCGAGCAGGGTGGCGAGCGAGGTCATCAGAATTGGACGGAGTCGAATTTTGCACGACTGAACTACAGCATCTGCAACCGGTAGGCCTTCCTCATGGAGATGTCCCGCGAACTCAACGATCAAAATGCTGTTGGATACCACAATGCCGGTCATCATGATTACCCCCATGAGCGACATAATGTTCAGCGTGCTATGCGTGACGAGGAGAATAATCAGAACTCCAGATAAGCCAGGGGGAATTGCCATCAGGATGATGAACGGATCGATGAACGATGCGAATTGCGCCATCAGGATGAGATAAACGAGGGCGATCGAGAGGACCAAACCGATGCCGAATCGCAAGAAGGACTCGTTCATGCTCACGACCGTTCCCCGCACGGTTATGCGGACGTTTTTCGGTTTGTGGATCTTGGCGATGATGTGATTCACCTCGCCACTTACTCCCTGCAGCGCTTCTGTCGACGGCATCACGTAAACATCGATAATGCGGCGGATCTGATAATGATCGACCTCTGTCGGGGTATTGATCTCCTTGATATCGGCCACCGATTGCAATGGCGTGTAGTTTGTCTGGTTGCTAGCTCGCAATGGGATCTGCTTGAAATCTTCCATGCTCATGTTGGCAATCTTCTGGTCGAAATACTGCACGGTGAGCATGTAGTTGTTGCCGGTCTTCGGATCAATCCAGTAACTCGGTGCGATCATGCCGTTCGACGTCAGCGCCGTAATCACGTTGTCGACGATCTCTTTCGGCGAGAGCCCTATGAGGCTGGCGCGCTCCCGGTCGATATTCAGCTCGAGGCCTGGGTAACGGAGATTCTGAGGAATGAGAACATCGCTGACGTTTGTTAGCCCTTTTGCTTGTGTCGCAATCTGGCTCGCAATTGCATAGGATTGGTCCATGTCGTTGCCACTGATCTGAATATCGATGGGCGCGGGCAGACCCTGGTTGATGACCGAATCGACCAGCCCGCCCGCCTGGAAGTAAGTACTTAATTCAGGCATGTCGTTCGACAGCTTGCGGCGGACTCGCTTCATGTATTCGTAGCTCCCTACCTTGTGTCCCTCTTTGAGGCTCACCTGTACGAACGCGGTGTCCATCGACGAATTGCTCGTGTAAATCGCGGAGAGGTCGGGGGTAATTCCGATGTTGGACACGATCATGTCCAAATCTCTCGGAGCAATGGTTTCGCGAATCTCTCTTTCTACCTCGGCGACATATTGATTGCTCAATTCAATGCGCGTTCCACTTGGGCACTTGATGTTGATCACAAACTGACCAGGATCTGTGCGCGGAAAATACGATCGTCCGAGGAAAGGAAACAGAGCAAAGCTAAGAAGGACAAACCCGAGTATGACCAGGGTGGTCGCCACCGGGCGCAGAATCGAACGATTTACCACGATTACATACTTCTCGAGCATCCCTTGAAACCAGCGATTAAATCCATGCACGATCCGCTGAAAAAGCGAGCGCCGCTCTCTGGAATCCTTGGTTATGCCCTCTTGCTCTTCAAAGGAACGTTGGCCCTCCGAGGGCTTGATAAAGCGTGCACAGTAGAGCGGAACTACGGTCATCGCGACCATATAAGAAGCAAAGAGTGCGAATACTACGGTCAGAGCGAGTGAAGTAAAGAGATAGCGGCTCACGCCGTAGAGAAGCGCAACGGGAAAGAAAACGATTGCCGTAGTAAAGGTAGCGGCCAGGACTGCCAGCTGCACCTCCTTACCGCCCATTTCCGCCGCTATCTCGGGCGATTCACCCATCTCAAGATGGCGAAAGATATTCTCTAACACCACTACGGAGTTATCGATCAAGCGAGAGAAGGCGAGGGCCAATCCTGCCAGAACCATCGTATTGATGGAACCGCCTCCTATTCGAATACAGATAAATGCGGCCAATGCGGAAAGGGGAATCGAAAGGAGCACAGCAAATGTAGCTCGGATACTGCCAAGAAATAGCAAGATCATTAGCGCCGTAAGAACCAACCCAATGCCACCCTCGTTTCCCAGGTTCTTGAGGGCGGACTTGACGAAGACCGATTGATCGAAGACCACGGCTGTCTTGAGTGAAGCTGGGATGTCAACCAGGTTTTTAATCGCGGACTTCATGCCGTTAACGATGGTGATGGTGTTGCTGTCGCCACCCTGCTTCAGAACCGGCACATAAACCGACTTCTGTCCGTCGATCCGTACGATGTTTGTCTGGATGGTTCCTGAGTCTTCCGCTCTCCCGACATCTCCGACTAACACCGAAGCATTACCTACCGACTTCAGTGGCAAGTCGTTGATCTCCTCCGGAGTCGGAACCTGACTATTTGCATAGATGTTGTAGTCTTTGGGGCCAATACGGACATCGCCGGCCGGCAGAATCAAATTCGACGCGTTTACGGACCTGACCACGTCCATCAGACTCATGTTGTGCGCTTCGAGCTTGAGCGGATCGACGTACACCATGATCTGGCGGTAACGCCCGCCGAACGGCTGCGGAACAGAAGCCCCCGGGACGTTGGCAATCTGGTTGCGCACCTGGAATTGGGCCAGATCCTTCAGATCTGTCTCGTTGAGTCCCTTGCCCTTCAAGGTCACCAAGCATACAGGCTGACTCGACGCGTCCATCCCCAGGACCACCGGAGGCAGCGTACCCGGCGGTAATCGCCGCAAGTCAGCCATCGCCAGATTGGCCATATTGCTCAAAGCCGCATTTGGATCCGTTCCCGGCTTAAAGTAAATTTTGATGAGGCTGACGCCGGTCAGCGAGCGCGATTCAATATGGTCGATGTTACTGCCTAGCGTGAAAAATCGCTCGAATGTATCCGTAATGTCAGCTTCGATCTGCTGCGGCGGCATGCCCGAGTAGAAGGTCGCGACGACAACCACAGGGATATCAATCTGCGGGAACAGATCTACCGGCATGCCAGCGATTGTGGTCACGCCCACGACCACAATCACCAGGCACACCATGATGATGAAGTACGGATATTTCAGAGCAAACTTAGGCATTACTGCTCGCCTCCGGATTGCTCTTCACTCACGTCAGCAGCCGGCAAATGCTCGAGTTTTGGCTTTACCGTTTCGCCTGCCTGATAGTTCGACTGCCCTCCGGTGATGACGCGGTCTCCCTCTTGCAATCCACTCTTCACTTCGGTCAGCGTGGATCCCTGCAATCCCAAGGTTACATTTCGGGGCTGCACTTTGTTCTGGGTATCAACTACGAGTACGGAAGACTGATTGCCGTTCCGGATCACCGCTTGCACTGGAATCGTCAGGATGTTGTCTCTCCGCTCTAACTCAAGCGTCGTGTTGGCATACATACCCGGCGTCAGTGACAGGTCCTTATTCTCAACATCGATCTCCGTTTCCATGGTGCGCGTCGCAAGACTGACATCCCGCGTAAATCGAACGATTTTACCCACTAGAGAGCGATGGACAGCGTCCACCCGCACATTTACCTCAGCCCCTTCGCGGATGTATTCCACCGCGTCCTCGGGAACAGGCAAGCGCAGGCGAAGCAAGTCGCTCTGTGAAAGCTTTACGACCGGCAAAGATTGAACGTCAGAAGAAGTGCCGGCCTGAATCAGTGCACCGGTATCGGCATAACGCCAGATGATGACTCCATCAAGTGGCGCGATCACTCGGGTGTAATCCTCGAGCGCGGCGACCCTCTCATTGTCAGCGCCCGCCACTTCGGACTGCTGTTTCGCCGCAGCCAAGGCAGCTTTGGCTGCGTCGATCTGAGCTTGAGAGGCCAAGTCCTTCGATTGCGCATCATCCAGTTCCTGCTCGGCGATGAGACCCGGTTGCGCCTCCGAGGCCTGCTTTAGCCGGGTGTAATCGGCGTGCAACGAAGCGTGTTCCGATTGCGCACGAAGGACTTCATGCTCTTCGCGGGTGATCTCATCTTTGCTGCGCGCGAGCGCGGAAACTGTGCCCTTCAGCTGAGCGCTCAATTCCGGCACTTCCAAGACAGCAAGAACTTGGCCCTGATGCACCTTATCGCCGATATCGACATAGATGTGCCGGATATAGCCGGATACCTTCGCGTGGACATCGACGACCTGATATGGCTGAAACTGACCGGCGAGATTCAAGGTATGCGTGATGGTTCCTCGCGTCACTGCAGCTACAGTCGCAGACGGAATCTCCGCAGCATTCGCTTCTGAGTTCCTGGCTTTGGAATTACAAGCAACCGCACCAATTGCGACGGGCAACGCCAATCCTATGGCGAGAATCAAGAAGGTTCGCTTACGCATGTCTCGAATGCACCTATTCATGTTCATGTCGAATCCTGATTGGTAAAGCGCCGCCATGGCGAGTCACGTTCTCCTGCGGAGAACACGCCGCGCAAAACTGACAATTAGAGGCGGACCGGATGGTTCAGTTTGCGACGAATCGGGAGGGTCTTAAGAAAGGACGGGAGGGGGGCGAAAGAAAAAGACGTTCATGCTGGCTTGGCGGCAAAGGCGCCACACAGGGCAGCTTTCTCGTTTATCCTGACCTGGCGAGGACGAATTCGAAAGGTTCAATGCCAGTAAGAAAAAGAGAACACCCGAAAGCACCACAGGAAAAGCTTTTAGTGAGATCTTTGCCTTACTTATCAGCGGACTGTCTACCCTGGCAGCCTGCTCGTCTTTGGAGAGGAGCTTTGCGCTGGGGATTTGATGGGAGCTGGACTTCGGCGGATCATAAAGCGAGAGCTTATATTGGAGGCCCCACGAGAAGACCGAGATTGCTAACCAGAAGAAAACAAGGTTAAAACCGGGACCTAATCGCCGAGTTGGAAACCAGTAGTTCACAAAGATCCCGATCCTGATCCTGAGCGGAAAGCTATATAGGAAGACCGTCCCGCTGCACTGAACGCTTCTCTACAGCAACCCATCACTCTCTTTGATAGCACAATCGCGTAATGGGAAGCCTGAATTATTTTTATTGGTCATAAGATGAATGCCCAATTCCAAGCAGATGTTGTGAGAGCTATGCTGCTTCCAGGGGGCAAAGAGAAAGTGCTCCTGGCACCCGAAGCCGAACTTGGCGAACGGAACCGCAGAGCACCCCTAATTTGGTGGGTGTGAAGCCAATTGCGGCGCAGGTGTCGTCGTTGCGGGTATGGTGTCGATCGCCTGGCGGGACAGACCTGCAACGCCAATCCTTCCTTCCTCTTAGGTTTCCACCACGTCGAACTCGAACTGGCTGGTAGTGCGTCCAAGGGTGGTCCCCAGCAAGTGGGAGAGGCCATCAGGCGCACACTGCGGCGATTGGATCTAGGGCTGCCGGTTCGGATTGAAAAGCGGTACGACGAAATGGCCACGGTTCTTTTCCCCTCTCAAATGGCCAGCCTAGCGCTCGGGGTGGTGGGCGTAATGGGAGCGATGCTGGCGATAACCAGCATATTCGGCATGGCTGCGTACTCGGTGACCAAGCGTCTGCGGGAGTTGGGCATTCGCGTAGCCCTTGGAGCACAGCGGAAGGAAATATTAAGGGTGGCGCTGGGACGGGCCTTCCAATTACTGGCCTTCGGTTCCACAGCAGGGCTGCTCCTCGGGATTCTGGCCAGCCGGGTGCTTGCTTCGATCGTGTACCAGGCCACACCTCGCGATCCGATTGTGCTGGTCGGAGTCGTTTTGGCAATGTCATGGGTGGGGCTGTTGGCTGCATCGGTTCCAGCCCATCGCGCGCTATCGGTTGACCCTGTGATATTGCTGCGCGAGGAGTAATCGCGACCGCGGCCCTCGCTCAGCAAATCACCCTCGCAGCCTTCGGCCAGCAAAACGCTCCGCCACTCCCCGAAGACAGCATCCACCTCGACGCAGTCGTAACTCCAAAAGTAGGACCGCCAGTCGCCAGCCTTGACCAGAAAGACTTCGTGCTCCTCGACAACAAGAACCCCCAACTCATTACCTCGTTCAAAGCCTTTAGCGGACCCGACGCACCTGTCGAGGTCATCTTTCTCATCGACGCCGTCAACGCCAACTTCGTCTACGAACGCAGCGAGATCGACAAGTTTCTCCGTGCCAATGGAGGCCAACTCCCCACCTCGCGGCGCTTGCCATCCTTACTGACGCGGGGATCCGAACCCGGAGCAGATTCTCAACTGACGGAAACGCCCTCGCCGCTTCGCTTGACCAGGAGACTGTCGCTCTTCGCACCATCAACCGCGCTGCCAGCTTCTATGGAGCGGAGGATCCGTTTGACCTCTCCAAGCCAGCTACAGAGAAGCCAAAGTAATTCCAGGAAGGTACAGCCCAGCTCGGGCCGGCGTCATGCCAGCCCGGGACAGCGTTATTGTCGCGCAACTCCTCAGGGCGCGATCATTATCTGCTTGGGAGCGTCGATTTTTACGCCCGGCTCATTCAGCTTTACTTTCAGGGTTGCGATTTCCGGCTTCGACTTCGCCGGAACATCGAATCCCAGTTCGTATTGGTTCTGAAGGCGCCGACTCAGGTCGTCAAAGAACGGCGCGAACGAAACGGGATTTCCAGCTTCCTGCCAGTAGGCCTTCCCGCCTGTGGTCTCTGTTACCTGGTCGAGCAGGCTTTCTCCGGCGTTGTTCTGGTAAGGTCCCCAGTCAAACCGGCCTATATCGTGCCAGTAAATCGAGTCGACGATCAGCCCCGCACGAATCGAATCGCTCATAGCGGCCAGAACATAGGGATTTTCGGGGTCGTAGCGAAGGTTGTAGGGGTCGACGCCATCGGTGATCATCACCACCTCGCGACGATTCTCCCGGTTATTCGATGGCCAGTTTTTCGCCAGGTCAGAGAGGCAGAAGTAGGGGCTGGCGGTGATCGCTGCCGGACCGGCGGGCAGCCGCAGGGCTTTGAGAGCCTGGGCCTTGTCGGTGGTCAGCGGCTCGGAAAATAAGGCACGGCCGTTTTCCATATAGGCAATGCCCACTGCCGTGGTGGGTGGCAGCGATTTGACGAAGTGCTCGATGTCGCCCAGCTGGGTACCGATACTAGTGCGGGCAGATCCATCAATGAGAATGACCAGCTCCAGACCGGCGCGATCTCCGCGCAGAGGAACCAGGTCGGTGACTGCGGTGGATTTGCCCCGCACCTGAACATGCAGGTCCTGCTGCTGAAGAGGAGGTAGCACCTCGTTGTCCTTCCCCAGGGCAGTAATTACCGTTTGAGCGGTCGCTTTGTTCGCGCCTTGAGCGTGAGCAGGAGAGACGGCTGCCAGCAAACTTAGAACACTGGCGGCAGCAAAAATTCGATTCAGTTTCATTTCCTTTTCCCTCGTGAACCATGCACGTCCGGCATTTTCAGGGTGCCCGGCCGAATGGCGACGATTCCGATAGCTACATATGTCGAATCCGCACCCCGCGGCTTACTTGTTTAGACGCGGACCGGTTCCCCAAAGAGACAGCAGCCAGGACGTGTATGCTTTTCAACACGATGAAACGCGCCGCCAAGGCTGCGAGCACTTTCCATTCGCCAAAATCAAAAGCGGTTCCCTGGTTTGCGGGACGGAAGGGGAATCCGGTCGGAGCGCCGTCCAAGATGCTCGTCATTCGATGGGTTTGTAGCCGGTCAGCATGCGAGATTGCGAACGGAACACGTGGAAGTTCGAAAAGCGCATGTCGTTCATGTGCGTCCCGTAGGGACCGAAGCTCATGAAGTCCTGATCCCATTCTTTCAGAGAGATCAAGGATCGCGCTCTCGCGACCGAAACGCTTCTTTGGGCAGAAGTAGGTCTTTCCGCCGATCTCGACCGGACCGTACTCTATCGCGATCTCATCCAGGTCCATTGGGACATAATTGTGCACATCAAACTGCATTTGCAGGCGCAGAACTGTGCCGCTCTCCGGAACGATCGCAATCTCTCCGTGATACCCCGCCTGTATTCGATAGAGGTCTTGTCCCTCATCATCGGGAAGACAACAGCCACCTTCGAAATACTTGGATTCTGCTGCTGGCACCACAAACCCAAAAACGGCACGACTCCCCTCCTGACCGCTCTCCCAACGTAGCCATTTCATCTGTCCCGAATTTTCCAGTGCACGACGCAACTCAGCCAGGAGAGGACCAAACGTGCCATGAGTGATCATGTATCTGTCGCTCGAATCGTCGGTCTCTGAGCCCTTTGGTTCCACAACTTCGTTCCCGGCGCGGTAGAGAACTCTCGCCATCGACAACTCCGCAACGTGCAGGGGCTGGTAATCAACCTGGGTCTTGTTCTCATTGAAGCGCGCAGAGTCTTCATAACGAAGCGTTGTCCTCGTCGCATAGAAATCCGGCAGCCTCGGAATCGACCTTTCGAGATAATCTTTCGTGAGAACCAGCATGTGTTGCTGTGCGGCGTCGCCAGGCGCAGCTTGGCTCGGGATACCCCCCGGCGGCGGCGCCAGGAACACAGATGCATCAGCCACTGCAATCAGGGCCTCCCGCACATTCTTGTTTCGAAGCTTCACCGTCCAGTCGTCGAGCTTCGCAGAACTGAGGCGTTCCGTCAGTTCGAGCTTCGCTAGGTCTTCTACCAGTTTGTTATTTTTTTGTCCGTGGACTTCGGTCAGGAATTGTTCCAACTGCTCCAGCGTAACTCGTCGAACACTGGGATCCGACTTGTCGGAGTAGAACGGCTCGTCGTAGTAGCCGGTACTCGTTCGCGCGAGCACTCCCGGCTTGTCCACACGCACTTGCAGACTGTGGTACTCATGAGTATGAACAGCGACAGGCGGATCGAAAGAGAGTGTATAGAAATCAGCGGCTCTCTCCACGCAGCGATTCATTTCAGCGACCAGATCGCCGGCTCCATCGATGACGCTCCCGCCGCTTTCAATCGCGAGAACCTTCTTATAAAGAAATCGTTGGTTTGCGTCTCGCACTGTTCGTACACCGCTCAGATACTGCTGGTATTCAGACGGGCACGCTTGATCCACTGAAAGCTCGTCGATCGACAGGCGAGCCTCGCGGAACAGTGTGGCGAACCAGTAAATCGGATTGAATGTTTTTTGTCCCAAATTGCGGGGCGCTGGAAACACACCGGTTCCCGCGCCGCATCCGGGGCCGATCCAAAGCAACACCTTCCGGCCGCGTTTTCGCCTTTGCCCCGCAGCAATATGGGCGAGTGCACGCAGAGCATCAGGCTGGCGGCTCAAAACGACTCTGCTGCGATAAGACAGGTCCGACCCGAGAGAATTCCCGTCAGTCGAATCGTGGTGGGCTATCGTCCAAAAGCCATCGTCTGAAAGCCCAAAGATCGAAACGGGCTGAACCAGATGGCCGCCGTTCTGCCGCAGGAATTGTTCGATCCCGAGCTGTGTATGGGATATCTGTACGCTCGACATCTCGAACGTATCAACGAACAAAATGATCTGTACGTGCGGATCGGGCCGAGCGGAATTCCCTTTGAAGGCGTGAAAGGACAGGGTGTATTGCGGATGACCTTCATCCAGCAGCTCGAAATCTCCGCGACTCAAACCAGGTACCGGGTGTCCATTTCCCTCCGTGACCGATACATCGAGGTGAATGAGCCCTTTTCCCTCATCGAGCATGGAAATGGTTGTCTGGGCGGTCGCGAGAAGTTGAGGGAAGAACGCCCGAGCCGCAAACCATGGGCTAACGGCAAAAACCAGAGAAGAACCAAACGTCAAACGAAACCGGCGCAATGAGGCCATCGGCGGTGGCACCTCGCCCCCGATCGCTTGTTCCCCTACATGCTTATTGCAGATACGGACAACGGCTCTCAGAGGACCCCATCACTAATATTTACGCTTCAGTTTTGGGAAAAGATGCAATCTGCTTCAGTCTGAAATCCGAGCGCGGCCAATCTCGTTCTTTTCGGAACTCGTCCTTTTAGGCGATCTGCTAGCGGCCGATTGAAACGGGCGAGTGACCGCTTTACAGACGTAACGGGAGCGGTCATGCCTTTCGCTTTTGGAGGCCGGTTCTGTCCGTGTTACCACGGTCTCTCAAATGCATGCGGTCGCGCTGCGACTGCGATTCCAGCCGGTTGCGCTTACGAAGAACGAATAAATTCTCTGCGTCTTTTGACTCATCCCCCATCCAGCGACCGACGGAAGTTTCAAAGAAGTCGAACAACCTCTGGCTCGTGTCCTCGCCATAAGCTGAATTGGTGATACTTTTGGGGATACTTTTTCCCCGAATTCGATGCGCTCGGGTGCTGCGTGAAGCGTGAGCAATGTTCGTCATAAGAGATTGCAATAGAATGGCTTATGCTGGTTAATGCGCGTAAGTGCAGCCCTGTGCGAATGTGCAAAATTGGGACTCATAATCCCTTTGGTTGGGGGTTCAAATCCCTCCGGGCCCACCAAGTATCTGTCTGAGACCAGAGAGGTGCAGACGGTACGAGCCGGTCCGGCCGGCCCGCTCAACTGAGCGCTCGTTAGGAATGCTGTCTTATGCAAGACTGATTCGGCTTGCCATATCTGAACTTACGCACCGGAGTTGCGTTTGTCAGCTCTGCGGTCCGTCTTTGAGTCCGCGCACCCACAGCACATTTATCTGCTTACAATCGTGCAGTTCGAGGACCGGGGCATTCGTTGGCGTCTTGATGTGAAAGAGGTCAGCTTCGTCAACGTTATCGAAAATAATGGCTGGACGCGCGTCGTCGTTCATCGCGGTAATCTCAATTTCGCTGAGGCTTACATTTTTGACATGCCGAAGGTAAAAGCCCTGGGAAGGCATGTTGCCAAACATATTCGGTTCCGGATATTTCTGTTCGTCCTCCGGAGGAGCTATGGCGGCCTGCTCCTTTGTGCCGCCACCGCGATGCTGGATGTAGATGTTGTGAAGCCGCAAATCCTGAATCTCGTGGCCGGGAACGCCGCTGATTATGCACCCCAGGTGTGATGCAGCGTTGGAGCAGACAATGTTGCTCAGGGCTACGCGCTGCAGGGTTCCGGTCTTCGTCGACTCCGCTGGGCCGCGCAGGCGGCTGCCCAGCCGCAGAAAGATTGGCGCGGACACGATATCGCGCATCGTGATGTTGGTGATCGTCATGTCTTCGAGCAAGGCTCCGTCAACAGTTTCGAGCGCCAACCCCTGGCAGCCGTCGAAGACGCAGTTCGAGACAGTAATGTTTTTGAAGCCCCCATTCGACTCGGTGCCGAACTTGATGCGACCGGTGTGCGGGACCTTTGCAGCGGGATCGAATTTCTTCCATGTTCCATCGAGCATCGTGCCGAGTTCGTAGGCTCCGGTCACGTAGCAGTTGGTGATGGTCAGGTTTTCTGTGGCCCGCGCGTAGCCGAGCGCGTAGCTGCTCTTGGGGACGATGGCGTCGTCCCACGGTGAATTGACCGCGCAGTTCGCGATCTGCACGTTGCGGCAGCAGTCGATGTCCATTCCATCGCGGTTGGTGTCGATGGTGAGTCCATCAATCAGGAGATTGTCCACGCCGGTCGCGAGGATTCCAAACCAGCCGCCCTGCAGGATCTGAAAATTCCTCAACTGAACGTTGTGGCAGTTTTTAAGACTAATCGATTTGTTTCCGACGCCGCTTGTCCGGCGTATAGCGGGATTTTGACTTTTGGGGTCGTTGCTGCGCGTAAGACCCTTTCCCCAGATGCGTCCGGGACCATAGATCGAGATGTCGTGAAGGCCTTCGCCCCAGATCAGGCTGTTGTGCCAGTGGTTGTGGCCGTAGTCCTGGTAGGCTTCCCAGGGTTGCTCCGGCTCGGGATCGTCGTATCCTCCGGGTTGGCCTTCGGGCAGGGGTTCGGCAGCGATGATAGTTGCACCCTGCTCGAGGTAAAGCGCCACATTATTCTTGAGGCGAATCGAGTAACTCAGATACTGCCCTGCCGCGAAGCGAACTGTGCCGCCGGACGCCGATGCTGCGTCGATGGCACGATTGATCGCGGGCGTGTCTATGTTGGTGCCGTCGCCCTTCGCGCCAAAGGCCCGGACGTCGAACATGCCGGAGCCGAGCCCACTACCGGGCTCTTCGGGGGGATTCTGCTGGCCACTCATCACCGCGGGTATTGCAAACGCACCTGCTCCCGCAAATTTCAGGAACTTCCTTCGCGCAGTACTCTCCACGTGATCTCCATTCTCAAACGGTTTCTATTCTTTGAATCGGTAACGGGTCAAGCTTCTCCAACGCATTGGCATTTAATGCATAACATGGTGTGGGGGCGACGCCTTCGGAAGCAGAACACTGGCCGTAGCCGAATCGCCGCTCTCTCCGTTTGAATTTACGGCTATTACTTTGTAGAGATATGTTTTTCCTGGCGGCGCTGAGTTATCGAGAAATGCGGCTGAAGTCAGACCGCTTGCTATCTTCTGATACGAATTCATTCCTTCAACTGCCCTCTTCACCCTGTACGTAGTTGCCGCCGTCGCTTTTGTCCACGACAGCGCAATCCGCGCGGGAAACGAGCAACCGGAAAGAGACGAAGTGCAGTGACTGCTGTCATTGTGAAAGACGTCAACAGATGTCACCGTACTCCCTGTGAGCCCACTGGAATGGACAGAGACTGAATGGGGTCAAAGGAGACTCTCTCGCCTTGCTTTCGTGCGCGCCATAACTTGTTCGCAGGCAAGGGCGCAAGCTCATGTCCGTTGCGCCACAGACGAGTTGGGAGTCCGGGATCGAAGATCACATCATAACGATCCCCCATCCATCTTTGACCACGAACATACACCTTCCCCAGCTCCGGGTCTGGCGCAACGGTAAGGTCCTCACCTCCCCATGTTTGCAATCCGGCTACATCGGGCAGAATCAGAGTGTCTAACGCGTCGTAACCCATAATGCGCACCGAGCCGATGGCGTGTTCTCCCGGAGGATAGGCTTTGGGATCGACGTTCTCGGGAAGCAACGGCCCAAGGTTTGAATTGACGGCACGCGCCAGCCAGTTGAACCCGTCCTGGCCGTGTCCGGATCGGGTCAATGCCATAGCCATGTAGGAGAAGATCCGCGGCCAGGCCGGTCCGCGCCAATACCCTCCCCAATTCGGGGTGTCGAAAGCCAGGGTGGGCAGGAGTGCTCCATTGAATTTCGCAGGGTTGTTGAGCCGTTGCATCATCGCTTCTATACGAGCTGGATCGCTTTCGAAGTAGAGAAAATAGTACGCGTCAAGATTCTCTCCCTGCGTCCACAGCTTTCCAGTGTTCACATCCAGGTCCCAGTAGCGCTGCGTCGCGGGATCCCAGAGCTTGGTGCGCACGGCTTTCTTTGCCGCGGCAAATTCGCGTTCCCAGGGCGACGGATCTTCACCCTGAATGCGCGAGAGGTAGATCATCTCCTGAAGGCTCCAGAGATGGAAGACCTGCTCGTTGATCGCGCTGGTCGTATGTCCGTGGAGATCGATAAATGGCGAGTCTTTGTCGTCCCATCCCGTCTCATAGGTGTGCGACCAGTCGATGAGATGATCGTGGTTCACATCTCGCACTTTCAGCAAATTCTGCTCATAGGCCAACAGTGCTTGCCAAAGCGTTCGATTGCCGCTGGCGTCGCCGAGTTTTTCATTGAGAATGCCGGTGTCGCCCGTGAGCCGAACGTATTCACCCACCAGCGTGGCTTGCACCGGAACACCCTGCGTATTTCGTTCGGGACCTGCCGCGTGGAAGGTGTTCGTGCCAGACGGGAAGATGGTCCAGGCGCTTGTCCCGGCACCCTGCGAATTTGCGGAGTAGCGGAACCACTTCAAGATGGCCGCGCGCGCCAGGTCGCTTCGATTCGTGCCTGCCAAAGCCATAGCTTCGGCAGTGCCGTCATTGCTCCACATGCCCATGAAGACATTCCAGTCGGCAATCATCATGGGGCATGCGGGGAGATAAGAAGCCTGGCAGGTGGTATTGAGAAGCCCTCTCCAGAACCACAGCTCGCTGCGAACGAGATCCTCCGGGGAGATGCTCTCATGCTCGCCCGAAGTGTCAATGGTGAATTGGATCGGTTCTGCCGGCGCAACCAAGGGCGCAGAGGCGAGGTATTCATTCCATAACTGATGGGTGGCTTTGTCGAAAAGATCGGCAGAGGCGAACAGGGTTGCGAGACTTGCCTCGGCGTCGCACTCTGTGCCGCCCACTGCCATGGTGAGTGCCGCCTCCTCTCCTGCGCTCAGGTTCCACTCAAACCTGTCGGCTTGAAAGCTCGCTTTTGGCTTCGCAGCCAATAGCAAACGATAAGGCCAGCGTGGAGAACCGTAACTCACCTGGTCCGAGCCGGGGCCCTGGAGAATGTGGAAGCCATCGCCGTGACTTTGCACCGAGAGGCGAAGTGGTCCGCGAGATTTGACAATGTTCATCCTGAAAACCGCCGCGGGTTTGCCGTAGACCGGATAGACAGTGAGCGTTATCTCGGGTCCATCGTCGAACGTCGCACGGTACACTGTGCGATCTGCAAAATAAGTAAGGCTGCGCTTCGCTGGGCTGGTAGCCAGGTCAAACGATCGCTGAGAAGAGTCTACGATCACGGGTGCGGCGATCACCAGAGCCGAGAGGCGATTGCTGCTATTGGTTGGAGGCATCGCACCAGCGACGGGAATGATGACCTTCTGCCCGCCGAATTCAGTCTCCTGCAAGGCCATGAATCCGTTGGACTGATAAATCAGGCTCTTCGGCGGACCCGCCGCATCGAAGCGAGTGAACCTGGCGTAATCGAAGTCATCGCCGAGGTACCTGGGCGCTGCCGGGCTCTTGACCTGTGCGCCCAACAAAGTGTGCGCCAGCAATATTGAGAAACCAAAGACCCTTAACCTACTCACGGCACGTCATCCCGACCAAGTTGCCGACAATATAATCCGGCTCAGTACTATCCTGCAGGCGCCATCGCCCCACCGGCTCACCTTAAAAACAAGATCCTTCCGCTCATTATTGACTGCACCCATAGAAGCTCTTTTCGGGACTTAAGGATACGCTTGCGCAGCGGGGGTCAGAGGTAAATGTTTTGGCTTCGTCTGGGCGAAAGACAAGCCGGTGTACACAAGAATGAAAGGCTCGCCGCAAGAAGGAGATTTGGAACACTTCAACGCGGATGCGCCTAAAAGCAGATGTCCGGACGAGATTTGCTCCTTGATTGAGAGCTTTCCAGGTTCACCCATTAGTTACGGCAGCTTCAATCTGCTCCAGGGTCTGTCCTCGGGTCTCCGGAACGAAAAAGGCAACAAAGACGAAGCCTGCCAAACTAATTCCTCCATAGACCATGAAAATTCCAGAGGTGCCGAGATGCGCATTCAGAATGGGGAATGTATATGTCAGCAGGAACGACGCTATCCACAGTGCGCTTACAGCGGCCGACACGCCATGTGCGCGAACCCGGTTGGGGAAAATCTCTGCAATCAGTACCCAGGTAATGGGCGCCAACGTAAGTGCATAACACGCGATTGCGCACAGAGTGAGCGTCAGTACTGCCCCTCCGGGCCATGCTGAGCGATATGCAAAACCGCAGAGCAGATGGGATATGCCGATCCCGATGCAGCCCAGGAGCATCAGCCAGCGCCTGCCCAGCTTATCTACTAGCAGCATTGAGAACACGGTGAACACGAGGTTGATGGCGCCAGTAATTACGATGTTCAGGAATATATCGTTCGCTCCGTAACCCGCACTGCGATAGACCTCGGCGGCGTAATTGAAGAGAGTGTTGATGCCTGTCCACTGCTGCAGCACCGCAAGGGCAATCCCGATTAGCAGAACGCGGCGAATTCGCGGACGCGATAATTCCTGCCATGAGGATTTCTGCTGATCCTCTGTTGCAAGCGCCTGTTCTATGCCAGCAGCTTCACTCCCGGCATATCCGGCTCCTCCGATACGTTCGAGGACTCTGTGCCCTTCATTTCCCAGTCCGCGTGCCAGCAGCCAGCGAGGGCTCTCCGGAAGAAAGAGCGAGGCAATGACAAACACAACCGATGGAATGACAATTGCGGTGAACATCCATCGCCAACCGTATTGCACATTCCAGGAGTGGAAGGCGGCGGCCGCGGAAAGATTTGCAGGCATCGGCCGCGCGATCCGCCAGTTCACGATCTGGGCGAGCAAAATCCCCACAACAATCGCGAACTGATTAAGGCTGACGAGACGGCCGCGAACAGCGGCAGGACTGGTCTCCGCAATGTAGAGCGGCGAGACGTTGGAGCTGAGACCGATCGCTGTGCCGCCAACGATTCGCCACAGGATAAAAGCGGGGAAAGAATACGACCATCCGGTGAGCGCCGAGGACACAGCAAACAATATGCCGGCGAGGAGCAGGATACGGCGCCTTCCAAGGCGGTCAGCGAAATAGCCGGCAGCCAGCGAGCCGATCAGGCATCCGGCCAGCGCGCAGCTATTGGCCCAACCGATAAGCTCAGGCGAAGTGAGGTGAAAGTACGCTTCGAAGAATTGCCTCGCCCCGCCGATCACGACCCAGTCATAGCCAAAGAGCAGCCCGCCCAAGGCTGCAACAATGGCAATGCCCCATAGATAGACCGTATGCTCAGCAGGAACCGATGAGCTTTCCTCAGTGCCTGAAATTGCAGGGCCCTGCATTCACTGCGCTCCCATTCGGAGCAGATCGATCGCGCCGGAATGAATTTGGTCGAGAGATTGTACCTGGTGCAGCAGTTCAAGCGCCTTCGCTCGGTCGCCCAGTCCAAGCAGTGCCTGCGCCCGCAGAAAAAGAGCGGTGATTTTCAGGCGCTCCTCGAGATCCTCATCAAAAAGAAGCATGGCAGGGAGTGACGTCGCGAAGTAATCGATCTTAGGGGTCTGCTGTTCCAGGGTGAAAGAGTAGTCGTAGATCCTCTCAAAAATGACTTGCGCTTCACGGTCTCGTCCCAAGCTGCGCAAGGCCATACCGCTCCAGTAGGTCATTTCTGAAACGGGTTGCACCTGCATCTGCTGGAAGTCTTCCTGGTAGCGGGCTGCACGCTCCCAGTGCCGGGCAGCCTTCTTCAATTCGCCATTTTTCCCACGAGCAACGCCAAGCCAGTAATCAATCATGCTCAGGTTCATCAGCAGATGCTTTGCTTCTCTCAGGCTCTGTGGAGGATTCCACGCCCGCTCAAAACAACTTAGAGCCTGAAGATTGTCACCCGCGTCGAGCGCACACTGACCCTGCAAAAGATTGGCGCGGACATACTGGCCCAATACCAGGCCCTCACCACCTTCCCACGGCTGAAAGTGGCGCGAGAGCAAAATCTCCAGTGCGCGCTCAGGCTTCCCGGCATTGTTGTACAGCGTCGCACGTTCGACCGAAAGATCATCACGCCGGTCGGCAAGCATCGCGTTCGCTTCCAGTGCCGCGAGCCGCTCGGCTGATGAAGCGCCAGTGCGTTTAAGCAGCTGGTCCTGCTCATACAGGATCCGCGCATCTTCTGGCGCCAGTTCTCTGGCCCGCGCGAAGGCTTCCACGGCGCGCTTCGCGTCATGCTTTACGTTGTAGTATCCGAGTCCGACATTTCGCCACACTGTGGGAAAATTCGGATCCAGTTCGATCGACCGCTCCCAACGAGCAATCGCTTCCTCATGGCGCCTGCGGTCGTAGAGCAGGTTGCCAAGATAATAGTTTGCTCGCGCGTCGTCTGGATAAGTGCGGATTATGCTTTCGAGCAGCACCATTTCATCCAACCGGCTTGGAAAGACATAGTCAGAATCTGCTACCGCGGCGCGTTCATGCGCAGTACTGCTACCTGCCTCATCGCCGAGTTGCCACAACAGGTACGCCTGCGCATAAAGCAGAATTGCCGCTGAGCCATCTTTCGCGCTCGAAGACTGCGCCGATGCAATCCGCAATGCCTCCGCCAGGAACCCTGCACGCTGCAAGTCGAAAACCAGGTCCAGTCGCTGCGCGCCATTCGCCGGGGGGTCGCTTGTCGCGAGATATCTGCTGAAGATATCCAGCTGATCCAGCGCCTGCGTCTGATCGAGCGCGCGATCAGACTCCGCCACTCGGCCGAGCCTTCGCAGGACGACCGTTTTTAGATTCAGCGCGAGCAGGTTGTCGGCATCAGCCCTCAAAGAGCGTCCCAGATGATCCAGGGCGGTCTCCCAATCGTGGCGTTCGCAGTCGATCTCCGCCAGCCTCAGGTAGGCAGGCCCGCGCCAGCCTGCATTCCACGTGGATTTGTAAAAAGCAGCGTATGCCTCGTCTTTATGCTGGAGGTATGCGAGCGTAAGCCCCAGATTGTAGTGCGGCTCACCGTCGTACGGGTTCGGGTTGCTCTCGGTCAGGCGGCTAATTGCAGTGCGAAGGCGTTGTTCAGCCTTGTCAAACTCACCACGCCGCATGTGCCAGCGCCCCAGCGCGTGATTGGCGCGACTGTCGCCTGGATCGCGGCGAACAGCTTCGAGCCAGTACGGCTCCGGGTTTCGCGTGGGATGACGATACTGGTCAAGGTGCACACCGAGAAGAAAGAGCTCGTCGCTGGTTTTCACATCGCCGGGTAATGGAGGCTCCGTAGCGACCGTAGGCGGCTCAGCGGCAACGATCTCACCCGGGGCATAGCGCAGTAAAACGAGCCCCGCTTGTTCCAGGCTGACTTCAAATGGACCTTCAGCGACTGCGAGAAATGTGTAATGCAGCGGAGCCTGCAGCTCGAGATCGCCCTGCCATCGGCCGAATTCTTTTCCTGCAACACGAACGGTTACCGTGCTTTGTGGCCGCGCACTTGTCACCTGCAGATGCACGCGCAAATCGCTTCCATCGCGCTCCACGCGCAGCGCAGCATCAAGGTTCGCTATATCGGGGACGCCGATTTCGCGAATGGGATACCAGAACTGGCTGAAGGTCTTAGTTTCTCCGGGCGCAAGAAAAGAAAAATCTGGCTGGTTGTCCGTATATACACCTGCCATCAATTCGACATAGGGGCCGTCGGCATCAGTAAGGCTGCGGTCCCAGGCGTACCCGAATTCGTGATTGCCCCAGGTCCATTGCTTTTTCCCAGGGGAGATGTGGTGATTGGCCACGTGTACCGTGCCGGCCTGAAGCTTGTGATCGTAACCGCCGAAAAAATCACCGCGCGAGTTGGCAATCATATAGCTGGTAGGCACAGGAATATTCGCGTACCAGCTCAGGTCATTCAGGGGGTAAGATCCGTCCGGAACAAAACACCTTGGTTTTTCCTCGTCTGGCACCCCCTCGATTGCGCGTCTGCCGTAATTGACGCCATAGTATTTGCCCTGGCTCAACGGAAACCCGGTGATCGCACGCTTCGCGTGATCGGCCACAAAACGCACGTCATGAGGAAAGAACGACTGATACTTTTCGTGGACGCGTGTGGCGACATTCGCCCACCACAGAAAGGTCTGCGTATCGGTGGTGCGATTGTAAAGGCGAACGCGCAGTTCCAGGAAAGCCTTGCCCGGTCGCAGCTTGAGGCCGTGCATACCCTTCATGTGCGACAAAGGATCGTGATCGCTGCACCATATCGTCACGGAGCCATCCGGGTCGCGCTCGATGGCAACATCCACCGGCATGAACGTGGACGGCCGGTGGTGCTGCGGCCAGTTGAATTCCACACCGCCGGAAATCCATGGACCAGCCAAGCCGACGAGTGCCGGCTTGATCACATTCTGACGATAGAAAAAGTCGTAGCCGCTCCGCTTGTCGAGACCGACGTGAACGCGGCCGCCGATCTCTGGAAGAATCATGATGCGAATAAACTCATTCTCCAAGTGGACGGCCTTCCATTGGTGATCCTGCGGTTCGGTGTCGATGCGATCGATCACCGGCAGAGGGTAGATACGGCCGCTGCTCCCCTGATAAACGCGCTTTTCGAGAAAAAGTGGATTGCGGTCCGGAGGCCCGGGCAGATAACTGCGCATTACTATGGACTCTTCCCACGCCTTTACCGGACCGCCTTCTGAATCCGGAGCGTTGGGCAACTGCACCAGCGCCTGATCAGAATCTTCGGCGGGAGATTCGATGGGGCTCATTTTTCTCTCGGGATATCTAGCAATTGTTCGATTACGCTAGTGTTCCCTTAATTATCATGGATGTCCCAAAGCTCATAAGCCTCGCTTGGGGGTTCGAATGGACCACCAGCAAGGGGCCATACCTTACAAACAGCAGCCTCTTATAGAGGTCCATGTGCCCATCCGACATCGAGCCATCGCCTCCCGCTCTGGTTCGATAACATTGCGATGTGGCATGTCTGCTCGAAATCGACCGCCTGACCATCCGCTTCGGTTCAAAGGTTGCGGTAAACGAAGTGAGTCTTCGCTTGGAAGAGGGCGAGGTCCTGGGATTGGTCGGCGAGTCAGGCTCCGGAAAATCTGTCACTGCCCTGGCGGTACTGCGACTGCTTGATCCCGCTGCGCGGACCGGGGGTGCTATTCGCTTCGCGGGGAAGGACTTGCTGACGCTTGCGCCGGAGACAATGCGCAGGCTGCGCGGCCGCGATATCGCGATGATCTTTCAGGAGCCGATGACGGCCCTGAATCCTGTGATGTGCGTGGGGGAGCAGATCGCCGAAGCTGTCCGCGCACATCAGCCAAAGCATTCGCGGGCCGAGGTGCGTGAAAGGGTGCTGGAGGCGATGGAGTCAGTGGCGATCGGCGATCCAGCGCGGCGGTATCGTGATTATCCGCACCAGTTTTCCGGAGGCCAACGCCAGCGGATCATGATCGCCATGGCTATCGCCAACCGGCCTCGGCTGCTGATTGCCGATGAGCCGACAACGGCCCTCGATGTGACGGTCCAGAAGCAGATTCTGGATCTGCTGGCGGACCTGCGCGAGCGTTTCGGACTGACGATGCTGTTCATATCCCACGATCTGGCTGTCGTCTCCCAGGTGGTGGACCGCGTGGCTGTGATGCGGCATGGGCTCCTGCTTGAAGAAGGGCCGCGCGAGGCGGTTTTTCGCAGCCCCATGCATCCCTACACCCGGGCACTGATGGGCGCCGTCCCCACGATGTCGACCGATGTCGAGAAGCCGCTCGCCGTGGTCGAAGGAAGCCAAGATATTACGGTTGCACCGCTGAGGGAATGCTCGCCGGGGCACTGGGCTCGTTCAGGGGCCTAAATTACGCCGACACGACGCTTTGCATCCATGCAGAGTAGGACTAGATTGTTAAGTGGCCGGTTTGCCGGCTGACCAAACGGCCTCATCCATGCGTGCTCTTATTGTTTCCGATATTCACTCCAACCTTCAGGCCTTGAATGCCGTACTGGAGTCCGCTCCCCAGCATGATGTGGTGTGGAACCTGGGGGATGTGGTCGGATACGGGGCCAATCCCAACGAAGTGATCGACCGTGTTCGGGCCGCCGGCGTGGTTTTCGTGCGCGGCAACCACGACCGAGCTTGCTCCGGGCTGCTCGGTCTCGACGAGTTCAACCCGATCGCCGGGAGGGCGGCGAGATGGACTCGGAACGTGCTCTCCGCTGAGCATGCCGACTGGTTGAGGCAAATCCCGGCCGGGCCGTTGATGCCCGACGGGCCGCAGGTAAGCTGCGTGCACGGATCGCTGCTCGATGAAGACGAATACGTGATGACGCTGCGCGATGCATGGGCTCCGCTGCACGAAGCAACAACACGGATCAATTTCTTCGGGCATACCCATCTTCAAGGAGGGTTTGCGACCAATGGCCATGAGTGGTTCCGGCTCACACCGCGCTACCACTCGCATACTCAGGCCGAAGAATTCGAGATGAAGCTCCGCGATCAGGTTCGGTACTTGGTGAATCCGGGCTCGGTTGGCCAACCGAGGGATGGCGATTGGCGCGCGGCCTTTGCGATTTACGACGACGCGCAAATGACCGTCACGTTCTACCGCGTGCCTTACGATGTCCGGCTGGCTCAGGAGGCGATCGTGCAGGCAGGACTGCCGGACCGGCTCGCGACACGTCTCCGTGACGGCCGCTGATGGCTTCACTGCTCAGCGTTGTGAGAGCTGCTGCCCCAGGCGCTGGGACACTTCGATATCGATGCGGTTGTCCTTGGGGAACGTAAGGTCCTTACCGTGGCGCAGCCAGCGCCGGTAGACAGACACGCCCGCGCCGTAGAAACCTATGCCAGCTGCCAGATTCCGGGAAGCCGCTGTAATTCCCACCACCCTGCCTATCAGACCCAAGCCGTTCGAGCCTACCGCTGCGCCCCCTGCCGCGCTCCAATCGTCGTCAAGCGGGCGGCTGGCAAGCACCGTCAGGATCAACGGCACGATGACCTTGTTCTGCTGCTGCGACTGTACGCCGCCTTCTGAGTCCATCTTGAGCGATGCACCGCCCTTCGCTTCCATCCCGTTCACCGAGCCAACGATCTGCTCCCGGGTGCCTGCCGGCATTTGAAGCTGGCGGAAATCAAACCGGAGCTTGCCGTCACGATGGAAAGACTTTGCGGGTGTGGACCGAGTGATTCTTCCGACCAGAACAGCACCCTGGGGAACAACGAGTGAGTGGTCCGCAGCGAATACGGGCTCCGCGACAGTCGCCTGAAATTGATCGCCAACCCTGGCGTCCGCCGAGCTTAGCTTCTCATCCAGATAGGCATGAAGCTGCAGGTTTTTCTTTTCGGAGGAGTCGGAAACGGGGAGTGCGTCGGCCGGCTGACGAGACGCATTGATAGCGTTCGTAGCCGCAGCTGGAATCTCTACGGGTTCGCGAAGCTCGCAAGTCCACATCGTCCCTTGCTGGATCCGCTCGGGATGATAAGGCAGCTGCCGATAAAGCAGCTGGACCATCCGGTCTCCCAATCCCGGGGCGAACAATGCTTCTTTAGTTGAAGAAATCCATCCCTTCGCCGATTCCACACCGATCGCGATCAGAGAGGTATGCTTGTTGGCCGCGGGCGTAAGATGAATCGCCGGTGCGCCGTCAGAAGAGAGGGTAGTGGATAAGGAGACGCTTGTTCCCCCCGCAAGCGTAGCGCTTGTAAATTTCACTGTAGGCCGGTGATAGGGCGTGAAATCGACGTTGAGCCGCGCGTCGTTCCGAAGGTCACGGTCAGGTTCGAGGCTTACCACCGTGCCCTGCACACGGGTGCCTTCTGGCAGCGCCAGCTTATTGTTAACGTAAACGGGGTGAGCCAGAGTTGCGTCAACGGGCTGGTCCACTTTCATCGGGATGTGCCGGGTCAGCCTGGCTTCGATGGGCGTGCCGGCCGGGATGAATAGAGGCTCGGAATCCGCGGTCTGAGACCATACGGGAAGTGCCGCTCCAAGGGAACACACTAGAGTCGCGCCGAGAAGCAGAGAGAAGCCCCTTGGGGTCTGGTGGCGCTCTCCTCGCAGACTTTGCGGCGTGGACAAAACACCCCCTACGGAGATTGTAGGGGCGGAGGATGAACTTTTTCTGGACAGGTGATTACCTGCCTGAAAGGATCGGCAGGAGCGGTCAGAGAGCCATGCGGCTGCTTCGGGAACAGCTACTTTTCGATCTCGACGCCCCGCCAGAAAGCGATGTGGCTCTTGATGTTACGGGCCGCCGGCTTAGGATCAGGGTAATACCAGGCCGCATCCTGGTTCTCCTGCCCGTCAACAAACAACGTGTAGTACCGCGCCTGCCCCTTCCAAGGACAGGTGGAGGTGGTTGAGCTGGGCCGGAGATATTCGCGCTTAACGGAACTCTCGGGGAAATAGACATTTCCCTCAACTGTCTCAAACTTATCGCTTTCGGCCACAACCTTGCCGTTCCAGATCGCTTTCGCCATTGATCAGTACCCTTCTTCGACGCCATCGCGGGATGGTCAGCCTATACACATTAGCAGATGCGGCACTTTGGCGTCGCGATGCGGTGGGGACAGGTTTTTGGGAGATCGAGTTTACTTCTTCTCGGCGGCTGCTGCCATGGCGGCCACGTTTTTCGACATCTGCTCGACCTTGGCCCTAGCTGTCGGAGACTGATCGATGACCTGGCCCAGCTTCGACAAGAAGGTTGGCATTTTCTGGCGGATTTCCGGCAGGATCGGCAGGAACTTAGCGTAGATGAAGAAAGGCTCGGAGTTGCAGTCGACGAAGAGGTCGGCGTTGAGGGCGCCATGGAGGACGAAGGCCGCCGTCATCTCCCAGTAGCTAGTCACCTGCCGGAACCAGGCATTCTCCTGCGACCCGCGCGCGTTGATTATGGAGAAGAAGTCATCGGCCGTCCTGGGGAAAAACTTGCCGGTGATCCAGACGCGCGCCTCGCGCATGGTGGGCTCGGTGCGCAGTTCGTACAGCTTCAGGATCAGTTGAGCGTCAGCAGTGGTGGCGAGTGTTGTCTCAAACATGGGATTGCTCCGCGGGTGAGTGTATCGCGAGTGAAGCATTCGCGCGAACCATTTTCAAGCTACAGGTTGCTCCACAAGGGGCCCATGCGTCTTGGCAGTCGGAGGCGGAGCCGCAGCAGGAACCGGCGCGTCTCCAATCCGTTTGGTGAAACTGCAGACGACCGCGCTTTCGGGTTCATCCTTCTTTTTGCGACGCTTCGGAACGGACTCTTCGTCTGAGGAGGGCTTCTTGTTATTAGGGCAAACGAGATAAACGCCGGACTTCAGGGTCTTCTCCAGCAGGTAGGGACTGCCGCATTCGGGACAATCCTTATCCACCGGCTTGTAGTTTGCCGTGAAGGTGCATTTTGGGTATTCCGAGCAACCATAGAACAGGTTGCCGCGCCGGGCCTTCTTCTCGACGATGTCTCCCTCGTGGCAGAGCGGGCACTTGACCCCGATGGTGTTCTGCTTGATGTATTTGCATTTCGGATAAGCAGAGCAGGAAACGAACTCGCCGTATTGTCCGTTGCGCAGCACGAGTTGCTCGCCGCACTTGGGGCATTTCTCGTCGAGCGGCTGCGGAGGCTTCTGCTGCTGCTTCTGATGTAACCTGCGCACTGTCTTGCAGGGCGGGTCCTCGTTATAACCCGGGCAGGCCATATATGGTCCCCACGGGCCGTTCCGAAGCACCATCACGCGACCGCAGTTTTCGCAGTATTCCTCTTCCTGCTCATTCTCCTGACCAGGTACGACCAGATTGGGCTTGGCGTCGAAATTTTCTTTCGTGAAGGTGCAGCTTCCTGGCTTCTTCTTGTCGTATGCGCTGCAGGCGTAGAAGGATCCGAACTTGCCCCACTTGAGCACGAGCGGAGACCCGCAAAGATCGCAGACCTGGTCGGTCGGCTTCTCCATGCGCTTGATGTCTTCCATGTTCTCGCCGGCTTCGGCGAGCTCGTCTTCAAAGTAGCGGTAGAAGCCGTTGAGCAGATCGGTCCACTTTTCCTTGCCGTCTTCGATGTCGTCCAGCTCCTCTTCGAGCCTGGCCGTGTACTTTGTGTCGAAGATGTAAGGGAAATTCTTGACCAGAAGGTCGGTAACGACGGTGCCGATTTCTGTGGGCACGAAGCGGCCGTTTCGTCCGCCCATCTTCTGGACGTACTCGCGATCCTGAATGGTGTTGATGATCGACGCGTACGTGGAGGGCCGTCCGATTCCGCGCTCCTCGAGTTCCTTGACGAGCGATGCCTCGTTGTAACGCGGAGGCGGCTCAGTGAAGTGCTGCTCGGGCTTCAGGTCCTTGAGAACAAGCTGGTCACCGGCGTTCAGCTCAGGCAGCTTGTTCGATAAAGACTCGTCGTCCTCGTCCTTCTTCTCCTTGGACTCTTCGTAGACCTTGAGAAATCCATCGAACTTGAGCACGGAGCCTGTGACGCGGAAGTCGTAATTGCGATCGGCCTTCGCGACGATATCGACGGTTGTCTGATCGTAGATCGCGGGCATCATCTGTGAAGCGACAAAGCGCTGCCAGATAAGCCGATAGAGCCGGTACTGCTCGTCGGAAAGATACTTGCGGATATCGTCCGGATGGAGCTCGGGGTTCGCAGGGCGAATTGCTTCGTGTGCGTCCTGCGCGTCCTTCTTCGACTTAAAGATATTGGCCGACGCGGGCAGATACCGCTCGCCAAGCTTCTGAGTGATCCAGCCACGCACTGCCGCGATGGCATCGGGCGATACGCGGGTCGAGTCAGTACGCATGTAGGTGATGAGACCTACGGCGCCCTCGCTGCCGAGCTCGATGCCTTCATACAGGCGCTGCGCCACTCCCATCGTCCGCTTGACGTTGAAACCAAGTTGTCGCGAAGCATCCTGCTGCAGCTTGCTGGTCGTGAAAGGCGCGGCGGGGTTACGCTTGCGTTCCTTGCGATCGACGTTGCGAACCGACCACGTTGCTTTGTTCAGCTGCGCAATCGTTTTGTCGGTCAGCTTCTGGTCGGGCAACGACGGCGCATCGACGGTTTCAACACGGGCACGCTCGCCGTCTATGCCGACAAAGCGTGCAACAAATTCCTGGCCCTTCGGCGCGGGATAAAGATTGGCGTCGACAGTCCAGTATTCAACCGGATTGAAGGCTTTGATCTCGCGCTCGCGTTCAACGATAAGACGCAAAGCGACAGTCTGCACGCGCCCTGCAGAAAGCCCGCGGCGCACCTTGTCCCAGAGGAGCGGCGATATCTGGTACCCGACGATCCTGTCGAGGACGCGGCGCGTCTGCTGTGCGTCAACGAGGTTCTGATCAACGTCACGGGCCTGTTCGAAGGCCGCTTTAACGGCTTTGGCGGTGATTTCATTGAACGTAACGCGATGAATCGCGTTCTTCTTGACCGTACCCTTGAGAACATCGGCAAGATGCGCAGCGATCGCTTCGCCTTCGCGATCCGGGTCGGGCGCGAGATAAACGTTCTCTGCTGCCTTCGCAAGCTTGCGGAGTCGTTCGACGACTTTTTCTTTTCCGGGAATGACGATCAGTTCGGGCTCGAAAGTGCGATCTGCGATATCCACGCCGATCTTGTTCTTCGGCAGGTCCATGATGTGACCTGACGACGCTTCGACAGTGAAGTCTTTCCCGAGATACTTGTTGATCGTTTTCGCTTTTGTCGGCGACTCAACGATCACGAGAGATTTGCTCATTCTTTTCCTTTGCACCGGACCGGATTGAATCAAACCCCGACCGGCGCACCTATCAACAACGAATCCCTCTGGAAGCTACCATGCCTTGCCAGTTTGAATCTACCCGCGGCCAAGGCGCTGCACGTATTTTTTCCGTTCCAGCGCGCCCCAAACAACCGATACGTTAGACGATTCGACTGCAGGCGTTAGAAGCTTTTGACGTAATTTTTGCCTGGAAGTTGCCGCACGCGGCCAGCCAGCTCCAATTCGAAAAGCGCCGTGAATACCTCGGCGGAGGTCAGCCCTGACTCCAGCTTTTCCATGATTTCATCAAGTTGAAGCGCCTCGTCATGGCGAAGTATCCCCATGACAGCTGCTTCACTCGCAGGAAGCGGCTCTTCCGTAAATAAGGATGCAGTACCCTGCTCTTTCGATGCAAGTCCGTGCTCGCTCTCAAGTCGCAGGCGGACCTGGGTAGGCAACTCCTCCCATACGTCCTCCCAGGTCGCGGTGAGCTTTGCACCTTGTTTTATCAGCGTGTTAGGACCCCACGCGTTTTTCGTCGTCACATTACCGGGCACAGCGTAAACGTCGCGGTTTTGCTCGAGGGCGCAGCGAGCAGTGACACGGGTTCCACTGTATTCGGCCGCTTCGACCACGAGGACGCCTATGCTCATGCCGCTCAGAATGCGGTTGCGACGAGGAAAATTCTGCGGTGCGGGGTAGACGCCCAGGGGATACTCGGAGATGATCGCGCCTCCCGCGGCGACGATCTGCTCGGAAAGAGATTTGTTTTCCTTGGGGTAGATGACGTCGATTCCGGTACCCCACACGGCGACTGTAGGTCGCTTCGCGGCGAGCGCCCCTTTGTGCGCGGCTGTGTCGATACCCCTGGCCATTCCGCTGAGAATGATCAGCCCGCGCTGCGCGAGATCGCGAGAGAGCATCTCCGCCATACCCGTTCCATAGGGCGTGGGATGGCGCGTGCCGACTACTGCGATTGAGGGGAGGCTCAGTACCTCGGTATCGCCGCGAATCCACAGCACGGCCGGAGGATCGAATATCTCGCGGAGATTCTCGGGATAAACGCGATCGGTATACGTGATGAATTGTCCGCCGGTCTGCGCGAGCAACTCGATCTGCTGATGTGCGGCTGCGGCGGCGTGACCGTCCGCGATAAATCGAGTGCTCTCGATCGGGATATGCAGCGCCTCCAGATCCGTTAGCCGGAGCTGAAGTAACTCGGACGCTGATGCGCATTGCTCGACTGCCCGCATAATGCGGCGGGGACCAAGCTGCGGCGTGAGGGCAAGCGCCAGCCAGGCGACTCGATCTTCGGTCAACGCAGGGAGCGACGGCTCATGCGAGGTTGAGGGAATGGTCATGATGTCGGAGTGATTGCTCGGAGGTTAGCGAGGCATCGAAGCTAAGTCAAGCCGAATACCGGCCGGCTCGCATTACGAAAGAAACGGGACGATTGCTACACTGGCTGGTGACGCTCTCTTCGCAAAAACTGGTCATCGCTGCTATCGATTTTTTGAACCCTGCGCCACTGATGTGGGACTTCGAACACGAGCCTCGCGCGGGAGAACTCGCCAGGCGCTATTCGATCATCTCCTCAACGCCTGCCGAATGCGCCCGGCATTTGCGCGTTGGCACGGCGGATATCGGCCTTGTTCCGGTCGCGGCTTACTCATCTCTCGAGAATGCCGCCATCGTTCCACGCTGCGCGATTGCCTCGCTCGATGAAGTGCGTTCGATTCTGCTGGTGGTGCGGCAACCCGACGATGTTCACACAGTGAAGCGGGTCGCACTCGATACCGCATCGATTACGTCGGCAACCTACACTCGAATTCTCTTCCACAAACTCTGGAAGAACGATCCCGAGTTCCTTCCCCATGAGGCGGACCTGGACGCGATGCTTCGCGTAGCCGATGCAGCACTACTGATCGGTGATCCTGCATTGCTCGCACTGGAGAACCGCGAATCACGCGAACGACTTACCGGAGAGCGTCTCCTCTATCTGGATCTCGCGCATGAGTGGCGTGCATGGACGAATACGGCGTGGGTTTCGGCGTTCTGGGCGGTTCGAAAAGAAGCGCTGGACCGCACCAGAATCTGCCCGAAGCAGATTGTTGAAGACTTTGAGCGCTCTCGCGACGACGGCCTTGACCACATCGATCAGATTGTCAAAGAGTGGTCGACGCGCATTGCTGTGCCATCAGCCACGATCAAAACTTACCTGTTCGACAATATCCACTACTTCCTCGATGACGTCTGCCTCGACGGCCTGAATCTTTTCTACCGTTATGCGGTGGAGTGCGGCGCCCTAGCTGGAGCGCCGTCTTTGGAGTTTCTGTAAACTCTCGCTTTCAGGCGACTTGGAACAGCCCCCACGCGTCCAAGTGTCCGTGAGCTTCGCCTGGCATGCTACCCACGGCAATAGACATCTCGTGCCTCACTGGCTCGTGCACCTCGGCGCCCTCGGTGTCTTTGGGGTTTCTTTCCTTGATGCCTCCGTCATTCCACTTCCTGTGCCGGGGAGCACCGACCTGCTGATTCTGCTGCTGGTGGCAAATCAGGGAAACCCCTGGCTGCTCGCCACGGCTGCGATTTCCGGCAGCATGATTGGGGGATATCTCACATGGAGCGCTGGCAAACAGGGCGGCGAGAGCATG
Source organism: uncultured Acidobacteriaceae bacterium (assembly GCA_963724375.1). Taxonomy (GTDB): domain Bacteria; phylum Acidobacteriota; class Terriglobia; order Terriglobales; family Acidobacteriaceae; genus Silvibacterium. The sequence goes on from CAVRUM010000005.1 coordinate 52,525, forward strand.
CTGCAGCGCTATGTGCCAAAGCGATTTCTGAGGCCGATTACGCACTGGGTGAAGCGGAACGGCGTATTAACGGTGGGCGTCGCGGCGATGCTGCCTCCCCCGATTCCGCTGTTACCGTTCCTGCTCTCTGCGGGAGCTCTGGGGATGCGACGCAGATCGTTTGTCTTGTCTTTCCTGATTGCCCGAGGCGCACGTTACAGCCTCGACGCCTGGCTTGGCGCGACCTATGGCCGCCGGGTCATTCGCGTTTGGGCAGATTATCTCGCCGGATGGTCCGAAGTTATCATCTGGAGCTTTCTCGGGCTGCTAGCAGGCGCCGCCATTTTCGGGATCTGGAAGTACAAGCATGACCAGAGACGGCTTGGGTCTGATAAATCGACCCAGGCCGCCTGAATTCAGGCGATCTCCCAGCGGAGCAGCGAAGCTCCGACGGTAAAACCCGCCCCGACGCTGGCGATGAGGACGAGATCGCCCTTATGCAAACGGCCCGCTTGTCGAGCGGTGTCCATGGCGAGGGGGATGGTGCCGGCGGTTGTGTTGCCGTATCGGTCGATGTTGATGACTACGCGCTCGAGCGGCAAGCCCATCCGTTCCGCGCTCGATTCGATGATCCGCTTGTTCGCCTGGTGCGGGATAAAACACGCAATCTCGCCGATGCCAATTTCGCTGCGACTCAGAACCTTCTCCGACGCTTCAACCATCTTGCGGACGGCAAATCTGTAAACGGTCTGACCGTCCTGGTGGACGAAGTGCATCTTTTTGCTTACGGTGTCGGCTGTCGACGGATGCAGGCTGCCGCCGCCCGGCATGCAAAGAGCGGTGGCACCGGAGCCGTCGATCTCATGGACGAAGTCGATCATGCCGGTTTCCCCTTCGGCTGCCGGCTCGATCAGCACGGCTCCGGCGCCATCTCCGAAGAGCACACAGGTAGACCGGTCGGTGTAGTCGATGATCGAGGACATGGTGTCGGCACCGATGACCAATACCTTTGAGTGCGCTCCGCTCTCAACGAGTTTGGCTCCCACCTGGAGGGCATAGACGAAGCCGGAGCAGGCGGCCGACAGGTCGAATCCCCAGGCACCCTTTGCGCCGAGCTTGTCCTGGACGAGGCATGCCGTTGCGGGGAACAGCATATCGGGCGTAACCGTCGCAACGATGATGGCTTCGACCTCCGAGGGCTGAACGCCGCGCTCGGCGAGACACCGCTTCGCGGCTTCGACGGCCATGTCGCTGGTGGCCATTCCGGGCTCGACCAGGTGGCGCTCGCGGATGCCAACACGGCTGTAAATCCACTCGTCGGAGGTGTCGACCATCTTCTCGAGGTCTTTGTTGGTGAGCAGACGGGGCGGAACGTAGGTTCCGAGGGCGCTGATCTTAGCGCGTCGTAGAGCATGCGGACGCACGGCAAGGCTCAATCTGTTTCTCCAGGGAAGATGAGTTCAAAAGAGCCATTCTCTCTGAAGGGGAAGAGGATGTCTATTTATGCTCAAGCAAGTGCGGAATTGAAGGGTTGGTCGGAGAGATCAATGTACCGGGGAACCTACTGCGCACGCACTGGCCCGTTACCGTTGCTTCCTTCCGGACCTGGCGGGGTTGGCGGGATTGCGCCGCGTAGGACCCGGCACATAGGTAATGATAGCATCCGGCGACCGCGCACCGGGTAGTTCCAAATCGGGAATGGAGGTGGTGGTACCCCCCTCCCCGGGCTATGTGCTACTTAATAGATTCCATTGCCTTTAGGGGGTAAGTCGGCGCCAGCTAATTCATTACAGATAGCTTAAAGTTACATCACAGAAAATAAATGACTTATGGGATAGATTAGTCCGTTTTGGGAATGACGAGCGCTCAAATGAAAAGCCCGGCTGCGATGGCGGCCGGGGCTTCTTTACCTGGAACTCTACTTTTATTATATCCGGCTTCTGGGTAATTCTCGGCCACTCGGCCTGAGGGATGCTTCACTAGCCACTCGCCTGATGTCGTCAACCGAGGATCACGGATGGGCGGACACAGCCGAAATCCCTCGTACTAACCTCACCCTATCTTCCGCCGCGCCGATCAGAAAAGCCCACAGAATGCGCGGCTAAACCTTCCCATGGGCTTCGAAGGCTCACCTGATTCCAATCTGAGCCCTTTGCTGGTGCGCCATAATTCCTCTTGACAATAGTTGTTATAAGTAATAAAGTCGGACTTGTAGATGAAGGCCACTGTCCAAACCGATCTCCGGCCAAAGCCGGGCTCCTCCCCAGAGGAGGTGGCGCACCTTGAGATGATGCGAACGATGGAAGCTCTGTCGCACCGGTTTGCACAGGTGTTGAAGGCCGAGGATCTTTCGTCGACACAGTACAACGTGCTACGGATTCTAAGGGGCGCCTCGGAGGGACTTCCGTGCGGGGAGATCGGCAACCGCATGGTGACGCGGGACTCGGATATTACACGGCTGCTGGACCGGCTCGAGAAGCGATCTTTGGTCTCCCGTTGCCGGGAAACCAAGGACCGGCGGACAGTGTGGACGCGGATCACGCAGGAGGGGCTGGAGCTGCTGGCGCGGCTGGATGAACCCGTGCGTGCGGCTCATCTCGAGCTCCTGGGTCACCTTGGGACCAAGCGGTTGAATCTTCTGGCGGATCTGTTGCGTCTTGCCCGCCAGCCTCCCGCCGGGTAATTTTTTAACTTAATAGTTGTTGCAACGAATGTCATTGCAACGAATCTAATAACTGAACAGCACGGTTCAAACAATCTGAAAGGAAGCACCACTATGAACACGGTTGCAACTCCCGCTATTACCACCTGGAATGTCGATTCGACTCACTCGGTTGTCGAGTTCAAGGTGAAGCACATGATGATCTCCAACTTGAAGGGTTACTTCACCGGCGTGACTGGCACGCTATCGCTGGATGAGGCTGATCTGACGCAGTCGAGCGTTGAGGCGGCGATCGAGATTGCGTCGATCTACACAATGGATGAGGGCCGCGATGCCCACCTGAAGGCTGCGGACTTCTTCGACGCCGAGCAGTTTCCAACAATGAAGTTGAAGTCGACGCACGTCGCTGTGAAGTCGGATGGAGAACTCGTAGTCACTGGCGACCTGACGATCAAGGGCGTTACCCGCAGCGTGAAATTCGCGGTGGAGGGACCGACTCCGGCGACGAAGGATCCGTGGGGCAACACGCGCATTGGTCTGGCAGCAACCACGAAGATCAACCGAAAGGACTTCGGGCTGACCTGGAACGCGGCACTCGAGGCCGGCGGGGTGATGGTGAGCGAGGATGTCAGCATCTCTCTGGACCTGGAGCTTGTGAAGCAGGCATAAGGGCAGCGCTTGCGATTGGAAGCATGATTTGCCGCCAGAGCACAGCAAACAGGGCGTGTTCTGGCGGTGCGCGAAGTAGGAGTCTTTCAAAGGCTCAACCGAAGGCTAGGCAATCATGGAACTCGGTCTTTATACGCTCTCCGATCTGATCACGGACCCCAAAACGGGCATTCAGATGAATGCCCGTGACCGTATCGACGAAACAATCAAAGCGGCTTCGCTGGCGGATCAGGTAGGGCTCGATGTGTTCGGGGTCGGAGAACATCACCGCCTCGATTTTGCGGTCTCGTCACCCGCGGTCGTCCTGGCCGCGATCGCGCAGACCACCAATCGCATTCGGCTCACGAGTGCAGTGACGGTCTTGAGCGCAGCCGATCCGGTTCGGGTATTTCAAGACTTCTCCACGGTGGATCTTATTTCGGGTGGTCGGGCAGAAATCATCGCAGGGCGCGGAATTTTTACAGAGCCATTCCCGTTGTTCGGCGTCGACCTGCGTGACTACGATCAGCTGTTCTCAGAGAAGCTCGACCTGCTGAGAAAGCTCAACAGAACGGAGCGGATTACCTGGAGAGGAAATTTTCGCAGTGCCTTGCAAAATGTGGAGATCTCCCCGCGACCCATACAACGGGAACTGCCGATCTGGATCGGTGTGGGGGGTACGCCGCAGAGTGCGGTCCGCGCGGGTGACCTCGGTCTGCCGATGGCATTGGCAGTCCTGGGTGGTCCGATCACTGCCATCAAACCGATCGTTGACCTCTACCGAGCGGCCGGTCAACGTGCCGGGCACCCTCCTTCGAGTTTGAGGGTCAGCATCAACAGTCACGCCTACATCGGCGAAGACGCACAGCAGGCACGGGAGTTCCATCGGGCGTTCTATCAGCAATATCGGAGCGATGGGACGCCGCGGGGCAAGCGACCTTTGAAACTCTCGCCGGCGGAGTTCCAAAGCATGACCGGACCAGGCACTGGCCTGATGATCGGCTCCGCGCAGGAGATGATCGACAAGATTATGCAAGAGTATGAACTCCTCCACCATGATCGTTTTCTGGCGCAGATCGACGTCGGCAGACTTCCTTTCCGCGAAGTTGCAAAAGCGATTGAGCGCTTTGGCGAGAAGGTCGCTCCAGTCATAAAAGCCGAGACGAAAAACGATACTCCAAAGAGAACGGATGAAATTCAGCCTCCAGCCCCGATCAGGGAGTTATCCGATGAAGAAGAGTTGGCTGTGACTGGGGCATGATCCGGCAGCAATTCGGCGTGCTGCTGTTTCGGGCGGGTGACGACCAACCCAAATTGACTCGTCGCCCATTGCCGCGCGAGACGCGTCCGCCCGGACTCCGGATCGCCGCTCGCTCCGGTAGAATAGATAGGTGACTGAAGCTCTTCTCGACGCGGCTCCCGCGAGCGCCGCCGACTCCGAAAATACAGATAGCAGGACCGCGCGCCCCCAGCTTCGTCCGAAGATCGGGTTTGTGTCGCTGGGCTGCCCGAAGAACCTCGTCGACAGCGAAGTGATGATGGGTTTGCTGAACCGCGCGGGTGCCGAGATGACCTCGGATGTCGAGGCGGCGGAGATTCTCGTCGTCAACACCTGCTCGTTTATTGACGCGGCCAAGCAGGAGTCGGTGGACACGATCCTGGAAATGGCGCAGCACAAGGTATCAGGACGGGCGCGGCGCCTGATAGTGGCGGGATGCCTGGTGGAACGGTACCGGGACGAGATCCAGAAGAATATTCCGGAAGTTGATGTGGTGGTCGGAACGGGTGAGTTGGAGGAGATTCTGGCTGCGGCGGGGCTGGAGGCTCCGAGAGAGCCGGTGTCGGACTCGCCGTTCCGGATTTTGAATGCAGGGCCGGAGGCCCAGGTCGCAGGGCCCAGCACACGGCCCGAGGGCGATCTGCGCGAGTCGCAGGGGCGTTTTTCGCGGACGGCATGGGATGGTGCCGAGGCGCATCTGCCGCAGTATCTCTACGACCACACCACGCCGCGACTGCTGGCGACGAGGAAGGCATCGGCGTACATCAAGATCGCGGAGGGTTGCGACCATCCGTGCAGCTTCTGCGTGATTCCGAACCTGCGGGGCAAGTTCCGGTCGCGGCGGTTCGAGTCGGTGATTGGGGAGGCAGAGAGCCTGGTGGCGCAGGGAGTGCGCGAGATCACGCTGATCGGGCAGGACACGACCTGTTACGGCGAAGATCTCGGACTGAAGGATGGGCTGGCGCAGCTTCTGGATCGGCTGGCGGCGATTCCGAATCTGAATTGGCTGCGGTTTCTGTATGCCTATCCGAATAAGATCACGGGCCGGCTGCTCGAGACGATGGCGAAGCATGCGAATATCTGCAGGTATCTCGATGTGCCGCTGCAGCATGCGTCGGGTCCGGTGCTGAAGAGCATGAAGCGCGGAGCAAACGCGGAGATTTTCCTCAAGACCATCGAGAAGGTTCGGGAGGCGGTGCCGGGGATTGCGCTGCGGACTTCGTTCATTGTGGGCTTTCCGGGCGAGACGGAGGAAGACTTCGAGACGCTGTGCGATTTTGTCCGCGAGGCGAAGTTCGACTGGCTGGGCGTCTTCGGGTATTCGGACGAAGAGGGATCGCGGGCGTTTGGGCTGGAGACCAAGGTTCCGGCCCGAACGATCGAGCGGCGCAAGCGCGAGCTGATGAAGATTCAGCAACGGATCAGTAAACGAGCCAAGGCGGCGTGGGTAGGAAAAGAGCTCGATGTGCTAATAGAAGGCGAGTCGGATGAGACTCCGCTGCTCTGGGAGGGTCGCTCAGAGTTTCATGCGCCCGAGATCGACGGTAAGGTCTTCATCAACGACTTCGGCGCTTTCGAAGAGCTGCACGTGGGACGGTTCTATCGCTGTGAGATCACCGAGGTTCACGACTACGATGTGGTCGCGCGAGTGGTTGCGAAGAGCGGGAATCAGCTGTGAGCAAAGAAACAGCCGTGAACAAGCAGACTGTCCTCCGTTGTCCGATTTGCAAGACGCTGGTCACCGCCGAGGACGAGGACTTCCCTTTTTGCAGCGACCGCTGCCGTCTGATCGATCTGGGCAAGTGGGCAAGCGGCGGCTATCGGATCTCGTCGCCGGTGCTTGATCCTGAGGTGCTGGAAGGGCTGAATCCGGGGAGTCGACCGAAGGACGATGACGACGGCTCCTGAAAGAGCGCAGGGCACAGAGCAGAGAGCTCGCACGGCCTGGGCATGGACCCTGGCGACTTTTTTCGGGATCGGCCTTATTGGACCGGGTCCGGGAACATGGGCGTCGCTGGTAACCGCGGCGATCTGGTATATCGCGGCGCGTGCGGCGCATCCAAGTACAACAAGCTTAACGCTTCTGACGGCGACTGCCGCAATGGGAATCACGCTGATCGGTATTCCGGCGGCATCGATTGTGGAGCGCGAGAGTGGCCGGGAGGATCCTGGATTCGTAGTTATCGACGAGGTTGCCGGGCAGCTTTTCGGGCTGGCCATATGCCCGGTCGAAATTGGGCACGCGGTGCTGGCTTTCGCGTTGTTTCGCCTGTTCGATATTGTGAAGCCCTGGCCGGCGCGTCAACTTGAACGGATGCATGGAGGCACGGGAATCATGATGGACGATGTGGCAGCGGGCATTTATGCTCTGGTGGCTGGGCTCATCGTTCATCACTGGTGGTAGACAGCAGGACTAGAATTGAACTGAAGCGAGTATGACCCCTCTTCTCAAATCCGACGCCGGTCACTCACCCCGGATCGAGTCCGTTCAGCCGAATGCGGCTCTGCCGGGCGGCGAAGTGGAGGTTGTGGGAACAAATCTGGGGCCCGTTTCCTATCGCCGGCCGGTGCCGATGGTTGGCGACCTGGCGGCTCCGGTGGTTTTGAGCCGCGGCAAACGGATGGTGCTTCGGGTTCCGGAAGAAGCGGAGACCAGCAAGCTGCGGATCCTGCGCAATGGGGCGCAAAGCAACGCGGTGGAACTGAAGGTTGGGACACAGATTGCTACCGGCGTGCACATGGTTGCCAGTCCCGCGGTGGATCCGGAAGGCAACATCTACCTCACGCTTTCGGGCTCTCGCGGACAGGAGACGCCGGTATCGGTGTTCCGAGTGGAACGTAACGGTGAGATGCGCCCGTTCGTCAGCGGGATCATGAACGCCAGCGGCCTGGCCACCGATGCAGAGGGCAATGTTTATGTTTCCTCGAGGCAGGAAGGCACCGTGTATCGCGTGAGTCCGGCGGGCGCGACGAGTGTCTATGCCGAGGGCATGGGGATCGCGACAGGTCTTGCCTTCGACAGCGAGCGGAACCTGTACGTCGGCGATCGCAGCGGGACTATTTTCAAGATTGCGCCAGACCGTCAGATCTTCGTATTTGCCACGCTGGAGCCGAGCGTCGCTGCCTATCACCTGGCATTTGGCATCGACGGCACCCTTTATGTATCGGGCCCGACCACGTCGAGCTTCGACAACATCTATGCCATCGACCGGAACGGCGCGACGAGCGTCTTCTATCGCGGGCTGGGAAGGCCGCAAGGTATTGCTGTGGACATCGCAGGCAGCGTTTACGTAGCGGCGTCACTCGGCGGGAGACGAGGAGTGGTGCGCATCTCACAGACCGGCGAGGCCCAGGTAGTTGTCGCGGGATCGGGCATCGTGGGATTTACTTTCGTACCCGGCGGTAACGCTCTCGTGGCAACCAACTCTGCCGTATATCATGTAGCGTTGGGTATTGAGGGCTGGCGCGCCTTCTGATGCGCCAATCTCAAATTTCATTTTGATTCCAGGCCCGGCGAATTTGTAACTGCCGGCCTATGGAATATTGTCGGGGCCGATGAACTCGGAGATCATCGCAATTGGCTCGGAGCTGTTGACTCCCTGGCGGCAGGACACCAATTCCCTATTCATCACCGAGCGGCTCAATGAGCTGGGCGTGACTGTCGCCTTCAAGACAATTGTCGGCGATCGCCTGAAGCATCTTGTTGGTGCGATAGGAGCCGCCGTGGGTCGCGCCGATATCGTCGTCATCATGGGGGGCCTGGGGCCGACGGAAGATGACCTCACACGAGAGGCGGTAGCCCAAGCACTCGGAGTCAGTCTCAAGCGGGATCCAGACCTTATCGCGCAGCTCTACGCGCGCGCAGCCGCGCGGCGCATGACCATGACGAGGAACAACGAGAAGCAGGCGGATCTGCTCGAGGGCGCCGTGGTGCTGGACAATGCGCGGGGTACGGCGCCCGGGCAGTGGCTGGATGTCGTGTATGGCAAGCATCGCAAGCTGGTGATGCTTCTGCCCGGGCCTCCCTCGGAACTGAAGGCTATGTTCGACCAGGAATGCATGCCGCTGCTGCGGGATGCGCTCCCTCAACGGTTCATCGCCACGCGGGTACTCAAAGCCGCGCTGATCGGCGAGTCAGCCGCGGATGCGCGTATCGCTCCGATTTATACCCAATATACCGATGTCGAAACTACGATCCTGGCGCATCTTGGCGACATCCAGCTGAACCTGCTGTGCGGCAAACCCAGTCTTGCGCTGGCGCAGGCTCGAGTGGATTCGCTTGCGGGCAAGATTGAAGAGGAGCTAGAGGACTACATCTATTCGTCGCAAGGCGAGACCCTGGAGCAGATTGTGCTCTATTACCTCGAAATGCGCGGCGCGACGCTGTCGGTCGCAGAGAGCTGCACGGGCGGCATGATCGCCGAGCGGCTGACGCGGATCAGCGGGAGCTCGCGGTCTTTCGCGGGCGGAGCCGTCGTATACAGCAACGAGTTGAAGACGGAGTTAGCGGGCGTCGATCCGGAACTGATTGCGCGACATGGCGCGGTGAGCCGCGAGGTTGCGGCTGCGCTGGCCCAGGGCATTCGCGAGCGTTGCGATACGACCTACGGCTTGGGTGTGACGGGTATTGCGGGCCCCGCAGGCGGAACGGAAGAAAAGCCGGTGGGGCTTTTGTATGTTAGCGTGAGCGATCGCGATGAGACCGAGGTGATTGAACGCCGCTTCAGCGGAGACCGCGAGCGGATCCGCCAGTATGCGAGCCAGACAGCGCTGGACATGTTGCGGCGACGCCTGAGGTAATCCTGCAATCGCATCTTCACAAATGATTCATCCGATGGCGTGAGCCTAAGGCCACGCGAGCACGAGTGATGAGTACTGCGCCATCCTAGAGAAGGCGCGGCGATTCCCCAAATGCCGTAAACTCGAACGCGAGATGCAAGTAGTGAACTTTCTGTCGATTGCCCTGGCGGCTTACCTGCTGGGATCGATCCCGTTTGGATTTCTGCTGGTCAGAATATTTCGCAAGGAAGATATCCGGTCGAAGGGTAGCGGCAATATCGGCGCGACGAACGTGATCCGGTCCGGTGCGAAGGGACTAGGCGCCCTGACCTTCCTGCTGGATGTGTGCAAGGGGTATGCTGCAGTTTTTGTCGCCGGGTATATTGCGTTAGTCGTGGGCGTGCCGTACCGGAGCGCCGTCGCACTCGCCGCGATCTGTGCCGTGCTAGGGCATATCTACACCGTCTGGCTCAGATTCAAGGGGGGTAAGGGAGTCGCCACCGCATTCGGGGTCTTCCTCGCGCTCGCGCCGTGGGCGGCGTTGGCTTCCCTGGGCGTTTTCGTCGTGGTTTTCGCGCTGTCGCGCTATGTCTCGCTGGCCTCGATCCTCGGGGCCGCGGCATTTCCGGTATTTGCTCTGTTGCTGCGACACATGCCGTACGGAGTCTGGCTGACGGCGGTGACGATCGCCGTGCCGTTGGTCGTGATCGGCAAGCACCATGAGAATATCGGGCGGCTGCTGCATGGGACTGAATACCGGTTTGGCAAGGTTAAGGCCGCCGCATGAGCCGGATCGCCGTGATGGGCGGCGGGGCATGGGGCACCGCGATTACCCTGAGCCTCGACCGCCGCGGAGGCCACGCTTTAAGCCTCTGGACGCACTCGCCCGAGGTGGCTGCCGGGATCCGGGCTTCGGGAGAAAACAAGACATTTTTGCCCGGATTTCCGCTGTCGAGGCACGTCGTTGTCACCAACAATGCCGAGGAGGCGCTGGAAAACGCCGAGATCGTTGTCAGCGTCATGCCTTCCCATCACGTCCGCGCCTCCTACGAACTGTTCGCCCCTTATCTCAGATTCGAACAGCTTCTGGTAAGTGCAACGAAGGGAATCGAGGACGGGACATTTCTTCGCATGAGCCAGGTGATTGCCGAGGTGCTTGATCGCCATCGGCTCGATCTGCAATGCGGGGTACTGAGCGGGCCATCGTTTGCGCAGGAGGTAGCGGCGGGATCGCCGACCGCGGTCACAATCGCGTCGATTGATGCTGGACTGGCTGCACGAGTGCAGCGAGAATTCAGCAGCGGCACACTGCGCCTTTATACAAACGACGATGTTATCGGAGTGGAACTGGGCGGGGCGCTCAAGAATGTGATCGCGATTGCAGCCGGCATCGTCGCCGGGCTGGGGCTTGGTCACAACAGCATGGCCGCGCTTATTACACGTGGAATAGCAGAAGTTACCCGGCTGGCCGTCGCCTGCGGCGGAAAGCGCGAGACGCTCGCTGGCCTTTCCGGGATTGGAGACCTGATCCTGACCTGCACAGGCGCACTTTCCCGGAACCGCTGGGTGGGGATCGAACTGGGTAAAGGCAGGCTGCTTGAAGAGATTCTTGCCGATCTACACGGCAAGGTGGCCGAGGGAGTACGGACGACCTCGGCAGCGCTCGGGCTGGCGGCGAAGTTCGGCGTAGAGATGCCGATTGCCGAGCAAGTGCAGGCGATTCTGCTGGGGCAAAGGCATCCCCGTCAGGCCATACAGGAGCTGATGAACAGGCCCGGCCGCGACGAGCAAGATGCATCATAACTAGCCACCGCTCTACGACTTTCGTGTGAGAGGCAAGGGCATTTCATCTCAGTAGACTGGGGCTGGATGGACTTTTCATCCGACGGGATATCCCTATCTACATGGCCCATAGTCGTTCAATCCGCCGCCGCGTTTTCTGGCGTGTTTTCTTCTCATTGAGCGGCGCATCTGTCATCAGTTTGGCCTTGCTTTACGTGTCATCACGCCTGCAATGGGGCGTGCTCGCCATGATGGCTGGAATCCTGTTGTTCTGGGCGGTGCTTGCGTTGCTTGCGGGCCGCAGGCTGACCGATCTTAGCCGCGGTTTTGCGGAGACAATCCAATCGAAATCGCTGCAGAAGGCGGAAACGGAGGCCATACGGCTGCGCGGTTCGCTCCTTGAGGAGCCTGCGAGTGAATGGCAGGCCGCTCTCCGCAGCCTCGAAAATTCGTTTCTCGACAAGCAGGTCGAGGCCAGCCAGTATTACGTGACACTTACCGATCTGATCCGGATGTTCGCAAAGGCTGTGGATGAGCGCACACAGTACTTGCGGGGACATTCAGATCGCGTTGCGATTTACGCTGCTGACATTGCGCGCGAGTTGGGCATCGGAGCCCAGCAGGTGGAGCGGATCCGGCTCGCGGCCCTGCTGCACGATATCGGGACGCTGGGCATCGAAGATGCGATCGTGAGAAAAGAAGCGCCGCTCACCCCCGAGGAGTTTGAAATCGTCAAGGCACACACGGTAAAGGGCGCGTCGATCCTGCGCCCCATCGAGAGCCTCGCCGATCTGATCCCAGGCGTGGAGCTACATCATGAATCGCTGGATGGTCAGGGCTATCCCTACGGATTGCGCGGTGACCAGATTCCCATGATGGCGCGCATCATCGCCGTGGCGGACAGCTTCGACGCCATGACCACTGCACGACCCTACCAGGCGGCCATGGATGCCGAATATGTTCTGGAGGTTCTAAACCGGCTCTCCGGCAAGCGGTATGATCCGTCGGCAGTCGATGCACTGATTTCTTTGGTAAGGCGCGGGCAGATCGTCGTCAAGAGCCCGCGCCCGCCAGTCTCATTTCCTCAACAGCCACGTGTTCTCTCTGAGATCTTTTGACGCCGGAATAACGGCGATCAAGTTGCTACACTCGAAGCAAGGATGTTGAGGAATACCCTGTCATGATTCAAACGCTGTTCGGAAGCCTGAAGGAAGAGGAAGAGCCGAAGAAAAAGGGCTTTCTCGACCGGATGCGGGACGCGGTCTCGCGCACCCGCGAGAGCCTCGAAGACCGCATCGACAGCGTTCTTTCGCTCACCCGAACGGTTGATGAGGCAGCTCTCGAAGAACTCGAGATGAGCCTAATCGCGTCCGATATCGGAGTCACAACTGCGGCGGAGGTTGTATCTTCACTGCGTGAGCGGGCGAAGCGCCAGCAGATTCGCGACGGCGCTGAACTGAAGGACCTGCTCAAGACAGAACTGAAGGCAATCCTTGACGAACAGGAGCGTCCGCCACGGAGCGTCGCGATTCCGCCGGAAGTGATCCTGCTGGTGGGAGTGAACGGGACCGGCAAGACAACGACCAGCGGCAAACTGGCGGCCCATCTTCGCGCACAGGGCAAGACGGTGCTGCTGTGCGCCGCCGATACCTTTCGGGCGGCAGCCATCGAGCAGCTCGAAGTGTGGAGCGAGCGCAGCGGTGTGGAGTTGATCAAGTCACGCCAGGGCGGCGATCCGTCGGCGGTTCTCTTCGATTCTCTGAACGCTGCCAAGGCACGCAGCATTGATTTTCTTATTGTTGACACCGCCGGACGTCTGCATACGAAGAGCAACCTGATGGCAGAGCTGGAAAAGATGCGGCGGACCACGCAGAGGCTCGTTCCGGATGCTCCCCATGAGGTGCTGCTGGTACTGGATGCCACTACGGGACAGAACGGCCTTCAGCAGGCACGCCTGTTCACCGAGTCGGCGGGCGTCACTGGTATCGTGATTACCAAACTGGATGGCACGGCGAAGGGAGGCATCGCCGTGGCCATCGCACGCGAACTGAAGCTGCCGGTGCGGTACGTGGGCGTCGGCGAAAAGGTAGATGACCTGCTGCCATTCGACAGCGGCGCCTTTGTGGATTCCCTTCTCGACAAATAGGCGATACTCAACAGGCTGAAAGGCATGTCTGTGCTCGATCCGAACTCCACACATCAAGACAACCCGGCGCCCAAACACGAGGACGAGCGCTGGATGAGCGAAGCGCTCAACCAGGCCCGCCAGTCAGTGGGTGTGGCTTCTCCAAATCCCGCAGTAGGCTGCGTGCTCGTCAAGGGCGATACTGCAGTGGGACGGGGCTTCCACGAATATGACCGGTTGGACCACGCCGAAGTAGTGGCTTTGAAAGCTGCAGGCGGCGAGGCCCGCGGAGCGACAGCCTACGTAACCCTCGAGCCGTGCTGCTACACGGGCAGAACCGGACCCTGCACAGAAGCGCTGATCGAAGCCGGAGTGGCGAGAGTCGTGGTGGCGACCGGCGATCCGAATCCGGCCGTGAGCGGTCAGGGCATTCAGCGGCTTCGCGCCGCCGGCATCACAGTGAACATCGGTGTCCTCGCGGCCCAGGCACAGGAGCTGAACGACGGCTTCGCGCGGTATATCCAAAGCAGGCTGCCCTTCGTGACGCTGAAAGCAGGGTTGTCCCTCGATGGCCGAAGCGCGCCCGCGCCGGGTACCACGCCTGTCGGGGTGCCAGTCATGCTGACAGGCGTGGAATCAAGGATGGCGGTGCAGAATATGCGCCACGCAGCTGACGCACTGATCACCGGCATCAATACAGTGCTAACGGATAATCCGCTGCTGAGCGATCGTACCGGCCTGCCGCGCCGGCGCAGGCTGCTACGGGTCGTGCTCGACTCGGCGCTGCGGCTCCGGTTGGACTCGAAGCTGGTTCGGACCGTTCAGGACGACGTGCTGGTTTTCTGTACGATATCGATGTCCGAGCGGCAACGGGCGCTCGAAGCGCTGGGCGTGAGAGTCGAGCGGGTCGAGGCGGGCCCGGGCGGTGCGCGTGTCTCCTTGCGGCGTGTGATCGAGCGGCTCGGTGAGATGGAGATTATCTCGGCGATGATTGAAGGAGGTTCGCAGCTGGCCAGTTCCGCGCTTGGCTTTCACACGGCCGACAAGCTTAGCCTCTTCTATTCGCCAATCTTCCTCGGTGCGGCGGGCGTACCGCTGTTCAACAGCACCGAATCAATAAAACCTGATTGGGTACGGACTTCGGTGCGACGGATCGGGCAGGACTTCTGGTTCGAAGGCTATTTACGCGATCCATGGGCAAACACATGTTCACCGGATTGATTGAGGCGACAGGAAAAGTCCTTTCGGTCGAGCGGCGCACCGGAACCATGCGGATTGCAATTGAAGCTCCCGGGATCGCCGAGAAGCTGCGCTTAGGCGACAGCGTCGCCGCGAGCGGCGTCTGCCTTACTGCACTTGATATCAAAGCGCCCGTCTTTCATGCCGACCTGGCGGCCGAAACGATCGCCCGTACATCGCTCACGCAGCTCGCTCCGGGATCAACGGTAAACCTGGAGCTGCCCACACCAGCCGGGGCACCCCTCGGAGGGCATGTCGTCCAGGGACACGTCGATGCGACGGGATCGCTGGTGTCGCTCGAGCCGGTCAACACGTCCGCCGACCGCGCTATGACCGACTGGTGGCTCGAGGTCGCGATTCCCGAGACGATCCGGCCGTTCATAGTCGAGAAAGGCTCAATCGCCATCGAAGGCGTAAGCCTGACGATTGCACGATGGGATGGGATACAAGCAGGTGTTGCGATACTGCCCCATACTTATGCAGCAACCAACCTGCACACGCTTGGGGCTGGATCGCCGGTGAACCTTGAGGCTGACGTTCTGATGAAGCTCGCGGTGGAACGGCAGCGGGCCACGACCTTCGACCTGACGCTTGAGTACCTGCTGGCCAACGGATATTGAGGCATCGACGCTGCCCCCGAAGCCAATAATGAGCTAAGCCGCCCGGCCTGAGGACCTCTTTCGCCGACCCTACGACCGAAGCCCATCAGGGAGCCCCGCGTGGGGTTCAACCGACACCGGTTCTGACAGCGGATCCGACAGCGAACTGAGCCCGGCTCCCATGATTTCGCGATAAAGTGAGGTCACGCGGCTATCCGGTCCGGGAGGGCCTGCGACATGGTCGAGAAAGGTGAGAATTGAAGATCCGGGCGATTTTGCTGGTCTGCTGTTTGTCCGCTTCGGCGCTTGTCGCGCAGACGGCTCCCGCGGCAAAGAAGCCGGCCAGTCCTCTGTCCGCGATCACGGAGGCTCCTGCGGAAGCGACGCCTCCTGCTCCGCCGCCCGATGCGCTGGGCCGCTCCTCTCCCCACGGTTGCGTTCTCGGCTTTCTGCTCGCCGCGCAAAAGCAGGACTATGCCCGGGCGGCCCAGTACCTCGACACCAAGAAATCCGGGGAACAGGCTGAGGAACTGGCCCGGCAGCTGCAGATCGTTCTCGACAAGGGACTGACGGGGACACTAGATAATCTTTCGCGGGAATCGACGGGCAATTCCGCGGATAACCTACGAACATCGCGCGACCTGGTCGGAACAGTTAAAACAAGCTACGGAAGCCTGGATGTAGTGGTGGAGCGCGTCGAACGCAAGGGCGAGCCAGAGATCTGGCTTTTCTCTGCGGAGACGCTGGCGCAGATTCCACGCGTAAGTGAAGAACTGAGCGGATTAAGCATTGACGAGAAACTGCCTCGATGGATGGTCAAAACTCAGTTCTTTTCGGTGCCGATATGGCGCTGGTTGACAGTGCTAATCGGGATCGGCTTGACGCTCGGGGTTGCCGCCCTGGTATCACTGCTGCTGCGGTGGCTGCTCGGGCCGGCGCTCGGGAAGATCTTGCCGTCGAGTGGGGAGCTTGTGATCCGCAAGCTCCGCACCCCGCTCTTCTTTCTGCTTTTGTCGGCCAGCATGCGGTTTTTCTCCCAATATTCGCTCACGGTGCTGGGCCGTCAGTTTTGGAACGAAGCTGCGGTAGTGGTCCTGGTAGTGGGCTTCACGTGGCTGCTGATCCGCGTGATCGATTTGGCCGCGGTCTACCTGACGCAGGGCCCGGCGGGCAGCGTAGCAGTGGCGCGGGCGACCTTTGTCGGCGTCGCGGTTCGAATCCTGAAGATTGCCGTGGTGCTCTTTGCGTGCCTCGCTTTGCTGAGCCGCGCAGGAGTAAACGTGAGCGCATTGGTCGCCGGCCTGGGCATCGGCGGAATCGCGCTCGCGCTCGGTGCGCAGAAAACACTTGAGAATTTTTTTGGGGGCATCACCATCGTCGGACAGAAGGCGCTACGCGTGGGCGACCTTTGCAAGATCGGCGACGACATGGGCACGGTCGAGGATATCGGGCTGAGTTCGCTGAAGCTGCGGACCGCCGACCGCTGCGTTGTCACCTTGCCCAATTCCAAGGTTGCGCAGCTGAGCATTCAGAATTATTCGTTCCGCGACAAGTTCCTGGTCCAGAAATCGTTCAGCCTGCGCCACGATATGACTTCCGACCAGGTGAGCGCGGTGCAGACGCGCATCGAACGACTGCTACAGGAGACGCAGGAAGTAGAAAAGATGTCGGCGCGCGTACGACTGATCGACCTTAGCGCCGGAGGCCTGCGGATGGAGATATGGGCCTATCTGCTGATTTCTCCATCGGACGCGGCCCGCTGCTTCGAGGCTCAGGAACGGCTCTTTATTGCAGTGCTCAAGATTCTTGAAGAGACGGGCACGGTCCTTGCGGCTCCCTGGCAAACGCCAGCTGGACCGGCCTAGTCGTAGCGCTCGAAGATGACCTGCTTGCGCTGCCATCCGCGGCCGGTTAGGCGGTCGCGATTGCCCGACACCATCTCGTTCAAGCCGCAGATATAGGCGTGGATATCGAAGCCGGCGCCTTCGGCAACCGTTGCCACTGCGCCGGAGTGGTTCTGTGAATCGCGATCGTCGAGGATACGCGCAACATGATCCTGCACGTAACCGCGCAGGCCCTCCCAACCTTCCTTCGGCCGGCTAAGGGTCGAGATATAACGAAAGTTATGCCGCTCCGCGGCGACCTTCTCGAAATATTTCTGATAGTAAATCTCGGTCTCGTATCGGGTGCCGTACACAAGCCAGATGCCGCGCCCGTTGCTTCGATCCTCTCCATCTTCGGGGAAAAGATGCTCCACAAAGGCGAGCATTGGCGCGATACCCGTCCCGGTGGCGATAAACACGCTGTCGGTGAGCGGCTGGCGCAACGTAAAGAGCCCGTGAGGCCCGTGGAACTGCACCGTGTCGCCGGGCTCGAGATCGCAGAGCAGGTTCGAGAAGAATCCGCCCTCGACGCGATTCACGCACAGACTGAATTTATTCTCACGCGGTGCCGAGGCAATCGAATACGCGCGGGTTTGCTGCTTGCCGTTCGAGTCGTTGGCTACGGTGGAGACGAACTGGCCCGGGACAAAGTCGAACCCTTCGAGCTCGGGAACGGAGAACTCGAGATGGAAACATTGAGCCGGTTCAGACAGGAGGAGTTTCTGGTCGAGATGGGCAGTGTAGAGCTGACGGGCCAAAGACGGACTCGCTTTCGAGAAACTACCCATCAGTGTACGGAAAAGAGAGCGCGAGACGGAAGAGGCCTGTACTGCGGCTGCAAACAGTCGCCTGGCGTGAGAAAAACAGCAGATTCAGCGCGTCTTATTTTTCTGCGGGCACTTTGACAATGAACTCTGTATTTCCGGGCTCGGATTTGAACGTGATGCTGCCTCCAAACTGGCCCACGACGATCCGGTGGGCGATGTCGAGCCCAAGGCCGGTGCCTACACCGACCGGCTTGGTGGTAAAGAAGGGGTCGAAGATATGCTCACGGTTTTCAGGCGCAATGCCAGATCCGTGATCGGCAATGCCGACGCATGCATTTCCGTTCTCAGTCCAGGTACGGATCACGATCTTTCCCTCCTCCGGTGACGCATCAATTGCGTTGTCGAGAAGATTGGTCCAAACCTGGCTCAGCCCGGCGCCCTTGGTTTTGATCGTGGGCAATTCAGCGGCAAAGCGCTTTTCGATAGAAATCTGTTTGTAGCGGAACTTGTGAGCCAGGATGGTCAGCGTGCTCTGGATGCTGTCGTGGATGTCGATCTCACGCTCACGGTTCTTATCGTCGTATGCATATTTCTTGACGGCGATTACGAGATCAGTGACCCTCGCGATACTCTCCTCGATTGTGCCCACCAGCTGCATGCTGGAAAGAAGGGCTGCGAGCCAGTTGAGAGCGTCGGAGAAGAGCTCTGCGCTAAAGACAGACTGGGCACACTGGATGTCTTCGCGTCGCCAGCCGACGGCGGCAAATGTGGGAGCTATCTGATCGGCGTTTTCGACGCTGATGCTGTCGAGCCAGCCCAGCAGTTCGTCCTCCATGTCGGCCTGGTCGAGCGTGTTCATCACCACCGGCTTGTTGCAATTCAGCGCCATCGCCTGCAGGTCGCGCATGCAGTCTTTCTGTTCCGAAGTGAGCGGAGCCCTGGTGAGGCGCAGACTGACCTGCTGCAGGCGGACGAGGTTTTCGCGCAGCTGCGCGGAGGCGCGCCGGGCTGCGGTGCCTGGATTATTCAATTCGTGCATCAGACCTGCTGCAAGTGTGCCCAGGGAGATGAGCTTCTCGCGATGCAGGGTAATCGCTTGATAAGCCTCCAGACGCCGCCCCATATTGGACAGGATTCCGCCACGGACAACCGGGCAAGTCCCCATGAGGCTCCAGAAAGAAGGAGGGCTTATTCGCACGAGCCTGCTTGGCTGCGTGACTTCGCCGCGAACAGGAGCAGCGGCGACCCCGGTAAGGAGCGGGACCTCGCCGAAGGTATCGCCAGCTTTCATGGTCATGAGCAGGGTCCGGCCGCCATCGTCCTCTGGCTTGATAATTCGCACCTCTCCTGAGAGCACCAGCCAGAAGAAGAACTCCTTCTGGCCGCGTTCGAAGAGGAGGCTTCCTTCCGGGGCCTCAACGAGCTCCACTTCTCCGAGGCAGTCGAGATCCTGCTCGTTGCTCTGATGAAAAATAGGTATTTCTTGTATTTGCGCGAGCATTTCTCGCGCGGAGATGGTTTTTACGGTCACCTTGCTTTGGTTTGCTTCCATCGATTCGCTTTTCTCGTCACCTAAAAACGTGCCAGATATTGATGCATGAATTGCACGGCGATCGAGCCCTCGCCGACGGCCGACGCCACACGCTTTACCGAGCCGTGTCTCACGTCGCCTGCCACAAAAGTGCCGGGCATGCTGGTCTCCAGCAGGAACGGCTCGCGGTCTTCCTTCCACACCCGCGGAAGCTTGTTTTCAACCTTCAGATCGGAACCCGAGAGGACGAACCCATTAGGATCGCGCATGATCTCCGTGGGCAGCCAGCCGGTCGAAGGGGCAGCCCCTATAAAAATGAAGAGCGCCGAGGCCGGACGCACCTCTTCTCCGTGGGAGTTTCGGATTTTCAGGCATTCGAGACGGTTTTGACCCATAGCCTCAACAACCTGCGAGCACGTCTCCACCTTGATATTGGATGTTTGAGCGATCTGATCGATCAAATATTTCGACATCGACTTCTCAAGCGACTCGGCGCGTACCAGCATGGTGACCCGCCGGGCATACTTTGAGAAATGCATGGCGGCCTGCCCGGCTGAATTGGCGCCCCCTATGACAAATACATCCTCGTCGGCGCAGGACCGCGCCTCGACCAGCGCGGCCCCATAATACACTCCCTTACCCGTGAAACTGTCGATGCCGGGTGCATCCAGGCGGCGGTAGTTGACTCCGGTTGCGACCAGGGAGACGCGGCAGGAGACCTCGCGTCCGTCGCCCAGACTGATAATTTTGTACTGGTTTTCGGTACGAATGCCGGTTACGCACTGGGTAAGAAATTCGGCTTTGAAGCGCGAGGCCTGAGCGTAGGCCCGACGCGCAAGATCAGCGCCGCTCAGGCCGGAGGGGAACCCCAGATAATTTTCGATCTTCGAGCTCGATCCCGCCTGCCCTCCCGGAGCATCGGGCTCGACCAGGAGGGTGTGAAGCCCCTCAGAGGTGCCGTAAACAGCCGCCGCCAGGCCAGCTGGACCTCCGCCAACAACCACAAGGTCGTAAAACTCACTGGCAGCGTGAGTTCTAAGGCCGACCTTTTCCGCCAATTGCTGCTGGGTCGGCTGCACAAGCGCGGTGCCATCCGGGAAAAGCACGGCCGGCAGGCGGGTGTCATCGAGCTTGTACCGGGACAACAGGTTAAATGCCTGCCCATCCCGCTCGGGATCGACCCACACGTAAGGAACCTGATTGCGCGATAGAAACTCGCGTACAAGATGGTCCTGCAACGACCAGCGAGGACCGACCACCCGGAGGCCCTCAAAGGGCGGCCGGTAGCCTTCGTTCCAGGCTTCGAGCAAGTCATCCAAAACCGGGTAAAGCTGCTCTTCGGGGGGATCCCAGGGTTTGGTGAGGTAATAATTGATCTTCGCCGTGTTGATTGCCCGAATCGCAGCCTCGGTGTCGGCATATGCCGTCAGGAGGGCCCGCTTGGCATCGGGGTAGAGTTTCTGCACCTTTTCGAGAAAATCAACGCCCGTCATTCCCGGCATGCGCTGATCGGAGAGGAACAAGGCAACCGTGTCGCCTCGCTGCTGGAGCTGAGCGCAAGTGTCAAGGCCGGCCTGGCCGGAGCCTGCCCGCAGGATGCGATAGGCCGCACCATATTTGCGGCGCAAATCCTGGACAACGGCCTCAAGAACGCTCGCGTCGTCGTCAACGGCTAGAATGACTGGTTTCGCCATAGAGTTTCAGTTTATTACCTCCCGGGCACCGGGTGTTCACGCTGCCGCAGCCTGGCGATTCGAGAAAAAAAAGTTATAAATGAGTGCAACTTTTTGCTTTTCAACTCGATGCTTCTCGGTTAGGCTAGCTGCATCTTTACCCTGATTCGCATTTCCCGGTCGTAACTTCCCGTGGGAGTTATGAAAGGTATTTATTGTGTCTGGATGACGGACATAAATTCGAACTGCTGCCTTGGTCGATAAGTTGTGTACACGCACTAAGTGCGTCTGCCAGTGAATCGATCTTCACCCTTAGACGCGCCGTTTATGGCGCAAAATATAACTATTGATAAAGTTCGGTGGCGCTGAGAGAAAGAATGAACAAGATAATATTGGCCGACAATCAGGCTATCTTCCGTGCAGGAACCGCAAAGGTCCTGGCAATGGAAGACGATTTCCGTATCATCGCTCAATGCGGTGAACCTGAACGTATTTTCCCTACCTTGGACACCTTCAAGGGGGCGATTCTGCTTTTCGCTTCCACGATGAAACCCAACATTCACCAACTCGTTGATCGAGTCCGCACCAACGGCAGCGTTTCCGTAGTGATCGCGGAAAATGCAGAACCAACCTCGTCCCACATCGCAGCAGGCGTTCATGCGGCAGTCCACCGCGCCGTAAGTGGACCAGCCCTGATCGACTGCGTGCGCCGGGTTGCCCGCGGTGAACGCGGCATTCAAATCGCTGCTTCGCCCATCGGCGTTATCGAAGAGGATGTCGTCGGGGCGCGAGTGCGTGACCGGCTCACGCCAAAAGAGATGAAAATCGTCGCCCTCATCGTTCAAGGCTGCAAGAACAAGGAAATCGCCACGAGGCTGACAACAACCGAGCAGGTAATCAAGAATTATCTGCGCAGCATATATGACAAGACCGGTGTTTCCGACCGGCTAGAACTGGCGCTGTTCACCATCCACCACCGCATGTTGGCCGAAGCAGCCGCCCAGGTGGGAGAGGCCATCGTACAGACCACTTAGTGATTAAACAACCGACTTCGGGTTGCCGAAATGGCTTTCCGTGGCTCGATCAGTTTCGCTGGACTGGCTTCCTGGGTTGAATCAAAGGAAGCCTTTTCTGTTCTTATTTGGCGGGGGGAGGGGCTACTCGCTTGACTGCCGCTCCGATCTGACATCCAGCAGCGTATCCAGGATCTTTACGAGTTCGCGCGGGTCTTCGGGCTTTTCAAGGTAAATGTCGGCCATTGGCTCCGCCGCCTGGAAAGCCTCCTTGACGAATCCAGACACAACAACGACTGGGACAGCCGATTGCGCTTTTGCAGCCTCCACAATCGCGCGCCCACGATCGCGTCCCAATCGCCAATCGGTTACTATCCCGTCAAAAGCGACCCGCTGAATTTCTCGAATCGCATCCTCTGCGGAAATACAGGTTGTTACTTCGTAACCCGCCTGTTCCAGAATGATTCTTTTGAGCGCAATGACGTCTGGATCGTCATCCACGCATAGAATTTTTGCCACAACTCTCTCCACGCGCTCGACTGACGAAGTCAGCCTCGGTCCAAGGGGAAAATGCTTGAGATAAACCAACGCAATCGATGCAAATTACTGCAGTTTCTCAGCAACGGATTTTGCTTGTGTGAACAGATAGAGGTAATCGGGACCGCCGGCTTTCGAATCGGTCCCGGACATGTTGAACCCGCCGAACGGGTGCGCACCTACCATCGCGCCAGTGCACTTGCGGTTGAAATAAAGATTGCCGACGTGGAACTCGCGGCGTGCGCGATCCAGCTTTTCCTTGTCGGATGTGTAGACGGCTCCGGTAAGCCCAAATTCCGTATTGTTTGCAATCGCAAGAGCATCGTCATAATCGCGTGCTTTGATGATTGCGAGAACCGGACCAAAAATTTCTTCCTGGGAAAGGCGTGCATCGGGAGCCACATCCGCGATCACAGTGGGCTGCACGAAGTATCCCTTGTCCGGTGTGTCGATGGGCTCACCGCCCGCAATCACGCGGCCCTCCTTCTTTCCGATCTCCACATAGCTGAGTACGGTCTTTAGCGCGCCTTCGTTAACGACCGGTCCCATGTTCGGATTCAGAGCCGGATCGCCAACCGTTAGTTTCGCGACCCGCTCCCGGACGCGGTCGACGAAAACGTCGTAAATCGGCTCTTCGATTATGGCGCGCGAGCAGGCCGAACATTTCTGGCCGCTGAATCCGAAGGCTGCCGCAACCACGCCTTCGACGGCCTGATCCAGTTCAGCATCGGAGGAGACGATGATCGAGTCCTTGCCACCCATCTCAAGAACGGTCCGTTTGATCCAGATCTGGCCACGCTGTGTTTTTGCCGCCCGCTCGTTGATGTCGAGTCCGACCTCTTTTGAGCCAGTAAAGGCGACGAAGCGCGTCCTAGGATGCTCCACCAGCGCGTTGCCGAATGTCGCTCCGGAGCCGGGGCAGAAATTTACGACGCCCGATGGCATGCCCGCCTCTTCCAGAACATCGATGAATCTGGCGGCAATCGTCGGAGAGTCGCTCGAAGGCTTCAACACGACTGTGTTGCCGGTGACGATAGCGGCCGCCGTCATGCCCGCCATGATGGCGAAGGGGAAATTCCACGGAGGAATGACAGCGCCTACACCCAGAGGTATATAGATGAGCTGGTTCCGCTCACCGGGATATTGGATTGGCGTAGTTGCGCCGGCTAGACGCCGAGCCTCGCGCGAATAGAACTCAAGAAAATCGATGGTCTCGGCAACGTCGGCATCGGCTTCAGCCCAGTTTTTGCCGACTTCGTAGACGAGCCACGCGCAGAACTCGAATTTGCGCTCCCGGATGATGTGGGCCGCATTCAGCAGGAGAGAAACTCGCTCCTCAACAGGCGCATGCTGCCAGCTTTCAAATGCACGGAGCGCCGCCTGCACAGCTTTATCGGCGTGCTCAGCGCCGGCTTTCTGGTGAATGCCGACTACCTGCTCGGGTCGCGCAGGATTTCTCGATTCAATCTTTCCTGGGGTATGCAGCCGCTCTCCACCGATAACCAGCTCGTACTCATGGCCAAGCATGTCGCCTACTCGTTCGAGGGCATCCTTCATCGCCTGAGCGTTGTCGTGCCTGGAAAAATCAATGAAGGGTTCGTTTCTAAATTCGCCCTGAGGCAAACGAGGCTGAATTGAGGTGGTGATCACAGGTGTGGCCATAACGGACTAGTGTAAACCGTTCGTTTCGGCGGCGCGAATCGACCGCGGCAGCATGTTCACGGCCAGAAATGGTCAGAAGTAAAGGTCTGCGCGCCAATGAAGACTTCGGCGGAGCGCTGTCAACTCCCCGCGGTGATGCTTTCGGTGTGGCGCGACATTTTCGCGGTCCGCTCGATCTTGTCCCAGGCGAAGGGCCGCCCGTCAATAGCGCGCTTGAGCGTCTTGAACAGCACAATGGAGAAGAGCTGCCGGTAAGCAAAGCGTTGCAGCCAGATGTGGAAGAGCAGCCATCTGTCTCCCTTGTTGGCCGGATGCCGCGGCTCCAGCGAGAAGGCGAGCGTCGAGGTAACGAAATCGATGATGAGAAAGGCGAGGAAGTAGGTGAGTAACTTCTCAAAGCTGGCGGCGCTAGCGGCCTCGGGGTGGAAGTGCCGGTCAATGATGTAATGAATCACGCCAGCGAGAAACATGAGGTCGATGAAAGGCGAGACCAACGGCAGCAGGATCTGGAAGATGATTATGTTCGGCAGCGCGAACAACCCCATCGCGAGATTGTTGCGAAAAGCCTGCTTATGCTTGAAGACGGCCTGCAGAGTGCCGAATGACCAGCGGAAGCGCTGGCGCATCAGCCCTTTGGCATTTATCGGGGCTTCAGTAAAGGCGAGCGCCCGGTCTTCATAGATGACCTTGTAATTCTGTTCCAGCAGATTCATTGTGAGATCGGCGTCTTCGGCTACGGTGTTAATCGGGTAGCCGCCGCTGTGAATGACGGGGGCTGTCCGCCAGGCTCCAATTGCTCCGGGAACGACTGTGACCACGTTGAACAGGTCGAGCGCGCGGCGCTCGAAGTTCTGGCTGGTGATGTACTCGAGCGCCTGCCAACGCGTCCACAGGTTGACGCGGTTGCCCACCTTTGCGTTGCCGGCGACCGCTCCGACCCGCTGGTCGGCAAAGTGGCAGACCAGCCTGGAGATTGCGTCGGATGCAATGACGGTGTCAGCATCAATGCCAACATAGATTTCTTCGTCCAGATGGCGGAGCCCGAAGTTGAGCGCTTCGGCTTTGCCGGCGTTGGGTTTGGTCAGCACGCTCAGCTTTCCGCAGGCCATCTCAGATGGAAAGGCTTCGCGTGCCGTATCGAAGGTGTTATCTGTCGATCCGTCGTCGACGACGATGACACGGATGTTCTTGTAGTCGGAGTTAAGCACCGAGCGAATGGTGCGCGCGATCACGGCCTCCTCGTTGTACGCCGGAATCAGCACCGCGACGCGTGGCTCGTACTCGCCTGGCGGCACGTGACGCCGGCGTAAGCGATCAATCAGCGCAAGAATTCCAATAAGAATCAGCCGCGCGCTCATCAGCACATCGCCGAGGAAGAAGACATCAACAACGAAATGACTGAAGAATGAGAGGAAGAAAAATGCAACCGAGTCGACGCGCGCCTGCCAACGCATCGCAGGCGAGATAGGCGGCATGACCTCAGCCGTGGTCTTGCCCATTAGTTCGGATACGGGAACGAGTTCGTAGCCCCTGGCACGCAGCGTGGTGATGAGAAGCGGCAGTGCCGCTACGGTTGCCGAGCGGTCGCCGCCGCCGTCGTGCAACAGGATGATGCTGCCGCGGAACCACGGCTTTTCTTTCATGGTCGCGAGCTGCTGCAGGACGTTATCGGTGATCTCCTGCGGCGTCTTGCGTGGATGCTCGCTCCAGTCGTCAGTGTCGATCTTGTTGCCGATGATGGTATAGCCCATCTGCTGGATGCGGTCGGCCGGAGCAGCCTGGTCGTTCGTGTCCGGCTCCTGGTCGATGGAATACGGAGGGCGGAAGTACAACGGCTGAATGCCAAGCTTTGCGGCAAAGAGCCGCTCGGTGAGATTCAACTCGAGCTGGAGCTGGCGATCGGAGATTTCGCTGATGTCCGGATGCGTCCAAGTGTGATTGCCGATCTCGTGGCCTTCGCTCACATAACGCCTCAGGAGGCCCACGTTTTCCTCCGCCTCCTCGCCAATCACCATGAAGGCACCCTTCACGTTGTACTGCTTCAGCACATCGAGGATTTTCGGCGTCCAGGTCGGATCGGGACCGTCGTCAAAGGTCAGCGCGAGCTTCTTCGGGTTGTAGCCGTACTGCCGGACCACGTAAGACCGGGGCAGGGCTTCCATGTATTCATCGGTGACCGTGAAATTGTCGGCGTCCATGTCAACCCTACGCTTGCCGGTCTGCGGGCGCCCGACGATGCGCAGGATGTCGCCTTCACCCTCGGTATCGACATCGTTTCCGGGAGGAACCTTAGTAAGCAGTTGCGGCGCTTCCTTCGCGCTGGGGTGATCCCAGATCGACCATAACGACCCGTCTTCTTCACCCAGACGCCACAGCGCAAACGTGCTGATGCCCATCTGGCGCGAGGCGCGAAGTTCGTTGAGCGCCGTAACTCCGTCGAGGAACCACACGTTGTGGCGTAAATGGCTATCCTCGTCGTCGTAGGCAAAGTAGGCATTCAGGTCGTCGCCGTTGAGGCGGACGTCCGCGTCAGCGTCGGCAGCTCGCTGCCATGCCTCCTGCACCGTCAGGTCGTCAACGTTCACGACCTTGGTTGAAGGCTTCTTGCCTTTTTCGGGCAGCGGCATGGCCCAGTCATATCCGTAATTGCCGATGCCGCAAATCAGTTTTTGCTTCGGAACTACCTTGAGGGCGCGCCGGAGATTGCCCTCGAACCAGTCCTGCGCCGCAATGGGTCCGGCCTCGCTTTCCTCCTCGTGCTGGTCGTAGTTCATCAGGATGATGCCGTCGCTGTTCTTAGCAATGGCTTTCATCACCTTGTCGTCGGTGCTCGTCTGAACGTCGACATAGACGCGAAGATTCTTCGCATGCAGGTCGGTGTATAGCTCGCCGATCCATTCGGCGTATAGCTTCGACTCGTCGTCGGGTACCTCTTCAAAATCGAGGCAGATGCCGTGGTAATTGGGATTTGCGTAGAGAAATTTGTCGATCTGGTGATGGAGGTTCTCTCGCGCCTTCGGATCCTTCAGCAACTGGCCGATCAAGTCGCCATGCCATTGCGAATCAAGAGGGTTGTAATCGTTGAGCATAGGAAAGACTTCGGTGTCTTCCTTGGCAGCAACGATCACGCGCTGTACTTTGTTTTCCGGATCGACACCGTGAACTACACCCGACTTATCGACTACGTTGTAGAGGTTCACCGGAAAGAGTGAAGTCGAGGCAATCAGGTTGCCACTCGGCGAAGTGACGTGGAGCCAGTCCGGAAAAAGCATGTCGATCTGGTGAATGTGCGCCTTGAGCGCCGAGTAGCTAGCCGGATCGTTCTGGTAAAAGGCGGCTCGCAGTCCTTCATCCTGGTTCAGCGGAATTTCAGACGGGCGGCGATGCGTCTTGCGGCGCGCGGGCCGAGGCGCGGTCTTCCGGAGCGGATCACCGGCAGGCTCCTTAAGGGCCTTGTAATTTCGCTTCTGAGCAGGCAACAGAAGCTCGGGCAGCGTTTGCCGGGTGATCACGCTGAAAAAGAAGAGGATCAGCACAACGGTGGAGATCACGCCGGCGATGTCCATCAACCGGCGGAGTCGCTTCCATCGCTTGCGATCCGGATCGTAAAAGATTTGCTTCATCGAGACATCGAGGACAGCTCCAACTCACCACCCCAACAGACGAAGACCTGTCCGCAGGGTCCCAACTCAGAGCGGGCGCACGGGATGCTGCTCCCCTCTTAATAGGTTACTATCACGGCGGATTTTACCAAGCCGCCTCCGGCCCGCCTTGTATGATTCATCTTCATGCCCTTTGCGCTTCCTCGGAGGTGGTGGATTGTGCTGCTGGCGCTGGGTGCCGGCGCGGCTCTCCGCCTATGGTTCATCCAGGCCTATCCGGAGGTGCAGGGCGATCCGCTGATCTACGGAAGCATCGCCAAGAACTGGATGCTGCACGGAGTCTACGGCAAGACCACGAGCGGCACACTTGAGCCCACGCTGATCCGCTTGCCGGGATATCCGCTCTTTCTCATGGTCTGCTTCAAGCTTTTCGGCATGGAGCATTACCATTCCGTAATGTTCGCGCAGACCGCCATCGACCTTGCGACATGCCTCTTGATTGCCGCTTTCGCTTGCCGCATCTGGAGCAAACGCGCGGCGTGGGTCGCACTGTGGCTCGCGGTGCTGTGTCCCTTTACGGCGAATTACTCGGCGGTCCCTCTGACGGAGACGCTCGAGCTCTTCTCGATCTCTGTTGCGCTTTACGCGCTGGCGCGGTTCCTTCAGACGGGCGAGGCCGCCGCGCCCCCGTGGAGGTGGACCCTGCTGCAGGCACTCGCCTGGAGCTACGCCGCGCTGCTTCGTCCAGATGGCGCCCTGCTCGCTGTGGCCCTGTGTCCCGCGATGGTCTGGTACGGACGCCGGCACTGGGGCATGAAGCGCGTGATCCAACATGCCATGGCTGCGGCGCTGCTTTCCGTTCTTCCGTTTGTCCCGTGGACCATACGTAACTGGCGGACCTTCCACGTTTTTGAGCCTTTGGCGCCGCGTTACGCCACCGATCCCTGGGAACCGACCAATCCGGGATTCAATCGCTGGACCAAAACTGTGTGCGTCGATCTCGCCTGCACCTGGGAGGTCTATTGGAACTTCGACAGCGACGTAATCGACATTACGAAGCTCCCGGCACGCGCGTTCGATTCCCCGGAACAGTACCTGCAAACGAAAGCGCTGCTCGACGACTACAACAAGACGCAGTCCTCGACACCGGAGATGGACGACAGATTCGCCCAGCTAGCCGCGGAGCGAATCCACGCCCATCCGCTGCGTTTCTATCTCCTGTTGCCGCTGGCGCGGCTGGCGGACATGTGGCTACGGCCGCGCACCGAATTGCTCTGGATCGAACTGCGCTGGTGGGAATTCCAGCATCACGAGGGAGAAACGATCTTCGCGTGGGCTTATGCCGGGCTCAACGTACTGTATCTGCTCGCGGCGCTCTGGGGCCTGAGCCGCTGGCCGCCGCTCGCCGGGGCGATGCTTTTGTTCATTCTGCTTCGCTGCGCGCTGCTCGCAACGATAGAAGCCCCGGAGCCGCGATATACGCTGGAGTGCTTCCCGATGGTTGTCGCTCTGGCCGGGATCGCGTTTTCGGCCCGGCGGCGTGAGGCTACTTTCTGACCTTTTGCGTACCAGGAGCGACCTGCAGCGTGAAGGCACTGGCGGGTACGCTGTTCAGCCTGATATTCGAATAGACGGCTGTGCGCCAGTCACCACTCTCCTGGAAGACCTGCTGTTTGAGCGAGATGCCTCGCTTGGGATCGACCCAGACGGTGATATGTGTGAACTGGTTATTCCCGCCGGCTGTTTGGGCGTGAGGTCCAGCTTCGCCGTCTCGACGCCGTTAATGGTTTCTGTCCCTTGGTAGGCGATGTTCCAGGTGGCGGCCAGGTCCTTGCCGCTGCCGCCGAAACCCAGCGTCAGATACCGCTCAATGTTGCCGCCCGCCTTGAAGATGGTTTCCTGCTTCAGCTCAGGCTGGTAGAAGTCCAGTTCGCCGGCCTTGTAGAGCACGTCTTTCGGTGCTGGCTGATCGTTCTCTGTCGTGACGTGCGCAATCATTTCGGTGCCGCTGCCCTCGCGCCGAAACGCAATCGTCCCCTGCTGGTAGTCGTGGCTCTGGACGACGGCCGTGTACTGGTCCCAGACAAAATCTGCCTGCGCGCTCTGGAACTTCGCCGAGGCCGTATCCATCTCGGCCAGAACCCTCTGCAGGTCGGCATTCTGAGCGGCGGCGGCGATGGGGGCGATAATCAAAAACGCTGCGAATAGTCGCAGAAACACAGCTCTCTTCATGCGTAAACTCTTCTACTCCGCTGAGATAGGATGCGTTGGCGGGCGGGGATGTTCCGGGAAATCAGCGATGGGCCCACACACGGTATAACTTCGTCTTGCCGTGAGGTTCTTCAACGGCCTCATAGCGGTCGATGACAACAGGACCTGAAACTGCATCCACGCTTTGGCGTATCTGGTCCTCAACCGAGAGGCTCGGCTTGATCTGCGCAGCGGGTATCTCGTAGACGAGGTCACCCGCGCCATGGGCTGTAACCAGGACGTTCCCCGGCGCCAGCTTCGATTCCTGCGGACGGTCACCGTAATTCCAGATGCGAGGTGTGAGAAAGATAAAGGCGAGGATCAGCGTCACCATCACGTCGTAGTGAAAGTTGCCGCGTTCATATGTCCAGAAAAAATAGGTGCGCAATATCCGTAACATAGCTACTTGCCCGTGGCGCGGATCTCCGTTTGGCCACCCATATAGGGTATCAGCGCTTCGGGAATGCGCACCGAACCGTCCGCCTGCTGATAATTTTCGATGATCGCTAGCCACGTGCGACCTACGGCCAAACCACTGCCGTTCAGCGTGTGCACGATCGCTGTCTTGTTCTGGCCTGCTGGCCGGTAACGGATATTCGCGCGCCGCGCCTGAAAGTCGAGGAAGTTCGAGCAGGAAGAAATCTCGCGGTAGAGCTGCTGGCCCGGCAGCCAGACCTCGAGGTCGTAGGTTTTGGCAGAGCTGAAGCCGAGGTCGGCGGTACAGAGCAGCATCCTGCGATAGGGCAGACCCAGCCGCTCGAGAATCGTTTCCGCGTTGCGCGTGAGTATCTCGTGCTCGGCGTGGCTCCTCTCGGGCCGTGTGAACTTCACCATCTCCACCTTTTGAAACTGATGCTGGCGGATGATGCCGCGAACGTCCTTTCCGTAAGAACCAGCCTCGGAACGGAAGCAAGGCGTATAGGCGGTGAGTGAGGTCGTAAGCTGCGCCTCATCGAGGACTTCGTCGCGATAGAGGTTCGTCACCGGAACCTCGGCAGTCGGAATCAGCCAGTGGTCATTGTCGAGATACTCGTCGGGTTTGGGCTGTTCCCGGTCATCGCAATGAAACAGGTCATCAGCGAATTTAGGCAACTGGCCTGTTCCGAAGAGACTCTTGCTGTTAACCATGAATGGCGGCAGAACCTCGGTGTATCCATGCTCGCGGGTATGGATGTCGAGCATGAAGCTGATAAGTGCGCGTTCGAGCTTCGCGCCATCGCGCCAGTAAACGGCGAACCGGGCTCCAGAGATCTTCGCTGCACGCTCGAGGTCGAGGATACCCAGATGTTCGCCGAGTTCCCAGTGCGGTTTGGGAGCAAAATCGAACTGTGGAATCTCGCCCCAGCGTTTGATCTCGAGATTGTCAGCTTCGGAGCGGCCGACCGGGACGTCATCTAGCGGGATGTTCGGGATGCGCGTCAGGATAGCGCGCATCTGGTCTTCGGCGTCGACTGCGGCCATTTCCAGCGACTCCATCCGTGATTTAAGCGCGCGCGTCTCCTCCATAACCGCTGTCGCGTCCTGGCCGGATTTCTTCAGACGAGCCACTTCTTCGCTCAGCTTGTTGCGCTGCGCCTTGAGCTGCTCGGCTTCGGTGATGCGCTTGCGACGGTGCTGGTCGAGGGCGCGAAAATCTCCCAGCAGCGCTGCGGGGTCCTGCCCGCGATCGCGGAGCTTCTGCTCCACCAACTCGAGATTGGCGCGGACAAATGACAAATCGAGCATATAGATCAGATTACAGGCTGAAGCCGCTCCTCGAAAGCGCAGGGTGGATCAGTGCGACCCGGCGTGCGGAGTGGCGTCGGCGATGCGCACTCCGCTGAGACTGCCTACGTAGCGGGCAACTCCGCGGTAAAGCGACTCTGCGATTCGCTGGCGGTATGCGCCATCGCGAAGCTCGCGCTCGTCGCTGGGATTGGTAAGGAAGGAAATCTCGGCGAGAATCGAAGGCATGTTCGCGCCGATCAGCACAACAAACGGAGCTTTTTTCACACCACGGTCCTTAAGCCCTGGATTCCCTTCCTCAAGGCCAGCGTAGAGGCTCTGTTGCACGTCAGAGGCGAATTCCCGGGACTCGTTGATCTTGTCCTGAAGCGCTATCTTTTTGACCAGGTCGGATAGCTGATGGATCGACTCGTCCGACACCGCATTTTCGCGAGCGGCGACCTCCAGCGCATCGGCCGAGGTGGTGAAGTTGAGGTAGTAGGTCTCGACTCCTCGGGCGGTCGGATCAGGGCTAGAATTTGCGTGGACGGAAATGAAGAGGTCCGCCTGCGCTTTGTTGGCGATAGCGGTACGCGTCTCAAGCGGGATGAAGGTATCGTCGTCGCGCGTATAGATCACGTCCGCGCCGAGCCGCTGTTTCAGCAGCTGCCCGAGCCGCAGCGCTACGTCGAGGACGACATCCTTCTCCTGGATGCCGTCCGGACCGAGCGTGCCCGAATCGTGTCCGCCATGTCCGGCGTCAACGACGATTCGATTGATCTTGAGGCCGAGCGCCCGCACCATTGAGCGCTGCCCGTCAGCGGTGGGCTCGGCTACGTGAATCTGCTGGGTGCTGTCGGCCGATGCAGCGGGCGCATGGCTGCGCGAGCTGTGCGGTTTGGGCGCTGGAACCGGGGGCGCTGTTACTGACGCGACCTCATCGGGCTGGGTGGCGGGAGTAGTTCCCTCCACCGATTGCACCACGGGAGCCTTCGTCGGCCGCTTTGTCGCCTTCACGTTGTTAGGCTGCTGGCTCAGAGTTGCCACATCGGCGAGCGCTGTCGAATCGTCACCATCGTCCACGACAGCGCGATGGACAGGAGCCTTCGGAGGCGGAGCCTGCGCGACAGTTGCCTTCTTCGCCGGGGGCAGCGGATCGCCCAGCGTATCTACAGCGCGGGTTTCGGTGCCGATGCCGATCGTCGGCTTCGATGAGATGACTGTCTTCGCGGCGACGATAGTGGGCGGCGGGGCCGTCTTCACTTCGGGCTTCGGCGGCGCAGGAGCCGTCGCGGGCGCAACGGCCACATTGTAGGCCGGACCGCTTCGCGCCTTTCGCCCATGCACGTCGATGATCAACCGGGACGGATTCGGGAGAAAGAAGGCGGAGTACTCGCTGACGTCGCTTACATCAAGGACGATGCGCGTCACGTCGTTTGAAAACTGAGCCGCACGCACTCGCTTGAGGAATCCGTCGTCGATGACCTCATCGGATTTGCCGATCAACTCCGGCGAGAGCCGCGCACCATGCAGATCGAAAAAGATGCGGTCGGGGTTGGGAACGCGAACCGCCTCGTACTGCACTTCATCCTGCAGATCGATCGCGACGCGTGTGTAGATGGGGGTTGACCAGTGTCGGATGCCCGTCACCAAGGGCAGCCTGCCCTTGCGCGGCGGTGGCGTCGTGCTCAGGGTCGTATCGCTCACGTGAGCAGGCTCAGAAGCGGCCTGCCGCTGCGGCGGCGGAATATCGGTCTCCGCCAATTCCCGGTCAGGATGTGTCTGTGTCTGGGGTTGGGGCTGCGCCTGAGGCGGAGCGGCGGAGTTCGTGGGAGAGGATTTCGTGGAGTGCTGGGTTCTCTGCTGCGAATTGATTGCGGCTGTGAGGACGGTAGCGCGGTGCTCAGAGGAATGCGCTCCGGGCGCAGTGGGAGGCTTGCTCTGAGCGACCGTCGTGCCGTGCGAGGATTTCGGCGGGTTTTTTAGATTGGTGAGCTCGATCCGAGCCTCATTCGCCAGCGGATTCTGCGGGTAAAGCCTGAGAAACTCCTGGAAGCTTGCCCGCGCAGCCTCGCGGTCGTTCAGGTCGCGCAGATAGATTTCGCCTTCGGTCAGGAGGGCGCTGAAGCGGTAGCGGCTGGCGGGATACTGCTTGCGGAGGAACTCGTATTGCGCAATGGCATCGTGCAGAGCCTTTTCGTCATCGAAGACGCGGCCCTGCTCGGCCAGCAGGTCAGCGACTGCGCTCACTGATGCATCAGCCTTGGGCGATGCCGGATCGCCATGATAAATCGAGCGATACGCCGCCTGGACCCGGTCGTAATCGCTTCGGGTGCGTTGGCGCTCGGGCTTTCCTTCGAGAGCTTCCCGCATGCGCTGCGCCTTTTCGAAGGGCGAGTGTGCGCTCGTCCCGTGCTGCGGAGCGGCGGGCACACGGGCGACAGCGAATATGAGCAAACAGATGCAGCCGACTATCGGGAGCAGGCGAAAACGTCCTGCATGGTGGAAGGAAGCCGGCATAAAAGACACGACAACACCAAAGATTATAGGTTTGCGGCTGAACCCCTATCAACGAGATGAACCCAGTTCGCAACGGAGGGTTGTGGCGAAATGGTAAGGAGGTCAGAGAAGGTCGAGAAATTCGTCGACGGTCAGGCCCGCGGCGCGAATCAGAGCCCGCAGAGTGCCGATCGAGAGTTCTCTATGCTGCGGAACCGACAGATTGGCGCGCTCGCCTTGCTTTGTCAGCACGCAATGGCTGCCGACTTGGCCAACAAGTGTCCACCCGTCGCGTTCGAACGCCTTGACGGTTTCCTTCCCGGAAATGTTGGCTAGCTTGCCCATGCACCAAATCCAAAATGGCTTGACGGAGCTACGATCCCTGAAAAGAACGGTGCAACACTTCTGGTGCAATTAGATCAGCGAGCGGGCTGTGGATAATTCGGCTTTTATGAGTGGAAGCTAGACCGCTACAACGATTTCTGCCTGCTGGGGAGGAAGCGATTTGACTGCCTTCTGATCTTCGGCCCACATCCAGGCGGTAATCGCTTCACGGATGTTGTCGAGTGCCTCTTTCTCATCACGCCCCTGCGAAACACAGCCGGGCAGGGCCGGGCATGCAGCCACAATCCAGCCATCTTCTGCCTTTTCGAGGGTGACGTGAAATAACATCTCGTGGCCTCCGACTTTGCGTATCGTCTGGCTATCCTACCATCTCTTCGACTACGCTCGCCGCGCTCTTGAGGGCTGCGTCGAGCTGGCTCGGGTCCTTGCCGCCGGCTTCGGCCATATCGGGACGGCCGCCGCCCGATCCGCCGACTCGCTTCGCGATCTCGCCGACGATTTTGCCGGCCTGCACTTTGCCGGTAAGGTCTTTGGTGACACCGACGATTAGCGCTACTTTGCCATCCTGCGCCGAGCCGAGGACAACGACGCCCGAACCGAGTTTGTTGCGAAGATTGTCGACGAGAGTGCGCATCTGTCCGCGATCGAGTACATCGACGCGCTGCGCCAGGACTTTCACGCCCTTCACCTCTACCGCGTGATCGGCTGCTCCCGAGACAGCCGAGGCCGCTGACTTCATCTTCGCCTCGTCGAGCTCGCGACGAAGCTTCTTAAGTTCCTCTTCCTGGGCTGTAAGACGCGTGCGCAGCGCCTCTGCCGGGCCGGTTTCGGCGTTGGGAGAGAGCTGCGCGGCCAACTGCGCGACCTCGTAGTCGCGGCGGAATTCGTTCAGCGCGCCGAGTCCAGTCACTGCTTCGACGCGGCGCACGCCGGATGAGACCGATCCCTCACCGAGCAGCTTGACCACGCCGATTTCGCCGGTTGCTCCGGTGTGCGTGCCTCCGCAGAGTTCGGTTGAGAAGTCTCCGATTCTGACGACGCGGACTTTTTCGCCATACTTCTCTCCGAAGAGCGCCATAGCGTGGTACTCGTTGATCGCGACGTCGATGGGCACGTCCTCGAGCGTTTCGACCTTGATGTTCTTCAGCACCTCTTTGTTAACGAGGTCCTCGATATCCTGGATCTCTTCGTCGGCGACCGAGGTGAAGTGCGAGAAGTCAAAACGCAGGCGTGCGGGTTCGACGAGCGACCCGGCTTGCTTGACGTGCGTGCCCAGCACCTCGCGAAGCGCCGCATGCAGGAGATGCGTGCCGGTGTGGTTGCGGCGGGTCGCTGCGCGGTAGTCGGCGTCGACGACCGTATCGACCTTGTCTCCGACGGCGAGCGGCTGGCGCAGAATCGCCTTATGCGCGAAGACTCCCTGAACGGGCTTGGTGCATCCGCTGACGTCGGCGACAACAGAGTTGTGGTCGTCGGAGTAGAGCCAGCCGGTGTCACCGATCTGGCCTCCGGAATCGGCGTAGAAGCTGGTGTGGTCGAGGACAACTTCGACGGCGTCTCCAGCGTTTGCTGCGGGAACTCCTGCGCCGTCCTTGACGATGGCGAGAACCTCCGCGCCTTCGGTCTTTAGCGTGCGATAGCCTTCGAACTCGGTCTTCGGCAGCTCGCGAAATACAGGGCTTGCCGACTGCTTTGTGCCGCCCTTCCATGAAGCACGAGCGCGAGCTTGTTCTTCGGCGCGAGCTTTCTCAAAGCCGGTCAGGTCAAACTCGATGCCTGCATCTCGCGCGGCATCGACCATGAAATCGAGCGGGAGGCCGTAGGTTTCGTAGAGGTGGAATGCTATCCCCAGTCGGCGCGGCCGCAGTCGGAAGCCAGTTTTCCGTTCGATCTGCTCGAATTGCTTCGTCCGAAGACTACATCAGGATCCGACTTCGAGCACGCGCGCAAATTGCTTCTCTTCCGCTTCGATGACTTTGGCGATCCGGTCAGCGGACTCTTTTAGTTCGGGATAGGCATTCTGCATTTCGTCGCGAACGGCGATAGACCATCTGGAAGAAAAATGGTTCCTTCTGTCCCAGCAAGCGCCCATGCCGGATTGCGCGCCTCATGATTTTACGAAGGACGTAGCCGCGCCCTTCATTTGACGGCAGCACGCCGTCATTGA
The DNA here is from genome assembly GCA_963724375.1 of uncultured Acidobacteriaceae bacterium. Classification (GTDB taxonomy): domain Bacteria; phylum Acidobacteriota; class Terriglobia; order Terriglobales; family Acidobacteriaceae; genus Silvibacterium. Next base: position 89,250 of record CAVRUM010000005.1, read on the forward strand.
TGAGAAATGTCGATGCCCGCGCATGATCAGCAATGATGCGTAGAGAAGCGCTGACTTTTTCCGCTTTTCGCTGGCCTTCGACTAGAAGATGTTGAGGCGCCGAGAGAACCAATGCGGGCTTTGAGGTTAATACAAATTTGCTTCCCGTGAGTTCTGCCGCCTTCTGAGTAAGCGGCGTAAACAGATCCGTCTCGAAGTTCGAAATCACGCCCTGCAGCACGGCAGCCGTCCGTTCGAGGCCCATGCCCGTGTCGATCGAAGGCTTGGGCAACAGGTGCAGTTCTCCCTGAGCGTCGCGGTCGAACTGCATGAAGACCAGGTTCCAGATCTCGACGTAGCGCGCCTCGTCCTCACCAAACGGCTTGTCGACGCCTGGAGTCTCCGCGGCCTCGATGCCCATGTCGTAGAAGATTTCAGAACACGGCCCGCAGGGGCCGGTGTCGCCCATCTGCCAGAAATTATCTTTAGACCCGCACTCGTGAATCCGCTCAGCGGGCACGCCCTGCGCCAGCCACAGTTCATATGCCTCTTCATCACGGGGCACGCCATTTTCGCCCTTGAAGATGGTGACGTAGAGCTTGTCTTTCGGAATGCCGAACCAATCGGGAGAGGTTACGAGTTCCCACGCGTACGCTATGGCGTCCTTCTTGAAGTAGTCGCCAAAGCTGAAGTTGCCCAGCATCTCGAAGAAGGTGTGATGGCGGCGCGTGAAGCCGACATTTTCGAGGTCGTTGTGCTTGCCGCCGGCGCGCACGCACTTCTGCGAGGTCGTCGCGCGGTTGTAGTCGCGGCGCTCGATGCCGAGGAAGACGTCCTTGAACTGGTTCATCCCGGCATTGGTAAACAGCAGCGTGGGGTCGTTCGCAGGCACGAGCGAGGAGCTGTGCACGCGACGGTGGCCCTTCGACTCAAAGAATTTCAGGAAGGTCTCGCGTATGTCGGAGCCCGTACGGTATTGCATAGCTTAAGTTTATAGGAGGATCAGGCCCTCACTGCTCGCCGTTACTGGACTCGCGGCTGTCATTGTCCATAAATTCGAGCGCCGCGAGAGCCTCGTCGTTCACATCCCACTTCTTCAGGATTCGGAAGATCACGCCCGTCGAGAAGCCAGCGCGCACCAGCATGCGCATGACGCGCGCGGCTTCTTTTTCGTTTGAGGGCTTCTGGACGCGCTTGCGTTCGAGATGCTTCCGGGCCAGTTCTTCCTCGTTGACATCTCCGTAGGCTGCATCGAGGGTCTTTGCGATGACTTCGGCGTGGACGCCTTTCTGGACGAGATCCTGCCGTACGCGCCGCTTGCCGAAGCTCTGGTTCTCCTGGCGCAGACGGGCGTAGCTGGTAGCGTAGCTGGTGTCGTTGAGATAGCGCTGCGCTTTCAGTCGGGCGATTATTTGATCGATTTTCGCTTCGCCCGATTCGCCGGGTTCAACACGGCTGCGCATGAGCCGCTTGAGCTCTGCAACGGTGCGCATGCGGCGCCCGAGGGCTTTGACCGCGCATTCGTAGAGGGCGGGCTCGTCGAGCGGGGCGGCTTTTTTGTTAACATGGCGGAAGGGCATGGCTTCACTTCGTCCACTGGTCGACCCAGTCGTTCACGGTCTTTACCCGAGCTGCGAGTTCTGCGGCTTCAGCACCCAGAGGCCTTCGTCGGGGAAATAGAGCATCTTCGATGGGACGTTCATACGCTGGAGCGTGGTGAAGAGCTGGTAGCCTTCGGAGACGTCGTGCCGGTAATCAAACTGTCTTCATGGATGAATTGTACCACAATATAAGATATGTATTACGGATTCACTTCGTCCACTGGTCGACCCAGTCGTTCACGGTCTTGTACCAGAGCTGCGAGTTCTGCGGCTTGAGCACCCAGTGGCCTTCGTCGGGGAAATAGAGCATCTTCGATGGGACGTTCATACGCTGGAGCGTGGTGAAGAGCTGGTATCCCTCGGAGACGTCGAGGCGGTAGTCGAGCTGGCCGTGGATGACGAGCGTGGGCGTCTTGAAGTTGGTCTCTGCGAGCATCGGCGACCAACGGCGGTACATCGGACGGTTCGACCACGGAGTGCCCTTGAACTCCCATTCGTTGAACCAGAGCTCGTCGGTTGTTCCGTAGGCGGATTCGGGGTTGAACATGCCATCGTGCGTCACGATGCAACGGAAGCGGGTTGTGTGGCCAAGGATCCAGTCGGCCATGTAGCCGCCGTAGCTTGCGCCGAGGGTGCATTCGCGATTCTTGTCGATGGAAGGGTAGCGCGCCTCGGCGTAGTCGAGCCCGCGCATCAGATCGATATAGGGCTTGCCGCCCCAGTCGCCGTTGATGCCATCGATGAAGGCCTGTCCATAGCCTGTCGAGCCGCGGGGATTGATCATCACGACGACATATCCGTTCGCAGCAAAGAGCTCCGCATTCCAGCGGTAGCTCCAGCTGTCTCCCCAGGCGCCCTGCGGGCCGCCGTGAATAAGAAACTTTACCGGGTATTTCTTTGAGGCGTCGAATCCGGGCGGTTTGATGAGGAAGCCCTGCACACGAACCTTGCCGATTGAGGGGAACCAGAAGGATTCCATCTGCGGAAGATCAAGCCCGGATAACACGGAGTCGTTGAGGTGAGTCAACGGCTGTTCTGCAAGGAAGCCGTAGGCTGTAGCAATTGCCGTTGGCAGAGAATATCCGCCCTTCGAACGGACATTTACGGTATCGACAACCTTCGTGATCTTCTCGGTGTCGAGCAATTGAATCTCACCCGGAGCACGCACGGTCAGCTTCGACGCGATCAATTTCGTACCGCTCGGCGCGACATGCAGATCGCTATATTCACCCGATTCGGTAAGCTGCCTCAGATCCTTGCCGGCCAGATCGACGGAAAAGACGGGCTCCTCGCCTTCATTCCCGGAAGTGAAATACATCTTCTGCGAATCCGGCGCCCACGCAAACTCATCGACCCAGCGATCGAAGTTTGGCAGCATATCTTTGATTTGTTTCGTCGTCCGGTCGTAGATCACCAGTCGAAACTTGTCGCTCTCGTATCCGGCGCGCTCCTGCGAGCGCCATGCGATGTATTTGCCATCGGGAGAATATGCCGGCGAGTGGTCTCCGCCGGCAGCAGTTGAAATCTTGACCGGCTTCGCGTTTGGATCGTCGAGGCGCAGGGTGAAGATATCGGAATTCGTGCTGATGGCTGGGACGGGATCGAGATTTTCCTCAAAGGCGATCTCCTTCCCGTCGGGTGAAAATGCATACCCGTCGGGACCGCCGAGCGAAAACGGTGGAACTTCATGCTCGTCGCCTGGATTCAAGTCGCGCGCTGTGCCTCGGTCCACGCTCACAAGGAACAGATGGCTGCGCTTGTTGCCAGTGAAGGCATTCCAGTGCCGGTAGAGCAGATGCGTGAAGACCTGCGCCTTTACCTTCGACTCCGCCTTCTCCTCGTCGCGCTTCTTATTGCAACTGTCGTCGTTACAATCCGGATAGACTGAAGATACAAAGAGAATCTGTTTCCCATCCGGCGACCAGGTGGCGCCGTCAGTCTCCGTGCTCAGCGAGGTCAGCTTGTGCGGCTCGCCGATGGTTCCGTTCGCCGTGTCGAAATCCGCCAGCCAGATTTGCTGGCCTCCATCTCGCGAACTTTCAAACAGAATCTGTTTGCCGTCCATCGAGAATCGGCCGCGGCTCTCGCCGGCGAGCGAGGCTGTTAGCGCGTGTGTCTCGCCTCCGGCGACCGGCACAATGAAAAGATGTGAGGTCCGCGTGTTCTTCACCAGATCCACGTCGGTCGCAGAGAACATCACCCAGCGGCTGTCGGGCGAAACGGCGGTGTCGCCGAGACGCCGCATCTTCATCATGTCCTCGAAAGTCATGGGGCGGCGCGCCTGCCCCCGCGCCAGACCCACTACACATCCCACCAGAAACAACGCCGTAATACGGCTACGCGCCATTACGATCCTCTGCGAAACCTGCGCCAGGCAGGTCATCGTACATAGTAGCGGGTATTTCAGTTGGTGAGCACTTCACCGGTAGCAGCTGGCACATCCACCGCCAGTTCGACTGGCAGTTCGATGGCCACTGCGGCTCCACGAGGCTGGAGATTGAAGGCCGAAATTTCACCTCCGTGTTCGCGAATGACCGAGTAGACCAGACTCAGGCCGAGTCCGGCGCCCTGCCCCGGCTGCTTGGTGGTAAAGAACGGATCGAAGACGCGCTCGGGTTTTGGGAAACCCGGTCCGGTATCTGAAATCAGGATCTGCACCCGGTTTCTGGTGAGCGTGGCATGAATTCGCAGCCGCTTCTCGCCTTCCGTGATGTTCTGTAGAGCGGTCGCCGCGTTGCTCAGTATCTGCATGACTACCTGCCGCATCTGATCGCTGTTCGCGCGTACTTTGGGCAGTTCCTGCGGAATCGATAGCTCGAGTTCGATTCCGGCGCGTTGGTACTCCGGCGCCTTCTGCCGCCATATGTCAGTCAACAACAGGTCAATAGAGACAAGCGCGTGCGCGTCCGGCTGAAACTTCGAGAAGTATGCGAGTCCGTCGATAATCTGCTTCATGCGCTGCGATTCGCCGTGTATCACGGCAGCATTGCGCCGGATGGACTCTTCCGCGCCGCTCTCTTCAATGAGCTCCGAGTATCCCATTACCACTGTGAGGGGATTATTCAGTTCGTGCGCCACTCCGCCGGCGAGTTGGCCAAGTCCTGCCAATTTTTCCGACTGCGCGACCCGCCGCAGCAGCAGATAACTTTCATGCTCGGCGGCAAGGCGGCGGGTTACCAGCTCAAGGGGAAGGAAATCCTCGGCCTCGAGTACCAACTTTGAGAATTTCAGGCCGCTGAGCAGAACCAAGCCCTCAAGTCTCCCGTCGGCAGCCTCTATCGGAATGGCATAAACCTGCTCGAACTTCAGATGTTCCAGTTCATCTCCCGGAGCCATCAACGGACGCAGATCCATCAGGAGAACGCTTCCGAACACCTGGGTACATCGCGGGCCTCGGCGGAACGCTTCCAACTCATCCGGGCCCGTGCGCTGACCGAGCGAGTCCAGAGCACCGGCTAACGCTCCGTCCATTCCAGCAGACCCAACCATGCGGTAGTTCTGCTCCACGCTTCGCAAGAGAATCGCGGCCTGCCGGAATCGGCTGACCCTGGCGATGGCTTCGCAGATCCGGTCATAGCGGAACCCCGCGTTGCGGCGGGGAACCGCCGACATGTCGAGCTGCGCGTACTGCTCCATCTCGGTGCGTACGCGGCGGTCACGCTTCTGCGCAACCTCGTTCCGGATCAGCTCGTCCTCGAGCACCAGCACGATCATTCCGACGGCGGTCACCACTTTCGTCAGGTTGACGGCACGAAGGAAGATGAGGAAGTAAGGATTTCCAGGCTGAAGAAACGGGTCGACTACCATCGGGCTCACCCACATGAGCAGCCCGGTCACGGTGAAGATCACTCCGGGACTCAACCTGCGATATTCAGCCAGCACCAGAACCGCGGTCATCAGGCTGACGCCGCTGTGGGCGAGCCGGAGCACAAACTCATACTCACCGGCAAAAGTAAGCAACAGGCACGCGGTGCCCACCAGAAGGGCGAATGAGATGGTGAACCACCTCGGCAGCAGGCTGCTCTGGTTCGCCCAATGCAGGCCGACCACCACAATGGCTATCGCAGCCGCCCAATCGATAACCCGGAGAAAGATGCCCGGAGACGGAAAGAGCGAGGTGAGCACTGTGAAACCAACCAGCGGGACGGCGAAGATGAAAATATAAGAGATTTTGAACCGGCTCTTTACGAAATAGGTCGGCGACACGGACCCCAGAAACATCAGCGCGGCCAGTTCCATCGCGGTGTTTGAGACAGCTAGCGCCGCCCCGTGCCTGCCGTGTGGGCTGGCCTGGAGAAACAGGCGGGTGATGGCCATCACCCAACCAATTGACCACAAGAGGGTTCGTCGACTTCGCGAGCGGATATACAGGGCGGCAAAGACCGCCACCAGGATGCTGAGGAGCGCCAGAGTTGGAACGCGGTAGTATTCGTCCATAGCGGCCCAGAAGCTGTGAACAGACAGTTTACCCTGCCGCCAACCTTGCTCCTATGCGTCCAGGGGACGCTTCAGCCGGAAATAGCCTTTTTGGGCGGCCCGAGCGTCTATCATAGGTAACAGGACGCTGACCATGGCCTCGCTTGAGAATCGCCCGGTTGCAACCCGGATTCTGCTCATTGCTGTCACCTGCTTCGGGTTGTCGCTCTGCGCGGGAGCCCAGGTATCGTATTCGTCCATGCCGCTGGACCAGGGCTTTGGTGCGCTCGATACTTCGCAGCCGACAGTCCCCCCACAACAGATTATCGATGAGTTTACGGCCAAGGAGAGCGTGTTCCGCCGCGCTATGGCGAATTACACCTACGAGCGCAGCGTGAAGGTGGAGACCATCGACGATGACAACAAGGTCGACGGGCAGTATTTCCAGGTGACAGATATTTCCTTCGATCCGAATGGAAAACGCTTTGAGCACGTCGTGCTCGCGCCGGCCAATACGCTCGAGCGCATCTCTATGTCGCCTGCTGACTTCCAGGACATTGAACAACGCCTTCCCTTTGTGCTCACGAAGGAAGACGTCGGCCAGTACGACCTTAGCTACGTCGGCAAGCAGAAGGTCGATGAGGTCGACACCTATGTCTTCGACGTAAAGCCCAAAGTTATCGAAAAGAACAAGCGCTACTTCCAGGGACGCATTTGGGTGGATCAGCGTGACCTCCAGATCGTGGTCACCAACGGCAAGAACGTACCGGACGACACGCGCAAAGGCCATGAAGACCTGTCTCCGCCTTTCACCACCTATCGGGAGCAGATCGATGGCAAGTACTGGTTCCCGGTTTACACCCGCGGCGAAGGGATCCTACACTTCTCAGGCGGCAATGGGTACATGAGCCAGGACGTTCACATCCGCGAGACACTCAAATACACCAATTACAAGCAATACCACGCGAATGTGCGGGTTCTCTTCCAGGGACAGGACATCAGCAACAACAACGATGGGTCTTCCCAGTCGCCCGGCCAGCAGCCGCCGCAGCAGGGGAAGCCTCAATAGCCTCTTCGGAGCCGTTCCTTTTAGCTCACGTCACCGGGAATCAGATTCTGATTGACGGATGACCAGGTGTATTTGCTTCCCTTCAGATCCAGAACCCAGACGAGATAAAAGACATTGGGAAATGCTTTAGGAATCTCGCTGTAATTGGTAATGGGATAAGCCTTGTTAATGTCGTCGATCATGTCCGGCATGATGTGAACGTGTTCCCAGCAGATGAGCACGGGGCTGCTGTGCCCAAGGACGCTCTTTACCAGATCTTTTTCGTCGCCGATTTTGTACGAGGTATCGAAGCTCCCGGAGCCTTCCTTGTAACCCAGCCACGCAACCAAAGGCGTTACCGTCTCCCAGGGGCGCTGGGTTTCAGTGCCTTTGGGACTGGCGGCATAAATGTGATGGGGGGTTTCGATTTCAGGATTGGAAGGCTTCGCTTTGTAAGGCGCAAAGAAGTGGACGAGCGCGCCAGCCCTCTGCCACCCCGGAATTATTAACGACTTCCACCACCGGATTGGCCGTCCTCCTGCACATCCCATGGACCCTTCTTGTTTGGCGGATCAGGCGGCTTCTCCGCATGGCGGATGATCATGATCTTGCTGGGGGGCGGCGATCCGGACACGATGCAATCCCTCTTTCGGGCGCAGGATCATCTGCGTCCCGAACACTCTAAATCCGATGAAGGACCGAAGGCCAGCTAACTTTTGCGGAACTTACGGTTGCGCCGTTTGCCCCGGCGTTCCAGCCCGGATCGGCTTCGCATCGATGCGCGGCGCGGCGGCCACCTGCTTGCTTCCTGCGATCGGCCCCGATTCTCCAGGAAACGTCTCGTCTGGACGTCGGTCGATCTCAGCCTTCATGAAATCCATCCAAATCGGTAGCGCGGCCCTGGCTCCTGTCTCCTTGTCTCCGAGCGACTGGCGGTTGTCGTAACCCATCCAAACTCCGCATGTAACCGAGGGCGAAAAGCCGAGGAACCATGCATCGGTGTAATCGCTCGTCGTGCCTGTTTTGCCCCCGATAGAATGCCCCAGAGCAGAAGCGGATGCGGCCGTTCCAGTGCGCGTAACTTCCTTCAAGAAGACCATCATCGTACGCGCAGTCTTCGTACTGATCGCCTCTTCTACACGGGGAGGGTCTTCGCTCAGAGGAACACCATCGGCTGTCGCCACCCGCTCCACCAGCCTCGGGGCGATTCGCAGGCCGTCGTTGGGAAATACCGAGTAGGCCGCAACCTGTTCCTTCAGGGTGATCTCGACAGCCCCAAGCGCCACCGGCAGATAAGCGGGAATGTTGCTGGTAATGCCAAACTGGTGCGCCGTGGCGATTACCTTGTGCATGCCCACACGCTCTGCGAGCTTGACCGCGGGAATGTTTCGCGAATCAGCGAATGCCGTGAGCAGCGAGATATTTCCGAGGTAGTTACCCTCATAGTTCCGCGGCTTATAGGACCCGAATGAGGTCGGCACGTCGAGTATTTTCTCTTGTGGAGTCGCCCCTTCTTCTACCGCAGCCGTATACACATACGGCTTAAAAGACGAGCCAGTCTGCCGCTCTGCCTGAAGAGCACGGTCAAACTGCGAGAGATTGAAGTCCCTGCCGCCGACCAGGGCGAGGACATCGCCTGTAGCGTTGTCCATGGCCAGCAGCGAGCCCTCGACTCCGGAGTCCTGTTCGAGTTTTCCGCGCAGCAGACTGCCGTCCAGCCCGGTCAGATGCAGGTAGACGATATCGCCACGGTGTAGAAACTCCTCGGCGGTCTTGAACCCCGTCCAGGCCCAATCCTCTGCAGTCAGCATCACCTGCTGCTGGCCGACTCGCGCGGTCACCTGATATGGCAAGACACCGGTCACCAGCGCGTGCACATATCGTCCCGGAACTGCAGGCGTGTTCCAGTCAGGATGCTGGAAGCTCTCCATGTCCGACCCGCCCGAGATCACGTTAAGCAGGTGCCCTTTCCATCCGTGACGCCGCTCGCAGGCCGCAAGGCCATCCAGCACGGCACTGTCGGCCGTGCGCTGCAGATCAAGGTCGAGGGTGGTGTAGACCTTAAGTCCGTCTTCGTGGACGCGGTCTGAGCCGAACCTGCGTTCGAGTTCCCGCCGCACCTCCTCGACAAACCATGGCGCCACACTGTTTGGAGGCGGCTCGATATGCAGGCCCAGCGGCGTGGTACGCGCCTCTTCGGCCTGGGCGGCCGTAATTGCCCCGTCTTCGAGCATCGCATTAATCACGGCGTTGCGGCGGCGCATCGCCCGGTCGGGATTCTGGATCGGCGAGAACTCCGACGGCCCCTTTGGCAGCCCAGCGAGTAGGGCAGCTTCCGGCAGAGTCACTTCGTTCGCATGTTTGGAGAAGTAGTAGTTTGCCCCGGCCTCAAACCCGTAAACACCGTGCCCCAGATAGATCTGATTGCCGTAAAGAGTAAAAATCTGCTGCTTGGTGAACCTGTGCTCGATTTGCAGCGAGAGGAACACCTCCTGCAGCTTGCGGCCCATCGTCCTCTCGTTTGAGAGAAAGAGGTTCCGGGCCAGCTGCATGGTGAGGGTCGACGCTCCCTGCGCCCGGCCTTTTGAAACGAGATCGTGATAGGAGGCTCCGAGCACACGGAAGAGGTTCACACCCCAGTGGCTCTCGAAGTTCTTGTCTTCAATGGAAATTACGGCCTGGCGTAGCAGAGGCGAAAAGCCGTCGTAGCTCACCACGACGCGCCGTTCCAGTGCGAACGAGCCAAAAACGCGGCCGTGAACATCATAGAGTTCAGTTATGGTCGCCGGGCGATATCGCTCAAGTTCCTCAATCTGGGGCAGATCCGCCGAGTAGACGAGCATGAGACCGCTGAGTGAGCCGACAGCAACGGCCATTAGCGCAAGAAAGGCAATTGCTACACTTCCAGCGACCTTGCGGCGACCGGCTTGAGGGCAGAAATTGCTTGTTGAGTTGGGGGGAGAAGCCGAAGCCGGGCGCGGAGCAGCCGACCTGGTCTCAGGAGGCGTCCATGGACCGCGTGAATTCAATCGCTTTCCGGGTCAATATCAGGCGTTTTTCTGCTTCAGGACATCCAAGGCCTTGTTCAGCTGGTCGTCTGTACGGGGCGTCGCCCGTTCCTCAGGCTTGGTGTTGTCGTTGTCAGCCTCGGCCAGATACTGGTCGATGCTCTCGGTAACAACGATATTTGGAGTCACAGCCTGGTCCTGGATTGGTTTGCCTGAAGGCCCGGCATACTTCGCCACGGACAGGATGAGGGCCGCGCCATCCGGCAACTCAATCGTTTTCTGCACCGCTCCTGAGCCAAAGCTGCGATCGCCCACCAGGTCGCCGCGCTTGTTATCGAGGATGGCCGCGGCAACGATCTCCGCCGGCCCCGCGGTCCCGTGATTTACCAGCACCACCAGCGGAGCCGCCGTGATGAACTTTGCCGGATCCGCGGTGAAAGTCTGCCTGGGAACCTTTTGCCCCTCGAGAGACGCAATCGTGCCGGACTTCAGAAAGGCGTTCGCTAGATTGATGGCCTGCGCCGGATCTCCCTCGACAACATCCCGAAGGTCGAGGAGCACCTTTTTGTTCCCATTTTTCGGCATCGCCTTCAGCCGTGAATCAATCTCGGCGACGCGCTCCTTAGTGAGCACTACTGGCTTCAAATAGAGGATCGACGAGTCTTCATATTGCTGCTCGGCGAGGGCTGGTGCCTGCACCTGCGTGCGTGTCAGCGTGACCTTCTGGGGGTCGGATTTGCCCGGGCGCACCAGTGAAAATGTTACATCGGTGCCCGGCTTGCCTTCGAGGAGCAGGCGAACCATGGCGAGCGAAAGCTCGCGGGTCGACCGCCCGCCGATCGACTCAATGATGTCGCCGTCGTTGATCTGTTCCTTGTCTGCCGGACTGCCAGGCATGACCGAAACCACGGTGGCGTAGCCATAGCGGCGGGACACATTGATGCCCACCTGCGCCGTGCCCACATTCTGTTGGGCCTTGTAGGCAGCGTTCTCGGCCGGGGTCAGATAGCTTGAGTCCGCATCGAGGGATTCCAGCAACCCGTGGAGCGCGCCGTCGGTCACCTTGGGAATGCTTGGGTCGGTAACGTAATCACTCTGGATCTTGTGGAGAACTTCTTCGTAGACGCCCATCTGGCGGTAAGCACCGTCGCTCTGGCTTCCGGCCCTAACGTCGCCGGAGACAAATCCGCCGAGAAATACCACAACAACAAGAGCGACTGAGATGCCGAAAACGGTGCGCTTAAAGTTTCTAGACATATTCCAAGGCCACTGCGGGAAATTTTGCCGAAATTACCACTTGTGACGATGATACTCCACATTCGACGTGCTCCGCCCGGATAAAGGTAGCCCGAGTGCCGGGCACGGCCTCGCGCCCGCTCTCGGGAGAGCGGCAAAAGTCCACTCTAGACACAACATCGACATGGATGTAGATTGTCTACACCTCGATTGAGCACAAGGCTGCTGCCTCTCCGGAGGGATGTTGGCGTCTCAGTGCGAATCGGAGATCTCTGGTTAGCTGGAGGCTGCAATGAAACGGCGCTGGCTCGATGCGTGGCGAAGAAATTCGGAGTCCAGGAAACGCGAGCTAGACGCCGAGATCGATGCTCATCTGGCGATGGCGGTATCAGATGCGCGCGAGCGCGGGCTGGATGAGGATGGTGCGCGACGGCAAGCGCTGCGGGAATTTGGCAACTCGGCCTTGATAAAGGATGTGACTCGCGATACCTGGGGCTGGACTCGAGTTGAGCGACTTGGGCAGGATCTTCGCTATGCGTGGCGCCAGATGCGCAAATCATGGGGATTTGCCGCAACCGTCGTGGGCACCCTTGCGATCGGAACTGGCGCGGCGACGTGCATGTTCACGGTCGTGGATCGCGTGCTGCTTCGGCCGCTGCCATATGCGCATGCAGGGCGCCTGCTGGAGATTTATGAAGCTGGGGGCTCGCAGCCCGAAATGGATCCCACCTACCTCCACATTCAGGAGTGGCGGAAGTGGACCCGAAGTTTTGAGGGAATCGCGTTTTATCACTGGGCGACGGGCAGGAATTACCTCGAGGCAAACTCAAGCGCACAACAGGTGGGTTCGTACAAGATCAGCTCCAACCTGTTTGAGGTGCTGGGCGTCTCACCCGAAATCGGGCGAGATTTCCGTGGAACGCCGGAAGGATTTGCAAAAAGCGCGGCCGCGACCAGCGTCATCCTCAGCGATGCAGCCTGGAGAGAGGGGTTCGGCGGAGATCCATCGATACTTGGCAAAACGGTAAAGATCAGTGGAGAGCCGCATACGGTGGTGGGTGTGATGCCGCGTGGGTTCAGTTTTCCCTACGATCCACGCATGCCGCAGGTGTGGACGCCTGTGCAGCTTGGGGATAAGGACCGCGGACGGACCGACGATACCCCCGGCTACCAGGTAATCGGAAGGCTGGCAAAAGGCGTGGCGCGAGGGCAGGCCCAGGCAGAGCTGGCCACGATGCAGAAGGGCATCACGAAAGGGTATGTAGATCCGGACGAGCGCAAAGACCGCTCAGGCATTGGGTTCGAGAGCTATTCGACGTCTCTGGTCGATCATAAGGTCAAACGCGCGCTCGGAATGCTGCTTGCTGCGTCAGGCATTCTATGGCTGATCGCCTGCGTGAATGCAACGAACCTTCTGCTTGCGCGGGCGACGGCGCGGCAACGGGAGATCGCTCTCCGCGGTGCGCTCGGCGCGGGTCGCGGGAGGATTGTTCAGCAGTTTCTGGTCGAGGGGCTATTGTTAAGCCTGTGCGCGGCGGTGGCCGGCGCCGGGCTTGCACTGCTCACGGTAAAGCTGTTCGCTCATGCGATGGAACATCAGCTGCCATTTCCGGTTTCCGCGACGGTCGACTGGCGAGTGGTTTCTGTGTTGCTGGGGCTCACGATAATTTCCGCGCTCATTTCGTCGGTCTGGCCGGCGTGGCATGCAGCGCGCGCTCCGATTGAGCCCGCTTTGAAGCAGGGCGGCCAGCAGAGCGGCGGCGCCCGCGGGCAAAACCGCTTGCGAGGCGGACTGGTGGTAGCGGAGATCGCCATGTCGCTGACTCTCCTGGTCGGCTGCGGGCTGCTCCTGCGGACGATCTACGCCCTGCGCCATGTTCCACTGGGGTTCCGCACTGATCACATCATCGTGGCCAATCTGCGCATCCTCGGCTACAAATTCGCCGGACACGACGTGGAAGAAAATCTCTATGCGCCCCTGCTCGAGCGGATCAAGCATGTTCCAGGGGTTCAGGCAGCAGGATTGATGTCAGAAGTACCGCTGGGGAAGACGTTCCAGATTCTGCTCTCGTTGAAAGGCGATCCGGGAGGGGCAGGGGGCAAGCCAAGAAAGGACGTGGTTGCGCGGCTGAACGCTGCGAGTCCCGATCTTCAGAAGGTTTTCGGCTTCAAGATGCTCGCGGGCCGCTTTCTCAGCGAACAGGACACGCTCGCCGCACCGCCCGTGCTCGTAGTGAACCGCGCATTTGCACGCGAGTTCGCGCCAGAACAGCAGGACCTGAACAAAGTTGTCGGCATGGAGCTTTGGCATCTGACTCCGGACAGGTCAGCGCATATCGTCGGCGTGGTTGACGATCTGCGGCAGAAGAATATCGCGGAGCAGTCACAGCCGGAGGTGCAGGTTTCGCTCTCGCAGGTGACCACGAAGAGCGGGTTCTACCAGGCAATCGAAGGGATTGCGATGGACATTGCAGTGCGGACGAACCGCAATCCGGCGGCAATTATTCCCGAACTGCGCGAGGTGCTGCGGCAGGCCGATCCTGCTCTGGCCGGGTCCACCTTCAGTACCATGAACGAGGTCGTAGAGGACTCCTACGGCAGTCAGACGCTGGCAGCACATCTGCTGGAGATCTTTGCAGGTTCGGCTCTGCTGTTGTGCGTCGCTGGTCTTTATGGGCTGCTGGCCTATGTTGTGAGCCAGCGCAGCCGCGAAATGGGAGTGCGCTTCGCTCTCGGCGCGCGGCGCGCCGACGTCGTCTGGCTGGTGATGCGGCAGGCGGGGGTGATGGTGCTGACGGGAATCACTATAGGAGTAGTGATGGCGCTCGCCACAAGCAGGCTGGTGCGGAGCTATCTCTACGGCGTCTCGACCCATGATCTATGGACGCTGGCCGCGGTGACGATCGTGCTGACGCTGTGCGGCGCACTGGCAGCGTATCTGCCGGCGCTGAGGGCGGCGGGCGTGAATCCAGTCGAGGCGCTGAGGGCGGAGTGATTTATTGCGAGTACTCGTGCCACGCCCATCCGAGGTAATGTGGATTGCCGCGCAGGGTGTGGTCTAGCGTATTTAGCATCTGGGACATCAGCGGGCCGTAGTCGGGCGTCCGCAGACCGATAGCCATCCTGGCGAGCTTGGGATCGGTGAGGCCCTCGTAGGCCATGTCCATAAATCTTGATGCCGAGTCGCGAAGCTTGTCTTCTTTCTGCGCGGGGGATTCTCCATCGTCAGGGCTGCTGAGCTCGTAAAGCATCAGCGTGATGCGTGGCAAAGATGAAAGCAGCTTTGACGCTGGACAGAGTCTCCCTTAAGAAGCTTGTTTTGGATATCGGCGTTCACGGTGAGGTGAGCGGGCTCGACAAGGTGGCGCGTAGCGCGGTAAGCATCGACAAGACCCGGAAGGAACTTTAGATTGCCGGGACCCTTGTTTTCCGGGCGCTGCTGCGGCTCGATGTCCAGATGGATGCCGTCAAAAACATCCCCAGAATGCCTTTGATTAAAGGCGACGACGTCGCGGACGTGGCCGAGGAACTTGTTGCGCGGCTCACCGGGCTCGTCAGCATCGATGCTCGAGAGCAACGCTTCGACCTGAATGTTTGATTTGTGCAGCACGTGGATCAGGCCGGCCAGTTGACTCTCCTCGGATGGCCCGGCCCTTTCGGCGGCGGCGAAAGCAACGTAAACCTCGTTGATATGTTCCGATCGGCAAAACTCGCGGAGTCTTTCGGCCGCATTTGGCTGTGCCAAAACAGTCGGCGTCTTCCAGACCCAAAGCCCATGAACCGGCTGCTGGGCACCGATACACACAGGAAAGAAGAGCAGGGCGAAGACGATACGATTGCGGCACATTCGGTCTCGCCTCCAGATGCGGTCTGGTCAGCTATCGTCTGCTCAAAATGCGTGGCGCGTCAACAGGGGCGTCGTCAACAGGAGCCAACCAAGGGTGGGGCCCAGCCGGGTGTCGCGCGCCGCTGGCCATGAGCTCTTCGATTTCGGGAAGCGGGGCAATGCGGCCGCGGGCTCCAGTAGCCGTGCAGTTGAGCGCGGCGGCAGCGCAGGCGAAATCGAGTTGACGCTGAAGCGGCCATCCCTGAAGCAATCCATAGATAAAGCCGGCGTGGAAGATGTCTCCCGCGCCAGTGGTGTCGGCTACAGGAACGCGGTAGGCGGCGGCGTGGATGAACTGCCTGCCATCCCATGCAAGCACGCCGTCTTCTCCCAGGGTTGCGGCGGCGAGAATTGAGCCGTAGCGGCTGCGCATCCGCCGCAAAGCGTCTTCAAGATGCGGCTCGCCGGTGATCTGCGAAGGGAAATTCCGGCTGACGATGAGGTAGTCGACTCGTTCAAGGAGCTCTTCCACGCTGGGATAGGCGTCATCGAGATCGGCGACCACCAACACGCCGGCTTCACGTGCCCAGCAAGCAGCCTGGATCGCGGCCGCGGTGTCGTGACCATCGACATGCAGTGCTCGCGCATTGACGATCCATTCGCGGCTGAGTTCGGCCGGCTGCAACACAAGCCTTTCATCGCGCCTGCAAAGGACGGTGCGCTCTCCCGCCGCATCGACAATGATGAGCGACTGCGGGCTGGCGCAGCCCTGCACGGTGACAAGCTGCGCCTCGACGCCGATGCGCGCGAACTCGCTGCGGTGAAGCCGGGCGGCGTCATCCTCTCCAAGCTTGCCGACGTATCGCGTGGCCAGCCCCCAGCTCTGGCAGGCAACGACTGTGGTTGCGACCTGGCCACCAGGAAGGACATTTACGGTACTGTACTCGACCTTGGAGCCGGGCGCGGGAAAACTGGGAAGCGGGATGAGCGTGTCGGTGGCGTTCAGGCCAACTCCGACAAGATCAACCCTCGGGAACTTCTGCATTAAGAGATTGCATCAGTAAGCTTGCAGTTGGTCAATGGGCAGGCGCACCTGGAAGCAGGTTGCGCCCGGTTCGGACTGAACAGTTATGTAACCGCGATGGCGACGAACAACTCGCTGCGCCGTATCGAGTCCAAGGCCGAGACCCAGGCCCGGCGCTTTGGTGGTGAAAAACGGCTCGAAGACTCGGTCCTGAAGCTCGGCAGGAATGCCCGGGCCGTTGTCCCAGACTTCGATTAAGAGCATGTCTCCTGAAACGTTCACGCTAATGGTGATTTTGCCGTGATTGTCAATGGCGTCGAGAGCATTTTCGAGCAACGCCGTCCAAACCTGATTCAGCTCGCTGGCGTATGCGGAGATGAGCGGCACGTCGGCTGAATAACGGCGCTCGATTTCGACATCCCCCAAACGCGACTGCAGCATGGCCAGCGTGTTTTCCAGGCCCTGACGTACGTCGATCTCCTGGATCAGCGCCTGGTCCATGTAGGAGTAATCTTTGATGGCGCGAATAAGGTCGAAAATCCGTGCCGTTGAATCGAGCATGGCCTCGGCGATCCGCTCGGCCCGCACGGAAGACGCGAACTGGGCCAACACGATCGACAGCGATTCGGCGTTGAGGAACTCTCCCAACGGGTCAAGCTGCTGAGCCTTGACCCCCAGCTCGGCCAACTCGGGAGCGATCTTCCATGTCTCCTCAACTCCGTGGCTCCTCAGCCAGGTCTGTAGCGAGTCTTCAAGGGCGGCATGCTGCGCGGGATCCGGAGCTGCCGAGCGACCCTGCTCGCGAGTGTTTTCCTGCCATTTCCTGATCTGAAGCAGATGCTGTGCATCGAGACAGAGGCTACCCAGCTTGAACTTTTCCTGGCCATAAACGCGTAGTTCGTCGAGCAGCCCGGCTGCGGCCCGCTGCGCGGCGGATGCCGGATTATTCATCTCGTGGGCGAGATTGCCGGCCAGTTTGCCGAGAGCCGTCAGCTTTTCGGCCTGCTGCTCGAGACGGGTTACCTCGCGGACGCGATCCAGCAAAACGGAGACACAGCGCTGGCCCATCGACGGGACCGCCTTCAGCATTTCGGGAAAGCTATCCTTGTCGAACTCCACTGCCCATGTATCGGTGACGACGTAGCCGTGGCCGCCATAGCTTTTCATCCGCGAGAAGGGCATCAGCCCGGTGATTTGGCCGGCCCTTGCGAAGAAGATTCCGGTAGGGGTTCCGCGCTCGCGGCGAACATGGATCTCACCCTTGAGGATGATCGTCATCTTGCGGGCGGGAGCGCCCTCCTCGAAGAGCGTAGTGCCCGCGGCTTCCCAACGCTCTTTACCGTAGGTGGCCAGCCATTCAAGTTCGCTTTGCTCCATGCCGTGCAGGGGGGCGACGCGCTTGAGCGCTTCGATGATTTCCGGGATTGGAGTGCGTGCCTGGGCCGCACTGCGATCGGGCGAGTCCAGCGTGGGGGTAGAAGCGGCGGTGGTCATGTTCTGGCCTCCCTTTGATGGTAACCGATGCAGCCAGCGGCCGAAGTATTAGGAAATCAGTTGGCGTGAGGCACCTGAAGTTCGCCTGCGCCAGCACCGGTGCGCAGGATAGGGAGAGCGCAACGAGAAGAAACAATGGGTGAAACGCCTATCCGGGATGTGGTGCGCATGGCCGCGAAGAGAGTCTGCGCGGCCATGCAGGCTGGTTTTGAGGGCTAAGCGTTGACGGTTTCCGGTTGCACCGCCTGTGGCGTGTTGTCCTTGACGGTAACAGGGTCGAGGAACGGCATCGCGGCCCGGAGACGGCCACCGACTTCCTCGATGGGATGCTTCGCTTCGATCTTCCGGATTTCGTTGAAATACTTGCGGCCGGTCTGGTTCTCCTCGATCCACTTCCTGGCGAAGGTGCCTTCCTGAATTTCCTTCAGCAACTGTCTCATCTCCGCTCGAGTGGCGTCGGTGACGATGCGTGGGCCGGCAGTGTAGTCGCCGTACTCGGCTGTGTCCGATATGGAGTAGCGCATGTACGCGAGACCCCCGCGATACATAAGGTCGACGATGAGCTTGAGCTCGTGCAGGCACTCGAAGTAAGCGATCTCAGGTTGATAGCCAGCTTCGACGAGGGTTTCGAACCCTGCCTTGACGAGGGCTGAGGCACCTCCGCAGAGAACGGCCTGCTCGCCGAAGAGATCGGTCTCGGTCTCTTCCGCGAAGGTGGTTTCGATCACGCCTGCGCGGGTGCAGCCGATGCCTTTCGCGTAGGAGAGCGCCAGCTTCAGGGCGTTGCCGGAGGTATCCTGATGGATTGCAACGAGGCCGGGTGTGCCTCCCCCCTCGGTGAAGACTTCGCGCACGCGATGGCCGGGAGCCTTGGGGGCGACGAGGGAGACATCGATATCCTTGGGTGGATCGATGGTGCCGAAACGAATGTTGAAGCCGTGGGCAAACATAAGCGTCTTGCCGGGCTTAAGGTTGGGGGCGATGTCGTTCTTGTAAGTTTCGCCCTGCGAGTGGTCGGGAGTGAGAATCATGATGACGTCGGCCCAAGCCGCGGCATCGCTGACGGTGCTCACCTCAAGACCTGCCTTCTTCGCTTTATCGATCGATTTGCTGGTTGCGGGCAGGCCGACACGCACTTCGACTCCTGAGTCTTTGAGGTTAAGTGCGTGCGCGTGGCCCTGCGAGCCATAGCCGATGATGGCTACCTTTTTCTTCTGGATGAGCGACAGGTCGGCGTCCTGATCGTGATAGGTCTTTGCCATTTCTTAATTCCTCGCGTCTTTTATTTTGGATAGAGATTCGTTTACTGGGGCAGATCGGCCTCTTCGGCGATCTCGGGTTCTGTATCTGTGGAAGTTTCGGCTTCGGGCTCGCCGGCTGGAACGCGCATCGCGTCAAGTACGCGGCTGGTGTGCTGCCCGCGACGCATCACCATTCGTCCGGTGCGAGAGATCTCAAGAATTCGGTCTTCGCTTTCGTTAAGCACCTGGATGAGCCCTTCGATCTTGCTTTCGACGCCGGTAATTTCAATCATGAGGGATTCGGGGGCAAGGTCGACAATGCGGGCTCGAAAGACCTCGGCCAATTCGAAGATGTGCGAACGTGTCTTGGGAGTAGCCGCGACCTTGATAAGCGCCAGCTCGCGGCTGACGCTGGCGTACTGCCCGATATCGTCGACCTGCAGGACATTTTCGAGCTTGTAGAGGCTGGCCATGATGCGGTGTCCTGCGGAGGGCGAAGCCTCGGAGACGATGGTCATGCGCGAGACGCCGGGCTTCTCCGAGTGGCCGACAGTGAGCGAGACGATATTGACGTTCAGCCGGCGGAAGAGCGAGGCGACGCGCGTGAGCACTCCGGGTTTGTCTTCAACGATAGCTACGAATGTGTGCAGCATAGAAGCCTCTAGCGGTCTTCGGCCGTTTCGACCAGCGGGTTATTGCCCGGACGGCGGATCATCTCGTGAAGCGCGGCGCCGGCCGCGATCATGGGGTAAACCGAGTCCTCCTTCTCGACGAGGAAATTGATCAGGAACGGGCCCTTGCGCTCGCGCGCGGCCTTGACGGCGGGAAGCACTTCGGCGCGTGCGCGGACGGTAGCGCCGGGGATTCCATGTGCTTCGGCCAGCTTGACGAAATCGGGGCTGAGGATGGGAGACGACTCGTAGTTCTTCTCGTAGAAGAATTCCTGCCACTGGCGCACCATGCCGAGATATCCGTTGTTGACGACGGCGATGTTGAGGTCGAGATTCTCCTGGGCGATGGTGGAGAGTTCCGAGGCGGTCATCTGGAAGCCGCCGTCTCCGGCGACGACCCAGACTTCTTTCTCCGGACACGCTACTTTCGCGCCGATGGCTGCGGGTAATGCGAAACCCATGGTCCCCAGGCCTCCCGAGGTGACGAGCGTGCGAGGTTCCTCGTGCTTGTAGTACTGCGCCTCCCACATCTGATGCTGGCCGACATCTGTCACGACGATGGCCTTGCCATTGGTGGCGTGCCACAGATCGTTCATGACATGCGCGGCATACAGGTGGCCATTGTCGGGCAGGTTCTGAATGTCGCGAACCGAGCATTCGCCTTTCATGGCGTTGACCTCGCGCAGCCACGGAGATTCGACGCCGGAACGGGGTGCGAGATGCGGCAGCAGGGCTTCGAGGACCTGAGCCAAGTCGCCGATGAGCGCAACGTCGACCTTGACGTTCTTATTGATCTCGGCGGGATCGATCTCGATGTGAATCTTCTTCGCATTGGGTGCGTAGGTCGGCAGAGAGCCGGTGACGCGATCGTCAAAGCGCATGCCACAGGCGATGAGCAGATCGGATTGCTGGATCGCCTGGTTGACCCAGGCTTCTCCGTGCATGCCCATCATGCCCAGCGAGAGCGGATGCGACGCGGGGAACCCGCCGAGTCCAAGCAGGGTTGACGCGACGGGAATCTGCAGCCGCTCGGCCAATGCCCGAATCTGCTCGCGAGCGCCGGACTGGATCATGCCGTGTCCGGCGAGAATGATGGGACGCTTCGCGGAGCGGACGAGCTCTGCGGCCTTGAGAACAGAGTCGGTCTCGGCGCGGAGCATCGGATGAGGGCGATAGGGGCGCGGCGCGGCGGCGGCGAAGTCGTAGGTGGCCGTCGCCTGCTGGGCGTCCTTAGTGATGTCGACCAGCACGGGGCCGGGACGGCCGGACTGGGCGATCAGCAGGGCCTCGCGGATGGCGGAAGCAAGGTCTTCGGCGCGCGTGACGAGATAGTTGTGCTTGGTGACGGGAAGAGTGATGCCGGTGATGTCGATTTCCTGGAAGGCGTCGGAGCCGAGGACCTTGCTCGAGACCTGTCCGGTGATGCAGAGCACCGGGATGGAATCCATCATCGCGGTTGCCAAGCCCGTGACCATGTTGGTGGCACCGGGTCCGGAGGTGGCGATGGCGACGCCGACTTTGCCGGAGGCGCGCGCATAGCCGTCCGCCATGTGTACTGCTCCCTGCTCGTGGCGGACGAGGATATGGCGGATGGGAAACTTGCGCAGCGCGTCGTAGGCAGGCAGAATCGCGCCGCCTGGATAGCCGAAGACTTCACGCACACCCTCGCCTTCGAGGGTGGCCCAGAGAATTTCGGATCCGGTGAGGCGTGCACCTGAGGGTTTTGCTTCACTCATCGCATTCTCCCTAACATCTTTCAATTCGTGACCGCTCCCAACGAGGCCGACGAGACCGTGTCAGCGTACTTCCGGAATACTCCGCGTGCGTAGCGCGGCGCGGGCTTCTTCCACGACTTCAGCCGCTCTGCAAGCTCCGCGTCAGAGACTTCAAGGGAAAGCTTGCGGTTCGGAATATCGAAGTGGATGATGTCGCCTTCGTGCACTGCGGCGATGGGTCCTCCGACAGCGGCTTCAGGCGCCACATGTCCCGCCATCAGGCCGCGCGTGGCTCCGGAGAATCGGCCGTCGGTCAGCAGGGCAACCGAGTGGCTCAGCTCGGGGATGCCGACGATGGCGGCCGTAACGGCCAGCATCTCCTGCATTCCAGGGCCACCCCTCGGACCTTCGTAACGGATTACGATCACGTCGTCGGGCTTGATCTGGCCGGATTCTACGGCGTGGAAGGCATCATGCTCTGAGTTGAAGACGCGCGCAGGACCGCGGTGCTCCAGGCGCGTATGGCCGGCAACCTTGATGACACAGCCCTCAGGCGCGAGATTGCCCTTGAGAATGACGAGGCCGCCTGTTGGCTTGATGGCCTTGTCTACGGTGTGGATGACCTGCTGGCCCGGAGTCTCGACGGCCTGCGCAGCTTCCTCGGCGAGAGTCTTGCCGGTGGCATTCCATGCGCTTCCATCGATGAGGTTGGCATCGACAAGACGCTTCGCAAGAAGGCGGCTCCCTCCGGCGGCGTGGTAGTCAACGGCGACATATTGCCCACCGGGCTTCAGGTCGCAGAGCAGTGGGGTGTTTCGGCTGATGCGGTCAAAGTCGTCGATCGAGAGCGGGATACCGGCCTCGTGCGCGATTGCCAGGAAGTGCAGCACGGCGTTTGTCGACCCTCCGGATGCAGCGACACTGGCGATGGCGTTCTCAATGGCCTTCCGGGTAATGATCTTGCTGGGACGCAGGTCTCTCTTCGCCAATTCGAGGACCAAGCGGCCGGCTTCGCGCCCGGCGTTGAGCTTTTCAGGAAGAAAAGCCGGCACGCCCGAAAGTCCGATGGGAGAAATGCCCAGGAACTCGCAGGCCATCGCCATGGTGTTAGCGGTGAACTGACCTCCGCAGGCGCCCACGCCGGGACAGGCATGTGTCTCAATCGCGTCAAGGCCCGCATCGTCCAGCTTGCCGACGGCGTGCGATCCGATCGCCTCGTAGACGTCCTGAATGGTCAGGGTTTTTCCGTTGAGGTGGCCGGGAGCGATGGATCCGCCGTAAAGCATCAACGATGGGATATCGAGCCGCGCTAGCGCCATCACGGTTCCGGGCATGTTCTTGTCGCATCCGGCGATGGCGACGAGGCCGTCAAACATATTGCCGCGCGCGACCAGTTCGACGGAGTCGGCGATGACCTCGCGGCTGATCAGCGAAGCCTTCATGCCTTCGGTGCCCATGGTGATGCCATCGGAGATGGTGACGGTGTTGAACTCCATCGGCGTGCCGCCCGCCTCGCGAATGCCCTGCTTCACAGCCTCCGCAATCTGGCGGAGATGGAAGTTGCATGGACCGATTTCGGTCCATGTATTGGCAATGCCGATGATGGGCTTGTGCAGGTCTTCATTTGAGAAGCCCACGGCGTGGAACATCGAGCGCGCGCCAGCGCGGCTGGGGCCTTCGGTCAGTGGGATGGAGTAACGCTTGGGATCGTGCGCGCCGTTTTTTCCGTTGCTGCTCATACCGCCTCCTGCGTATGGGCTGCGGGCCGCGGAGTGAGCCAGAAAGCTGCATCGTGCTGTTTCTCGAACTTGTCGAGTGCGTCGGAGTAGCGCAAGGTCAGGCCGACATCGTCGAGACCCTCGAGCAGGCAGTAGCGGCGGAACGGATCGATATGAAATGTCGCCGAGAAGCCGTGATCGTCGTGGACGAGATGATCTTCGAGCGAAACGCTAAGTTGGTAGTCGTCGATCGTCGAGGCGCGTTCAAGCAACAGCTCGACGTGCTCTTCAGGAAGCGTGATGAGCAGAATGCCGTTCTTCCCGGCGTTCGAGTGGAAGATGTCGGCGAAGCTGGGAGCGATGACCACGCGGAAACCATGGTCGTTGAGGGCCCACGCGGCGTGCTCGCGCGACGAGCCGCAGCCGAAGTTTTTGCCGGTGACGAGAATCTCCGCGCCCTTGTGGCGGGGATGGTTGATCTCAAAGTTCGGGTCCTGGCGCCAGTCGTAAAAGAGGAACTCGCCATAGCCGGTGCGCTCGATGCGCTTCAAAAATTGCTTGGGGATGATCTGGTCAGTATCGACGTTGACGCGGTTCAGGGGCATCACCTTTGATCTGTGCTTGCGAAATGCCTTCATTAGGCCAAAACCTCTTCCTTTTTGAATTCCCACGTTCTTACATCGGTGAAGTGTCCGGCGATAGCTGCCGCTGCGGCCATCATTGGACTGACAAGATGCGTGCGGCCGCCGCGTCCCTGGCGGCCTTCGAAATTGCGGTTGCTGGTCGAGGCGCAGCGCTCGCCGGGAGAAAGAATGTCAGGGTTCATGCCCAGGCACATGGAGCAGCCAGGCTCGCGCCACTCGAATCCTGCCTCGAGAAAAATGTGATGCAAGCCCTCGCGCTCAGCCTGCGCCTTGACTTGCTGCGATCCGGGCACGACCATGGCCCGGACATGCGGGTGAACGTGATGTCCGATAACCACTTTTGCCGCGGCTCGCAGGTCCTCGATGCGCGAATTGGTGCACGAGCCGAGGAAGACGCGGTCGATGGCGATTTCTTCCATCGGAGTGCCAGCTTTCAGGTCCATGTATTCGAGAGCGCGCTCGAAGTGACGGCGATCGGCGTCGGAATTCGCGTTGGAGGGCGAGGGAACGACATCGGTAATGGGAACAACCATGCCCGGGCTTGTGCCCCAGGTCACGTAAGGCGCGAGTTCGATGGCGGGAATGATGAGTTCGCGGTCGAACTTCGCGCTGGGATCTGAGACCAGCTTGCGCCACTCGGCGACGGACGCATCCCAGTCTGTGCCCTGCGGCGAGAACTTGCGGCCCTTGAGGTAGGCGAATGTCGTGTCATCAGGAGCGATCATGCCGGCGCGGGCTCCAGCCTCGATGCTCATGTTGCAGATGGTCATTCGGCCTTCCATGCTTAAGGAACGAATGGCGGAGCCTGCATATTCGATAACGTAGCCGGTCGCGCCGTCGGTGCCGATGCGGCCGATGATGCCCAGGACAACGTCCTTGGCGGTCACACCGTCAGGCAGGTCGCCGTCGATGGTAATGCGGAAGGTTTTCGGCTTCGACTGAGGCAGCGTCTGCGTGGCCATGACATGCTCGACTTCGGATGTGCCGATGCCGAACGCCAACGCTCCGAAGGCACCGTGTGTCGAGGTGTGCGAATCGCCGCAGACGATGGTCATGCCGGGCTTGGTGAATCCAAGCTCGGGACCGATGACGTGCACGATGCCCTGATTCGGCGACTGTACGTCATAGAGTTCGACTCCGAAATCCAGGCAGTTCTGGCGCAGCACGTCGATCTGTTTGGCGGCGATGGCATCTTCGATGATGAGCCTGCTCGCTGTGGTCGGAACGTTGTGATCGACCGTCGCGACGGTACGATCGGGGCGGCGCAGCTTGCGGCCGGCCATGCGGAGTCCCTCGAAGGCCTGCGGTGAAGTCACCTCATGAACCAGATGCAAGTCGATGTAAAGGATTGCCGGCTCGTCGGGCGGCTCGGCGACCAGGTGCGACTCCCAGACTTT
The DNA here is from genome assembly GCA_963724375.1 of uncultured Acidobacteriaceae bacterium. Classification (GTDB taxonomy): domain Bacteria; phylum Acidobacteriota; class Terriglobia; order Terriglobales; family Acidobacteriaceae; genus Silvibacterium. The sequence continues at coordinate 114,268 of CAVRUM010000005.1, forward strand.
CTCGAAAAGTGTTTTTGGTGCTGACATCTAACGACTCCTGCTGTTTCTGCAAAATCTGTTTTGCGCCGGAAGCTCTTGCACGCGGCCAGCGAGGCGGGAAGCGCGTGATTGCCAGGTCGGCCGGATTTCGGACGGCATCTAGACCGCGTGCATCGCCTGACGGCAGTCGATGATCTCGTTGAGGGCCTGGTGAACAAGCCGGCCCATCTCCTGCGTGGAGACGACCATCTTGGTTTCGCCACGAGCCAGATCTGAGGTGCGATATCCCTGTTCGAGCACTTTGCGGACAGAGGTCTCGACAGCTTGCGCATCCTGCTCGAGCTTGGCAGAGTGCCGCAGCAGCATGGCTGCCGTGAGGATCGCGCCCAGCGGGTTGGCAATGCCCTTGCCGGCGATATCGGGGGCAGAGCCGTGTACCGGTTCATACAAATTGACCTGACCGCCGATAGTCGCCGACGGCAACATGCCGAGAGAGCCGGTGATGACGGCCGCTTCGTCGGAAAGGATGTCGCCAAACAGGTTTTCCGTGAGGACCACGTCGAAGTTGCGCGGAGTATTCATCAGGTGCATGGCGCAAGCGTCGACATACTGGTGCTCCAGAGTCACGTCGGGATATTGAACCGCTATCTCAGTCACAGTCGCGCGCCAGAGCTGCGAAACCTCGAGTACGTTGGCCTTGTCTACGGAGGTCACTTTCTTACGGCGCGCCGAGGCGAGCTCAAAGGCAATGCGGGCAACGCGGATGACTTCATCGCGCGTATAGCGCATGGTGTTCCAGGCAGTTCCGGCTTCCTTGTCCCAGGAGCGCGGCTCACCGAAATAGAGGCCGCCGAGCAGCTCGCGCACAAAGAGAATATCGGCACCGTCCACGACCTCGGCACGCAAGGGCGAATTCGAAGAGAGCGACGGCCACGCGAAGGAGGGCCGCAGGTTGGCGAAGCCGCCCAGGGCCTGCCGCAGCTGCAGCAAGCCCGCTTCAGGGCGGCGGTTTGGGGGAAGGGAGTTGAACTCATTGCTGCCAACAGCGCCCAGCAAAACGGAGTCGCTGTCGAGGGCGGCATCGAGGGTAGCTTCGGGCAGCGGAGAGCCGTGTGCCTTGATGGCCGCGCCGCCGATCAGGGCGTGCCTGAACTCGAAATCGTAGCCTCCAAGCTCGGCTACCGAACTGAGTATGCGCACCGCTTCGGCGGTGACCTCCGGGCCGATTCCATCTCCGTCGACGACCAGTATTTTCAGCTTCATCCTCGTCTCCCTGCTGAGAACGGTTCCGTGGGCGAAAAAAGGAACTTCAGTGCAGCTTCTCGGCCGCTTCTTCCTGGATTAAATCTTCGTTCCGTTGATGATGCGCGACCAGGTTGATGAGGTCCTGGTTGTAGATTGCCTTCTTGCGATCCGCGAGTTCAGTGAACGCGCGGTATGCAACGTCAAGATCGGCCGGCGAGAGATTGTATCCGAGCTCGATGAGACGTGAGCGCAGCGCGTGACGTCCGGAGTGCTTGCCGAGCACCAGCCGGTTGGTTGGGATACCAAACACCGACGGCGTCATAATTTCGTAAGTCAGAGGATTAGAAAGCACACCGTGCTGATGGATCCCGGCTTCATGAGCGAAGGCGTTGTCTCCCACGACTGCCTTGTTGGGTGACGGCGCGAAGCTGATCATTTTTGCAAGCAACTGGCTGACGCCGTACATCTTGCTCAAATTCAGCCTATTCTCCATCGGATAACGGTCGCCGCGAACGTGCAGCGCAGCGGCAATTTCCTCCTGAGCAGCATTGCCGGCCCGCTCACCGATCCCATTCACGGTGCACTCAACCTGGCGCGCTCCAGCTTCGATTGCGGCCAGGGAATTCGCGACGGCCAGGCCAAGATCGTCGTGCGTATGTGCCGAGAGGATGACCTTGTCGGCACCCGGAACACGCTCGCGGATCATGCGAAACATGCCACCATACTCGTTCGGAGTGGCATATCCGACGGTATCAGGCAGGTTGATGATGCCGGCCCCGGCTTCGATGGCGACGCCGACAATTTGGCAGAGAAAGTCAGGATCGGTGCGCGTCGAATCCTCGGGTGAGAATTCGACTTCGTCGGCCAGCTTGCAGGCCAATGCGACCGACTCCGCAGCCTGATCCAGAGCTTCCGCGCGACTCATCTTCAGCTTGTATTCGAGATGGAGATCTGAACTGGCAAGAAAGATATGAATCCGGGCGCGCTTCGCTGGTCTAAGGGCCTCGGCCGCCCGCTCAATGTCTCCCCGTTTGGCCCGGGCGAGTGAAGCGATAACCGGTCCGTGCACTTCGCGGGCTATGGTTTCGATGGCGGCAAAGTCGCCGTCGGAGGAGATGGCAAAACCTGCTTCGAGGATATCCACCCCAAGATCCGAGAGAGCATGGGCCATCTGAAGCTTTTCGTGCTGGGTCATGCTGCAGCCGGGGGATTGCTCGCCGTCACGGAGGGTTGTGTCGAAAAAATAGATGCGGGTTGGGGGCATCGACATCACCTGCAAAGCAAATCTCTACCTTCCTAAGTTTGCCAAAACATTGACCATTATTCAAATTTATAATTTTTACCGAATCGATAAATTTGAGTAATATCTCTATCCTGGCCTTCACTCGGAGGGGCTTCAGTTTATGGACCTGTCGCAGCTTGAAACTTTTCTAGCCGTCGTTGAAGAGCGAGGCTTCTCCCGGGCAGCCGCGCGCCTGCATCGAACGCAGCCTGCGGTCAGCCATACCATTCGCAGGCTGGAGGAGGAGGTAGGCGATCCGCTGTTCGAGCGTAGCTCGCGGGAGGGTACGCTAACAGCGGCCGGCGAACTGTTGCGCGAGTATGCCGAGCGGCTGCTCAAGCTGAGGCGCGAAGCCGCCTCGGCCATAGAAGAGCTTCGCTCCCTCGAACGGGGGCGGGTGCACATTGCCGCGAACGAATACACTTGCCTCTACCTGCTGCCGGTACTCGATGAGTTCCGGCGGCTCTGTCCGCACATCAGTGTGTTGGTACAACGGGCGCTTGCCAGCCGGATTCCGGAACAGATTCTCGATCGCACCGTGGAGTTGGGCATCGTGACCTTCCGGCCGGATGCCGAGCAGCTTCGGCTGATCGGCGTCTACACCGATTCGGTCGTGTTTGTCGTAAATCCGCGGCACCCACTGGCACGCGAGAAGAAGGTAGCCATCCGCGATCTTGGGGCGGAGAATTTCATCGCCCACAACGTTGTGTCACCCCTGAGGCGGCGCGTGATCGATCTTTTCGAGAAGCATAAGACGCCGCTGAACATGAACGTCGAGCTGCCAAGCCTGGAAGCCATCAAGCGATTCGTGGCCATGGGGAATGGCGTTGCGCTGGTTCCGGGGCTGACGGTGCAGGATGAGCTGACGCGAGACGAACTTGTGCAAGTCGCCGTGCCGGAGCTCAGGATCGAACGGCAGCTTTTCCTGGCTCATCGAAGAAGCGCAACGTTGTCGCATGCGGCGCTGGCGTTTCTCAAAGCCGTGAAGGCGATTGCGGAGACACGTGGCGCACCCTTTAGCTTCCGCGCCGAGGCGAGTCGATAACGCCTTGTGGATGGCCTGAATTTCTGTCGAAACATGATTCGGAAGGTACAATTACCAAGTGAGCCGGGGCACCCCCTGGTTCACAAAAAATTTTGAGGAGCCCGAGACGCGTTGCGCCCGCCGCGGCGGGCGAGAGGTTCACGAGACGAATGAAGAAAAGTTTGTTGCTGCTTTTGCTGCTGCCCTTGTCGGCGGCAGCCGGATTCGCGCAGGAGAGCCGCATGGATGTCAGCGGGAGTCTTTCCGCGATCATTCCTCCCTTTGTCTCCGGTAATGCTGTCCAGTTGCATGCCACGGTAGGCCTCGGCGGCCTGGTCAGCTACCGTTACCTGCTTACCCCCCATATTGGCCTTGAATTGAACTACCAGTATGCGCAGCAGGTACAGCACTATCGCAACCCAACCAATAACCTTCTGATTCATAACCGCTTCCAGGAAATTTCGGGCGCGGTGGTTTACAACTTCGTTTTCAAGAATCTCAATCCATTCCTGGAAGGCGGCCCTGGAGGTTACATTTTCAGTCCCATCCAAGATCAGATCACCCAGACCCTGAACGCAAGCAAGACCACCAACATCGGGATCCTTTATGGGGGTGGGTTCGCCTATGAACTGAGTCCCAGCTGGGATATCCGTGGGGAGTATCGCGGAATCGTCGTGAAATCGCCGAGTTTTGGCCAGGGAAACCTGCGCACCAATCGCTACTACAACATCAGCGACCCGGTGATCGGCGTGGCCTACCACTTCTAACGCTTCTGGCGACTTGATTTCCAAGCAATAGCCTCGGTCGATGACCGAGGCTGTTTTCTTTATGAGCTGATAGCCGACCCGGCGACAGCGGCGCATATGGCGCGGCGAAAACAATACAGGCCAGGCTGGAAGCCTGGCCTGTATTGTGCCCAAAGATGGATTGTGGCGTTATCGTACCCCGAGGATCCGGTACTTTACTCCGACGCTGAAACCGTGTGGTGTGAGCCCATTGCTGGGCCCGAGGAAGTAGGCTCCCGGTGCCGAAGGAAGGAACTGATATTCATAGGCTCCGAAGACCGCGAAATGGCGCGAGACTCGATAGTCGACGGATCCGCCGGGGGAATAGGCAAAATAGCTTCCGGTCGATCCTCCAGTAGCAAGCACCGGATATTTGATCCAGACTCCCCCGAAGAGAAACTTGGGGCTGAAAGTGAACCGGTGGAAGTGAAGAGAATATTTCACCCCGGCCAGATAGTCAGATTGAGTCTGAGAGTCTGTGCCATTCCAATGGAGCCAGCGAGCCTCTCCCACCAAGCCAAGTTTTGGAGTCAGGTTAAAGTCCACATCCACGCCAGGACCAATGATGCGCGACCTGGCGTCGTAGTCGGAATTGAAGCTGGCGAATTCGCCCCCTACCCACAAAGTAGAATTGCCACCGCGAACGGAAGGGGCAACCTGTGCAAATGCAGCGCCGGATCCAAAAAGCAAGGTGACAATAAAAAGTTTTCTGAGCACATTCACTCTCCGAAATTCAAAATCGCCAAGTCCGGACAAGAACTCAAAACGGTGGTGCCAAAGGCTGCCAGAGGTGGCGCCGACCGGAAGTCCAGCCGGCGTACCCTTCGCGAGATGCTTACTGCGGCTTGTAATTCGGGTTGGGCGCAGTCTGATCCGCCGGCTGCGGCGTTTGATTGGGATCCGCCGGCTGTGATGTCTGGCCAGGGTTCGCCGACTGCGGAGCCGTCGAAGGCGGCGCGCTCCCGTTTGTCGAGGCGGGTGCAGTCGCCGCAGTTCCTGCGGTCGCGGCGGGAGCCGTTGCCGCAGATCCGGCAGCCGAGGCGGCGGGGGACTCATATCGCTGCAGCCGGTAGTAGATTGGAGTAACCTCGAACGGCATCTTGTCGCGAGCGCTGAGGAGCGGGGCAGGCTTTACATTCAGCTGAGCGACCTTGTCATCCCATGGTTCGATCTTCAGGCGGCTGTTGAGCGGCAGGGCGGCGATCTGGTTGAGGTCATCCATGTTCAGCTTGGGTGCGCCAGCGCCCAAACCGGAAAGCCAAGGCGTACCATCGGCCTTGATAAGGGAGTCGCCCAGTCGCGGCGTGAGCAGGTAGGGCAGTTGCTTCTCGCGCATCTGCAGGGCCTGCAGGAAGAGACCCACGCTGGCTGCCTTATCGTGATAGACGGAATTGTTAAACAGCTCGACCGCCTTCTTCGCGGCCTCCTGGTTATCCAGTGCAGAGTGATTCATGTTGAAGCGCTGGAAAGTTGCCTCGTCTGGAAAGAGCAGGCGATCGTTGAAGGCATAACGCGTATCGATGTGGTGGCCCTCGACGATATGCGCCAGCTGAAAGCTCAGAATCGCGGCAAGCGCCTCTTCAGAAGGGAGAACATCGGCGAGGCCCTTGCTGATCAGAATGGTGTTACCGACCGCCAGCGACTCGAGGGGTGTAGTGAGCAGCACGCGGCAGTGGATATCGTCCGGAAGAACGAGCTTGTTGCCGATAACGATGTTGTTTGTAACCGTCTCAAGCACCTTATCGAAGTCGCTTGGCGGAGCCAGCAATCCAGCCTGGGTCAACCGGTCAAGCACATTCTGCTCGGCCTGGGAGACCCATTGGCGCTGTGCCTGCAGTGGGCTCACATCCTGTGACTGGCCGCTCTGGTCCTGGGCATTCTCAACCTCGATAGATTCGTTTTCGGACTCGTGCTGCGGCAGCTTAAGAGAGTAGCCCCAGAAAAAAGTTTGGGCGCGGAAGCCGCTGGCATGCTTTGAATCGCTGGTCGCTGTCTCTTCGACGTAGATCGCCGTGGGCAGCCACGCATCGGGCTGTACATTTGTCCGCCAGCTATCGAAATGGTAGTAGCGGGCAATCATGTCTTTTTCGTTGCCCGTATAGGACCCGTTGAATCGAACGATGTTACCGCCCTGATCCTCAACCCAGATGCGACCGAAAAACCGTCCGTAGCCCTCCTTGGGTTTCGGCCGCACGTCGAAGACCACAGTGCGGACTCCGCCGAGAAAATCGCGGCGCACATAGCTGAAATCGTAGTGCTGCTGATCGAAGCTCACCGGATCCAGGAACATCATGTCCATAAAGCCGGTCGCCGAGTAGCTTACCTGGAAGCTCTTGCTCAGGTCGCTGATGAATTTCAGGGAGCCCTTGAAAAAGCCCTTCGACTTCGAACGCGTTTCGTAAGGATTGGCTGTGAACGTCTTGCCGAAATCCACGCGGGCGACCATGTATTGATCCGAAATCGGTACGCTCTGGAGCTTAGGGTCGGGCCCCATGTTCTGAATGTAGGTTTGCACTACAGGCGTGCTCTTCTGGATCAGCTTGACCGTAGCTTTTTCCTGAGCCACCGCTTTTTGAACCAGAGCTGCCTGCTCGGGCGTAAGGGGCACAGGGGGCGCATAACGGGGTTCTTTCTTCGCGTGTGCCGCACTGACCGATAAAAGCAATACAAGGCCCAAAGCGCATACGTTGCGATGAGACATCTACAGGCTCCTAATCTCTCTTCGTCGTTCCGATAACAACGGTAGTTCTATTGATTTTTACTGCTTGCAAATGCCTCTGAGGAACCGCGATCTGCACTTCCGGCCTATGCACCCATTGCACCGGGCTGGCGATGCTGTCCTCCTGCCATGCTGACGGGGTGAACAAACCTACGCCAACTGGAAGGTTATTCGTATTACCGTGACCTGGTCTACGGGGCGCCCGTCCTTTGTTGCCGGTTTGAACTGGATCGCTTGCGCCACCGCCTTGGCGCGTTCATCAAGCCCATGCCCCAGTCCGCTCAAAACCTGCAGGACCTCGACGTGACCGGTTGCCGTAAACCTTACTTCGAGCTTCACATCCCCTTCGATGCGCAACTCCCGGGCCTCAGGTGTGTACGTAGGCTTTGGCTTGGATAACACGACGATGGGGGTGGCCTGCGCCTGAGCGGTCTTCGGTGCTGTCGTACCCGCGGCGCCGAATCCCGTCCCGGAGAGTCCCGCCTGCTCGACCTTGCCTGTCCCTCCAGGTTTGCCCGTTCCACCTACGACCCCGTTTGAGAAACCAGCCGAAGCCACCGTGCCGCGCACATCGCGCCCTCCCGGTACGCCGTTAGCAACCCCGGAGCCGAATTCAACACCCTTAACCGTTCCCTGCCGGGCCGCTCCCGCACCGGGCTGTCCCACACCGGGGGTTCCGGAAAATGATCCTACCGATGCGATAGTGGCAGGCCGCGTGGCATTAGGGTTGGGAGTCACCCCGACCGGATCGCCGAACCCGCCGGTTTTGGGAGTCGGTGCCTGCGTGTTATTTGCAATAGCCGTTGGCTGAGAACTCTTGAACAGTCCGACTTTCGGCTGAGGAGGAGGCGCAACTGCCTTGGGGGGAGCCGGAGCAATCTTGGGAACTGGAGGAGTTGGAATCTTAACCTCGACGGGCCTGGGAGGTTCAACAAAAGGCTTTGGCGGCTCAATCCTCGGCGGTGGCTGAACCTTGGGAGGGGGAGGAATCACACGAACCTTGGGAGGAGGAGGAACATAGGGCTTGGGCGGCTCAACAGGAAAGATGAGAACCGCGGTATTCTCCTTGCGAACGTGAGCCTCGTGGATCCGGGCTGCCGCAAATAAAACCAGGAGGGCGGCGACCGCAAAATTGATCACCAGGCTCACTCCGAACGAGCCGAAGCGCCCCTGCGGTTCTGGAAGGAGCCCAAAGTTTGCCTGCCTCGGATGGTTGCTCGCCATAGTCCTTCTTAATCCCAACCTAAATCGTCAAAATTTGTTGCCAAAAATGCTGCAGTCACGCAGGCCTCTCCGAGATCCGGCTTAAGGTACTTGCATCCCACATTCCACAAAGCGAGCCGGTTTCCTTCACCACGTCTTTCCCAGGGCCAAGGGTTGGTTGTCGTTACCATAGCCTGAACTTCTCAGCTATGCGGTCCGCATGTTTGTCACAGGATGGGCCAACCGATTACATAAGTAATAGGATAGTAATGATCGTCACTCTTCATTATAAACTGCGCACTGACAAGCGCGTAACCCTTACTGCCGATCATCCAGGCTCTCGGGTAAGTTTTTCACAGGCCTCCCGCCGGCGCCGCATGGCTTGTTTGACGCCTACTGGCCGCCAGAGGGCGACACGGCGTGGCACAAAAATTTCTCATCTCCCTGTCCACTGGTTGACTCCGATAGATCGCCCCCCATACACATAGATCGAAGACATTTGCTTCCAAGGAGAAAGACCTTTGCGGATCCTCGTCACCGGCGGCGCCGGCTATGTTGGCGGAACTGTCGCGCAGCTCCTGCTCGATCGCGGTCACCAGGTGGTTATCTACGACAATCTCTGCCACGGCCATCGCTCGCTTGTTCCCAAGGGCGCTGAATTCGTCGAGGGGGATCTCGCCGATGGCGCTGCTGCCGAAAAGGTGCTTCACACGGGAATAGACGGCGTGATGCACTTCGCCGCTCTGATTGAGGCGGGGGAGAGCATGAAGAAGCCGGAGATTTATTTCCGCAATAACACCGCTTCAACCCTGACTCTGCTTGAAGCGATGCTGGCCGCGGGCATCAACCGGCTCGTCTTTTCGTCGACTGCGGCCGTATATGGGGAACCGGAGTTAACGCCGATCCGGGAAGACGCGGCCCTTCGTCCGACCAACGCTTACGGCGAATCAAAGCTGCTGGTGGAGCACATGCTTTCGTGGCTCAATCGCATCCACGGGTTTCGCTATGCCAGCCTGCGCTATTTCAATGTCGCCGGCGCCATCCAGGGCCGCGGCGAGGCCCATGAACCTGAATCGCACATCATCCCTCTCATTCTCGATGTGGCGCTGGGGCGCCGCCAAAGCATCAAGGTCTTCGGGCAGGACTATCCGACTCCCGACGGCACCTGCATCCGCGACTACATTCACGTTCAGGACCTGGCACAAGCCCACCTGCTCGCATTTGAAGGACTGAAAGGCCGGGACAAGCTCATCTATAACCTTGGCAATGGAGTGGGCTTCAGCGTGCGCGAAGTCATCGAGTCGGCACGGCGAGTCACCGGGCGTCCGATCCCCGTCGAGGAATGCCCTCGCCGAGCGGGAGATCCGGCGGTATTGATCGCCAGTTCGGAAAGAATCAGTCAGGAACTGGGATGGAAGCCTAAGTACACGCGGCTCGACGACATTATCGACACCGCGTGGAAGTGGCACCAGAGGTACTACACGAAGCCGGCTTGACGCCTGCAACGCTGAGGGACCCCAGCTCCTACCTTGCTGCGATGTGTGCAGTTACCGCTTCACCTGTAACCTTCGGTGGCCTGACCACGAGCGGCATGACGATCGAGACAGCCATAACCACAGCGATCACGTGTAGTCCGGTTTGATAGCCTCCGCTCGATTGCCTCATGTGGGCAATCAGCAGCGGCCCGAACGCGCTTGCGAAACCCCATGCGGTGAGCATCAGACCATAGATTGGACCTACATTCTTCGCTCCGAAGTAATCGGCGGCAAACGCCGGCATGGTGCCGAACCCGCCTCCGTAACACATAAGAACGACGAACGTGACCACAGTCAGTCCGACAACGGAGTGAACCGAAGGCAAAAGCCAGAATAGCGCTACCTGTAGGAGATACATCACAACAAATGTGTAGCGCCGAGTGATGCCGTCAGAAACCCAGGCCCAGAAGACGCGGCCTATGGCGTTGCCAATGCTGACAACTCCGACCATTCCCGCTGCCACGATCGCTGTCACCTTAGCCAGTTCCTGAAACATCGGGGCCTCCTGAGAGATCACCGAAATGCCTGCCGAAGTATTCAGAAACAGCAGGAGCCATAGCGCCCACCATTGCCATGTCTTCAAAGCTTCACCGAGCCGGAAGTCCCTCGCCGCCCGCTGCGCGGCTTGAACCGGCCTGGGTGTCCACCCCGCTGGCTGCCAGCCGGCAGGGGGATTGGTCATGAACCATCCAGCCCCGCAGGTGACGATCAGGTATGCGATTCCAAGGTAGGCGAACGTGTGCAGGACGCCCACACTTTGAATTAACCGCGTGGCCACTGGAGCCGTAACCAAAGCCCCGGCGCCGAAGCCGCCGACTGCAACCCCCGTCATCAGTCCTCGGCGATCGGGAAACCATTTCACGAGCACAGAAATCGGAACGATGTAACCGAAGCCCAAGCCGATTCCGCCGATGACTCCATAGGTGAGATAAAGCCAAAGCAGTCCCGACGAAAAGCTGGCCAGGAAAATGCCGCCACCGTAAAGCAGTCCTGCGGTGAGCACGACAATTCGCGGTCCGGAGCGATTCAGCCAGAGCCCGCCAAAGAAGGAAGCAAATCCCAGCACAAAGATCGCGATGGTGAACGTGAGGGTGACCTCAGAGATGGTTGAGTGAAACAGCTTCGAGAGGGGAACGCGGAAGACGCTCCACGCGTAGACCGCTCCCAATGCCATCTGCACCAGAATCGCCGCCAGGGCGATTCCCCACCGTCTTGATTCGTTCATAGACCCCTCGCTTGATTCGGTTCGCGCACCTATTGCCGCATAGGATGTTTGGCTCGGAGGAAGGCCGGGCGATATGGCGATGGACGAACGCGCATTTGTATCACATAGATGAAGCGGACGGCGACCGTTACTCGGTGAATAAACTGCCTGCGCCGCTATTTCATCGAAAAGGAGGAGACAGCAGCGTCTCGAAACGCCTTTTGTTGACCAGCACCGCCACTCGCGATAATCTCGCCTCGTAATGGCTTCCCTCTTGACGACTGTTTTTCTCTGTTGTCGCTAGACCCGTCCCTGCCCTCATTTCTCCGACATCGTAAAGAGGAAAGCATGAAGCTCTATCGACTCGCTCCATTTTTGGTCGTTACTGCGGCCTTCCTGGTCTTCGCCGACGCTACTTCCGACTGGAGGGTCGGCCTGATGGCATGGCGCGCGCACCGCGAGCAGCGGCTTTCGGCACCGGACGGCTGGCTGACGCTCGTCGGGCTCGAATGGCTCAAGCCCGGAACAAATACCGTTGGCTCCGCTAGCGATAATCGGATCCGGCTATCTGCCTCCGCTCCGGCCCACCTTGGAGTAATCAAGGTGAATGGCAGCGAGGTCCGGCTCGCGCCGCCGGAGGGTGGCTTTGCTGGAGGCGTTCAGCTTGATGGAGCCCCGGCCACACCAGCGACGTTAGCCAATGACGACGCGAAATATCCTTCGAAGCTGACTGCCGGGACTCTGACCATCCTGCTGCTGCATCGCGGCGACCGCCATGCGCTGCGCGTTAAGGACTCGCAGGCTCCTACCCGGCTGGACTTCCATGGACTGCACTGGTATGAACCCAACCCGCACTATCGGGTCGATGCGAATTGGGTTCCGTTCGTGCCAGTCAAGAAGATCAAGGTTCCGTCCATCATTGGCGTCACGGACGAGATGCCCGCGCCCGGAGTGGCCGAGTTCGTACTGGACGGGAAAGCACTACAGCTTGAGCCGGTGCTAGAGGAACCGGACGCGAAGCAGCTTTTCTTTATCCTTCGCGACACGACCAGCAGGACTACGAGCTATGGAGCGGCGCGATTCCTGTACACAGATTTTCCCGACCACGGGCTCGACCAACCCGGACACCTGGTTCTGGACTTCAACCGGCTACAGAATCCCCCATGCGCCTACACCGCGTATGCCACGTGTCCGCTACCTCCGCCGCAGAACCGCCTGCAAATTGCGCTGCCTGTCGGTGAAGCGAAGTATTCACACTGAAAAGAGAATGCTCACGCGCCGCTATTGCGGTTTCGAGGCGTCGTTGACCTTCTGATCGGTTTCTTTGGTCCGGTCCTTCGCCTTAGTGGAAGCCTCGTGCTCCCGGTCGCTGGCTCCTGTTGAAGGCTCCTTGTTGGGGTCGAAGACCTTCTGAGTGCCCTCTTTCGTCTTGTCGAACCCTTTTTGCGTGCCCTCTTTGGTTCTGTCGTAGGCGGTGGTGGTGCCTTCCTTCGTTTTGTCGTAGCCGGTTGTCGTTTCCTTCTTTGCTCCGTGGTAGGCCTTCTGGCTTCCCGAGCTTACGGCGTGACCGGTATCCTTGGCGGCATCCTTGGTGTCGGTCCCGGCATTCTTCATGTCCTGTTTCGGGGTCGTATCCTGGGCAGAACAGATTGATCCGCCACCAAAGACCAGGGCGGAAGCGAGCATCAGGGCGGGGAGTTGTGGGTTTTTCATGAGAATGAGATTGCTTTCAGGTTCGGCAGGGTTGTGCGGGCGAACCCGATAGAATAGGAACAAGCCAACATGAACGCGGCCAGCGCTGTTTCTTCGACGATCCCGGCTCGCTCCGACATAGCTTCGCGAGCACTAAACCATTACGCATGGGCCGTGCTCGCCTACAACATTGCCGTGATTGTGTGGGGTGCGGCGGTGCGGGCCACCGGATCCGGCGCGGGCTGCGGAGATCGCTGGCCGCTCTGCAACGGCTCTGTAATTCAACACTATCCGACTGCCGCTACCCTTATCGAGTTCGCCCACCGTGCATCCAGCGGGATCGCTCTGCTGGCAGTCATGGGCCTGCTTTTCTGGACATTTCGAGCAACTCCGCGCCGCCATCTCGCGCGATCGGCTTCTGTGGCCGCCCTCGTTCTGACACTGAACGAGGCCCTGCTCGGAGCGCTGCTGGTTCTTCTGGGCAAGGTCGCACACGACCAGTCTGCGTCGCGCGCCTTTTATCTGGCACTCCACCTGACCAATACTCTGCTGTTGTTAGGCGCGCTCGCGCTTACGGCACACTTTCTTTCACGGAAGCTGGGTTTCATGCACGGCAGTGTCGAGTGGCGTGCTCCCTGGATCGCTGCGATCGGACTGTTGGCGACGCTGATCGTCGGCGTCAGCGGCTCCCTCGCCGCGCTCGGGGATACGCTCTTTCCCGCAACCAGCCTGCGCGCGGCTTTCCTGCAGGATTTCTCGTCTCACTCTGTATGGCTGGTTCGACTCCGTTGGGTGCACCCTGCCCTGAGCCTGGTCGCCGGAGCATTCCTGCTCTGGCTCATCGTTCTAGGCGCTCGCACCGAAATGCACCGGCGTCTTTCGCTGACTGTGGGCACGCTGGTGCTCATCCAATTCGCGCTGGGCGTCGCAGATGTCGTCTTCCTTACTCCCACAGCAATGCAGCTGCTACACCTTCTGGGCGCGGATCTGCTGTGGGCGTCCCTGGTCGTCTTGCTGGCAAGGCTTTGCCTGCCTCCCATCGGCTGTACGGTGGGGATCTGCTCCAGAACCTGATGGGGCCATCCAACTCCACAATATATTTCTTGCCGGTTTTTATGTTGAGCGCTTAGAGTGCTCGAGATTGCGGGCCCCAATAAAATCGATTTACTCCACATCTTCCCATGCAGGAGAAGCGCGTGAATCCAGTTTCCGAAATGCCGGCACAGGACATCGCCCTGCGGTCCGCCGAGCTGAACGAGAAGTATGCGCGGCTTGGTTTGTTACTCGATCGCCACCGCCTTTCGGCGGTTCTGCTCAGCAGGCATGAAAACATCGCATGGATCACCGCCGGGCAGGTCGAGGCGCGCGTTGCGCTGGGGGTCGAGACCGCAGTCACATCGCTACTCATCACCCGCAGCGGGCTCCGCTATTACCTAGCTCCGAACAATGAAGCGCCGCGCCTTGCCGACGAAGAGTTCGGCGGCCTCGGATACGAGCCGGTGATCTATCCGTGGTATGGAAGCCCCGCTCCCCTTTTGCGCGAACTTGCCGGCGATGCGGCGCTCGGCTCCGACGTACCCTTGGCGAACGCGACGCATGTCGACCTCACCGGCTTGCGCGCGCCGCTGCTGCAGCCGGAAATCGACCGCTTCGTCAGCCTGTCGCGCCAGACAGCCGATGCGACAGTATCGGTGCTCGAATCGCTGACGCCCGGCATTACCGAAGAAGAGATGGCCGCACGCACGGCTGCCGCACTGTTCGAGATAGGCATCACGCCAACGGTGGTGCTGATGGGGGTCGACAACCGCATCCGCAAATACAAGCATGCCGTTCCGCGATCGGGACGCCTTGAGCGCTACGGCATGGTCAATCTCTGCGCGCGCAAGTGGGGCCTGGTTGCCTCGATTACGCGCTTTGTGCACTTCGGGCCGTTACCGGATGAGCTTGCGGCCTCGTTTACTGCTGCCGCCCGGATTCATTCAGAGCTGCTGCACGCCACGCGGTCTGGCGTTACTTCCGCGCGGCTCTTCGAAGTCGCCCGCGACGCCTACAACTCGGCTGGGGCAGCCGAGGAAATCGAGTTCCACCACCAGGGCGGGCCCTGCGGATACGGAGAGCGCGAATGGCTCATTCAGCCGAACGGAAAGGAAGCCGTGGCTCTGGCCCAGGCATTCGCCTACAATCCCAGCCTGCGGGGAGCCAAGGTGGAAGACACCGCGCTCGTTACCGAGACCGAAGTTGAAATTCTGACCGACACGCCAACATTGCCTGTTATTGAGACCGTGGTGAACGGCGAGGTTTACCGTTCGGCCGGCGTGCTGGTACGTTGAACAGCCGGGGGAGTCATCCAACAGTAATCCATCGGACTTGGCAGAGACGGCATCTTAATCTCTTCAGTTCATCCCACAAGGCTGTTATCTAAACACATATGCACGATGCTTCACCGTTGGTCGCCGCCAACTTCGCGACTGTCATTCTTGTCCTCCTTGTGCATGCCAGTGATAGACCGCATCACTACCTGCCTGGCGCTTACACGTTCAGGAACGGCCGAGAGCGGTGATCGGACACGTCCTCATCTGGGCCATCGCCGCCGTCAGCATCCTGCTGATGCTGCTGCGTCCTTTCGGCTTACCGGAAGTTGTCTGGACAGTGGGCGGAGCAGCATTGCTCTGCCTGCTGCGGCTGATTCCGCTGCCGCTCGCGGGACATGCTGTCGCCGAAGGGCTCGACGTTTATCTATTTCTCATCGGCATGATGTTGCTATCGGAGCTGGCCAAGGTCTATGGCGTTTTCGACTGGCTGGCCAACATCGCAGTGAAGCAAGGAGACGGCTCACCTTTTCGGCTGTTCACGCTGATTTATGGGGTCGGAACTGTCGTGACAGTATTCATGTCCAACGACGCTACTGCGGTTGTACTGACTCCGGCGGTGCTGACGGCCGTCAACCGAGCCCGGGCGAAGCCCCTGCCTTATCTGCTGAGCTGTGCGCTGATAGCAAATGCCGCCAGCTTTGTCCTGCCCATATCGAACCCAGCCAACCTTGTCGTTTTTCATAACGCCATGCCGCCGCTGGCAAAATGGCTGGCCATGTTCGCGGTCCCTTCACTTGTATCGATTGCAGTTACGTATGTGATATTGCTCTGGTACTGTCGCAACGACCTTTCCGGCACCACAAACGGCACGCTGTCCAAAGCGAAGCTGACGATTCCGGGAAGAATCAGCCTGCTTGGAATCCTGTCGGTGGCCGGGGTTCTGCTGGCGGCCTCGGCGCTGAAACTGGACCTGGGGCTCCCGACTTGCCTGTCGGCTATTGTGGTGGCGGCGATCGTGTTGACTCGCGAACGGGAGAGTCCGTTGCGAATCATTCGCGAGGTCAGTTGGAGCATATTACCGCTCGTGGCCGCGCTCTTCGTCATTGTGGAAGCGATCAAGAGTGCAGGGGCACTCACGATGCTGCACGCCGCGCTGCTCCACGTGATGAATTGGCCGCCCGCGGGTGCGGCTTTCGCTGTCGGAGGCGCGCTCGGATTCGGCACGAACCTGGTGAATAATCTTCCGCTCGGGCTGCTGGCAGGCGCGACCCTACAGACGGCGCCGATTCAGGAGCTGCTGTCGAGGGTAGTCTTGATCGCAATCGATCTCGGGCCCAACCTGTCGATTACTGGTTCGCTCGCAACCATTCTGTGGCTGATCGCCATCCGGCGCGAGGGCATGCACGTAAGCGGATGGCAATTTCTCAAGGCCGGCATGCTGATCATGCCAACGGCTCTGGCCCTCACGCTCGCCGCGTCATTGGTAGCGGGCACTCATTGAACGACGTGATCGAACGCAGGCAAGCGGCAGCCGGCTTCGTCCCCCCGATGCCAGCATGACGCCGATCGCCGCCGCGTTGACCGGTTTGGAAAAGTAATATCCCTGCCCGAGGCGGCAACCGAGCAGTCTCAGCCGGTTGACCTGCTCGGCGGTCTCAATGCCTTCGGCGACTACATCCATGTCGAGCGATCGAGCAAGATCGAGAATTGTACCCACGATTTCCGCGCTGTCCTGCTCTTCAGACAGGCCCTGGATAAAAGACCGGTCGATCTTCAGCGTATCGAAGGGGTAGCGGTGCAGGTGGTTGAGCGAGCTGTAGCCTGTGCCGAAGTCATCCATGTGCAGCCCGACACCGAGGGCTTTCAGGTCTTGCATGGTTTCGAGCGCCGTCTCAGGATTACTCATAAGGCTGCTCTCGGTCACCTCGAGCCGCAGGTTATCGGCAGACAGGCAGGTTTCCGCCAGCACCTCGGCGATGTGCGCGGTAACGCCGGGCCGGCCGAACTGCCTGGCCGAGAGATTCACGCTCACGCGCAGAGGCTGCTCGCTGTTCGGAAAGCGGGCCCTCCAGGCAGCCATCTGCCGACAGGCCTCCGTGAGTCCCCAATCACCCAATGGCAGAATCAGTCCCGACTCTTCAGCCAGAGGAATAAACTCGCCCGGAGGAATCATGCCGAGCTCCGGATGACGCCACCGGACCAGCGCTTCAAAGCCGGCGATGGTATGGCTCGCAAGGTCGATCTCCGGCTGATAATGGAGCACCAGTTCGCCGGATCGGATCGCCTGCTCGAGGTCGGCCTCCATCTTGAGCCGCGCGACTGCCCGCTCGCGCATGCCGCTCGAATAGCACACCATGTGGCCTCGTCTCAGGGTCTTCGCTTCGGTCATCGCTGAATCGGCATCACGCATCAGCTCTTCCGGATGCGAGTAGCTCTCGTCAGCCTTGGCAATACCCATCGCGGCCGACGGCGCAACCCGCTCGCGCCGCCATTGGAAGGGTTGGCGCACAGTGGAGTAAATATTGCCGGCCACCGCGATCGCCTCCTGCTCTCCGGCGACCCCCTCAAGGCAAACCAGAAACTCCGCCCCATTCAACTTCGCAATCACCGATTCCGATATTTGCCGCTGCGTGGTCATCTCGGTCAGGCGCAAGGCTGTCTCCAGCAGCAGCGCATCGCCGCCCTGATAACCGAGGCTCTCGTTGACCATCTTGAATCGCTCGAGGGCAACGGAGAGAACAGCGAAGTCCCAGCGTTTTTCGGCTCGCGCCTGCTCCAACCTGAGCTCCAGATGCTCGATGAAGAATTCCCGGTTCGGCAGTCCGGTCAGTGGATCGGTCATGCGGCGCTCGGTCTGGTCGGTCATCGACCCTGCGATCCGCACCACTTCACCTCGGCCCGCGCACGAGGCGTGTTCCGCCAGGCCGCGAACGATTACCCATCGCCACAGCCCAAACCTGTCGCGCAGGCGATGTTCATTGCGCATCTTCCGCGATTTTCCTGCGCACAACGCCTTCAACTCCGTCTCGAACCGGGGGCGATCATCGGGGTGAACGCGTTCCAGCCAGTGCTCCAGCGTGGCCGTGTGCTCGCTGGGCTCGAAGCCGGCAATCACCTGCCAACGCTGCGAAAAATGGGCGACCCTGGCATCCACTTCGAGTTGCCAGAAGCCATCCAGCGACGCTTCGGCGGCAAGACGAAACCGCTCTTCGCTCGATCGATCTGGCACATTCGCCATTGGCCGAAAACCCCTCTTGCCCGACAGGCGTAGTTCTCAGCCGCCCGTCTATGCAGGTATGCGGTTTATCGGATCGGGTGGGGACACAGATTAAAGCTGAGTAGCGACTGGCTCATTTTGGGATATCAAAATCTCATCTGCCGCCGGTCTCGTTCCAGAGGAACGCCAGCTCATCCGCCTGATCTTCCACCAGCTGCGAAACCGAAACCCCCGCACTGTGGCCGCCCTTCAGAGAATAGTGCAGCAAAATAGGACGATCGCCGCCATTGGCAGCCTGCATCAGTGCTGTCATCTTCCGCGCATGCAGCGGATCGACCCTCGTATCGCTGTCTCCAGTGAAGAACATGATCGCCGGGTAGCTTGTTCCCGGCTTGACGTGCTGATACGGCGAGTACTTCAAGAGATAGGTAAAATCGTCCGGGTTCTCGGAGCTGCCATATTCTGTCGTCCAGGCTCGCCCAAACTCGAAGTTCTGATAGCGAAGCATGTCGAGCAGTGGATACCCACACCAGATCGCGCCAAAGAGGTCAGGCCTCTGGGTCATAGCTGCGCCCATCAGGAGTCCGCCGTTGGAACGCCCCCGGATGGCGAAATGCGGCGGCGATGTGTACCCGTTCTTGATCAGATATTCCGCCGCCGCGAAGAAGTCGTCGAAAACATTCTGCTTGTTACCGAACATCGCTGCCTTATGCCAGGCCTCGCCGTACTCATTGCCGCCGCGCAGATTGGGCACGGCAAAGAAACCGCCTTGCTCCATCCACCAGCCATATTCCGGATTCCACTCCGGCGTCATGGGCAGATCGAAGCCGCCGTAGCCAGTCATCAGCAGGCGTGCTTTGCCATCGTGAGCCAGGCCCTTCTTCCCCGCGATGAACATTGGCACGCGCGTCCCGTCCTTTGATGTGTAGAAGACCTGAGTCACCTCGTACTGCGACGAATCAAAGGGCACCCTGGGCTCAGCAAAGACCTCGGAGCGGCCGGTCTGGATGTCGTAGCGGTAGATCGTTTCAGGCCTGATAAACGACTCAAAGGTGTAGAAGCCGTCAGTCTGCTCCGGGCGCCCATAGACCACGGATCCCGAACCAATCCCGGGATAGCTGAGCGTCCCGGTCTGTTTGCCGCCGAGCGAGTAGATTGTGGTCTCGGTTTTTACATCTTTCAGCCTCGACACAAACAGCTTGCTGCCGACGATGCTGAAGCTGTCAATCACATTGCTGCCTTCGGGGATTACCGGCTTCCACTGTGAGGGCTCGCCACCCGGAATGGCTTCAACGATTTTGCCGTTGGGGGCCTGCGCATCTGTCATAAGAAAAAAGCGGTCGCCGATATTCTGAGCTTGCGTGTGGCCATCCACGCCGTAGATCAGCGGGACGAAATCGCTGTCCGGCTTGCGCAGGTCCTTCACGAGTATGTCGTCGCGCGTCGCGGGAACGCCGTGGGCGATCTGGATCATGAGGTACCGCACGTTGTCCGTAACCCAGGCACTGATCAGATCCAGCTCGCCCAGCTTGACTCCGCGATACTCACCGCCGAAGATCTTTTCGTCTCTGTCGAGCGGAGTTCCGAACCTGTGCAGCCACACCACTGTTCCGACTTTTGCCGTGAAGACCGAGTAATACAGGCCCTTGTTCCCCGGGCTGAGACTCACCCCGAAGTACCTTGCTGCCGGGAGCACATCAGTAAGCTCCTTCCGTGTCTTCACGTCCAGGGTATGAATGGTTAGCTCGTCTGCTCCGCCCTGCCTGACGCCATAGATCAGCAGGTCACCGTTCCTGGAGATGTCGAGTATGTTTACCGAGGTGTTCTGGTCGGCGCTCAACTTCGTGGCATCGATCAGCCGCTCATCCGCACCTTTCCAGCCAGTACGCACATAAATCGAGGCCTGATTTTCCTCTGCCAGGCGCTTCTCGAAGAAATACCTTCCGCCATACAACGACGGGATCGAATACACGTCGACGCGCTCCAACGCCGTCAGCTCCTTCACGATCTCCGGGCGTATCTTCACTTGAGACAAATAGTCCTGCGTGTACTTGTTCTCGGCATCAATCCACGTGCGGGTCTCCGGGCTCTTCGCGTCTTCAAGCCAGCGGTAAGGATCCTCAATCTTAGTTCCGTGGTAGTCGTCGGTGACGGTATGGACCGGTGCAACTGGCGGAGGCGGTAGCATGATCCCGCCGCCACCCTGGATAGTCCGAGTTTGGGCCTTAACAACGGGTGCAAAAAGAAACAGCGCAGCAGCGAAAGCTACCCAGAGCTGTGTGGACGCGAAAATTCGCTTCTGCATGCGGATTCCTTGTCAAAGAGGCGATATGGTCAGAGACGAAACTCCATCCTAACGTCTAAAACACTCCCACTTTCACAAAAGTGACAAGCGAAGATCTGCAATTACTTGTTCTGCGGAGGGTCTTCGAAACCTCATTCAGTTGCTTAAGTCACGCGGCCATGACTGCCTGAAGCTGAGGTGAGGTCATCTTGCCGATACTCGATTGGGCAGCGCGGATATAGCCAGGAATATCATCCAGGGAGTTGCGAGCGCTATGTCTTACAGATGAATCCAACCCTCAACGATCGCCCACAGGGAGAGGCTGCCTACTACAACCCAGAGCAGCACCCCCTGGATCAGTGGCCTTGCGCCGACGTTACGGATCATCTGGCGGTTGATCCCCGTCCCAATAAGGAACAGCGTCACGGCGAGGCCCAGCCGTCCCAGGCGCGCCAGAGCCGGATAGACCGGCCCAAGCCACGGCACATAACTGTTCATCACCGCAGCGACCACAAACAACCCGATGAACCAGGGCCACTGGACGCGAGCGCTGCTCTTCTTCGCAGCGGCAACGACCAGCGCGACGGGGACAATCCACAGGGCGCGCGCCAACTTGACCATCGTGCCCACGGCCAGTGCAACGCTCCCGTACTTCGCCGATGCTCCCACGACGGAGCTTGTGTCATGAATTGCCAGCGCCGCCCACAGGCCAAACTGCGTCTGCGACAAGTGCAGCGCGCTGCCTATAACCGGGAACAGGAAAAGAGCCACGGAATTCAGTACGAACACAGTTCCCATCGAGACCGCCATCGCTTCTTCGCCTGCTCCGGTCACTGGGCCCAGTGCGGCGATCGCGCTACCTCCGCAGATCGCTGTGCCGGCCGAGATAAGGAATGACTGAATGCTGGCGACGCGGAAAAGGCGGCCCAGAAGCAGCCCCAGCCCGAGTGCGAATGTTATGCCCACTGCGGTGTAGAGAATGCCAGACCGCCCCACGCGAACTACTTCGCCCAGGTTCATGCCGAATCCGAGGCAGACCACGGACGCCTGCAGCAGGAACTTCGACAGGCGCTGCGCGTCGAGGTGATAGTGGTGCACGGTTAGCAACCCGTAAGCCAGTCCAGCGGCCAAAGCGAGTGGCGGAGAGAGTATTCCTGCAGCGGCCAGGATGATGCCAACGAAGAAGAGGTTCTTGCTCATGTCTCTTCGAGGGTGACACCGATAGGATTAAGCAGTCCAGATCGCAATTGCAATGAGCGATAAGTATTGCTTATCGCGAATCGTGGCCGATCTGGGTACCTTCGGCTTCCGCCTCACTCAACGCGAATCGCTCGAAAGCCCCGGCGGCTCCCTCCAGGCCCGGGCCGCTCCGCTGTATAAGAGTCAGGTCACGGACAATTTCAAGGCCCGTCACACGAACTCGCATCAGAGTGCCCAGGCGTACTTCCTTTCCGATTGCCCACGCAGAGACAAATCCCACACCGAGTCCGGCTTCGACACCGGAAACAATGGCTTCGGTCGAGTCGAGGTCCATGGCGACGTGCAGTTGTCCGAGCTTGAGACCAGAGCGCTTCAGGGCAAGCTCGACCACACGACGGGATCCAGAGCCTCGCTCCCGCATCAGCAACGGCGCGTCCTTCAGCAGATCGATCGAAATCTCACGCATTGCCGCCCAGGGGTGTTGGCGCGGCACAATCAGCACCATGCGGTCTTCGAGAAACCGCCGCTTGCGCAGTTCGCGGCTCGACGCTGGCCCCTCGATGATCCCCATAGCGATCTTGCCCCGAAGTAATAACTCGACGACCTGTTCGGTGTTGCCGCTAGCCACTGAGAGCGTGATCTGCGGATACTGCTTCTTAAAGGCACCGAGCATCCGCGGCAGGATGTATTGTGCCACTGTCGTCGAGGCGCCCAGGTGCAGCTCGCCACGCGGCTCGCCTTCGATCTTGGCCAGCGCGTCGAGCGTCTCCCGCGCCAGCTGCGCGCTCCGCCGTGCATACCGGAGGAGTACCGTTCCCGGCTGCGTCAGGCGGACCCGATTTCCGCTGCGGTCGAACAACGTAACTCCGAGCTCTTCCTCGAGCGCGTGGATGTTCTGACTCACCGCCGGCTGGCTGAGATTCAGGCGCTCGGCGGCCTTACGAAAGCTCTCCTGCTCGGCCACTGCCCGAAACACCTTCAGTCTGAAGTTCTCCATTGCGCGCCTTTCTGCCGGGCATCTTTACCGGAAGGTAGAATCAACCCATCCCGCATGGTTTCTACCTCAAACGCTCCGCGGTGGCAACGAGCCTTTTCGCTCCTCCGCCCTTCGCATCGCCACACTGCTTTTACCGCCACGCTGCTGCTGATGGCCTCGGCTATGGCCTCGCGCGTAATCGGGCTTGTTCGGGTGAAATATATCGCGTGGCTCTTCGGACGCAATGCTGACGCCGACGCCTTCAATGCCGCCTTTCAGCTTCCGGACATGATCTCGTACTTTCTAGTCGGCGGTGCGGCTTCCATCACGTTCGTCACCATGCTGAGCCGCTACCACGAGCAGGGGCGCGACGCCGAGGGCGAGCGCGCCATGTCGGTCATCCTCACCACCATGACCCTGGTGCTGGGCGTGGCTATTCTTCTCGCGGAGTTCGCGGCGCCCTGGTACGTCCGCTGGTGGTTCGCTGGATTTCCTGCCGCCAAAGCAGCTCTGTGCAGTCGCCTTACACGTATTCTGCTGCCCGCGCAGCTGTGCTTTCTAGCTGGAGGCGTGCTGGGAGCGGTCCTTCTGGTCCGGAAACAATTCGCTGTTCAAGCCATTTCACCGCTGATCTACAGCCTTGGAACGATTCTCGGCGGCGTCTTCTTCGCGCATGCCATCGGTATCCAGTCGCTCGCTATCGGCACCGTCGCGGGAGCCGTCTGCGGCCCGCTGCTCATGAATGCTATCTGGGCCCATCGTGCCGGCATCCGGGTGCGACCGCTGCTGGAATGGTCGAATCCTGGGCTGCATGAGTGGGCTCGCATGTCGATCCCGTTGATGCTTGGCGTCTCGCTTGTGACTGCCGACAACTGGATCATCAACCACTTCGCTTCGCACACTGGCGGCGCCATCTCCCTGCTCGCCTACGCCAAGCAGATCTTCACTGCGCCGGTTGCGCTCGGCCAGGCTGCGGGAGCAGCCTCGCTGCCCTTCCTTGCCTCGCTCTACGGCAAGCTCGGGGAAGATGGGAAGCCCAATTCCGCGCCCTTCGGTCGGGCCGTCAACTCGTCAGTCTCGCGCATCCTGGCGTTCTCGATCCTGCTTACCGCGTTCATGATTGCGATGGCCCTCCCCGGTGTCGATCTATTGCTTCGCGGCGGAGCCTTCCACCGCGCTGATTCAGCGACCATGGCGCTTTATTTCGCCATCTTCTCGATCTCACTTTGTCTGTGGTCCGCGCAAGCCATCTACGCGCGGGCTTTTTACGCCGCTGGCAATACTCTCACCCCCATGATCGCGGGGACTATCGTAACCTTTGCTTCCCTGCCCATTTACTGGGCGTTGTACCGTGCCATGGGACCGACGGGGCTTGCAGTTGCCTCTGACATCGGCATCCTCATCCAGACAATTACCCTGGTCGTTCTGCTCGACAGCAATGGCATGGTTCCGGTGCGCGGCCTCGAATTCCCGGAGTTGCTTCGGTCTGCTATCGCCGCTGTTGCCAGCTTCGCCTCCCTTGCCGGGTTGCGCCATTTCGTTCCCGCGGTCAGCCGCGTGCAAGAGGTACTGCTGCTCATTGCCGGAACCGTTACATGGCTCGCAGTTTCGGCTGGGGTCCTGAAGTTCACCGGCTCGGCGCTGCCCGGTCAATTGCTGGCCCGTTTCTCGAAATCCCGAACCGCCTGAGTTGTAACGGTACGTAATGCTTTTAACTAGTCCACATGGGGACGCCCCAGCATTGAGCGCAGATCGACTGCCATGCTCGCGCTGATCTTCTCCGCCTCGGACTTCGGCGCATCCCCCTGGGCCAGATCGGGCGAGCCTCCTCCACGCAGGCCATGAGCTGCGAGTGCATTGCGAAGAAATTCGCCGCAATTCAGCTTCATGTCGTGACTGCAGGCGACAAAGATGCGCGCGGGCTGAGATTCCTCGCACACAAAAAGCGCGACAGTCCGGGGTACGGTGGCGCAGACTCGCGAAGCCAACAGACGCACGTAGTCACGGTCTCGATCGGCAAAAGTGCGGCGGATGAGGCGGAGATTATCCTCGATCATCACCTCGATTGCCAGGCGTGTGGCGTGATAGCTGGCCAGTTCCTCGCGAAGCTTCTGCCGCTCTTTGGCCGCAGCCTTGCCGTCTGCCTGCAGCCGCTCGATGGCGCCCGGCACTTCGTCGCGACCAGTTGAAAGCGCGGAGGCTGCCCGCCCCAACCCCGTGAAGTCATGGCGAGCCGCTGCAACAGCACGCAATCCGCAAACGAATTCGACCCGGAGCCCGCGGCTTACTTTCTCAGTGCCACGAATAAGGATCGAGCCAATTTGCCCGGTGGAGCGGACATGCGTTCCACCGCAGGCGTTGAGGTCGCAATCGGCAATCTCGATCAGCCGGATCGGGCTCTCTCGCTCGGGAAGTTTACGGAGGTGGCCTTCAGTGAGCAGTTTCTCAGCTTCGGCGCGCGCAACAGTGCGAATGGTGACTGACCGATCTTCGGCGATGATTTCGTTGGCGATCCGTTCCACCCGCTCAATGCTGTGGTGGGCGATCGCACCAGCACTGAGGTCAATGGTCGAGATGGACTCACCGAGATGAAACGATACCGTCTGCGCATCGAGTTCCCGAGCGAAGACTGCCGACAACAAGTGTTGGCCTGAGTGTTGCTGGATATGGTCGAGCCTTCGCGGCCAGTCTATGCTTCCCTGAACGGATGTGCCTGTTTGCAGCGGCTTTGCCGCAGTGTGCCAGATGCGTCCCGCTCCGGCTTCGCCTTCATCGTCTTCAACCGATTCGATGGGAACCTCGAGGATGGCGCCGTTCCGCGAGGTCGCGTTCAGGATACCCATGTCGCAGGGCTGGCCTCCGCTGGTTGGGTAGAATGCCGTACGGTCGAGGGCAATCTGCCAGGTCGATACCCCACCCGTTCGGGAAGCTTCGCGGACATCGACCACGGTGGCGGTGAAGGTCTTAAGGAATGAATCCTCGTAATAGAGGCGGTCCGTCACGCAAATCAGTCTAATTGAGGGATATGGCACTTGTGGAAGGTCATATTGCACCCGGCTTTCGAACGCAGCAACAACCCGTGAAGCTGCGCCGTCAGTGAGCGGTTCTGCCCTCGCGATCGGACATCAGAAGAGCAAGACCGGCTCCGATTTCGGCGGCTCCAATGGCTCGGGCAAGACAGGGGTGATCGTAGAGATAGCCCATGAAGGCCTTCCACCTGACCGGCCCGACAGCCCAGATGGCCGCGTCCTGACGCGGACGGACGAAGGCCACAACGCCGTCCCCGATCAGCAGCATGGCTGTCAAATACCTCCACTGTGTGCTCTTCATTTCAATCCTCCCGGCTCGGATGATTTGCTTGCCAGAATCTTGTCGGTTCTTGGCTAATACGCTAACTTTTCCCCAAATAGTGCGTTTAGGTCTATAAGGATTTGGTATGCCCTATTATCGTCGATTTCCATTGTTGGCTCTTTTGGGGTTGCTGTCCCTAAGTCCACTCGCAGCGCGTCCTCAGCAGGCTGCTTCGGTTCGCGCAAGTGACACCGCTCCACAGGCCTACCCTGATGACAGCTGGATCCCGCAGGGCATGGAGGCGCTCGGCCGCCGCGCGACCCTCCACACCGACTTCACCTTCGACAAATCGATGCTGGATATGGCGAACAATTTCGTCGGAGATGACGAAACCAGGCAGGCGATCGCTAAACTTCGTGGTATCTCCGTTCACAGCTACAAGTTTTCGGCTCCCGGGCTGTACAGCTTATCAGACCTCGATGCGGTTCGAGCGCAGTACCACGACCGCGGGTGGAAGCACCTCGTGACCTCCAAATCCTATGTAGCCACTCCGAGCCAGGCGCGGACGGACGTGTGGGTGCGGTTTGATCACGCCCAGGTGGAAGGAATGGTCCTGCTGGTGGCAAACCAGACCAACCTTAATCTGGTAGCGGTCAACGGCACGCTCAGTCCCCTTGATCTGCTGCACTTGCGCGGACATTTCGGGATTCCCAGATTTTCCGGCGACGACCTCGTCGAGCAGAAGAACTGAAGCCGGTCACTTTCAATTCATTGAAGTTTCGTCAGGAGATCGAGCTGCCGCGCAGCGACCCGACGCGGCAGGGGCACAAAGCCCAGCGCCTCGCATTCTTTCTGGCCTGAAGTCAACATCCACTGCAGAAATTGCAGGATGGCCTGCCGCCTGGCCGCGTCCGACGACTGCCGCGGCATCAGAATCCAGGTAAAAGCGCTGATCGGGTACGCATTCCGGCCGGGAGCGTTCAGGATCGACCGGTCGTCATTTGCAGTCGGCAGACTGCTGGGCACGGCGTCGGAAATGCTCTCCAGGCTGGCCTTGATGAACTGTCCCGCCGGGTTGCGCACGGCAGCGAAACTGACCTGATGCTGTATCGCGTAGATCAGTTCGACGTAACCGATGGAGTTTGGAGTGCTGCTCACCTTCTCGACTACTCCGTCACTCCCTTCCACTCCGTCCCCAACCGGCCATGAAACAGTCGGTGCGGCGCCGTAACGCGACTTCCAATCCGGGCTGATCGACGAAAGATAGCTGGTCCAGATATAAGTGGTACCGCTGCCGTCGGATCGGTGAATAACATCGATGTCGGCGTCCGGCAGGTGTACCCCGCGATTCGATTCCCGGATAGTTGGGTCATTCCACCTGCGAATCGCTCCCGAATAAATTCCGGCAAGTGCCTTCGGCGTAAGATTTAACGTCCGGCCATCGAGCGATGAGAGGTTATAGACGGGAACGACACCGCCCAGGACAGTGGGAATATCCAGAATTGATGAGGCCGTCGACGCGGGCAGTGCCGAGACCGGGATGTCTGATCCGGCAAAATCGACTTTGCCGTCTTTGAGCCTCTCTATGCCTGCCTCGGAGCCAACGGGATCATAGAGAATCGTGACCCCGGCCCTGGCCTGAGCATAGGATTCAAACCACTTGAGATAAAGCGGCGCAGGCAGCGTAGATCCGGCTGCCTGGATGGTCACGGATGAGGCCGGCGCCGTCGCCGAATAGGGAGCCGGGTACGGAATCCCACTGCGCACCGCGGCAACGAGCCGCGCCACCAACTGGTCCGCGAGGTTGTCAGTAATGCTGGCAGTACGGAATCGGCCGGGCGTAACCATATAAGACCAGAGAGTCTGCCGGTCGCGCCCGATCAACTCGGCCGACAAATCTCCCTGGTAGTTCACCTCGCGCGTGCTGTTGGAGTGGACGCTGGGGCTTACCGTCCCACTGATCCAGATATAGCCCGACGCATGCAGAACAGCATCGGCCTCAGCCGGGTCCGACACGACACGCAAGCTGCCAGAGCGCTGCAGTTCTTCAGCAAGCCGCTTGCCCACGGCTGCGGAATAGCTGCCAGCTTCAACCGGCGCAACAAAGATAGTGCGAATGGCGCCCAGCGTCTGCGCGACTGTGGTTGTCAGTCCCCCTACTGCCGGAAGAAGGAAAAGCGCGCACCAGACACTAGCAGCAAGAACGAACCGGCTGCGTTTCATGATTCTCATTAGATTGCTACAGCGATGGCAAAAATTTCGTGAAAAATGAGCAGTGTTCGCAGAAGCGATGAGGGCTCGGCCAGAAGATAGCCCTGGGGGATAATCGGAGGATGCCATCTGCTCCCAAAGGACCGCGCAACCCTGACGTACCGAGAAATCTCAAGCCGTATTTCTTTTGCCTGCTCCGCCGGGGCGAACGCTGGAACGTGACGGAAGGCCACGAAGACCTCATGCCGCAATACCTCGCCTATCTGCGTCGCGAGATGGAAGCCCGGCGCCTGATTTTCGCCGGACCCGCGACCGATGACGGCGACATCATCGCCGTCGCGGTCCTTCAGGCCTCGAACGCGCATGAGGCAATGGAAGTCACCAACGAGAACCCGGGGGTGAAGTCAGGACACTTCGTCGCCGAGTTGCATCCGTGCCTCTTGCCCGCACTCGACGAACTGCATGTTGAGTATTGAGTGGCTCCAAGTCGGAAAGTCCGGACCGGGAGATTTCTCAATTTGAGGGCCAGCTCGGCATTCGACGGCAGCGTTCAGCAAACAAAAGCGCCCGCAGGGCGGACGCTTTTTCTTAGTTAGATACGGCTAGATCGAGCTCATGTTCAGCAGAAACTCCGCGTTGTTGCGGGTCTTGCCCAGCTTGTCGACCAGCACCTCCATCGCCTCGACGGGAGACAGCGGGTTCAACACCTTGCGGAGCACCCAAATGCGGCTGAGCTCTTCCTTGACGATCAGCAGCTCTTCCTTGCGGGTTCCGGAGCGCTGGATGTCGATCGCCGGAAACACGCGCTTGTCGACCAGCTTGCGGTCCAGGATGATTTCCATGTTGCCGGTACCCTTG
Organism: uncultured Acidobacteriaceae bacterium; assembly: GCA_963724375.1. GTDB lineage: Bacteria > Acidobacteriota > Terriglobia > Terriglobales > Acidobacteriaceae > Silvibacterium. Next base: position 143,285 of record CAVRUM010000005.1, read on the forward strand.
AACTCCTCGAAGATGACTTCGTCCATGCGAGACCCGGTGTCCACGAGAGCCGTAGCGATGATGGTCAACGAGCCGCCTTCTTCGATGTTGCGGGCCGCCCCGAAGAACCGCTTGGGCCGCTGCAGCGCATTCGAATCCACACCACCCGAGAGCACCTTGCCTGATGGCGGAACGATGGTATTGTAGGCGCGAGCGAGTCGCGTAATCGAGTCGAGCAGAATCACGACATCGCGCTTGTGCTCGACGAGGCGCTTGGCCTTCTCGATCACCATTTCGGCAACCTGTACGTGGCGCGCCGCCGGCTCGTCGAAGGTTGAACTGATGACCTCGCCCTTTACCGAGCGCTGCATGTCGGTGACTTCTTCTGGCCGCTCGTCGATCAGCAGCACAATGAGCACGACATCCGGATGGTTGGCGGTTATCGAGTTGGCGATGGACTGCAGCAGCATCGTTTTGCCGGTGCGGGGCGGGGCCACAATCAGCCCACGCTGCCCCCGGCCGACGGGCGTAAGCAGGTCCATCACGCGACCACTGATGCTGTCCCGGACAGTCTCCATCTTGATGCGCTCTTGCGGGTAGAGCGGCGTCAGGTTGTCAAAGAGGATCTTGTTCCGGGTCTCCTCGGGAGACTCAAAATTGATGGCCTCGATTTTGACCAGGGCAAAGTACTTTTCTCCCTCATGCGGCGGCCGGACGTTGCCGCTAATCGTGTCGCCGGTCTTGAGGTCGAACTTGCGGATCTGCGAGGGAGAGACATATATATCGTCGGGACCGGGCAGATAGTTGTAGTCAGGCGAGCGCAGAAAGCCGTAGCCGTCGGGCAGAATCTCGAGGACGCCCTCGGCAAAAATGTGGCCTTCTTTTTCGCTCTGTGCCTGGAGAATTTTGAAAATGAGGTCTTGCTTGCGGAGACCGCTGGCGCCTGGAATCTCCAGGGTGCGCGCAATGCGGCTCAGCTCAGTGATGTTTTTTTCTTTTAGTTCGGAGATGGTCATTCTTCACCTGCGGTGGGATGTTATGGAGGATGTTTTAGGAAGGAGATTTCTGATTGAAGTGCTTCTAGGATGGGAGCTTACTGCCTTACCTGACTTTATCCGCACAGGCCGGCAAGCGAGCCTGAAGCAGGCCGCGCTTACGCTGCGCGGCGCTGCTCGACGGCGTGGTGTTGGGATGCCGCAATCGCCTCTGCTGCCGGATTCGAGCCATGAAAGCGGAGCAGAACGTCATTGGTGGTGTCCTGAAGACGGGTGTTGGGCTTATGCAGCTTGCGTGTCGCCTTCGAGGCCAACTGGCACAACTGATAGCGGTTCGTTACATGGGCAAGAGCCCCAAAAATCAAATCGGATCGCATGGTTTATCTCCTTATCTTCGGCCATTTCCACCAACCGCTGTGTGGCAACAACAAGCGTGGTTTTCAGGGCAGGTTGCACCCGGTTGGATTAGCGTTGCCTTGGATCGGCCTGTGAGTTATCTGCCTGATTAGACGCACCAGGCAGCGATAATGGTCAAACATTTTTGTTTATGACATCGCGACCGGGCTGACCCAGCGGTTCGCTATGCCTGCTTCAGCGAAGTATTTTATTTTCTGCGGCTTAGCGCACATTTCCCCGCATGGACCTACTCAGAAGCTCGCCGGAGCCCTAAATGAATACTGGTATGGTCGGGAACTGCGTGTCGATCAGAACTCTTGAACAACGCAGTATGGCGGAAAGCTACGCTCCAAAAGCCACACGTACAACAGCAAGGTCGAAGTTAAACCCTTACCTCATCCGGGTCAATCATTTTTTTTATAGATGTTGCCAGAAAAGATTCCAGAAATGGAAGAGCTTAGCGGCATTTCAAGCCGGGCGAATCCTTGTCTTTAGCATCCATTAACTTGGCCTCAGCCGATGTCTAAACGTCGAGGCCGATAGACCGCATGAGCAGAAGTGCATTTGTCGTTTGAACGATTCCGGGCATCAGCCGGTAGTCGAAGTGCAGCCTGCCGTCTTCGAAGGTGTCTCGGAAGTGATAGTTAGCCGCAGCCGGACCGAAGCGCTCCGCAATCTCGGCAAGGGCGAGGTCGTGTGTGGTAACGAGTCCGATGGCATTGCGGGCGAGGACACTGCGCAGGAATGACTCGGTCCCGAGGCGGCGGTCATAGGAGTTGGTTCCGGAAAGCAGTTCGTCGAGCAAGAAGAGAACCGGGATGTCTCGACTGCTGAGCTCGTAGATCTGCTTGAGACGCGAGATTTCAGCGTAGAAGCGTGAAAGGCCTCCCTGTAGCGAGTCGAGAATGCAGATGGAGGCAGTAACCTGGAGTTCGGAGAGAATGAGGTGGCGTGCACAGACGGGCGCACCGGCCTGGGCGAGTACAGCGTTGATGCCCACGGCGCGGACGAACGTGCTTTTGCCAGCCATGTTGGGCCCGCTGATGACGAGCAGCCGCAGATCGCGGTTGAGGCTGAGGTCATTTGGGACTGCGCTCCCCCGGGCCAGGAGCGGGTGAGCCAGCGCCTCGGCCTCTAAACAGGGCCCCCCGGACCCCGTCGCGGTGAATTCGGGAAACGTATCCGTCGGGTGTTCGTAGGCGTAGGCGGCGATTGAGCTGAGCGCCTCCACCTCGCCGCTGACGTCAAGCCATTCGCGGATCGCCGCTCCATGGCGAGCACGCCAGGCGTCGATCGCGACGACGCAGTGCGGCGTCCAGAAGACAAAAGGATCGAGAACCTTCCCGAACCAGTTGTCATGCGAGTTGTACCACGCGACGCGCTTGCTGAGCTGACAGATCGCACGGGAGGCCGTGGCCCCGGACTGGGAGAGCGCAGACCGGAGCCGGACGAGTTTTGGCGCGGCGAGGGCTTCATTTTCGATGAGTTGGAAGATGGCAGAGAGAAGAAGGAGTTCCTGTTGCGCTCCATCGATGCCCGCTGCAGCAGCGGCGATGCGCGCGCGGAACCGGTAGCTCACGCCGAAATTGAAGAGGCTCATGAACAATGCAGCCGCTCCCCAGTCCCATTGCCACCAGGCGACGAGGCTCAGCAGCCACAGAAGAGCGAGGGAGATCGTGGCGGTGCGAATCCATGTACGGTTGAGGGCGTGCGGTCTTTCGGCCCAAGAGATCAGTTGATCGGGATGAACGCCGACGCGAACTTCTTCGCCGGCGAGAACCAGCTTTTCACGAAAATCGAGCGCAGGCGTCAAAGCCTGAACGGCCTGCTGCCGGGCGGTGATTTCGGGAAGTGAAGCCGCTTTCAGCAGCCACGAAGCCAGCATCTGCTCGCCGGAGCGGGTGCGCGCCGTGTTGACCAGCTGGAAGAGACTTCCCTGACCGAACAGATCGAGGTCCCGTGCATAAGGATGCGCTGGGTCGAGAAAGCGCTCTCCCGTTTCTCCGGCACCACTCCAACGGTTTTCAATACGGGCGATGCCACGGTTGTAGTACGTCTCCAGGCGTACGCACTCACGCAGCCGACGGGACAAGCGCTCGTGCAACACAGCGAGAACGATGAAGGCGACGACGAGGATTCCAAGATAAAAAATTTTGCCCGCGTGATACCTGGCCAGCCAGACGGCAAGGCAAACGATGAGGACGGCGAGAAGAAGCTTGGCGACGCCGAGAAACCTGTCCTGTCTGCGGCATTGCGCGGTGAAAGCCGCGATCGAATCAAGACGGCGGCTGTATCCTTCATGCGGAACGCTGCTCGACACATTGCAATTATCGCCGGAGGGCGGCTTTTGAGAGCGGCGGATCGCTGTCAGTTCCAGTAGCTGCGGTCAAGGGTTCTGTACTGGATAGCCTCGGCGATGTGCGCAACGGTCAGATTCAGCTCGCCTTCAAGATCGGCAATCGTACGCGCAACCTTGAGGATTCGATCGTGGGCGCGGGCCGTCAGCCCCTGTTGCAGCATGGCACGCTCCAGAAGCTTTTCGGCCTCCGGGCCCAGTTCGCAGAAGGCGCGAATCTGGCGGGTGCCCATCTGCGCATTCGAATAGATCTTCTCCCGTGCCTGCGCAAAGCGCTCACGCTGCAGCTCGCGGGCCTTCAATACCCTTGCGCGGATGACGGCCGAGCTCTCCGCCGCGGCCCCGCCCCGCAGCTCGCGGTACTGCACAGCCGGCACCTCTATATGTATGTCGATCCGATCGAGCAGTGGCCCCGAAACCTTTGATACGTACCGCTGGATCAGGGGCGGGGTGCAGTGGCATTCGCGAGATTTGTCATTGAAGTACCCACACGGGCACGGATTCATCGCCGCGGCCAGCATGAACGCGGCCGGGAAACTCAGGGACATCGACGCTCGTGCAATCGTTACATTGCGATCTTCGAGAGGCTGGCGCATTACCTCCAGAACGTTGCGGGGAAACTCCGGCAGCTCATCGAGAAAGAGGACGCCGTTGTGTGCCAGCGAGACCTCTCCGGGCCGCGGCACAACCCCACCACCGATGAGTCCGGCGTCGGAGATAGTGTGATGCGGGGAACGGAAGGGCCGCTGCGCCACCAGCCCGGCTTCGCCATCGAGCACTCCAGCCACGGAATGAATCTTCGTCGTTTCGAGAGCTTCTTCAAAACTGAGCGGAGCGAGGATCGACGGCAGCCGCTTCGCCAACATCGTCTTGCCCGAGCCGGGAGGCCCGATCATCAGGATGTTGTGCCCTCCGGCCGCCGCAACCTCGAGAGCGCGCTTGGCGGTCTGCTGGCCGCGCACATCCGCGAAGTCGAGTAGATGATGCTGCATCTCGCCGAGAAGCTGGGCCGCTTCCACCCGGAACGGGGTCGTGTGGATACCTCCGTTGGCGGCAGCGTTAAGTAGATCGCGCACTTCGTTGAGGCTGGCTACAGGATAGACGTTCACGCCCTCGACCACAGCAGCCTCACGCGCATTTGCCTTGGGGATGACAAGATTCCTGATTCCCCGTTCGCGCGCAGCGACTGCAACAGGCAGCATGCCTGAGACAGCCCGCACGCCTCCGTCCAAACCGAGTTCGCCAACCAGCAGAAAGTCGGTGAGGTCCCTTAGATTCAGTGCCCCATACGCGCCCAGAATGCCGATCGCCATCGGCAGGTCGAATCCCGAGCCCTCTTTTTTAATGTCTGCGGGCGCGAGGTTGATGGTAATGTGCGTGGGCGGTACATCGAAGCCGGAGTTTTTGATGGCAGAACGAACCCGGTCGCGGCTTTCGCGGACAGCGGCGTCGGGCAGCCCCACTGTGTGAAAGTAATCCTTTTCGGTCTTGATTCCGGAGAAGTCGACTTCGACATCGATGATGTTCGCATCGATGCCGTAGACAGCAGCGCTGAGTGCTTTGAAGAGCATGGGGCTGGGTTTGGTGGGTGGAGTATACACGCCGTCCGAATCGAAGATGATGAAGAAAGCGATGGGGGAAGCTGGGGACCAGTAGCGTTGGTAACGTGCGCAGAAGACTAGAATGACCTCTTGTGAAGACCAGTCTCTTCGATCTGTATAAAGTCGGCGTGGGACCCTCGAGTTCGCACACCATGGGACCGATGAGAGCCGCGCGCCGTTTCGCGACGGAGGTCGCCGACGCCGGAGCTATCGATCACGTTGCGAGCGTTCGCGCCGACCTATACGGATCGCTCGCTCTTACTGGTATGGGGCATGGAACAGACAGAGCCGTGCTGCTCGGCCTGAGCGGCGAGGAAGCGAGCAAGATCGATCCGGCAACGATCGAGCCGAAATTGGCCGCGATCCGCAGCACCGGGACGCTGCTTCTTCTCGGCAAACATGCGATTCCATTTCGCGAGCCAGAAGACCTTCTCTTTCACCGCGACCAGATGTATCCGCCCGGCGCAGTCACGCAGCATCCGAATGGCCTGCGCTTCACCGCATTCGACTCCGAGCGAAATGTGCTGCACGCGGGCACCTATTTCTCAATCGGTGGAGGATTCATCGTTGCCGATGCCGAAGGGGCCGCTGATGCGCCACTGATGACGACCGCTGCGCTGGCCTATCCGTTCCGCAGTGCGGCAGAACTGCTGGAGATTGCCGCGCGCGAAGGACTGGCGATCTGGCAGGTGATGCTGCGGAATGAATGCGCGCTGCGGGATGAGGCGAATGTGCGCGCCGGGATTCTGCATATCTGGGATGTGATGCAGGCATGTATCGACCGCGGCATTGCAACTGAAGGGATTTTGCCGGGGGGGCTCGGTGTGCGGCGGCGTGCTCCGCGGCTGGCACAGCGCTTGCGCGAAAAGGAAATCGCCGGCAAGGGATCGGGCGATCCTCTGGCTCCGCTGGATTGGGTTACGGTTTATGCGATGGCAGTGAACGAGGAGAATGCCGCGGGAGGCCGAGTGGTGACCGCGCCGACCAACGGTGCAGCGGGTGTGATTCCGGCAGTGGCGCGATACTACGGGACTTTTTGTAACAGCGCCGACGAAGCGGGGACCATCCGCTACTTCCTCACTTCGGCTGCGATTGGGGTGCTCTACAAGGAGAATGCCTCGATCAGCGGCGCGGAGGTTGGCTGCCAGGGGGAGGTCGGCGTGGCCTGCTCGATGGCGGCTGGCGGACTAGCGGCGGCACTGGGCGGCACGAATGGCGAGGTGGAGCATGCGGCGGAGATCGCCATGGAGCACAACCTCGGCATGACTTGCGATCCGATTGGTGGGCTGGTGCAGATCCCGTGCATTGAGCGCAACGCGATGGGTGCGGTGAAGGCGGTACATGCGTGCCGCATCGCGATGAACGAGACCGAAGAGCACAAGGTGTCGCTCGATCAGGTGATCAAGACGATGTACCAGACGGGCCTCGACATGCAGTCTCGTTACAAGGAGACGTCGCTGGCGGGGCTGGCGCTGAATGTGATCGAATGCTAGGGACTCGCCGTCCAGGCAACATTGACAAATGATTGCACCGTTCGTCCGCAGAGGTCCCCGCCTAGAGAAAACTGGCGCGCATACTCAGCCCAGCTGGCCGTAGCAGACGACGCAGTCGTAGTCCATTCGAACTTTGCCGCTCACTTCATTCCGCGCAAATAGGTCTGCGGCCGCGCTACACATCTCCTCATACCGCGGTTGGCCGACCTGCGGCATGTATGAAGACGAAAGAATTCTGCCCATCAGGCCTTCATGCGTGAGTTGCTGCGAGTTTTCGAAGTGTGCGCCGTGCATCGCGTTCGGAGCAAAGAAGGCGGCGATGCGGTCTTCGGTCAGATGACTGTGCTTGACCGTCTCATAGTCATTGCCGAAGTCAACAAGGATTCGCTCGTAGCCTTCGTGGAGGGAATCTCCGGCCATGCGGCGGTTATTGTACATGATGGCGCACCAGCCGCCGTCCTTGAGGACGCGGACAAATTCGGCGCGGGTACGCTTCAGGTCGAACCAGTGCATCGCCTGGCCCACAGTGATCAGGTCGACGGAGTTGTCGTGGAGGCCGGTCGCCTCGGCGGTTCCATCGATACATCGCAGATGCGGGTACTGCGCGGTCAGAGTGGTGCACGCCTCGCGCATCTGTTGATTCGGTTCGACGGCGATGACGTTGAGGCCGTGTGCGAGAAGGATTTCGGTCAGCAGACCCGTGCCTGCAGCGACGTCGGCGATGACCGAGCGATCACTCAGTCCGCACTTTCGCGCGAGAAGATCCGCGACCGCAGGTGGATAGCCGGGGCGGTGAAGGCGGTAGCTCTCGACGCGGTCGGAAAATCTTTGGGTTGGATCGATTGCAGCCAAGCTACCTCTCGACTGCCAGAGCCACGGAATTGCCTCCGCCGAGGCAGAGGGCGGCAACTCCGCGATGGACGTCGCGTCGAATCATTTCGTAGATCAGCGTCACGAGCACGCGCGCGCCGCTTGCTCCGATGGGATGTCCGATAGCGACAGCGCCGCCGTTGACGTTGACTTTGTCGAAGGGGATGCCGAGCTCACGGGTGACGGCGATGGCCTGCACGGCAAAGGCCTCATTCAGTTCGAATAGATCGACGCTCTCGGCGGACCACCCCGCGCGAGCGAGGACCTTCTGCACGCCGGTGACAGGAGCCATCATTACCCACTTCGGATCGACTCCGCTCGAAGCCTGCGCTCGGATGCGGACAAGCGGTTTCAACCCAAGCTCGGCGGCTTTGCTCGCCGACATCACGACAAGCGCTGCTCCGGCGTCGTTCACACCGGGCGCATTGCCGGCGGTAACTGTGCCATCTTTCTTGAATGCCGGCTTGAGGGCGCGAAGCGCTTCGAGGCTCGCGTCTTCACGGATGGATTCGTCGCGTTCGACGATGATGGGTGGCTGGCCCTTCTTCTTCGCGGAGACTTCGACGGGCACAACCTGCGACGAGAAGCGGCATTCCTTCCACGCAGCCGCGGCCTTGCGATGCGAGTTGAGAGCGTACTCGTCCTGCTCCTCACGAGTGACGCAGTATTTTTCGGCGACGTTCTCAGCGGTAATGCCCATGTGATAGTCGTTAAAGGCTTCCCACAGCCCGTCGTGCACCATCGAATCAACTACGGTGGCGTTGCCCATGCGGAATCCGCTGCGGCCTTGCGGCAGTAGGTACGGCGCGTTGGTCATTGACTCCATACCGCCGGCGACGACAATCTCGGCATTGCCTGTCTGGATCGATTGCGCCGCAAGAGAAACAGACTTTAAACCTGAACCGCACACCTTATTGATGGTCATTGCGCTAACTTCAGGGAGAAGTCCGCCATTGAGCGCGGCCTGTCTCGCCGGATTCTGGCCGAGTCCTGCCGAAACTACATTGCCCATGATGCACTCATCGACGAGAGCAGGATCGATACCTGCGCGCTTCACCGACTCGCGCACGGCAATGGCGCCGAGCTGCGTTGCAGAGAGGTCCGAGAACGCTCCCTGGAATTTTCCAACCGGCGTACGTACTGCCGAAACGATAACGACGTCTTCAAGTTGCTGCATATCTGCCTCATTCCATTCGATGCGTCCGCGCACTGAGCGTCGCACATACCCGTTAAACTCGAGATGCGAACTGATGAAGATATCAGAGAAATCCGTCGAAGAACTACCTGTGCCAGCGGAACAGGGCGTGCACAGGTGGCCGGTTCCATCACAGCCTGTCGCGCCCTGGTGGCACACTGCACTTCTCATTGCCATCATCGCCAGCGCATCGGCGCTGAGCACCGCCCGTGCACGCTCTCTCGGTACGCATCACTTGGGCCGCTACGGATTCACGCTCGTGTGGGAATGGGCCCTCTTAGCATTCGCATGGTGGGGTATCAGGCTGCGGCGCGTGCCTGTCAATCAGATCTTGGGCGAGTGGCGCGCCGGCGCCAAAGCGTGGCTGGCCGATTTTGGAGCAGCGGTCGTCTTCTGGCTCATGGCGGCGATCGCGCTCGCTGCCCTTTCAACGTTGCTCTATCTGCTGCACCTGCGCCGCATTGACAAGGCTGTGCTCGATCTTGCTCCAAAAAATGCGGCGGAGTTCGCGCTGTGGGCCGCGCTGTCGATTACCGCCGGCATCGTCGAAGAGTCGGTCTTTCGCGGCTACCTGCTGCAGCAGTTCGCTTCTATCAGGGGCAAGTTCTGGATAGGCGTTCTTGCATCCTCGTTACTCTTCGGCGCGGCGCATGGATATGAAGGCATAGGCGCGATGATAGCCATCGCCGCGTACGGTGCGATGTTCTGCGCGTTCGTCAGGCAGCAGAGAAGTCTGCGCGCGGGCATGATGGCGCATGCCTGGCACGACTTCATCACCGGCGCAGCACTCGCTCTTGCGAAACATTTGCACCAGTTCTGAACAGTGAACGATCGAGAGTTGACGCAGACGATTCAATTCGAAAATTTCGATGCGCGAAAATGCGATTTTTCTCTTGACACTTTTTTTTGAGACTTCTATACATTCGTTAACTGCAACCATGTGTTGCAGACTCGATGTCACATCGAAAAGGGAGAATAGAAAACCATGGCAACAAAAAAGGCAGCTAAGAAGGCAGCTAAGAAGCCGGCAAAGAAGGCCGCCAAGAAGAAGTAAGCACCAAACAGGCAACACTGAAGGGGACGCAAAATGCGTCCCCTTCGTGTTTTTGCGGACCACACAGCCGGATGAGCGAGAATAGAAAGCATGACGCGCCGCCGCTGGATCGCCGATAGCTGGGATGAAGCCACCGCTTCGCTGAGCGGCGATCAGGCGTCGCATCTGATTCGCGTGCTACGCGCACAGGCCGGCATGGAGTTCGACATTGTCGCGGGCGATCGCGTCTGGCACGCAGTCATTGCAGGCATCAGCGGAGACGCGGTCCGCTTCAATCTCGTTGCCGAGGTCAAGGCCGATCCTGCTCTTCCCGTCACTTTGCTGCTCTCCATTTTCAAATTCGACCGCATGGAGTGGGCCATCGAGAAGGCAACCGAGCTGGGTGTTGAACGCATCGTGCCCGTCATCGCCCGCCGCAGCGAAAAGCATCTGGCGCAGTCGGCTCAGAACCGCGTCGAACGCTGGCGCCGCATCGCGCGTGAGTCGGCACAGCAGTCGCGCCGCTCCGATGTGCCGGTCGTCGAGGACGCAGTTGCGTTGAAAACCTCAGCACGGATTAAGAACGATGCTGTTCCTCTCCTCCTGGCCGAGCAGGAACGGACGACGACTCTGCGGCATGCTCTTGAGGAGGCCCTTGCCGCGGCCGCTAATGAGGTCCCGGCGATTCGAATAGCTGTGGGTCCCGAAGGTGGGTGGGCAGCGGAAGAAGAAGCTCTGTTCGACAACGAAGGATGGAAGCCGGTAAGCCTTGGACCGCGTATCCTCCGCGCGGAGACAGCGGCCATTACGGCAATGGCGGTTGCTGCAGCGCTGCTCGAGTAATTACCAGAACGACCAGTCACCACGCGACAGGACCCATACCGCAATCAGCAGATTGCTTGTCGCATGGGCGACGATGGCATCGCCGATTCGTCCTCGCCGCTTGAGCAGCATGGCATACGCGGCACCGGCTACGATGCCTGCGAGCCAGTGACTGCCGTGCATCAAACCGAATGCCAGCGAGGAGACACAAATGGATATCAGCGTGAGGCGCGAGAATGGAAGCGCATCGAAGTCGCGACTGACGAGTCTGCGTGCCAGGTAGCCGCGGAATGCCAGCTCTTCGGCGATCGGCACGGTGATCACTGCTGCCGCAACGCGGACTGCAATCCAGGCAGTGCGGCTCGCAGGTGGCAGTGCACTCAACGCTGCCCCCAGCGAACTCGGGGAGATTCCGTGCAGCCACAGACTCGGCGTGATCCAGATGATGAAAACGGCTGCCCCGGTAACCGGAGCCATCCAGTCGAACCGCCATCCAAGCCCGCGGTATTTCTTTCGGAAATACCAGATCGAAATCAAACCCGCGATGAAGCGCAAGGGATAAAGCCACTCGAAGGATGCAGAGGCTGCTTTCGAGATAAAGGACGCGGCGAGAATCGCCAGAAATGGAACCAGAAACGCAGGGGTCGCGGGCGATTCACCTTGCTCGATGTTCTGCATCGACACACTGGGCAAGAGGACGGATTCGGCCGGCGTCCGACGCACCCAGGAAATTTTCCGCGTCATGACGGAGAAGAGAAGCGCAACTGCAGTGAACGCGATCCAACCCGCCTGGGAATGAAAGCCGATCATCGCAACGTCGGGCGCGCCGGCATTGCCGATAAGGATGATCGCCGCGATTCGGATGATATTCAGCAGCCACACACTGATGAGCGCGCAGGGCACAAGCAGGAACGCCTGCGGAAATCGGCTCTCCCTGCGGAAATAGAAGAGCCAGACAAGTGTGAAGACGAGGACGAGCCCAAGTCCCTCCATCCCGGAACATTCCGGAGCGATGAAGACCAGAAATCGCGGAGTTCCCAATGTGAAGGTTGCTGGATCAGCGATCAAATCCGGCAACAGCAAGTGAAGCAGCGCCTCGGCGGCATGAAAGGTTGCGCGTTGGAGAGCAACGCCAGCCGCAAAGCTGGAGGAGTTCCAAAGCGATTGAAACGGATGCCGCAGGATGCCCGCGGCCGCACCCGCAAGAAGCGCCGCGATCCACAATGATTTGGTTTCACGGACGGTCTTGAGCCAGGTCGAAAACGGAATGCACGCGAGGGCCAGCAGCGCAACAGCGGTAACAACGACCGCTCGCGGACCCATCCGCGGCAACCGGGAGCCGAACAGATCCGGTCTACGCAGCGACGCCACATAGTACAGAACGACCAGTGCGATGCAGAGTAGATGCACTGAAAAGAGAGGCCAGCTGAAACGCAGCTCTTCCCTGCTCTCTTTTAATGTCGAGTGGCCCAGCCCGAGGAAAACTGCGATGGCGGCGATGCCGGCTGGAGCGACCGGTCCTAACAGAGGTCTGATGTGGGGAACGCTGGCAAGAGCGACGACGTCGAGCGCGAGAACGGCGGCCAGAAGATACAGGCGTCCCAGAAGACGACGAGGCAGAGTGAAAGGCCACCTTGACCGGCGATAAGGCTTTTCGGGCAAGGTGTCATTGAAGGAAGTATTCAGAGCTGTCTCCGTTTAGTTGCTACGCCCGCGCGCAAACTGCGAGGGAAAGACCAAGCGGAACAAATTTGCCTTGACTGGGACGACGTAATCCCAGTCAAGGTCTGATTCGAAAATGCATTCAGCGCGCGGTCCGTTTACTTGCTACGGCGTGCGCGCAAAACTGCAATCGTTCCACCAAGGAGTGAAAGTCCACCAATAGCCATGCTGGGATCGACTTCAGGAGCCGTTCTCGGTTCCGGCTTTGGAGGATCATACTGGTGATGACGCCACCATGGGTCAGCATGCGCAGCGGTACTTGCCCCAACCGCCAATGCTAATCCCAAAAAGGAGTATTTCAGAACTCTCGTCACTTTGTTCTCTCTTTCGGGTTGCCGCCGGCAAACACGTCTGCATGGGCCCCGGCTCGTGCTTGGGCTGGCGTGGAGCGGTATCCGTCGGCGCTAACAGGTTGAGTTGCCAGACAGTCGGATCTGGGGGGGAGTAGCAGAGGCTTCAACTATCAGAAGCAGGCATCCGAACGGGGGCGCCCGTCATGCCATACATCAATTATGTTGAAACTTGGGAAAATCGGAATTGCCACTCGGAGGCAGCAGCGAGCAACGAAAGGACCACACGGTTAGAACCATTGTGGGAGCCGCTATCTGTAACGGTTACAGATTTTCCGATGTCAGGATTGACTTGCTGCGGAGTTGGAAGGGATGACGGGAGAGACCCGAAGGGTCTCCCCCGATCAAACTACGGTTATTTGCTGCGGCGAGCACGGACAACAGCAATCGCGCCACCAAGAAGCACCAAGCCACTTGCGGCAAGGCCTGGATCTACTTCGGGAGCGGTACGGGCAGGCGGTGGAGGCGGTGGAGGCGGAGGTGGCGGTGGCGGAGGAGGTTTTGGAGTGGCGTGAGCGGCCACGCTCATTCCCAGAGCCAGGCCTACTATCAGTGAACCCTTAAGGAATTTGTTCATGATCCCACTTTCGTCTGCGGAAGTTTGATCTTCGATTATTTGCGTCGCCGCGCTCGTAGAACCGCGATGGTACCGCCGAGCAGGGCAAGTCCACTTGCAGCCAATGCTGAATCTACTTCAGGCGCAACGCGGACTGAACAGGCTGAGCAAGGCTTTGTCTGGGCCACTGCGATCCTGCCAAGTCCGAGAACCAGAGCAAATCCTAATGTCATATATCCAAGAAAATTTTTCATGTCTGAATAACCCTTCGTTCGACTTCAAAATGAACATCTACAAACGCAACGCTTACGAAGAGGTGCGGTTGGTCGAACAACTTCGTGGGGGTGAGGCGCGAGCTTTTGCCGGGGAACGGGCAGCTGGATTATTTCGCCTCGAATGAATTATTCAAGAAAAGGGGCCATTTGGAAATGGCCCCTTGGGGCATCTTATCTTGCGAAAAGGTAATACATTAACGGCGCAGCAGTACTCAAGCGACCGTGGTACTAGAGCCTTTTAGGAGAACATCTCCTTCACCTTGTCGAAGAGCCGACGTGAGGTCGGGACGTTTTCGATCGTCAACGTATCTCCAAGCTGACGGAGCAGCTCTCTTTGAATGCGCGTGAGCTTTTTCGGCGTCTGCACGACCACCTGGATAACCAGATCGCCGCGTCCGCGCTCATTGAGATGCGGAACGCCCTTCGCACGAAGCCGGAATTCCTTGCCGCTCTGTGTACCCTCGGGCACCTTCAGCGTGCTGTGTCCTTCAAGTGTCGGAATCTCAAGGTCCGCTCCAAGCGCAGCCTGGGTAAACGAGATCGGGAGAACGCAGTGCAGGTCATTGCCGTCGCGCTCAAAGAACTGGTGCGGTTTTACCGAAAGCACAATGTAGAGGTCGCCTGATGGCCCTCCGAAGCGGCCGGCATCGCCCTCACCCTGGTAGCGGATACGTGTCCCGTCCTCCACTCCAGCCGGAATACTGACGTGAATGCTGTGCTCTCGTTGAACCCGGCCGTCCCCCCTGCAGGTTGGACACGGATCGGTGATCGTCGAGCCGGTACCTCCGCACGCATTGCATGTCCGTGCAATGGAGAAGAAGCCCTGCTGATATCGGACCTGCCCATGGCCTTGGCACTGCTGGCAGGTTGAAGGTCCGCGTCCATGCGCCGAGCCGCTGCCGCGACAGTCGACGCAAGCCTCCAAGCGCCGGATCGTGATCTCCATGTCCTTGCCGAAGACCGCATCCTCAAATTCGATCGTCTTGTCGAAGCGAACGTCGCGGCCCTTCTGCACGCGCGACGGCTTGCGTCCGCCCCCCACGTTGAATCCGAAGAGGTCGCCGAAGATATCCCCGAGATCGGGCATATCGACGAAGGGATTTCCGTTGCCTCCGAATCCCCCTCCGGAAACACCTGCATGTCCGAAGCGGTCGTAAGCAGCGCGCTTGTCAGCGTCAGCGAGCACCTGATAGGCCTCGCTGCACTGCTTGAACTTTTCTTCTGCCTCTGTATTCCCGGGGTTGCGGTCCGGGTGATACTGCATGGCAAGTTTGCGGTAGGCGGCTTTCAGTTCCTGGTCGGAAGCGGTCCGCGCTACACCCAATACTTCGTAGTAATCGGCTTTAATCACGTTCTCAGTTCGACTCATGCTTCCTTCTGTTGCGGATTGCTGGCGACACGCACCAGCGCGGGACGGAGCAGGCGGTCCTTGATGCGGTAGCCGCGACGCACCTCATCGATTACCTGGTGGTCCGGCACGTCGGGCTTCTCCACCATATCCAGCGCCTCGTGTACTCGCGGATCGAACTCGGCTCCGACAGTTTCCACCGGCTGCACGTTGAGCGCACGAAGAGCTTCTTCCATCTGCTTGACGATTAACTCAACGCCGGTGCGAAGCTGCTCCACTGTGCCATTCGATTTAAGCGCGAGCTGAAAGTTGTCGAGCACAGGCAGGAACTGCTCGACGGCATTCGCAACCGCGTAATCGCGAAATTCCGCCCGCTCGCGAGCCTCTCGCTTACGCGCGTTGTCAAATTCGGCCTGCACGCGCGCCACTCGATCGAGCAGAGAATCCCGCTCGGACTTCAGGCGGTCAAACTCCTCCTGGGCTACGACCGAGTCCTGCGCCAGAGCCGGCGTCTCGGCACCTTCCGACGGAGACTCGGCGGCGGCGTTAGGTACTGCTTCAAGGGTCTCTTCAGTCATACGTCTAATGGGAACATTCCTTCGGCTCATGCTGAACCTGATTTCCAATACAAGTTTATCGTGCTTGTAAGGATCGTTAGCTTAATTGATGCAGACGCGCGCCGGAGAGGCGCAGGCTACTGGGGCGCCTGAAAAATCCTGTCGGAGAGCTTTGAAATATATGAAACTGCGTTGATAGTTTCCTGATATTGCATCCGCGTCGGGGCAATCACTGCAAGTGTGCCGGTGTTCTCCATTCCCATCCGCGCCGGCGCCCCGATAAGCACCAGGTTGTGCATCCCGGGAATCACCTCTTCCAGCCCCACCACCACGCGCACCGACCTCTGGCGGCCGTCAACATATGCATTCAGCAACTCGATCAGCCGCTCTTTGGCTTCAAGAGCGTTCAGCATCAGGCGCAAGCGCTCACGGTCAATCTCGCCGGCCAGCAGATTGGCAACACCCTCAACGAAGATCGTCGTTCCGTATGCTGGATCGCCATCGAGCGCGCCCTTTCGCCATAGTTCTTCGAGGGAGCGCATGAGGCGGTCATACTCGTTGCGCTCTGCCTCGATGCGGTGTCCTAATTCGGCTCGAATGCGGTCAATCGACCATCCGCGAAAATTCTCGTTCAGAAATCGCGCCGAAGCCTCCAGCTCCATCGCAGACAGGTCGCGGTCGAGCATGAGCACGCGGTCCAGCACCGTTCCGGCGAACGTAACGACAACGGCCAGCACCCGCCCACGACCGAGCCGCGAAAAATGAACGTGCTCAAGAGCCTGTGTCTCGCGCATTGACGCCAGGGCTACGCCGACTCCGCTTGAGATTAGCGCAAGGACGTGCGAAGTGCGCTCGAGAAACTGCTGGCTCGATCCCACGCCTATGAAGTTATCGTCAATCTGCTCGCGGCGTTCGGGGGTCAGAGCATTCGAGAAGGCGGGGCCGGCAATCTGCTCGGCATAAAACCGAAATGCCTGAGCGGTCGGAATGCGTCCAGCAGAAGTGTGCGGCTGATCGAGCAGTCCCGCTTCATCCAGCGAAGCCATAATATTCCGGATGGTCGCCGCGCTCATACCGTCCTTGTTTCCGAGCTGGCGGGCGATTGTCTGCGAAGCCACAGGCTCCCCTGTGGCGATGTAGTTCTCAATGATGTTGTTCAACACCAGCCGTTCGCGCGGGCTGATTCGCAGATCAGAAGCCATGGACCCTCGGAAATTTGTCTCTACATCCTGAGGTTGGTTTGCAGCAAACAGAAACAACTTTCCTTTTTAATTCTATGGTTCTTCGGGCATGAGGTCAATCCGTCAAGGTGCCACGGAAGTAGCAGGTACTCAATTGGATATCTCCAATTCCAATCGACGAGATCGCTATCCCTGCTCAAAACAAGGCTTCTCGCTCCGAGAATTCCGCGGACTGCTAGTCTCGCCGAGACGACCAGGCGTGGCCTATTTCACCAACGCAGAATCGGCTGCAACCGACGAAGTTGCCGCCGGATTGACCGCCACGGGAGGTAGATCGTAAATCTCGATCGCGCCCTGGCGAAGAATAGCAAAGCGCCGTCCGTCGCGCGACAGCGCGTAGTTGTGACCCGCACTTACCAGGGGGGACGCGTCCTTGGTTAATTCCAGCTTGCCGGAGTTGGTGTCGAATACTCCAACCATCTGGGCCACCACATCGTCAGCTCCGAAGTAATCCATGAAGCTTATGTCGCGATTCATCTCGAGTGATGCGAACGCGAAGCGGCTGCCGTCTTCGGCGTAATCGAAGGTCGGCCAAATATAGCGTTGCTTCCATCTGTCTTGCCAAAGCACCTGTCCGGCGGGCGATAGAGCACTCACCAGGTGATCGCCTCCTCCCTTGGGCGGACATCCAACCGCAAGCGTCACAGCAGCGCTGACAGTGAACAGCGAGGGCAGGCACGATGATTTGAACTCCGTGACGATCTCAGAATCGCCGTGCAGACTCTGCTTCTGAATGACCCACTTTCCCGGGTCCTTGCCTTCGATCAGGTTGAGGAAGCCGTTGTCGATCAAGGGCAAATCAACGGAACTCCGCGTTTCAGTCTGGGCCAGAACGGTGCGCTCTCCCGGATGCAAGACGAATAAGGCAATTCTCTTGCGGCGCACCGGTGGCCCAAAGAACGCGCTGGAATTAATGGGATTCGGGTCGGGGTCGGGCGGCGCAAGCTTTTGCACCTCGATCACCATGAGCTTGCGGTCAGGGGCAACTTCGACTGCTTGAAGAGGCGAATCGAACTGAAGGTAAGGACGCAGCTCCAACCGGCTGTCGGTGAGAAAGAGCGAGTTGCGCTGCCGCACGATGAACAATCCATCGCGAATTGGCCAGAGATACCGCTGGCGGTCGTGCATCCGCCATTGCGCCTGCTGCTCCGCCTTGCCGCTCCTGATGTCGAGCACCATCGCCTGGATGATCTGGTCCTGATCGTCCTCGGGGTCATCGGGCACGCGGTGCATCAGTCCGGCATTTCGGAATGTGAAAAGCAGATGGTCGTTATCGATGAAGTCCAGCGTAGTGGTGGAGTACCGAAAACTGAGATAGGAGCGGCTGGGGGCGACGTAACCCAGCGGCGCAACTTCAATACGGGTTACCGGAGGCGGCCCCGTATCCGGCTTCCGCTTCGAATCGCCGGAAATCGCAAAGGCGGCTTCTCCGAGAAATAAAAGTGCCAGTAAAGTGAGGCGGACGGATTGACCGCACAGGGGCATCAAGAACATTCTCCTCGCCGGAGCGCGACACGCGCAAATGAGATTTGTACGGATCAAAGTAATTGTTCGCTCGTCGCGGAAAACGCATTCACGGTAGCATGCCGGTTATGCCTGCCGCCAAGCTGAATCTCTGGAAGCAAGAACTCGGAACAGTTCCAGGATGGGTTTGGGAACAGACGGAACTTGAAACATTAATCCTTGCCGACAACGGCCTTACGGAGATTCCGGAGCGGATCGGCGGCCTGCAGAAGCTGCACACGCTGGACCTCGGACACAATCAGTTGTCGCATTTGCCTGACGCTTTGGGCGAGCTCACCGGCATGAGCGATTTTCTCTATCTCCACGACAACAAGCTGAGAGCGATCCCCCGCTCGATGGAGCGACTGAAGAGCCTCCGCTACCTCAATCTGAGCCAGAATGGTCTCTCGGAGTTCCCCGAGGCGGTCTGCGGCATGACAGCGCTCCTCGAACTGCGGATCTCCGATAACGAGCTTGGTGCAATACCGGCATGCATTTTCAAGCTCGTCCGCCTCCGCGAGTTTCACCTTCGCAACAACCGTTTGAGGACACTCCCGCCTTCGGTTGCCAAGCTCTCAGATCTGCGGCACCTCGACCTGCGCGGCAACCCGCTTGAAGCTCTTCCCGAGGACATCGCCTCGCTGCCAAAGCTCGAAAAGCTCGACCTGCGGTGGGTCAATTCGTTTGAATCGCCACGCTGGATTGACGACCTCGAGGCAAGAGGCTGCCTCGTCTACCGTTAAGGACAGAGACAGTCGAGTCCGTATGCGACTCTATAGTGATGGCCTCGACCACCGCGCAGAAATCCACAGCGACCGGCACCGCCCTGGGATATGGTGCCTGCGCCCTGGCCGGGACGTTTTGGGGCACCGGATTCTACTTTGGGAAGATCGCGCTCACCCAGCTCAGCGTGGGCCACATGGTGCTTTACCGCTTCCTGTTCGCGAGCCTCGGGCTCCTGCCTGTGCTACGACGCCCTGAGCTGAATCGCCGCGAGTGGCTGTTGTTGCTTACGGCTTCTTTCCTTGGCGTTCCGGTGCAGTATCTCCTGCAGTTTTATGCACTCTCGCTCACCACGGTAAGCCATGCCGCTCTGATGGTCGGAACGATGCCGGTAATCCTGGCGATCGGCGCGACCATCTTCACGCGCGAGCGCCTCGGTCGAATGGGATGGCTCGCGCTTGCAGCTTCAACGTGCGGAGTCACCCTGATCACACTCAGTGGGACCCGGGTACAAATTGGGCGGGGCGGCCCCTCGCTTGAGGGCGACCTGCTTGTGGTTGTTTCGCTCATGCTCTCCCTGGGCTGGATTCTGCTGAACCGGCATCTCATGCAGGGGCATTCTCCGCTCGTGGTCACGGCTTATGGTGTCCTCAGCGGGACCGCGATGCTGCTTGCCTGGGTGTTGTTGACCAGCGGACCGCCTCCTGTGCACGGACTTAGCCCGCAAGTGTGGGTAGCCTTGGCTGCAAGCGGGCTGCTGTGCACCGCATCAACCATGCTGCTGTGGAACTGGGGGATTCATCGCGTACCGGCCGCGCGCGCCGGAGTGTTTCTGAACATCGAACCGGCCATGGGTTCATTACTCGGAGTCGTGCTGCTCGGCGATCGCCTTGGCCCCGGCGCATGGGTCGGCGGAGCCATCATCATTGCCGCCGCAGTCGTACTGACGACGACCGGCAAAACAGAGTCCGAAATCGTGATGGAGTAAGGGCTAACCGTCCAGCTGTGCGCCGCCCGCTCAGCCGAATCTGGCCCGTCTGGCGTGCTGCCGAAAATCCGCGCCACGGATTTCGATTGCAACGCACATTTCCGCGAGGCGCGAACGCATGCGCTCACCGATACGGTCGCCGAGAGTCTCTTCCCTCATTGCGCGCTGCTGCCCAGCAACCATTCCGGCTGCAGGCTGATCGGGATAATTCGTTGTAATGATCGTGGTGCGCTTGTCGTTGTATCGGGTGTTGAGTATATGCGCCACTGTGTCCCAGACCCAGTCGGTCGGCTTTGATGCTCCAAGCTCGTCGAGCACGAGGACCTCGGCATCGAAGACCGGGCGAAGGATCTCAAGCTCCGTGGTGAGGACCTGCGGGTTATACGAGTGCTGAATCTCTTTGAGCAGCTCGCGATAATCGCAGAATAGGCCCCGGACTCCCTTCTCCGCGACGAGCGACTGCAGAATTCCGACGGCCAGATGGGTCTTTCCCACGCCTATGGACCCCGTGAGCAGCAGTCCGTGACCTTCAGTCGTCACAGGAAAGCCATCGACGAAGCGGCGCGCCATCAGGAACGCTCTCTCGAGAGAGGGGTCCGCACCCGTAAATCGTGGCTCGTAGCTCTCCAGAGCACAGTGCTCGTACCGCTTCGGAATCGATGCCAGGCGGACCCTCCGGACGACCCGCTCTTCATAACGGCAGTCGCAGGGCTCCGCGGCTTGCGAGCCGTCGGCGCGGCGAACGATCCGCATTCCCATTCCGTCGCATCTTGGGCAGGGTTGAGGCATGAAGTTAGAGTATGGCAGGCGCCGGGCTGTGTATATCGCGGCGTACCTTGCGTAAAACGGGGGCTATTTCCCCAGCTTCTCGTCGAAGAACTTCGCCATGATTCCGTAGGCCTCGCGCGACTCCGGCAAGTTCACGTCGTTCCAGAAGGCATGCGGCAGAGCCTCAAAGACCACCAGCTGCGCGTCGACTCCAGCTGCGAGGAAATGCCGGTGCAGAATCGTCGTCCCGCTGAGGAGCAGGTCGCGCCCGCTTGTGATGAACAGCGTCGGCGGGAAGCCCTTCACGTCGGCGTAGAGCGGCGAAAGCACGGGATCCTTAAGATCGGTCGAGCCGACGTATTCCTTGTCATGCGTCTTCGGGTCAGGTGGGTCGAGATGGCCCGACAGGCCCTGAAGGGTGTACATGGCCCAGGAATCGCCCAGACGGGCGAAGTCTCCCGTACCTGAGAAGACGCCGAGGGCTCCCGGCAGAGGCAGGCCAAGCTGGCGAAGCTTCACGGTGGTCTCGGCTGTCAGAATCGCGCCCGCCGACGTGCCGTAAAGCCCTATGTTCTGCGGCTTGTAGGTCTTCAGCAGCTCCTTGTAGACAGCGACCGCGTCATCGACGTCTGCGGGAAAAGGATGCTCCGGCGCAAGCCGATACAGTACCGAAACCACCTTCGTCTGCGTGAGGTTTGCAATGGGAATGCTTTCGGTCAGCGAGCCCGAATCGGAATTGAATCCGCCGCCGTGCACGCAGATGAGCACGCGATCGCTCTTATCCGGCCCGATCGTGGGAGGCATGACGATCAGTACCGGAACCCCCGCGATAGTGTCCTTGGTGATGTTCACCGGATAGACCGCCTTCGAAGCCTCTCCAGCCCGCGCCTGCCAAGCATCGGTGTGAGACCGGCGCTCGGCAAGACTCTCAGGACGCGGCGCATCCGACGCCTGCCGCGCCAGCGATTTCTGCGCCTCCGGGCTGACGGTGTCCGGTACCGGGATCACACGGGTGATGTGCGCTGAGCCGTTCGCATCGATATAGCTAGAGTCCGTCTGCGGAGCAGTCTGGGCTGTGGTTTGAGCAATGGCAGTGGAGGCTACGAGCGAGGCTGCGAAGAAGAGTCCGAACCGGGTCATTGAGCGTGATCCCTGCGATCTGATTGGCTTGCGAATCCACTAGAACATGCCTTGAGATCGAATGTCGAGCGAGTGCGTCTCATTGCGAAAAGGCTTAAATCCGCTTAGAATAAGAAGATTGCAGGAAAGGTTTCAAGCCAATTATGCCCAAGACAGGAATTCATCCTAACTACAACGAAATCAGAGTGATGTGCGCCTGCGGGAACCATTTTGTAACCCGCTCCACTCACAAGGGCGACATCCACGTCGAAATCTGCTCGAGCTGTCACCCGTTCTTCACCGGCAAGCAGAAGCTCATCGATACTGCGGGACGCGTCGAGCGCTTCCGCCGCAAGTACGCCAAGGTGGAGACGGCAGCCAAGTAGCGCTGCTCAAGGCCCAAAAGGAAAGCCTCCGCCGAGCGGGGGCTTTCCTTTTGGGGGTGCGATGAAGAAGAACTGGGACAATCCGGTCGAGCACGCGATGCCTGCGAAGGCGCGGGTGCCGGTGTCTGTCCAGATAGGCAACGTGACGGTCGCCCCGGCGACGGTACTGGCGCCCATGGCCGGCGTCACCGACACGGTCTTTCGCCGCTTCATTCGCAATGCCAGTTTGTTCGCTCCCGACGCCGACCGAAGCGCTTCCGTAGAGACCGAAGTTACGAATCAACAATCCGGCTGCGGGCTCATCATGACGGAGTTCACCTCCGCCGACGGCCTGGCGCGGATGCGGGAGTCCAAGCGCAAGCGCTACCTCACCTTCTACGACGATGAGCATCCGATATCGGCACAGCTCTTTGGATCTAATCCGGCGACCCTCGGAGACGCAGCCAAGATCGCCGAGGACACCGGCTTCGACATGGTCGATCTGAATCTCGGCTGCCCCGCGAAGCGGGTTGTCTCGTGCAATGGAGGCAGCGGCTTACTCCGCGATCTGCCCCTGATTGGGCGCATCTTCGAGACGGTCCGCGCCTCGGTACGTATCCCGTTCACGGTGAAGTTCCGCCTCGGCTGGAGCGATAGCCAGATCGTTTGCGTCGAACTGGCGCGGCTCGCTGAGGAGTCCGGCCTGAGCGCCGTCGCTCTGCATGCACGCACACGCGAACAGGGTTACTCCGGGCAGGCCCGGTGGGAGTGGATCGCCGCCGTGAAGGATGCGGTAAAAATCCCCGTCATCGGCAACGGAGACGTACGCACTCCCGAGGATGCATGCACTCTGGTCGCCGAGAGCGGTTGTGACGCAGTGATGATCGGACGCGCTGCCCCCGCAAATCCTTGGATCTTCCGGCAGATCGCGCAGTACACGGCAACAGGGCGCTACGATGATCCGACAGATCTTGACCGCTACCGCATGATCCGCACTTACTTCCAGATGCTGATCGAGGCCGAATATCCCGAAGCTCAAGGAAAGATGAAACAGTTCGCCTCCTGGTTCACGCATGGCGCCCCCGGAGGTGCTGCCCTGCGCAAATCGAT
Source organism: uncultured Acidobacteriaceae bacterium (assembly GCA_963724375.1). Lineage (GTDB taxonomy): Bacteria > Acidobacteriota > Terriglobia > Terriglobales > Acidobacteriaceae > Silvibacterium. The sequence goes on from CAVRUM010000005.1 coordinate 166,650, forward strand.
CTATGAGGCGAAGACAGGCGAGGCGGTGCTGGCAGCCGTCGAGCGGTTCTTCGAGGCCGGTCCGATCCGGGCTGATGTATCAGCTGTTGACAGCTTCGACTCTGACGAATTGGCTCTCGCCTGCGACTAGCAAACGGGAATGCTCGTCCTGGAAGCTCACCTGAGGGAGTCAGGCGGAGTCAAAATTGCGGACAGCAGCAGGATCGACATTTGTCTCCTCCTGCGGGATCGCTGAAAATGACGGGGTAGGTCTCCTTCGGTGCTCGATGCGCTCAACCGGAACCGGACGCTCGCTTGTGCGCTGGCGCTCATCTGGCTGGCGCTCGCCCAGCCTTGCATCGCTCAGGACTCTGCGAACGAAGCCACTCAGCTATACCCGGTCAAGGGAGTTGTCCTCGACAGCGTGACACACCAACCGGTCGCGCGGGCTCTGGTCGATTCTCACCAGGGAGCGGTCCTCACCGACAACGATGGCAATTTTGAGTTGAACCTGCCCGAAGGCATGACGCAGATCTCCGTCAAACGGCCCGGGTATGGCTCACGCGGACAAGCTTCGAATCACGCCGTGCGGGTTGGACCGAACCTTCCCCAGCTAACGTTCAACCTGATTCCCGAGGCGGTGATTACCGGCCAGGTGACGCTTTCCACGGCCGATCCGGCCGACGGCATCCGTGTGATTGCCTACCGCCGGCGCACATTGAACGGCCGTCAGCAATGGATGACGGAGAGCTCAGCGAGAACCAATAGCGAAGGCATCTTCCGCATTACCGGCCTGCATCCCGGAGACTATCTCGTCTACACAACACCCTCCCGCGACACGGACGGACCGGGCGCCCGTGGAGTCACCGCCTACGGCTATCCCGCGGCTTATTATCCCGGCGTACCAGACATCTCTTCCGCGGGAGTATTAAGCCTGTCCGCGGGACAGCATGCTCAGGCGGACTTCATCCTTACGCGCCAGCAGTTCTATCCCGTAACCATTATCGTTACGAATCGCGATATCGGCCCCGGTATGAATCTCCAGGTTTTTGACACGAGCGGCCATCAGATCGGAATCCCTGTACGCTTTAACGCTGAGCGCGGCACAGCTGAGGCAAACCTCCCGAACGGAAGCTATTTTCTCGAGGGCCGCCACCGAGGCGAATCTCAACTTTACGGGCGGCTAGATTTCACCGTGGCTGGAGCGCCGATTTCCGGCCTGCCCCTCGCGCTCGTGCCTCTCCACCCCATTCCGGTTTCAATCCGAAGAGCGGTCACAAGCAGCAACACCGGCAACACGGGCGGTGCGCTCCTTGCGGACGGGTCACCTGCAAATGGGCCGTCCGGCGCCGGGCTGAACATTTCCCTGATCCCGGTCGACGAATTCTTCGGACATATGGGCGGTGTGGGTGGCCTGCGCCCTACAGACGGGTCGACCGACGGAAGCTCCTTCGAGATCGAAAACGTGGTCCCGGGCCGCTACTGGGTGGAGACGTCGTCCTTCCAAGGCTATGTCAGCTCGATTACCAGCGGGAGCACAGATCTTTCACGCGAACCGCTCGTGGTCGGTGCGGGAGCTAGCGTCGCTCCAATCGACGTCACTCTGCGCGACGATAGCGCCACGATTACAGCCCAGCTGGATAACGGGCTACAGGAAAGCCAGTCGCCGAATTTGTCTGTCGGCGAGCAGCACGAGATCTATGTTTATGCGATTCCTCTCTTCCCATCCTCCGCGCCGATCAGGATGAGCGGCGGGCAGGCAACAGGTGAGGTGACCATTGCGGGCCTGACGCCCGGATCTTATCGGGTCGCCGCTTTTGATTCTCCACAGGAGATCGACTTTCACACTCCCGAAGGGCTGGCAAAATATGCCGGCATGGGCGAGACGGCAACGGTGGACGCGGGTGGCTCGGCCCACGTGCAGATCAACGTCATGCACACCGGCGATACGGAAGCGCAATGACGCGGCCACTGCCTCTGATGCTCGCAACACTGGCGCTAGCGGCCGCGCCGGGATACACACAATCATCACCGCCACCAAAGACCACAGGCTCGTACTCAATCAGTGGCGTCGTAGTCAGTGCTCTGACCGGACAGCCGCTCGACCGCGCGAATGTGAGCCTGCATAACGCCACCGGAGAATCACTGGTTGCTGAGACAACAACGGGCCAGAATGGGAATTTCACCTTTACGCACCTGCCAGCAAGTAAGTTTTCCCTCTCAGCATCGCGTCGCGGCTATATCGGCATGGCCTATGACGAGCACGAGGGCTATTCCACCGCAATCGTTACGGGCGAAGGGCTCAAAAGCGACGGCCTTATCTTCCGGCTTCCGCCGCGCGCTGTGATCCGCGGCGTGGTATCGGACGACGCAGGCGATCCGGTGCAGCAAGCCAGGGTGTCACTTTTCCGCGTAGACCAGCGCAGCGGGCTCGGCAATGTCGTACGCGGAGGAACGACGACAACCGATGACACCGGAGCCTACGAGTTCGCGCACCTCGACGCGGGAAACTACTACGTTGCCGTGATGGCGACTCCCTGGTATGCAACGCGGCCTCCGCCCAGACTTGACGCCACAGGGAATCTGCGGCCGGACGAGCAGCGCTCACCGCTGGACGTGGCATACCCAACAACCTTCTATGCTGACGTAACCGATTCCGATTCGGCGACGCCGATCCCAGTGAAAGCGGGAGACCAGGCCCAGGTGAACCTCACGATGCATGCCGTTCCCGCCGTGCATTTAGCGCTGCAGGTGCCGGCATCCGCGAGTCGCGGCTTTGCCATGCCTCAGCTGACAGAGGAGATCTTCGGCCAGGCGCAGGGGATGCCGACTTCGACGTTCTACGACTGGAGAGGGCGGCAATCGGATAGCGATGGAGACACGACCGTCGAATTGAGCGGTGTCGCACCGGGACATTACTCCGTAGAATTGCACGGCGGCGGTGATTCCAGCCGCTCCACCGTCATCGATGCCGCAAGCGATGCGCGGATCGACCTTTCGCAGGCAAACGGCATGGCAGACGTTTCCGGCAAGGTGGCTATGACTTCTGGAGAACAGCTTCCAGACCGCCTGAATATTTCACTGCGTTCCTCAAATGGCCCCTCGGGTGGCAGCGAGCGCGTCGATCCCGACGGATCGTTCGCCATCCACGGCGTTCCTCCTGGCAACTATGAAGTCTGGGTGGATGCGGCAGGCACGTCCCTCGCCGTCACTCATCTCACCGCCACCGGAGCATCCACTGAAGGGAATGTTATCAGGGTCGGCACCGCTCCCGTGACTATCTCCGCCACCCTGGTTCAGGGTTCGGCCACAATTACCGGCTTCGCTGCGCGCGAAGGCAAGCCTGCACCGGGGGTCATGGTCCTGCTGGTGCCGCAGAACCGGGGCGCCGAACGCGAGCTGTTCCGGCGCGACCAGAGCGACTCGGACGGCAGCTTCCAGCTCAATCGTGTTGTGCCCGGCCAGTACACTCTCGTGGCTATCGAGGACGGCTGGACGCTCGACTGGGCACACCCTGATGTGATCGGACACTACTTGCCGAAGGGTATAAAAATCGTCGTCCCCGGCCACGCAAAAGACTTTGCGATCAAGGACAAGATTGAGGTCCAGGCCAAATAAGTCGACTGTTGTTACGAATCAGTCCACCGTCACTACAATCAGCGAAGCATCGTCCTGGAAATGGTTCGAGCAAAAGGCCGTAACGTCGGCCAGAATACGCTGACGTATGGCGTGGACACCGTCACCACGGGTCGCATCGACCGCCGTAATCAATCGCTGATATCCGAACTCTTCCTCATCTTTGTTGGAGGCCTCAAGGACCCCATCGGTCATCAGGATCAGCACATCCCCCGAACGAAGCTGAACTTCGCGATCCGCGTAGGTCCAATGCGAAAACAGGCCCAGCACGCCACTGTATGCCGCCGGAAAGTCGATGGTTCCATCGGCATGAACCAGCAGCGGCAAACAGTGTCCGGCGTTTTCATACCTGAAGGTACGCGTGGAGCTGTCGAGAATCCCATAGAAGAAAGTGACAAACCTGCCCGGCGCGATGTTGTTCGAAAGGGCCGTGTTGAGCTTGGCGCAAAGTGCGGCGGGCGATTCGTTGGACGCCTGCCCGTCTTGCGTGAAGGCCTTGACCGAGGCCTGCAAATTCGCCATGAGCAAGGCGGCCGCCATCCCTTTGCCGGAAACATCGGCAATGCATAAACCCAGCTTGTCCTTTGCGAGCTCCAGCACGTCGAAGTAGTCGCCGCTCACGCTGCGCGCCGGCTGCCACGCGCATGCGATCTGATAGCCGGGGATCTGCGGAGTTTCACGCGGCAGCAGATGCACCTGAATGTCATGGGCCTGCTGCAGGTCAGACTGGTGTGTTTGCCTTTCCACCAGGCCAAGCTGAACCTGACTCTGAAGGCGCTCATTCTGCTCCTTGAGGTGGGACTGGCTCTCGTCAAAGGCGAAGGCGGTGATGCCGACCACCAGCGTGATCATGAGGCCGAATGGTGCGTCCTCCTGATAGGACTGCCAGAATGACACGCTGCGTGGAATGAAGAGAAGATAGATAAGGATCTCGGAAAGAAGATTGGCCAAGCCGCCGAAGGGCACGAGCAGGAGAAGATACCAGAGCCACTTCTGCTGGCGCGGCAGCCCCCCAAAGTACGGCTGGATGAGCAGAACGAGGACCAGGAAGAGATTGGCCGTAACGAAGGTGCCGACCAGCGTGGCCCCGAAATTTCCCTGGATGTGAAGGACCCACAGGACCAGGCGGACACAGACAGCAATCACCGCCAGCACGAGCTGAAAGCGCCACCAGTGGAATTTCCTCAGAGGTCTAGTGTCAAAGCGGGCCGCTGGCATAGCAAAGAAGAATTTCGGCAGGCCCTACGATAGCAGGGGTTCCGTGGCAAGCCAAAGTATTTCGCGGCCAGAAAAACAACGAGCGCACCCCGAAGGATGCGCTCCATGGCTGGAGTGGCCAGATGTTAGGCTTTTGGCTCTTCGCCGCCCTCGGCCGCCTGCTCCTGCTCGGCCATCTGCTTTTGCAGCTCCTCGCGGCGCTTGGCCCGGACTTCGGCACGCTTCTGGCGCTTCTCATCGAGCACCTGCTCGGCTCCAAGCAACTCGATAAACGCCTTTTCGGCTCCGTCACCCTTCTGCCAGCCAGTGCGAACGATCCGCAAGTAGCCGCCGTTGCGGTCGCCGTACCGCGGCGCTACGGTGTCAAAAAGCCGCGTGACAGCTTCGCGGGTCTGCAGGAAAGCCAGAGCCTGACGCCGGGAATGCACGTCACCCTTCTTCCCCAGAGTGATGAGCCTTTCGACGTGCGGGCGCACGGCCTTGGCCTTGGTGATAGTGGTCTCGACGCGGTCCTCAAGAAACACTGAGGTCACCAGGTTACGCAACAGCGCGCGGCGATGGCTTGTGTTGCGTCCGAGTTTGTATCCTGCATTGCGATGACGCATGGCGGTTCTCTCTTATCAGGGCTCAGGGTTTCAGGGCTCAGGGCTCAGGGCGAGCACCCGGCGCCATGCAGCCTGCGCCATTATTTGATTTCAACCTCGGGCGGCAGGACTCAGGACCGGTGCCCTGAGTCCTTTGCCCTGTTCCCTAAAAGTTCTCTGTTTCGTTCTGCGCTGCGAGGTCGTCGCTGAATTCGTCTTCCTCATCGTCCTCGAAGCGGCCATAGCTGGCAGCGAGAGTTGCAGCCGGAAGCACACTGGTCGGTCCGGGAACGGCATTGCCGTGCTCGTCGATCTTCATACCGAGCGACAGCCCCATCTGCGCGAGAATTTCCTTGATCTCGTTCAGCGACTTGCGGCCGAAATTCTTGGTCTTCAGCATTTCGGCTTCGGTCTTCTGCACCAGCTCCCCGATCGTCTGGATATTCGCGTTCTTAAGGCAGTTGTAGCTGCGCACGCTGAGCTCCAGCTCTTCGACCGAGCGGTTGAGATTCTCGTTCCGAAGCTGCATGCGGCCTTCTTCGGTATGGCTCTCGGCTTCGATCTCTTCCTCGAAGTTGATGAAGATGCTCATGTGATCCTTAAGCAGCTTCGCCGCGAGGCCTACCGCATCGGCCGGGAGCACCGTCCCATTCGTCCACACTTCCAGCGTGAGCCGATCGTAGTCGGTGATCTGGCCCAAACGAGCAGCGTCAACCGTGTAGTTCACCTTGCGCACAGGCGAGTGAACCGAGTCCACTGGAATGAAGCCGATGCCGAGATCGGAATCAAAGTTCTTGTCAGCGGAGATATAGCCACGGCCGCGCTTCAAGCGCATTTCCATGTCTAGCTTGCCGCCCTCGCTGACTGTGGCGATATAGACATCCGTGTCGAGAATTTCCACGTCTCCGTCGGCTTCGATCATGCCCGACGTGACAATACCTGGCTGGTCAGCGCGCAGATAAAGCGCCTTCGGACCCTCGCCATTCAACTTGAAGGGGATCTGCTTCAGGTTGAGAATGATGTCGGTCGCATCCTCGACAACTCCAGCGATCGACTGGAACTCATGGAGGACGCCTTCGATCTTGACGGCCGTTACAGCCGCGCCTTCGATCGAAGAGAGCAGCGTGCGGCGCAGCGCATTGCCGATGGTGGTTCCGAAGCCGCGCTCAAAGGGCTGGGCGCTGAACTTCCCGTACTTCTCGGTGAGCGTCTCCGCATCTACTGCAAGACGCTTGGGTTTTTGAAATCCTCTCCAAAGCATATCGATTCGCCTCTCATGCGCAGCGGACGCCGCGATGCATTTTGCAGCGGCTGCGCTGTTTGCTCCATTTGGTTAGATTTGGACTGGCCGTCCAGGCAACCGCCCTTCCGGCCAGACTCCATTTACTGCTACTTACAACTTTGTTGGTCCCATCGTTCCGCTCATCGCGAAGAGATGGGCTGCCGCACCGTCCGCTGCTAAGCACCATTGCCCAGACGGCCAATCTTACTTGCTGTAAAGCTCAACGATCAGCTGTTCGTTCACTGGGAGGTTGACATCGTCGCGCTTCGGAAGCGCCAGAACCTTGCCCGAGTGGTTCGCGTGGTCGACCGAAAGCCACGTAGGAGCCGGATTGTGGCTGGCGAACTCGCCCGCCGACTCGACAATGCCAAGCTTTTGGCTGTTCGGACGCACCTTGATCTCGTCATTCACGCCGACCTGGAACGAGGGGATGTTGACCTTGCGGCCGTTCACCTCGACGTGGCCGTGACGGACGAGTTGGCGGGCCTGACGGCGCGAGCTTGCAAAACCGAGGCGGAACGCAACGTTGTCCAAACGCCGCTCGAGCTGCTGCAACAGCAACTCGCCGGTGACACCGGGTGTGCGCGATGCCTTCTCGTAGTATTCGCGGAACTGACTTTCGAGCGTGAAATAAATGCGCTTTGCCTTCTGCTTCTCGCGCAGCTGCAGGCCGTAGCCGACGATCTTCGCTTTGCGGTCGCGGCCGTGCTGGCCGGGGGCGAAGTTGCGCTTTTCGATCGCGCACTTGTCGCTGAAACACTTAGCGCCCTTTAGAAAAAGCTTCATGCCTTCGCGGCGGCAAAGGCGGCAGACTGCTCCTGTATAGCGTGCCAATTCAATCTCCTGTTCCGGACTCGTGCCGGACGCATTCTTTCAGAGGCCGACCGGTTTACGCGCTGGCAAGCGCTTCGTCCCGGTCCATCTGTATTAGTCTACCGTCGTTCGTCCCCTGTTACCAGTGATCAATCACGGACCGAGGACGATCAACGGACATCTGCTAATTCACTCACACCCTGCGGCGCTTTGGCGGACGGCAGCCGTTGTGCGGAATCGGGGTGATGTCGCGAATCGACCGCACCTCTATGCCGGCAGCAGCCAGCGCACGCACAGCTGACTCACGGCCTGATCCTGGACCGCTGACACGTACATCCACCGAGCGCAAACCATGATCGCGCGCCTGGTTGGCGGCGTTGATGGCCGCCTGCTGCGCGGCGAACGGAGTGCCCTTACGCGACCCACGGAAGCCGAGCGAGCCCGAGCTCTTCCAGGAAATAGTGTCGCCCTTGCCGTCGGTGATGGTCACGATGGTGTTGTTGAACGACGCCTGAATGTACACCAGACCGTACGGCACATTCTTGCGTTCGCGCTTCTTGAACTTCTTGTTCTTGGCGGCCTTTCCGGCAGCGCCCTGCTGTGCTTTTGCCATTAGGTCTTCGCCGTCGCTTTCTTCTTGCCCGCTACCGTGCCCCTGCGTGGACCCTTACGAGTGCGCGCATTGGTGTGCGTGCGCTGACCGCGTGTGGGAAGGCCGCGGCGGTGGCGCAATCCACGGTAGGACTGAATATCGATGAGGCGCTTGATGTGCATGCCGACGTCCTTGCGGAGATCGCCTTCAACATCACCTTCAGCCTCAATCACCTGTCGGATGCGGTTAACCTCGTCTTCGCCGAGATCCTGAACCTTCTTGAATGGGTCGACATTCGCGGTTCCGAGGATGCGCAGCGCACGCGGATTTCCGATCCCGTAGATATAAGTGAGCGCGATCCGAGCCTGCTTTTGGCGGGGCAGATCGACGCCAGCTATACGTGCCATGCTGATGCCCTTCTTAAATGCTCTCGGAAGCTTCGCCGCCGGGAGCGGTTTATGCCGGAATCGATTCCGGCGGTGATTGAGTCGGGGTTCATCGCAAGCCTTTCTACGGCTAACTAGCCCCTGCCCCCAAAATCTGATTTTTGGCGGGCTGACTCGGTTGGTTCGCAGCCGAACCAGCGCCAAGTCTATCCTTGGCGCTGCTTGTGCTTCGAGTTCTCGCAGATCACACGCACCACCCCGCGGCGGTGTATGACCTTGCACTTGTCACAAATCTTCTTTACCGATGCACGAACCTTCATATAACCAGCTCCTAAGCTATTAGCTTCTAGCTTTTCATTCCGTCGCCTCATCCAGGCCGCGACGCATCATTTTCGTCTGCCGCCGCTTTAGCTAAAAGCCAGAAGCCAGCAGCTGAAAGCTACTTGTATCGGTAGACGATTCGCCCGCGCGTCAGATCGTATGGGCTCAGTTCCACCGCGACCCGATCGCCGGGAAGGATACGAATGAAATTCTTCCTCATGCGGCCCGAAACATGCGCCAGGACCTGGTGCTTGTTTTCGAGTTCCACCTTAAACATCGCGTTGGGCAAGGTCTCGACGACCGTTGCCATCACTTCAATCGCGTCTTCCTTCGACAAACCTCATCCTGATTCCGCCGGCTCTCGGGCCGGCTTTGCTCAATAACTTTACTGGGTCAAAACCACCGCGCCCTCGGCTGTCACTGCAACCGTATGCTCGAAGTGCGCGCTCAAACTTCCGTCCTGCGTTACCGCCGTCCATCCGTCGCTCAGTACCTGGACATCCGGTTTCCCCGCGTTCACCATGGGCTCGATCGCAAGCACCATGCCTTCGCGGAGCTTCTGGCCCTGGCCGCGCATCCCGTAATTCGGGACCTGCGGATCCTCATGCAAGCGTGTCCCAATACCGTGCCCGACAAACTCTCGCACAACGCTGAAGCCGTTAGCCTCAACGGTCTCCTGAACAGCAGCTCCAACGTCGCCGAGCGTTGCCCCGGGCTTGATCGCCTCTATACCCCGCCGCAGGGAAGCCTCTGTCACTTCCAACAGCCGCTTGATCTTGGGTGTGACCTTTTCGCCCACCGCAACCGTGATCGCTGAATCGCCGTAATAGCCGTCGATAATCACGCCCGTGTCGATCGAAACAATGTCTCCGTCGCGCAACACACGATTCGCTGACGGGATCCCGTGCACAACTTCCTCGTTCACCGAGGTGCACAGTACGCACGGATATCCGCGATAGCCTTTAAATGCCGGCTTCGCACCTAACTCCCTGATCTTCTCAGCCGCCGCATTCTCGAGATCCTGAGTCGTCGCGCCTGGCTTTACAAGCTTGCGGACGTGCTCCAACACCTCGCGAACCACCTGGCCACTGCGCCGCATCTTTTCGATTTCTTGCGGCGTCTTGATCATGATCGGCATCGGACTGCTTAACTCCTCAAATGCACAACGGACCGCATTACTTCAGCGGTCACCGCGTTCACCGGCTGTTCCCCGTTTATCCCTGCAAATCGGCCCAGCGCACGGTAATGCTCCACGACCGGAGCCGTAAGCGAGTTGTAAGCCCGCATCCGCTCCTCGAAAACCTCTTCGGTGTCGTCCGATCTCCGCGTCAGGGGCGTACCGTCCAGGTCACATACCTCGTCGACCTTCGGTGGCTGCAAGTAGATGTTGTAGCTCGTCTTGCAGACGGGACAGATGCGCCGGCCGGTAATACGGCGCAGTAATTGATTATAACTGACTTCGATGCTCACAGCAATCACCGGCAACGAGTTCGGAGTAGCCGCCAGGTGCTGGTCGAGCCAATCGGCCTGCACCAAAGTGCGCGGAAAGCCGTCCAGAATATATCCGCCGGCCGTGTCGGGAGCCTTGAGCCGCTCAGCGACCATATTGTTGACCAGATCGTCGGAGACCAGCTCTCCCTTGTCTAGGATGGACTTGGCCAATAAACCAAGGGGTGTTCCCTGACTGATGTTGGCGCGAAACAGATCGCCGGTCGAGATCTGCGGAATGCCCCAGGACGCCATTAACTCCTGGGCCTGCGTCCCCTTGCCTACCCCCGGCGGACCCAGCAGAAGAATGGGGCCCGGAGTGAACTTCAGACCCTCCTGAGTCCCACTTGTAGATGCAACGGCGGACAAAGCCACTTACCAGGCCCGCCTTCCGCGGATGCGCCCGCTACGCGGCGAGAAGCCCTCGTAATGGCGCATGATGAGCTGCGACTCGACTTGGTTCACCGTATCCATCGCGACGCCGACCACAATCAGCAGCGATGTGCCGCCGAAGTAGAAGTTGAATCCGAGACCGTTCGTCACCCAGAGTGGCAGATGCTCGAAAAAGCCTCCGATGAGCCACAGGTGGTTGAGGTGAATACCACTGATCAGCAACTGGGGAATGATCGAGATGATGATCAGGTAAAGCGCGCCGACTAGCGTGATGCGGGTCAGGATGTCGTTGATGAAGTCCGAGGTGCGCCGTCCGGGACGAATACCGGGGATGAATCCCCCGTACTTGCGCATGTTGTCGGCGATGTCGTCGGGACGGAAGACAATCGAAATATAGAAGTAGGCGAAAAAGACAATCGCCACCATGTAGATGAGCTCATACCAGGGCTCACCGGGACGGAGCCACTCGAAAATATGGGTAAGGCTAGCACTGTTGCGCACAATCGTAGCCTGCGAGAAGAGCAGCGGAGCGGAGAGTACGGAGGCCGCGAAGATGACCGGCATCACGCCACCGGAGTTGACCTTGAGGGGCAAGTGGGTCGATTGCCCGCCCATCAGACGGCGTCCCACGATCCGCTTGGCGTACTGCACCGGAATTCGGCGTTCGCTGCGCTCTACGAACACGATGAAGGCCACAACGGCGATCATCGCAACCACAAGCAGGATCAGCGCTGGAACAGTAAAGGCTCCGAACTTCTCGGTCTTGGCCGTATCCACCAGTTCGGCGACGGCGCGGGGCAGCCCGACGACGATACCGGCGAAGATCAACAGGCTCATCCCGTTGCCGATGCCGCGGTCCGTAATCTGCTCGCCCAGCCACATGATGAATGCCGTACCCGCGGTCAGAGTCAGTACCGTCATCAGGATGAATTCCGGCCCCGGGTTCAGCACCATTCCGCCCTGGGCGTGAGACAGTGCAATGGCGATCGTAGCCGACTGCACTACGCCCAGAATTACCGTCAGATAGCGCGTCCACTGCGTGATCTTGCGCCGGCCCAGCTCGCCTTCCTTCTGGAGGCGCGCCAGTGGCTCATAAACCACCGTGAGCAGCTGAAAGATAATTGACGCCGTAATGTACGGCATGATCCCGAGCGCAAAGATGGTCAGGCGGCGAAGATTTCCTCCGCTAAACATGTCCACCAGCCCGAGCGACGAGCCGCTCTGCGAGTTGAAAAATGCCTCGAGTGCCTGCGTGTTCACGCCGGGCGTGGGGATGTGGCCGCCTAGCCGGTAAACGGCCAGCATAGCCATTGTGAACAGCACACGCTTGCGTAGGTCGGGGATGCGGAAGATATTCGCGAATTTCTCAAACATGGGTACTGCTTCCAATCATAATGCCTGGCTCCCTGTCGGGAGCCAGGCATTCGCGAAACGTTAGCCGACTACGATTGCTTTGCCGCCGGCCTTCTCGATCTTCTCCTGCGCGGTCTTGGAAAACTTGTGCGCATGCACTGTGATCGCCGTCGTCAATTCGCCATTGCCGAGGATCTTCAGCAGTTCGCCGCGCCGCTTAAGATAACCCTTCGCCTGGAAGGCCTCGAGCGTCAGCTCTTTCTCATCCAGAGAGACCAGACGGTCAAGATTCAGCACGGTATATTCGGTGCGGAAAATGTTCGTGAATCCGCGCTTGGGCAGGCGGCGATGCAGTGGCATCTGACCGCCCTCAAAGCCACGCATGAGGCTTGAACCGGAGCGGGAGCCCTGTCCTTTATGTCCGCGGGTAGAAGTCTTGCCGTGGCCGGAGCCCATGCCGCGTCCGATGCGCTTGCGCCCACGATTGGCGTTCTTAGGCGGCCTGAGTTTCGATAAATCCATGATTTCCTCGCTTAACGCCGGATGATTCTGGCTCAACCGACTCGCTTTTGTTTTTGCGCCGACAGGCGCGTTTGCCTGAACGGCTAGTTCTCCACGATTCGCACGAGATGCGAGATCGTCCGCACCATACCGCGGATCGACGGCGTATCCTCGCGCTCGACAATCTGGTTCAGCCGTGTAAAGCCCAGGCCCTTAACGACTCTCTTGTGCTTGACCGGCGCCTGGATCATCGACCGGAAATACTGAATCTTGATCTTTTGAGTTTCCGCCATGACTATAGCTCCTGCACCTGCTTGCCGCGGATCGCTGCTACTTCGCCCCGATCGCGTAGCTGCACCAGCGCGTCGAAGGTTGCCTTGATCACGTTGTGCGGATTCGCCGAGCCGATACTCTTGGTCAGCACGTTCTGCACACCCGCCGAGGTCATCACCGCGCGCACCGCGCCGCCGGCTATCACGCCCGTTCCCTCAGGGGCCGGCTTCAGCATCACCTGTCCTGAGCCGAAACGGCCCAGCACCTGGTGAGGAATCGTCGTCTCCGTCAGATTGACGCGGACAAGATTCTTCTTCGCCGATTCGATGCCCTTGCGGATCGCCTGTGGCACTTCCTTGGCCTTGCCCGAACCGTAACCGACCACGCCTGCGCCGGGATCGCCAACCACGACCAGCGCCGCAAACGACATGTTCTTGCCGCCCTTGACCACCTTGGTAACACGGTTAATTGCGACCACCTGATCCTTCAGGTTGTACTGTCCGGCATCCAGTTTCTTCTTCAGTGTTGCCATTCGCTTCCTGATTCCTTCTGAGCCGGAACAGGGCTGCACCCTGTTTCCTAAGCCCTATACCCTGCTTTTAAAACTCCAGACCGGCTTCACGGGCCGCGTCCGCCAGCGCCTTCACGCGGCCGTGATAGAGATACCCGCCGCGATCGAAGACCACCTTCTTAATACCCTTTTCCTTCGCGCGCTCGGCGATCAGCTTGCCCACTTCCTTCGCAGCCGACACGTTGCCGCCCGTCTTTACCTTTGCCGCGACCGTCGAGGCCGAAACCAGCGTCACACCCTGCGAATCATCGATCACCTGGGCGTAGATGTGATTGAGCGAGCGATAAACATTCAAACGCGGCCGCTCCCCCGTCCCCTGAACCTTTGTGCGGATACGGTCGTGCACCCGCTGGCGAATCTCGTTTCTCTTTCTTTGCGGAATCATCTGTTCTTCCTTCCTAACAGCGGAGCCGCCCTGCGGCCCGGTTCGGTTTTAACTAACGACTACTTCGCTCCGGTCTTGCCGACCTTCTTCTTCAACTTCTCGTCCGAGTAACGCACGCCCTTGTTCTTGTACGGATCGGGCTTGCGCAGCGAGCGCATATCCGCAGCAACCTGTCCCACCTTTTGGCGATCGATGCCGGAGATGGTCACCCGGGTCTGCTTGGGATCGACGACCGCCGTTATGCCGGTCGGGAGCGGGAACTCGATCTGGTGCGAGTAGCCGAGGGTGAAAACCACAGTGTTCTTTCCCTTCAGCTCAGCGCGGTAGCCAATGCCGACAATGTCGAGATCTTTCGACCACCCCTTGGTCACGCCCTCGATAGCATTCGAGACGAGCGCGCGAGTCAGACCATGAACCGCGGACTGCGAGTCATCCTCGCGGACTGCGTGAACCTGGCCGTCCTTGGTCTCAAGCTTGATGCCGGCAGGAATCACCTGCTCAACCTTGCCCTTGGGACCTTCGACGACGACCGCGTTGCCCTGAACCGTGTACTTCACTCCGCTCGGCAGCGGAATCGGCTTCTTTCCAATACGCGACATACTTCGAATCCTTTTGTGGCTTGCGAGTCCCGACTTTCGTCGTTCCACTGCAGCCCGGGGCAACTTTCTGCCCAATTCCGACTCTTATTCCATACCAACGGCGTGGCCAAAACCTTTATGCACCGGCAAGAATGGCGCGTCTCTCCGTGCGCGAGGCACTACCAGACTTCGCAGAGGATCTCGCCGCCAACACCTTCGCGACGCGCCTGGCGTCCCGTCATCACGCCACGTGGCGTGGTGAGGATGCTGATGCCCAGTCCACCCTGAACGCGCTTGATCTCATCGCGGCCGACATAAACGCGGCAGCCGGGACGAGAGACACGGGCGAGGTCACGGATAGCAGCCTCGTTGTTCGAGCCATACTTCAGGTACACACGAAGGACGTTGCGGCCGTTTTCTTCGGTCGGCTTGTAGTTCGCTATGTAGCCCTCTTCCTTGAGAATGCGGGCAATTTCGGTCTTCAGCTTCGAGGCCGGAACATCCAGCTTCTGGTGACGCGCACGGATTGCATTGCGAATACGCGCCAGAAAATCTGCTACTGGATCGGTCAAACTCATCGTTTCTCCTTCATCCCCCGTTCGCTCTCCCTCGCGGAAGAGAACCAGCGGGAATGGTTAAGATCTTCGGCTATCGCCTTCGATCAACTTGTTATGCGCACATCAATGCGCGTTGGCCGGGGGGTCAGTCCTTACCAGCTGGACTTGACGACGCCGGGTATCTCGCCCTTCAGAGCCAACTGGCGGAAGCACAGGCGGCATACGCCGAACTTTCGCAGGTAGGCGCGGGGGCGTCCGCAGAGCTTGCAACGGTTATGCTGCCGGCTCGAAAACTTGGGCTTGCGGGCGTCTTTCACTCGTTTTGCAGTGGTTGCCATATCTCTCTTCAGTCCTTATCTCGCGTGGCTTAGGCGGCCTGGCGGAACGGCATGCCGAACTGCTTGAGCAGCGCGCGCGCCGAATTATCGTCCTTGGCCGTAGTCACGATCGTGATGTTCATTCCCTTCAGCTTGTCGACCTTCGCGTAGTCGATTTCGGGAAAGATCAGCTGGTCGCGAATGCCCAGTGTGTAGTTGCCGCGGCCGTCAAAGCTCTTTGTCGAAACTCCGCGAAAGTCGCGCACACGAGGCAGCGCGATCGCGATCAAGCGGTCGAGGAACTCATACATCGCATCGCCGCGCAGGGTAACCATCGCTCCGATCGGCATGCCCTCGCGAACCTTGAAGGCGGCGATGGATTTCTTGGCGCGCGTGGTCACCGGCTTCTGCCCAGCGATTGCGGCCAGATCGGCAACGAGCGGATCGAGCATCTTCGAGTTCTGCGTCGCTTCGCCGAGGCCCATATTTACGACGATCTTCTCCAATCGCGGCACTGCCATCGTATTCTCGAGACCCAGCTCCTTCTGGAGCGACGCCTTGATTTCCTTCTGATACTTCTCTTTGAGTCTTGCTGCCATCTCTCTCTGTTCCTTCTCTCCGGGCTCGGAGTGGCTCCGTGTCCGTCAAACTACGAGGCCGTATACCGTTACGGAGTGTGCTCAATCGGGCTTTGCTCAATCGGGCTTGTCGTCAGGTTTGGCGCCGAGGGCGCGTTCGCCTGGACGGCCAGTCCTATTTCTTCTTCGACTTTGCGGCGATTGTGTTGCCGCACTTCCGGCAGACACGCACCTTCGTGTCGCCTTCAAACCTGTGGCCGATCCGCGTGGGCCCGCAGTCCGGGCAGACCAGAAGCACATTCGAGATATGAATCGGGGCTTCCTGCTCGGCAATGCCACCCTTGATGTTCCGCTGCGGATTGGGGCGGACATTCTTCTTCACCATCCGCACATGCTCAACCAGAATGCGATTCTTGTCCGGCAACACGCTCAACACGCGTCCCTGTTTGCCGCGGTCCGCGCCGGAGATCACCGCCACACGGTCGTTGCGCTGTATGTTCAGGCTCATAATCTTCCCTCTGCTGCTCCTGTCCTTACAGAACCTCTGGAGCGAGCGAAACAATCTTCAGAAACTTCTTCTCACGCAGCTCGCGGGCAACCGGCCCGAAGACGCGAGTTCCAACTGGCTCGCCGGCCTCATTGATCAGCACAGCGGCGTTCGAGTCAAAGCGAATATAGGTGCCGTCGCGGCGCCGGTGCTCCTTGCGTGTCCGCACGATCACCGCCTTCACCACCTTGCCCTTTTTTACCTGCCCGTCAGGCGCGGCCTCTTTCACCGCTGCGGTAACTACATCGCCCAAACCGGCCTTCTTGCCGCTCGCTCCGCCCAGCGGAAGGATCATCTGCAGCTTCCGGGCGCCGGAGTTATCGGCAACCTCGAGCATGGTTCTCATTTGCACTGCCATAGCTCTTTCTCCTCAATCCTTCTTCGCGCCCTTTATGCCTGGACGTCTGCGGCTGCATCCTCGACCTGCGCGAGCGCCGAGCGGCGGACAATCTCTTCGAGATTCCAGCGCTTCAGCTTGCTCAGCGGCCGTGTCTCGCGGATGCGAACCATATCGCCCACCCGCGCCGTGTTCTGCTCATCGTGCGCGTAAAACTTCTTGTTGGTCTTCATCACGCGCTTGTACTTGGGGTGCGCCTTGCGCATCTCGACTTCAACCACGATGGTCTTCTGCATCTTGGTCGAGACCACCTGGCCGACCTTCTCATTGCGGCGCGACTGCGGAGCGCCCTCAGTTGCTGTCTTCACGGCTTCAGCCATAACTTAGCGAGCCTCCTTCTTCTTCGAGCTGGTCTTCTTCGCCTTTGTTGCAGCGGCCTTGGCCACGACCGGCTCAGCCTGCACCTTCTCGCCGTTGATGCCGAGCTGGCGCTCGCGCGCGACGGTCTTGATGCGGGCGATGTCCTTCTTCAGGCCACGGAGCTTCTTTACGCCCTCGTTCTGGCCGAGCTTCATCTGGAAGCGCAGCCGGAACAACTGCTCGGCGGCCTTCTTCTCTTCCGTGATCAGCTCGTTATCGCCGAAGTTACGAATCTTTTCGAGTTCCATTTCTCTTCTCTCCGGGACTCGGGGTCTTATGCGGCCCCTCGTATCCCTTGAATCAAACCTACTTCGCCGCTGCGACGACCTTTACGTCATGGCGCTGTACAAAGCGCGTCTTCAGCGGAAGCTTGTGAGCGGCCAGGCGCATTGCTTCCTGCGCCATCTCCGGGGTCACGCCTTCCATCTCGAAGAGCACCTTGCCTGGACGAACCACCGCAACCCAATGATCGGGAGCGCCCTTGCCCTTACCCATACGGGTTTCAGCCGGCTTCTTGGTCACCGGCTTGTCGGGAAAAAGACGCAGCCAGATCTTGCCGCCGCGCTTGATGAAGCGCGTCATGGCCACACGGCTGGCCTCGATCTGCCGGTCGGTGATATATCCGCACTCCATGACCTTCAGGCCATAATCGCCGAACGAAAGCTCGCTTCCGCGCCACGCTTTGCCGCGCATGCGGCCGCGCTGCTGCTTGCGAAACTTGACCTTCTTTGGCATCAACATAATGAAACCCTCAAACAGCTTCCAGCTATTAGCCTTTAGCTATTAGCTCAGTCTTTGGCTCAACCAAACTTCCACTTCGCCCTCCAATCTTCGCTTCCATCAAGCTAGAGGCTGGAGGCTGACAGCTAAAGCTGCCTTTAGAACACCGACGTTCCGACCGCGGCCTGCGGCTCGCGCCGCTTCTGCTGGTAAATATCTCCGCGATAGATCCAGGTCTTCACGCCGATGATCCCGTAAGTCGTGTGCGCCTCGGCAAAACCATAATCGACATCCGCGCGCAGCGTGTGCAGCGGCAGACGGCCCTGCAGATACCACTCCGAGCGCGCGATTTCATTCCCGTTCAGGCGGCCCGACACGCGAACCTTGATACCCTTGCAGCCGAACCGAAGCGCTGAATCAACAGCCTTACGCATCGCGCGGCGGAAGCCAACACGCTTCTCCAGTTGCAGCGCAATGCTTTCGGCCACAAGCTGTGCGTCAAGCTCCGGCTTGTTGACCTCGAGGATGTCGATAAAGACGTCGCGATTTGTGCGCTTCTGCAGGTCGACCTTCAGCTTATCGATCTCCGCTCCCTTGCGGCCGATGATGATGCCCGGACGCGCGGTGCGGATGATGATGCGCAGCTTGTTGCCCGGACGCTCGATCTCGACCGAGCTGACGCCGGCCGCCTTGAGCTTCTCTTTAAGCTCCTTCTTGAGCTTCACATCTTCAATGAGCAGCTTGTCATAGTCGCGCTCAACGAACCAGCGCGAGCGCCATGGCTTGTTGATCCCGAGCCGAAATCCATAAGGATGGACTTTCTGTCCCATAATTTCCCCTTAAACCTACCTACTTCACAGCCCTCTTCTTCGCCGGCTTCTTTGCGACCGCTTTCTTTGCGGGAGCCTTCTTTACCGGAGCCTTTTTCGTCGCAGCCTTCTTCACCTTTGGCGCGGCCTGCTCGTCCTCAACCTTCGTGACCAGGCTTGAACGATTTCCGTCCACGCGCTCCGCAACCGATATCACGATGTGCGAGAGCCTCCGCTGATAGCGGTACGCACGGCCCATCGGAGCCGGGCGGATGCGCTTCATGCGTGGCCCGTCGTTGGCGATCGCCGACTTGACGTAGAGGTTGTCCACGTCCACATCGAGCCCCTGCTCCTGGCTCAGGTAGTTCGCGTTCTGCAGCGCCGAACGTAGCACCTTCTCGACCATGGGAGCTACGCCCTTCTTGGTGAACGCTACCGTGTTCAGCGCCTGCTCAACGGTCTGGCCCTTGATCAGATCCAGCACTAACCGCGCCTTCTGCGGCGAGACGCGCTGGAATCGCGCCTGAGCTGTGAATTCCCGTGTTTCCACTTGCATTGCCAAATCCTCTATTCGAGAGCTCTTTAGTAGCGCTCCCGGCTTCGCTTACTTCGGCTTCGCCGTTGTCTCCGCAGCCTTGGCCGAGTGTCCCTTGAATGTGCGCGTCGCGGCAAACTCGCCCAGCTTGTGGCCTACCATATTCTCCGTCACATACACCGGCACGAACTTCTTGCCGTTATGCACCGCAATTGTGTGACCCACCATGTCCGGGTGGATGGTAGACCGGCGCGACCAGGTACGCACAACCTTCTTATCGTTTGCCTGGTTCAACGCTGTGATCTTGACCATCAGGTGCCCATCAATGAAAGGACCTTTTTTTGTCGACCGTGCCATATCTAATCCCTAATCCCTAATCGCTGGTCTGCTTACTTCTTCGGACGGCTCACGATGAATGCATCGGTCCGCTTATTGTTGCGCGTCTTGTATCCGCGAGTCGGCTGGCCCCACGGCGTCACAGGATGACGGCCGCCGGAAGTTTTGCCTTCACCGCCGCCATGCGGGTGATCCACCGGGTTCATCGAAACGCCGCGGTTGGTCGGGCGGATGCCCTTCCAGCGATTGCGTCCCGCCTTGCCGATCGAGACATTCTCGTGGTCCGTGTTGCCCACCTGGCCGATCGTCGCCATGCAATCGATGAGAACCCTGCGGGTCTCGCCGGAGGGCAGCTTCAGCAGCGCGTAATCGCCTTCCTTGGCGACCAGTTGTGCCGAAGAGCCGGCCGAGCGAACCATCTGCGCGCCCTTGCCCGGACGAAGCTCCACGTTATGCACCATCGTGCCGGCGGGGATGTTCTTCAGGGGCAGAGCGTTTCCGATCAGAATGTCGGCTTCGGGCCCGCTCATCACCTTGTGACCCACCTTCAGCCCGAGCGGCTGCAGGATATAGCGCTTGTCGCCGTCCGCGTAGCTGATCAGGGCAATGCGCGAGGAGCGGTTCGGATCGTACTCGATCGTCGCAACGCGCCCGGGAACTCCGAACTTGTCGCGCTTGAAGTCGATCAGGCGCAGCTTCTGCTTGTGACCGCCGCCGTGGTGGCGGATGGTCATGTCGCCCGAGTTGCGCCGCCCGCCCGTGCGCTGCTTGATGACCAGCAGCGGCTTGTACGGCTTGTCCGTCGTAATCTCGTCGTTGACCAGCGTGGTCTTGAACCGCAACGACGGTGTCATCGGTCGATATGTCTTAATCGGCATCGTGTCTTCTCTCTACCCCACAGGCCGCTTTCACCCGCGTTCGCCCGGCAAACATCACCGGATCCGATAAATCTCTTGCTAATCCCTAGTGGCTATCCCTAGAGATTGTTCACATAGTCCGGCATTTTCTCGCCCGACTTCAGGCGCACATATGCCTTCTTCCAGTCGGGACGATAGCCGGCAAACTTGCCTCTGCGGCGCTCCTTGCCGGCGTGGTTCGCGGTGCGAACTCCGGCAACTTTCACCTTGAACAGCAGCTCGACCGCCTGCTTCACCTCGGTCTTAGTCGCCTTCGAAGCGACTTCAAACACCAGCGTGCCTTCGGCTTCTTTCGCGGTGAGGCCTTTCTCAGTGATCAGGGGGCGGCGAATTACGTTAAATGTCGTCGGCATCAGGCAACCTCCGCCTTCTTACGCTTCGAAACTGTCTTCTTCAGCGACTCCTGCAGGCCCTCAATCGCCGGCCGCGAGAAGATCGCGCGCTCGTAACGCAGAAGATCGTAGGGATGCACCTCGTTGTTTAGCACCAGCTCAACGCCTTCGAGGTTGCGCGATCCCAGGATCAGCGCCTGGCTGACTTCCTTGCCGCTTTCGACCAGCAGAGCTGTCCGCTTCGCTTCAAGCTTGTTCAGCGCCTGGCGATACAGCTTTGCCTTGGGCTCCTTGAGATCGAGACTCTCGACCACGATCAGCTTGCCATCCGCCAACTTCGCGGCCAAGGCCGAGCGCAGCGCACCCATCAGCTTCTTGCGTGGAAATGCATAGTCATACGAGCGGGGCTGCGGCCCATGAACGGTACCGCCATGCCGCCACAGAGGCGAACGCACCGAACCGATACGTGCGCGGCCGGTACCCTTCTGCTTCCACAGCTTCTTGCCCGAACCCGACACAAGCTTGCGGTTCTTCGTGGCCGCCGTTCCCTGGCGGAGCGCAGCACGATAATGCTTCACCGCTTCCCACAGCAGCGACTCGTTCACCTGACTCGGAGCAAAGACTTCGTCGGCCAGCTCAAGCGAGCCTACCTTCTGTCCACCGAGATCCAAAATGTCAATGTTTGCCATCGTCTTCTCTTTCGAGCCGGAGCACCTGCTCCGACTCCACATCTTGTGCGCCCGTCAGGGCGCGTATCGCCGGACGCGCAGTCCCCGCCAGCGCCTACTTCTTCTTGGCCGAAGCCTTCTTCGAAGCCTTCAGCGGATCGACCGTGCCGCCACCAGCAAAGCCACGGCGCTCGCGCGGCGGAGCCTTGGCCTTCGAAATCAGTACGTATCCATCACGAGGACCCGGAACCGCTCCTTCAACCATCAGGAGGTTCTCGTCAAGGTCGATGCCGCGAATGCGCAAGTTGCGAACCGTTACGCGATCCACGCCCATGTGCCCCGGCATGCGCGTATTCGGAAGCACTCGCGACGGGAATGACGAAGCGCCGATCGAGCCCTGCACCTGGAACATGTGTCCGTGCGACTTCGGTCCGCCCCCAAAGTGATGGCGGCGAATGACGCCGGCAAAGCCGCGTCCCTTGCTGGTGCCGATCACATCGACGTACTTCTCGTCCGAGAAGATATCGACGAGAATTTTGTCGCCGGCCTTGACGCTGCCATTCGACGCGCCGTCCTCGGCTGGCTTGGTCTCGGTCTCGATCTCGACCTCCCGAATCATCCGCACCGGAGGAACATCATTCTTGGCGAAGTGTCCCGCCTGCGGCTTGGTCACTTTCGAGGCCTTTACGAACTCAACCAGGCCGATCTGCGCGGCGTCATAGCCATCCTTCGCTGCGGTCTTCAACTGCGTAATCACGCACGGGCCAGCCTGCAGGACGGTGATGGGGTGAACTTCACCCTTCTCATCGAACACCTGCGTCATGCCGATCTTCTTGCCCAGAATCCCTGTAACTGCCATGTCTTTCTCTCCCCATCATGCCTGCGCGATTTCCGCAGTCACTGAAGGCTTTGTTTTGCGGCAAAGCCGCGTGTGCCTGGACGGCCAGCCCCGCCCAGCCCTATTTCTCGAAGGCCTTGATCTCGACATCCACACCGGCGGGCAGATCGAGCTTCATCAGCGCGTCCACTGTCTGCTGGGTGGGCTCGAGGATGTCGATCAGCCGCTTGTGCGTGCGGATCTCAAAAGCCTCACGCGATTTCTTGTCGACGTGCGGCGAACGCAGCACGCAATACTTGTTCTTCACCGTCGGCAACGGAATCGGCCCCGCCACCTGCGCGCCCGTACGCTTCGCGGTGTCTACGATCTCACCCGTCGAAGTGTCGAGCACCCGGTAGTCATAAGCCTTGAGCCGGATGCGAATTCTTTGTCCAACCATCGTCATCAATCTTTCTGCAATCGGGAGACTATTGCCTCCGGATCGCTCAACCCACAGTTACTGCAGAATCTCGGTGATTGTACCGGCGCCTACCGTGCGTCCGCCTTCCCGAATCGCAAAGCGCAGGCCCTTTTCCATCGCTACCGGAGTGTGCAGCTCAATCTCCAGCGAAATGTTGTCGCCCGGCATCACCATCTCCGTGCCCTCAGGAAGCTTCGCCGATCCGGTCACGTCCGTCGTACGGAAGTAGAACTGCGGACGGTAGCCATTGAAGAACGGCGTGTGACGGCCGCCCTCTTCCTTCGACAGCACATAGATCTCGCCCTTGAACTTCGTGTGCGGCGTGATCGAGCCCGTCTTGGCCAGAACCATCCCCCGCTCCACGTCTTCCTTCGGAATGCCGCGCAGCAGCAGGCCCGCATTGTCGCCAGCCAAGCCCTCGTCCAGCTGCTTCTTGAACATCTCGACGCCCGTGACTACGGTCTTGCGGGTCTCGCGGAAGCCGACGATCTCCACTTCCTCGCCCACCTTCACCTTGCCCCGCTCGATACGGCCCGTCACTACTGTGCCGCGGCCCGAGATCGAGAAGATGTCTTCGATCGGCATCAGGAACGGCTGGTCAATCGCACGCGCCGGCAGCGGAACATTCGCGTCCACCGCATCCATCAGCTCGTCGATCTTGGCTTCCCACTGCGCTTCGCCGTTCAATCCACCAAGCGCCGAACCGCGGATCACCGGCACATCGTCGCCCGGGAAGTTGTACTTCGACAGAAGCTCCCGCACTTCCATCTCCACCAGGTCGATCAGCTCCGGATCCTCAACCGCATCGCACTTGTTCAGGAACACCACGATGTAGGGCACGCCCACCTGGCGGGCCAGAAGCACGTGCTCCTTGGTCTGCGGCATCGGGCCGTCGGTCGCGGCAACCACCAGGATCGCGCCGTCCATCTGCGCCGCCCCGGTAATCATGTTCTTGATGTAGTCGGCGTGACCCGGGCAATCAACGTGCGCATAGTGGCGCTTCGCGGTCTCGTACTCCACGTGCGCCGTCGCTATCGTGATACCGCGCTCCCGCTCCTCGGGCGCGTTGTCAATCGTGTCGAACGAACGGAACTTGTTGTTCGGATTGTGCTTCGACAACACCTTCGTGATCGCCGCCGTCAACGTCGTCTTCCCGTGATCAATGTGCCCGATCGTCCCCACATTCACGTGCGGCTTCGAACGATCAAATTTCTCCTTCGCCATACTTGCCCCTCTCTCGTTCCCTTCGGTGCTGCTCTAATGTTCCGGGCCCACCGGACCCGCTATATCTAAACTTGTCAAAAACAAACGCTCAGCTTGTTTTATTTACCCTGATTCCGGCTGATGATCTCTTCCGAAATCATGCGGGGAGCCTCTTCGTAACGCGCGAACTGCATGGTGTAGGAAGCGCGGCCCTGCGTCGATGAGCGGATATCATTCACGTATCCGAACATCTCCTTGAGCGGCACCATCGCTTTGATCACTTGCGATCCGCCCGAGTGCTCCATGCCCTCGATGCGGCCGCGGCGCGAGTTGATATCGCCGATGATTGTGCCCATGTGCTCTTCCGGCACCGTGACTTCGACGGCCATCACCGGCTCGAGCAGTACCGGGCTTGCCTTCTTCGCGGCTTCCTTGAATGCCATCGATCCGGCAATCTTGAAGGCCATTTCGTTCGAGTCGACCTCGTGGTAGCTGCCGTCGAAGAGGGTGACCTTGAAGTCAACCATCTCGTAGCCAGCCAGCACGCCGTTGTGCGACGCTTCGCGAATGCCCTGCTCGGTCGGCTTGATGTATTCCTTCGGAACCACACCGCCGCGGATCGCGTCGATGAATTCGTAGCCCTTGCCCGGCTCGTTCGGCTCCAGCTTGATCTTGACATGGCCGTAGTTGCCCGAGCCACCGGTCTGACGGATATACTTGCCTTCCGCCTCGGCGGGCTTGCGGATCGTCTCGCGGAAAGCCACGCGCGGTTCACCGACATTGGCCTCGACCTTGTGCTCGCGCTTCATGCGGTCGACAAGGATCTCGAGGTGCAGTTCGCCCATGCCGCTGATGATGGTCTGGCCGGACTCTTCGTCGGTGCGAACCTTGAAGGTCGGATCCTCGTCGGCCAGTCTTGCCAACGCCAGGCCCATCTTCTCCTGGTCACCCTTGGTCTTTGGCTCGACAGCAACCGAGATCACCGGCTCGGGGAAATCAATCGCGCTCAGCGCGACCGGATGCTGCGGCGCGCACAGCGTATCGCCGGTCTTCAGTTCCTTGAGGCCCACACAGGCGCAAATGTCGCCGGCGTAGATCTCAGTGATGTCTTCACGCTTGTTAGCATGCATCTTCACCAGGCGGCCTACGCGTTCGGTCTTGCGTGTACGCGGATTCAGAATCGTATCACCGGTCTTCAGAACGCCTGAGTAGACGCGGATGAAGCCCAGCTTGCCGAAGGGATCGTTGATCAGCTTGAAGCCCAGCGCCGAGAACGGAGCATCGTCTTTGGCTTCGCGCGTGAGAACAACCGACGGATCGTCCGGATCGATGCCCTCGACCGGAGGCACATCGATCGGGCTGGGCAGATAGTCGACAACTGCATCGAGCAAAGTCTGGACGCCCTTATTCTTGAAGGCGGATCCAGCCAGCACGGGGAAGACCTTCATGTCGATCGTTGCCCTGCGCAGGGCCTTCTTCAGCTCTTCCGGAGTCGGCGTCTCCCCTTCCAGGAACTTGTGCAGCATGTCGTCGTCGTTTTCGGCGACGGTCTCGATCAGCTGCATGCGGAAGGCTTCGGCCTTCTTGCGCAGGTCCGCGGGAATTTCTTCGACGTCATACTTCGCGCCCATCGTCTCGTCATGCCAGAGAATGGCGCGCATCTCGATCAGGTCCACTACGCCGCGGAACTTGGCTTCGGCCCCAATTGGAATCTGAATGGCCACTGGCCGCGCGCCCAGGCGCTTGCGGATCGTCTCGATGACATGCTCAAAGTCCGCACCGGCCTTGTCCATCTTGTTTACGAAGCAAATGCGCGGGACCTTGTACTTATCACCTTGCCGCCAGACGGTCTCAGTCTGCGGCTGCACGCCGGAAACGGAGTCGAACAGCGCAACCGCGCCGTCGAGGACGCGCAGGGAGCGCTCCACCTCGGCGGTGAAGTCCACGTGGCCCGGCGTATCAATAATATTGATGCGAATGTCTTTCCATGTGCAGGTCGTCGCGGCGGAGGTAATAGTGATGCCGCGCTCCTGCTCCTGCTCCATGTAGTCCATCGTCGCCGTGCCCTCGTGCACCTCGCCGATACGGTGCGTAATTCCCGTATAGAAAAGGATGCGCTCGGTCGTCGTCGTCTTTCCGGCGTCGATGTGCGCCATGATTCCGATGTTCCGGCAACGATTTAACGGTACTTGACGTGGCACAGTATCTCTCTCAAACTCTCGCCGGCCAGGCCGGCGTCTGACTTACATTTCCTCTCAAGGACCCGGTCTCCGGAATCCCTAATCGCTAATCCTTAACCCGCGATTACCAGCGATAATGCGCGAAGGCCTTGTTTGCTTCGGCCATGCGGTGAACATCTTCCTTCTTCTTCATCGCCGCGCCGCGGCCATTGGCCGCATCCAGCAGCTCATTCGTGAGCTTGTCGATCATGCCCTTCTCGCCTCGAGCGCGGCCGTAGGAAACCAGCCAGCGGATCGCCAGCGAGGTGCGCCGCTCAGGATTCACCTCAATCGGCACCTGGTAGTTCGCACCACCCACACGGCGGGTCTTGACCTCAAGCAGCGGCTTGCAGTTCTCGACGGCCTTCTTGAATAGCGTCAGCGCCTCGGCGCCGCCCTTCTGTTCCAGGTTCGTCATCGCGGTGTAGAAGATTCCCTGCGCCGTCGACTTCTTGCCGCCCCACATCATCGAGTTGACGAACTTGGTGACGAGCGTCGAATTGTAGACCGGGTCGGGAGCGACCTCACGCTTGGCGATATGACCTTTTCTCGGCATAAATCTCTAATCTCTCTTCATTCCAGGACTCCGCGGTGAATCCGCTCTCGCCCTCTTGCTCTGCTCGCGCCCTTCCAGCGCTCGCCCCGCAATTCACCCACAACAACCTTGTTCACCGCTTCCGTTCGGCTTTTGCGGCGAAACCGCATGTCGCCGGACGCGCAGTCCTATTTCTTGCCTGCGACAGCGCCGGCCTTGGCGCGCTTCGCGCCATACTTCGAACGGCTCTGCGTGCGCTTGACCACGCCCACCGAATCGAGCGTTCCGCGAACGATGTGATAGCGCACGCCCGGCAGATCCTTCACACGGCCACCGCGAATCAGCACAATCGAGTGCTCCTGCAGGTTGTGACCCTCGCCGGGAATGTATGACGTCACCTCGATGCCGTTTGTCAGGCGGACACGCGCGACCTTGCGCAGCGCCGAGTTCGGCTTCTTCGGGGTCTGCGTGTATACGCGCGTGCAGACTCCGCGCCGCTGCGGCGAACCCTGCAGAGCAGGAGAAGCCGTCTTGTACCGCGGCGCCGTACGGCCCTTTCTTACCAGCTGACTGAATGTAGGCAAACCAGACTCCTTACCAATCCAAACCGTTTCTACCCACGAGCGCGCCAGCACGTCCCAGCCGCACTCACCTTTGGCGACGCCCTCAGAGCATCCACCCATGCGAAGTCGCAAATCTTCCAGCTTCGCGTCCGCCTAACATGGTCCCAGACGAGAACCCCGACGGTGGCCGAGCGCGCTTTCAAATCCGCCATTCGGCAGAACCTAAGTAAGCGGCCAACTCCGTTTCGCTGGTTCCGGACTGCATAGCCCGCCTAGGTGACGGGTGTCGCAATCCCAATGCGATCCGATGATGCGATCCATTCCTGCCGCACGAGCCCGACAGGAATTCACAGAACTCCAAGCCCGTCTTTACACCCGCGAGCCGACTGTGATCACTACTGCTTGAGCCTCTCGTTTCTTCTGCTACGCAGAAGAAAATGAGCACACTCGTGGAACCTTTTTAGAATAGCAAGAGGCGATACTCCCGTCAAACAAAACAGCCCGGGATCGGGCAGAATTTCATCTGGTCGGCAGCTCGGCGCGGATTCCTTTTCGAAACTTCCGGCTGCTAGCATCCAATTCATGAATGTTCGCCGTCTCGCTGCGCCTTTCCTCATCGGCTTCCTTGCGGTCTTTAGCACTGCCGCTCGCGGCCAAGCTCCTGCTCACGATCCCCGCATCGGCCAGATCATTACCTCGCTTGAGCAGGTCCGCACCATCCAGCAGACGGACCTCTCACCCGACGGCCACTTCATCGCCTGGAATGTGAGCGGCCCAGGCGGCGGCATTGAGGTTGCACTCTTGACCGATCCGGATCACCCGCATCACGTCACTGCCTGCAAGGCTGACGAAAAAGGGCGCGAAAGCGGCTTCGCCTGGTCTCCTGACTCAAAGACGCTTACCTTCTTCTCCAGCTGCACTCCGGACCACAAGACTGCAATCTTCCTCGCGCTAGCCGAGTCCGACTCCGCACCACGCCTGCTCGCCCAGCTAAACGGCTACGCCAAGGAGCTCCAGTGGTCGCCGGATGGGCACCTTATCAGTTTCCTATACGTGGAAGGAGCCACCCGTCCTTCCGGTGCTCTCGCCGCCATGAAGCCTCCTTCCGGTGTCATCGGAGTCGAAGGTCTGGAGGTTCAGCGGGTTGCCGCTGTCGACGCATCCAGCGGAAAGCTCACGCAGATCACGCCCTCCAACCTCCATGTCTACGAATTCGACTGGTCAGCTGACTCGAGGAATCTAGCATTCATTGCGGCGCCGCCTCCTGGTGAAGACAACTGGTGGACCGCGAAACTTTACACCAAGCGCGTCGGCCGCCTGTATGACGCCGCCAGTAGCCAGATTCCGGAGGAATCCATCACCCGCGATGAGCCTCACATCGTCTTCGACCCCAACGCCACCCCCGGTCCGCTTCGCGGCCTCCAAATCGCCGTTCCCCGCTGGTCACCTGACGGTTCACAGATCGGCTTCATCGGCGGCCTGATGTCCGACCAAGGCGCTACCGGCGGCGATATCTACGTCGTTCCCTCAACCGGCGGTGACCCCAAAGATGTCACCCCGGACCGCGCAGCTACGCCGGCATGGTTCGAGTGGCTCGATGAGCACCAGCTCGGCATCGCTGAATTCAAGAGCGGCGCCTCCCATCTTTTCGTCTACGACATCTCTACGCAGCAGGATTCGTCCGAGCACAACCTTACCCTCCCGGACTCCGTTGGCGCGGGGGGCCTCGAGATGCGCGTCTCCACCTCAGAAACCAACAACATCGCGTTAATTCGCAGCTCTTTCTCGCGCCCTCCGGAGGTCTGGGCGGGCGATCTCATGAATCTGAAGCAGATCACCCACTATAACGACGGCCTCAAGCCCTCCTGGGGCAGGGCCGAATCCGTCGAGTGGACCAACGAAGGCTTCAACGTCCAAGGCTGGCTACTGTACCCTGCCAATTACGACCCCGCGAAGAAATATCCCCTCGTCGTCTACGTGCACGGTGGACCATCCTCGGCTACTCTGCCCCGCTGGCCTTATGCAGGGTATGGCGCGGTGCCATTTTCCGCGCTCGGCTACTTCGTGCTGATGCCGAATCCCCGAGGCAGCTACGGCGAAGGAGAGCGGTTCACCCAGGCCAACCGCAAGGACTTCGGCTATGGCGATCTTCGCGACATTTTGGCCGGAGTCGACAGCGTCACCAAGAAATCTCCTGCGGATCCCAACCGTGTAGGGATCACCGGATGGAGTTATGGCGGCTTCATGACCATGTTTGCCGTAACCCAGACCACGCGCTTCCGCGCCGCGGTCGCCGGAGCCGGAATCTCCGATTGGCAAAGCTACTACGGCGAGAACTCCATCGATCAATGGATGATCCCCTTCTTCGGCGCGTCGGTCTACGACGACCCGGCTGTCTATGCCAAAAGCTCGGCCATTAACTTCATCAAGCACGTTAAAACACCGACTTTGGTTGTAGTCGGCGACCGCGACGGTGAATGCCCTGCCCCGCAATCCTTCGAGTTCTGGCATGCCCTGCGCGACGAACACGTGCCCACCGAACTTGTCGTCTATCCCGACGAAGGCCATGGTTTCGTCGACCCGGGGCACCGTCGCGACGTGATCGAGAGAGCCTTGGCCTGGTTCGAAGCGTATATGCCATAAGGGGTCTCATCAGCGCTTGGCACTCAGGACCCGGTCCTAAAGGTTGATCACTCTGCCCTGTCCAGCCTTGCCTCCGCCTCCGCCTCCTTTTACACTCAAGCTTCAAGCCCTTGTTCAACGAAGAACCAGAGGAAGCCGCAACACTTGAATCGACGTGACCGGTAGAGAGCGGCGCCTCGATACGTTCTCAACGGGAAACGGCACCTCGTGGTATTGCTGTACAAGCATGCTTCGACATTTTCAGGCTGGAAAGACCGCTCGGGCCTCCAGGCGCGGGCGGGGAGGTTTCATGCAGCGGTATCTCGCTCTTATAGCGTTGTTCCTGTTTTGTCTTCCCGTCGGTATTTCGATCTCTGGTTGCGCTACCAATGTAGGAGCCTACTGCAACGGCCTCGGGTATGGTCCGAAGACCAACGCGGTCGCGGCCATCAACCTGAACCCCGCCACCACCGGCATCTCGCTTTCCTGGGGACAGATCGGCCAGCTCTCGCAACCGACGGCTACTAACTGCAAAGGCCAGTCGGCAAGCGTCGCGAAATACACCTATGGCAGCAGCAACCTTCTGCTGGCGGACATATCGACCACCGGTGCCGTCTGCGGAGGCACCTGGAACCGCAACAGCCCAGGCGGCATCGCCGACTTCACCATCTGCTCCCCCCCAGCAGGATCAAGCACCGAGGAGTGCACTTCGACCAGCTGCGGCGTGGCGCAGGTCACCGCGACTGGAAGCGGCGTTACGAGCAATCCGGTGCCCATATACGTCCATCCACCAATCACGGCCATCACGATATCGCCCACTGCGCAGACGACCTGCACCTCGCAGAATCAACAGGGCCCCTTGCTGACCAGCTTTACAACCGTGCTCGGGCCGAATGGCATAGCGATACCTTCACCGTATGTCGGCACAATCACCTACTCGGCGGTCAACTCCACGATCGTGACCATTAACAACACCAGCACGACTGGCACCGGCGTGAACGGAACGACTACGGCTAACATGCCGGGTTCCACGGTCATTAACGCCGGCGTTTCCACCACCAGCTCGGGCTCGGCTGCAGGCTACTTCTACACCTGCCCGCCCAAGAGCATTGCCCTCACGATCGCCGGAGGCACCAGCGCCATCGTCAAGCCCAGCGCGCCTCAGAACATCACTGCTGTCATTACTGACACCAATGGCGAGGTACTGAACGGCTTGACCCTCGATTACGCCTCGACCCAGCCCCAGGAAATCGCCGTCAGCAGTGCGGGGCAGGTTAGCTCCACCTTTCCAAGCGAGACCGCGATAACAGCGATCTGCCAGCCCGCCACCTGCAACCCGGCTCCCGTAAGCCAGATCGGCGTCTTTGGAACCGGCATGCCGGTCGTCGGCAACACGCTCAACGTTACGTCTCCGGGCCGCAGCAGCAATTATCTCTGGATGGCCTCGACGCAGTCGCAATTCTTCAGCGCTATCGACCTCACCACCGGAACCCCCGGTTCTCCTGTTCGACTGCCCTACCCGCCCAACTCGATGGTGCTTGACCAGGGAGGCACCAACCTCTACTTCGGCAGCTACCGCGAACTTATGGTCTACAGTGCGGTCACAAACACACTGGGCAAAGAGGACACTACCGTTCCAGGCGTAGTGCTGGCAGTCTCGCCGGACAGCTCGACCGCCGTAATCAACGACCAGCTGCGCCAGGTCATCTATCTTTACACCGTCTCCAGCGGAGCCAACACCAGCATCGGCGGCCTTGCAACGCGCGCATCCTTCTCGCCTGACGGCAAGAACGTCTACATCGTCGGCCCCGATACCCTCTACGTCCATAACGCCAGCACGGGCTGGAGCACTTACAACATCTCAGCGACGGAGCCTACCCCGTCCTGCACGTTAAACAACAACAGCCCCATTGCTCCCGGCACCAGCACGTATGATCCTTACTGCGGACCCGGACTGGCCATCACGGTGCCCAGCATCGGCCCCTTCATAACCGGCACCCAGACCACCGCCCATGGCTTCTGCCCGAACGTTACGGTAAACCCGGCGGTTTACTATCCGCTGGCCGCAACGGTGGGGGCAGCGACCGACCAACTGGCTTCCACCTACAGCGGAACCCATATCCTCGGCGCAAGCGTCAGCCAGGGATTCAGCGATATCAATGTCGCCATTCCGATTGGACCCTGTCCAACGACAAACACCGGTATCACGTTGAGTCCGACCTTCAACCAACTTCCCCTTGCGGGCATCACTCCGTCGGAAATCGACCAGGTTGTCGCGTCGCCCAACTCGAATATCGCCTTTGTTACCTATAACTCGGCCTCGGCAACGGGCCTGCTGCCCGCTTACGAGATTCCGGCTTCTGGCGTTGGGACGCTGACCAATATACAGCTCTCCGGCACCGCCCAAGCACCGCTCGCCGGCGTCTTCTCACCGGATGAGACGCTCTTCTTCGTCAGCACCTCGGGCGATGATCTCGTGCACTTCATCGATCCGGCAACTCTGACCGATACCCAGACCATCAAGCCCAACCTGACGGACGCCAACGGCAATCCTGTTCCGGCCCAGATGCTCGCCGTGAAGCCGCGCTCCACAACGTAGGCAGAACTCCAAAACCCGCCCAAAAATACGAAAGGCCTGTCACGCATGACAGGCCTTTCGTGTCCAAGGAGCTACCGTTCCCCCAAACTGCAACCCCCTTGACAACAACAGCATCTCGCAGCCGACGCCACCTTTGAATCCCACTTCCTTCTCAGCTCTGTAGCACGAGAGTGCTATGCCTCGTCTCGGGCGAATCTCCAGTACCTTCGCTACCCTCGTCGCCCCCGATCTTCTGTTCGGTTCGGTCAATATTTTGATATGTTAGAAGCACGTCAACGACACCCTAACCTTTCTTCTGAGGGAGTAAGGGAGACCACTGAAAGAATCGCACTACTCATGTCTTCCAGATGCTCCCTGCTCCTCCGGGTTCTCGGAACTGCCTATCCCGTCCGGGCGCTTCGGATTGCATAACTTATCCAGAAATACCCCGGCTGGCGACCTTCGCTGGCTATCTGCGGATCAAAAGTCAGTCTGAACATCGCACCCGATGCAGGAGTTCTTTCCTCCATTATTGAGAACCATGCTTTCGCGCCTCGCCATCCGGCTTGCGGCCATCGTCTTTGCCTGCACTTGCGGACTCGCCCAGGTCACCACGGCTACAGTAACCGGCGCGGTCACAGATCCCGCCGGTGCACTTGTCCCCTCCGCCCACGTCTCGCTTGAATCGCCGGACGAGATGCCCCAGGAATCTGCCACTGATACTTTTGGAGTTTTCCGGTTCCCGGCTGTCTCTCCCGGCAGCTACGTTCTGGTCATCGAAGCCAAAGGCTTCAGGCCGGAGGAGCGCAGCATCACCCTCCAGTCGGGCCAACAGCTCCGCGTAGCCATTTCGCTCAAAATAGAGGTTCAGCGCGAGCAGATCGCTGTCTCAGATGAAACCCTCGGCACCAGCCCCAGCCAAAACCGGGGAGCTATCGTACTGAAAGGCTCCGAACTCGAGGCCCTGTCAACTGATCCCCAGGAGCTTCGGCTTCAGATTCAGGCACTGGCCGGTGGGGACTCCGCCAAGTTTTTCGTTGACGGATTTACAGCCACCCGTCTGCCGCCCAAGTCAGCTATCCGCGAGATCCGCATCAACGAGAATCCTTTCTCGGCGCAATTCGATACAACCGGAGAGAGCCGCGTCGAAATCATCACCAAGGCCGGTTCGGATGCGCTGCATGGCACCCTTACCCTGCTCGGCGACACGTCCGCGCTCAACTCTCGGAATCCCTACGTGCAAGAACAGCCGCCCTACAGCTCGTTTTATTCCGAGGGCGACATCAGTGGACCGCTAACCAAGAGCAGCTCATGGTTCCTGACCGGTGACCAACAGACTGTTGGCGCGCAGTCGTTCATCCACGCCATCACCTCCTCCACCGGGCCGGCTTATACCGCCACGGTCTCGAGTCCGCAGACCTCCGTGGACGCCGACCCACGGATCGATTTCCAGCTCGGCAAGGTTCAAACTATTAGCCTGCGCTATCAGTTCGGCCATCAGACTCAAGACGACCTGGTCCAGAACCAGCTCTCACTTCAGAGTCAAGGCGTCAACACCCGCCACACCGATCAGACATTTCAGTTCAGCGACACCCAGGTGTACGGACCGCGCGTAATCAACGAAACGCGTTTCCAGTACATGCGCACCAACGACAGCACGGTCTCGATCGACGGTACGCCAACCATTCTCGTACAGGGTGCATTCGTCGGCGGCGGCAACAACCTCGGACAGCTTCACGACGGACAAAATCATTACGAGCTGCAGAACTACACTTCCATCCTGCTCGGGGCCCATCTGCTCCGTGCTGGAGCGCGCTTTCGTTACGTCCAGGACGGTAACTTCTCATCGTCTGGCTTCAATGGACAGTTCATCTTCCCCTCCATCAACGCCTATGAGATCACCGAGCAGGGCATCGCTGATGGCAAGACCGCTGCCCAGATTCGCGCGATGGGCGGAGGTGCCAGCCAGTTTTCCATCATCCGCGGAGCCACGGGCGTCACGGTGAATGTCGCAGACCTGGGCGCTTACATCGAGGACGAGTGGAAGATGCGTTCCAACATGACCCTGACTCCTGGCCTGCGCTTCGAAACGCAGACCGGCATCCCGGACCACGCCGATTTCGGCCCCCGACTAAGCTACGCATGGGCAATCGGTGCGTCCGGCGACAAGCCGCCCAAGGCTCTGGTGCGGGCGGGGGTGGGAATTTTCTATGACCGTTTTCCTACCGATCTGCTTGTGAACGCCGCCAGGCAAAACGGCATTTTGCAGAAGCAATATGTGGTCAATTTCCCCGATTTCTATCCCAACATTCCGCCGACTAACGAGCTTGGGCCGGCCACCCTGCCAACCATCTACCGCATCAGCCCCCTGCTGCACGCACCGATAACCGCCCAGGAAAGCGTCAGTCTGGAGAAGGAATTTTTTAAGCACCTGACTCTCTCGGTGGACTACACCTACTATCGTGGAGTCGATCAGCTAATTACCCGCAACATTAATGCTCCGCTGCCCGGCACCTATAATCCTGCCGACCCAACCAGCGGCATTCGCCCACTGGGAACACTGCAGAACATCTACGAGTACGACTCTCTCGCAACTACGAAACGGCAGCGGATCTTCACCAATTTTCACCTGAACGTCCGACAGGTCCTACTCTACGGCTACTACATCTTCGGACACAGCTACGCCGACACCGGCGGCCCAAGCAGCTTTCCTTCCAATCAATACGACCTGAATGTCGATTACGGGCGCGCCCCACAGGACATCCGTAATCGTCTGTATCTCGGCGGCCTCGTCGGTCTCCCGTTCAAGCTGCGACTCAACCCATTTCTGATTGCCCAGTCGAACGCGCCCTTCAACATTATCGTGGGGGAAGACCTCAACGGCGACTCGCAATTCAACGACCGGCCCGCATTCGCCACCGATCTGAGCCGGTCGAGCGTCTACCGCACGCCGTGGGGAAACTTCGATGCGGACCCGTTGCCGGGCCAGAAAATCATCCCGTTTGATTACGGGACCGGCCCAACCTTAGTCATGTTGAATGTGGGGCTTACCCGCAACGTCAGTTTCGGCCCTCCGCTGGCTGAGCAACCCGCTCCGCCTGCCGCTGTTCCCGGCAAACCAGCCCCTAAAGCGGAGATCGCCCGCCGCTACACGATGAACCTGGGTATCCAGGCACAGAATGTCTTCAATAACGTCAATGGAGGCACACCAGTGGGTGTTCTCGGTTCGCCTCTCTTTGGCCAGTCAACTACGCTCTCGACGACGCAGTTTTCCAGTTCGCAGGCAAACCGCATCATTTATCTGCGCATGCGCCTGGATTTCTAAGCCCGGTCGTAGAACCGGAAGAATAACGACGGCTTTGAGACCGATTCCGCACGAGCCGTAAGCTCGGCGAGTTGTTGATGGTTCAGAGGGGTAAACTCGCGCGCAAGCTGGACATTCTGTTCAAGCTGCGGGATCGAGTCGCATCCGATGATAATCGTCGACACGGGCTGCGAAAGCGTGTAATAAACAGCCTCGCGCATCTTTAGCGTCCCGGGAGTTGGCGCGATCACCATGCCCTCCCATGAATGCTTCTGCTGCTCAAGACTTGGCGGCGTCCACGACGCCAGCAGCCGGCCACGCGCCGGCACCTTCATTCCGATAATACCCATCTGTTTCTCTACTGCCAGCGGCAGCAGCGCTTCGGAAAAGCTGTAGTGATGCGGATCAGCCGCGTTGATCGCCATCAGGATGCAGTCAAACGGATACCGGTGAATACACTCCATCAGCGCGTCCGGCCGGTAGTGACCGGTAATGCCGAGATATCGGACAACCTTCTGCTCCTTCATCTCGAGCAGCGCTTCCATAGCTCCGCCCTTGGCGAATACCTCATTTACGTCGGTCATCGTGCCGATATCGTGCAGCTGCCAAAGGTCCACATGGTCCGTGTTCAGCAGCTTCAACGACTTCTCGATCATCTGCATCGAACCGTCGCGAGTCCGCTCTTTCGTCTTCGTCGCCAGGAACGCCTCGTTACGACGAACCTTCATCACTCGTCCCACGTACTGCTCACTCCATCGATCCGGGCCGCCATAAATCGACGAAGTATCGATGTAGTTCACACCCAGGTCGAGCGCGCGCTCGATAATCGGCACAGCCACGTCGAAATTGTTGGCGCGTTCCAGGGCCGCCTGGCCGCCAAGCGAGAAAATCCCGACTTTGTACCCAGTCTTACCCAGGTTTCGTGTCGGCATGGCGGCCTGCGTGCGCGGATTTGAAGGCAGGGGCGGTAAATCCATAGCTGCGGCCCGAACCGGCAGCGCAGAGCCCGTCAGTACCGCTGCCGTTACTGCTCCAGACTTCTTCAAAAACTCGCGACGATCGGGATTGTTCGGATTGGCCATCTCTGCACCTCGATAGACAGGCGGAAGCGCCTAAAAATCCTTTTACCACAGCCGTCCCGCTCCGTGCGCCGAGGGGCCTGAGAAGTTCCAATGCTCAGATGGATATTTGTGCTTCCAGTCACAGGATCGCTTCCGGACAGCGTTGGGGTTCCCCAGTACCCTTACCTTCGATATGCTTGGATCGTCCCCCAGTTATGTCAGAATCAGCAGTCAAGACTCATGGCAGCCCACAACTCCATTACCGACGACCCGAACCTTCGAGATCTGCTTGTCTTCCACAACGTTGCGCGTGCCCTTACCTCATCGCTCGACCGGGATGCCATCCTGCGCGCCATCATGCAGCAGATGGAGCAGTTTTTCAAACCTGAAACGTGGTCGCTTCTACTGGTCGACGAGCCCCACAAGGAGCTCTACTACGCCGTTGCCGTCGGACACACCGAGGCCGAGTTGTCCAGTCTGCGTGTCCCCGTGGGCAAGGGCCTTGCCGGCTGGGTCGCCGCACACGGCGAAAGCCTGATCGTCCCAGAAGTCAGCCAGGACCCTCGTTTCGACGCCAATTTCTCCGCACCGGGAGGCCGCAACGAAGGAGGACGCCCCATTCGCGTGCGATCGGCCATCTGCATGCCT
The DNA here is from genome assembly GCA_963724375.1 of uncultured Acidobacteriaceae bacterium. Lineage (GTDB taxonomy): Bacteria > Acidobacteriota > Terriglobia > Terriglobales > Acidobacteriaceae > Silvibacterium. The sequence continues at coordinate 204,107 of CAVRUM010000005.1, forward strand.
TTGCGCTCGAAGCTGCAGACCCTGGGAGTGATCGAACTTTTAAACTGCCGCCTCGACACCCTCAGCGACTACACCATTTCGTTCCTGCACGTGCTCTGCGACTACGCCGCCATCGCCATTGAGAATGCACGCGCGATGGAGCGCATCCAGGAACTCACCATAACCGACGAAACCACGGGCCTTTTCAACGTGCGCCACCTGTATCGCCAGCTTGAGGTCGAAATCGAACGCTCGCGGCGCTTCAGGTCCCAATTCAGCCTTATTTTTATTGATCTCGATTACTTCAAGCGCATCAACGACGAGTTCGGTCATCTCATCGGGAGCCGCGTCCTTGCTGAAGTCGGGCAGGGCCTCAAGTCAATGGTCCGTGAAGTCGATTCGGTCTATCGATATGGCGGCGACGAATTTATTGTGTTGCTGCCTGAAACCGGAAAGGCGGGCGCGCGCAAGATTGCGGAGCATCTGCTCGAATCTCTCCGCTCCATGCGTTTCGCTAAAACTGACGGGCTGCGCCTCGAGGTCCGTGCCAGCTTTGGAGTCGCCACCTATCCCGACGACGGCGTTTCCGTCCACGAAATCATTCGCGCGGCTGACACCATGATGTATCTGGTCAAAGGCTCAACTCGGAACAATGTTGCCGTCGCGGGCATGGGCATGGTGGGCTGACGGTTCGTCATGCTCCGCCAACCGGCGTCAAAGCCCCCTTGTTCTCTTTCGCCCGCGGATTCACACCGAAGGCCCACACATCCAGGTTGACCTCGCGGGGGGACAGTATCTCCACCAATGCGTATTCGCCGATCAGCAGCGACCCCTTCGGCGTGACCTTCATCCAACGGCCCCCTGGCAGAATCTGCTTGTCCGTCTCGATCACATCTTCCGAGTGACCGGGCTGGGCCAGCAACGCGATCTCGCGCGCGAGAATCGTGCGCAGATTGCGGTTGCTCGTGACACGCAGGATCACATAGCGGCTGTCCGGGGAGCTGTGAGAATTCTTGTCCTTCACCGCAGAACTCGCCCCGTGCGTATCGACTGTCAGCGCGCCCTGTGATGATTCCTCGCTCGCGGCCGATGGTGGAGCATCCAGGCTCACGTAAAACACCGGCGCGTCCACATGGAACTGCACCGAGGCAGTCGCCCCTTCGATTCGCACTGCCTCCTTCGCCCCGGCCGAGGAAACAATATTCGCCCGCACGACGCTGTGCTCGGTCGCGCGATTCAGATCGCCATTAGCTTGCGGAACATGCACCAGCTCCGGGTCGTCCTGATATGTATCGAGGGCCCAGACGCCCGTTTCGTCCGGCAGCCTCAGACCCGGAGCCACCACGGGAATGCGCGCTGCCTCAGCATCGCGCTCCGCGCGCTCCTCGGCATCGATCTTGGCCGCTTCGACCTGTCCTGGATCGTTGGGGTTCGAAGAGGCGTCTGGCTCCTTGCTGCCTCCTGGCTCGTGATCGTGGTTCCACTTGGCCGTCGCGGGCCAGTCGATCAGATTTGCTGGGATCTCCTCCCACTCATCGCGTTCCGCGCTGAAATAGCGCACCCGGTCACCCTTGACCTCATATTTTGTGATGAGCTGGTAGCTGCCGTCTTTGAGAATCAGGCGCTGCCGGTTGGGCTGCGCCACCGCGGGAAGAGTCGCGGCGACAACGAAGAGGACACCGAGAAAAACCAGCTGGCAGCAAAGAGAAAAACGGGCAACCGAGCGCATGTTAATGACCCTGTGAGACGGGGGAGGTGGTTCTTCCGCATCTTCAATCAAATCCTAACTCTCTCGGGCCGTTCGTTCCCTTTGCATATTCACGATAACGACACTCACTTGAATTGACTCATGTCCATTCCCAGGGTGTAGTTCTCGCCATGGGTCAGCAATTCCTCCCATGTGACCTCGCGGCCTAGATGGCCGGCCATGCGTCCCAGCATCGCGCTGCGCGCACTCTCCACACCCGCTTCCGCCTGGTTGTGAAACTTGCCCGTGACAATACTGTTAACGAAGCTCCGTTCTTTCTCCGGATCGGCCTGCGCCAGGTTGTCTGTGAACGCACCGTTTGCCGCAAATGCTGCCGGTTTGGCGGATGACTGATTTGCTTCGGTAGCGTCCCATTTCCAGGCCTTGCTGCCGATGATTTGCAGCGCCCCTGAGTAGGGCATTTCCGCAATCCCTTGCGAGCCAAACACCCTCTCGGAGACATCGAACCAGCCGTTAGTGCCGAACTGTGTCGACGAAAAGCTCACATGCACATTCTCCGGATAGGTGAAGATTACCTCGTAGTTGTCCCAGCAGTCTCCGAAGTGTGTGATGACATTTCGCCCCCCTGTCGCTACTGCCTTGACCGGGTGTGCCCCAAGAACCCAGTTACAGATGTCTATCGTGTGTATATTCTGCTCGACCAGAATATCTCCCGACAGCACCCGGTCCCAGAGCCAGTTCCTCAGTCGCACCTCATCATGCGACATCGTTGACGGCCGTTCAGGGTAAACCGAAGCCGGCGCATTGTAGTGAGCAGCAATCGATGCGATCTTGCCCAGGTCGCCGTTATGAATGCGTTCCACGATAGCCAGGAATGGCGGCGCGCTGCGAATCTGGAATCCCACCTCAAGGCTTACCTTGCCTTCGGCCGTTTTGCCGATTTCAAGCGCCTTGTTCGTCTGCGCGATATCGACTCCCATGGGTTTTTCGCAATACGCATGCTTTCCCGCGCTGACGACAGCATCGAGGTGCTCCACATGAAACCACGGCGGTGTCGAAATCTGCACCGCATCGACGCCCTTCGCTGCCGCAACCTCTTCAAAAGCCTTGTAGCCGCTGAACATCATCTTCGGATCGACGCCCGAATACCCGAGCGTCCCCGCAAGCTCATCGAAGTGCGCCTTGCCCTTTTCAAGCTGATTGGGAAAGATATCGGCTAGCGCGACAATGCGCGCGCCGGCATTCTTTGCAAAAGATGTCGCCACTGATGTCCCGCGGTTGCCGCAGCCGAGCAGGGCCAGCTGCACGGCCGAATTCGCCTCGTATCCGAAAGCCGTCTTTGACTTGAGCAGCAGAAGACCCGATGCCGCGCCAGTAATGAAATCCCGTCTGTCCAAGATCTAGACCCCTTTATCCGCGGCTGTTCTCAACCTGCGAAATGATCCCTTCAAGATACGCCTTCTCTTTTTTCACATCCTCGATCTGCTGCGGACCCGAGATCTCGCGCTCGATCGTGATCGCTCCCGTGTAGCCGAGTTGATGTAGCCGGGCAAAGACTTTCAGAAAATTCACATCCCCTGTGCCGATCAGCACCTCCTCCCCCAGCTTCATGGGATCCGTCGGCCACTTGCCATCTTTTGCGTGCACGCTCTTCACGTGGGGCCCGATGATCTCCACCGCGTCCACCGGATTCGCCTTCCCATAGAGGATCAGGTTCGCTGTATCCAGTCCCACGCCTAGATTGGGACGATTCACATCCTCGATCGCCCGTTTCATCGTCGTAGGAGTCTCCTGCCCGGTCTCCATCAGGAAATTCTGGCCATTCCCCGCACAATGATCCGCTACTGTGCGGATCGCCTCGACGACTTCTCCATAGAGGGGGTCCCGTGGATTTTCAGGTATGAACCCGCAGTGCGTCTGCACACGCGGAATCCCCAACAGCTTCGCAAAGTCCGAAGTCTGCCTCAGCGCATCGATCCTCGCAGCCCGGGTTGCAGGCGGCACAAGCCCAATCGTCGACGGCCCATCCAGAAAATCCCATACCAAACGACCAGGTCCGACCACCTCGGCGCTCGTGGCCGTCACACCATACCTCTCGAGATAACCCTTAATCTCGGTCGCCAGCGATGGAGTGAATTTTCCGATGTATCCATCGAGCGATAAAAAGCAGGTCGGCAGCCCCAGTTCCTTCACACGCGCGATTGCCGCCTCAGCGCCCGTCGCCGGCTGGATCATCAATCCAAGCGCCATCGGCTTCTCCGTGTCACTGGCCCCTACAGCCACTTTGGTGACACTAAGAGCACCTAGCCCTCCTGCTTTCGCAGCCAAACCGCCGCTTTCAGCAACCGCCGCGGTCATCGCGGCTTTCAGAAATGTCCTTCTGCGCATCGTCAACACCCCGATTAGAGCCCTATCGCGCAACCAGCGCGCGATGTCCGATATCCCGCCGAAAATATATGCCTTCGAAGTGAATCTTTTCTATCGCGGCGTACGCGCTGTCCAGCGACTCTCTGAGCGAATCTCCAGTCGCGGTCACTGCCAGCACGCGGCCTCCGCTCGTCAGGTAGACGCCGTCCACAAGCGACGTCCCGGCATGGAAAATCTCGACGCCCGGAATCCGCCCCGCCTCTTCCAATCCGCGGATCGGATGACCGGTGGTATAGCTGCCCGGATATCCGCTGGACGCCGCTACCACACACGCGGAGGCGCCCGGCTTCCAACTCAGCAGCGTCTCACCTAGCTGTCCTTTGACGCAGGCCTCGAGCGCATCTACCAGGTCGCTCTCCAACCGCACCAGAATTGCCTGCGTCTCCGGATCGCCAAAGCGGGTGTTGTACTCAAGCACCATCGGCCCGCGGGCTGTCATCATCAGCCCGCAATAGAGCACGCCTATAAACGGCGCATCCTCGGCTGCAATTCCATCAATCGTCGGCTGCGCAATGTGATGGACTACCCACTCACGCATTTTCTCGTCGAGAATCGAGTCTGTCGTGTAGACACCCATCCCGCCAGTATTTGGCCCGGTGTCTCCCTCGCCGAGACGCTTGTGATCCTGGGCCGGTATCAGCGGGACTACATGTTTCCCGTCGCTCAGGAGTAGAAACGAGACTTCCTCACCGCTCAAATACTCTTCGATCACCACCGTCGTCTCTGCGGACCCCAGCAGTTTTCCGCCAAACAGCCCTGCAATCGCATCCTCGGCTTCACGCTTTGTCTGGCAGATGATCACACCTTTGCCTGATGCCAGCCCATCCGCTTTGACGACCACTGGCAGATGAAACAGGGACAGCGACTCCAGCGCTTCTTCTCTCGTCGCGCACACCGCATAGTTCGCGGTGGGAATCTTATGGCGCTGCATGAACCGCTTGGCAAATGCCTTACTCGTCTCCAGCATCGCTGCGGCGCGCGTCGGCCCGAAGACCGGCAGCCCCCTTCGCTGAAGTTCATCCACAAATCCCAGCGACAGCGGCAGCTCCGGACCGACCACCGTCAAATCCGGGGTCTCCTCGTTAACGACTCGCAGCAGGTCGTTCAGATCCTTCGGACTCACGGGCACGCACCGCGCTACCGACGCGATCCCTCCATTGCCGGGAGCGCACACCACCTCGGTCACGCGCGACGACTTACGCAACGCCCAGCCAAGAGCATGTTCGCGGCCACCGGCGCCAATCACCAGCACTTTCATGAAGCAGGTACGCCTTCCATTTCGAATGATGTCCCTGAAAGGCTACCGCATGGCGTCACTCACGCCAAGCGAGAGCCCGTTTGACGCCGCACCTTCGTATAGGATTCAATTCTCCCGGCAGTTAGGCAGTACCTTCGGACATGACCACCCCACGCGTAGTCTCCGTTCTTCAATTTTTAAAAGGACCATGTGATGCACTCTTCGCGAACTCCCCGTCCGAGTCCTCGAGCTGCGCTCTTCGCCGTGCTCGCCGCCGCCATCGCTCTCCCGCTCTCAGCTCAAAAGAGCGCCTCCCCATACCCCCCGATTACGACTACTGGCACGTCCCTGGAAGTCACCGCGGACCCGCTTGTTCCACGACCGCACACAAAGCACTGTGAAGTTACCCTGCTCACCAATCAGGCCTTCGCCGATTTCAGCAATAAGAACTTCAACTACACCCCTCCGGCCGACTGCCCCGGACCCTGGGCCAAGGTTATCTTCACCGGCGACTTCTCCATCGACGCCGGTGTTCAGTACGACCGTACAGGACAGGTCCTCGTCGGTGGTGTGGACATCTACTTCGGCACAACTGCAGAGCCACTGCAAAACGAAACCGACACCTGGCATGTGGAGCGTGATGTCACCGACTACACGTCCCTCTTCAAGACCCCGCAGAGCGGTTACGCCAGCCTGGGCAATCTCGTTAACTCGACATACACATCGATCATTTACGGCACCTTCAAGCTTGAGTTCTACGAGCCCGACTTCGCCAATCCCGCACCAATCACAGCCGATATTGTCTCGCCTGTGCAAAGCAGCGGTAACAGCATTTTCCAGGTCTACTCCAGTGACCCGGTCACGCAGACCTTCACTCTGCCGCGCAACGTCGAGCGTACCTATCTCGATGTCATCGCCCAAAGCCAGAACGCCGAAGAGCAGTGGTTTCTGTGCGTGCCCAACAGCATTGCCGGTCCGCTCGAAGATTGCGGCAACACAGCCTTCCGCGAAGTCGAAATCAGCGTCGACGGCAAGCCTGCCGGCGTTGCGCCCGTTTATCCGTGGATTTACACAGGCGGACTCGATCCATTTCTGTGGATTCCTATCCCCGGAGTCCAGACACTGAACTTCGTTCCCTATCGAGTAGACCTGACGCCCTTCGCCGCAACCCTCGATGACGGCCAAACGCACACCGTGGGCGTGGCAGTCTACAACGCATACAGCTACTTCACGGTTACCGCACAGCTGCTCGCCTTCGAGGATCACGGCCGCAAGGAGGTCACCGGGGCGCTCACCGCCGACACCCTCACCGCTCCCAACCCCACCGTCACCAACACCGTCAATCTCGATTCGAGTGGCCTAGGCTCTGGCACAGTAACCGTTACAAATAACCACAACTTCAAAATCTCAGGCTACGTGAACACCTCGCATGGCCGCGTCGAGACTACTGTCGATCAGCAAGTGAACTTCAGCAGCATCGCAAACATCGTCAGCGCTGCGACCACCTACAGCCAGGACAACGTCAACAAATCCACCGTTCACTCCAAAACCACAACCGGCGAAGGACCGTTCTTTACAACCAGTGAGAGCGATCTTTCCTATCCGATAACAGTCAATCAGCTTGTTACTTTCGAATCCAACGGCAACATCTCTATCGCAACCTCGATCGATCAGAAATATCAACGCGACGAAGCCCGGGCCCTCGAAGGCTTCCCCTTCTACGAAAGCCACGTCGCCAACGAAGTGACTCCCACCGATACGTTCACCTTGATTCCTGTCGACGGCGGCTATGGGGTGGGAAGTAATTCAGGCCAGAGCAACACACAGACCTACGTCTACAAGGACTCCCTGGGCAACTGCTACAGCCGCCAGCTGAAGGCCGCCAATAACGTCCTCGACACCGTCACGGACGGAGCAGACTGCCACCAGCGCTGATCCGTTCCACAGAACAGCAACAGCCCGGACTCATAATCCGGGCTATTGTTTGCCCATCGGCTACATTTTTCTGTCCATCTTTGGACAATTTCACTTTTTTTACGAACCTTTTCGTATTTCGTGCGTATATCTCACATGCGCAGTTCTGCGCATAGGTTTCCAGTCTCATCAACAATCGGTGGCACGATGCAGACTCTGCTCCAGAATCTTCGTTATTGCCTGCGCGTTCTGCGCAAGAATCCCGGCCTGACCATCACCGTTCTTCTCACTCTTGCCCTCGGCATCGGAGCAAATACTGCCATCTTCACCGTGGATTACGCAACTCTACTCGCGCCCCTGCCGTATCCGAATCCCGACCAGATCGTGATGGTCTGGTCAAAGATCAAGACGTACCATAACGGCGTCTCGGCTGGAGACTTCACCGACTGGAAGCGGCAAGCGACTGCATTCTCTGAACTGGACGCCTGGACTGGCGCGGCTTTCAACATCTCCACACATGATCAGCCCGAATACGTTGAAGGCACACGCGCAACAACAGGCTGGTTCCGCGTATTGGCAAACCCCTTCATGCTCGGCCGCGGGTTCCTGCCCGAGGAGGGCATCGCCGGCCATGAACATGTGGTTGTACTGAATTACAAGTTTTGGAAACGACTCGACTCCGACCCAAACATCATCGGCAAGAAGATGCAGCTGGACGGCGAACCCTACACCGTTGTCGGCGTGCTCGCCCCTGGGCCGCAGGACAAGGGCCACAGCATGTTTACCGTGCCGCTCGTCTTCAAGCCCGAGCAGCTTAACCATGACTTTCACTGGCTACTTGTGATGGGCCGTCTCAAGCCTGGAATCACCATCAAGCAGGCACAGGCGGACATGGACTCGGTCACTCTGGCGATCGCCAAGGCATATCCCAAGAGCAACCAGGGATGGGGCGCATGGGTCGACCCGCTCAAGCTTGACTTCGTACCGAAAGAACGGATCCAGACGCTCTGGCTTCTGCTTGGCGCGGTCGGCTTTATTCTTCTGATCGCGTGCGCTAACGTGGCGAACCTGCTTCTGGCAAAAGGCATGACACAACAGAAAGAAGTGGCCATCCGCAGCGCACTTGGGGCCACCCGCAGAGCGGTCTTCACGCAGATGATCACGCAAAGCCTGATGCTTGCGGTCGCCGGGGGACTGCTCGGCCTCGCCGTAGGTTATGGCATGCTGCACGGGCTGATCGCCATCATGCCAGAAGGCACACTGCCGTGGGAGGCCGATCTCCGGCTGAATATGCCGATTCTGGTTTTCACCCTCGTGGCTACCACCCTCGCAGGCCTGCTCTTCGGATGCGCCCCCGCGTGGTTTGCGTCCAGGATCGACCCCGCCGAGACATTAAAGGAAGGCGGCCGCTCTGGCATGGGAGCCGGTCGTCACGGGCTGCGCCGCGCCCTCGTGGTCGGCGAATTCGCTCTTGCGCTGACGCTTCTCGCCGGAGCCGGCCTTGCCATTCACAGTTTCTGGAAAATGTCTCGCGTCGACCTCGGAGTCCAGACCGACCACGTCCTTACATTTTTCCTGCCTGTTCCAGACGAGCGGCCCAAGGATCCACAGCAGATCACGAATTATTACCGCCAGATTCTGGCCAATATCGCGGCAGTTCCTGGCGTATCGCACGCTACCGCCGCGACGGGAACGCCTCTTGAAGGTGCGGGCTTCGGCATGCCCTTCACCATTGCCGGCAAGCCTGCATTCACTGATCCCTCTCAGCGCCCTGCATGCGCTTTTGGCATGGTCACTCCCGACTATTTCAGCACTTATGGGATTCGCCTGACGAAGGGACGCGAATTCACCGATCAGGACACCGGCTCCAGTGTGAAGGTAGCTATGGTCAGCGAAGACTTCGTCAAGAAGTTCCTCACCGGGCTTGATCCGCTCCAGCAGCGGCTCTCCGTCGAGCAACTGATTCCCGGAGTTACTAAACTCGGTCCTCCCATCGAGTGGCAGATTGTCGGTGTCTATCACACCGTTATGGGAGGCGACTTCCGCGAGGACCATCCGGAAATCCTGATCCCGTTCTGGCAGATCCCCTGGCCCAGCGCAGGCATCGGAGTCCGGACGGCGGGTGATCCCGCAGCCATGACACGCAGTATCGCTGCGGCCATTCACGCCGTCGATCCGCAGATCGCGTTGGCGCAGCCGCGCACCATGGATCAGATCCACGACGAGGTCATGTCCGGCGATCGCTTTGTCGTGATCCTCTTCGTCACCTTTGCAGCCGTAGCCCTGCTACTCGCGGCATTGGGAATTTACGGGGTTATGTCCTTCTCAGTTGCGCAGCGCTCGCACGAGATCGCCCTGCGCATGGCGCTTGGAGCCGATCGCGGCCGTGTCATCGGCATGGTAGTCCGCGAGGGAATTCTGCTCGCATGCATTGGATCTGTTCTCGGACTCCTTGGAGCTTACTTCGTCGGCCGAGGCATGCGCAGCATGCTCTTCGGTATCGGCGCGATGGACTTCTCTGCCTTCGGCGCAGTGAGCCTTGTCCTGCTTGTATCGGCACTGCTGGCCTGCTATTTGCCGGCGCGCCGGGCCGCGTCTGTTCACCCCATGCAGGTGCTGCGGACTGAATAGCGATAAGGGCCAAACCGCTCCTTAAATCACTCCCGTCTTCTGTAACGAGAGAAACGTAGTCGGCGCACTGTTCTCGACCAGCTTCAGAGCTGCCTGAAATGCGCCTCGTCCCGCATCGTTGACCCCGCGGTCCAACGCCGACCAGATCTGCGGAAATATCTTCCGGAACTGTTTCGCGTGATGATCGTTGATGAAGTAACTGGTGTCTTGAAAGACGTTGCTGACCGTCCGTTTCTGTGTGCCCAGGAGCGTCATAATGCCTCCACCCGCGCTGCGATATTGGGCCATCTCGAGTCGCACCTTCGCGTACAGCTCGCACAAGTCTCGCGCCGATAGCCGGATCGGGTCGTTGAGGCATGTGCCGTGCTTCTCCAGAAACCGATGGACGAGGAATGCCGCGATCAGCCCCACCTCTGTCCTGGTTCGAAACACACCGCTCGAATGACCTCCCGGCATGTAGAAGAATTTTGTCTTCGCTCGCGGGGCCTCGTTCGCTTCGGTCAGAACCGGCTTGAAAATCCGCCGCCGCTCATCCTCCTGCACCACGGCCGTGTAGCTTTTCACGTTGGACGGCAGGGTGACCTTGTTCGGATCGTCGAAATTCCCCGGCCCCGGTACAGGATCGAGCGCAAAAATGTTCACCGGGATCGTGCTCGTCCGCGGATTCTGTTGCAGCGCATGGGTAATCATGAAACAGGTGATCGCGCCCCGGCTCCAGCCGACCGTATTAATCGTTCGCGGCAGATCGATCGTCGCGTCCAGCACGGCCATCGTGTGTTCGACATTTTGCTCCCAGCCGTAACCGTCCACCACGCCCTTCAGCGCTGCGAACCAGGCACTTCTCTTGAGTCCGCTGACCGGATCCGTCGTCCCCGGCGTCTTGGCTTGCGCTGCAAGTCCTCGGTCCCCGACTGAAGCCGACTTCGGCACGCTATGGGGAAAGCTCCCCGGGCCATCGTTGATTACCCAGTCGCGATTCTCCGCGCCGCTGGTTCGCCGCGCTGTGTTGGCCACAGTCTCGTCCAGGTTCTGGCGATTATGCGATGTCCCGCAGTTGTAAATCGTGAAAACCTCTGGCATTCCTTCTCCTTGGTTACGCCTTTTGCGGACCCACGATTTTTTTAAGATCGGACTACCGCAGCGAAGCTCGGGTCTGGCTCCTCGAGGGCTACGCCAAAACATACGAAGCTGGCCTGCCGCTCGATCCCACCCTACGCATTTCCACGGCGCGGAGTCCTTTAGCCTTGCTTTGAAATTCCTGAAGATTTTGTTGGATCGTAGGTCCACGGGCTCGGAGTGGCGCCTAAGTCGATGAAAAATCGACCTGGACCTAACCTCGATCCGATCTCGAATTGGTGATAACCATTGCCTGCTCGCTGTGCTATTCTCCAGCCGTGCCAGTCGTCGCTTCGCCGGTCAGAATCCGGACTCCCCGGCACGCTGTGTTCGTCCGCGTGACACACTGGCTGACCGTCATCGCGTTTACAGCCCTGCTGATCAGCGGCGGCGAAATTGTCATCTCACACCCGCGTTTTTACTGGGGCGAAACAGGCAATGTGAACATGCGCCCACTGTTCACCATCCCCATCCCGTCCTCACGCGACACCGTGCCAACCGGATACGGCTACGTGATGCCGGACCAGAATGGCTGGAGCCGATATCTGCACTTTCAGGCGGCATGGCTTCTGGTCTTTACTGGCGCCATCTACTTTCTCGCAGGCCTTGCGACCGGCCATTTCCGAAGAAATATCGTTCCGGTTCGAGGTGACAGAAGCCTGGGGGCTCACTGGCGAAGGATCTCCCAATATCTCCGTCGCTCGTCGCCGGCCGCAGCCGAGGAACGCTCCTACAACGTCCTGCAGCGGACCGCTTACCTCACCGTGATTTTCGTCCTCTTCCCCCTTGTCATCTGGACAGGCCTGGCTCTTTCGCCCAGTTTCAATTCGGCTTTTCCTTTCTTTGTGAACGTGCTCGGAGGCCGGCAGTCTGCACGCACACTTCACTTCTTCATTTCCGGGGCGCTCCTGTTGTTTCTGGTGATCCACATCGCGATGATTTCCCTCTCCGGATTCTGGACCCGAACCCGCGCCATGATCACCGGCCGCGCTGCGTCAACTGAGGAACAGTCATGAGCCAGATCTCGCGCCGCAAGCTCATCCCCACCGGCCTTGCCGCCGCTGCGGGCGTATCCGGCCTTGCAGTTGCCGATCGCATCGCGCGCCGCTATGGACTGATCCCTCCCGACTCCAGCGGATTCTACGGTCCCGGCGAAACCCTCACCTACGCCGCCCAGCGCCTGATCACGACGCGCTCGCTCGCTCGCGAATTCCCGCGCAGCATGATCTCGAAGACGCCCTTTGCCAACGAAGTCGCGCCGCCCAATGATGAATTCAAGCGTCGCCAGGCCGCTGGCTTCTCCAACTGGCGGCTCGCCGTCGATGGAATGGTCGCCAACCCCGTGTCACTGTCTCTTTCCGATATCAAAGCCATGCCCTATCGCAGCCAGATCACCGAGGTCGTGTGCGAAGAGGGCTGGTCTTACGTCGCCGAGTGGATCGGAACGCCCCTCCACGAAGCTCTGCACGCCGCGGAAATCCTTCCCCAGGCGCGCTACCTCGTCTACTACTCCGTCCAACCCGACTGGTGGGAGAGCATCGACATGGCAGACGCTCTGCATCCCCAGACATTTCTTACCTGGGGCATGAACGACGGAGACCTGCCTGTCGCCTTTGGAGGCCCGCTGCGCATGCGAGTGCCGCGCCAGCTTGGGTACAAAAGTGTGAAGTACATCGCGCATATCACCGCGACCGATTCGCTCAAGCGCTTCGGCAAAGGCCTGGGCTCCGCCTCCCCCGAAGCGGGCTACTCCTGGTACGCCGGAATATAACTACATCGAGCCGCGTGGACTCCCCGCGTGATACAAAATCCTGTTGGGGAATTCATGAAGGCACTGGTAAAAAGCCGCGCTGAGAGCGGCCTCTGGCTCGAAGACATCGCTGAACCTTCCATCGGCATTAACGACGTTCTGATTCGTGTGCGCTACACCGGCATCTGCGGCACCGACGTCCACATCTACCAGTGGGACGAGTGGGCGCAGAAGACAATTCCCGTGCCCATGGCCATCGGCCATGAATTCGTCGGCGAGATTGTCGAGGTCGGCTCTAACGTCAACGACTTCTATCCAGGCGATATCGTCAGTGGAGAGGGGCATGTCACCTGCGGACGCTGCCGCAACTGCCTCGCAGGCCGGCGTCACCTGTGCGCTTACACATCCGGCGTCGGCGTGAATCGGCCCGGCGCCTTCGCCGAATTGATCGCGCTGCCCATGACGAATATCTGGCGTCAGGATCCCGGCATCAATCAGGAAGTCGCCGCGATCTTCGATCCCTTCGGCAACGCCGTGCACACCGCGCTCTCCTTTCCCGTGCTCGGAGAAGATGTCCTCATCACCGGCGCGGGTCCCATCGGCATCATGGCGATACCCGTGGTTAGACACGCCGGCGCGCGGCACGTTGTCGTCACCGACATCAACCCCTTCCGGCTGGAACTCGCCCGCAGGATGGGCGCAAGCCTCGCTGTCGACACCCGGGAAACACCACTCGCCGAGGTCCAGAAGCAGCTTGGTATGCGTGAAGGATTCGATGTAGGCCTTGAAATGTCTGGCAATCCCGCGGCTATGCACGAGATGATCGCCAACATGAGTCATGGAGCGAAGATCGCGATGCTCGGCATCCCCACAAAACCGATGCCGATTGATTGGCGCGCCGTGATCTTCAACATGCTCACCATCAAAGGTATCTACGGACGCGAGATGTATGAGACCTGGTACAAGATGTCCGTCATGATCGAGTCGGGAGTCGATATCTCACCCGTCATCACGCACCGTTTCAGCTATCGGGACTTCCAGCAAGGGTTCGACGCCATGATCTCCGGCCAGACCGGCAAGGTCATCCTCGACTGGACCGAGGTAGCCTGAAACCGCGTCAACTCTCAAGATCGCGATACCTGATCGCGACCAGTCCCTGAATCACGGCAAAAATCATCGCCGTCGAAACCCCGAACAGGAGCGCTCCGTTTGCTGCCTCAATCGGACCGAGCATCCTCCATGTCGGGCTCATCACGATATCTCCGTAACCGAGTGTCGAGTAATTCACGGCGGAGTGATAAAGCGCCGTTCCGAAATACCGGAATTCCCCGCACTTCATGAACACGACAGCCCACAAGCCGATCTCAAGCACGTGCGCGAGGGAGGCAAACGCGTTCATTCGAAAAACAATTGTTACGTCCATGAGGGTGCTTGAGCCCGCGCGCCCCACTTTTTTCTCATGGCGAAACAGTTGTACTGTCGCAATTACCGCCAGCGAATGAATCGCAAGCGTCACCACGACCATTACTGCGCCCACAGCCAGTGGCGCCACGACCGGGATGCGAAGAGTTTCGTTCAACGTGCGACCGAAGACATAGTATCCGACCCGCGGCTCAGGATACATCCGCTGGTACCTGTCTCGAACCAGTCTCCCGCGCTGTACAAACGGTGCCTCGCTTATTTATCTTGGTGCGCCGTGTGAATTACGGTCCGGCTCTGCCCATCAGTACGCAGGGCCAATACGCAGCCGGACCCGCAAATATTTCGTGACGATTTTCCCGAGGAACCTGCCCTATGCTCCGTCCTTTGCTGAAGACATCTCTCGTAGCCATCCTGTTCGGTTGCACGTTCAGCCTCTGGTCGCAAACCGTCCCGCCCGAAAACGCCGACGGAGCTCGCATCGACAAACTGCTCAGCCAGATGTCCCTCGAAGAAAAGATGGACCTGATCCGCGGTAACGTGGAGCCCGCGAGCACGAATCAGGGACAGGCTGGCTTTCTCCCCGGAGTTCCCCGCCTCGGCATCCCCACACTGCGCATGGCCGATGGCCCTCCCGGCCTGCTGACCCGCGTTCCCGCGCAGGCCGAGACCGCGACCATGGGCGTCGCTGCCACATGGAGCCGCCAGACCGCTGAAGATAACGGCGCCGTGATCGGCCGCGAAGCTCGCTCTCTCGGCATCGACGTAGTACTGCAACCTTTCATCAATATCGACCGCGACATCACCTTCGCGCGCGGTTACAACACCTTCGGCGAGGATCCCTACCTCACCGGCCAGATCGGCGCGGCCGAGATCCGCGGTGTGCAGGCGCAGGACATCATGTCCCAGGCCAAGCATTACGTCGGATACGACACCGACAGCTTCAACGTGAAGATCGACCAACAGACGCTGCACGAGGTTTACGTCGCTCCGTTCGCCGAAGCAGTGAACGCCGGCGTCTCCTCGATCATGTGCTCGTATAACCGCATCAATGGCCCATTTGCCTGCGGCAACGCTGACACGCTCAAGACCATCCTCAAGGGCGAACTCGGATTCAAAGGCTTCGTCACCTCCGACTGGGGTGCCGTTCACAACGTTCGATTCATCAACGAAGGCCTCGACATGGAGATGCCCGGCGAGGTCAACCCCCTGAGCCCACTCGCTGCATTCGCACACAGCTACTTCCACACAGGGCCGCCCACACCGCCGGCCACCAAGCCGAATCTCGCTGCCCTTGCCGGTATGCTCGGCGGCACCATTCCCGAGGAGCCTGCCAATGGCGGTCTCGACCTTGGATCCTTCCCCATGGATTCCGATCCGCTCATCATGCGAGACGCCATCAAGCAGCGCATCGTAAGCGAAGCCACCATCACTGCCGCTGCCCGCCGCGTCCTTTATGAATACGACCGCTTTGGCTACCTCGACGGCAAACAGAAGCACACCATCACCGCGCAGGACATCGACGCTAACGCCAAGGTCATCCAGCAAACTGCCGAGGAAGCCGCAGTTCTGCTCAAGAATGAAGACAACGCTTTACCGCTGAGGGCCGACGACCTAGCCTCTCTCGCCATGATCGGTCCTACTGCCGGCCAGGTCGCAGCGATCGGGACCTTCGGCGAGCGATCTCCCGGGCTGCCGGAACGTCAAGTCAGCCCTCTCGATGCCCTGCGCAAGCTTTCGCCCGACGCGAAGGTCGTCTTCGCCGTCGACGACGATATGACCGGCACTCCTGTCCCCGCATCGGCTCTTTCCCACAACGGAGAACCCGGCCTCCAGCGCATTATGGGCAACTCGCCCGGCCTTGATGGCCCCCTCGATCTAACGCAGAGCAGCGGCAAAGCGCTTCCGCCCAACACCACCGCCAGCTGGACCGGCGACCTCACCGTGCCCGCTGCTGGATCCTACTGGCTCTACCTGCAAGTGCTTGGCGGTCGCGGCGTCATCAGCATCGACGGCAAGGAGCTCGGCCGCACCGGCGCCGTCCAGGGCACCGTCCACGGAGACATCCAGCACAGCTCGCAGGACAACGGAATCCCAACCACTGACGGCCTGGATGATGTTCGCCGCGCGATCGACCTCAGCGCCGGCAAGCACGCCATTTCGATTGAGCTCACGCCTGATACCTCGAATGCGCCTGCGCAGATTCGTCTCAGCTGGATGACGCCCCGCGCTCGCGCCCTGCGCCATGACCAAGCGCTCGCGGCGGCCAAATCCGCACACACCGCCATCGTCTTCCTGTGGACGCGCGGCAAGCCGGCTTTCGGTCTGCCCGGCGATCAGGACAAGCTCGTTGAAGAGATTGCCGCCGTAAATCCCAACACCATCGTCGTGCTTAACACCAGCCAACCCATTGCTCTTCCCTGGCTTGACAAGGTGAAAGCCGTCCTCGAAATGTGGTGGCCCGGCGATGAAGGCGGTTGGGCAACGGCGAAGCTGCTGCTCGGCCAGGCCAATCCCTCAGGACATCTGCCGGTTACCTGGGCCAAAAGCCTTCAGGACTATCCGGCGACCGACCCGAAATATCCTGAGCGTTCCACGAAGGGCGTCGACGGCCTCACCACGTTCAGCGAAGGTCTTCTTGTCGGCTATCGCTGGTTCGACGCCCAACACATCGAGCCACTCTTCCCCTTCGGATACGGACTCAGCTACACGCAGTTTGCGTTGTCCAACCCGTCGGCTACCCGCGATTCCGACGATGGTGCAACTGTAACCGTCACGGTACAAAATAACGGATCCGCGGCAGGAGACGCGGTTCCGCAGGTTTACCTCGACGCACCTTCGCAGAAGGCCGAGGGTGTCTCCTTTGCGCCCAGGACTCTTGCCGGCTTCGACCGGATCACGCTGGCGCCGGGAGAAAGCAAAACCGCTTCTATCAAACTTGCCCCGCGAGCCTTCCAATACTGGTCAGTCAAAGACTCCAAATGGGACACGGCCTCTGGATCCAGGCAGCTTCACGTCGGCTTTTCCTCACGCGACCTGGCCACCGAGACCACGCTTCAATAAACGAGGTCACCACCGCTGTTTCGCCCCCGGACCTGAGTGGTAGAGTCTATCTCGGAAACAGGAGGCGGACTATGCCCGAACCTGAAAAGAACGACGTCCACCATAAGGCTCTTTCCCTCAACCTTGATCCCACCAAGTTCGGCTCTTTTGCCGAGATCGGCGCGGGGCAGGAGGTGGCACGCTGGTTCCTCCAGGTCGGCGGCGCTTCCGGCACCGTGGCAAAAACCATTTCGGCTTACGATAAGGAGGTCAGCGATGACCTTTACGGGTCCGGGACACGCTACGTCTCGAAGCCGCGCCTCCAGGCCATGCTCGAGAGCGAGTGGAAGCAGCTGCTCTCGCAGTTGCAGAGCACCCGCGGAGCCAACACGAGGTTTTTTTCCTTCGTAGACACCATCTCAGCCCGCAATTTCGCCGGAACCAACGACCAACACGGATGGGTTGGCGTGCGCTTCCAGCAGCAGCCAGGGGGACCGGCGAACGATATCATCGTGCACATCAACCTCATGGATCCCACCAACCTGCAGCAGCAGGAAGCGGTCGGCATCCTCGGCGTAAATCTCATCCATGCCGCTTATCACGCGCTCGGCTCTGCGGAGGAATTTCTCGATAGCATCTTCGAGCAATTGGGAACGGAGCGCAT
This sequence comes from uncultured Acidobacteriaceae bacterium, assembly GCA_963724375.1. Lineage (GTDB taxonomy): Bacteria > Acidobacteriota > Terriglobia > Terriglobales > Acidobacteriaceae > Silvibacterium. The sequence goes on from CAVRUM010000005.1 coordinate 221,994, forward strand.
CGAGATCGACCTCCTCGAATGGACCGGTGATGCCTTCGACGGCTGGAACCGCGACGAAGTCCATGCGCTCCTCGTTGCCGGCGGATATGCCGAAGCTGTGACATTTCCTGCTGACAGCAAGCTCGTGCCGCCGAACGAGCTCCTTTACAAGCGTGCGCTCGTATTCGCCCCGGGACGCTTCGACAATGTATCCGAACTGCACGGAGACCTCATCGACGACACGCTGGCGCAATTGCCGGACGAAGAATTGAAAGAGAGCAAGGGCGGCCTCGGCTTATTTTGCCTCTCCGTGGCTGGCATCAGTGCGCCTGGTACGCAGGCCTCGGTAAAGGAGATCCTCGAACACATCGAGGACCTTCAGCGCCTTGGCTATGGCGTGATGCTCTTTCGTGCCCGCGAGCTCTACACCATGACCGCATTCGCCAACCGCTACACCAAATCGCGGATTCATTTCGCCATCGGACTCACTGTCCAGGTGCGCGTCTTTGCGGACAGTTACAACGACTTGCCCGGAAGCCTGCTCGAAGCCCTGGCCCGGCTCTTCACGCAAAATGTCCGGCTGTATGTTTATCCGATGCCGGCCGAAGAGCTGCAGCGTCGCGCGGCTGCCGCCAATCTTACCGGTTGGACCTGGAAAGAGGTCGACGGAATGGTCAGCGCCAACAACCTGCATCCGGCAGGGCCGCTTGATTGCCTGTATCAATATCTGCTCAAGAGTGAATTTGTCCTTCCCGCGATGCCTCGAAGGGCGTTGAGCACGTCCGGTTCTTGAAGGCGCAATTGAAGGAGAAAAACCTAAGGAGAATCACCATGCTCCCCGACACTCCTGGCGAATACAACGGCTTCTGTGACGAGCCCGGATCCCGTTTAAACCCATCGATCGATGCGGGCCTGCTCTCCGCTGTCGGCGGCGGCGCGCAACTCCACGAGCTCTCCATCACCCGCTTCTTCGATGCACCGCGCGAGCGCGTCTTCGAAGTCTTTACCACGCCCGACCACGCGAGGAAATGGGCCGGCCCGCGCGGATTCACGGCGACACACGTCGAGCAGGACGCGCGGCCTGGAGGCAAATGGCGGCAATGCCTTCATCAGACCGGGGACTGGAAAGGTGGTAGCTATCCCGACCTCTGGCAGGGCGGTGTCTTCAAAGAAATCGTTCCGCCCGAGCGCCTTGTCTACACTTTCGCATGGGAAGGGCAGGCTGGCCAGCCAACCCGCGAGACCGAAATCACTATCCGTTTCACCGCAGTCGACACCAACCGGACGAAGATGGACTTTCACCAGGCATTCTTTGATACAGTCGAATTGCGCGACGGCCACAACGAAGGCTGGAATAGCAGCTTTGACCGCCTGAACGACTATCTCCGGGAGAGGCTTCAGCACCTTAGTTCCTCGCGCGAATGAGCCGCTCAGCTACTCCTGCACCATCCCAATTGTTCCCAGCCACTTCTCCACGAGCTGAGGCCATCTCGTGATCGGGACTTCGTGGGTCGCAGGCCAAACGCATGCCCGCCGTGCGCATACAGGCGCATCTCCACCGGAACGCCAGCCTTCGCCAGCGCAATGTAGTAAGACAGCGAATCGTAGAGGCTGTCCTCATGGTCGTCCTCGGCCTGTAGCAGGAACGTTGGGGGTGTATCGCGCGTGACCTGGATATTGGGATTGAGTCCCAGATTACTGTCGGTCATTGACAACCGGTCAGGTGGAGGGAGCGCAAATTTGCCGCTGCCCCGCTTGGCATCCCACTCCGCCGCTGAGCGCGACAGATGGCCCGGATAGATGGATACTGCAAAATCCGGGCGGCAGCTTTCTTTGTCCGCTTCATCGACCGCAGCGTACAGCCGTTTTTGTAGTGCGTGCTGATCGCAGCCGATAGATGCCCACCCGCTGAAAATCCGAGCACTCCAATCTTGTGGGGATCGATATGCCATTCCTCTGCATGAAATCGAACCAAGCCCACCGTTCTTGCGCGTCTTCGAGCGCCATCGGCGATTCCGGATACGGCCCCGATTTTGGATACGGCCCCACATCGGTCACTCGATTCTTCAACAGGACACACGTGAGTCCCTTCGCCGTAAGCCAGTCGCAGACCTCGGTGCCTTCAAGATCCATAGCGAGCATCTGATAGCCACTGCCGGGAAATACAACGACAGCCGCACCGGTATTCTTTGCCGCCGGCGAATAGACCGTGAGTGTGGGGTTCGTCACGTTGCTCACGCCCACTATCGGTTTCCCGGCAACCAGAGAGTTTGGATCGATCTCTACCGTCTCCGGTCCTTTGACCGGCTGCGGATCGGGCGCGGCCGACGGCCATATCGGCATTTGCGTGTGCCCCGGGGACGGCCGCCAGGTCTGTTGAGCATTCAGGATGGGAGTTGCAACTACAAAGCACAGAACAAGGACCAAAGACTTCATCGTGATGCCGCGGCTACTCCAGAGCCCCTCCAATTTATGGCTTAGCCGAGTGTGGGGAACTCCTTTTGTTGTGCCGGGAACCACCCCGGTTAAGGGACATGAGCCAGCTCCGCAGCCGCCGACGATCCGATCCGGTTCAACTCCTCGGGGTGTCTGCCCGGATGACCAAGATCGCCACCGAAAGATTTTCCCGCAGATGCGCGAGGGATGAGGTGCCCGGATCAAGATAGCGCGCCGCCCCAATTATTGACCGAAAATAGATCTGACCGTGATTACCTTTCTCTCCATTCTCTGCTTCATCATCTGGATTTATCTGCTTGGATTTGACGGACGATTCTGGCACTCGTCGCCGGTGATCGATGCAACGACCGTGTCTGGCAGAGCGAAGGTGGCCGTGGTCGTGCCCGCGCGCAACGAAGCCAGTAGCATCCGCCAGAGCCTCGCATCGCTTCTGGAGCAGGATTACCCTGGAGAGCTTTCGATCGTACTCGTGGACGACAACAGCACTGATGGAACCGCCGAGATTGCCGCTTCGCTCGATCGTGCCCAGCATCTGAAGATCATTAAGGGCGAAGCTCTGCCGCCCGGCTGGACCGGCAAACTGTGGGCCGTGCACCAAGGGCTCAATCAGGAAGAAGCAAAGGCCGCCGATTTTATCCTGCTGACTGACGCTGATATCGTGCACGGACCGGATCACATATCGCGGCTTGTCGCGAAGGCCGAGGCCGATGAGCTGGACCTCACCGCTGAGATGGTTCAGCTACACTGCGTGACTGCGGCGGAACGCGCGTTTATCCCAGCTTTTGTCTTCTTCTTCCAAATGCTCTACCCCTTCGCGCCGGCATCCGATCCGAAAAAGCGCCTCGCCGGGGCGGCTGGAGGCACCATGCTTGTCTCGCGGGCAGCGATGGAGCGCGTTCAAGGTGTCTCCCGCATACGAGACGAATTGATTGACGATTGCGCGTTGGCGAAGGAGATCAAATCCACTGGAGGACGGATTTGGCTCGGCCATACCAAACGCGCCATATCGATTAGGGCTTATTCCAATTGGCGGGAAATATGGGACATGATCGCTCGAACAGCATACGTGCAGCTTCAGTATTCGCCGCTACTCCTGCTGGGCTGCATCGTTTCCATGGGAGTCGTGTTTCTCACTCCGCCGCTGCTGACCCTATTCGCGCATGGACTTCTACGCATCCTGGGAGCTCTTTCCTGGCTAATGATCGCTTTCGCTTTCCAGCCCACTCTGCGTCGCTATGAGCGATCCCCGCTTTGGGGATTTGCACTTCCCGCGATTAGTCTGTTCTACCTTGGAGCCACCGTAGCTTCCGCGCTGAGGCATCACACCGGCCGCGGCGGTGGCTGGAAGAATCGCGTTTACCCCGACGCCACCTCTCGCTAAGTCGAGGACGCAACGCTTCGAGCGGACCGGAAGGATCACGCCTCAGCAGCTACCCGGGATAGCTCCATCCCTTCGAGATCGCGGTCACGAACCCCGATCAGGTAGAGCAGGCTGTCGAGTCCGAGATGCGTTAGCGAATGGTCGGCGCTCTCACGGACAAGCGGTTTTGCCCGGAAGGCAATCCCCATCCCGGCAAGGTTGAGCATAGGCAGGTCGTTTGCACCGTCTCCGACGGCAATGACTTGTTCGAGCGAAATCCCCTCTTTCTCGGCGATCTGCTGCAGCAGCTCCGCCTTCGCCGCGCCATCGATGATCCTGCCGCTCACCTCGCCTGTGACCACCCCGCTCTTTATCTCAAGCGCGTTCGCAAAAACATAGTCGATCCCGAAACGCTCCTTGAGATGCTCGGCAAAGAACGTGAACCCGCCCGAAAGGATCGCGGTTTTGTAGCCCAGCTTCTTGAGCGTTCGGATTAACTGCTCCGCGCCATCAGCCAGGGGAATCCGTCCGATCAGCTCGTAGACCCGCTCCTCCGGCAACCCCCTTAGCAGCGCCACCCTGCGCCGGAAGCTCTCGCGGAATTCAATCTCGCCTCGCATCGCCGACTCAGTGATGGCAGCCACCCTGTCGCCCACCCTGGCCATTCTGGCCAGCTCATCGATCACCTCACCCTGAATCAGCGTGGAATCCATATCGAACGCAAAGAGCCGCCGATTACGGCGAAAGATGCTCTCCCGCTGAAACGCAATGTCGATCCCTAACTCTTGCGCGGCGGCAAGAAATTCGGCCCTCATCTTGTCCTCGGATGCGATCTGACCGCTCGCCTCCAGTTCCACGCAAGCATTTGAGTCACCGGAATGAACAGCCAACGACAGCCGCCCGGACAGGCGCTCGATCCGGTCGATGTTGAGGCGATGATCGGCGACGATCGCACTTACCCGTGAGAGCCGGCGCGCACTGATCGCCCGACCGAGCATTGTGATGACGTATCGATCTTTGCCCTGCGTGGCGACCCAGTGGTCGAGCGCCTCCTCGGATATCGGCGTGAAACGCACCTCGAGCCCTAGCTCGCCGCATCTCTCGACCAAGGCGCGTTTGAGGGGTGCAAAGTCCCGTTCCGCGGATAGTTCGACCAGCAGGGCCAACGCGAGCGTCTCGTGTACTACGGCCTGGCCGATATCGAGCACACACGCGCCATAGACGGCGAGGATGCCGGTGAGGACCGTGGTCTGGCCGGGGTGGTCCTGACCGGAAAAATGGATCAGAAACTTTTGACTCATCGCTCTGTCAAGGCTATCAAGTGTTCAGCGAAATCCCCGAGTCGGGCGTTGGCGTTAAAATGTTGGCAGGAAGATTGAGTTATGCTTCTCTCTCCACTCCTCAAGCGCTTTCGTCATGGCCGTCCCGACCGTGGACGAAGCCTTTCCTTCTAGTTAATCTTTCTCCGGACAGTTTTTGCTCGACGCCCGCTCTGATTGCGGTGCGGCGTCGCTAATGCGGATCGTGATCCGGAAGTGATTGCGCCGCCCCGGAACGGGCCTCCACGATGAAGGAAGGAACAGCTATGAAGCCGTCAGCAAATACCTTTGGCAGCCATTCCACGCTGAAGTCCGGCGACCGAACCTACGAAATCTACCGCCTGAATGCAGTGGAAAAAAAGAGCGTCACTCTAAGCCGTCTCCCCTACAGCCTGCGCATTCTTCTTGAGAACCTGCTGCGGCACGAAGACGGCAAGAGCGTGACCGCCGACGATATTGAGTTTCTTGCGACGTGGGATCCGAAAGCCGAGCCCGCCCGCGAGATCGCCTACATGCCGGCCCGTGTCCTGATGCAGGACTTCACGGGCGTTCCGGCGGTCGTCGATCTTGCCGCAATGCGCGATGCAATGAAGACTCTGGGCGGCGATCCGCAAAAGATAAATCCGCTGCAGCCAGCTGAGCTGGTCATCGACCATTCCGTTCAGGTCGACCAGTACGGTACCGGCAATTCCTATTCGCTGAATGCCATGCTCGAATTTCAGCGCAACCGCGAGAGATACGCCTTTCTGAAGTGGGGGCAGACCGCCTTCCGCAACTTCTCCGCCATCCCTCCCGGCATGGGCATATGTCACCAGGTCAACCTCGAATATCTTGCCCGGGTGGTCTTCACGCTCGAAAACGACGGCCAGACTATCGCCTATCCAGACACGCTGGTCGGAACTGACTCTCACACAACGATGATCAACGGCCTCGGCGTACTAGGCTGGGGGGTCGGCGGAATTGAGGCCGAGGCCGCCATGCTGGGACAGCCCGTATCCATGCTTGTGCCGCAGGTCGTCGGATTCAAACTCACCGGGAAGCTGCGCGAAGGAGCCACAGCAACGGATCTGGTTCTGACCGTGACCGAGATGTTGCGCAAACTGGGAGTGGTTGGCAAGTTTGTCGAGTTTTACGGAGCTGGGATCAGCGAGTTGGCCCTCGCCGACCGCGCCACCATTGCCAACATGGCACCCGAATACGGAGCTACCTGCGGTATATTCCCGGTCGACGCGGAGACGCTGCGCTATCTCAGGCTGACCGGCCGGAGCGCCGCGCAGATTTCCCTCGTCGCGGCCTACTACAAGGAACAGGGCCTCTTCCACACCGCCGATGCGCCGGAGGCCGAGTATTCGCAAACCATCTCACTTGATCTTGCAACGGTAGAGCCCAGCGTGGCTGGACCGAAGCGTCCCCAGGATCGCGTCCCTCTCGGCGAAGCGGGCGCGAACTTTGCCCGGCAGCTGCCAGGTCTTCTGGGGCCCACAGGAAACAAGAACGGTGCCCGGCAAGTCGTGCGTTGGGAGGGCGAAGGTGGACACGCCGCCGACTCAATCGACGCGGCGCAGGGGGTCCACGAATCCGGCCCCACAACTTCCATCAAGGACCGCTTCGGCGTCGACGTCGATAAGTATCTCGACAATGGATCAATCGTCATTGCTGCAATCACCAGCTGCACCAACACGTCGAACCCGTCGGTGATGGTTGCGGCGGGGATCCTCGCCAAAAAAGCCGTTGAAAAAGGCCTCTGTGTACCGCCGTGGGTAAAGACCTCGCTGGCTCCGGGCTCCCGCGTAGTAACCGACTACTACGAGAAGGCCGGGCTGCTTCCCTACCTGGACAAGCTGCGCTTCAATGTCGTCGGCTACGGATGCACCACCTGCATCGGCAACTCCGGCCCGCTGCCCGCCGACGTCTCGAAGTCGATTGAAGATCACGGGTTGGTTGCCGTCTCGGTTCTGAGCGGCAATCGCAACTTTGAAGGGCGCATTAACTCCGACGTACGCGCGAATTACCTTATGTCGCCCCCGTTGGTTGTCGCCTACGCACTCGCCGGGCGCATCGACCACGACCTCGAGCATGAGCCGCTGGGCAAGGGCAAAAACGGAGAGCCGGTCTACCTCAAGGATATCTGGCCTTCGCAGCAGGAAGTATCCGACACAATCGCTAAATCTATCGACTCGGGAATCTTCCAGAAGGAATATGCGACCGTTACCGAGGGTGACGATAACTGGAAGCAGCTCAAATTCCCTCTCGGCGACGTCTACCAGTGGGAGGCCGACTCGACATACATCCGCAAGGCTCCTTATTTCGACAACATGCCCGCATCCCCGCCGCCTGTTCAGGATATTCGCGAAGCTCGCGTGCTCGCCGTTCTCGGAGATTCCGTCACCACGGACCACATATCTCCGGCCGGGTCGATCAAGCTCAACTCGCCTGCCGGCAAATACCTCACCGACCATGGCGTGAAACCGCCCGACTTCAATTCCTACGGTTCACGGCGCGGCAATCATGAGGTCATGGTTCGCGGCACCTTTGCCAACGTGCGCCTCCGTAACAAGCTGGCCCCCGGAACAGAAGGCGGCGTCACACGCCTTCTGCCCGAAGGCGAGCAGATGAGCATCTTCGAAGCGTCGGTGAAATACGCCGAACGCGGAACTCCGCTGATCATCCTCGCCGGGAAGGAGTACGGCTCCGGCTCATCGAGAGACTGGGCCGCCAAGGGACCACGGCTGCTCGGCGTACGCGCCGTCATCGCCGAAAGCTATGAACGCATCCACCGCTCAAACCTGGTTGGTATGGGGATTCTGCCCTTGCAATTTGAGGCCGGCAAGAATGCGGAATCGCTCGGGTTGACCGGCGAAGAGACCTACGCCGTCATTAGATTCCGTGAGCATCTTACTGCGAAGTTCGAGAACGGACGGACAGTCTCGGTCGAGGCAACGTCACCGGGCGGTAAGAAGATCAAGTTCGAAGCCAGGGTCCGGATCGATACCCCGCAGGAGATCCTCTATTATGAGCACGGCGGAATCCTGCAGTATGTCCTCCGAGGTCTGGCAGGCAAAAATTAACCCGCAAATGACGAAGGCCCCGGATCACTCCGGGGCCGTTTCTCTTCGATCCTGTTTAGAACTCAGATTCCCATACCGAACTCGGTCGATGGTCCCTCATCGCCGGCGTGCGAGAAGAAGTCGCTCGGCGTCCGGCGGTTGAACTTGTAGCGCACGCGAAGCTCCCAACCCACGTAGAGTCCCAGGGCAGCAATTCCAACCGCGGCCGACGCCCACCCCAGCACCCGAAGCGCTATTCGCGAATCATCGCCCTTGCATTTCAAGCCAGGCAATACACTCACAAGACCTTCCCGTTGCGGTTCCCGCAATGCCATCATGATAGCTCAGTTCATCGGCAGTATGTCCGAATGTAAGACGGCGTCTCTACAACTTTTGTCACAAGTCCGAGCCCATTTCAGACTGCTTTTTCAATTTGATGCAAAAGTTCGACTTTCCGTTCCGGAGGCAGAAAGCTCGCCTCGATTGAGTTAGCTGCCAGCTCCCTCAGGTGCTCGTTGGAAAATCCAAAATCATCGTGCGCGATCCGGAACTCATTCTCCAGATCGGTCTGAAACATCGCCGGATCGTCGGAGTTCAACGTAACCATCAGCCCGCTGTCAAAATAGCGGCGCACCGGATGTTCGGCCAGTTCTCTGCAGCATCCTGTCCTCAGGTTGGACGTGATGCAGACCTCAATCGGAATCTGCCGCTCGGCAAGAATCCCCATCAGATCCGCATCGTGGATCGCCGTCAGCCCGTGTCCTACGCGCTCCGCGCCGATATTCAGCGCTCCCCAGATCCCCTCCGGGCCGACCGACTCCCCGGCGTGCGCGGTAAGGCGCAGTCCAGCATCACGAGCCTCGGCATACAGGCCGCGGAAAGGCTCCGCGCCGGTGTGCCGCTCATCCCCTCCAATGCCTATGCCGATGATCGAGGGATAGCCCAGCCGCATTTCCGCCGCTTTCCGAAAGACCTGAGCAGCCTTGTCGACACCGAACTGGCGCACCGCGTCGAAGATCCAGTACGCAGTGATGCCAAACTCCTGCTCGGCCCTAACGCGCGCACGCTCCAACCCGGTGAAGAGCGGATCAGGCTCGCGACCCCAGTAGTAAATTACCCCAACGGCAACATAGATCTCGGCATGAGTGACGCCTTGCGAGGCGAGCCGCTCGAGCATCCGATAGGCGATCAGCTCATAATCCTCAGGAGTACGAAGGCGCTCCGTGACAGCCTTGAAGGCCATCAGAAAGCCCGAGAAATCGGTGTACCCGTAAACCGCCTTTGCCTGTTCGAGGTCCAACGGCTCGCTGTCATGCCTCCGGCTCAGCTCAACCAGAGTCTCCGGCGTAACTGTTCCCTCAACATGCAGGTGGAGTTCAGCCTTAGGCAGGCGCCGGATGAAGTTGTTCAGGGAATCGGGATCGGGCAGGCCACGCATCGAGGAAGGCTAGGTGCCGATATTCACCAGACCCTGCGTCGCGCCCGGGGAAGTGCGCGAGGTCTGCGGAGCACGCCAATGGTCGATGTATGACACCTGGTGCACGCAGCTGATGGTGCAGTGCGGAGCGCAGGTCTTCTCGGTCAGGAACTCCCGCTTCAGGTCGCCCTTGGTATATTCGGCCAGCGGAACCCCCGGGAACCCACGCTGCTGCGAACAGTAGTGCACAAGCCCGTTCTCGCAGATGTACAAATAGCGCGATCCCGCCCGGCAGCGCCAGTCGTTCGGCTGGCCGTTGGCAATGGCTTCCTGAAACTTATTGAAACGCGAATAGTTGCGCTTCTTCCAGCTGCGCATTTCAAAGTAGACCCGGCGCTCCTCGTCCTGGAGCGGCTTGAGCTGGCCATCCCCATCGTGAATGATACCGATCGTCGACGTGAAGCCCAGCTCCAAGGCACGCCTTCCAATCACAAGCGCGTCATTCGGATTCTTGATTCCGCCGCCGACAACCGAGTTGATGTTGACGTGGAACTCTGCATGCACGGAGAGCATCTGCAGCTTCTTGTCCAGGACCTTCAGGCTCTTTTTCGAAACGTCATCAGGCTGAATATTATCGATCGAGATCTGCATATGATCGAGACCAGCTTTATTCAGCCTCTCGATCCGATCCGGCATCAGCAGATATCCATTGGTGATCATCCCCGCCAGCGCACCGTTCTTGCGGATCCGGCGGATGACCTCGTCAAGTTCAGGGTGTAGCAGCGGCTCGCCGCCTGAAATCGTAATGATCCTGGTTCCCAACCGCCCAAGATGATCGATGCGCCGAATCATCTCCTCAAGCTCGACAGGCTTCGAAAAATCGTCGTATTCGTTGCAGTAGGTGCACGAGAGGTTGCACCGCCGCATAGGCACAATCTGGGCCATCACAGGATGCGCGGTTGAAGCAAGCGAGTGCCCCACGATTGCCAGCTCGCGCGCCTTACGGACGGCAGCCTTGAGGCGGCGGCCCGGAGTCTGCTTCCGAGCTTGAACGCCATTGCCTTCGCCGGTTTGTGCTGGGATCGCCATGTTCCTCAAATACTTATTGAAACATACGGAAGACAGACGCGGCGAGCGGCGCAGGTCGAATGGCGTGCCTAATGGGTTGAATGGAGAAAGACAGATGGCCGTCATGCGAGGCCTACTGCACCGGCCGGACCTGTCAGAAGGTGTCGGGATGGTTTGAGCTGAGCCCCAAAACCTCGACGTCTCGTCCGAGATCGTGCAACTCCTGCTGCACCTTCTCGTCGCTCAGCGCGCGAGCAGCTTCTTGTGCCTGCTCGGCAATCTTGGCCGCATCCATCTCAATCGCTTCTTGTGATGCGACCAACTCGGAACTCAATTGCGAATCAAGCTGTGCGAGATTCTGTTCGATCCGGGGGTCCGGTTGGCCCGGTTCAATCAGGCGGCCAGGTCCAGGCTCGATGCTCGGCCATTGGAGTTCACCTTTGTGTTTTGGATCAGTCGTCAGCAGGCTGAGCGTCTGCTCCTTGTGATTGCGCACAATCGTTACCTGCATCTGCTTGCCGCGGTTCGCATGCAGCGCATGAAACCAGGTGTTCACCGTGGGCACGGACTCGCCGTTCACCTTCGTGATGACGTCGCCTGCTCTGAAGCCAGCCGTGGATGCCGGACTGTTCTCGGCCACGTGTTTTACCAGCAAACCCTGGCCGTCCTTGACGCCAAAATAGTCCGCAAGCTGGGACCCCAGCGGATCGACGTCCACACCGACCGATGGCGTTCCGAGAACGATCGCACCAAGAAAGCTGTTACCGCCTCCGCTCCCTCGAGTCGGTGGGACAACCACTGCGCTATCCGCTCCCTCATCCGGGTCGGTGACGACCATGTGACGCGACCAGGCATTTTGCTCCAGCGTGGTACGATCTGCAAGCTGAACGGTGATCGTCTGCTGCTGGCCATCCCGCGAGATGAGCAGTGTCACGGACCTTCCTGGCGGCGTTTCACGCAGCATACGGCGCAGCTGCTCCTTGCCCTGCACCTGCTGGCCATTCATCTGGAGAATGACGTCGTGGATCTTAAGACCAACCTTGCCCGCCGGCGCATCGTGGTCGATATAGGTAATCTCCGCCCCATTGACATCTTTGAGCTTGAGGGCACTCGCCCGGTCATTATCGATATCCCGCGTCTCTACCCCCAGGTACCCTTGGGAGCTGTAAAGCAGAAGCGCGGAGGAATCCGGCATGACACCAAGGAGTTGCGCACCGCCTTCCAACGGCACAAAAGCAGCCCAACCGATAGCGCAGCTCAGACCTGCGATCCAACCTGCTCTGCACACTAGCCTCGAAAGATGTTCCATGTCGATCTGCCCTCTTTAACTGCTGGTTCTGATCGTTAACATCCGGTTCTCTGACCGGGAACCGGAATGCTCATGTCTGCCGCTCTCCTTCGCCTGGCCAGAAGCTCTTAGCGGGAGCTTGCAGCTCACTGCACCTGGGGAATCTGGTCGAGCACCTGGCGCGATGCGGAGCGGATCTCGGGATTATTGTCCTGCGCGGCAACTGTGTGCAACACTTCTCGAACGCTCGAATCAGCCCCCACCGGCTCCAACAGCCCGATAGCCTGTGTACGGACCCTCGGATCGGGGTCCTTCAGTAGCGATTCAAGAACCGTATCGCGCACCCTGAGATCTTCGGCAACGTACGGTTGCAGCCCCTCGAGAGCCTTCAGGCGAACCGCCGCGCTCTTGTCGTATCGCAAAGCTACCAGCAGTGCGTTGCGAATGGGGCCATCGTCGCACTCGTGGCCAGCGCGGCACTCATCGGCGAGGAGCCCAACGGAGTCGTCCTTGACCTCGGTATTGAGGCGGTTCCTCGCACCGATCAGCAGCAACTGCCGGATTTTGGGGTCGTCGAGCGAGCCAAAGACGGTTTCAGGCTGCAGCCGGTTATAAACCACCTGGACGTTCTCCGAATTCGGCTCCTGAACAATGCTGCTTACGTTCGCAACATTGCTCAGGGGATCGTCGTCGATCGAGTAGTGATTCTGGCTGACTCCTGCGGCATGGCGAGGAACCTGCCCCGCTTCGTACCCGGAGACACCCCCAACCGTCAGCGAGGCAACCACAACGGCGGATAACGCCGCCGGCGCACCCCGCAGACGGCCGAGACCTTCCCCCAGTCGCCGCCAGCTTCGGACAAGCCAGCTGCCCCGGGGCAGGGCATCCAAAGTCTCTTCCAGGCGCAACCGGGAGCGCGCAATAAGATTGGGGGTTGGTTCTTCGAGCGGAAGCAGCGACATCGCCTTGGAAAGAGCCTTTACGGCCTCAAACTCCTGACGGCACCGCTCGCACGCGGCCAGATGTTGCTCGAATTGCGGCGCCCTGTCGTCGGGAAGCTCCCCGTAGACGGCCATCACAATCGTTTCCTGTGCCAATTCACACTTCATGGTGTTTCCATGCCTCACTTGCCTCAAAAATTTGCTGCTAGCGCAACTCCGCCAGGATTGTCCGTAGCTTCCTGGTCGCGCGGAAGAGAGTATTTTTGGCCGTCTCCTCCGTCGTATTCAGAATCTCTCCGATCGTTCTCAGCTTGAGACCCTGGTAGTGCTTCAATTCAAAAACCATCCGTTCGCGCGGGGTCAGCTTGTCGAGCGCCTCGCGAATGCGTTCTGCCAGAATCTTTCGGCTCAACTCGCGGTCAGGATTTGCGCTTGCGCGCTGGTCCGTCACATTCGTCAGCAGATCGATCTCTTCGCCCGATGAATCGAGCATGACCGCCTGGTCTTCACGGCGGGACTTCCGGCGCCGCAGCAGGTCCAGGCACAAATTCGTGGTGATGCGATAGATCCACGTGTAAAACGAGCACTCAAAGCGAAAATTCCCGAGATACCGATACGCCTTGAGGAACGCCTCCTGGTGGATGTCCTCGGCATCCTGCTCCGATCCTGTCAGGTGCAGAGCCAGCCGTAGCACCGCCTGATCATATTGACGCACGAGCGCGTCAAAGGCTGTGCGCGAACCGGCTTGAGCCTCGCGAATAAGATCGGCTTCTGTCGCGCGCACGCTTGGGTCGCTCGCCATACGCTGCGAGGATTTTAACTTTGTAGAGCCGGTTGCCGGGAATGGCGCACCCACAGGCGGGAAAACTCTAAGCGAATCAGCAGACATCCAGGGTCCTCAAGTTGGACAGACTTACCCACGCCTGAAGACGAATTCCACAGCAATTGGTTAGCAACTCCAATTAAGTTTCCTGCCGGGCAAATCCGCTACACTCCCGTTATGACTACTGAACCGCGCCCGTCGGCCACTGGTGAGCTGTGGCCGGAAGCTCCGACTAAGGGGAAGGGCGCCATTACCGCCTATTGCGATGGCGGATCGCGCGGCAATCCAGGCCCCGCCGGCTTCGGCGTGCATATTGAAGACTCCCAGGGCAAGACCCTCGCCCAATTGAGCGAATTCGTCGGCCGGAAGACCAACAATTTCGCCGAATACTCAGGTTTGCTAGCGGCGCTGAACTTCGCTCTCGAGCAGGGTTATCCGCGCCTGAAAGTCATCTCCGATTCGGAGCTGATGGTCAAACAGATCAAGGGACAGTACCGCGTCCAGAGCCCCGAGTTGCGCCCCCTCTATGAAGAAGCTAAACGGCGCATCGGCCGCATCGATTCGTTTCAGATACAGCACGTGCTGCGAGAAAAGAACCGCCACGCCGACCGCTTGGCCAATGAGGCCATGGACCGCGGCATGGGCCGCAAACCAGCAGACAACGGGGCTTCTGTCCAGGCTCGCGATATTCGTGGTTTCGTCAAAGGTGGGGTGGTGCACTTTGTCGACGGAGAACTCCCCGACGGCGTCTTTGTGCGAATTACACCTGAGCGCAGGTAGTCACTATTTCGACCGTGATTTCCCGTGAGCTCGCTCGTACTTGAGCACAAGCAGTCCCTTCGAGTAGGCCTTGTTCTCGATGAGTTTGAACTCGCGCTGCGGGAAACCGGCGGGGAAGAGAGGGATACCCTCTCCGATCAGCACCGGGACGACGCCAATCTCCATTTCGTCGATCAGGTCGGCCTTCAAAAACTCACGCGCCAGCTCGCCGCCACCCATCATCCAGATATTCTTGCCCGGACGCTTGCGAACCTCGCGGATCAGCACTTCCGGCGTCTGGTTCGTGACTTCATAACCGTCCCGCTCGCCCGGCGCCTGCGATCGCGACATGACGTAGCATTTGATCCCGTAATTATTGAATTTTCCGCCGGTCATTTTCAGGCCGTCGTCGAGTGTCTTGCGGCCCATGATGGCAACATCGACAGTCGCGAAAAACGGCGCCATCGAGTAGTCCTTCGGCATGAAGAGAAAGTCGACCGCGCCATCCCGGCGTGCGATGTAGCCATCGAGACTCATTCCGAGGCCCAGGACCACCTTCCGCATATCTCGAACCTCACGCGCTCTGTTTCGCCAGCTCGGCCTTTACGATCTCGCTCACCTGCCGTCCTTCGGCACGGAGCCCTGCGGCTTGAATACTGGCCTGAACGGCTTTCATCGCCGACCCCATGTCCTTGGGTCCCAGCTTCGTTCCATCCCCGGTCAGCTTAGCCAGAGTCTCCGCTACAAGCATGCGAATTTCCTGTTCACCCGCAGCCTTCGGCATGTAGCTCTCGATCATCGAGATCTCTGCAGCTTCTTTCGCCGCCAGCTCGGGACGATTCCCTTTAGTGAACTGCTCGACCGAATCACGCCGTTGCTTGATCAACGTGGTCAGGATCTGCAGCGACTCCGCCTCGTCCAGTGGTGCGCGTTTCTCGATCTCCCTGTTCTTGAGCGCCGTCTTCACCATACGCAGGGCCGTCGTCCGTTCGGAGTCGCGCGCCTTCATCGCCGCAATTATGTCCTGATCGATTCGTGCTGCAATGCTAATCTCGGCCATTCATCACTCCAAACCTTCCATTATAGAAACAAAGCGCGGCTCTTGCCCGCTAAGTACAATTACATCTAAGAGGAATCTACTCAATGATTCGCAAAACACGACTATTCACGCCCGGTCCGACCCCCCTGCTCCCTGCAGCGCAATTCGCCATGGCAGCGGCGGATATCCACCACCGTACGGCGGAATTTCGCGCGCTCTACCAGCGTGTTCTCGAGCAGTTGAAGACCTTCGTCGGCACCAAGAACGACGTTCTCCTGCTCGCCTCTTCCGGCACGGGCGCCATGGAGGCCGCAGTTTCTAATCTCACCTCGCCGGGCGACCGCGTCCTCGTGCTCTCTGCTGGCAAATTCGGTGAGCGATGGGTCGCGCTGGCCAATGCCTTCGGCTGCGCTGTGGATGTCGTAAAGGTCCCGTACGGACAGACCTTTTCCCTGAACGAAGTTCGCAAGGCGCTGAAAATTGAAACCCGTGCCGTATACATGCAGGCGACCGAATCTTCAACCGGCGTGCGCCACGATGTTGAAGGCGTCGCCCGACTCCTGAAGGAATCTGGCAGCGGCGCTCTGCTCGTCGTCGATGCGATCACCGGCCTGGGCACGACCCAGTTCGATGTGGACGGCTGGGGCGTGGACGTCATCATCGGCGGATCCCAAAAGGCGGTCATGATTCCCCCGGGCCTTGCTTACCTTTCCGTGAGCGACCGCGCATGGGATGCGATGGAGATTGCCCTCAATCCACGCTACTACTTCGATCTTCGCAAGGAGCGCAAGAATGCCCATAAGGGCGAGTCATCTTACACTCCAGCCGTTGCCCTCATCGCCGGGCTCGGCGCGGCTCTGGACTTCATCGCGGCGCAGGGAGGCGGCGATCTTGCGGTTGGACGCGATGCGCTGATCGACAACGCCGAAAAGTGCGCGGCCATGACGCGCGCGGCCTTAGAAGCAATGGGGCTGCGGCTCTTCGCGCCCGACTCCCCTGCCGCCGCAGCAACCGCCGTGCTGCCTCCTGCCGGAGTTGACTCGGGGGTCATCGTCAAGGAACTGAAGAAACGATTCGGTGCGGTAATCACCAATGGGCAGGGCGAGATGAAGGGACAGATCTTCCGCGTCGCCCACATCGGCCTGTTCGACTACATGGACACGATTGCCATCATCGGCGCGCTTGAGCAGGTCGCGGTCTCCGCTCTCAAGATCCCCGATTTTGAGTTCGGCCAGGCACTGGCTGCCGCGCAGAGGGTCTTCGCGGGCGAAGCGCACTCGGCGAAAACTGAACTAGTCGAGGCCGTCTCCGCACGATAAACGGAGAGACGGCTGTGTCTCCAAAGCGAAAGAGGAGCAGGAATGAAGATTGTCCTGGCGGAGAAGGTATCTCCCGCTACACTTGCTGTGTTCCAAAGTGAACCTGACTGGCGAATCGTCACCCACGATCAGATCAGGAACGGCCTTGCCGCGGAGATTGCTGATGCCGACGGCCTTGTTGTCCGCTCCGCCGTTCAGGTCGACGATGCGCTGATGGCCTCCGCGCCAAAACTGCGGGTTATCGGCCGTGCTGGAGTAGGGGTGGATAACATCGATGCCGATGCGGCCACGCGTCGCGGCATCGTTGTGATGAATACTCCCGGCGCAAACGCAATCGCCGTGGCCGAGCTTACCCTGGGCATGATGCTGGCGCTGGCACGGCAGCTTCCCAGGGCTAACGCGACGATGCATGCCGGCAAGTGGGAGAAGAAGTCCCTGCAAGGCGTGGAGCTCCGCGGCAAGAAGCTGGGCGTGCTGGGCCTTGGCCGCATTGGCCTGGAGGTCGCTCGACGCGCTCGCGGCTTCGGCATGGAGGTTATCGGGCACGATCCTTTCGTTTCTGCCTCGATCGCACGCGAACATTCAATCCAGCTCGTCTCGACTGACCAGCTCTTTCGCGAGACAGACTATCTCACCCTGCATGTAGGACTGACGCCGCAAACGGCCGGCATTATCGACCGGGAAAATCTCGCGAAAATGAAGAAGGGCGTGCGTATCGTCAACTGTGCGCGAGGTGAGTTGATCGATGAGGCGGCGCTGGCTGAGGCTCTGACAAACGGCCACGTCGCGGGCGCGGCGCTCGACGTGTTCCATCAGGAGCCGCCGAAGGACTCGCCTTTACTAAAACTGGAAAACGGGGCGGCCGACAAGGTGGTTCTCACACCGCACATCGCGGGATCGACCGCAGAGGCCCAGGAAGCCGTCGGCGTCCAGATCGCCCTGCAGGTTCGCGAATATCTCAAGCTGGGCGTTGTCCAGAACGCAGTCAATCTTCCCTCGCTTTCGCATGAGGAGTATCTCGAGCTCGCACCTTACATCACGCTTGCCGACCGGCTGGGCTCTTTCCTCGCGCAGTTCCAGGCTGGAGGCATTGAGAGCGTCAAGGTCACCTATAACGGACGCATCTCGGAAGCCAAAACCGACCTGATCCGAAACAGCGCCATCGAAGGAATCTTCGGCCACGCCGAGGGTGTGAATCGCATTAACGCGGCATCGGTGGCCCATGAGCGCGGCATCCGCATTTTCGAAGAGAAGAAGCCGACAGCTTCTGGCGGCGCCGGAAATGTTCTCAAGCTCACCATCCACACGCATTCGGGCGACGTTGCCGCCAGCGGCACCGTGCTGCATGGAAGCTCCGCACGTCTACTCAGCCTCGACGGCATCGACATCGAGGCACCACTCGAAGGTACCGTGCTTACCATCCGCAACCAGGACGTCCCGGGCGTCATCGGCCGCATCGGCACCATCCTCGGCGAACATCGCATCAACATCGCCAACTTCGCGCTTGGCCGTGCCAATGGAGACCGCGTTGCGCCAAGTGGAACAGCCCTGGCAGTCGTTCAAGTCGATGGAGAGGTAACCGAGTCTGTCCTGCGTGCGCTGCGCGGCGTAGAGGCCATCTCCGAGGTGCACGTCGCCAGCCTCGGCGAGAAATTTCAGCCCGTCTCGGTAGAATAGATTTGTAACTTTCTTAGGAGTACTTAGCCTTGCCGCTTTACGAATACCGCTGCAAGAAATGCGGTCATACCTTCGAGAAAATTCAGAGCTTCAGTGCGCCCGAGGAAAAGGAGTGCCCCGAGTGCGGGGCCGAGGTCGAGCGCCTGATCTCCGCGCCGGCGATCCAGTTTAAAGGCGCCGGATGGTATGTGAATGACTATGCCGGGAAGGGCGGCGCGAAGGCGCCTGCCTCCGACTCAAAATCCGGAGGCGAGAAATCTGCCCCCGCCGATAGCGCCAAGCCGTCGTCGGATGGGGCATCGTCGGGCACAAACAGCACCGGCTCCTCTTCAGGAGCCGGCAGTACATCAACCGCAGGCAAGAGCGACTAACGTCGCCTCCCTTACGATTTCGAGGATTTCTTCGAAGAGCTCTTCTTTGCAGGGGGCACTTTGGCTCCCTTCTTGCGGGCCTCGGACAATCCGATCGCAATAGCCTGCTTTGGGTTTGTCACTTTCTTGCCGCTGGGTCCGGACTTCAGCTTTCCCTGCTTCATCGCCTTCATTTCACGCTCGACGGAGCTCGAAGCCTTCGGGCTGTATTTCCTGCCGCTCGACTTCTTAGAGCTGGCCTTTTTCGCGGAGCTCTTCTTCGCGCTCTTCTTCGAACTGGTCTTCTTGGATGGCATGCTTCTTTCCTCCTCACATTCAGAAGCGACCGCCTCTTCAAAAGTTGTCAGCGTCTAGTGCATTTAAGGCTTTTTCAGCGACGACATATCGATCACGAACCGGTACTTGACGTCGGCCTTCACCACACGCTCGAAGGCTTCGTTGATCTTCTCAATCGGAATTACTTCCACGTCCGACACGATGTTGTGCGCGGCGCAGTAGTCAAGCATCTCCTGCGTCTCCGCCATACCCCCGATGATCGAACCCGACAGATTCCGGCGCTTGAAAATGAGGTTTCCCATGAAGATCGTCGGTGGCTGGTCAGGTAGTCCAACCTGGCAATAAATACCATCGCGCTTTACCAGGGGCAGATACGCATTCAGATCGTGTACCGCCGAAACAGTATCGAGTATAAAGTCGAAGCTGCTCGCTTCCCTGGCCATTGCGTTGGCGTCGTTCGACAGCACGACCTCGTCGGCTCCCAGGCGCTTGGCGTCTGCAATCTTTGACTGCGAAGTCGTGAACTGTACCACGTGCGCGCCAAAGGAATGAGCAAACTTCAGTCCCATGTGTCCCAGGCCGCCCAATCCCACTACACCTACCTTTTTCCCCGGCCCCACTTCCCAGTGGCGCAAAGGAGAATAGGTCGTGATTCCGGCGCAGAGCAGGGGCGCCACACCTGCCGGATCTAGCTCCGTCGATACACGATGCACGAAATGCTCGTCGGTAACGATGTTGTTTGCGTAGCCCCCTTGCGTCAGTTCGCCGTATTTATCTTTCGCGCCGTAAGTAAGGGTGGCGCCTACTTCGCAGTACTGCTCCTCTCCAGCCTGGCAACTCGCGCATCTGCGGCATGAGTCCACAATGACGCCGACACCGACCCGGTCGCCGGTCTTGAACTTCGTCACGCCCGCACCGACAGCAGTCACTCTTCCGACGATCTCATGCCCCGGCACCATCGGATAAAGCGCATTACCCCACTCGTTGCGTGTTGAGTGAATGTCCGAGTGGCAAACTCCGCAGAACTCAATCTCAACCGTGACATCCTTGTCGGTCAGATCGCGGCGATGAAAGCTGAAGGGGGCTAGGGGTGTCGTGGACTCTTGCGCGGCGTATCCCCAGGATTGAATCATCAAGTGTTCTCCTTAAACGGGTAGCGAGAATGTCGAAACAAAATCCTAAATGGAAAAGACCGGAAAGCTGATAAAGAAGCGTCACTGTCCCGGGAAAACCGTCTCAACCTGTTGATGGATATTCGTTTGCATCCTGTGATGTGTAGTATTCGGACAAGTATGCGAATTTCCCGCCGATGGGCTCCATGGGAGGCAGCTCTTCTAATTGCGCTGCTTCTGACGGCTGGTTCGGGCCTTGCTCTCGATCCACACCAGAGCCTGCGGCATTACGGTTACCAGTCATGGCAAACCGACAGCGGATTGCCGCAAAATACCGTTCATGCGGTAGCGCAAACCACGGACGGCTACATCTGGCTGGCGACCGAGGGCGGCCTTGTTCGCTTCGACTCAGTGAAATTCGCAGTCTTCACACGCAAGAACACCCCGCAACTCGGCAGCGATCTCATCTACAGCCTGCTCGAGGACAGGTCGGGCGATCTGTGGATTGGCACTTCCAGTGGCGTGACCCGATATCGCAAGCGGCATTTTGAATTCGTGGCCCTCCCGGGCGGTCCTCAGCCAGGCATCGCGTGGTCGCTGCACGAGGATCGCAATGGTACGATCTGGGCGATTACCTCAGCGGGACTCAACCGCTTTGATGGCGCGCGATTCGAATCCGTGCAGGACATCCCGCCTCTGGATGAAACCAGCCGTATGGTTGACGGCTCGAACGGCTCCCTTTGGCTCGGCACCTCTGAGGGGCTGTTCGAGGCTCTTCCCGGTGAGCCGGTTCGCTTCAAGCCGCTCGGCCAGCCGACAACGATACAGGCAATGGCACTCGACAAGACGGGCCGCCTGTGGGCGGGCCTGTCCAACGGGCTTGAGGTCTGCGCTCTTGGCAAATGCGACCCAATGAAAACAGCAGGCAGTTCGCCTGAGAGCAACAACATTGCCGCTCTCACTGTCGATCGAACCGGCACTGTATGGATCGGCACTGACACCGGCCTGGCTTATTACGACGGCGCGCGAATCACCGTGTTCGCTGGCCGGAGCGGCCTCGATACAGGGGCGATCCAGATGCTTGTTTGCGATCGTGAAGGGGCAGTATGGGCCGGAACGGAATCCGGCATCGCTCGGGTCGTCAACGGAACGATCGAAGCATTCACGCCAAAACAAGGCTTCTCGAGCAGCCGGGTCCTTGCCATCGTTGAAGACCGCGAAGGCAATCTCTGGCTGGGGACTGAATCTGGCGGCCTCGACGTTCTTCGTGACCGTGCCATCACGACCTACACCGCGCGGGACGGCATCTCCAACGATTACATACGCTCGGCCTATCAGGACCAGAAGGGCGTCGTGTGGCTGGGCACCAGCGGAGGCGGTCTCGATCGCCGCAATTTCGACCGCGGCGGTCAGGATAGCTTCACAGCTCTGACCACGGCAAACGGCCTCTCGAGCAACGTGGTTCTGGCGATTACTAGCTCTCCTGACGGCGATCTATGGCTCGGTACGCCTGATGGTCTCGATCGTCTGCATAACGGCAAGGTAACCGCATTCACCTCCGCCGATGGCCTTGCTGACGATTTTGTGCGGTCGCTCTACTTCGATAGGCAGGGTTCGCTATGGATTGGAACACGACGCGGTCTCTCCGAATTGAAGGACGGCAAGTTCGCGACCTACACGGCCACCGACGGGCTGGGCAGCGATTTCGTCGGGGCAATTCTGCAAGCGCACGATGGCTCCCTTTGGATCTGCACTCTGGGCGGCCTCACGCACTTTGTCAACGGCAGGTTTACCAACTTCACAGAGAAGGACGGCCTGCCCAGCCACACCGTAACCGTGCTGCACGAAGACGCGGACGGGACCCTGTGGATCGGCACAATCGGGGGGGGCTTGAGCCGCTGGCATAACGGCGTTTTCCGTGCCGTTTCCGCTAACGACATGCCCGAGACCATCTACGGCATTCTCGAAGATTCCCGTGGCAACCTGTGGATGAGTTCGAATAACGGGATCTTCCGCACGAATCGCTACGATCTGAACCGTTATCTGGACAGCAGTGGGTCGGAGCCAGCTGTAGAATCCTACGGCATCGCCGACGGAATGAGGGTGAATGAAGCAAGCAGCGGAGGTCATCCGGCTGCCTGGCGGCTTAAGAACGGAGAACTGTGGTTTGCGACTCTGCAGGGCGTGGCCACCATCGACCCAGTTCATCTGGCAATCAACAAGATGCCGCCGCTGATGAGCATCGAAGGAATGCTGGTGAACGACGAGCCACAGCCTGTTAGCGACACGCTCACAATCAAGCCCGGAGGCCGGCGCTTCGCCATCGATTATGCGGCCCTTAGCTTCACCGCTCCACAAAAAGTCCGCTTCAAGTACAGGCTCGAAGGTTTCGACCATGGCTGGGTCAATGCCGGACCGTTGCGGACGGCGTACTACACCAATCTGCCTCCCGGCCACCATACATTTGAGGTTCTTGCCTGCAATAACGATGGCGTGTGGAGCACTGTTCCGGCGTCCCTTTCCTTCCAGTTGCAGCCGTACTTCTACCAGACCAGATGGTTCTATCTGCTCCTGTTGGCGGCGACCGTACTGCTCTGGTACGCGGGATACCGTTGGCGCATGCGACAGGTGGAATCAAGATTCAGGGCCGTAATGGCCGAGCGAAACCGGATCGCCAGAGAAATTCACGATACGCTTGCACAAGGCTTCGTCGCCGTCTCCGTTCAGTTGCAGGTCGCCTCTCGCCTGCTCGGAAGCTCAACTGAAGTGGCGCGGCAACATCTTAGCCAGGCGCAGGAACTGGTGCGCCACGGGTTGGAGGACGCGCGTAAGGCAATATGGGAGCTTCGCTCGCAAAGTGCCGAAAACCAGGACCTCGCTGCCCGGCTTGCGAAGATGGCCGATCGCGTAACCGCCGGCACCGAGATCCGCACCGAGGTAAGCGTCAATGGCGCGTATCGGCCTCTCGGAAAAACAGTGGAGGATGAACTAGTCAGAATTGCGCAGGAAGCTGTGACCAATGCCGTAAGACATGCCTCCCCGGAGCACGTTGCAATTCAGCTTCGCTTCACCGCCAGGCGCGTGGAACTCAGCGTGGAAGACAACGGCTGCGGATTTTCGGGCGATCTACCGTCGATGCAGGATGGCCACTTCGGCATTGCCGGAATGCGGGAACGCGCGCAACAGATCGGTGGGACCCTTACGGTAAATAGCCGTAACGGACTAGGAACACGTGTATCCGTCGAAGTCGCGGCAGATGGAAGAGAATGAAATAAATGAGCCAATCAATTCGAATTCTCGTAGTCGATGACCACACCGTTGTGCGGCAGGGCCTCGTGGCGTTGCTCAACACCGTTCCGGACCTCGAAGTCATAGCCGAAGCTTCGGACGGGCAGGAAGCTGTCGAGGCTCATCGCAAGTACAAGCCGGATGTAACCCTTATGGATCTTCGACTTCCCAAACTCCCTGGCGCGGAGGCGATTTCTGTCATCCGTCAGGAATCGCCGGGCGCGCGCATCATCGTTCTTACAACATTCGACGGCGATGAGGACATCTTTCGAGCTCTGCAAGCGGGCGCGAAAGGATATCTGCTCAAAGGAACAGATGCGGACGAGTTGACCGCCGCGATCCGCTCGGTCTATGCCGGAAAATCGAAAATACCCGCCTTTGTCGCCGAGAAGCTTGCAGAGCGCATGGGAGGACCAGCCTTGACGACGCGCGAACTCGAAGTTCTTAAGCGCATCGTTGCCGGCCGCAGCAACAAGGAAATCGCGAGTGACCTGCACATTTCCGAGGCGACAGTAAAAACCCACATCAACAGCCTGCTCAGTAAGCTCAACGTCAGTGATCGCACCCAGGCAGCTACGACTGCGCTGCAGCGCGGAATTGTTCATTTGGAGTAAAGGACTTTATCGGGTATGCGTAAAAGACTGTTAATCATCGTCGTAGTCCTGGTTTTCAGCTGCGTACTCGCCGGCTTCGCCCAGACGTCGCGAAGCTCAGTCTGGCGTCCCGCCACCGAAAGCGAGCTGAAGAATCTTCTACCTGCCCGCGCGCCGGTCGAGCAGGAGAGAATAGAGACCGAGATGCGAACGGCTTCGGGAATCACTGACGGCCGCGGCAAATTCGTCGCCGGAGTAGTTCTCATCACTGCCGGATATTCGGCAGAGGGCAAGTATTCGCATTACTTTCTGACCCAGGTGCCGCTGAGGATCGGCAGCCTTCAGCTCGCTCCCGGATCATACGTGATCGGCTGGAAGCACGTTACCGAAGATAAACTCAACGTCAGCTTCTACGAGGCCGCCTCCGGGAAGTCGCTGGGATCGATTGACGCGACGCTGAACCCGGCAATTACTAGGGTAGAATCATTTCGCATCTGGCCGCCGGGCGATCGTTCTCTGATGCAGATTGGGCGGTTCACCTTCAGTTATCAGATCGGAGAATAATTTTCGCTATGGCGGAGCCGGCGCTGGTGAATAACAAGCCGACACCAAAGCTGCGCAAGCTGCTTGCCGCTCTGGAAGGCAATTGGCAGGCGGAAATGAGCGGCTATCACACGTATCGCACGCTGTCCGAGCGCGACGACGACCCGCTGCGCAAGGAAACTCTCCGCCACATGGCAGAAGCCGAGGCTCAGCATGCCGCGTTGTGGGAAAAGCGGATCACCGAACTTGGTGGGCGGAAGCCCGAGTACCGCGGCAAGTCCACTGGCGACGCCGACAGTCTAGTGAACAAAATAGGCGGACAACGCATGGCTTTGCGCCGCCTTGAAATCGATGAAAGCCGCGCGATTGCGCTATACGGTCAGCAGCTAAAGGACTTCGACGATGAAGCCAGCCTTGCCGTTTTGCGCCAGGTAATCGAAGAGGAGCGCGATCATTATCAAGAGCTGAGCAGCCTGATCCGTCATCGTTATCCGCGTCGCCATCTCGATGGCGACCCCGCCAAGGCACAGGCCCTCCTCGATGACTTGCTGGCCAAGCGCAACCGTTCCGGAAGACAAACGGCTGGCTGGATCGGCGACGCAATTTACGGAGTGAACGACGGTCTCGGCGCAATCTTCGGCATCGTCTCCGGTGTCTCGGGAGCCACGCAGGGGACCAGTCATTATGTGCTTCTTGCCGGCATAGCCGGCATGATCGCCAGTGCGCTTTCGATGGGTTCAGGTGCCTATCTCGCCGCAAAAAGTGAACGCGAAATCTATCAGGCGGAGCTTGCCCGCGAACGCGAAGCAATCGAGTTGAATGGACCCGAAGCACGCGAACTGTTGTCACTCTACTATCAGGTGAAAGGCCTGCCCGAGGACGACGCAGACCACTTCGTCGAGCATATCGCCAAGGACAAAGAGCAGCTTCTACGCGCGCTCGCCTCCGAACGGCTCAGCGCCTCTGAAGATGCTCTCCGCAATCCGATCACCTCAGCCATCTCCGGAGCTGTATCAACTGCGGTCGGCGCTTTTATTCCCATCGTCCCGTTCTTCTTTCTGAACGGCTATAAGGCAATCATCACGTCGGCAATCGTTTCCCTGGCTGCCCATTTCGCCGTCGGCGCCGCGAAATCCCTCATAACCGTGCGATCGTGGTGGGCCAGCGGTACAGAGATGACACTGGTCGGCGCGGTCGAAGGCGTCGTCACCTACGTGATCGGCATCGGACTCGGAAAAGTGGGCGCGTGATCCACTCTTCCTTCAGGGCTGAGGCAGGACGAGCACTTCCACACCCGACCCGGCATCCGCTGTATGAAAAATCGTTTCCGTAGCCGGCTTGAAATCGGCGGGGCTGGCATTCGGGATATCGGTGAAGGTCTGAGGATTCCGATCCACCAGCGGGAACCAGGAGCTCTGCACCTGCACCATGATGCGGTGCCCCTTGCGGAAGGTATGGTCGAGATCTGGCATCGTGAAATCGACCTCCGTCATCTTGCCCGGAACAAACGCCTCAGGTTTCTCCCAGCTGTTGCGGAACTTTCCGCGCATCGGCTCTCCGCGAAGCAGCTGCTGGTAGCCGCCCATGCGCAGCGCCGGCGTGTTGATCACGCGTTTACCTACTGGGCTGCCATTGTCGGGATCGGGAAAGTCGTTCGGATAGACATCGATGAGCTTCACCACAAAATCTGAATCCGTTCCTGTGGTTGCCACCTTGAGTCTTGGAGAGATCGGTCCGGCAACCGTGACATTTTCTGTCAGAGGGTCGGTCTCATACACCAGAACGTCCGTCCGTGTGGCGGCGAAGCGCTGGTCGTCGACCATGTAGCGTTGTGGCACTGTATCGGTTACATATCCAACAAAAGGCACCGGATGCGCGGGATCGCTCACATATGAGTCGGAACCCTCAGTCGCGGACGGAGGATCGAACGACAACTTGCCGCCGGCGTGGAAGTACAGCATCTGGGGCTTGGCCTGCGGTGGAGGCCACGCATCGTATTTGCGCCAGACATTCGTGCCAGTTTCGAACATGTAGGCCTCGGGCATCTGCGAGCCTTTGTCCTTCAGGTAGTACTCGAAGAACGGGAACTGAATGTTCCGGCGAAAATATTCGCTGGTCTTGGCGTTAAAGCTCACATCCCCAAGGTGATCGCCGTCGTTGCGCGCCCAACCGCCATGTACCCATGGCCCTTCAACGATTGTATTCACCGTTCCGGGATTGTTCTTCTCGATCGCATTGTAGGTGCGCATCGGGCCGGACAGGTCTTCGGCATCGAACCAGCCGCCAACGGTGAGCACAGCACAATGAATGTTCTTCATGTGCTGCGAAAGGTCGCGCGCTTTCCAGTAGTCGTCGTAGGTTGTGTGGTACATCTGGTCGTTGAAGAGCGGATTTGTGCCCTTCAGGTAGAGCTTGTCCAGATTCGAAATCGGGCCAGCCTTCAGATAAAACTCATAGCCATTCGGGGTCCCGAAATCGAAGGGGACAGAAGGCTTCGGCTTCGTCGGATTCTCCTGTGGCTTGAAAAAGACATAAAAGCCAAAATTGGCGTCAAGCATAAACGCGCCGCCGTGATACGAGTCATCGCCCATAAAAAGATTCGTCATCGGAGCCTGCGGTGAAGCTGCCTTCAGCGCCGGGTGCGAATCGATAATGCTCGCGGATGTGTAGAAGCCGGGATATGAGATTCCCCAGATTCCGACGCGTCCGTTGTTGTTCGGCACATGCTTGAGCAGGTACTCAATACTGTCGTACATGTCGGAGCTGT
>CAVRUM010000006.1:0-197834 GCA_963724375.1 uncultured Acidobacteriaceae bacterium
TCATGCCAGAACGCCGAGCATCAAACGATCCCGGTCAGAGATCCGATCTCCTCTCGGCGACTCGAATGCTCTCTCTCGGAACTTTGGCGTCCAATTTCGCTCAAATTGGTAAAATAAAAATAGAGATATTAGACGAAAGGGACCGCCCGCCAACGGTCCCTTTCGTTTTTGGAGAGCAAGCCGCAAAGAGCTAACTCATTTGCAATCTATGACTCCCAGATAAGTCTTTTATTCTCAATGACCGCTCACAACTCTATGAAAACATGGGACAAAGTTGCAAATCACTTGGAATCTATGACTTGACGCATCAATACCTAATGGAGATCTTTTGGAATGAATGACTTGCATGAAGCACACGGCAAGCCAAGGGGGAGGGGACCCATATTGATTTGCTGCTCCGCTGGCTCCAAGAGACCTGGCAGCTCGCTGAACTACTTCGCCGCCGCCGCCAGCGTCCCCGCCGCCCGATCCAGCGCGGCTGTCAACGCGACGATTTGCGATTGCCCCCGCTGTGCGTCCTTGGCGTCGATTGCCTCATTTACGCCCGGAATGACAACCGCCGCGTAGCCGGTGTATTCGCCCGGAGCGTAGATCGTGTGCTTGAACCAAGGACGCCCGGGCAGGCCTGCCGGAGATAGCAGGTCATTCTCCGCTGCGCGCAGCGCTTCGTTGAGTGCAGCCTCGTTCGCGGCCGGGTGGTCCTGCTTCTGTTTGACTGCCGCCGCCGCCGCAGTGAACCGCTTCGCAGCCGCATCCGCTGCGGAAAAATCGAGAGTCACGTGCGCGTTCGACGCCTTCTTCTGCGCCGCCTCGAGATACTGTTCGATCTCCTTCGCATAGGTAACGTAGTCGTAGGGAAGCACGTCGGCATCGGCCATGTGCAGTACTTCCAACCCGAAGACCCGCGCCTGTTGCTGCTCATACGCAAAGGTCGGATCGGCATTCATGGTGAACCACTGGTAGTTATCAAACACCGAGTGGTACACGCCATACGGCCCGCTCGAACCGATATCCGTGGAAGGCACTCCGAGATGCTGAATGAACGGCGTGTAGTCCGATCCGCTGCCCAGGTCACCGACATTGACGTCACTGCCAACGCGCGCGTTCGGAGTTCCATAGTGTTCGATCGATCCGCTGGCCCGCCGCTGACTCTCGCTCTCGGCCTGGCTTACCTTCCACTCGTCGTAGACAGTGCCGCCCTTCGGACTCGGCACTTCCTTCGTCACATCTCGGACGAACTCCTTGAGCGACGGCACCGCGGACGCCTCGAAGTTTGGCCCAGCGACCCCGACGTCCGTGTTGAGATATGCAACCGCATGCTGCAGGCGCGCCGCGTTGTCCTCGGCCCACTCCGTCGAGCCGATCAGGCCCTCCTCTTCGGCGTCCCAGCTGCCAAAGATGATCGTCCGCTTCGGCTTCCACCCTTGCTTGAGCAGCACCCCGATGCCATGCACCGCCTCCAGCATCGCCGCCGTCCCGCTGTTGGGGTCGACCGCCCCGTACACCCAGGCGTCGCGATGGTTGCCGGCCACGACCCACTCATCCGGATAGGTCGTGCCCTGGATCCGCCCGATCACATCCCAGATCAGCCGGTACTGGTAGTCCTGCTTGAGCACCATGTGAACCTTCACGTTGCCCTTGCCGCCCACGTGATAGGTGAACGGCAGGGCTCCCTGCCACTCATGCGGAGCCGTCGGCCCCTTGAGATTCTGGAGTATCGGCGCCGCATCCTTGTACGACAGCGGAGTCGCGGGGATGGTCGGCTGGCTCTCCGCCTTCTCCGGAGGCACCCGCTTCGACATAGGCAGGTCTGGAGTGGAGGCGATTCCCGGCGTCGTCGCATCCCCCGGATACTTGAACATATACTGCACCGATCCCCGCTGTACCCCGGTGGCCGGCCGATACGGACCCTCCGGGTACGCATCCCCCCGGTAGTAGCCGTCATCCGCCGGATCGGAGTAGATCAACACCCCGGCTGCCCCCTTTTCCTGCGCGATATACACCTTCACCCCGCGAAAATTACCGCCGTAACGCGTAAGAATGATCTTGCCTTTCACGTCGATGCCCATCTGCGCCAACTTCTGGAAATCCTCAGGCCGCCCATAATTTGCATAGACCACATCCGCGGTGATATCCGCCGAAGGTGACGACCCATTAAAGGGCATTACTACACGAGCATCGCTGTCGTATCGATCTCCATCCACGTGCTCCCGTGTCGGCCCGGTCACTAGAGTTTTGCCATCGGTATTCGTCGCCTCTACGCGAATCTCCACAGGTAGATTCAGCCACACCTTGTAGGGAACGATGCTCGTCTCCAGGCCCGCCGCTCTGAACTTCTGTGCCACGTACTCCGCTGTCGCGTAGTCTTCCTTCGACCCGGCGATGTGCGGAGCCTCGGTCAGCTTTTTCAGTTCCTCACCCGCGAGCTTTGCATCAGGGACAGCCAGAAACTCCTGGTCGACCTTCGCCTGCGCCGAGAAGTTCGCGTATCCAAATACACTCGTGGGCGCAGAGGCTTGTGCCGGAGCGATGGGAAGCGGGAGAAGCGACAACGCGCAACACAAAGCAATGGCGCGGCGAACAGGCAGGGAGGGGCGATCAGACAAGGCTAAGCTCTCCTGGTTTCGGGTAAGGAGCCCAGATTACATGATTGGGGCGGGTTTGAGCTCATTCTGCGGGCTCTTTCGCAAGTTTCTCGCATTAGGCGCGGCTCCCTGATAAAACATCTTCGTGCCGGCAGACCCGAAAGTTATTGAGTTCATCGAGAAGGCGCTGGCCGCCGGCATCCCGCCCGAATCGTTGCTCGGGGTCTTATCCGCTCGCGGCTGGCCTGAAAAGGAAATCTACGACGCCCTGGCGGCGCATTATCAGCGCCTCACAGGGGTCGATGTCCCTCGCCGAGCGGGCGCTGGAGCCTCCGCGAGAGAAGCCTTCTTCTACCTGCTCATCTTCTCTACGCTCGCTACTTGGACCCTTGGCTTCGGATACCTCGCGTTCGCCCTGATCGACGACTGGCTGGCTGACGCGCTTTTTAGCGGATTCCAGCCGACATTTGAAACTTACACCATTACGTGGTCTATGGCCGCGCTCATCATTGCCTTCCCGCTCTACCTGCTCATCTCGCGCATAGTGATCCGCGAGACGGCGGCCCATCCCGAGAAGATCGACTCCGGTATCCGAAAATGGCTGACCTACATGGCCCTGGTCATCGCGGCTGTCATCTTCATGGGCGACCTGATCACGGTGCTGGCCTCGTTGCTCCGGGGAGAGATCACGTCACGCTTCCTCGCCAAATCTTTCGTCGTGCTGCTGCTTTCGGGGGGAGTCTTCTACTACTACTTCGGCGGGCTTCGCGGAACGGAGGCCACCTCAGGAAGTTTCAACCGTGACAGGTTGATGGCTGCATTAACCTCAGCCGGCGTCGTTCTCCTCATAACCCTCGGTTTTTGGAATCTAGGAGCCCCGCGGGCACAGCGGCAAATCCGCGCAGATAATCAGCGCATCCGCCATATTTACCAGCTCAGCACAGACATCCGCAATTATTGGAACGCCCACCCCTCACAGCTCCCGACAGGCCTGGATCAGATTTTCGCCGGTCCGTACCTCGATCCGGTCACTCACGCTCCCTATGAGTACCATCCGAAGCAGGGGAGCCGATATGAACTCTGCGCGACCTTTCAGCGGAGGGGTGGCCACGGAGAGACGGCAACTGGTCCCGATCCCTGGGCTCACCCAGCCGGACACTATTGCTTCCAGTTGGACGCCGCGATGATGCAGCCATTTCCCCAACTGGACTATTCGGAATGAAGCCTGGGCTTTAAGCTAAGAGGCCGTTCTGCGCGTTTTCATCGGGCCCGAATGATCGCATGCATGTCCTACAATATCGACATGCCTTCTGTTTTCGAACCCGCCGTCTCCGGCTACACCGACGCGCACGCCAAGGCCGGCCTCGACTTCAAGTTCCCAGAAATTGAAACCTGGAAGAATCAGTTCCCGGCGTACGAGATTCTGATAGACAACCCGGAATTCACCTCCGTTTGCCCCAAGACAGGCCTGCCCGACTTCGGCGTCATCCAGCTTCGCTATATGCCCCGTGAACGCTGTCTCGAGCTCAAATCGTGGAAGGAATATCTCACCGCCTACCGCAACCTCGGAATCTTTCAGGAGAACGTCGTCAACCAGATCCTCGAAGACGTCGTGAAGGCCTGCAATCCCGTCTGGGCTCATGTCAAAGGAGACTTCCGCCCGCGTGGAGGCATCTCCACCATCGTTGAAGCCCGCTGGCCTCGGCTCGCTGTCGATCAGGGCAAATAGGCAGCCTGTTTCAGCCGCTGCAGTGCCGCATGGTATGGTTTAGGGCGACCCCCAAAGGGACACTTGTAAGCGCTTGAACCACGCGGCACCTGCCTTTGCGCCGCCTTTTCATGCGCAAAGGATTTGCCTGCATGACTCGCTACGCCCGCATTCGGGCTCATCGGAGCCGTCTTATTCTTTTGGCGCTTGCATTTTGCGCCTGCCTCTTTTGCGTGAGCGGTGTCGCGCAGAGCTCCGGTCCGCTGCTGCTCCGGAACCCCTCGCTCAGCCAGAACAGCATTGCATTCCTCTACGCCGACGACATCTGGACGGTGTCCCGGGAGGGCGGCGAAGCACAGCGCCTGACCTCCATCGGCGGGATCGATTCCGGTCCCTACTATTCTCCCGACGGCACCCAGATCGTCTACTCTGCCCGTGTAAATGGGCTCGTCGACGTCTATGTCATCGGTGCAAATGGCGGAATTCCTCGCCGGATCACCTGGCAGCCAACCGGAAGCTACGCCGCCGGCTGGACGCCGGACGGGAAAGAAGTCCTCTTCGCCTCCATGCGGGCCAGTTATTCGGATTTTCCCCGGCTGTTTCGCGCTAAAGCCGATGGCGCCGGGACCCCTGTCGTTCTCCCGCTACCGACTGCCGTGACCGGCTCCTTTTCTGCCGATGGCGGCACGCTTGCCTATGTGCCGGTTATGCAGTGGCAGGATGCGTGGAAGCACTACCGCGGGGGTCAGACCACTCCTGTGTGGCTGGTCAACATGAAGACCCTCGACCTGGTGAAGATTCCCCGGGAAAACTCCAATGACTCGAGTCCTGTCTGGGAAGGGAACACCGTCTACTTCCTCTCCGACCGCAGCGGTCCCGTCTCGCTCTTCAGCTATGGCGCCGGTACGAAAGAAGTAAAGCAGGTCATCGACAATCACGGTTACGACCTGAAGACCGTCAGCGCTGGCCCGGGAGCCCTCGTCTACGAGCAGTTCGGATCGCTGCACCTCTACGACCTCGCCACACACCAGGAGCACACCGTTCCGATCACCATCCACGGAGATCTGCCCACTCTGACTCCGCATCTGGCCAAGATCGAACCGAAGGAGACGCAGAATATCGACGTTTCGCCGACTGGCGTTCGTGTCGTCGTCGAAGCGCACGGCGATATCTTCACGCTGCCTGCCGAGAAAGGTGACACCCGCAATCTCACAAAGACACCCGCGGTCGCCGAGCGCGATCCCTCGTGGTCTCCCGACGGAAAGTCCATTGCCTACTTCAGCGATGCATCCGGCGAATACCAGCTCTACATCCGCGGCCAGGACGGTCTTCAGCCTCCCCGCGTCATCGACCTCGGACCCGATCCGTCATTCTTCTACAGCCCCCGCTGGTCGCCCGACTCCAAACACATTGCTTTCTCCGACAAGCACCTCCGCCTCTGGTATGTCGATGTGGCTGGTGGCAAGCCTGTGAAGATCGATACTGGCCTCCGCGGCGGCTTCGGACCAGGCACGGAGGTCTCCTGGTCGTCCGATTCTCAGTGGATCGCTTACACGCGGGACCTCGAGAACCAGTTGCATGCGGTCTTCTTCTACTCGCTCGCCACTCATACCTCCACTCAAATCACCGATGGTATGAGCAACGCCGCGCATCCGATCTTCGATCCGAGTGGCAAATACCTCTACTTCGCGGCCTCGACGAACAATGGTCCCTCCGACGCCGGCATCGATCTCTCCTCGCTCGACCGCGCCATCAGCAGCAGCGTGTATGTGGTTGTTCTGGGGAAAGACACCCCCTCGCCGGTGCCTCCGGAAAGCGACGACGAAAACAAGAAGAAGGAAGACGACAACAAAGACAAAGACAAGGATAAGGACAAATCCGACAAGAAGGATGACTCTACAAAGGCCGACGACAAGACCGCAGCCAAGGGAGACGAGAAGAAAGACGAAGCAAAGAAGGAAGAGAAGCCGAAGCCCACCGTTATCGATTTACCCGGGATCGGCAACCGCATCCTCTCTTTGCCCATTCCGCCTCGCAATTACGTTGGACTTTCAGTCGCGAAAACGGGCGTGCTGTTCCTCGCCGAAGGCACTCCTGTCGGACGCCCCTCACACGACGACGGCCCTCCCATCCGCTCCCTCTGGCGCTTCACAACCGAAAAGCGCAAGACCGAAGAAATCCTCAGCGGGCTGAATTCCTACGCCGTCTCATTCAACGGCGAAAAGCTCTTCTACGCCCGCGAAGACAGCTGGTTCCTGGCCGACGTCTCCGATCTCAAGCCGGGTTCGCCCGATGCGCCTCAGGGCAAGCCTGTAAACAACGGCGGCATGATGGCCGTGCTCGATCCCCGGGCCGAATACAGGCAGATGTATCACGAGACCTGGCGCATCGAGCGCGACTTCTTTTACGATCCACATCTGCATGGCCTGGACGTCGCAAAGATCGAAACAAAATACCGGCCCTATCTTGACGCGATGGCCTCGCGCGAGGAATTCACCTATCTCTCCAACGAAATGCTCGGCGAAATTCAGGTCGGCCACATGTTCGTTAACGGGCCCGAGCAGCCCAAGGACGGGCCGAAGCCTGGCCTGCTCGGCGCCGATTATGTTGTCGAGAACAACCGCTACAAATTCTCAAAAATCTACAACGGTCAGAACTGGACGCCTTCCCTGACGGCTCCGCTCACTCTGCCCGGAATTAATATCGTCGAAGGCGATTACCTGCTGGCCGTCAACGGCCGCGAACTTCACGCCAACGACAACCTCTACAGCTTCTTTGACGGCACTGCGGGCAAGCAGACGGTTCTTCGCGTCGGCAAGAAGGCCGACGGCAGCGATGGCCGCGACGTAACCGTCGTCCCCGCCGATTCCGAGCACGGTCTGCGAAACATCGACTGGATCGAGTCCAACCGCCGCAAAGTCGATCAGCTTTCCGGGGGCAAGGTCGCCTACATCTACATGCCGAACACCGCCGGCGCCGGATACACCAATTTCAACCGTTACTTCTACGCGCAGGTGGACAAACAGGCCGTTGTCCTCGACGAACGGTACAACGAAGGAGGCTTCATCGCCGACTACGTCGTCAACGTGCTCGGTCAGAAGATGCTCAGCGGCGCGATCGAGCGCGATGGCAAGCCCGTTCAGGATCCTGAAGGGGCGATCTTCGGCCCCAAAGCGATGATCATCAATCAGTCGGCAGGTTCCGGCGGAGACGCCATGCCGTGGTACTTCCGCAAGGCAGGTCTCGGCACGCTCGTCGGAGTCAAGACGTGGGGAGGTCTCGTCGGTATCGGCGGATATCCGGTCCTGATCGATGGCGGCCGCGTCACCGCGCCTCGCTACGCGATCTATGGTTTGAACGGACAGTGGGAAGTGGAAGGCCACGGCATCGCGCCCGACGTCGAGGTGGAGAATCTGCCCAAAGATGAGGCCGAGGGCCGCGACCTCCAACTTGAGCGTGCCGTTTCCATCGTGCTCGAGCAATTGAAGGAACACCCGGTCCCGACGCCGCCGATTCCGCCCTATCCCAACTACCATCCGAACGACGGCCTGGGCCGCTGACAGGCGAGACAGCACTCGGCCATGACAGCCAAATCCCCCACAATCCCGCGGATAGGCCCCGCGCGCACCGCGGGGCTGGCGCTCTTCCTTCTTACGGCCCTCAATCTCTTCAACTTCATTGACCGCTACATCCTTCCCGGAGTGCAGCCGCTTGTCCAGAAGGAATTCCGTGTCAACGACGCACAAATCGGCCTCCTGACCACGGTCTTCTTTTTCGTCTACATGATTGCCGCGCCGATCACGGGATGGCTCGGCGATCACTTCCCGCGCAAGCCGCTCATTATCATCGGAGCTCTTCTCTGGAGCATCGCCACGCTCTTTACCGCCTGGGTCCACGACTATGAAACCCTGCTTATCCGTCATGCTATTGTCGGTATCGGAGAAGCTACCTTCAGCATCTTTGCCCCCGCGCTGCTCGCGGACTTCTATCCCGAAGCTGATCGCAACCGCATCCTGAGCATCTTCTACATCACTATTCCCATCGGCGGAGCTCTCGGCTATCTCACTGGAGGCATTCTGGGCCAGCACTTCGGTTGGCGCGTACCGTTCTTCATCGCCGCGCTCCCCGGATTCCTGATCGCAATGGCCTTCCTATTCGTGCGCGAGCCAAGCCGAGGCAGCGCCGATTCACTCACGCCCACACTCAATCGCGCCACGCTGTCCGGACTCACTCGAAACCCGGCCTTCTGGTGCGCGACCCTGGGCCTCGCGATGTGGACCTTTGCCGTTGGCGGCATCTCCACATGGCTGCCGACATTTCTCGTCCGCTTCGGCTCCATGTCAGTGGCCAAGGCTGGAACAGTCGCCGGTGGACTCACCGTCGTCTGCGGCTTGCTCGGAACCATCGTCGGTGGATGGGTTGCGCAGCGCTGGCAGCACCACAATCATCGCGCGCTGTATATGCTCTCCGGCTGGGGATCGGTGCTGGCCATGCCGTTTGCTGCCGCCGTGTTCTTTGGTCCGCCATCGGTCTTTATGGCCGGAGCCTTCCTCGCCGAGTTCTTCCTGTTCCTCGGTACCGGTCCGCTCAACGCCGCCATCGTCAACTCAGTCGCAGCGCCGATTCGCGCCACTGCGATCTCTGTCAATCTCTTTATCATTCACGTCCTGGGAGACGCCTTCTCCCCAACCCTGATCGGCAAAATCTCCGACGCGACGAATCTCCGCATCGGGCTCGGCGTCACGCTCATTTCGCTCGCCGCCTCCGGAGCCATTCTCTTCCTGGGGGCACGTTATGCGCCCCGGCTATTCAGCACAACCAGAACCGGACGCCCCACGTCCGGATTCTCGGACGTGGATTAACGCTCTTCATGTCTTTCCTGCTCGCCCTTGACTGGCTAATCGTCTTCGCGTGGGCGGTGCGCGTCATCGGCGCCCTGCGCCACATTCCTCGCATCCCAAATTTACTCGACCACCGTTACGCGGAGCCGTTGCCACCGCGAGAGACACCCGTGATTTCCGTGATTGTCCCGGCGTGCAATGAAGAGCTCAGCATCGAAGCGGCGTTGCGTTCGCTGCTTGGGATCGAATCCGTCCCTATCGAGGTTATTGTCGTCGATGACCGTTCCACGGATCGGACAGGCGCCATCATTGACCGTCTTGCGGCGGAATTTCACACCAGGCTCATAGTGATCCGCATTACCGATCTTCCTGCTGGCTGGTTGGGCAAGCCGCATGCGATGGCACTCGCGGCGCGCCAGGCTTCCACGCCGTGGCTGCTGTTCACCGACGCCGACGTATTCTTCGCCCCCGACGCTCTGCTCCGTGTAGTCAATTTCGCGCAGGCAGAACGGGCAGATCACGTGGTCCTCTTTCCCACGCTCATTCTCCAGAACTTCGGTGAGTACATGATGACTGCGATCTTTCAGGTGTTCACCTTCGTCGGAGCGTCTCCTTGGCGAGTTCCCGATCCCGCCGCACGCGAGTTCATTGGAATAGGCGCCTTCAATATGGTCAGGGCCGATGCCTACCGAGCTGTCGGCGGTTTCGAATCCTTGCGCATGGAGGTCATCGAGGACCTGAAACTGGGCCGCGAGATCAAGCGCGCGGGCTTTCGTCAGCGCCCGGCCTTCGGCCGTCGCTTGGTGCGCGTCCGCTGGGCCGAAGGAACCCTACACTTCATTCGCAACGTCACGAAAAATTTCTTCGCAGTCTTTCGCTTCCGGACCTTCCCAGCGCTGGCAGCGTGCGCCCTGCTTGCCGTTATGTCTCTCGGTCCGTTCATCGCGCTTGCGGGCGGAGCCGTCTTTGGAATTCCAGCCGCCCTGCTGTTACTCCAATTCTTCTTCCTCTACCGTCTCTTCCAGCGCTACAACGAAGTGCCGACTGCTTATTTCCTCACATTTCCTTTTGCAGCGGCGTTGCTCATCTATGCGGAGCTACGCTCCCTCTTCGTCACACTTCTCCATCGCGGAATCTATTGGCGCGGAACGTTCTATCCACTCGCTGAACTCCGAAAGAATGCGGGACCCCTGCGGTGAGCACTTGGCGTTCTTTACGCCTTCACGGTAAATATTCTTCTCCGCATTGCAATTTAGAATCGACGAGATGAGGAAGCTTCAGGACAAAGTCGCGCTCGTCACCGGTGGCGCGAAACGCATCGGGAAGGGAATTGCGTTCGCCTTGGCCGACGAGGGCGCGAACGTTGCCATCACCTACCGTGATTCTGCCGACGAAGCCCGCGAGACCGTGCTGGAACTCGAGGACTACGGCATCCGCGCCGCGGCCGTTCACGCCAATCTGCGCCAGCTCGAAAGCATTCGCAGCGCCGTCGCCAAAGTCGCCTCCGACTTTGGCAGGCTCGACATTCTCGTCAATAACGCGGGCATCTTCGAGACGGCAGCGCTTGAAAGCATTTCCATTGAGCAATGGGACGCGATGTTCGACACCAACACGCGCGCTCCGTTCCTTGTTGCCCAGGCCGCGCACTCGTATCTCAAAGCCGCGCACGGACGCATCATCAACCTCGGCTCCCTCGGTGGCACGCACCCCTGGCCCACCCACGGCCACTACTGCACATCGAAAGCTGCCCTGCATATGCTCACGCAGGTCATGTCGAAGGCCTTTGCGCCCGAAATTAGTGTGAACTGCGTTGCTCCCGGCATGATCTCCATTGGAGAGCCCTCAGCCGAATACGAGCACTTCGCGCACAAAACGCCCATGAAGCGCAACGGAACCGTCGAAGAAGTCGCGGCCGCCGTTCTCTTTTTCGCCATAGGGCCACACTTCATCACCGGACAGGTTCTTGGTGTGGATGGAGGCTTGGGTCTCTGAGAATCTAGCCAGAGAATAGTCGCCCCAGCAATCCCTTGCGCTGTCTTCCCTTTGCTTCATCCTCGGCTTCGATTCCTTGCGGCTCGGGCTGCTGAGACAGTTCCTCGCCATAGAACGCCGCTCGTGGATTCTCAACGCACAGCCGTTCTGCCGTATCTTTGCCAAAGCGTTTTGCCACAATTTCGTAGGCTTCACGCAAAATCGGAGGGCGTCCCTGCAGGCTGTGCGCGTCGGTGGCGAGAAAGTGCACCCAGTCCTTCTCCAGAAACTGCATCGCCATCGCCTGCGCGGTTCTCCCGAACCGGCCGGTCAGCGACGCCGCCGTCACTTGGACAAGGCAGCCTCCTCGTAGCCACTCTTTCATCCGCTCAGGATGCTTCTGAATCGTGAAATTCCGCTCGGGATGGGTGATGATGGGCTGTAGTCCCGCCACCAGCATCTCGTAGAACGAGTCGTTGAGGCTGGTTGGAATCATCAGGTCGGCAAACTCTACCAGCAGATACTGCTTGCCATTGATCGTGTACTTGTCGCGATTGTTGAGCGCATCCTCGATGTTGTCGTAGGAGAGGTGGAAGTCGCACCCCAGCCCGAGGGTCACCTTGCTCTTCATTCTCAAATTCAGCTCGTCAAGCTTTTGCCGGTTGATGGCGGGGTTGAACGCCCAGCGCGCATTTGCATGAGGTGTGCAGACGATATGCGTGATGCCGTCACGGACGGCCATCTCGATCATCTCCAGCGACGTTTCGATGTCAACCGGCCCATCGTCAAGGCCGAACAGCAGATGGTGGTGAATATCAATCATGAAATGACAGTTGCCGCGCTACCCACGAATGGCCAATTCCTGCTTTACCATCGACTGAAAAATCTTGAATCCGTCCGCGGAGCCCAGCAGAGCCTCGCTTGACCGGTCCGGGTGCGGCATCATCCCCAGCACATTGCACCCTTCGTTTAGGATGCCGGCAATATTGTCGAGTGACCCATTGGGATTCGCCTCCCGCGTCACTTCGCCTTCTGGTGTCGCATAGCGAAAGACGATCCGGTCTTCGCGCTTCAGGGCAGCGAGCGTCGCGGAATCGCAGAAGTAGTTTCCTTCCATGTGTCCGATAGGGATCTTTAGCACCTCGCGGGGCCGGAGAGTCTGAGTGAACGGGTTGTTCACAGTCTCCGTTCGCAGATGCACCTGCTTGCAGACATATTTCAGCCCCGCATTGCGCATCAGGGCTCCCGGCAGCAGCCCTGCTTCGC
Organism: uncultured Acidobacteriaceae bacterium; assembly: GCA_963724375.1. GTDB lineage: Bacteria > Acidobacteriota > Terriglobia > Terriglobales > Acidobacteriaceae > Silvibacterium. The sequence goes on from CAVRUM010000006.1 coordinate 12,372, forward strand.
AAAGAATCTGAAATCCGTTGCAGATGCCCAGAACCAGCCCGCCATCCCCTGCGAATTTCTTTACCGACTGCATTACCGGAGAGAACCGTGCAATCGCCCCTGTCCGTAAATAGTCCCCATAGGCGAAACCACCCGGAACCAGGATCGCATCGCAGTTTTCCAGGCTTGGCGAATCGTGCCACAGGAACGTCGCCTTCTGGCCGGCCAGCTCTGCGATGGCATGATAGGTGTCGTGGTCGCAGTTCGATCCAGGAAAGACCAACACGCCAAATTTCATACTCCTAGGCTAGCAGAATCATCGCGTGCAAAATCGTGTGGCTCCCGGTCGTGTGTCTTCTTGATAAGCAGGCACAACGGGTTCGTTTGCGGAGTGGCTCGTTTGATGGATTCTGCCGTTGTCTGGGCCACATCTCCCGGCTCAGACCGCCAAGGCATAAAATCGCGTCCAAGCGACTATGCCTTTTGATCTCCGCACCCATGCCCAAACGGCTGGCACGGCTCTCCTGAACTGGTGGCGTGCCGTATCGCTCGAGGCCCTTTGTGTCGCCATTCTCTGGTGGATCGGCCTCACTATCCTCCGCGTTCCGCTCGCACCGGTGTGGGCGCTCATCGGCGGACTCATGACCTTCGTTCCCAACTTCGGAGGAGTGATCACCGTCATCTTTCCGGTCATGGCCATCTTGCTGAGCGGTAAAGACCTCGAGCGCCTTGCCTTTGTGCTCGGCCTTTACGCGATAATTGTGGTAATCGACCAGCTTGTACTGCAGCCCTGGCTTCTCAAGCGCACCTCTCGCGTGCCTATCTGGGCCTCGATCTTCGTTCCTATCCTGCTTGGCATCATCATTCCGTTTTGGGGTATCCTGCTCGGACCGCCGCTCCTTGCGGTGATCTACGCCTTCCGGAGCCCAAGACCTAAAGTCCTGCGGCAGGCGCCAGCTGCTCAAGCCCCATGGTCGCCAGCACCGCAGCCGCTCGCTTCGCAGAGACCGCCCGTTACGCCTGAAATTCTGCCGCCCGAAACGCCTTCCGGGTCAGCCAAACCCTCTGCCTGACTTGAAACCGGGACCGTGCCGGGGTCATCCTGCACCGTTGGGCGGAGACACTGGTTGCGCGTTATTGGCTCATGTACATTTGCGCGCGCCTGAAAGCCGCGTCCGACACATGTACCGTCCCCTGGTACGGACGATTGATATCGGCAATCGCAACTAGCACCAATGCGATCAGCAGAGAGAACGCCAAAACCTGCAGGCCATGCAGCAGCGAACTCTCTGCTCCGAACATGCAGCTCGACATGATCGTGACCATGCCGCCGATGGTCAGTACGAACCACAGCACCGCCGGCAGGCGCCCAGTGGCTTGTAGCTGCCTGAGCCGTCGGTGCTCGGACATAGCACTCAGTTCGTACAGGGCATGGTCTTCCGCCGTAATCTCCGTAGGCGAAGCCCCCTTGACCGACATCAGAATCTCCCACATCTTTACTGACATTGGATGGGTGGCTGCTATTCCCCCGTCGCCGCGCTCCATCGCGGGCCAGTCTTCGTTAATTACGGTATCCACATACTCGCGCGCTGTTTGTTTCAGGAGGTCACGTTGTGCTGCGGGCAGTCCTTCCGCCAGCCGGTAGACATTCATGACTGAGCTCGCCTCGGCATCGGCATTCGCGCTCGCCGCCTCGAATTCGGTCCACACCGTGTAGAGCATGAAGCCCAAAATGACTGCGTACGTCGTACCCACAATGCTGAGCTGCCAGCCGATGAGGTCGTTGTGCGTCCGCCGCCTCTCCGCCGTCCAGAAGCGATTGATCACTTCCTTGAAAAGGAGCGAGGAAATGACGATCAGGATGACGAGAGTAGTGCTTTCCCATGTGCTCAACATCTTCACAGCCGCTCCGACGCCACGATTTGCGTACCGCATCACTCTGCCAGAACAACTCCCCGTTTGCTAGAGTTATTCACGGCCCAGTCGAAAGACAGCGGGTTCGCGGCGGTTGCAAAGTCAACACCGCAACTAATTTTCCGTTTACCCGTCTAAATGTCGCAGACAGCGTTCCGCTTATGTCTCTTAGCCCTTTACGGCGCAAGTTCGTCCCCCAAGTTGCTAGGCAATATCTGCATTTTGCCTTCACGAATTCGAGCCGACGCCTGCGATCCCTGCCGCCCTTGACACAGCTCTGTCAATCGCTTACAACCATCGCATTTGCAGCTCCTGCTTTTTCGAGACGCTGTCATCTTCGGTTCCCTCCTGCGGTTGCGAATCCTCAACCGTGTCGACGTGTCTTTCGGTTCCTTGGGAGTCGGGCAACAAGCCAATGCATCGTCAGAATGCGCGCTTGGCCTCGTCCAGACTGCTCCCAAGGTTCGCATCAATCGCTTCAAGACTGGATAGGATGGCCATGTTTCCCAAAATTCTCCGCTCTCTCAGCTCAATCGCAGTGTTCGCGGCAGCAGTCGCCTTCGTTTCTCCCGTTAGTCTCGTTGCGCAGAGCGCTTCGTCGCTGGTGACAACCCGCATTACCCAGCCCATCGACGAAAACTCCCGCGTTACCCTCGCAGGATCGGTACATCCGCTCGCGAATAAGGCCAATGACCGAGGCGCTGCGCCGGACAGTATGCCTCTTGACCGCATTACGATGTTTTTCAAGCGGAGCACCACGCAGGAAACCGCCCTCAAACAGCTCATCAGCGATCTGCACACGCCCGGCTCATCCAGCTATCACAAATGGCTCACGCCGGATCAGTTCGGTAAGCAGTTCGGCCCTTCGGACCAGGACCTCGCCACGGTCCAATCCTGGCTTTCGTCTCACGGCTTCTCTGTCACCAAAGTGAATGCGGGCCGCCAGTCTATTGAATTTAGCGGCAATGTGGCGCAGTTCCGCAACACCTTCCACGCCCAAATACATAAATATGCCGTCAACGGAGAAATCCACTACGCCAACGCCGATGCCCCACAGATTCCCACGGCGATGGCGTCAGTCATCGGTGGGTTTGCCTCGCTCAACAACTTTCGCGTCAAGAGCTACATCCGCACACTCGGAAAAGCGACATACGATCAGAAGACGGACAAAGCTACTCCTCAGTGGACCATCGGGAGCAGCGCGGCCGGTTACAGCTTTGTTCTTTCGCCCGGGGACTACACCGTCCAGTACGATCTCCAGCCGCTATATACGGCGGGTATAAACGGATCCGGCCAGACCATAGCCATCATTAACGAGTCAAACATCAACATCTATCTGGTGAACCAGTTTAGGTCGCTGTTTGGGCTGCCCGCCAACCCACCGCAGGTCATCATCGACGGGAACGACCCCGGCGTCGATGGCGTCAACGATCCCGACGGTCCCAACTACGCCTCAGGCGAAGCCTACCTTGATGTAGAGTGGTCCGGTGCCGTTGCACCCAATGCCACAATCGATCTCGTGATCGCCGGGGATACCCAAATCGAGTCCGGCGTAACCTTGGCGCTCGAGCATGCTATCTACGGAAACCTTGCTCCCGTCGTAAGCCTCAGTTTCGGATTGTGTGAATCTGCCGTCGGTAGTGGCAACACCTTCGTTAATGACCTCTATGCGCAGGGAGCTGCCCAGGGCCAGACGATCATAGCGTCGACTGGAGACGCTGGCTCCGCCGGCTGCGACGACGATAACTCCCAGTACTATGCGGTCAGCGGTCAGGCCGTCAGTGGCTTTGCCTCCACGCCATATAACGTGGCTGTCGGAGGAACCGACTTCTACTACAGCTCCTGGAATCAGGGCAGCACCGCTATCAACAACCAACTCCAGACCTACTGGAGTTCCACAAACGGCAACTTCAATGCCAGTAACAACACCCCCGTTGTATCGATCCTCGGCGTAATCCCTGAGCAGCCCTGGAACGAGAGCCAGTACGGCCTCGATATCATCAACTTTTATGACGCCACCGGTCAGACGGCAACTAGCATCGCTGGAGGCGGAGGAGGTGCCAGCAACGCGGCCATCTGCAGTTCGGGCTATAACTCGAATGGAGCTTGCACAGGCACGCTCTCCGGATACCCCAAGCCCGCCTGGCAAACCGGAACCGGGGTTCCATCAGACGGTGTCCGCGATATCCCTGATGTTTCACTCTTTGCATCAAGCGGCATTAATGCTAGCTACTATCCGACCTGCGCTTCAGACGGTGACTGCCAGCCCGTGAGCAGCGGAGGAACAGTCCAGATAACAGGTGTAGGTGGAACATCGGCCTCTGCCCCGTCGTTTGCCGGAATCATGGCTTTGGTCAACCAAAAATATGGCCCCCAGGGACAGGCCGACTACGTTCTCTATCCCCTGTTCAAGCAGGTTCCGGCAGCATTCCATGACGTGGTCAACGGCACCAACTCCGTGCCATGCGCCTTCTCGACGAGCTCGTCGAACAACACCCCCAACTGCATCGCGGTCGCGAATCCCATTACCGTCACCGATCCCAATCTTGGCCCGGCCACGGAAGGCCAGATTGGCAGCGGAACTACCGCCGAGTACAACGCTGGTTCCGGCTACGATCTTGCCACCGGCCTCGGTACCATCGACGCCAATCAGCTCGTTACAAACTGGGGCAGCGTCAAGTTCACATCGACGACCACCACCCTCACACCCTCCTCGACTTCGTTTGCGCACGGGACCGCGGTCACCATCAGCGGCTCCGTGACTACATCAGGCGGTACACCGACTGGCAATGTGGCTCTGGTTACCGATAGTACCGAGCCGATCCAGCAGGGCCAGAGCGTTTCACAGCTCCTCGCAGGAAATGCAAGCACTTTCGCCTTGAACAGCACTGGTGCCTACACCGGCTCAGTAAATTACCTGCCCGGCGGCACCTATGACATCTGGGGTCAATACGGCGGAGACGGCACGAACGGACCTAGTACTTCGCAGAAAACCTCCATCACCGTCAGCCCTGAAAGCAGCGGCATCTACTTCAATCTGTACTCACCTGCAGGCACGAACTCGACAGGCACTATCACTTCAGGAGCCTCGATCGATTATGGCACCCAGATAGAACTCAGCGCCCGGGTCGCTCCCAGCTCTCAGCTCGCCGCGCTGCCTAACTGCTTTCCAAATACCAGCGCCGCGTGCCCGGTGTTTGGGATGCCCACCGGAACCGTTGCCTTCACCGACGGAGGCTCGACTATCAACACTGCCGTCATCAACGCCGAAGGAGACGCAGAATACAACGCTCCCTTTGGTGTCGGCTCGCATTCGGTTGCCGCCAGCTACTCCGGTGACAACAGCTACAACAAGTCGACCGCAACAGCTGTCACTTTCACCGTCCAGAAAGATACGCCCCAGATATCCTTCAGTGCGGCAAACATGGATTCAAACGGTGATTTCATCACCGGTCAACCCACCGTCTTCAATATCGAGGTCGTGAACGGCGCGGCGGTCAACTTCGCCTCAAGCTCTGCTTTTTATCCCAGTCCTGTTGCGCCACCCACCGGAACCATTACCGTTTCAGGGCTGCCGGGCGGCTCGCAAAACGCTACCTTGAGCCCGATGGTAGATCCCACTGTCTTCGGCGCGGCGGCCATCGCTACCGTCACGATCCCGGCAACGTCACAGCAAACCCCCACCATCACCATCAGCTATGCCGGCGATTCAAACTACAACAGCACTTCAGAAAATGGACAGATTTCGATCCTCTCAGCCAGCGGGCTGGCGTCTACTACGACGGCGACCGTAACCGGAAGCATCTCCCCCTCCACCACGATCAGTGTGACCGGCACCGTAACCGGACAAAGTGGTCATCCGGCGCCAACCGGCACGGTTTACGTTTATTCGTCCGGGAACACATCCGGGCCCGCTGGTTACCTTCCGGCGGCAACGCTTGTCGCGGGCTCAAGTGATGTCTCAACATTCTCCCTGACATTCAACAGTCAATCGCTCGTGCAGGGTACGAACTTCATCACCTTGCAGTACACCGGCGACAATGTTTACGCCAACTCGGCCTACCAGCTCAGCACCTCGGTATCCAACCCGCTCTCCGACTTCTCCATGGTTCCGGAGACCACAATTCTCTCGATTCCGTCCTCGGGCAGCACGACTGTTCCCATCAATATCTCCTCTACGAACAGTTTTGCGGGCACGGTTTCACTTACCTGCTCGAGTACCGGAGGCGTAGGCTGCTCCTTCGACAATGCATCGCCGAGCCTCACAGCGGGTAGTACGGCGGCTGTAAACCTCACCGTAAACAACAACAACGTTACGACGGCGAAAACCTATAACGTCACGGTTACAGGCACGGATTCGACAGGCCAGTATGTCCACACAATTGGCTTAGCAGTCGTTGCGCCTGCGACTACTCTTACTTCTGGGCTCAATCTCACTGGTCCCAGCGGGATTACTATCATCAACCCCGGAGACAGCGGAACCGGTACGCTCGCCGTCTCGGCCCAGGGCGGTCTCACTGGAGCGGTATCCTTCACGTGCTCGGTTGAGAGCAGCCCCACGGGAATCACTTGCAGTGCGCCAAACGCTACAATCACATCTGCCAACGCTACATCGACTCTCACTGTCGCCACGACTAGCTCCGCCATGGCCGGCAGCTACACCGCCGATGTGACAGCGATGCTCGGCACCACAACGAGCGCGGTGGTCAAAGTACCCATCACTCTTAACCCGGCCGCGAATTTCGCGATCACCGGCACAAACATCACCAGCCTCGCACCGGGAGCCACAACTGGCAACACATCTACCATAACCGTAAAGCCATCAGGAGGCTTTACTGGCACCGTCAACATGAGCTGCTCGCTCACCAGCAGCCCAACCGGAGCCACTAACCTCCCATCCTGCTCCCTACCCTCACCTTCAACGGTTGACATTACCGGGACCAATGCAGCCACTATAACTATGACGATCAGCTCTACGGCAGCGACCAGCGGCGCGCTCGTACGCCCATTGGATAAGTTCTTCGCCGTCGGTGGAGGCATCACCATCGCCGGTCTTCTGCTCTTCGGGATTCCGGCTCGTCGGCGCAGTTGGCGTACGATCCTCGGCGTGCTTGTCTTTGCCACCATTGTCGGATTCAGCATTGGCTGCGGAGGCAGCGGTAACGGCGGAGGTGGGGGTGGTGGTGGAGGCGGCAGTTCGGGCACGACCGCCGGAACCTACACCTTCTCCGTAACCGGCAGCAGTGGTTCCCTTACACCGGTATCCACGCAAGTCACTGTCACCTTCAACTAGCATCCGCAAACACCAACGGCCGTATCCCCTAAAGGATGCGGCCGCCCTGTCTTAATTCCTGATCCCTGATCCCTGTCTTACTGTCCTTCTCTCATCTTGTCTTTCACCGTTTTCGCCAGTTTCTCAATCTCATCCAGTTTCCTGGCGAAATCGCCGGGCGGGGCCTCTATCTTGCTCTTGTTTGCCTGATCCTTCAGCTGCTGGGCAAGAGTCAGTAATCTGGCTGTGTCATCAACAATCACCTTCTGGCGCAGGTTGTTCCTCCTGTTTGCCTGCTGCTCATTCAACTGCCGCATCATCGGATTATTACTCTCGTCCTCGCCCTGACCCCCGGGACCGGGACGGGTTGTTCCTGGAAGGGACGGAGCAGTCGGCACAGGTGGTGGAGGCGCAACCTGCGCCGCGAGTGGCCGTTCCCCTAATTTCAGCCCCAGCCCCGCAAGCAGGATCGCACCCGGCAAAATTGCATCCAAACATCGCAGCGGGGATCGCATCCAGGCTCCAATATCTCTTTGTGGGGACATTATAGGTAGGAATGATTCTTCATAGGTAGGAATGATTCTTCTGGCAGAAAAAGTGGAGTGCGTCACCCGCGGCGTTTCCATTGCGACAATCAACGTCTCGGTCGATTTTTCCGCCCATCCCGTTGAGATCATGAGGCTGCTCAAGGATGTGGCCATGAGCCAGCGAGACATCCGGCTTACAGGAGCGTCTTCCTCAAGGACCCAACGCTGCTTGGCGTTGATTCCACCAAGGGGTCGGAGATCATCTATCCCGTGCAGTTGAAGACGAAGGCTAATCAGCAATGGGCTGCCATGCGCGAAACGCAGCGGCGCATCCGCATTGCACTCGCCGAGCACCATATGCTTCCCAGCGATCCGCTGCGCGTGTACAACACCGACCAGTCGAACGCCGCGGGAGCACCTACGTACGTTGAGGAGCCCGCACCGAGATCACCTGACTCCACCGCCGCCAAGCCGAAACAGGTGAACCCCTTTACCGGCGAAGGCATGGGGTAATGCGCAGAGTACAGCGAAAACAAATCATTATTGGGGATGGAACGGCCGAATCTTACGCGGATACCCGCCTTCCAATAGCTAAGCTGTCTGAGCTCCGTGCTCTGTCTTATAGCCATCCCTTTGCTCTGGCGATCCGCGCAGCATCCACTCGATTTGCAGCGCCGAGCTTGCTGATCGCCTCCGAGAGATAATTCCGCACCGTTCCTTCGGACAAGCGCAACTCCTCGGCGATCTCCTGACTTGATTTGCCTTCGCCCGCGCGCCATAAAATCTGTCGCTCGCGCTCCGTCAGGGGGTCTGGTCCGCTGTCCCACGCCTCGGCCGCCAGGTCGGGATCAACCACCCGAAGTCCTTGATGCACCCTCCGCACCGCTTCGGCCAGTTCGGCCGCCGGCCGATCCTTCAGCAGATATCCCTTCGCGCCGGCGTCAAGCGCGCGCCGCAGGTACCCAGGCCGCGCAAATGTGGTCAGAATCACTACCCGCGTCTGCGGATGACGCTCGCGCACCTCAGCTGCAAGCGTCAGCCCCGTCATCTCAGGCATCTCGATATCCGTTACCAGAACATCCGGCTTCTGTTTTGCGATCGTTGTCAGCGCTTCGCGTCCGTTCACTGCCTTGCCGCACACCGCAATATCAGGTTCCGTCTCGAGCAGCGCAGCAAGCGCACCCAACACCATTCCCTGATCTTCGGCCACAACTACGCGGATTTTGCCATTCAGCTCACGCATGGCTTTTCTCCGCGAAATTCTCAGCTATCTGGGTCTTCTGCGCCAGGCTGCTGCTTGCGGGGCTTTTCTCCACATGGCTCTCAGTGGGCACCAGGATCGTAAGCCGCGTCCCGTAGCGTCCATCCACCCCGAACCGTCCGCCGATTGCTTCCACACGTTCCCTCATTCCGCGGATTCCATTTCCTTCCGCGCGAACGCCTCCGCGCCCATCGTCTTCAATCACCAGGGAGTTGTGCCCATTCTGAACAGAGAAGTTCATCGAGCATCGGCTCGCATGCGCGTGCCGCACGATATTCGTCACCGCCTCGCGCACCACTAGCGAGATCACGCTCTCGACGGCAGGACTGAACTCCGGCGGCTTGTCTTCACACACCAGCGTCACGCCAGCAGCATCCAGCGTGCTGTGTGCCCGCTTGATCTCCGCCGCAAGGCCCTCGGTCCGATATCCGCGGATTGCTTCTCGAACCTCAGTCAGGGCCTTGCGCGAGATCATCTCAACATCCGCAATCTCTGCCGCCGCGCGCTGCGGATCGCGGGAGAACAGCCGCCCCGCCAGCTCCGACTTGAGCACGATGACCGAAAGCGTGTGCCCCAGCACATCGTGCAGGTCGCGGGCAATGCGCTCACGCTCGGCCATCTTCGCCAGCTGCTCAATCTCCTCATGCGCCATCTGCAGCTTTGCGTTGGCGCGCACCCGTTGTGCCGCAATAAGATTGGTTCCGCCGACAATGAGCGAGAACACCGCTCCAAATCCCCATCCCCAGGGGGTGATGTGCAGCAGCAGACCCTCGATTACAACCGTGATGGAGACCACCGCCATCGTGCCGACGCTGATGACCAGCGAGTCGGTTATGAAAGGGATAAATGCCGAAATATAAATAAAAGTTCCGGCGATCGCGTTGTTCTTCGGGAAATATAGAACGCCGATCACGCCCATGGCTGCCAGCAGCGCGTACTGCTGCCAGTGTTTGCGGCTGAAGATCAGTCCGGAGTAAATGGCAAGGAAGATGGTGTAGAAAACGGCAAACTCGATCCAGTACGTCCGGTTGTGCCGTGCGATCGGCTCAATAAAGAAGAAAACCGAGTAGAAAATCCAGACGAAATCCCAGAGATCGCTCCTCTTGCCGCTGCTTCTCACGTGCCGGTTACGCAGCGCATGGCTGGGCCGCACTCCCGATTTCGCGGCTTCAGTGAGGCCGCTGACGCCCATGCGTCCGCTGTCGCAAATACTCACGCCTTCGCCTCACTGCGGGTAAAGATCAGCCACGCTGCGCCCAGCATCAGGCAAGTAAAGCCTAACAGAGCCTCCCAGTGTCCGGACATCGTCCCGCCCGGCTGGGCATAACCAAAGATGTTCAGCGCAAGCTGCGCATAGTGGTACGTCGGCAGTGCTGGTGCCATCTTCTGCATCCAGTGTGGCAGCATGCTCAGCGGCATCCACAGGCCCGACATGAACGACATCGGCAGATAGATCAGGTTAATGATGCCCGGCGCGGCGTTGGCCGGCATCAGCAATGACAGAAGCAGTCCCATGCTGGCAAATGGAACTGCGCCCGCCAGTGTGATGCCGGCCAGCTTGAGGGACTCCGCCGCTGTCATGCTTACGCCGCCCAGGGTTACGCCAAGCGTAACCAGCAGCGTCACAATGATCAGCGCGAAGGCCGAACATGCAACCATCTTGGCCACGAGATACGCGAGCCGCGGCATGGGGCTCGCCTGTTTCAGCTCCAGCCATCCCTGCACGCGCTCCGTCGCGATACCTGCGCCCAGCCCGAACAGCGACGCGCCCACCATGCCGAAGCAGCTATAGCTGGCCAGCAGGTAGCGAGCCCACTCCGTGTGCCTGTTGCTCACCCCAAAAAGGAAGTAGAACATCACCGGAAACCCGATCACTGACAGCGAAAACGCCCGCATTCGCAGCATTTTCAGGAACTCGTAGCGAATCTCCTGCCGCAACACGCGCGCATAATAGGCAAAACTCAGCGTCTCCGGACGTGCAGTTAGAACTGCGGTAGCCATAAATCTTCTCCTGTGTAACGAAATCAGTTACAGAGTCAGTTCGTCGTGGCGTCTTTGTTTGTCAGTGCCAGGAAAGCATCTTCAAGCCCGGGAGCCGATATCTCCAGCCCGTGTAACGTCACATCGCGCAGCAGCATCTCGCGCACAACCCTTTCGGCTTCTTGCGCCGTGATAATCACCGCCTCGCGATCTCGCTCCACGTTCATGACCGACGGCAGGCTGCTTAGGAAATCCTCGTCAAGCTCGGTGATACACCGGATCCGGCGCCCACTCACGCGGTGCTTGATCTGCGCCGGGGTCCCCTCTGCGATCACGCGCCCTTTGTCGATAACCATGATCCTGCTCGCCAGCGAATCCGCTTCTTCCAGATAATGCGTCGTCAGCAGAACCGTCTTTCCCCGCGATGCCAGCCAGCGGATCTGTTCCCACAGCCGGCGCCGCGATTCGATATCCATGCCCACCGTCGGCTCATCGAGAAAAATCAGGTCGGGATTTCCCGCCAGAGCCAGCCCGAAGAGCACCCTCTGCTTCTGTCCTCCAGAGAGTTTGCCGTAGAACTTGTTTTCCAGTCCCTCGAGCTTCGCGATGCGCACAATCTCTGCCGTAGGCAGTGGGTTCGGATAGTAGCTGCGGAACCAGTCGATGTGTTCCCGCACCATCAGAGTCTCGGGAACGCGCGTCACCTGCAGCATGGCTCCAATTCCCGTGCGGGCGGAGGCGTCGCGTGGATCACGCCCCATCACCCGCACGCTGCCTGAGGTTGGCGCGATCAACCCCAGAAGCAAGCGAACCGCGGTGGTTTTCCCCGCGCCGTTCGGCCCCAGCAGCGCGACCACTTCGCCGGGGTGGAGATTCAGCGTCAGATTGTCGAGTGCCGTCGCTTGGCCGTAGCGCTTCGTGACCGAATGCAGCCGCGCTATCGCGTGCGTCAAATGCGAAGGGGCCGGGAAGGGAACCGTTAGAGGCTCAACCTGCAATCCTGAAGCGTATGTCGCCATGCTGTCTCCTTTGCTAAAGACAGCATCTCCCGGATCGACGGCTGGTAGCAGTGGACTCTGTCATCAATCGCACGTGACAGATGTCATGATTGGAGAGTTTTGTCGTCTGAGCCGGGCGCCAATCACTCGTGTTTTGCCGGGTGCCCAGGTCCGGATTCTCGGACGCTGGAACGCTGAACAGCCAATCACTGGCCTCCCCCCTTCCACTCGCTGTAGCATTCAGAGTCGTGATCAGACTTGGCCCGTTTCTTCTTCTCGCGCTCTCGACCGCAGCGTTTGCGCAATCGAACCTGGCGCCGCTGCCCGGGATCCCCGAGTTCCCACTCTACCCACCAGCCCAGCCCGTCATCTCGCGCGACATCAACCCGCTGCGTCCCTTTTCTGTCGTCGGTCCACGCGGCACCATCCTCGGTTCGCAGGACGGCTCCTTTGAAGCCTGGCTCTTTCCCTGGAAGATCCTCGCCAACATGCGCATCTCCGCCGAGATGAAAGATTACCCCGTCCCCATCGACGTAAATCTTCAGGCCGCCGCCATCGACGTCCGCCCGGGCTCGACCACCATTACCTTCTCCCACGCTAACTTCACCATCCGTGAAATCATTACCGCCCCACGCAACGTTCCTGACGGTGCCGGGGCCCTCGTCTTCTATCAGATTGAAGCGGTCCGCCCCATGACCCTCACTTTTAGTTTCACGCCCATCATGGTCCGCATGTGGCCCGCACCCTCGGCCGGACCGCCATCGCCCGAATGGGTCAAGACAGGAAACAGTAGCGGCTTCTACATCCTTCATCTCAATTTCCCCGACCACGCAGCCGCAATTGCCATGCCCACCGCTGAGCCCGGCATCATGCAGCCCTATCAGGAGCTCGCCCGCGTCTACCCGCTGCAATTCGTTCTGCACTTTGATCCTGCCCACGATTCGCACACGCTGTTCCCGCTGCTGCTCACCGCGGGAGGTACGCCTGCAAGCGCAACCCGCGACGCGCTCTACCAGCAACTGTCCAAACTAGATGAATCGGCTCGGACTATTTACGAAGAGCAGCAGAAATACGAGAAGGACTTCCTCTCGTCGAGCCTCTCCATCGACACGCCCGACCAGCAGCTGAACGACGCCTTCACCTGGTCGGAGGTTTCCATCGATCAGCTCCGTGTCCAGACCACGCCTTCTCACGATGAAGAAGCCCTGACCGCAGGCTTCGTCGGCTCGGGAGACTCCGCACGTCCCGGGTTTGGATGGTTCTTCGGACGCGACGCCCTCTGGACCCTTTACGCCGTCAATAGTTACGGGGACTACAACGTCACCCGCCGCGAGATCGAGTTCCTCATCAAGCGCCAGCGCGACGACGGCAAGATCATGCACGAGTGGTCGCAGACCGCTGACCTCGTCGACTGGAAGAGCCTGCCTTACGAATACGCCGCCGCCGACGCGACCCTGCTCTACCCGATGGCCCTTAACGATTACCTCCGTATCAGCGACGACCAGGCATTTATCGCTGGGCACTGGGACTCCATCGCCCGCGCCTGGAACTTCGTGACCACCCATGACTCAGACGGCGACGGCATCTACGACAATTCGCAGGGAACCGGCTGGGTCGAGTCTTGGGTTCCCGCTATGCCCCACCAGGAAATCTACATGGCCGTCCTCGACGAGCAGGCCAGCCTCGCCTTCGCCAACCTGGCTCGCGCCACCGGCCACGCCGATCTCGCGCAGGCCGCTGAATCACGCGCCGCGCACATCCGTACCCAGATCGAAAAGGAATATTTTCGCTCCGACTTCTACTCCTTCAGCTGGAATCCCAATAACACCACGGACGACACCGCGACTATCTTTCCCTCCGTTGCCTGGTGGGACGGCAACTACTCCCTCGACCATCCGCAGCCTATGCTCGACCGCTGGGCCTCCGCCGAGTTCTCCACCGACTGGGGAACTCGCATCGTAAGTGACCGCACCAGCTTCTACGACCCCATTAGTTACCACCAGGGCACCGTCTGGCCGCTCTACACCGGATGGGTCTCCCTTGCCGAATATCGCGCCTCGCGCCCGCTCTCGGCCTACGCGCATCTGCGCCAGAACGCCGGCCTCATCTGGTCGCAGGATCTCGGCAATGCTACCGAGCTCCTTTCCGGCCAGTTCTTCCAGCCCCTCGGACGCAGCACCGCCCACCAGCTCTGGTCTGCCGCGATGGTCATCTCGCCCGTTCTGCGCGGACTCTTCGGACTCGAATGGAACGCCGCTGCCAACGAACTCAGCATTACGCCGTCGCTTCCCGCCGACTGGGATCACGCAACGCTCTCGAACATCCCCATCGGTCAGAACCGCCTGGACCTCGAGATCAAGCGCGAAAACGGCATGCTTCTCGTTTACGCCTCCGGCGCCGCTGCGTCTAAGATTCACCTCAAATGCCGCGCCCCCGGTGCCAAGCTCGCCAGTGGCGTCCTTCAGATCCCACTCCCGGCCGTTGAAGCCGGCATAACGCAGGACCTCCCCGAAGCCGGCTCCGCGACGGCGCAAATAAAAGTCCTCGACCAGCAGTCCACGCCGAACTCGCTTGCCCTGCGCGTTGCTGCGCCCGCCGGCACCACTCAGACGCTCTGGCTGCGCATCAATCACCCGCAGTCAACCCTCCGCGCCACGGGGACCTTGATACCCGACGCGAAAGAGCCACTTCAGAAGTTACAAATGGAATTTCCCGCCGGCTCGGGCTACGTCGAGAAGGAAGTGTCCTTCAATTGGTAAATGTCACCTCGGCCAGCAGTCACAATCTAGGAGCTAGCCGCTGCCTTTCCCGACAGCACAACTGATCCTGCGATCCCCGCCGCCACAGACGCAATCAGCGTCGCGATCTTTGCGATCTCCAACATCTCGCCTTCACCCACTGAGAGCGTTGCAATAAACAGCGACATCGTGAATCCGATCCCGCACAGCCAGCTTGCCCCGAAAATCTTTTTCCACGCCACGCCTTCCGGAGCCACCGCCAGCTTCGCCTTTACTGACAACCACGCAAACAGAAATACCCCCAGCGGTTTGCCGATAAAGAGCCCGAGCAGGATTCCCATCGGCATAGGCTGCAGCAGCTTGCCGCCGCCTTCACCCGGCAGATGCACGCCCGCGTTTGCGAGCGCGAATACCGGCATGATGAAAAACGTCACCCACGGCTGGAGCGCATGCGCGATCCGGTACAACGGAGACTGCACCAGCACGCACCGCCGCTCGATGCTGTAGATCAAATTATTTGCTTCATTTTCCGTGAGCTCCGCCTCGGACCTCGCAACGGCCAGCAGCCTCTCCAGCGTTGCCCGGCTCTGCTTCAGAAACTCCACCGGTTCCACCAGCGTTGTCGCCGGAATCGTCAACGCCAGGAGAATCCCAGCCACCGTCGCATGCACGCCCGAACGCAGCATCGCGAGCCATACGAAAATCCCGATCAGCGCGTACACCGGCCACGCGCGTACCCCAAGCTTATTTGCCACATACGAAACGCCTATCCCGGCCAGCCCCGCCACCAGGCTTCGGAGCGAAAATTCCGACGTGTAGAAAATCGCAATCACCGACACCGCAAGAATGTCATCGACAATCGCCAGGGCCGTTACAAACACCTTCAGCGTCAACGGAACGCGGTTGCCCAGCAGCGCCATCGCTCCGAGCACAAACGCAATATCGGTCGCAATTGGAATCCCCCACGACGATGCTGCCGGCGTACCATGGGCCGCCGCTGTAAAGATCAGGGCAGGAAAGATCACCCCACCCGCCGCCGCCGCCATCGGAAAGATGGCACGCTTCAGCGTCGATAGCTCGCCCGCCAGCAGCTCATGTTTGATCTCTAGGCCAACAAAGAAGAAGAACAACGCCATGAGGCCGTCGTTGATAAAGTGCAGCAGCGTCTCATTCACCATGGCTCGACCCAGCCCGATCGACAGATCGCGGTGCCAGAAGTGGTCGTATCCAGCAGCCCACGGCGAATTTGCCCACACCAGCGCCACGACGGTACTCACCGCCAGCACTAGCCCGCCCGCGGCCTCCAGGCTCGCGAACCGCATGAACGGCGACAGGATTCTTTCAATCGGCCGCCCCGATTCAAGCTTCGAAGGCAGCAGATTCGCGTGTTCGCTCTTCTCCATGGAACTCCTGGCAGGAAACTCGGTCGCTCCAACTCTAAATCAATCCGTCGGATGCCGATCGTCAAGCTGTTCTTCCCGCATCTCCGCCGTTTATTCGGCGATCAGTGGTAAGGCTGTCTTACCCGCCGGATTGATGCAACTGGCACTTTCGACAGCTCTATCTTCAGACCGGATAGACCGGAATTCGGCTTGCCGATCTCGAACCATCCGCGACGAGCTTCTACTCGGACAGACAAACGCGCTGAGCATAAGCTGTAAGAATCAGAGGGAGCGCGAGCCGTTGGAGCCTTCCCGAGCGTTCATTTTTCTTGCAATCACGAGAATTCCCAGGAAGATGCTGCCCGCAGGAATCGCCATTATGAGGATTGCACGGCGAAGTGTCTGGCGCACGCGCGGAGCCGATCCGGCTGTGGTATCGCGGCACAGGCTGCACCCCTGAGCACGAACCGGCGCAGCAACGGAAAGAAGAATAGCGAACGCGAGCAGGATGCGAAGCCGTTTCACTGGAAGAAGGCGAGGAGTGCGAAGAGGAAGATCCAGAAAAGGCCCATGGTATGCCAATACCAGGCGGTACAGTCGACGACGATCTGTCGCAACTCGATCCGGCGGAGGATGAAGAGTGCTCCGAGCGCTGCAGCAAGACCGAGAACGCCGAAGAGGAGGTGGACGCCGTGGACTCCGGTGATGAGGTAAAAGAAGTGGCTGCTCGGATCAGGCGAGTTGTAGTAAAAGCCCTGCTGGACAAGCTGCTCCCAGGCGATCCACTGACCTGCCAGAAAGAGGGAGCCGAGCACAAGCGTTGCGACCAGCCAGGGCGCGGCCCGCTTAACGGCCGGACGGCCAAGGCCGAGCCATTCGTCCATCACATCGATCTCGCGGAATAGCTGGCGGCGCGCCATTTCCATCGTGAGACTGCTGAGGATGAGGACGGCGGTGTTGATCCAGAGGATGGGCGGAACCGCGAGCGGATGCCAATCGCTGACGTAATTCTCTCTCGCGTCAAAATGGCCGGCGCTCTGGCGCACAAAGAATGCGCTTACAAGAGCAACGAAAAACATAAGGTCCCCGGCAAGCGCGAACAGAACCCCCAGGCGGTAGCGGGTGAGTAGTTCGCGTGGTCCTCGACGGCCGTGGGGCCGGTTGTCCCAGTTATCGCCGTCACCTCCGCCGCCAGTGGGACGGCGATCGAGTGGAGGCTTGCCGCCTATGCCGGTGTCTTTGCGCTCAATCTCTACTGGGTGACGGGTGAATGTCGCTGGCATGACGGTTCCCTGACAAGGAAAGCTTACTCCTGTTTTGATGCGCTTTCCCACTGTGGATGAAACTTCGTTTCGTTTAAGGGAATTTCATATTCGTATGGCTGACGCTCGATGCGTCCGACCGCGCCTTCGGGCGCCCATTCGAGGGTGGTGGCACTCCAAGGATTGGGGCCGGCGAGGCGGCCACCGCGGGCGCTGTCGAAGATGTTCCACAGAAACAGCAACTGGGCGGCAGCTAGGAGTATGGCAGAAAATGTAATACCTCGTTCATTGGCGGCAATAGCGGAAAATGTAGCGACCGGGCCGGCGAGGCGCTCGTAGTGGCGGGGTTCGCCGGCGAGCCCCGAGAAATGCATGGGCAGGAACGCACCGTAGGCGCCGATCAGGCTGATCCAGAAATGGAGCTTACCCACAGTTTCGTTCATCAGGCGTCCCGTAAGCAGCGGATACCAATAATAGACTCCAGCGAAGAGAGAGAAGACTCCTGCCATCGCCATGATGAGATGAAAATGCGCAACCACGAAGAAGGTGTTGTGTAGATAGGAGTCGAGCACAGGCTGCGCGAGGATGGGCCCCGTCAGGCCTCCGGCGATAAAGAAGGAGAGAAAGCCAAGGGCGAAGAGCATGGGGGTGGGGAAGCGCAGGCCGCCTGGCCCCGGTCGTGTCAGCATCGACAGCCAGCCGAGGACCTCGACGGTAGATGGGACGGCGATGGCCATTGTGGTCAGCGCGAAGGCGGTCCCGGCGTAGGGGTTCATGCCGCTGACGAACATGTGATGTCCCCAGACGACGAGGCCGAGGAAGCCGATAGCGACCAGCATGGCCGCCATTGCGCGATATCCCATAACCGGACGGTTGGCGAAGTTGGCGAAGAGAGAAGTGACGAGCCCCATACCGGGCAGGACGGCGATGTAAACCTCAGGGTGTCCGAAGAACCAGAAGAGATGCAGCCAGAGTAACGGGGAGCCGTCTCC
Source organism: uncultured Acidobacteriaceae bacterium (assembly GCA_963724375.1). Classification (GTDB taxonomy): domain Bacteria; phylum Acidobacteriota; class Terriglobia; order Terriglobales; family Acidobacteriaceae; genus Silvibacterium. The sequence continues at coordinate 30,677 of CAVRUM010000006.1, forward strand.
TCGACCAACGACAGTGCCGTTAACGAGGTCGCCGGCGGGGACAAAGAAACTCGACCCGAAGTGGCGGTCCGAAAAGAGCAAAATAACTGCCGCGAGAAGGACGGCGAAGACCAGCAGCGTGAGAATCGAAGTGACAAGCCACGCCCAGACGGTCATGGGCAGCCGTGACCAGGTCATTCCTGCGCCCCGTTCTCCAAGAATAGTGACGAGCATATTCACCGCCCCAAGCCACGACGCGATGCAGAAGACACCGATTGACGCGAGCCAGATGTCCATACCGGCGCCTTCGCCGGGACCCGAAGCAGCAACGGCAGACATTGGAGGGTAGGCAGTCCATCCCGAAATGGGGGCACCTTGCTGGACAAAGAACGCAGCGAGGAGAAGTACCAGGGCGAACGCGCTAAGCCAGAAGGCGGAGGCGTTAAGGCGCGGGAAGGCCATGCTGCGGGCGCCAATCTGCTCAGGGAGAACGAGACTGGCAAATCCGAGCTGGGGCGCGACGGTCAGCACGAAGAAGATCATCAGCGTGCCATGCATGGTGACGAGGGCGAGATAGTCTTCGGGTTCGATCTGTCCGTGAAAGGGAAATGGGAGCGAAGGCCAAACACGATGGATGCGCATGACAACCGAGAGCAATGTTCCGATCGTCACGGCGGCAAGCGAGAGCAGCAAGTAAAGGGCGCCGAGGTTCCGATGATTCGTGGTCAGGACCTTCATTGTGTTTGTTGCTCCGGGCGGCCGCGCGAGGCAAGCCAGGCGTCGAATTCGGCGGCAGAGACGACGGAGAGGACCGCTTGCATGCGGGCGTGTCCCAATCCACACACCTGGCTGCAGAGGATGGGGTAGGTTCCAGGGGTGGTTGGTGTGAAGTGGACGTGAAGGACGAGTCCCGGGACAGCGTTTTCCTTGAGGCGCATACCGGGAATGAAGAAGCCGTGGATCACATCGATCGAACGCAGGCGGAGGTCAACTTCACGTCCGACGGGGAGGACCAGTACGCTCGAGACTATGTCGTCGCGGCTGCGTGTGTCGTGAAAATTAAGGCCCAGGGGATTTCCTTCGGCAGCGTTTACGAGATCTGGCCGGGTCGATCCAAAGGCGGCATCAGCGCCGGGATAGCGAAAATACCACTGGAACTGCTCCCCGACGACTTCGACCTGCATGGCGCTGGGCGCCGCTCCAGCGTAACGGCTCGAAGCCCACAGGTGCTGCGCGGTGATGGCCATCCAGAGATACATGGCGCAGAGGGCGGCGAAGAGGGTCCAGCGGAATGCACCTGGGGTACCCGCCTGGTCGCGACTGCGGCGCCGCAGCAGGGCACTAATGAGCCAGATATGGGCGACGAGAAAGCAGATGGAGACGGCGAGCAGATTCCACCACATGAGTTGGTCGAGCCCAATGCCATGGATGGCACCGTTGGGTGGCATCCACGGAGGCGACTTTGCCGCACAGATTGCTTCGAGGAGCATCGCGGGCATAGCTGGATTGTCTCAGGAATGAATAGCGGCGCGTTCACGGACGAGGTCGACGAAGCGGCGGTGCACGCGGCGATCGGCAGAGAGCTCGGGATGAAAGGTGGCGGCGAGGATGTGTTCCTGTTCGACGAGGACGGGAAAACCGCCGCGTTCAGCGAGAATCTTAACTCCCGCGCCGGTCTTCACTATACGGGGAGCGCGGATATAGACGAGCTCCATGGGACCGCCATCGAGCTTTGTGGTTGAAGTTTCGATCGCGCTGTCGATCTGGCGTCCGTAGGCATTGCGCTCGACGGTAGCGTCGAGGACGCCGAGGCTGGCCTGCGATGGGTTCAGGACTTCTTTCGCAAGAAGGATGCATCCAGCGCAGGTCCCGAAGGTGGGTTTGCTAGAGACGAAGGACTGGAGTGCGCCAAGGAAGCCGTCACGCTCGAGGAACTTTAGAAAGGTTGTCGATTCGCCGCCGGGGATGATGAGGCCGTCGATACCATCAAGCTGCTCCGGCTTGCGGACAAGAATGGGCTCGGCTTCGGCCTCGCGCAGAGCTGCTGCATGGGCTTCGAAGTCACCCTGGATGGCGAGGACGCCTATGACTGGTGATGTAAGCGACAACTCCCCCCGTGCCGAGAGGGCGCTCCCCTTACTACCGGTTTCCTTCATTGGTCTCAATATCTTGATGTTCACCGAAGCACAGGGACTCGTATTCCCGGTTCTATACACTGCAGAAGTTGCCCCTCAAGGCCAGCATGCCGAACGAGCAGCACTTACCAGCCGCGGGTCTGCAGGAGTTCCTTCTCTTCGATAGCGGCAACGGCGAGTCCCTTCATCGAGCCGGTGACCTGTTCGCTGGCTTCGGCTAGGATCTTCGGATCGTCGAAGTGCGTAGTGGCGACGACGATAGCCTTGGCACGGGACTCGGCTTCTTTGCGCTCGGAGGGGTTGTTGGGCTCGCCGCGCTCGTTCACCGAGACATCGAGCGGAGTGGCGCGCTCCTTCATGAAAATTCCGGAGCCCACGAAGACGGACTCAGCGCCGAGCTGCATCATCAGGGCTGCGTCGGCGGGCGTGGCGATGCCACCTGCGGAGAAGTTAGGCACGGGCAGCTTGCCGGTCTTCGCGACCATGCGGACGAGCTCGTAGGGCGCGCGGTGTTCCTTGGCAGCGACGTAAAGTTCTTGCTCGCTCAGCACGGTCAGCGCCTTCATTTCCTGAACGATCTGGCGCATGTGCTTGACGGCGTGAACGACATCCCCGGTTCCAGCCTCGCCCTTGGTGCGGATCATGGCCGCACCTTCAGCGATGCGACGGAGGGCCTCGCCCAGATCGCGCGCGCCGCAGACGAAGGGCGTCTTGAAAGCGTGCTTGTCGATGTGGTGCTCTTCGTCGGCGGGCGTCAGGACCTCGCTCTCGTCGATGAAGTCGACACCGAGCTGCTGGAGGATCTGGGCTTCGGCAAAGTGGCCGATGCGGGCCTTGGCCATGACGGGGACCGAGACGAAGGTAATGATCTCTTTGATGAGGCTCGGCTTGGCCATGCGGGCAACGCCGCCTTCGGCGCGGATCATCGCAGGTACGCGCTCAAGAGCCATGACGGCAACGGCTCCAGCGGCTTCAGCGATTTTGGCCTGCTCGACGTTCATCACGTCCATGATCACGCCACCCTTAAGCATCTCGGCCAGGCCGACCTTGAGGCGAAGGCCGGTTCTGGGGTCGGAGTAACTGCCGTTGCTTGCCGCGTTATTTGTCATGGATCGCCTCCGTTTGGAGCGCATTCAGGCCGGCTTAAGCGAGCCGGCGGGGCACGCCGCACAAGATGAACTTGAAAGATCAGTTTAACAGTTTCTTTCGAGCAATCTGGAAGCGGTGGGCACGCGATCGAGGCATCTGCATTTGTTGTGACGAGTGAGTGTTGTGGTTACACTCGCCACAGGCGTCCGAAACTCTAAAAAACCAGATGATCGATGGCCCCGCGCAATCCCCGTCTTATCTCCGCGATCCAAAAGGCCCGACATCGGTACACCTGGACGCCATTCAGAATCGCGGCGCTGGGCGTCTGCCTGAGCCATGTGAATGACCTTTTCTACCAGAGTTATCGGACCCAGGGTCACTACCCTCTTACCGAGGGCTCATGGGTCGAGTCCGGCAGCAATGCCCCGGCCTGCTCCCAGCCATAGGACTGAGGCGTCTCGAGGTTGTGGGCGTTCCGCGCCTCCATTACACTCGACACAACCACACGGCGCGAGAACGGACGTGACTGGGTTGACACATGGAAAAGCCCTCGGGCCAAGTGCCATCACATCTCCGAGCTCCACACGGAGCGGCGTCTGTTCACCTGGATGCCCTCCGTGGCATCGCAGCCGTGGGAGTATGCCTCAGTCATCTGCGCGATTTTTTCTTCCTCGACTATCCTCAGGTGCCGCGCCATAACCCGCTGATCGCGGCCGTTTATATGGCCTCAGGACTCGGACACGAGTGGGTCATCGTATTCTTCGTGCTTAGTGGCTATCTGGTCGGAGGCAGCGTTCTTCGCTCAATAGCCCTCGATCGCTGGTCGTGGCGGGAATACCTGCTGAACCGTATGACCCGGCTGTATACCGTGCTGGTTCCAGCACTTGTGCTCGGCGGAGTTCTCGATCTAAGTGGTATCCATTTCTTCGGATCCAGCGGAATTTATGGCGGAAACGCGCACACCCACGGCTTGAACTTCGCGGTAGGGTCCCGGTTGAGCAGTGCGATCCTGCTCGGCAACTACGCCTATCTGCAGGGAATCTATGTCCCGACCTTTGGATCGAACGCGCCGTTGTGGAGTCTCGCGAATGAATTCTGGTATTACATGGCATTTCCATGCCTGGCGGGAGCCTTCTGGCCGCGCCTGTCAGTTTCGCGTCGGCTTCTAAATCTCCTTCTTCTGGTCGCGCTGGTGGCGTTCATGCGCCCCGAGATCGCCCTGGCCGGATTGACCTGGCTGATGGGCGTGGCGATTCACTTCATTCCTCGAATGCCAGCGGACAATGTGCTCCTCCGCAGGTCGACGATGGTCGCCGCGATCACCGCATGCGGCGTCACGCTTGCCTGGTGCAAGCTGTCGCATAATCTCGATCCGGATTATCTGATTGGTCTCGTGTTCGCGGGGCTTATCTACGTGATTCTGAGCTGCTCGCGCACCGCGATGCCAAGGGCCTACAACTGGCTCTCGCACGCGCTTTCGCGCTCCTCATACACTCTGTACCTGGTGCATGTGCCGTTCCTTGTGTTTATAGCGGCCTATCTTGAGCAGCGATGGATGCCCACGGCGCAGCATTTTCTTGCCGGAGCTGCGATCTTCCTCCTGGTCATGATGTATGCGCAGGCAGTGTGGTTCTTGTTTGAAAACAGGACCGAAGCGATCCGCGCAAAAATCAAGCCGCTCGTGCTGCGCCGGAAAACAGAAAGGGCGCGGACTCCTACGCACGTTTAAGTTGCGGCGCCTTCAGGACGGTTTTCGGGTCGACCGTGATGAACACGGCTTTGCCCTGCGCCAGCACTGTGTTCGATGCGTCGGAGATCTGTGCTTCACAGCGATTGGCGCGACCAGCCGCACTGACGCGATGTGCTGTTAAGGTGAGCGGCACACGTAACGGGACGGGTCGGAGATAGTCAATCTCAATCTGGCGGGTCATAGCGACAACGCCGAATTGCCGGTTGGCCTTGCTCATGGCTTCGTCGAGCAGCGTAGCGATAATGCCGCCATGGACGTGGCCGGGAGGGCCCTCAAAGCACTGCGGGACACGCACCCGGCAAATAATCCGATGATCAGCGTCATAGAAGAATCGGAGGCGAAGACCGGCGGAGTTTTCCTGTCCGCAGCCGAAGCAATGGTTTAGTGTGCCGTGTGGAAGGGGAACAAGGTTCTGCTTGGTCATGCGGAGTCCAGTGCTTTGAGAAAGACTTCGCGATCGACGTTGCCCCCAGTGAGGACGGCTCCGACGCGTTTGCCGGCGATTTTCTCGCGCTCTTTCAAGACAGCGGCGATTGAGGCTGCCGCGGCGCCCTCGGCGATATTGTGGGTGTCTTCGTATACGGCACGCATGGCAGAGCCGATCTCGTCTTCGCTGACTTCCACGAAGCGGTCGACGTTCTTCAGCATGACTTCGAGAGCTTCTGCGACAGGAAGACGGCAAGCGAGGCCGTCGGCGATCTTCGTAGCTGCTTCATGGGGAATTACTTTACCTGCCGCAAACGAAAGTGCGTACGACGGTGACCCTTCTGCGACGACGCCGACGATTCTCGTCTTCAATCCAAACGCATTTCGTACTGCCGTGACTCCGCAGATCGATGATCCGAGGCCGACGGGAACGAATATCGTGTCGAGCTCCGGCGCGGCCTGGAACATTTCAAGAGCATAGGTCCCCGTGCCGACGACGAGCTGCCGGGCAAAGGAAGCTATTTTGTGCACTCCGCGCTCACCCGCGAGTTCAGCGGCGTATTCGTTGGCCGCCTGGAAATCATCTCCATGCTCGACCAATTCGGCGCCGAGAGCCCGCATGGCGCGGTTCTTCTCGCGGCTGTTGCCGTGCGGAACAGCGATAGTAGCGGTCCATCCGCGGCGTTTTGCGGCGAGGGCAACACCCTGCCCATGATTGCCGCGTGTCGCGGCGACGACTCCGGTCAGATTCGGCTGCTCGCGGGCGAGCCAGTCCATGTAGACCATCGCACCGCGCAGCTTGAAAGCACCCACTGGCGAGTGGTTTTCGTGCTTGATCCAGACTTCGGCGCCACAGCGCGCGTTGAGCAGAGGCCACGAATATGTGGGTGTGGGCGGCATCACGGTACGCACAAGCTCAGTCGCGCGGCGGATCTCGTCGAGTCCGGGAAGGTCCATGAAGACACTTTATACTGCTGCGCGGATGGTCCGTAGCGGCGGTCTATTGGCGGTATACTTGGCTTTAACTATGTCAACCTTTCCGACAGGCGACGCGACGGCTGAGGAGCAGGTCCAGGCGGCGGGCGCGCGCACTTTTTACATAGAGACTTTCGGCTGCCAGATGAATGTCCATGACTCGGAGAAAGTCATCGGAACGTTGGAGCACCAGGGATATACCCGTGTTGAGGCTGAAGAGGACGCGGATCTGATCCTGTACAACACGTGCTCGATCCGCGACAAGGCGGAGCAGAAGGTTTTCAATCGCCTGAATGACTACAAGGCCTTGCATAAGCAGGGCAAACGTTTTGCCGTGCTGGGCTGCGTAGCTCAGCAGGAAGGCGAGCGGATCTTCGAACGTGCTCCCTTTGTGTCGATAGTGTCTGGATCGGCTTCGTATAATCGGCTGCCCGAAATGCTGGTCCAGCTCGAGCAGGGAACGAAGCGAATTACAGGCCTCGACGACCGCCAGACTGAGGAGACCTTCGAGACAGAGTTCACGGCCAGGTCAAATCCTCATCGGGGATACATCACCATCATCGAAGGTTGCGACAAGTTCTGCGCCTATTGCGTGGTTCCGTACACGCGCGGCAAGGAGCGCAGCCGGACGTCAACTTCCGTACTGGCTGAAGCGCGACGGATGGCCGATGCGGGCTATACAGAGATCCAATTGCTCGGCCAGAACGTGAATTCATACCGGGATCCGGAAGGGAAGAAGAGCTTCGCCGAACTGCTGGCCGCGGTTGGCGAAATTCCAGGTATCCGGCGGGTCAGGTTCACAACGTCGCATCCGCGCGACTTTACGCGCGATATCGTCGAAGCGATTGATGCCGTGCCCTCGCTCTGCGATCATGTCCATCTGCCGGTGCAGAGTGGCTCATCCCATGTGCTGAAACTGATGCAGCGCGAATATACGCGGGAGCGGTATATGGAGCGCGTGTCGTGGATTAAGCGAGCCAAACGCCCGATCAGTATGACGACGGACATTATTGTCGGATTTCCGGGTGAGACGGCTGCCGATTTCGAGCAAACGATCGGTCTGTTGGCGGAAGTCCAATACGACGCTGTATTCGGCTTCAAATATTCGCCGAGACCCAACACGCCAGCACTGACGATGCCCGATTCAATTCCGGATCAGGAAAAGGCGCTTCGGCTTCAAGTGCTTCTTGACCGGCAGCGCGAAACGCAAAGATCTAATTATGCAAAGCACATCGGCGAAATGCTGGAAGTAATGGTTGAGGGCTATAACGCGGCGCGTGGACAGGTTGTTGGCCGAACTTCACAAAACAAAACCGTGAATTTTACAACTGTGCAGCCTATACTCCCTGCGCAGGGCTCTTATCTGCCTGTGCGCATTACGCAAAGCTTTCCCAACAGCTTGGTTGGAGAGGCGGTCTAAGGGGTCGACAATGGAAGTGGAGATGAAAATTCGGGGGCTCATCGTTGATCCCTCTACGAATATGCCGATCGTGCTCCTCAAAGACCCTCAAAGCGAGGCACTGCTCCCAATCTGGGTGGGAATTTATGAGGCGCAGGCAATCGCGCTCGAGGTTGAGAAGGCGCAGGCTCCCCGGCCATTGACCCACGACCTGTTAAAAAACCTCGTGCAAGGCTTGAATGCTCAGGTCCAGCGTGTTGTTGTAACAGAACTTAAGGACGACACATTCTACGCCGTTATATGGATGGAACAGAACGGGGAAGTCGTGGCCATGGATTCGCGTCCGTCGGATGCCCTGGCGCTGGCACTCCGCGCGGACTGTCCGATTTTCGTGGACGAGGACGTTCTTCGGGCCGCGAAGGTTCTTCCGAATCCAGCCGAGCAAGTCTCTTCCCAGGATTTGCGGAAATGGCTGGAAAGCCTGGGAGACGAGGACCTGGGCCGCTACAAGATGTAGCAGATGTGCTCTAACCGGCTGCTGACGCAGCTGCCCCCTGCTCGTCGAGCCTGAGCGTGCGGCGGGTGAAGAATTCCGAGCCGAGTAATTGAACTATCAGATTCACCAGCGCGACTGCCGTCCCTGCTAAAAGCACACCACGCAATGTAGCCAGGTTCACTAACTGGAAGGCCACGACCTGGGTAAGAATTGTAAGCGTAATTCCGATGTAGGCGGGTACGATCCAGCCACGGCTCATGTTCATGGCCAGTGCGCCCCCTTGAATGGCCCAGATCGCCTGCATAATCATGGCATACACCAGGTCGGTGTGGATATCGGCATACTGATTGCCGAGCAACACCACCACCAGATTCCGCTCTAGGAGCACCCCCCCGAGACACACCGCGGTGAATAGCAGATACGCCACGAAAATCTGCCAGTAGATGGCGCGCAGGCGAGAGGGGTTTACGCAGCGTGAGAGACGCGGAGTCAGCACGGAATTGATAACCTGCGCCACCACCACGAAAACGACGCCGAGCTTCGTCAACGCTCCAAGATCGGCAACCTGACTTGTGCTGCCGAAGATCGTGATCAGCCATACGCTGATCTGTCCTTGGAAGACTCCGTAAATTTCGTACGGTACCTGCGCCCTTACGATGCGCCAGATAGAAGAGCGGAATCCCTTGTCGGGCGTTGCGGTCATGTCGATGCTTCGATGCGCCCATCGCGAAAGGATATAGATCTGGCCGATGAATGAGAGAATCTGCGCAAGCAGCGCTAACCCGATCGATATCGAAGCAAAATATGCGGGAAAGATAATCAGGAAGCGAATCCCCGCGCCGGTGATGCCGATCCACTGCAGGACGCGGATATCGCCCCGCAGGCGGGGAATGGCGCTGTAGATACTTACCACAAGCTGTAGCTGCGTCGCGATGATGACCAGAATCAGGACCTCTGCGACCATCAGCAGATGGGCCCCGGCGCGAAACAGCATGTACGGGATAATCGGCAGCACGATCGCCGCAGCAAGCAGATACATTGTCCTGCGCAGCCCGATACCAGTGCGTAACAACTGGCCCATCCGATGGCCATCGTTATGATAGGGACCGCCTACAGCCTGGAGGCCCGCAGTCATTCCGCTGTCAGAGAGCTGGAGGACGGTAGAAAGCAGAGCACTTGCGATGGTGTAGTAGGCATACTGCTCCTTTGGCATTTTGCGTACTAGAAGCAAACTGACCAGAAGGGCGAAGATCTGGACGATCACCTGAATCGTGGTGAACTGCAGAAGTGTTTTGCCAAGGCGTATGAATTTTTGTGTGCGATGCGCCGACATGCAACTCCGGTTAAAGAAGATGGATGCAGGGACAACAAAAACGCGTGCAGCAGCGGTTAGTGTTGAGCAATAATCTTCCGCGCGGCTTGGGAGTGGCTGCCTCCATAGTACGTTGCCGGCCTCATTGGCAAAAGGCGCGGCCACAAGAGAGTACGTCCCGCATGCTATCTGAAGCTCACGATCCGGTAAAATCAGGCTAGCATGCTCCTTGCAAAATCAGGATCATCATCTTTGATCCTTTGACCTAACTCATGCGAGTCGCAATTTTAGTACCGATGATGTCCGGGCGCGGCGGCACGGAATCGGCGATTCTTCGGCTATTGCAGGGTCTTGAAGGAGCCGGCGATGACGTACGTGTTTATTTTTTCGGAGGAGAGCCGAGTGATCCGCGCTGGATCCGATCGATCCATAGCATCATTCTGGGCAGCCGCACCGAGAAACGCTGGAAGCGGCTCTGGATATATTTCTTTGGATTGGCAGCCGAGTTCCGCCGGTTTCGTCCGGATGCCGTCATCGCGCTGGATTCGCTGCGGTTGCTGAAAGGGCGGGCCGCGCTCTTGCTCTCCGGACAAAAGGCGCCGCTTTGGTCTTGGATTCATTTCCCCGTGGAGCGCATCAAAATCAAATGGATGCTCCGACTCGCGGATCGCCACCTCGCTGTCAGCGAAGGGATCGCCAGGCAGATCAGATCTTTTGTAAAGCCCTCGACAGCCAGCCGCGTGGTCACCGTCTACAATGCGGTTCCAATGGGCGATGTATCTTTGCCGCGTCCGGGGAGGGGTGAGCCGGTCGAGTTCCTGCAAATCGGCAGGCTGGAGTACGCGGCGCAAAAACGGGTGGCCGATCTGCTGGCAGCCGCGTCGCGTCTGAAAGGGGAGTTCCGGTTAACTATCATTGGCGACGGCCCGGACCGGAAGGCGCTTGAACAGGATGGCAGGGAACTCGGCATTGGGGAGCGGATAACATGGCTCGGCTGGCAGACGGAGCCGTGGGACCATGTATCCCGGGCCAGCGTTCTTTTGCTGACATCCTCGTATGAGGGATTCGGCATCGTGCTGGTCGAGGCGCTCTCCCGGGGAGTGCCGTGCATTACATCCGATTGCAAGTATGGCCCCGACGAGATTATCGAGCACGGCAGGAACGGTTGGCTTTATCCGGTGGGAGATATCGACCGTCTTGCCGGACTGATGCAGGCCGTGGTCGACGATCCAGGCATTCTGCCGCCGCTGGAAGAGGTCTCGCATTCCGCGCAACGCTTCAGCGTGCGCGCAACCACGGAACGGGTCAGATCCGCCATTGCCTCTTTTTCCACGCAGGATCGGAAGATGGGCACGAGGAGCCAGAGCTCAGCAGATGTATCCGCCTACAGAGATTGAGAAGCCAAAGCCGATGCCGACGACATCCGAATTGCCTCTCGTATCCGTGCTCTTCGTCACCTATAAGCGGTTCAATCTTCTCAAGCCCACAGTCGAAAGCTTCCGCCGCAACACGGCCTACCCTAACCTCGAATTGGTGATCGCCGACGACGGGAGTGGTCCGGAGATTCAGGAGCAAATCCGCACGCTGCCTGCGGATATTTTTGCGCTGTCTCCAAAGCGCCGCGGACTTGGCGCGAACAATAACAATGGTCTCCGCCATTGCACCGGCAAATACATTTTGATGATCCAGGACGATTGGGAATGTCACGGGCCTCCCGATTATCTCTTGAATTGCGTGAAGGTGATGGAGGCGAATCCGCTGGTGGGAATTATCAATTTTGCGGGCGCCGCCCATCCGCCCGCCCTCGATCAACCACTCTATGGCAGCGATGAGCCGTGTTATGTCACACCGACACCTTACAGGCATCACAAGGAGGAGTGCCTGTATTCAGATCAACCCCATATTCGATCGCGGGCTGCTCTGGAACATATCGGTCTCTACTTCGAGCACAGGGACCAGGATCAGTGCGAAATCGATTACAGCACCCGCTGGCGGCAACAGACTAAATTCCTCACGGCGGTATTTCCCGCTTACTACATGAAAGTTTTCAGCGACGAAGGGCAGGCACAGGGCCAGAGCTTCCGGCGAAAGCTCTTTCGCTACCGGGTACGTGAGGCGCTGGTGCCGTACAAGCCCTTCCTGTTACAGCATGCGGAGCCTCTGTTCCGTATTGGCAAAGCTGCAGTCAACAGTAGCGTTCGAACGCTCGAGAGACTGCGCCTGGTGAAATAGGCCACGGGGGCGGGCCACCACGGCAGGGAATCCATCGTCAGGCGCCAGTGAGTTCTCGAAGATGATTCGCACACCGCTCGCCGTAATCGTGCCAGCCTCCCAGCTGTGCCACCCGCTGAAGCGAAGCCTCGCTCATTCGCAAGCGCAGTTCAGGATCGTGTGCCAATTGCTGGAGCCTTAGGGATAGCGCTTCAGCGTCCCGGATTGGCACTACAAATCCCTCAACGCCGTCTGCATAGAGATCGGGTCCGCCGGTGTTCTCGGAACTGACGACGACGGCGCCGCAGGCCATCGCCTGCGCCATCACCAGACCAAAACCGTCCTCGATAGACGGCAGCACCAGCACGTGGCTGCGACTCATATACTCGGCCAGTCTCGGCTGCGGCATTCGGCCCAGAACTTCGATACCATCCAGAATCTGGCGGGACAACAGGGTTGCAACCGCCGGTTCGACCGGGCCGGCCAGACGCAAACGCTTATGAGGATGACGGAGCTTCCGGAACGCCTCGAGGAGGTAAGGAATTCCTTTGCGGAGGCTCACGGTTCCCGCGAACAGGACCTCGAAGGACTCCTTCGAGCGCTCCTTTGTCGGCCGGAATCGCTCCAATCGGACTCCGTAAGGGATTGTTTTGACCTTGGCTGCCGGTACGCCCATTTCGATGAACGACCGGCGGGCGAATTCCGACGGGACGAAGATAGCGTCAGCCTGCGCGTATTCGGCCTCCTCGCGTTCAATCATGCGCGGATCGCAGGACTGAACCTGAAAGCCCCATCGGGCATATTCCTCGTTCACGATAGTGTTCTGGTAACGCATATGCGAGGACCCCCGGTCACAGACGTATCGCCCCCCGCGCTGTTGTACGGTCCAACCGGATTTGAGTCCGGTCCCGGAGAGGCTCACCAGCGCATCGCAGTCCTCGATACGCCTCGCGACCCAGGAGTCGAACATTTTGAAATTCAGATAGGACCACTTCCAGCCAAGCTGCCTGGGGATGCGAACGTATCTGCCTGCCGCGATTTGCGGCGTATGAATCCAGGGAAAGCTGCGAATCCTTTCTCGGGGAACACCTTCACGTTTCAGCCTCGGCCATGGAAAGGTCGAGTAGATTCGCGTCAGGTATCCACGGGCCTCCATTTCACGCGCGAGGTCAAACTGCCAGAAGACACCGCAGACCGACTGGACGATTCGCAAGAGGAAGATGGCTCCGGAGGTTTTCGTGGGAGTAGTTTACTATCCGGGGCCCAAATTTCCACGCGGCGAGGTTAAGCCGGCGGTTTCGTAAACTTAACAGAATATTTGTTATCGGACGTACTTGTTAAGCGCACACTGCCAATGCGCAAGCAGGCGATCGTATAACCATCGATTTGTCAAAATATTCTCCGGGATACGTGAACTAACCGTCGAAGGAATCGAGAGGTATAACAACCTCTGGCGCGTTGTCGACGCGCAGGAAAGGCAACTCCCCGTCCAGGCCGAGAACGGGCCTGGACGAGGAGTTCGGGGGAAAGATCCCGAGGGCTTATAACCGTGTAGCTCTGCCGGCGTTTTACTGGGCGTGCTTCGGAACCTTGCTGTTGAGCAGTCCAGCAAAGGACGCGCCTGCTGGGGTTGCTGTAACGTCGCCGCCATGTACGATAACCGTCGCGCTGACCGATTTATCGTAGAGGCGCTGGTTGGCATCAGAGTCGGGTGACAGACTGGCTCCGTTCAAGGAGACGCCAGCGAAAAGGCCCGAGGTCCTGGAATAGGTCAAAATATCAGCTCCGCCTACAGCATTGCCAGCGGAGGCACCAGGTCCAGCCGCTGCGGTCACGTCGTTGCCGACCTTAACCTTGCCATTCAGCATCTTCTCCACAGCCCCCGAACTCAGGATCACCAGAACGTAGTCGGTTGCTGTGCCGCCGAGTTGCAATCCGGCGCTGGCGCCTCCGATGCTATACATCGCCGGCGGGGACCATTTGCCGGTGAAGTTCTGGCCCATACGGCAAGTCATCGGACCACGACCGCCGCTTCCTCCAATGCCAACCGCGAATTTCTTCACGCTGGGCAGAACTATGATGCAATCGGCCTTCGCGAGAACTCCGGCTGGAACGTCCTTGCTACTAACCATCGCCTGTAACACCGTGGTGGCGTTCCTGATGGTCTCTTCGTCCTTGGTCTTGTCGGCGCCCAAAACGGGCAGGGTCGAGCAAATCAGGAGCGCGGATGCGAAAAAACTAAGCACAACTGTCTTCTTACGTGGCATAGGATCGGGTCCACCTTTCGTGCGCGAAGAATAACAGATTGTCACCGATTTTGGCTCCTCCGACTATCTTGTCGATCTGCCCATCTTCCCATCGACGCTGTTCGTCGGCTTGCCCAGACGCAGGAACGCCGCCCTGAAGGCGGCGCTCTCAATCAGTCCCGAAACTCAAACGGCTACAAAGTCGACTCGATCTCGAAACCCCAGGCTTCCAGCAGGGCCTCAGGAATATACTTCGAGTTACGGTTCCGACGAGCCCATTCGCGAAGCCGGGTAGAGCGGATGTACTGGTCAGGAGTCAGCTTGAACTCCTTGACCACCTGCTCGAACGATGTCACGGTGGGGACTACCGGGCCGATCGGTTCCGGCTTGCCCCAATTGGGATTACCACGACGCTTTGCCATTGTTCATTCCTCTAGCAATAAAGTAACGTGCAGAAAAACCAGGGAATTCAACCGGGAGATCGAGTAGGATCGCCCGGGGAAGTCACAAACTCTTCTATTATAGGGATTTGTTATCCGTAAATCAATAGGAATCTATCGTCGGATAGCCCTGACCAGAGACCCTGGCCAATGCCTCGGGGTCGGTGACTGCAAAGAGCAATCTATTCAAAATAAATCGGTTACCTTAGGCCAAGACGCGATCGATTTTGGAAACAAAACCCTTTTAGCTCCGCAAGACGCTACAGACTCTGGCCATGGCTATTTAACTGAACGGTACCGAAATCGCTGGCTGCCCGGCCAGGAGCTTCTCGCCGCACTTATGTCGGGCCTCCAGCATCCGCCGATCGGCTGGCTGCGAGGCTGACCCTAGGATATTGAAACAGTATTGGCAGATTACGGTGGTTCGTAAGGCAGTGCGAGCCGAAGGAATCTGACGCGGAATGGCGTGTGTCGTCGTGATTGCCGGAAGCATCGGAGGATACTCCTTCGCTGGGGTTGCGAGTGGAAAACACACCAGCAAATCAACTTTTCATGCGTTAGGGGCGACCTGAGCTTGGGTTGAGGGGAACCCGGAGCCTAGTTAACGTTCGACTACCCGTATATAACCAAAGTGTGCACCGAAGTTGTAGCCTTGTCAACTTTTCCATGATGTATTCCCTAAGACTTCTCTAATCCTTTCCGATATACCGTTTGTACCCAAGCGAGACCGTGACAATGACACTTCCCTTGCCTCCATTTCCCGAAATCTTGCTTGTATCGTCCGATCAAGAGATCGCGTCGCGCCTGAAAGACAACCTGGAAGATTGGCAGTACCCCGTACAGTGGGTAACTGATGGCGCTCATGCAATCAAAACTCTGAGCGGCCAGACAGCTCCGCCAATTGCTTTGATCGACGCCGCTCTGCCCTCCATGAACGGTCTCGAACTTGTCGCCGAAGCCCGTCGCCGCGCCGCCAGGAGCGGAGCGACGCACGCGGCGTGGATGATGTTGATGTGCGATCACGCGGACATGGAGATGGTTGCGAGCGCCACTGAGGCCGGGCTGGATGACCTGCTGCTTAAGCCCGTAGACCTCGCCGATCTGCGGCAAAGACTTCGTCTGGCGGGACGGGTACAAGGCTTGGCCGCACAACTGGACCGGCAAACTAAAGCGGTCCGGTTTCATGCCTCGCACGACAGTCTGACTGGGCTTTGGAACCGCGAATCGCTGTTGAATCTCCTCTTTCCGGAGACCGACCGTGTACAGCGTATGCGCACGCCTCTGACCCTCCTGCTCCTTGACCTGGATCATTTCTCAAGGGTCAACACGGAATTCGGGTATGAAGCGGGCGACAAGATCCTCCAGGAATTGGCGAACCGCTTCCGGCGTTTTCTCCGCAGTTACGATCTGATCGGTCGCTGCGGCGAGGACGAGTTTCTCATCGCGCTGCCGGGATGCACCTCTAACCAGGCGGCCATGATGGCGCTGCGGCTAAAGCAGACCGTGCTGCAGAGGCCCTTTCCTGCTGGGAAGGACATGATGATGCTCACGGCGAGCATCGGCATCGCACAGAGCAAGGGACGTTCACCACTTGTTGTGCTTCGCGAAGCTGAACGCGCGGTACGTGACGCCAAGGCTAGTGGCCGAAACGCCATCCGCGAGTATTCAGTCGTCAGCCCGGTTCAGCCTGCACAGGCCGGCGTCGAGAGCACCACGCCGCGGACGCTGATGCCCTTCCCGACCGAGCGACGATAAAGCGCCTGCACCTCACGTCCAAGCTATCGCGTTCACTTACTCAGCCGCCAAAAGTACCCCAGCAAGTCAGCTGATAGATAGAAGCGATGCAGTTTGTACGTGACAATCACACATCGTAAGTATCCTCTCACGGCGATCACAGTGAACTTACTCAGGAGCGCATAGTGCCACACGACAAGCCTGAACTAACACGACCACGCCGCCGTTGCGGAATGACCAGGGCTATATCACCGCTCCACACCATACCAAGCGTGGAATGCTATTAAACACCAGCCCCCGGATTAAGTTTTGCGCCACAATGATAAAACTTTACAACCCCGTATCTGAATGGATAAGCGCCAAGAATTCGCTTGACGTCGAGCGCTCTGCAGCTCAATATTAAGCCCCTACACGCAGCCTGGAGATGCGGCGGTAGTTACTTAAATAGTTGTGTAGTCATTTCTGTTATTCAGACAAGACACGACGGCGCAATACAACTTCCGGAGGTCTATGTATGAATCGCAAGATGTCTATCTTCTTGTTGCTTCTGTTTGCATTCCCGTTCGGGAAGCTTGCGGCAGAGCAACTTATCCCAGCCGGCTCTCTGGTGTCATGTGTTCTGGCTGAACCTAAGCTCTCTTCGAAGACCGCCAACATCGGCGATCCCGTAATGTGCAAAGTGAGTCACGTCGAGTTATACGGGCGATCCACAGTACCGTACGGAAGCTACCTTGTGGGTAGATTCGAAGACTACAAGGATCCAGGGCACTTCGTGGGTAAAGGATGGATGGAGCTGAAATTTGACCACATGGTCATTCAGCCGGATACGGTGATTCCCGTGGAGGCCCGGGTGGTTGCAGTCCCAGGTTATGCGGTCGACCGCTATGGCCGAATTCTAGGCAAGGGGCATACGACGCGCGACATCATCGAGTGGTCGATCCCGATCCTTTGGCCGATCGATCTACTCAACCTGCCGCGGCGGGGTCCCCGGCCGACGCTGAAAGAAGAGACACGGCTTACGCTGAAGATCATGGACGATATTGGTATCCCGGACCGTGAACAGGAGCAATACCCGGATGACACACCGCGGCTACTTCACAGGCCTTCCGCCTATCAACCGTCGAGTTATCGTCCACCGGCGCCGCAGCCTCAACCCGTATATCAACAACAGCCTGTTGTGCAAACCTACGTCCAGCCTGTCTACGTTCCAACTCCTGCGCCGGTCTATTACGTAGCGCCGCCTCCCGCTCCGGTGTATTACTACTCGCCTCCTCCGGCGGTAATGATGAGAGCTTCGATTCCCTATTGGGGATACATCGCACCGTACTAATCCGTCGCCATCAAGCTCTTTGTTTGCAGCCGACGGGCACAACCAGCTGAGCAGGTCTTCGATCGACGCTCACGGTTGAAACACCAGCCGTGAGCCCCTCTCAGGCTTGCTCCATGCGGCCTCGACTTCGCGGAGAGGAACGACTTTGGTCGAAATAGTGAAGGGCAATTTCTCGGCCGCGGCAAGGAAGGCGCGGACCGCCTGCAGGATCTGCTCCAGTGATGCACTCCCGAATCCGCTGCCGAGGAGTTCAAGGCCTGAGCTGCGCAGTGTTGCCGCGTGCAGCGAGATATTAGGTCCGGCCGAGTTTCCAATTTGAACGTAGCGGATGCGGCGCGACTCATGGGATAAACCCTTCTCCGAAATTGCTGCCAGCACGGATTCAGCCGGTGGTCCCCACAAATAATCGAGAACGACGTCTATCTTCGATTCCGAAATCTGCCGTCGGAACTCCGCGATGAGCTCGCCGCGCTCTTGACCGAGCGCGATGGTGACATCGGCTCCGAGGACCGCGGCCTGCGCCAGCGCCTCCGGGTTGCGTCCGGCAGCGATGACCCTGCCTGCTCCCAGCCGTCGGGCGATCTGAACGGCGAGGTGGCCGGCGATGCCGGTGGCTCCAAGGATGAGGACGTTTTCCCCCGCGACAAATTTTGCGCGCGCGGTGAGCGCGGCCCAGGAGGACATGGCGGGATTCATCATGGCGGCGGCAGTGACATCATCGACGGAATCGGGCAGGGGCAGCGTCAACCACGCCTCGGTGACGGCACGCTCGGCGAAAGTTCCGTAGGGCGGTCGAGTGACGCCGAAATAGACGCGGCTGCCGTCGGGAAGGCGGCCGGCGCCGTCGACTCCGGGGATGAAGTTGACCTTGCCGGTGCTGCCGTAGTGGGTTCCAGCAGCGAGGGAGCGGACGATGGGATGCATAGCCGCGGCGGTAACGCTGATCAGGAGTTCTTTTTCTGATGGTACGGGATCGGCGAAGGAGGTGTAACGGGGCGGCCGATCGAAGGCTTCGACGACAGCGGCGTTCATAAGTGCTCTACTCCTTAAGTAGATAGGTTAACGGAGCCATCGTAACTTTGCGTAGGCGAAGCATCTATATCGGAGCATGATTTGACTGCACTCGTGTCTGCGAAAGAGCCAAGAAAATCCCGTAGCAGCTCGGGAGCCGTGTGCCTCGGGTGGTCCTCAGATGCAGGGTGGGCCGCGGCCCACTCTTCGAGCATGGTAAGGATGATCAACTCACCAGGCTGCGGTTCTCCGCAGGCGTTCAACTTTCTTAGAGTGTTTGAGAGCAGAACGGTGGGTTTGACGACGACGACTTCCTCTGTCTGCGGATGAGCGCAGTGTTCGGCTGGCGAAACGACCAGATATTCCCGGCAGCGCAGCGGACGAATCGGATGAATGGTGCAGCGTTCCTCTTCGAGAAATGGACATGGTATGCCGAGAGAGAAGTAGCGCAGTCCTAACGAGTGCGCGCGTTCTTTGTCGAGATAAGAATGGTCTTCCGTCAACTGCGACGCGGTGAGGCGAAGTTCCTGGGCGATCCCGCTCTCCTCTAGTCGCGCCGCTGCGGCTTGAAAGCGGCCGCGAAGCACTTCCCTTCTCTCTTCGGGCTGTGCTCCGATATAGTCGGCAAGCACGCGCGCCTCGACAGGAGCGATGGGCACAGCCTGACGACAGCATGCTCCGCAGCCTTCACCGCAGGATACCGGCTTGCCCACACGCTTGGACTCATTCTCCGTCAAAGTGGCAACGGTGCTCGAGAGGTTCTGGATAATGGGCAACACGGTGACGGGTCCGACGGGACCATCGGGAAGTTGCGCGCTCACATCAATCCGGGCCCCCTGAATCTTCAGCGAGAATTCAAGAGTCTTGAGCGAGGGCGAGTCTGCGGAGGGCGCGGACATGGTGCGGAGTCTAACAGACGCGGTTCGAGACTGGCGCACAACGCAACGACTTCGCCTGAGCGAGGGGCCAGATAGCTGAGCCCGGCCATCGGCGCAGAGAAGCGGACGACCGATGGCGGCGGTACGGCGTCTGAGAGTATTTTCGGGTATGAGACAGGAGGGGCGACGGGTGATCTGGCGCTGTGGTGAAGAAGATTTCGACGAGATCTGGAGCATCATCAATGATGGCGCACAGGCGTATCGGGGGGTCATTCCCCCGGATCGTTGGGTTGAGCCCTACATGTCGCACGAGAAGCTGCGCGACGAGATTGAAGATGGGGTTGCCTTTTGGGCTTACGACGACAACGACGACCTGGTAGGAGTAATGGGCATTCAGGAAGTCGAGGACGTAACCCTGATCCGGCATGCCTATGTCCGGACCCAGCTCCAGGGTCGCGGGATTGGAGCCGAGCTGCTGGTGTATCTGCTGCACCTGGCGGCCAGCCCCGTTCTCGTCGGCACGTGGGCCGAAGCGGCGTGGGCGATCCGGTTCTACGAGAAATACGGCTTTGAGCTGGTCGGTCCCGAAGAGAAGAACCGGCTGCTCAGACAGTACTGGAAGATTCCCGAGCGCCAGGTGGAGACATCGGTTGTCCTCGCGGACGGGGCGTGGCGGGACAGCAGGTCAATGAGTCTTCCCTTCCCCCGGATTTGAGCCACTCCGATTTGGGTCAAACAGTCCGAGTCTGTTTGCGGATACGGGCGAGCTGCTTGAGGTGGTGCCGTCCGTGGACGAAATGGAAGCGTCGCCACTGGTCCGCGGTGAGTGGGCCGAAGGCAAAGTGCGGCGCGAGCGCGTTGACTCCAAATGCCTGACGACATTTTTCAAGCTTTGCGTCCATAGCCTCGAGCTCGGAGCGGAGCAAAGCGGCAAGCTCTTCGCCGCTCATGGGAGCCAGTCCAGATTTGCCAGGCTGGGTGAATTCCGGAGCGTTGGCGCCGCGGGGGAATCCCCCGCAACGAACCACGAGAAATTGGAGCACGCGATGCTTGGCCGTGGCGCGCTGCCGGCTTGGCAAATTCCGCTCCAGATAACGGTCCAGGAGCGCGCCCGTGCTCCGATAGGTAAGGAGCAGATGCTCGATGACTTCCTGCGTCGTCCATGGTTTTGATCCTGCGTCTGATTTACTTCGCAGGGAGCGCGTGGGCCGAAGCTGGCAGGTGTCTCGATCCTTGCCGGCCAGGCTTTTGCGGTACCGCTGGTGGAGATCCTCAAGCATCGCGTGCATGGCTCTTCTCCGGTACGGCGTTTATTTCTTCGGTGCCTGTCCCAGTGCTGCGAGCGCCTTGCGGGCGGTTTTGGCCTTGGGCCCGTCGGGCAGAGCGTCGAGATAAATGCGGTAGTTGTCCGTGGCCTCGCTGTCGAGCTTCAGGGCCCGCGCCGATTCGGCGAGCCCGAAGACGGCGTCAGCGTTTCCGGGATCAACCTTGGTGGCTTCCTTATACCGTGCGTAGGCTCCCTTATAGTCGCCGCTAGTGAAGTAAAAGCTGCCGACTTTCACATCTTGCGCGGCGAGCTTGGGATTGTAGATATAGCCGCCCGCACCGTCGGAGATGCGGCTCTCGCTGCTGTCGGCATCATCGAGACTGCGGAGGCCCGTGCGGCTCGAAGAGTATCCAGGCGTAGGCTGAGCGCCCGGCTTTGAGGCGTCAGATGATTTGGCATTGTCGGCTGAAGGCTCCTCAGGCGTCGAATTGCTGCCCGCATCGGCGGCTTTCTTGGAGATCGCCTCGGGAAAAGGATTCTCGTCGGCGGTGGTAGGTTGCTTGCCGAGAGGCAGACGTTTGCGCTCGGGTGTGGATTTATCCGGCTGGCTCTGGGATTGGCTCTTGGACTGATTCTGGGAGTCGCTGGCGGGCGGCGACTGAGGCTGGCTCTGATCGGAGTTCCCAGACTGCTGTGCGAGGGACAGCACCGGTGCGAGCAAAAGAATGAGGATCGCGGCCGGAATACGCATAGTTCGAACCTTCCTCTAGTTTAGACCCTGAAAGACAGAAATCGGGTGGCGCGCCAGTTGCTATACTCGGCAAAAACACGCTCAGGCTGAACCAGCATGTTGATTATTCGGTCGTCGCAAATTCACGCAGCAGGCTGCTACACAACCACTCCAATCAAGAAACGTGCCCGCATCGTCGAGTACATGGGACCGCGCATTTCAAAACAAGCTGCCGACAAGAAGTACCAGGACTCCCCGACCACATACCTGTTCGGCGTGGGGGATGGCTCGAAGGTGATCGATGGACACGGTATAGCCATGTTCATCAATCACTCTTGCGAACCCAACTGCGAGACCGGCGAGGTGCGTGGACACGTGTGGATCAAGGCCCTGCGCGATATCTCTGCGGGTGAAGAACTGACCTACGATTACAACCTCTACGATGGCGATGACGACGAGGCGCTGTGCAACTGCGGTGCTCCGAGCTGCCGCGGATCGATGTACTCACACGATGAGCTGAAACGCAGGGCGCGGGCAGCCAAAAAGGGTGCCGCGAAAAAGAACAGACCAAGATAAGCACCTTGCTTGGGAGGGCTTACGGAAACGATCCCGCCACTCTAACTCCCCTTCGTCATGCGAACTACGGTGAGTGAGTCGCCGCTCGGGAGCGGCAGGCCAAAGCGCTCGACTTCGATGTAGCCGTGGCGGGCATAGAGAGGCACGCCGGTGAGCGTCGCCCCCATTTCAAAGCGCGTAAAGCCTGCATCGCGAGCTGCGTTTTCGCAAAGTTCAAGGATTTTCGATCCGATACTGCGGCGCGCCCAATCGGGATGCACATAGAAGGCGCGGATCTTTGCGGCTTCCGTTGCGGGATCGAGAAGGCTTGCATCGCGTCCAGCTCGGTTGCCGCCCCCGTCGAGGCTCGAGTCTCCTCCGCAGAGGGTGCGGCGTTTGCTCCAGCCGCCACTGGCGATTACCTCTCCTGCAGGTTCTTCGGCGACAAAATATGTCTGGTCGGTGATGAGCTGGGTGTCGAGGCTGAGATAGGTCGCGAGCGCCTCGTCGATCTGCGTGGGAGTGTAGTCACGGGTTTGCAGCTCACGCACAGACCGCTCGATCAAGGCGTGTAAAACGGGGACATCAGCGAGGACGGCAAGGCGGTAGTGGAGGACGGCAGGCAAAAGGGGCATAGGACTAAGTATGCGGGATGAGAGTGTTCTAAAAGGTTTAGTGCATCATGGGGGCCGTCGGCAAACATTTGGCTGATCGCTTGTCGCACTGCTTCCGAGGGCAGACGCAAAACGACTGGATTGAAGAGCTTTCCTTGCAGTTCCCGCACCTGGCGTGCGACGAGCGTCCGCAACCGATACAATCAGACTTTCATCGCATGGCTTACCAGGTATTAGCTCGCAAATATCGCCCGCAGCGCTTTGCCGATGTCGCCGGGCAGGATCATGTCACCCGCACACTGTTGAATGCCCTGTCGCAGAGCCGCGTGGCGCATGGATACATCTTTTCGGGGCATCGCGGCATTGGCAAGACAACCATTGCACGCATTCTCGCAATGGCGTTGAACTGCCGGACTGACATCGGCTCGGCACGGAGGCCAACGCCGGAGCCGTGCGGTAACTGCGAGTCCTGCACGGAGATTCGGGCAGGAAACTCTGTCGATGTGATCGAGATTGACGCAGCGACGAATCGCGGCATCGACGAAATGCGGGAGCTTCGTGATGCAGCGCGATACAGGCCTGCGCGGGACAAGTACAAGATTTACATCCTCGACGAAGCTCACCAGATCACCGATGCGGCATTCAATGCGATGCTGAAGACGCTGGAGGAGCCTCCGG
Organism: uncultured Acidobacteriaceae bacterium; assembly: GCA_963724375.1. Taxonomy (GTDB): domain Bacteria; phylum Acidobacteriota; class Terriglobia; order Terriglobales; family Acidobacteriaceae; genus Silvibacterium. Next base: position 53,932 of record CAVRUM010000006.1, read on the forward strand.
ATCATGTTGTCTTCATGCTGGCCACAACGCAGCCGGAGGATATTCCTCAGACGATCCGGTCGCGGTGCCAGCACTTCAGCTTTCACGCGGTGAAGTTTGACGACATACTCGCGCAGTTGCGCGATGTCGCAGCTAGCGAACGGGTCGACACGGAAGATGCGGCACTGGCGCTGCTGGCTGAGGCTGGAGACGGATCGATGCGCGACGCGCTGTCGATCATGGACCAGGCGATTGCGTCGGCTCCTGTTCAGAATGGCAAGCCGAAGCTCGATGCGGAGCAGATTCGCGAACTGATGGGCACTGTTCCGAATACGGTCTTCGAGCGGTTGATGGAGGCGATCAGCGAGGGACAGACTGCGGCGGTAATCGAGGAACTGAACCGGCTCCTGAACGCGGGGAATAGTCCGGCGCAACTGGCGCGGCAGTTTGTCCGGTATCTGCGGAATGTGCTGATGGCGAAGGTTGCGGGGGAGAATTCGGATCTGCTGCAGATTTCTCCCGATGAGCGGGCGCGCGCGGCGCGATCGGCGGTGCTATTTTCAGAGGAAGATCTGACGCGATTTTTGCAGGTGATCCTGCGCACCTTCGATGAGCTGAACTACCGGCAGGAGCAGCGCTTTCATCTGGAGTTGGGCCTGATTAAGCTGGTGCACCTCGAGCGCCTCCTTCCGGTGGAAGATCTGCTGAGCCGCTTGCCGGGAGTTGCGGGCAAGTCCGGTTCTGGCGGCGGGGGCGGAGCGTTGCCGCCGAGGAGCGCCCCGGCACAGAGTCGTAGCGGCGCTGGCGGGACCCCGCCCGCATTGCAAAGCAGTGCGGCGAAGGAGTCAACCGCTTCGGCAGCATCCCCGTTTGAAGGGGACCGAAGCAGACGGGCTTCGAGCGAAACGGTGAACACGGTTGCACCGGCCCAGGCGCCGGTGGCGAGAACCCTTTCGCCGCTCGAAGCGGCTTCGCGGGCGGTGGAGGCAACGGAAAAAAAGACTCCCATGGCCGGAGTTGCTGAGGTGGTTCAGGAAACGACGGCAGGTGCTCTGGCACTGGCGACTCAACCCCAAGAGGTAGATTCAAAACCGGAGGAATCAGAGGCGGCGAGCCTCGATCGGATTCGCGACACGGTAAATGCGGCCCTGGAGCAGGCAGGACACAATACCGCGGCGCATTTGCTGCATTCCGGGATATGGCAAGAACGCGCTGGCGCCGTCGAAGTGGAAGTGGGCATCAAAAAGACCATGCTCGGCCTCACGATGAATGCCGAGGCGGAAAAGATCTGCCGCGAAGCAATGCGCGAAATCGGAGAGACACGCAAGCTGATCGTGGTGCCGGGCGAAAACGGTGGCGGCGGTCAAAGAGTTGCGGCGAAGCCTCCTGTACAGGGCAGCATCCAGGCAGTGGCGCTCGAGAACCCGCTGGTGAGGCAAGCGCAGGAGTTGTTTCAGGCGGAGGTTCGCAGCGTGCTTGACCTTCGCGATAAAAAATGAAGGTGCATTTTGAAACGGAACGGAGTTCGACGGTGAATCCATTGAAGATTCAGGAAATGCTGGGACAGGCGAAGCAGATGCAGGAGCAGATGTCGCAGAAGCTAAGCCAGACGATCGTCGAGGCGTCGTCGGGAGGAGGCGCCGTGACTGTACGGATGAACGGCAAGAAAGAAGTGCTGAAGGTCACCCTCGACCCGGCGGCGGTGATGGGACTAAGCGGTGCAAATCCTGACGTTGAGATGCTGGAAGACCTGCTCGCCGCCGCCTTTAACGAAGCGGGGCGGCGGGCGGAAGACCTACTGAAGTCCAGCATGCAGGGAATGCTTGGAGGCCTGAACCTGCCAGAAGGCCTCATCTAGCAAATTATAGCTGCGCCAAGCGAAGGCAGAGCATGGTGACACGACGGGGATTTCTGAAGGATTCGGCACTGGCGGCTGGGACAATAGCGCTCGCTCGCATGCCTGTTTCGCTGGCCGGACAGAATCCGCGATCGGCGCCCCCGCTCAGTCAACCCAATAACCTTCTGCTGACAATGCGCACCGCAGCTGCGTCCACTCCGATTCAGACGACCAAGGTGACGGACACAATTTTTCTGCTGCAGGGGGTGGGCGGAAACATGGTTGCGCAGATCGGTCCGGACGGAAAACTTCTAGTCGATTCCAGTATGGCTACGGCATCGCACGCGCTTCAGCAGGTACTTTCGAAACTGGGCGCAAATTCGCTGAAGCTGCTGATCAACACGTGCTGGCTTTTCGACCATACTGACGGAAATGCCGCGCTGCACGATGCAGGCGTTTTTATCATTGCCCAGGAAAATACGCGGGTGCGCTTATCGAGTCCGCAAAAGATACCGCTGCTGAATCTTTCGCTGAATTCGGCCCCGAACGGGGCGCTTCCTCAATTGACCTTTACGGACTCGGACAAGCTCTATTTCAATAACGACCAGATCCAGTTGGTTTATGTGCCCAACGCACAAACGGATTCTGACATTTTTGTTCATTGGATAAATGCCAACGTAATTCACACGGGCGACCTGTACCACAACGGTTCTTATCCGCTCATTGATGCGGGTTCGGGCGGCACCATCAATGGGCTCATCCGGGGCGTGGATCAGGTCCTTGAAATCACCGATGACAGGACCAGGATAGTCCCCGGCCACGGTCCTCAGGGCAACAAGGCCTCCCTGCAAAAGTACCGGGACATGCTGGCTGCAGTGGCTAACAGGATCGAGAAGATGAAAATAGCTGGCCGGTCAATGGACCAGGTGCTCGTCGCAAAGCCCACAGCGGACCTCGATGCGGCGTGGGGTCGTGGTCCGATTACTCCCGAGATTTTCGTCACCGGAATTTACAGCACTCTATAGAGGAAGACTTGTCGAGATTCGCGGAACCCATGGCGCGGCTCATTGAAGAGCTGCGTAAATTGCCCGGTATTGGATCGAAGAGCGCCCAACGGCTGGCGTTTCATATCCTGCGCTCAAGCGAGCAGGACGCCGAAGCGCTGGCCTCGGCTGTGCGTGAGGTCAAGGCCCGGCTGGCGCTTTGCTCCATTTGCAACAACATTACGGATATCGATCCTTGTCTCTACTGTGGCAGCCCGACGCGCAACCAGCGATTGGTGTGCGTGGTCGAGGAGCCGACGAACATCGCGACGATCGAAAAAACGCGCGGGTATAACGGCGTGTATCACGTCCTGCACGGCACCCTCTCGCCCCTGCATGGAGTGGGACCGGAGCATCTGCGAACAGGTACCCTCCTGGATCGCGTACGTAAGGGTGAAGTAGACGAGGTAATTCTGGCCACGTCACCGACCGTCGAGGGAGAGGCTACAGCTCATTACCTGGCAGACATCTTGCGAAGCGGCGATGTGGTGATCAGCCGGATCGCGACAGGTGTTCCTGCAGGCAGCGACATCGAGTATGCCGATGAGGTGACGATGGCGCGGGCGATGGAAGGACGGAACAGGATATAGCGAAGCCAGTGGCGCATCCCATCGTTCAAGTAGCCGCATCAGCTGCGTAGCCGGGCAAGCAGGTCCTGCGGGTGAACGGGTTTGGCGAGGATCTCAAACTCGTGTCCTTGGTTGCGGGCCCGATCGAGCAGGTCGGCCGTGGCGGCCTGGCCCGAGAAAAGAAGAATCTTGCAACCGGGAAGCATCTCGCGAATTCGGATCGCTGCGTCGATCCCGTTGAGGTCCGTCATGATCACGTCGCTGATGAGCATGTCGGGTTTTAGGCTTCGAGCGATTTCCACTGCCTTCTCGCCGGTGTAAACAGCAGTAGCCTCAAATCCGCTCTGATTGAGAATGATGGCGAGTGTGTCTGCGATTACACGTTCGTCATCGGCAACTAATACCTTGGGCTTCTGGGGAGTCTCGGACATTCGATCTTCAAATCTCTTTCATTTTCAAAAATTCAAGGCGAGGCGATCCTGAGCGATGACTCTGCTCCATTAGACTTAAAGAGTGCAGATGCCTATAAAGTATAAGGATTCCACCAGAATCTCTAGCTAGGATGATACGCTCGTCGTGGGAGATGCTTGGCACTCCCAAAAACCGAACAAATCTTACGATACTGCAAACCATGCGCCGGGCAACCGGCAATCCATCGAATTGTGCCGCAATCCGCGGAGATTGATTCAGCTGCTGGTCGATTATTCCAGAACACTCTCAAATTCTTGAGGCGGAACGAAGATGTCGGAACCAATCATTCGTGCCCAGCAGGTGGAAAAGTATTACGAGCAGCCGAGCGAGAACCGTATTCAGGTAATCGCGCCGACCGACCTGTCGATCGTAGCCGGAGATATCGTTGCGCTGCTCGGTCCCTCGGGATCCGGAAAGTCGACGCTCCTGCGCATGCTGGCTGGCCTTTCGAAACCTTCTGCAGGTGAGGTCTTCTGGCACAATAGGCCCATCGAGAGGGTAAGGATCCACGTTTCGATTGTCTTTCAAAGCTTCGCGCTTTTTCCGTGGCTCACAGTGCTCGAAAATGTGGAGGCACCTCTCAAGGCAGCCGGCATGCCTTCCTCGGAGCGCCGGGAGCGTAGCCTGAAGATTCTTGACACCGTTGGCCTGGACGGCTTTCAGGCGGCTTATCCGAAGGAATTATCCGGTGGGATGCGGCAGCGCGTGGGTTTTGCCCGGGCGCTAGTCGTGGAACCCGAAGTTCTTTTCATGGATGAGCCATTTTCAGCGCTCGATGTGCTGACGGCCGAGAACCTGCGCAGCGAACTGCTCGAGCTTTGGCAGAAAAAGACCATCCCGACGAAGGCCATTTTTATCGTCACACATAACATCGAGGAGGCTGTACTTCTGGCCGACCGCATTCTGGTCCTGGGCCGCAACCCGGGTCACGTGCGGACCGATTTCCGGGTAACGCTGCCCCATCCCCGCGACCGCAAGAGTGAGCCTTTTACTCAGCTTGTGGACTACATCTACAAAGTGCTGACCCGCCCTGATGTTGCACCGGCTGCTGTACCCGAGCTCCTCGACGGCCGCAAGGTGCGGGACCAACGGCAGATGCGTTACGAGATGCTCCCGCATGCTCGACCGGGTGGCATCGCCGGTCTGCTCGAGATCGTAATCGATCTGAGTGACAAATCCGATGGCCGTGCGGATATCTACAAATTGGCCGACGAACTGGCACTCGAGATCGACGGCCTGCTGCCCATTGTCGAAGCAGCTCAGATCCTGGACTTCCTCAAGGTAGGCGAGGGGGATGTTGAGATCACGCCGGAGGGGCGGGCATTTGCCGAATCCGAGATTCTGAAACAGAAGGATCTCTTTCGCAAAGCGGCGCTCGACCACGTTCTGCTGCTCCGCCAGATTACGCGCGCACTCCAGAACAAGAGCGACCGCACCGTTCCGGAGGAGTTCTTCCTCGACATGCTCGACGAGCAGTTCAGCGAAGAGGAGACCCAGCGGCAGCTCGACACGGCGGTCAACTGGGGCCGCTATGCAGAACTATTTGACTTCGACGCCTCGCGGCGACGCTTTGTGCTGCCTGAAGCCGAAGCAACAGCGGAAACCGTCGAGGGGGTAGAGGCCCATTGAAGACGCGCTACACCCTCTCGCGGGCGCTGGTGGTTGAGCGCACCTGGCCCGTCTTTCTGGACCTCACCGTAGCCGGAGGACTGCTGGCGGGGTTCTACGCGATCCTTTGGATCGCGAAATTCTGGTTTAGCAGCGCGATTCCCGAGGTGGAAATCTACCGCTCGCCCTCCCATCTGCCTCTCTATGCGTTTTATTCGACGGTCCGCATTTTTGTCGCATATCTGCTCAGCCTGGGGTTTGCTATCGGGTACGGCTATATCGCGGCATACAACAAGCGGCTCGAACCGTTGATGATCGCCACGCTGGATATCCTGCAGTCCATCCCCGTCCTCAGCTTTTTGCCTGGCGTGATGCTGGCGATGATGTCCCTCTTCCCTACCCGGCAGCTTGGCATCGAGTTCGGCGCGATCCTGCTGATTTTTACTGGAGAAGTTTGGAACATGGCGTTCAGCTTCTATTCCTCGCTCAAGAGCATTCCGCGCGAGCTGCGGGAAGCGTGCAGCGTATATCGATTCTCTCCATTACAGAGGTTATTTCAACTGGAGCTGCCCTACGCAACCATCGGCTTGGTCTGGAATTCGATGGTTTCTGTGGCAAGTGGATGGTTTTTCCTGATGGTCTGCGAGATGTTTCCGGTGGGCAGCAGGAATTTTCGCCTCCCCGGCCTGGGCTCGTATCTGCAGACTGCGGCGTCGAATGGCGATTACCACGCGATGACCTGGGGCCTGATCGCCATGATGCTGATTGTAGTGTTGACCGATCAGCTCCTCTGGCGGCCGCTGATCGCCTGGTCCGACAAGTTTAAGTTCGAGAACGTGGAGAGCACGGACCGCATAACATCGCCGATTTTGCACCTGATTCGCAATTCGCAAATGTTGGCGGTGTTACAGCGGCATACCGTCATGCCGCTCGGCGAAGCGATATACAAAGGTCTGGCGCAGCGCGAAAAACGACTCGAGCCGGGTGTATCGGATCGTGGCTCAAGCCGGCGGAATACAGTGCTTTTGATCTTGGCGGCGGTCGCTGCGGCAGCTGTAGTCTGCGTAGCGGCTTTCCATTCTCTGCTGTTGCTGAGACAGGTTCATTTGCACAACTTCGTGATGCTGCTGGCTGGCGCCTCGGCGACGTTCCTCCGCGTAAATGTCTCCTTGCTTCTGGCGTCGGCCTGGACAATTCCTGTAGGAGTCATGATCGGCTTCAATCCGAAGCTGGCTAGCATTACACAGCCTCTCGCTCAAATTGCCGCCTCTTTTCCAGCTACCGCGCTTTTCCCCGTGATTCTTGTGGGCTTGATTCAACTCGGACTGGGGTTGGGTATAGGCTCGGTTGCCCTGATGATGCTGGGAACGCAATGGTACATCCTGTTCAACGTCATTGCGGGCGCTATGGCGATTCCCTCGGACCTGAAGGAAGTCTCTCAGCTCTTTCACTTCACGAGCCTGCAGCGCTGGACGACGGTGATTCTGCCGGGAATCTTTCCCTTTTTGATTACCGGACTCATTACCGCATCGGGGGGCGCCTGGAACGCGTCTATTGTTGCGGAGTACTTCCACCTCAAGGATCGGACACTGACCACGCTCGGCCTGGGTGGGCAGATTAGCGCCGCCAGCGATACGGGCAACTTTTCAATTCTGCTGGCTGCCACCATCATCATGGCGCTGATGGTAGTAACGATCAACCGGCTGGTGTGGCGGCCCCTCTACAGGCTGGCGGAGACAAAGTACAAGCTCGAAGGGTGAGGCAATCAGTCTTCAGGCTAGTTTGATTGCGGAGGCTTCGCCGGATCGGAGCTACTCGGCTTCTGCCCGGACTGGCCAGGCCGGTCGTCTGAGGATTCGGCACCACCCTGTTCCTTCGAACTGTCGTGCTTCTCGTAGATTGAATATTGCCGGTCCGGCGGTTTCAGCTTGACCGTAATGTCTTTGCTGTCGGTCGCGATCTCGTAGTCCTCGCCATAGGTCTGAAACCCATGAGCGACGATCTGCAGGCGGACCGTATCGCCGACAGGAATGACGTCAATGGAGACCCGGCCATCCTCGTTGGTCTTGAGTTCGAGCCCGCCCTCATCTTTGCCGTCTTTCATGGGGTGAAAGACGACCGCGGCATTTTCGACGGGCTTGCCGTTGGTAGCTTTGACAACGGTCACGGTGATCTTGGCGGTCGGCGGCGGTGGCTTGTATTTACGGCCGCGGTGCTCGGTATCCTGTGCAAGCAACTGGGCGGACAGGCAGACGGCGACTACAAAAACAGCCAAACGGGCCCAGGTACTCTTCGTGGGAGGCACATCCTGCTTCATGTTGAAATTGTATACATTGGCATCGGATTGAAGAAACGTCCCGAAGTTATTCGGGCGCGGACTCCGCATCCGGATTGGCAGTGCTCGCGGATGTCACCTGCGCGGTTTGGAGCAGACGATAGCCGTCGCGCGTGCGGACGCGGTATTTCTGCAGATCCTTGCCGGTTAGCTTAACCGTTATGGTGCGCCACCCGCGGTTGGGGTTCGGCGCCGGATAGTAGCTGAGCGAATAGAGGTGCGCGAGGTCTTCGCGGATAGAGTCGAACGCCCTCTTTTCATCTTTCCAGTTTCTGGCGAAATAGGCCTTGCCTCCGGTTGCCTTGCTGACGCGCTCGAATACTGCCTCGGATACGGGATCATTCGCCGCCTGTTGAGTGCTGATCATGTAAATGATGGTTCCCGTTGATTGAGCCAGTTCGGTCACGTCCTCGGGAGGCACAGAACTCGCGTCGTCGGGGCCGTTTGAGAAGACTACGATCGCCTTTTTGCCCTTGAGCGGCGCCGCATCTTTCACCGTTAGTAGCAGCGAGTTGTAGAGAGCGGCGTTGTCGCCGGCAACGGTGCTTCGAACACCCAGCAACACTTTGGAGCGGTCGGCAGTGAGCGCGGTATTGCGGGAAAGATCGCGGCTGTAGGAGTAAAAGGCTACCTTGTTCACCCCCTCTAAAGAGCGGACGAAGTCCGCGATGGAATCCTGCGCATAGACAAAGCCGCGATACATGTAGTTGCTGGTGTCAAACAGGATATAAACATTGGCGCCCGCGAGCCGTGCTGCGGGCGACAGGGCTGAGACGCTGGCATCCTGTACCTCTGGCTGGGATGGTTCCGCGGCCTGAGCGCGTACAGTTGCTCCCGCCGGGCCAGGGCCCTGGATGAGCCTCTGAATAGGCTCGCCTCCTTCTTCGAAGGTGGCGATTTTTTCCGGAATTTTGTCCTCGGCGATGGAAAAGTTGTCAGGCCTAAGTCCGCTGATATAGTTGCCCTTGCTGTCCGTGACTGCGACGTTGAGCTGCACCAGGACAACGTTTACTCGAATCGCTGTGCTGTCTTCCTGGCCCACGGTTCGAGCGCGCCCCGCGACGAAAAGAATCGACAGGCCACAGAGCGAGGCAACAAATCCTCTCACCGGATTCCTCCTGGCGCGCCTTCGGGCTCGCCTGAGCGTTGCGAAATCGTGCTCTCACGAGGCAAGGCTGCAAGCTTCCCCTGCCTGAACTGCTCGCCCGTTTCCTGCATGGCCCGAAGCACGGCTGGCCAATCCTCGATATCTGTGGCAAAGATTCGCGCTGTCATGTGCAGCGTCAGCTCAGGAGCCAGGCGATTGAGCATCACGGGCGAATAGCCCATCTCGTCGGCGAGGCGGGCCCAGTAGAGGTTGTCAGACTCCCAGGATTCTCCAAACAACCGTGCGCCGTATCCGCCGAACGCTGGCAGCGGCTTCATGTGGAGCAGATCTCGCCCATAGGTGTGGGCGAGCGTTGGATGAGGGACTCCAAAATCTCTGGAGAGAAGCTCCGGATCGACAGCGGTTGGATCCTTGCTGGCGAGGACCTGCAAGGCCGAGGCGTCGGAACCGGAAGCCGTGAATTCGGTCGGAAACTTCTGCCGGAACTCCACCCCGAGGTAGAAGGTCTCATCCGGAAGGATGCGAGGAAATATCTCGTTTGGGTTGTCCTGACGGAGTGTCTCGTCAATCCATTCGAGCCTTTGCGGTGCGACGCAATCGGAAAAGATATGGATGACCTTGGCACGCACCTCGGGATCTTTACCGGCAACAACCAACAGCCGCTCGCCCGAGCGTTGATAAAGTGCAACCGCATGCAGTTCGTTGGGGCTGATGTTCCACCAGCGCGGCAAGGTGGCGCTAACGAGCAGATCAGGAACCAGCTCTTTCCAGATCAGTGCCTGGACATTTTGCGGCGCAATGAAGTCTTCTTCCATGGTTGCCAGCGCATATGGCAGATCCGCGAGAGAGCCGATGAGATACGCTCCTCCGCCAGCCGTCGCGCCCACGCCGAATAGCTCTGGAGGGCCCCAGAAGGGCTCTCCGTTCACCATCGTGATTCCCGAAAAATCATGGGAGCGCACGAAGAGCGGATTATTGTGAAGAACCTGCGCCCCGGGCGGCTCGTAATAGGCGTAGTTAAGGCCGACGAGCGTATCGCGTAGGAACGGAGCGAGCTGGCCGCGGGCCGTTTCTAATTGTGCGGGCGAAGAGGGGCCTTTGATCGTCTTTGTCAGATCGGTGCGCACCTGCAGTTCCGCGTGGCGGGTGCTGTAGACGATCGGCGCCCATTCGAGCTTTTCGGTTTCGGTAAAGATCGGGCGGGGCAGATCGAATTCGTGCAAGTCTCCGGCAAGCGGGAGCAGCCTGTCGCTGATGTGCGAACCGTGAGCCATTTCTTTCAACCCGTCATTGAGGGCGAAAAGGGTATCCAGGGAGGCCAGGCGCTGGTCGTCAAGCACCGAACGAATGTTGGCCACCATCTCACGATGCATGCGGCGGCCTTCTGCGGTGTCTTGGGCGGGTCCGGCAAGCAAGTCGACGAGCTCGTCCTGAGAGAGATTGGCATTGCCGGCGGCGGCCAGCGTGACTGCGCCGAGCGAGCTGCGGGCCGCGTCAAAGAGCTGGACTGAGGAAGAAATCCTGGCGAAGGGCTCGATGGCGCCTTGCCAGGAGGTGTTCATCTGGGCTTTGGGAATCTGCTGCTGGCGGGCAAGGATTTGCCACAGGCTCAGATTCGCCTGAAAGGCGCCGAGCGCGTTGCCCCGGAGAGCCGGGTTGGAAATAGAATCGACCGAATCAGCAACCGTGACAAAGCGCACGATCGAGGTATCGTTCAGCTCGGGAAACTCGGCAAAGGCAAGAAACCAGGAGTGATACCGCGGGAACTTGCTGGCGAGGAGCCGAACGGCGCCATCGGACAGGCGCATGTTCGGAGGGCGAGCCCGATCAATCTCGCTTAGTGCCAGATAAACCTGGAGCGGGCCGCTGTCAGTCTCCTCTCGCGAATAAGCGACCAGGACTTCGAGCAGCTGTTCGGGACTGCTAAACGATCGGGAGCGCCTTGCCAACTCATGAGCAGGTTTGAACGCGGACTTCTGATTGTTGAGAATCTCGATCCAGACCTGAAGGTCGCCGGGAACATAGGGCTGACCGGAAGCATCCCATTCAACCCTGGTGAACAGAACGAGAAGTTCGGAGCCCTTCCGGAATACGCTTCGGGTCGCACTGGGCTCGATGCCGGCCGAGCGGTACGCCTCATAAAAATGCTTGAGACGCGGCGACTGCGTCAGATGCTTCTGTTGATCGAGGTCCACACGCGCCAGCACGTCATAGTAGAGGGCCAGCCACCCGTTGTCCTTCGCCATCAGATGAGTAACAAAGTCCCCCGGCGAGCGCGGGCTTGCACCGACCAGATCGGTCCATCCTCCTTCAGCATCAGAACCGCCCGGTACGGCTACCCGGCCGGATCGGATACAGAGCTGGCTGCCGTAGAAATTGAGAACTCCGGCCAGCGGTAACAGCTTGCCGAGGCCCGGCGACTGCACCAGCGACATTCCTGTGTCGCTGTCGATCTTGGCCATGGCGGAATAAAGACGGGCTACATCGCGATCGTGCAGGATCACGTCGATCAGGTTGCCTTCGTGCCTCTTCTTCGGCGAGCTGATCTGTACCCATGCGCTCTCGGTAAACAGCATGGGGACAACGGTTGACGGGTAGTAATAGCTGAAGGGAGCATCCTTATCCAGAGCATCTTCGAGGGCGGTCAGCGGAAAGCCCGAGTCGGTGGTAAGGAAAGCTCGCTCGGGATTTGCGGTGACCAAAGCATTGCCCTTCTGGCCGCAGGGCAGTCGAAGCTGGTATCCGAGGATATGGGTGAGATTGGCTGCGTCGCTGCAGTTCGCGATCCGAATCTCCTGGGCCTTTCCGGCGACCGCTTGGAGTTCTCGGGCCTGATGGACGTAGCGGTCAAGAAGAGAGAGAAACTCGGTTTCGCTGTCGTTCTCATATCCTCGCAGAATGACGTTACGGGCAAGCAGCGGAAGAACTTCGTCGGGCGGAATCTTCTGGCTGATGCCGGCCATGCGCAGGAATGAGCGCAAGGGACCTGGAATAACTACAGTCTGTGCGGGAGGGGCCGCCGCGGGCGAACTAGCTGCCTTTGCCGCGTCAACGAAAATTGCAGGAAAGCAAACGGAGAGCCACACGAGACACGCTGTGGAACCAATGGACGGACGAAGAAGGGCCTTCATCGCCGGAATACCTCGTTAGAAGCTCAGAACTTGCAGTAAATCTGAACCAGCTCTGACATCCGCGCGCGTGGCAATCTGCGCCTCGCGCTTCGGCATTGTCAGCTCATGGCCTTCGCTTGTGTGGGACACGATAATACATTCATTCAGGTTGTCCAAGGCCTTTCGGGAAATCGATCTGCGAAGGTTTTGATATGGATTCAATCCGGACCCGTCCACTCTACTCTCATTCCCGAGCGGACGCGCAACAGGAAGGTAAAATCTTCACAATGACCGTGCCCGCCGGCAAAACTGCGTTATCTCTCGCGGCGTCTAATGGTGTTATTCGCCGCCAGGCCGTCCGCTGGTCTGAAATGGCAACGCGAGCGGGGTTTGAACCCCCTAAAGATATGGGCCTGTTGGAAATCGATTCGTTTGCAAATGTTGGCCGGGAACGCGCACTATCCTGCATCACCCGGTCATTCACGGCTGTGGTTCTTGGGTGCCTCCTCGCGTTCAGCCCGACAGGGGTTACGCAGGAACAGTCCCCGCCCACGCCGGAGAGCATTGCGGCCGATCCCACAATGCTGGTGAAGCGAGCATCGTACAACGAGCTGCACACGGCAAGCGGCCACCCCTTCCGGTACAAGCTCCGAAAGGCCGACAACGGAAAAATTACTACAAAGGAGATTGTTGAAACGAAGGATGGAGATGTTGCGCGGCTCATCGCCCTGAACGACAAGCCGCTACCATCGGACGCGGAGCAGGCCGAGATCGATCGCCTGAACAATCTGGTGGCCCATCCTGAGATTCAGGCGCACCGCCACAAGAAGGAACAGGAAGATAGCAATCGCGAGAACGAAATGATCCGGCTTCTTCCCGAGGGCTTTATCTATCACTACGAAGGTACCGTGGAGGGTCCTAACGGCCTCTGTTACAGGCTAAGCTTCAAACCGAACCCTAACTTCCAGCCGCCGGACCGCGAGGCGGAGGTTTATCACGGCATGGCAGGGGAATTGTGGATCGATCAACGTGAGGAACGCATTGTCAAGCTGCAGGCGCATCTCATTTCCGACGTCGACTTCGGGTGGGGCATTTTGGGCAAGCTGTACAAAGGTGGATCCATACTCGTCGAGCAAAAGGACGTAGGTGAGGGTCACTGGGAAGGCACTCACATGAAGTTGGACCTCCACGGCAAGGCCCTGATGATCAAATCCCTGGATTTCGAGACCACCGAAGATGCGAGTGACTTCGAGCCGGTTCGCCCGGAGATGGGCTATCAGGATGCGGTGCACATGCTCCTGAATAATGATTTTGGCAAGAATAAGGGAGAGACCCAGACAGCGGCGCGAAATTAGTCCTGCACGACCCCTTGACGCCGCTGGGCAATATGCCAGAGCACTCCGCTCGGATCGACAACGTACGCAATGCGAAGTCCCCAGGGCTGCATCGCTGGCGCTCTCGGAGCCGGTACGCTGAATTTGCCTGGAAGATCGAGGGCGCTGATGTGAGACCACCAGGCGTCCAGATCGTCGACCATCATCTGCATCATGAAATCCTCAGCCCAGTCCTTTTGATAGTAGCGCTGCAGAATGAATCCGCCTGAGCCTCCCTCGAAGATGGCAACATCGCTGTCGAGAAGACTCTCAAAACCGAGGGCCTGGTAAAAACGCTTGGACAGATCGAAGTCCTTTGCAGGAAGAAACGGGCGAATCAACTCCGTTCCCGATGGAATTTGAGTCATTCTGAATTCTCCTCGAACAGGCGCACCTATTCTGCATGAAGAGTCGTGTTCGAAGATTAAAATGTCCGCTGCGTCTTACTCTTCCCGCAAAACTTCCAGTGGCTTCTGACCAAGAATGCGGAAGCTGGCAATCCATCCGGTCACAATGGCAAGCACTGCAGTCGCAACCACAGTAAAGCCTGAGGCGAACCAGTTGGCATGCCAGTGGATCTCCATGCGCTGGAGCAAAATCCGCGCGAGCAGGTTGGCAAAGAGGACGCCGACGGCACCAGACAGCAGACCAAGGACGAGAAACTCAATGCTGAAGACCTGGGCGATGCGGTTGCGCGTGCCTCCCAGCGTCTTCAGCACGACGACTTCTCTGATACGGCGGAAGCGCGTGCTGGCCACGCTCGATGCAAGGATGATCGCTCCCGAGAGAATGGAAAATCCGGCGAGAAAACGGATCACGAGGATGATGTGGCCAGCGACGTCCTGGATCGTCTGCAGGATATCGGCGAGGTTGATGACGGTGATGGTCGGATACGCGGCGAAGAGGGTGCGCTCAAGTTGACCGATATTCGCCGGAGTAACGTGGATCGCTCCGTACCACGTGGCGGGAATGTCGCGGACGAGGCCGGGCGCGAGGATGTATTCGCTCCGCGCGAAGGCGTGCTCGCCGTCGACCTTGTAAATGGCCGAGACGACGGTAGAGATGGTGCGGTCATCGACCGAAAAGTTTACCCGCGATCCAATATGTAGATTCAGACGTTTCGCCACGCGATCGACCACTGCCAGACTGGGCTCGTCGGGTTTCTTCCACCACTGCCCCTGGCTGATTTTGGTGCCCTTCGGGATGGCTTCCGACCAGGAGATCGCAGCCGAGCGCAACATGCGGCGAGGATAGTTCTCGAATTTCAGCTGGTCGACGGGCACGCCATCGATGCTGATGATTCGCGAAGAGATTACCGGAATCGTCTCGAGCTGACCCTGCACCCCCTGCTGCTTGGCAAGCAGCGATTTCACACCTGAGAGTTCCTTGGGCGCAATATCGACGAGGAAGACATTTGGCGTATCGGGAGACACCTCGTTATGCATCTCCCGTACGATCGCGCTCTGCATGAGGAAGACGGCGAGGATGAGCATGACTCCTGCGCCAAGAGCAGCGAGTACGGCCGACGACTGATTGCCCGGGCGGTAGAGGTTCGCGAGTCCGTGGCGCAGCGCTGAAGGCAGGTGCAGGCGGGTCTTGTCGAGAAAGGCGCGCAGCGTGCGCAACGTAACGGCCGAAAGTCCAAGAATGACAAGCAGCACGGCGCAGAGACAAGCGGCGAACCACTTCCCTATCGTCCATGAGTCGGAAAGAGCCGCGGCGATCGCGGCGAGGCCGGCAACGATGAGGGCGATTGCAAACCACTGGAGCTTGCGTTCGCGGAACTTCGGTCCCCAGTAGTTGTAAGTGACAACGATCAGCCCGAACGCGACGTCGAAGATCACAACCCCCAGCGCCCAACGATGTGTGTGATGGCGGAGGCCGGTGATCCAGAGGGCAAGCGATGCGAGTCCAATAACAAGAACAAATGCCAGCAGGATCCTCTGAATGCGAAATACGCGCGGGCTTCCCGTCTGTCGGAACAGGTTGACGCCCTCGGCGGTTTCAACCATTTTGCGCAGAACGGCGATGGGGCGGACGTGGCGCACGTCGAGCAAGGGTGGCAGGCAGAAGAGAATCGTGGTGAGGATTCCAGTAGCGAGTGCGGCAGAAACCGGCTTGATCGCGAGTGCAAGCGGCGGCCGCAGTGGCAGGAGCGATCCAAGGAGCGACGGAAAGACGTATTCGACCCCCAGGCCGAGGACCACGCCCAGCAGGCCTCCGGCGAGCCCGAGGAATACCGTCTGTAGTAGGTAGATCCGCAGAATATCCGATGACCGCGCACCGATGGATTTCATGATGGCGAGTATCTCGATCCGCTGTTGCAGGTGGGCGCGCATTGCCATGGCAACACCGACGGCTCCGAGTACCATGGCAACGAGGCAAATGAGGCTGAGGAGTCCTGTGGCATTGTCGAGACCGCGGGTGAGTTCCGGGCTGGTCTCGCGGAAGTCCATCACCTGCGCGTCCGGCAGGATTTTTTCGAGCTCAGGGCGCAGCGTTGCGATACTCTGCTGGTTTCCATCGATCTTGAATAAGTAGCGTTCGCTGGCGCGGCTGCCAAGGCCGAGCAAGCCGCTCCCGAGAAGCGCGTGCAATGTGATCATCACGCGCGGCCCGAGGCCGACGCCGGCGGTCATGCGGTCGGGCTCCCGGAGGATGACGGCAGCGATGCGGAAGTGCTTCGTTCCGATCTTGAGAGTGTCGCCGACTTTAGCATTCAGGCGAACGAGAAGGTTGTCGTCGACGAGAACCGTGGAGTCCGTGAGAAGGTCATGGATCGAGCCCGCCGGGCTGAGAATGATGTGTCCGTAGTAGGGGTATACGGCGGGATCGATGGCCTTGAGCGAGACGAGCAGCGGCACGGGGTCGCCCTGCACAGAGGCCATGGAGACCATCTCGGTAACGCTGGTGCGCTCTACCCCGCTGGTGGCGAGCGCATCGAGCTGCTGCTGTTCCTTAGGCGTGGCCAGCCGAAACATCCGCGCCGATAGGTCAGCGGCCATGATGCCTCGCGCGTCGCCCAGCAAAGCCTTCTGGAACGCCTGGCTAAATCCGCGAACCCCTGTCAGCGCTGCAACTCCGATTGCGACGGAAAGCAGCACGAATACGAATTTCGCCCGCGAGGCGCGCAGCTCTCGCCAGGCGATGCGAGCAGCGGTAGACCACGGGAGCGCCGGCTTCGTGACGGTGGTCATCCGATGACCTCAGTCGGTTCGGCGTGGGTCGTCAGCTCGTCGGCGACGACCAGTCCATCGCGGAGATGAATCTCACGGTCGGCGCGGGAGGCGATGTCCGAATCGTGCGTGACCATGACGAGCGTGGTTCGGGCCTCGCGCTGGCGAACGGTGAGCAGATCGAGGACATGCTGGCCATTGACGGAGTCGAGGTTGCCGGTCGGTTCATCCGCCAGAACGATGGGCGGGTCAAGGACAAAGGCACGGGCGAGCGCCACGCGCTGCTGCTCGCCGCCCGAGAGCTGGACAGGGTAATGGTGCAGTCGGTCTGCAAGTCCGACGCTGTTAAGTAAAGCGGTAGCCCGGGGCCGGCCGTCTCCGCGCGCATTGAGTTCGTGCGGCAGCAACACGTTTTCGAGTGCAGTGAGCGTCGGAATGAGCTGGTAAGACTGGAAGACGAACCCTATTTTCTGGCCGCGCACCTGCGCGAGGCGATCTTCTTCGAGGTGGCTGATGTCCACGCCATCGAGGATGACCTCGCCTTCGGTGGGTGAATCAAGGCCGGCGAGCAGGCCGAGCAGCGTGCTCTTGCCGCTCCCCGATGCTCCCATAATGGCGACGAACTGTCCTTGCGGGATGAGGAGGTCGATGCCACGGAGAATGTCGACGGTGCGGTTGCCATTGCGGATGGATTTCTTCAGGTTGCGAACTTCGATCATTCCGGGGTTCCTCTGGGCGTGCCGCTTATCAACAAGTGTCCCATAGCGGCGAGGGCGGTTCGTTGGCGGGGTTTGGCTAAAATTGGAAAGTGAAGCGAATTTTTGCGCTGTTGTTGTTTGCGCTGACGCCGTTTGCTTTGGCAAAAACAGGCGTTGCGAAACCGGTCATTGTCTGCTTTGGAGACAGCATCACGGCAGGCTACGGTGTCGATCCTGGACATAGCTGGCCAGATGATCTGCAACGGCGTCTGGATGCGCACGGCTATAAATATCGTGTCCTCAATTTTGGCGTCAGTGGAGCAACCACCAAGGACGGCGTGACGCGGCTTCCACAAGTGTTGGCTGCGCACCCGCAGATTGTCGTGGTCGAATTCGGCGGAAACGACGGCCTGCGAGGTCTGCCCATAACATCGACGCGCGCAAATCTCGACCAGATCATTCAGACACTGCAGAGAGCCGGAATCCAGGTCGCTCTCGTTGGCATTGTGATGCCTCCGGACTACGGACCGGATTACGCCAATGCGTTCAAAGAGACGTTCACGCTCGCCGCAAAGAGGTTCAATGTGCCTCTCTTCCCTTTCGTTCTGCTGCATGTCTACAACGTTCCCGGAGCAATGCAGGCGGACGGTATTCATCCAACAGCGAAGGGCGCGGACATCATTGCCGGTGATATGTACGATTTTCTGAAGCCGATGCTGAAGAAGTAATCTAGAGAAGTACGATCGTCGGCTGGAAGAGAGTGCCGGCGATGCGCTTACCGATGGCAACCAGCTCCCGCTGGCCCTCGAAAATCTTGACGACCGGCGCCCGCGTGAATTCGGGGAGATTGACCGCCATGCCGTTGCGCAGCCGCGCAAGTGTCGGCTGGTCCGCAGTGACTGAAGGCAGCTCAGGCAGAATCGTCCGCGGATGCGGCATGTGATCCTGGAGGCGTTTTTCGCCTGCGAGGGCTTCAGCATCAGCGAGGTGGATCGCCTGATCGATCGAGAATGGGCTGGAAATGACGCGGCGCAGCGTGGCCAGGTGTCCGCCAGGACCAAGCATCTGGCCGAGTTCGTGAGCAACGGAACGGACATATCCACCAGAAGAGATACGCATGAGGAAGTGAGCGAGTTCCCCGTCGAAGGACTGGATGGCAAACTCGGCAACATGGATGCGTACGGGTTTCAGCTGGGGGGTTTCGCCGGAGCGCGCGATCCTGTAGGCCGGCTTGCCGCCGATCTTCTTGGCGGAAATGGGCGGTGGAAGCTGGTCGATTTCGCCGGAAAATCTGGCGGCCGCAGCCTGGAGCTGGTCCAGAGTGAATGACGGCTTCACCGGCTCGGACGCGGGCGCACCCTCGGCGTCGTACGTGTCGGTGGAGAAGCCGAAGCGGATCGTGCCGGTATAGGTCTTCTCGCGCGAACCGTAAAACTGCGCTAGGCGCGTAAACTTTCCGAATAGCAGCGGAAGCACTCCCGTCGCCATGGGATCGAGCGTACCGAGGTGCCCGATCGATTTTTCTCCGGTGGCGCGGCGCAGCCGGGCAATCACATCGTGAGAGGTCATACCCGACGGCTTGTCTATGATGAGAAGCCCGTTCACCGCTTCTACTATATCCGGCAGCGTGTGACCAAAACGGCTTCGCGCTGCACGTTATTCAATCCCCACCGACTGCGGCAGCAGCATTGTGAACGTGCACTTATTTGCGCTGTCGGAGCAATCGAGAGTTCCCCTCCGAACGATCTTTGCCTGCGAGCCCTTCGGAATCTGCCCGCCGAACTTCACCTTCAACAGCTCGGCCGCCTCGCCTTTCAGTTGCTCGTCGCCCCCAATGAACTGCGCATCCTCCGTCTTGTCGGCCGATATCAGCACGAAGAAATCTGCCGTACCGCTCTTTCCCTGCTTTGGAAGGCTCACGGTCCGCATCTCCGCAAGCTCTTCGTTCGCGGCCCTTCCGCTCGTCACAATACCCTTCGCCGTCAGTTTTGCCAGTCGGTCACGCATGCTGTCGGTCCCTGAAGGATCGGGGCTCAGCGTTTCGGCCGAGAGCGATAGGCCATAGATGTTCGCCGCCTCGGCGAGTTTGCCGTCTTTTTCGTAGATCTGACCCAGGTGGTCGCCCACCTCACTGTGTTGCGTCACGGTCCACGCTGCGCCCACGTAGTTCTCAGCGTCGGGCAGCTTTCCCTCACGGAAATAAACCCAACCCATCGTGTCCCACACGGCGGTCAGCAGGTTGATGTGTGCCAGATCATCCCGCGTCAGGTTGCCCAGAGAAATCTCCGCCGTCTGCTTCTCCAGGATGTCCATAGCCTTCTTGCTGCTGGCCTCGGCGGTTGGCAAGTCAGCGTTGAAGTCCGCGAGCTCGTAGGCGGCATTGTTTAGCACATTGGGATCGTTGCTGCCCTTCATGCTGTCGCGCAGAGTCTCGACACCTGCATCGCGCTTCCCGGCCAGCAGCTCCGCACGCCCCGCCTGGGCGGCGATGTCCTTATTATCGGGGGCCTGCTTCATAGCGCTCTCGAGCAGCGTGCTCGCCTCGTCGTATTTTTTGTCGAGAATCAGCAGTGAGCCCAGCTGCAGCTGGGCATTTGTATTGTCGGGGATAACCTTGAGCAAGTCGTGCAGCGTGTGCTCTGCCTCATCGTTCTGCTTCATCTTCACCTGGACTTCGGCCAGCGCCTGGTACGCCATGGCGTTCTCCGGGTGATACTCGATCTCCTTGCGAAAGTCCGTCACAGCGTCGTCGAGCCGGTTCTCGATCATGTCTACGTAAGCCGTCTCGGCCCAGAGTCCACGCTCCTTCGGATTCAACTGCTTGGCGCTCTGCAGGTCGCTATGCGCGGCCCTCAGATCGTGACGCGTGATATCGACATAGGCCGACTGCAGATACTGCGCCGCTTCCGGATTGCCCGCGGCCGTATCGATCCCCTTCGTTCCCGCCGCCGCGAGCTGGATGAACTGAGTCTCGTCGTCTGTAACATTCTTGGCGAACTTCTTGTACTCGGCCGCCTTATCGATCGGAATCTGGCGCTCGAGAACCTGCAGCTTCCGTTCGGTAATCAGCTTATTGCCGTCGAGTTTGTAATCGGCCTCGTAGATAGCGAACGGCGTCGTGTACTTGACTGAACGCGGCAACTCGGCCGTGTAGTTAGAAGGCAGCTCAATCGTCGATGTGTGCGACTCGGTCCGCGGCGACCCTAACTCGATGGGTTCCGCAGGCGTCTCGTCAGGATCGATCTCCGCCAGCGAAACCGGAAACGTCAGCGGCACGATGCGCCGGTTGTTCCAGTCGGCATACTCCTTATTGCTGTAGTCATATGCGTAGTGAAACGGCTTATCGGTCTGCTCTGGCAGGCTCACATCAAGATTCGTAACTGATCCGGCAAACCCCATGCGCTGCGAGATGTTCTGCGCCACCTGCGGCCACTGCGCGCGGGACGTACCGTGAAAGACCTCGCGGAAGGTTGTCTCCGAGTCACCGCGCAGCTCGAAGTCGATATGTCCGTCAAGCGTGCCCTGGCTGTTAAGCTTAGCGACTGCGGTAGTCGTATCAATAAACGGGAAGGGCCCATCCGCGGGGGTTCGCTCCAGCCTCGGAGGAGCATTCGTCGGAATCACCAGCGCCTGTTTGTCACGCAGCGGCGACATAAGCATCCGGTATGGAGTCACCTCAGGAGTGCTGTCGAGCCAGATCTCCTTGCCTTTAAGCGGCACCACGGTGATCACGTGATCGAACTGCGCTGGAGTCGGTAATTCGGGATGAAGCTTGATCGACGAGCCAATCAGCGCTGGCCAGGCGTCGTATCCCGCAGCCTTGAGCATCGCCGCCAGCAGAGTGTGCTTGTCCTTGCAGTCCCCGTACTGGTTGTCGAGCACCGTCTCTGCTGAGTGCGGCTGGTAGCGGCCGATGCCGAACGCCACACCGATATACCGCACCTGCGTCGAAACGTAGTGGTAAATCGCCGCGATCTTCTCTTCGTCGGTTGTCTTACCCTGAATCAGCTCTTGGACCTTCTCCGTCACCTCCGGGCTCGGCGCCGCCCGATCTTTCGCGAGCGACCCGTACCACTCACCCACTTCCTGCCAGTTATGGAAAGTCGTCCACGCAATCGGAGCGAGCGCATCCGGATCGTATGCCGCCTGCTTCTGCTTGTCAGCACCCACCGTCGGCTCAAGTTGAGAGGTCTTCCAGCGGTAGACCTTCAGGCCATTCTCTTCGCTGATTACGGGCTGGTACTTCGGGCTCAACACCAGCACGTATTTGTCCTTCGGAAACGACATCTCGACCGTCTCGTCGAGCACCACATTGTTGCGGATAAAATTCAGCGCTCCCCAGAACTGACCCGCAGCCGGGTCCTTCGTCCTCACGAACCGTAGCTGATACTCCAGCTTGTCGCCGGGGCTCAGCGACTTGATCGGGATCTGTATCTCCCTCAGGTCGCTGTAGAACGGAGCCGCCCGCGTCACCTCCGTCGGCATGTCCTGTGCGTCGTCCGCCGGGGTATTGATCACTGTTCCGTCGGGCTTCCGCACCCGCACGTAGACCGGCTCGACCTTTTCCTCGCCCGAGGCGTAGGCGAATGTCAGTAGCCCCGCCTCGTGCACCGCACCTTCAGACTGAACGCGTGCGACAACCGTGAGGGTCTTATCCCCGAGGCCGCTCGCGTCGTAATGCATCACCGTCGCAACCTTTTCGTACACAACGCCCTCCTTGGCGAGCTGCGCCTCCGAAGGTGCGCTATTGGTCACCTTCACCTGAGGAGCGGAAGGAAGCGTCGGCGAATCCTGCGGGTGGTCCTGTGCACAGGAGACAGCTGCAAAGAAGACAGGCAGAATGGCAAAAAAGGACAGGCGTAAGAGACGACAGGACATTGCCTTTAATTATTGCCCGAGAACAGCCCGACATGCGCGCCGCTCCCAAAAACAGCAATCCAAAACAGACCTGATTCCCCCAGGGTCATTTCAGCTCAGCGAAACAAGCTGAGATACCAACTCACTGTTGCCCGTCCTCCAAAGGCGGCATAAATCGCTGCGGCACTCAGAAATGATCCCAGCGGGAGCCGGGCAGAGGTCCCGCCACGACCTTTCTTCGCTGCCAGCCAGAGGATACCGTAGGCTGCGCCGCCCACCACTGCCAGAAAAAAGGTTAGCGCAGCGTTCGCCGGACCCAACCACGCCGCTATCATGGCCAGCAGCTTGGCATCTCCCAATCCCATGCCCTCGCGCCGGCGCACCAGCCAATAGGTCCCGCGAATCGCAATAACGATGGCAGCCGCACATGCTGCCCATCCCAGCGCCGCACCCGCGCAGCGCAGACGCGCTGGCCATCCGCCCCCGCAGACCGCCGCACTGAAAATGACTCCGAGAGCGATTCCCGGCACCGTGAATGCGTCTGGAAGGATCAGCGTCTCGGCATCCATGGCTCCCAGCCCGAGCGCGAGAAAGCAGAACACTGCCATGCCGATGCTTTGAAGAGTGGCGCCAAACTCCAGCCAGCACAGAACCCACAGCGCCGCCATCGCCAGTTCGATTGCCGGATACCTCCATGAGATCCCTGCGCCGCAGTCACGGCAGCGTCCCCGCAGCATCAGGAAGCTCAGAATGGGCACATTGTCTCGCGCGCGGATCGCCGTCCCACATTGAGGACACCGCGACCGCCCGGTAGCCACCGACTCATGCCGTGGCAGCCGCCAAATGCACACATTTAGGAAGCTGCCGAATGCCAGCCCGAGCAGCCCCGCAAAGATCCCCGCCAGCAGATTCAACTCCGCAAACCTCAAACCAGCCGCAGTATACGTGGAGTCCGGTAAACTGATTCCGATGGCTCCGATCGAAAACGCGGAGACGACCCCGGTCTCCGAAGCCACCCCGAACCGCGGCGCCGCCTTCACCGAGGCCGTGGCCATCATGCACCGCCTGCGCGCCCCCGGCGGATGCCCGTGGGACCGCGAGCAGACCTTTGATTCGATTCGCAAGTACACCCTCGAAGAGACATACGAGGTCTTCGATGCCATCGAGCGGCGCGACTGGGCCGCCCTCAAGGACGAACTCGGCGATCTGCTGCTGCAGGTCCTCTTCTACGCCGAGATGGCCTCCGAGTCCGGCTCCTTCGCCATCGAGGAGGTGATTGGCGACCTCAATCGCAAGCTCATCCGCCGCCATCCTCATGTCTTCGGAGACGCCGCTGCCGCCGAAGCCGGCAACACCGCGACCGGACTCGATACCGATGGCATCGATGCCCCGCAGGTTCTCCGCAACTGGGAGGCGATCAAGAAGCTCGAGCAGTCCTCCAGGCCTGCACCCGAAGGACGATTGGGGGCCGTCCCGCGCTCAATGCCGGCTTTGTCCGAGGCAGCGAAGCTGGGCTCGAAAGCCGCCAAAGCCGGATTCGACTGGCCAGACGTGTCCGGCTTGATCGAAAAGCTCCGGGAAGAGACGGCGGAACTCGAAGCCGAGGTCGCTCACGGTACGGAATCGAACAGTGCGATTTCCGAAGAGATGGGTGATCTACTATTTACGGCGGTAAACCTCGCGCGTCACTTGAAGATTGATCCGGAGCTTGCTCTGCGCGATGCGAACGCGAAATTCCGGAGGCGCTTTCGCTCTATGGAACTCGCTGGTAGTCGACCACTTGAAGAACTCGCGCCCTCCGAACTCGAATCCCTTTGGAACCAAGCCAAACTGAACGAACGAAAGCTATGACCACCAGCGCTGCTGCCGGCAATACAACCGCAACCTGTCTCACCCGCGACGGGCGTCCTATCCTCATCCGCTCATGTCACGGTTTTGACGAACTCGACTCTTGCGTTAGGCTTCAGATCGACACCTGGGGCTTTTCCGACGGAGATGTCATTCCCCGCCGCACCTTTGTCGTCTCGCAGAGGATCGGCGGCCAGGTAATCGGGGCCTTCGATGTGACGCGCGCCGAGAATCCCCAGGGTACTGCCGAAAACCTCATTGGATTCGCCATGTCTTTGCCCGGTGTCAAGGCCGGAGAAGGGCCTGACGCAGCCCCCATCCCCTACCTGCACTCGCATATGCTCGCCGTGGCAGAGGGGTACCGCAACGACGGCATAGGCCGCCAGCTCAAGCTATTTCAGCGACTTGAAGCGCTTGAGCGCGGGGTCGATCTAATGGAGTGGACCTTTGACCCTTTGGAGATCAAGAATTCTTTCCTAAATATCCACAAGCTCGGAACCATCGTTCGGAGCTATACATCAGATTTTTATGGTGTATCCTCATCTCGTCTGCAGGGTGGGCTGCCTACCGACCGGCTGCATGCTGAATGGTACCTCTCTTCAAGCCGCGTCGAGGCCACGCTCACCGGAGCTCCGCTTCATCATTCTGACATCGAAGAAACCATCATGGTCCCTTACCAGATCGCTGAATGGAAGTCTTCGGAATCCCAGATTCACCTCGCGCGGGCGGCGCAGACAGAAAATCGCCAGCGCTTTCAGGCAGCATTCAGTCGCGGGCTGGCCGTAGTCGGTTTTCATCGGGACACCCACGGTAACGGCGTATTTGAACTTGCTCCCTTCGAGCACCTGAGAAGCAGCTACTTATGAGAATCGACGCAATCTTCCTTCGCGAAATTCGCATCCCCCTCGTTAAACCGTTCGAGACTAGCTTTGGCATCACCACCGATCGCCGCATACTCCTTGTCGAGCTCAAGGCAGAGGGCCTCACCGGCTGGGGAGAGTGTGTGGCCGGCGAGCACCCGTATTATTCCTACGAAACGATCGATACCGCGTGGCTTGTTCTCACGCAGGAACTTGCCCCGGCGCTCGCCCGCTCCGAACCTGCTCATGCCGGTAAGATTCCTGGAATTCTCAAGCAGGTTCGTGGCCATCGGATGGCCAAGGCCGCCCTCGAAAACTCGGTCTGGGATCTTGAAGCGCAGATGCGCGGCATCTCTCTGGCCGAACTGCTCGGCGGAGTTCACGAAACCATCCCCTGCGGTGTGTCGATCGGTATCAAGCCTTCAATCGAGGTGCTGCTTGAAGAGATCGCAACCGAGCTTGCCGCCGGGTATCAGCGCATTAAGCTCAAATGCAAGCCCGGCTGGGATACAGAGGTCTTCGAGGCTGTCCGCAACCGCTGGCCCGACATCGCTCTGAGCTGCGACGCGAACTCAGCCTATAGGCTCAAAGACGCCGACACCATCATCGGCTGGGATGCCTTCGACCTGATGATGATCGAGCAGCCGCTATGGGCCGACGACTTCTATTACCACTCCATGCTGCAGCGGCAGCTCAACACCCCCATCTGCCTCGACGAATCGATCCACAACCGCCGCGACACCCTCGCCGCGATCGAGATGGAGTCCTGCCGCATCATCAACATCAAGAACGGCCGCGTAGGAGGCCTCGGCGAAGCCATCGCCGTCCACAATGCCGCTATGGAGCGCGGCATTCCAGTCTGGTGCGGCGGCATGCTCGAGACGGGCATCGGCCGCTCGCACAACATCGCCCTGTCGTCGCTCGAAAACTTCACCCTGCCCGGCGATGTCTCGGCTTCGAAGCGCTATTACAAGGAAGACATTATCGAGCCCCAAGTGGAAGTTTCCCCCCAGGGCGAAATTACTGTTCCGAACACCCCTGGCCGCGGCTACGAAGTCCGCCAGGATCTCGTCGATCGCCTCACGGTACGCAAGGAAGAGATTCGAGCAATGGCCTTCGCGTAAGGGCACGGAACCCGGACAAGATTTCGGGCCTGAGTTTCAGACGTTGAAGCATGGAGCGGCGATCAAATATTCGTCGTTGTCCTCTCCCGCGCCAGCGAGAGAAATTCGTTCCGCGTGTTCTGCTTCTGAAACACACCCACCATAGCTGACGTCACTGTCGATGAGTTCTGCTTTTCCACGCCGCGCATCATCATGCAGAGATGCCGTGCTTCGATGACCACCCCGACACCCTGCGGAGCGATCGCCTCCTGAATCGCATCGGCAATCTGCCGCGTAAGCCGCTCCTGCACCTGCAGGCGGCGCGCGAAGACCTCGACGAGACGAGGAATTTTACTGAGTCCGATGACCTTGCCATTTGGAATGTAAGCGACATGCACCTTGCCGAAAAACGGCAACATGTGGTGCTCGCAAAGTGAGTACATCTCGATATCCTTGACGATCACCATCTCGTCGTAGTCGACGTCGAAGAGCGCGTCATGCAGGATACTGCTTGCATCTTCGGTGTATCCCTTGGTGAGGAAGCCCATGGCTTTTTCCATACGTTCGGGCGTGCGCAGCAGCCCGTCGCGGGTAGGGTCGACATCGAAGCGGCGGATCAGCTCGCGATAGATCTCCTGCGTGGAGACGTCTTCAAGGCCCGTGGTCCCGATAATCTCTTCCTTTAGTGTCGCGCTCGCGTGGCGGTTATTATTCTTCATCTCTGAACTGCCCCTTCCTG
Source organism: uncultured Acidobacteriaceae bacterium (assembly GCA_963724375.1). Taxonomy (GTDB): domain Bacteria; phylum Acidobacteriota; class Terriglobia; order Terriglobales; family Acidobacteriaceae; genus Silvibacterium. Next base: position 80,646 of record CAVRUM010000006.1, read on the forward strand.
CGGTGCGCTGAGGTTTCGGACGGGATATTCGAAGGAATTATTCGAGGTCTCTTCCACACGCACCGAGACAATCTCGGCCTGCTTGAACGCAGTTGTCAGCAGACGATGCACCTCAATATTGAAGTTTTCGGTGGTTGGCACCGTGTTTTGAAAGCACGCGTGCGAGTTCAAATTGGTGTGATCGAAGCGATCGAGAATTTCTTTTCCCACACAGGAATCGAGCTCCACCAGATCGCAGACCATCCCCGTTACCGGATCGACATTCCCTCCCACAATCACTTCGATAACGTAGTTGTGGCCGTGTCCGTATGGGTTATTGCACTTGCTGTAAATGGCCCAGTTCTCAGACTCACTGAAAATGGGCGAGTGCAGGCGGTGCGAGGCGCTGAGGATATAGCGGCGTCCAAAGTAGGCTCTCATGGCTCACCGTAATAGTCCGCGAAGAGATCGGGCAGCTCGTAGACACGCACGCGGTGGAGGCTTGCGCCGGGAATCTTGCCATCGAGACGCTTCCAGATGGCGATGGCGATGTTCTCGGTGGTGGGATTGGCACTCTTGAACTCAGGCACTTCGAGATTCAGATGACGGTGATCGTAAACGCTCACCACCTCGCGCTCCAGCACGCCCTTCAGATCCTTCAGATCGACGACAAACCCGGAGACAGCGTCGACTTCGCCAGCAACTGTTACTTCGAGCGTGTAGTTATGGCCGTGCCCATTCCGGTTGGCACACTTTCCAAAGGCACGGCGGTTCTCCTCCTCGGACCATGCATCGTTCCAGTAGTAGTGGGAGGCGGAAAACTCGGCTTTGCGGGTAAGCAGAATCATCGATCTTGTTTACTCCATGTTAGATGACAGCCGCTTCAGACTGGCTTCAGCGGTTGTGGCTTACGTAATCCCTGCCTTTCCAGGCCACTCGCTTTGTGACGGTGTGAACAAACCAGCTCCTGTAAAGCAGTAGAGCGAAAAGCGGCAGCGCGAGCGGGGAGATCAGGCCATCGACAAACGGAAAGTTTGATTTCGCGACACGCCGATAATAGCGCCACAGATTCCGCAGCCAGAGCAGCACCAGCGCTCCGATGACCACCACCTGTGCATTCTCTTCATAGAAAAACCAAGCCAGCAGCGGCAATCCAATGAGTAGCCCAAGGTCCAGGAGCCGCCACGCCGCGAGAGCAAGCGGATTTCCGAACAGAAGCGCGAGGTTCTTGGTCCAGCCTTCGAGCATCGCTCCGAAGCTGCGATACATGCGGGTGGAGACCGCGTCGGGAGCATATCGGAACCGGAGTCCGAGCTTGCGGCGTTTGACGATATTCGCCAGCTCTACGTCTTCGAGGACCGCCTCCTTCACGGCTTCGTGCCCGCCAATGCGAAAATACACATCGCGGCGGACAAGCAGAAACTGGCCGTTCGCTGCGGCGAGGTGCGTTTCCGGATCGGAGACTTTGGCGGGAGGGTACGTCACGGCAAGCTCGCTGAAGACGAGAGGCATAAGCGCGCGCTGCCCGATGCCGGTTACGACCTGGTGCGGGGAATACGACAGCATCGCAACGTTATGGCGCTCGGCTTCGACAACGGCGAGGCTTAGATGTCCGGGGTGGTGGATCGTGTCCGCATCGGTGAAGAGCAGCCATTCACCATGCGCCGCCTGAGCTCCGGCCCAGACGGCATTCGCCTTCCCTATCCAGCCCTTCTGTAGTGCCGGCGCCTGCAGGACTATCACCTCTGCAAAACCTGTTGCAATCTCGTGCGTCCGGTCGGACGAGCTGTCATCTACCACGATGATTTCCCACTCGTGGCCGAGTTGCCACCCCGCTTCCGACTGTGCGACGAGAGAGCGCAGGCAATCGCCGATGCGGTCCTCTTCGTTGCGGGCGGGGATGATAACGGAGAGCTTGAGCGGCGCGGCGTCCGCGGTTGTCAGATCAGGCGCAGAGTCCACTTCGGTCTTTTATTATAGAGATGTGATTTGCTTCAACAGCAGCCTCCGCCGAGCCCGGTGGAAAAGCTTCCTTGTCGTACTATCTCTGCTGATCACCGCCGCTGGGGCCACAGGCTGCGACCGCGGAGATCATCCGGCACAGGTGGGGATGGTTGCCCCCGATTTCACCATTCGGGATGAGGGGAAGACCATCAGGCTGGATGAGTATCGCGGCAAAACCGTCGTCCTGAACTTCTGGGCGTCGTGGTGTCCGCCGTGCCTGGAAGAATTCCCTTCCTTGATGCAGCTTCAGCAGCAACTTCCAAATGTCGTGGTGGTCGCGGTCAGCTTCGATACCGACGCCGACGCGTACCGACAATACGTTGCGAACAACCATCTGCGCGATATGGTAATAACGCTCGATCTGTCACAGAAGTCGAACCTTGCTTTCGGGACGACCCGGCCACCCGAGACCTACATCATCGACCCGCAGGGACGCATCCGGCGAAAGTTCATCGGCGCGCAGGACTGGACGAGCCCGGAGATCGAGAACTATCTGCGGAATTTCTAGGCAAATTTTGGTCAAATATTCAGCAGTTCTCATTTCTGCATCCGCGTGCGAACAAAATCGGACCATTCCGGTGGAACAATCAGTATCTCTCCGGCAGTCCGATAATGAAACGGACGAAGTGTGTAGTTTCGTCCTTCCCTGCCGTGTACCTCAGCGTAGACCGCCCCGTCCCAGAAGAGCTCTTTCAAGCCGGCTTCAGAGCGGAAACCTTCACGGGAACGGTCCGTCATTTCCGTCAAAACCGGCGGCCGGTCTTTGCGAATTCTCTCCGCCAGTCCCCTAAATACGAATGGCTCAAATCCTTCAACGTCAACCTTCATAAGGTCGACCCTGCGAATTTTGTGTTCCGCGCAAAGCGCGTCTCCGTTTCGGACCTGGACCTCGATCGGCTCTTGATAGGTGCCGATGTCGATGGGCATGAACGTCCCCGTTCCAGAATTCACCGATCCGCCCGGGTAATACTTCAAGGTCTCGTCGCTCGCCCCGAGCGCGTACGGCCAGATCTGGACGTTAGTAAGCCCATTCATCTCCAGTTTCTGCACAATCAGCTTGCGATTATCCTCGAATGGCTCTACCGCTATAACTCGGTCGACTCTCGGAGCCATGAACAGCGTGTGATGTCCGATATTAGCTCCAACATCAAGAAATGCGACCCCGTCGCGCGTTCTGCGAATCTCGTTTGCAAGGTCCTTCAGCAATGACAGCTCGCAATAGCTGCTGCAGCCGTAGGCGAAGACCTTCCAGTCGGCGTACTGCGCCATATCTCCCTGATAGCGCGTGCCAAAAAAATCCACCTCGAAGACGAAGTTCTTCTCGCTGTCTGGGTCCCAAAGCTTTGTCAGGACCCAGTGTTGCCCCCGCGGGATCCAGGTTTGGCGGCCTAAAATCCGCATCAATCGCAATCGAAGAGGAAATTCTGATGAGTATTTATGTCCGCTCCCGTTTGGGGCGACCTTCCATGCAGCTTCTCTGATTCTCAAATGGGGTTCCTCCCTGGGGGGCCTTCGCGAAGAAGGCATCGATATTAAAAGAAGCGTTATTTGGCTGGAATCGAGTAAGTTGTGCAAGAACGGCGGGGCGAGTATTAATTCCCTCTTGCTCGCTGAATGATTGCCCGCAATTTTACCATCGCGTTCTTTACGAGCTAAGGATGCTGAGTCCGGCAGATTTCTGCATCCTACCGGAGAATGCAAGGGCGTGGGCCTGCTATGATCTTCGGCATGACACAGCTTGAAGTGCTCTACCGCTACGAACGGCATCCCAGCGAGACGGCTATGTTTGCGCTGGGAAAAATTCGCGAAGTGTACGGGATTCGGCACATCAAGATGGACCCGGAATGGAAGACGATTCTCGTGGAGTACGACGCGACGCGGCTCCACAGGCAGGTAGTGTCGGAACTGCTGCGCCGCGCAGGAGTGGATATAGTGGAGGAGCTTCCCCTGATGCCTCCCCAGGCGGCTGAGACGCTGGTCGTAGCTGCGGCCCCCGTTCACGGCAAGTAGGTCTACTTTGTCGCCCTGATAAGGAAGTTCTGCGACAGTATTGCTCCACGCGCTCCCGTTTCCGCAAACAGCAAGATCCGATGGTAAAGCGTGAGCGAATCCCATAAGATGCGGCGGGCGATGCTTCTGGCACCATGGACTACCGGCTTATCTTCGTAGGCTTCGACCTTACGAAAACCGATAGACTTGAAGACCTGGCTCGCCGATCGTGAGGTGAAAGCGGTTTCATGCGTAAAGTCGCCATAGCGGATGCGCATTCCGTAAAGACCCTCGGCGTTGGGAACATGGACGAGGCAGATACCAGAAGGGGCAAGTACGCGATACACGGAATCGAGCAGATCGAAAAGTTCCTGCGCCGCGAGATGCTCGATGACGTCCATCAGGAGCACGGCGTCGAGTGATCCTCTTTCATGGCAGGCGAGAAAGCCGCCTACGTCGCCAAGTTCCGCCTGTGGGATACCCAGCCGACGGGCCAGCGCGATCTGCTCCGAGGAGGTATCGACTCCCTCGATTGCGGTATAGCCGGCACGAGAGAAAATACAGAAACGCACCATGGCCGCAACCGAGATCTGCAATGCGCGAGTCACGCCGGCGGGGAAGATAATTCGTAATGAGATGATTCAGGTATGCTTGGCGTGGACGAAACAACTCCTCGGGCTTGGTCGAGGCACTCTGATCCGCTGCCTGACCACTGGAGACATAGGTATCGTAGAGCCGTCTCTTCCATGATGCTATCGGTGCTGTCTCCATGTATCGTTTACGTGTCCCGCATTGCTCAAACTCCGGCTATCGACAGGCACAGTATAGCAATATTAGGTGAGGGCGCTGCCCGGATCTGATGTGATGCGGGTCACTGCACCACGCATTCTCTCTATCGAACGCTTCGTGGGAAGTCTCGGAGATTTCGCATTGCACCAGGGAGTGCAAATTGATATCCTTTCAACAGTTCGCAGTCACCATCCCAAAAGTGCGCCCATAGCTCAGTTGGATAGAGCGATTGACTACGAATCAATAGGTCGGAGGTTCGAATCCTTCTGGGCGCGCCATTTCTCTCAAGAACTTAAATCCTGCTTCATCCGGATGGCCGCGTCGTAAAGCCCGCGTGCTGAAAGTGGGTTTGCCCGGTCCGGGCATCCCCCGCGCTTAACCGTCCGCGCAGACATGCTTCCTCCCCGAGAATGGCCACTCAAAACAAGTGATAAAGCCTCCACCCTGCCGCGACAGTCAGCGCCAGGAAGGCATAGATGACCATTGCATACTTCAGACCCACGAAAATGTTACCGTCGTGTTCTTCCTCGAACTCTGAATCGTCTGTTGTAGGCCGGGAGACGCTGGCGGTCGATATTGGAACAACGCGAACCAAGGTAGGCAAAGTGGTGTCAACAGTGGTCTCAGTCATGGCAGTTTTCTGGGGGAGTTAATTAGGGGGATGACCCAGACGTTACCAATTTGAGTAACCCGTTGCAATGACCCGAAAGCACTATTACTCGGAAAAATTCTTACCTGAGTAATCGGACAGCCTGATTACCTCACGCTACGATGGATTAACCGCCGATGGCTCTGCTCTCTTCGATCGCGCTCTGAATCCCGACACTCGCCAACCATATCTGGCCGCCAGAAGTTTACTCATTTGGCCGGGCCTGGCCGACGTACCATTCCTGAACGTTATGAAACTTTCCCACCATCTTGCCCTTTGCATCGAATACCTGAAGCGTCCCAGCGTTTTCTTCAGCCCGGACTCCATCGGTGACGACGGCCATTTCCTTGCTGTTCTGCATCCTCACGAATACCGGCACGGTGCATCTCCTCACAACTGCGGGAGAATGTTACCAATTCCAGTTGGCTTCAGGCGAGCGCCGGTAAAGCTACAAAAATTTAGCCGGCTCGAATGGAGCCGGCCGTTGACATCCGCGGTGGAGCGCGATTAGTAGATGCGGAAGTTGACCTCGATGTTAACTTCGACCGGCACTGGATGGCCCTGGTAGTAAGCGGGCTTGAACTTGTACTGCCTAACGGCTTCAACTGCCTTTTCATCCAGTCCCATACCGAGCGGTCGCACGACGCGAACGTTTCGCGGATTGCCCTGCGTGTCGACGATGACCGAGACAACGCATATGCCTTGGTACTTCGCGCGACGCGCCTCGTCAGAGAACTCCGGATCGACCGAGTAGATGACTTGCGGAGCCGACACACCGCCGCCCGGACGCATGAGTCCCCCGCCGTATCCGCCGCCCTCACCGGGGCCTACGCCGTTTCCGTTGCCGGAGCCGATGCCGCCACCTCGTCCGCTACCAAACCCAGAGCCGGAGCCGGAGCCCTGCGAAGCCAGGGCCACCTGAGGCGACTGGGGCAATCCGACGTTAGGCATGTTAGGAGCATCCGGAAGCTTGACCTGCTGCGGCATCACGATCGTTGGCTCGACTGCCAGTTTGGGATGGTCGTTGCGAATGATCTGCGGAGGCGTGATCTGCGTCTTGGCCTCCTTAGGCAGGTGGCCTTTGGACGCCTCGACCAACTCGTGCGCCCCGCCACCTCCCCCACCGCCCATCGACTGGTTCATCTTGAGCGTCATAGGAATGAACGGCTTGATATCGACCTGGGAGAGAGCTTGCTTCCTCTGTATCTCCCGCGTCCGCCACTGCGCCCAGAAGAAGAACAGGATCAACCCGATAACGACGACGTGCGCAACAATCGCCAGCGCGCTCGACATTGGGTCGCGCTTCACCGCCATCCGGTCCGTGACTGCTACCGGCTTTGAGGTCAATTCGAGGGGCGGCAGCTTCTTCGGAAAGAAAAGGTCGCCAATACTGGCACCGAGGGTCTTCCAGACCGGTTCTTCTTTGGTCGGATCCTCAACTTCAATCGGCTTTGAGGTTAGATCCAGCGGTGGGAGCTTCTTAGGAAAGAAGACATCGTGGATGCTGGCGCCGAGCGATTTCCAGACCGACTCTTCTACATCAAGTTCTTCGACTGCGACTGGCTTGGAACTTAACTGAAGCGGAGGCTGCTTCGAAGACGAAAAGGCGTCTCGCAGATTGGAGATGAGCGAGGACCACATGGAACCGCCGGTCTCAAGCAGAAATTCGGGCTCTTTTTCTGCTTCTGCCGGTCGCGTTGTTTCTGGTTCCAGTTCAGGAGGTGTTAAAAGCTGATTGCCCATATTGCTCTGCCGAAGGGCTATCCCGCGGCTATCTCTCCATTATGGATGACTGCTGCCCTGCTTGTCTTGCCGTATCTCAACCGTGATCGCTAATTTTGGTTGGACGCTCGCAATATGCGGCAGGCTGTACTGGCGCCACCAAGTATAGACGGCGCACAAGCCACGATGTCACTGAATCCAGGAAGAATTCGATCAGACGATACAATGAACTTTTACCCCATTGAATGATGACTACGAAAGCAACCACGTCCCCGGCGCGCGATTCCGGCGCGGACACTGACCATCAGCCGGCGCCCCCTGACAAGAAGTTGGAGCTGAAATCGACCCTGACGCTCCCGGAAACGAAGTTTCCGATGAAGGCAAACCTCCCCCAGAATGAGCCGGCGAGGCTCAAGCACTGGAAGGAAACGGGCCTCTACGAGCAGATCCGCAGGGCCCGTAATGGCGCGCCGAAGTACATCCTGCATTACGGCCCGCCATACGCGAATGGGCCAATCCATCTGGGACATGCGCTGCAGAAGTGCATCAAGGACTTCATCCTCAAGTCGAAGACGATGGCAGGGTTCGACGCGCCGCTGGTTCCCGGATGGGACTGCCACGGCCTGCCGATCGAAATCAAAGTGGACGAGAAGCTCGGCCGCAAGAAGCTCGAGATGCCCGCACTCTCGGTTCTGAAGGCCTGCCGCGAGTACGCGGAGAAGTTTATCAACCTGCAGCGGAGCCAGTTGGTGCGGCTTGGGGTCTTCGGGTACTGGGACAAACCATATTTGACGATGTCGAAGCCCTACGAGGCGAAGACGCTTGAAACCTTCTACGACTTCTTCGAGAAGGGCTTCGTCTACAAGGGGCTCAAGCCTGTCTACTGGTGCCTCCACGACCGCACGGCCCTTGCCGAGGCCGAGGTGGAATACGAGATGCACACCAGCCCAAGTGTCTATGTGCGCTACGGGCTGACGAGCGATCCGGGCGCCATCGATCCCGCGCTCGCCGGCAGGCGCGTGTGGACCATCATCTGGACGACGACCCCGTGGACTCTCCCTGCATCGCTCGCGGTGGCGTTTCATCCGGAATTCGACTACGTGGCGCTTGACCACAACGGTGACGTCTACATCGTCGCGGAACCCTTGGCCGCCGCGGTTCGTGAGGCTTGCGGGCTCGAAGGCGCGCGGGAGGTCGCGAGGTTCAAGGGTGCGAAGCTGGAGCGCGTGACCTTCCGGCATCCGTTTCTGGAGCGGACCGTGCTTGGCGTGAACGCCGGGTACGTCACCGCCGATACCGGCACGGGCGCGGTGCATACGGCCCCGGCACACGGCGCCGATGACTTCTACACCGGCGCGCGCTACGGGCTCGACCAGACTTGCAACGTGGACAGCGAAGGTCGTTTGCGCAACGGCCGCCCTGAGTGGGAAGGCAAGACCGTCTTCGAAGCAAACGAGCCGATCATCGCGATGCTCTCCGAGCGCGGCGCGCTCATGGGGCGGAGTGATATTTATCACTCTTATCCGCATTGCTGGCGCTGCCATAATCCCGTGATCTTCCGGGCCACTGAGCAGTGGTTCATCGGCATGGAGACTCCACTGAAGAACGCCGACGGTTCGGAAACGACGTTTCGGCAACGGGCGCTCGACGAGATCAAGCGCGTGAAGTGGGATCCAGCCTGGGGCGAGGAGCGCATCTACAACATGATCGCGACGCGGCCCGACTGGTGCATCTCGCGGCAGCGGATTTGGGGCGTGCCGATCGCGGTGTTCCTCTGCAACAAATGTCACGAGCCCTTGAAAAGCGACCTCGTGAATAAGCACATCGTCGCTCTCTTCGAGAAAGAAGGTGCAGAAGCGTGGCATAAGTACTCCGCCGAAGAACTGCTTCCCGAGGGAACGAAGTGTGCAGGCTGCGGCGCTGTTCAGGGCGACGGAGATTTTCCTGCGTTTCGCAAGGAGATGGACATTCTCGACGTCTGGTTCGACTCGGGCATCAGCTGGAACGCCGTACTCGTCGGCAATCCGGAGCTGGCATTCCCGGCCGATCTCTACATCGAAGGTGGAGACCAGCATCGCGGATGGTTCCACTCTTCGCTTCTCTGCTCAGTAGCGCTGAAAGATGAAGCTCCGTATAAAAATGTCGCGACCGTCGGCTGGACGCTCGACGAGCAAGGGCGTGCGTTTTCGAAGTCGCTGGGCAATGGTGTTGATCCCGTGGATATCGCCGATCGCCTTGGAGCAGAGATCGTACGCGTTTGGACGGCCAGCGTGGACTTCCGCGAGGACGTGGCCGCCAGCGAGAACCTAATGCAGCGCGCAGCGGATAACTATCGCAAGCTGCGTAATACCTTTAAGTACCTCCTAGGGAACCTGAACCAATTCGATCCAGCGCGGGATGCGGTCAAGGACGAGGAGTTGCTGCCGCTCGACCGCTACATGCTGGCGCGGACGCGGGAACTCAGAAAGACGGTGCTCCGGTGGTACGAGGAGTTTGAGTTTCACCGGGTCTTTCACGCCATCAACGAGTTCACGATTGTCGATCTGTCGGCGCTGTATCTCGATGTGTTGAAGGACCGCATGTACACCTTTGCTCCGGTGAGCGTGGAGCGGCGGTCGGCGCAGACGGTGATGTGGAAGATCACGGAGGCGCTGGTGCGGCTGGTGGCTCCGATCCTGAGCTTTACCGCGGAAGAGGTGTGGAGCTATCTGCCCCAGATCGAGGAACGCCCTGCTAGTGTGCATCTGGCGGAGTTTCTGAAGCCGGAGGAGATCGTGGCAGAGCGCGATGAGGCGCTAGCAGAGGAATGGAAATATCTCCTTGATGTGCGCGACCTTGTTCTGAAGGAAATTGAACAAAAACGGAAGGAAAAGCAAATTGGGAAGGCACTTGAAGCTAAGGTGGCCCTCGAATTTGTTGGAACCTCTGAGAACCTCGCAGTGCTTCAGAAATACCAGGGATCCCCTCTCGAGGAGCTTTTCAACGTTTCTCAGGTGGAACTGTCTACGCATCGTCTGGAACAAGGTTCCGGGTATATCTCTGTTCGTCAGGCACCGGAGGAGGGGGTTGACCTTTACGTAGACGTTGACGCCGCCGATGGTCAGAAATGCGAGCGCTGTTGGAGATACTACGCCGACGATGGCCCGCTGCATGTTCGCCAGTACGGCGCGTGGCCTAACGTCTGTGGGCGCTGTGCCAAAGCCCTCGATCTGATGGGCTACCGATCTCAAGCTGAATCGCCAGAAAAGCAGGCAGACATATGAGCCGTCTCCGCGACTGGCGACCCTGGCTGCTGGGTATCTCGGCGCTGATTATCTTTCTGGACCGCATCACCAAGCACTGGGTCAGCGGCCATCTGCGGGAGGGCGATGCGATCACGGTGATCCCTCGCGTGTTTCGCATTTCGCATGTGGAGAACCCCGGCGCGGCATTTAGCCTCTTCGTCGATTCGCCGCGTCCGGATCTCACACGCTGGATGCTGATTGTCTTTTCGCTGCTCGCGGCCATCGTGGTCGCAATTGTGCTGGTACGAATCGGGCGCAGGTTCTCGCTGACGACGCTTTCGATGGCGCTGGTTCTCGGCGGAGCCATCGGGAATGTATGGGACCGAATTCGCTCCGGTACGGTCGTCGATTTTCTCGAAGTCCACATCGTCCACTACCACTGGCCGGACTTTAACCTTGCGGATTCGGCGATCGTCATCGGTGGCATTCTGCTGCTGCTCGACTCCCTGCTCTCCCCGTCGGCGGCCAAAGAGGAATCGGCTGCAGCCGGAGCTTCGGAACACACGACGAGAGCCTGACGCTACTAACAAGCTATGGATATCGCGGATTTTCGCCGCATCGCTCTCAGCCTCCAAGACGTTGAGGAGAGTTCGCACATGGGCTCGCCCGATTTCCGCGTCGGCGGCCGGATTTTCGCTACTCTGGCTGCGCAGGACCTGGGCTACGGCAATCTGATGCTCACGCCCGAGCAGCAGGCGGCTTTTGTCGAAGAGATGCCCGAGGTATTTGTACCCGTAAAGGGCGGCTGGGGCAGGAACGGCGCAACGCATGTCGTCCTGGCAAAGGCGAACGAGGACCTTTTGCGCGGCGCGCTGCATGCGGCGTGGGATCTCCGGCGCAAGGCGAACGAGAAGTCCCGGCTAGGGAAGACACAGCCCCGGGCGAAGCGATAACCTGATTCGCACTGGCATGAAGCTCCGCATATTCTCGGCAATCTTGCTCCTCACATGCGTGCCGCATGAATCACCGTCGCAGACCGCGCACGCGCCGTCATCCGAACCCAAACAGCTTGTCATCATCGACACCGACATCGGGGACGATATTGACGACGCGTTCGCCGTCGGGCTGGCCCTGCAGAGTCCAGAGCTGCGGATTCTGGGTATAACGACCGCGTTCGGAGATACGGAACTGCGGGCGAAGCTCGCGGTGCGATACCTAGACGCCGTCGGGCGCAGTGATATTCCGGTGACCGCCGGCGTAGAAACGGCTCCACGTACGAAATTCACGCAGGCCGCATATGCCGAAAGCGGCAACGCGAAGGAAGTGCAGCCAGGATCGGCGCCTGACTTCATTCTCGACCAGATCCGTAAGCATCCCGGCGAGATCACGCTGATCGCGATCGGCCCGCAAACCAACCTCGGCGCCGCAATCGACAAAGATGCTGCGACCTTCCGCAAGCTGAAGCGCATCGTCATGATGGGTGGGTCGGTTTACAAGGGATATCAAGGCGGTGCGCCGGATCCCGAATGGAACATTCTGTGCGATATTCCTGCGGCGCAGAAGGTGTTTACGTCCGGCGTTCCGCTGTATGTAATGCCGCTGGATGCGACGATCCTTAGGCTCGATGCCATGGACCTTAAGAAGCTTTTCGATTACGGCTCGCCACTAACGAAGCAGATCGAGGAGCTTTATCGCGAGTGGGGCCAGCCCACTCCAACGCTCTTCGATCCGATGGCCGTCTCTTACGCCGTCCGCCCCGATCTCTGCCCAGTCACGCCTTTGCACGTGAGCGTCGACGATAGGGGCTACACGCGACCGGCTCCAGGTGCGCCAAATGCGTGGGTGTGCCTGAAGTCAGACCCCGGAACCTTCTTCCCGTTCCTGCTTGGGCGGCTGATGCAAAAGGCTCCGACAAAATAGCTCAACTAGGCCCTCGCGCACTATTGGTCCTGATGAGGGGCGGAATCCGAGCTAGTGCCTGGCGGACAGCTTTCGACCTCAACGGGCCGCCCAGATGCGGCGCACACCACCTATAATCAAACTGGGCCTCCTTGTTCTCCCACTGGATTTTTCCACCGAAGGGCGGGCCGCCGCTTTTGGCTTAGAGAGAAGATTTTTGACGGACCAGATCATCATCCGCGGAGCGCGGACCCACAACCTGAAGAACATCGATTGCACGATTCCGCACGGCACGTTGGCGGTGGTTTCAGGCGTCTCGGGATCGGGTAAATCCTCGCTCGCTTTCGATACGGTCTATGCCGAGGGCCAGCGGCGCTATGTGGAGTCTCTCTCGGCGTACGCGCGCCAGTTTCTGGAGCGGATTGAGAAACCGGATGTGGACCTGATCGACGGCCTTGCTCCGGCGATAGCGATCAAACAGAAGAATTCGACGCGTAACCCGCGCTCGACCGTCGCGACAGCCACGGAAATCTACGACTACATGCGGCTGCTGTGGGCCCGCTGCGGCGTGGTTCATTGCGTGGTCTGCGACGGTATCGTCCGGCGCGACACAGTCGATGAAATCGCCCAGAGTGTGCTGGCCCTCGACGAGGGCACGCGGTTGCATGCGATCTTTCCTGTCGTTCCGACTTCCCGGCCCGCACCGGCTGCGGAGACGGCCGCTGAAGAACCAGAAAAGCCGGTCAGGCGCGCGAAGAAATCGGCGAAGAAGTCTGCCGAAATGGCCGATGAGTCCCCACTGACCGATGAATTGAAGGAGCAGCTGATCGATCTGCGCAAGCGGGGATTCAACCGTCTGTATCAAGGTGGGCGAATCTTCGAGTTCTCTACGCCGGAGTCACTGCTCGAGATCAATTTTGCGCTGCCGGTATTCGTTCTGATCGACCGCATCGTTGTCTCGGCCGATAACCGCGCCCGCATCGTCGACGCAGCCGAGATCGGATACCGCGAGGTCGGTGAAATTCTGTTCGAGATTGTCCCGCGCGAGCCTGAGGAAGTTGAACGCGAGCGGCTGCGCTTCTCCGCCGCATTCGAGTGCAAGACGTGCCATCGGCTCTATCGAGAGCCCGAGCCACGCCTCTTCTCGTTCAACAATCCATTCGGAGCATGTCCGCGGTGTCAGGGATTCGGCAACACCATCGACTTCGATCTGAACCTGATTATTCCCGACAAATCAAAGACCTTGGACCAGGGAGCTGTCGATCCCTGGAACCGGCCGAAATATCGCTCGTATTTCACCGAACTGAAGAGGGCGGCAAAGCAGCATGCTATTCCGATGGACGTGCCCTGGTACGATCTCACCCCGGATCAACAGGCGTTTGTGCTCGACGGCCATGCAGGGTTCATCGGCGTACATGGTTTCTTTCAGTACCTCGAACGCAAGAAGTACAAGCTGCACGTGCGGGTGATGCTGTCAAAGTATCGCGGCTATGCGCTATGTCCGGAATGCAAAGGCCAGAGACTCCGGGCGGAGGCGCGCGCCGTGCGCGTAGGCGACGGCAAGTGCACCCGAAACATCTGCGAGGCTGCGTCCCTCACCATCCGGGCGGCGAAAGATTTCTTCGAAGGCATCGAGCTCACGCCAATGCAGCAGGAGATTGCCGGGAGCATTCTGCATGAAATCCAGCAGCGGTTGCACTTTCTCGACGCCGTGGGCCTCGACTACCTAACGCTGGACCGCCTTGCCTCAACGCTTTCGGGCGGCGAGTCGCAGCGAATTCAGCTGGCTACATCGCTTGGCTCACAACTCGTAGGGGCGCTCTACGTGCTGGACGAGCCCTCGATCGGCCTGCACACCCGCGACACAGCCAAGCTGATCCGGATTCTCGAAAATCTGCGCGACTTGGGCAACACTATTCTTGTCGTCGAGCATGACCCCGACGTGATCCGCTCGGCGGATTATCTGCTCGATCTGGGGCCAGGCGCGGGTGAGTTCGGCGGTCGTGTGCTCGCGGCTGGAACGGTGGATGAAGTCGAGCGAAACCCCGATTCGCTTACGGGCAAATACCTCGCTGGGCAGTTGACGATTCCCGTTCCCACTCGTCGGCGCGAGCCGGGTGGCCCAAAGGACTGGATTCGCCTGCGCGGAGCGAGGGCGAATAACCTCCGCGGGGTCGACGTTGAGATCCCCCTCGGCATGCTGGTTTGCATCACAGGTGTCTCGGGATCGGGCAAGTCGACGCTGGTGCATGAAGTGCTTTACCGGGTCATCTCGCACCACCTCGGCAAGACCGAGGGCGGCGACCCGGCGAATGTCTATCGCGAGATCAAAGGCGCGGAGCGGCTGAACGACATAGTTCTGGTTGACCAGGCGCCCATCGGGAGAACTCCGCGATCAAATCCGGTGACCTACATCAAGGCCTTCGATGCCATTCGCGAGCTCTTCGCAGCCCAACCGGAAGCCCAGCGCCGCGGCTATGGTGCCGGACATTTCTCCTTCAACGTTCCGGGTGGCCGGTGCGACGTTTGCGACGGCGATGGCACCGTGACAGTTGAAATGCAGTTTCTGGCCGATGTCGAACTTCCCTGCGAGGAGTGCGGAGGCACGCGCTACAAGTCGAGCGTGCTCGAAATCCGTTACAAGAACAGAAATATCCACGAAGTGCTTCAAATGACCGTCAAAGAAGCGCTGCGGTTCTTTGCCGGGCAGAACAAGATCGTCGAAAAGCTCGCCGTCCTCGACGAGGTTGGCCTGGGGTACGTACGGCTGGGCCAGTCGGCAACGACGCTCTCCGGTGGCGAAGCGCAGCGGGTGAAGCTTGCGGCGCATCTCGCATCGGTACGGGCGGGGGCCGGCAGCGACGGCAGGAGCAGGCAGAGCCGGGTGATGTATATCCTCGACGAGCCCACAACAGGCCTCCACTTTGACGACGTCAGCAAGCTGCTGACGGCCTTCCGGAAGCTGATCGACGGCGGTGGGTCGCTGGTGGTGATCGAACACAACCTGGACGTGATCAAGTCGGCGGACTGGGTCATCGATCTGGGCCCCGAGGGCGGCTCTGCAGGCGGCCAGGTCGTCGCAACCGGAACTCCAGAGCAGATCGCGCAGAACGAGTTCTCGCACACGGGATTCTGGCTGAATAGGGTCTTAACAGCGCGGCGTGAGGCCGTGAGCGAAGTGGTGGCGTAAATGCGGTTGGGCCCAATGAATGGGAATTGGATGGCGGGCGCGGTTCTGGCCCTGGGCGGTATAGCGGGGGCTTGGGGTCAGGCAGCTTCTCTACCTCCGGGAACGAGGGTCCCGGACACGCAGGTAGTTCAGCCGGCGCAGGGCGCCGAGAAGGCTCCCCTGGCGCAGGCGGAGGCGGCGATTGACAGCAAAGATTACGCCAAGGCTCGCAGCCTCCTCGATGCCTACCTTTCGGCGCACCCGGCCGATGCCCGGGCGCTCTTCGATCGCGGATATTGCGACGACGCCGAAGGACACGCCGACTCCGCCGAGAGTTACTACCGCAAGGCCATAGCGACCGATCCAAAGCAATTTGAGGCGCCGCTGGCTCTGGGACTTCTGCTGGCACAAGCCGGATCGCCTGACGCGACGAGACAACTCGAAACGGCGGTCGCGCTCGAGCCAAATCCTCCCAACCCGGCCGCCAAAGCGCAGGCTTACCGAACGCTGGCCCGCCTGGTTCGACAATCTGACCCTGACCAGGCAAAACAGGACCTCATTGAAGCGTTGAAGTTATCGCCGGAAACCATAGAAGACACGCTTCTTACAGCAGAGATTGCTGAGGCTGAGGGAGACAAGGAAGTTGCCGAGGAGGCATACCGGCGGGTTCTGAAAATTCAGCCGGAGTCTTCGCCGGCAATTGCCGGGCTCACCCACCTGCTGCTCCAGGAGAAGAAGCTCACCGAGGCAGAGCCGCTGCTGAGATCGGCGCTGGCTCGGGATCCGGACGACCCGGCGCTGAATGCCCAACTTGCTGCATTGCTGGGCGCCGAAGGCAAGACGGACGAGGCCGTTGGGGCGCTCGAAAAGCTGCACCAGCTCAAACCAAAAGACCGGGATATCGCCATGATGCTGGCTGACTCGTACGTCCAGAACGAGGATTACGATAAAGCCGGCGCTGTCTACGCAAATCTGCTCGCGAGTATGCCGAATGATGCCGAAGCGGCATCGGCCCGCGGGCAGGTCCTGATTCGGGAACAGAAGTATCAGGAGGCGCTGGAAATGTTCCAGCGTGCGGTCAAGATAAGGCAGGATGATTCCGATGCATGGGGAGGGATTGCATTTGCGGCATCGAAGACGGGCCAGTACCAGCTGACCGTCGACGCGCTTGCGATGCGATCAAAACTCGTTTCGGACACACCCGTTACTTACTTTCTATGGGCAACGGCCTACGATAATCTTCATCAATACAAGCAGTCGGTGGAGTATTATCAATTGTTCCTCAAATCGGCTCTGGGAAAGTTCCCAGACGAGGAGTGGCAGGCTAAGCAACGACTGGCAGTCCTCGAAAAGAATAAGTAGCGGTTGACGTTCCCGTGGCGCCCTGAGGAGGTGCATCATGCGGTTCGTTCTTGCAGTAGCACTCGCTACGCTTGCCGTATCTCCCGCGGCACTCGCGGCTTCGGACAAGGTCCTCGACCAGCGGGAAATGGCTGCGCTGGAAGCCAAAGCTGCGCAAGCCACTCCCAAAGAACAGTGTTTTCTCTACGCCGAGCTTGCCCACTCCATGACCGCGCTGGCCAGCCAGCAGCTCTCCGCGGGCGATACTGCGAAGGCATCAGCCTCTCTCAAGGCTGTGCAGGCTTACGCAGAAAAGATTCACATGGGCGTCGCCGACGACGCGAAGAAACTGAAGAACGCCGAGATCATGATGCGCCATACTGCATACCAGCTGAAGGAACTCCTCTTGGGCGCCCCGCTCGAGGACCGTCCTACGCTGGAATCGACACTCCGGCAGCTCGATCAGGTTCAGTCCGAGATGATGATGCAGGTGTTTAAGCACTAAGACTTGGACTTCTACTCCACCCAGCCGAGCCTCTTATAAGGTCAATCCTCGGATCTATTTTGGAGTGTTGCTTTAAACACCCGCTATCGGCCGGCAAGTTCGTCCGGATCCGACACAGCCGACACTGACCCACGGAAGACGCGCGCAGTCGGAGTCGAACTCCAATAACGCGAAGAAGCAGGAACCAAAACCCGATCCTCAGGCTCGGCATGGGCGCGTGCCACAATGCGTTTGGTTTGGTTCGGTATTGCAGCTCGCCCTGCTTGCGAGAAATAGCGGGCTTGGCACCCCAATCCAGGGAGAAGCGCAACCGCAATGGCGGATGCCGTCCAGAGCTTCATGCGGCGAGATGCCATATTGCCCCCTCGCCCGGGTGCGGTCGAAGGGATCGCGCCCGGGTCTGATCGGGTAGTGAGAGAGATGGGGAATTCGTTTCAGGGCAAGATGCGATGAAGGGCGTTAGAAGCAGATCCCTTTGGGCGCAAACAACCCATCAACTCCGCTCAGCATGACTCTTTAGTGGAGGGGCTAGTAACGCTACTCTGCCCGCAGCGCCTCCACCGGGTTGACCGAGGCGGCGCGCCGCGCGGGGATAAAGCTGGCCACGAGCGCTGAAATACCGAGCAAGAGCGCAACACTGGTGAGTGTTGGTAGGTCCCACGACCGCACTCCGAAGAGCAGCTTCCCCATGAAGGTTGCCGCTGCAATAGAGCAAGCGAGCCCGGCAGCGACCCCGAGAATGGTGAGCACCCCGGCTTCCTTCAGGATCAGTTGATAGACCGAACCACGCTGCGCGCCAAGCGCCATGCGCACGCCGATCTCGCGGGTGCGCTGGCTCACGGAGTAGGCAATCACCCCGTACAAACCAACTACGCCGAGCACGAGTGCAAGCACGGCGAACCCTCCCACCAGACATGCGGCAGACCGATGAATATAGGCCGCTGGCGAGTCGTTGATCCGCTGGATCATGGTCTGTTCATTGCGGGTGCCGATGCTGGGATCGACTCTGCGGATCGTATCTACGAGCGTGGGCAGGACAGATTGCTCGGCTTGGGATGTGCGGACGATGACGCAGAAGTAGTTGTCGGAATCCTGCTCGAAGGGGTGGTATACGGCCGGCCAGATTTCTTCGTCGAGTGACGCTTCACGAATGTCGTCCACCACTCCAACCACCTCGCGCATGGAGTCCGGAGACAAGCTGGTGTCACCGATCTTTTTGCCGATGGGATTCTCGCCGGGAAAGTACTTTCGGGCCAGGGCCTGGTTGATGACGACAACTTTCGGGCCGGTAGCATTGTCGGTCTCGGCAAAATAGCGTCCGCTGATCAATCGCGACTTGATAGTTGGAAAGTAGGCAGGGGTGACGTCCCGCTCGTTCACCTCGTTGTGCTCACCGCTGTACGGGTGCCCCTGGATTCTGATCCACGTGGTATTGCCGTTGCCACTGACGGGCAATACGCTGGCCGTGGCTGCAGACTGGATACCGGGCAGCGCGTCAAAAGCTGTGATGAGCCGACGAACTAGCTGGATCTGCTGCTCAGGCTTGCCGTAGGCCTTGTCAGAAGCCTCCACTTCAAGAGTAGCGAGGTGGTCGGGCACGAATCCCATCTGGACGTGCAGCAGACGGTAGAAGCTTCGCGTGATCAGACCGGCCCCAGCGAGAAGCACAACGGCGATTGCAAGCTCGATGACTACGAGGTTTGAACCGAAGCGGCGCCAAACGGTTCCGGCAGCGCCGCGGCCACCCTCGGCGAGGTCGGCGCGCATGTTTGAGTGGGACATTCGCAGCGAGGGCGCAAGCGAGAAGATTGCAACGGCGAGCAATGACACTATCCCCGCGAAACCGAGCACGCGTGAGTTGAGCGTCATGCCCTTCAGATACGGGACGTAGTCAAGTATGTCCTCCGGGATGAGGCGCAGGATCAGGTGCATAGTTCCGTACGCCGCGATCAGGCCAAGAGCGCTGCCCGCAATAACAAGCACCAGCGCTTCCGTGAAGAACTGCAGCATCAGGCGAGCACGCGATGCCCCGAGAGCCCCGCGCACGGCCATTTCCCGGCGGCGATTTTCCGCACGCACCAGCAGCAAATTCGAAACGTTTACGCAGGCGATAAGGAGAAGCAGGGCCGCTCCGCTGAAGAGAACGAGAAAAATCGGCCGCACATCGCCGACGATAGCTTCGCTGAGCGGAATGACAGCCGCGCCCTGGCCTTGATTTGTGTTGGGATACTGCTTTTCAAGCTGTGCTGCGATGGACTTCATGTCCGCCAGGGCGGTCTCCACGGTCACGCCGTCCTTAAGGCGGGCCACTCCGTAAAGATTGTGGCAGCCGCGGCGCTTCTCGCAGCCGTTCAGCTCCTGAATTGGTGTCCAGAAGTCGGCGCGTCCGCGCGGAGCGAAATGAAACTCGCGCGGCAGCACACCGATAACAGTAGTGGGATTCCCGTCGAGCGTAACGGACTGACCGACTATATTGCTGCGGCCCCCATAGCGCTGCTGCCAGGTGGCATAAGTAATCAATGTGGTGCGCGGTGCTCCAGGCGTATCTTCGCCGGGATGAAAATTCCGTCCGAGAATTGGTGTGACGCCAAGAGTGCTGAAGAAGCCGGCGCTGACACGGGCACCCATCACAGGCTGAACACCCGAGGGTGTATTGAGCAGAAAGCCGCCTCCAGTCCACACGTCGAGTGAAGTGAAAACCTTCTGCATCTTCTTCCAGTCGAGATAGTCCTCCCACGAAAGATTCGAGCGCGGGAACACCTGGATACTTTCATACACAGCGGCGAGGCGATTTGGATCGCTATATGGCAGCGGCTTGATCAGGGCGGTGTCGACAAACGCAAAGAGCGCCACGCATGCCGCGATGCCGAGAGTGAGCATGAGCACTGCGGTGACCGCGAATCCAGGGTTCTTGCGCAGCTGCCGCAGAGCGAACCGTGAGTCCTGGACAACAGACTCGGCGCGAAACGAGACGACTTTCCTGCTCTGCTCACGGATTCGAGTTTCGTTGCCGAACTGGCAGTGTGCTGCGCGCTGCGAGGCTTCGGGAGACATACCGTCCAATCGCAGCTGCATTGCCTGCTGCTCGCGGTGAAAGCGCATCTCCTCTTCGAGTTCGGAGTCAAATTTGCCGCGACGTATGAAGAATCCGAGTTTCCGAAAGAAGCGAGCAACGGCATCCATGCGAGGCTCCTATGCGTCCTGCAGGACGCGCGTAATGGCGGCGATCATCTCTTCGAACTGCGAGAGCTCGTGGCTGAGCTGCTTTCGACCCGCGGCAGTCAGCGTGTAATAGCGGGCCCGGCGATTGGTCTCGGTTAGCTTCCATTCGGCCTTCACCCACCCCTGCAGAAGCAGGCGCTGCAGCGCGGGATAGAGCGACCCCTCTTCGACCGTCAACACCTCATCCGAGAGGTTCTTGATCGAGAGCGCGATTCCATAGCCGTGGAGCGGGCCACGCGTGAGAGTTTTGAGGATGAGCATGTCGAGCGTTCCGGGGAGGAGATCCGTCTTCCTGGCCATTGAACCTGATATATAGGTTATCTATGGATAGAAAGTCAATGAGAGAGTACCTGCAGGTGACCAACTGCTCTGAAACGGGGACAAAAAGCAAAGCGTCCGCCATCTCTGACGGGCGCTGATTTGGTGGAATTCTACTTGACGACTGACTGGAACAGGGGTGACTGCAGCAGCGCCTGGAACTGGCTGTCAGACGATTCGTAGCGCACCTGCAACTGCCCCGCGCTGGAGTCGATGGTAGTTGCATCCACTGCTGTCTTTTCGGCGGTCGAGCCGCTCACCTTTTTGTACATGGCCGCGGCGTTCAACAGCGAGGAAAGTGTGGCAGCCGTAAAGGTATCGGGTGTCGCGACATCGAGGGAGAATTTCACCCCGTTCTGAAAATTCATTGTGTAGCGCGAGCCGAGAAGGCGCTTCTTCACCTGATCGTAGTCCGTGAGCTGGGACGCTTCGCCGAGCAGAGTGCGCATCATGTATTGGGTGCCTTTCTGGTCCAGGATACTCCACAGGGGCTCGGTATCGACTCCCGTCATCTGCCCCAGCATTTCCTGGTTAGTAAGGAAATTCGGCGCTAAACCATCGCGTGCGTCGAGAGCAGGCTTGAGCGAGTCACTTGAACCGAAGACCATCGTGGTTGGATTCAGAAAGACGACCAGCATGCCACTCGCACCCATCGGATAAAGCTTGTTGGTGCGATACAAGGTTGGCTTGAGCTTGTTCTTCTTGAAATTCGCGAGTATATCCGGAAGCGAAAACTGGCCTTGGGCGATACCGATCATCCTGATGCTGTCGCTGTCGCTCCTCATACGATAGGCGGCGAAGGCAAGCTCTTCCACGTCGTGGTTCTCATTCAGGCCGGAGGTCTTCAGGGCGTGCTCGAGCTGCTTGAGTTCAGGTGGCAGGATGCGGGCCTTGAGATCCATCGCAGCGGGTGAATTCTGCATGGCGCGATAATCGACCACGATGATCTGCTGTACGTCATGCGGTATCGCGGTGCGCGCATCGGTGTCAAGCTGCGCGGCCCTGGCGGACGGAATAAGCGTTGCGAACAATGCGGCTAACAGCGCGCCCTTCGCAACCTGTGGAATCCTGCTCGTAAGTTTCACTTCTTTTTCCTTGCCTCTGTGGAGGGTACCCGGGCAATGCGCCCCGTGGTCCTTGTGGGTTATGACCCTCATTTCTTATTTTAGACGCGAAGCCTGTCGGGAATGCACCGGCCAGGCCAGCGGGTGATTCAGTTTCCGCTCGAGAATCTTCTCTTCCGGATCGAACTGATAGAAATGACGCAGCCATTCGCTTTCCCGCTCAGCGGCGGCTTCGGGCACCAATCCGATGAGCTCCCCCCGCGAAATAGCGACTCCGTGGCGGGCGGCTCTCTGACGAACGGCTTCGTACACCCCGCTGAGTGGCGTCTGCCGGAAGTCGGTGATGTTCATGGAGATCTGTGCCTCGCCGTGTGCGAGCACTCCGATCGCCTTGACGCCGGTGAGACCCCCTGAGGATGCGCGGATTTCCCGGGCTATCGCGCGGGCTACGGCCACATCGGCGGTCCCGAGGTAGAGATTCCAGGCAATCAGGAAACGGCGCGCGCCAACAGCGCTGGCTCCCGCAGTGGGGTGAAGATCTGGCCCGCCGACATCGGGACGGCGTGCTACCTCACGCCTCACCGCTTCCCGCAAGCCCTCGAACTGGCCCCGGCGAACCTCTTCAAGCAAGGCACGGTCAGGGCGCGCGGCTGCCGCTTCGTAGAAGTAAACAGGGACCTGATGGCGTTTCCAGATCTGCGCACCTGCCTGGCGGGCGAAAAGCACACACTGCTCCAGAGAGATATCCCGCACAGGAACGAAGGGTATGACGTCTGCGGCTCCAATACGGGGATGTACCCCACTCTGAGCGGTTAGATTGATGAGCTCGGCTGCTTTGCCGGCCCCCCGAACTGCCGACTCGACCACAGCCTCCGGCGGTCCAATGATAGTAACCACAGACCGGTTGTGATCGGCGTCGCGCGAAAAATCCAGCAGAGAGACCCCCTCGACCGCCATCGCAGAGACAATGGCTTCCACGATCTCCGGGTCGCGTCCCTCGGAGAAGTTGGGAACGCATTCGATGAGGGGATCAGGCATCTTTGCTCAGATCCGGCTGGAAGCTAATAGCTAATCCCTGCCTTTTCTCACTTCCACCAGGTATAACCGATCTGGAATTGTACGCTCGCGTTGACACCCGGGTTTCTGTCGCCCAGCGATGCATTGGAGATGTGGATCGCGTTAGCGGCAAAGTCGATGGAGCGGCGCGGCTTGAGGAAGTAATGGAATCCGATGCCGAACTGCGGAGTGAAGTTCCAGACGCTGGTGCCTCCGGGTTGGCCGTGCGGAACAAGAATATCCGGCGGATATTTGTGCGTGGTGTAGACGAGACCTCCTGCGCCCTGAGCCCATGGAACGAAATGACGGCTTGGCTTTAGGTTCCAGCGAAGAATCACGGGGGTGATGCTGACTCCGGTGAAGGTGCCCCCACCGTAAGGTAGCTCGGCATATCCGATCTGGCCGTCATAAATGTATTCGGTCAGCTGGATGTGCGGCGCGGGCGTGAAGGACTGCCAATAAGGCATTAGCTCCCCGGCCAACTCAAACTGACCACGCAAAAACCCCGGGCCATGTTGATCGGTAATGACCTTACCGAGCCGCGCTCCGGCGGAAAGAAAGTGGAAGTCGTCGCGATTATTTGTACCGAATCCGCCCTGCAAAAACGCGCCGATGTCCCATGGATCGGTAGCCATCGTTGCTTTCGCCGGCGCGTCTTCAACCGACGGTTTGACCTGAGCAAATGAGTCGAGAGCAGTGATAACAACGAGCGTGGTGAGAAGGCAAATAACTTTCTTACGCAAATCTGGCTCCGCAAAGGAAAGGCCGCCTAAGGCGGCCCGGATCATTGCACTGGCTGAAACTCAACCTGCCACTTCTTCGAGTTGCTTGGCATCCATGTCAAAATTCGAGTAGACGTTTTGTACGTCATCGTGGTCCTCGAGCGCCTCTAGTAGCCGAATGCACTGCGCGGCAGGAGCACCCTCGAGCTTTGTGTACGTGCTGGCTACCATCGTCACCTCAGACATGACCGTCTCGATGCCCGCATCGCGCACAGCCTGCGCCACGGCCTCATAGGCGCTGGGATCGGTGATGATCTCCCAAGTATCGCCTTCGTCGTTAAGGTCCTCGCCACCGGCCTCGAGAACGATGCCCATGAGCTTGTCCTCATCAGCAGCTTCTTTCGAGACCGCAATAACGCCCTTCTTGGTGAACATGAACCGGACGGAGTTGGGTTCCCCTAGGTTCCCGCCGCTCTTGGAGAAAGTGTGGCGGATCTCGCTCACGGCGCGGTTCCGGTTATCGGTCGTGCAGTCCACGATGATGGCGACACCACCAGGGCCATAGCCCTCAAATGAAATTTCTTCATAAGTGGCGCCGGGAAGCTCGCCGGTCCCGCGTTGGATCGCGCGCTTGATGTTGTCGGCGGGCATATTCTCGGCCTTGGCCGCCGCAACTGCCGTGCGTAGCCGCGGATTACCGTCCACATCGCCGCCCTGGCGTGCTGCGATGGTGATTTCCTTGATCAGGCGCGTGAAAATCTTGCCGCGCTTGGCGTCAAGTGCGCCCTTCTTGTGCTTGATTGTGGCCCATTTTGAATGGCCGGACATAACGAACCTCGAAAGCCCTGTAAGGACGAATCTTGCGGCGAAGTACTGGAAAACAATACCGATCAGAGCAACTGCCGCAACTACGCAGTATAGCAGGCCGGCCGCCCTGGGGCGGCGCGGCGCAAACCCTCAGGTTACCAACTCGGTTACGCGATAATCGTCCGCAAGTACTGGTAGCTTGACCGAATACTGGCAAGCGGATTGGCACTCTCATCCTGCTCGACGAAGTAGTACTCGATACCCATCTTCTGCGCGGTGTCGATCACCGCTTTCCAGTTAATGCTGCCATGGCCGACCTCGGTGAAGTGCGACGAGGAAGCTTCCATGTCATATGACGATGGAAAGCCCGGCTTCCGGTCCTTCAGGTGAATCATGCGAACGCGCTTGCCCAGTCGATGCAGCATCTCGACTGGATCCTGGCCAGCCTGCGTGATCCAATAGCAATCCATCTCAAAGAAGACTAGATTCGGATCCGTTTCGTCGAGCAGAATCTGATAACCCGTCTTGCCGTTGTCATAGGGTTTGAATTCGTAATCGTGATTATGGAAGGCAAATCGCATTCCGAGGTCCGCGACACGCTTGCCCCAGTCGTTGAACTGCTTGGCCGCCGCGTGAAAGCCTTGCCATGACGACTGCATGTTCTTCGGCAGCATGGGACAAACCATCCAGTTCACACCCAGCTGCTTCGCATAATCGAGCTTCCCTTCAAACCCCTCATAGTCAAAGTGACCGCTCGGAACGCTAAGCCCCGCTCCGTCGATCATCTGACGAAGTTCCTTCGCCGGGTGCACGTAGACGTTCCAGTAGGTCTCCACCTGCTGATATCCGATGGCGCTGATCTGCTTGAGAACACCAGGAAGATTCTTCTCCACCAGGTTACGCACTGTGTAGAGCTGAACGCCGATCGGATGATGCGGCTTTGTGACACCGCCCTGATTTTGCAAAGCCAGCCCTGGAATAGCGGCTGCCGAGGATTTGAGGAAGGTTCGCCGGGTCAGCATAACGCACCCATCATACTAAACGGCTGATTCCGTGCTCTTAACCGGGAGCCAGAAAGTAAACCGAGCGCCCTCCGATGGTCGGTTGACGACATCGATACCGCCGCCATGCGCATCCAGAATGGCTTTGACTATGGCCAACCCCATGCCGCTTCCCGAGCTGTGGTCGCGTTGCTTGAGGCCGCGGTAGAACTTCCTGAAGATGAGCGGCCTTTCGAACTCCTCAATGCCGGGCCCGAAATCCTCGACGCTGACCAGCAGCCGGTCATTATCGATTCGGGCGGAAATACGCAGAGGCGACCCTTGAGGGGAATATTTGACCGCGTTTTCGATCAGATGGCGCAGCACGCGCCGCATGAGCCTCCGATCCAGGCGTACAGGCCGCAGATCATCCGGAACTTGCACCTCGACCGATCGCTCGCCTAGGAGGGGCTGGGCTTCTTCAAGAGCGAGCGCGATGATCTCGCGTATCCTCTCCGGCTTTACCTGAACATGAATGCTTGAGGCATCGAGCTGGGCCATTTCGATAGCCTGACCGATCAACCGATCTAGGCGCGCGCTCTCCTCCTCGATGACGACGTACATCTCGCGGCGGGGTCCATCGCCCATCGCCGGCTGACTGAGGAGCGTGGTTGCCGCGGCCCGAATCGACGTGAGCGGCGTCCGCAGGTCGTGTGCAACAGAATCGAGCAGCGCAGTGTGTAGTCGCTCGCTCTCGCGTGCGGCCTCCATGTGGCTGGTGCGCTCCAGTGCTGCGGCACGCTCGAGGGCGATTGCCACAAGGCTTCCGATAGCCTCAAAGATGTTGGCAGAGTGCTCGCTCGGGCGAATTGCCATGGCCCCCAGCGAGCGCATCCCGAGCACCAGCGGGATGATGTGAAGATCGCCGGTGGAAGAAACAACAGGTTCAGGAGCCTCGGCTGCGCTCTTCAGATTCGCCAGCGGAACCAGTTCATTGCCAGGATCGGAATAGTAGGCGGCGTCGCCTTCGCGAACGTAAAGTGCAACTGCGCGAAATCCGAAAATTGCTGCTGCAATTGACGGAGTAATACGCGCCACTATGCTCAGATCGTCGTGCAGAAGCAACTCCTGGCTGAATTCGTAGAGTTGCTGCACTTCGCGCCGCCGCCACTCGGCCAGCTCCGCTTCGGTGCGAGCACGACTGGAAAGATGGCTCACCAGGAGAGCGGCTCCGAGAAAAGCCGTGAGTGCAACGAGATTTTGCGGATCGTTTATCGTCAGCCGCCCAATGGGAGGCAAAAAGAAGTAGTTGTAGAGAATCGCACAAAGGAACGAGAGATAGAGAGAATAGGCCAGACGCCATCGCGATGCGGCAACCAGAATAACGGCCAGAAAACTAAGGGCCACCGTTGTCTCGTTCACATGCAGCAGCCGCCGAAACACGTAGACAAGTGCGAACGCAGCCAGCGTGAAGCCACCGGCCCTGATGAGCGCTCCGCGGATTCTCGCTGTATCCTTTTCCATAACAGTGGCGATGATACAGAAGGAAAGTCGATGCCGGAACGAATACTCGTTGTGGATGACGAGATACAAATAACGCGCGTGCTACGCACGGCTCTTAGCGCACAAGGATACGATGTACGTGCGGCGAATGATCCTGAAGAGGCCCTGCGTACCTTCGAAGAATGGTCTCCCGACCTCATGATTACCGACCTGATGATGCCTGGGATGACGGGCGTCGAACTGTGCCGCGAGGCGCGAAAGCTAAGCAAAGCGCCGATCCTGGTGCTCTCTGTGCGCGATCAGGAGCGCTCCAAGATAGAAGCTCTCGATGCGGGCGCGGACGACTATGTAACTAAACCTTTCGGTATTCAGGAACTACTCGCGCGGGTGCGCGCGCACTTGCGGCGGGCTCCGGAGCGCGTGACCGATGCACCTATCGAAAACGGAGATTTTCTGATCGACGTGGCGGCGCACTCCACCCAGGTGCGCGGGCGGCCGGTTCACCTTACGCCCAAAGAGTTCGAGCTTTTGCTGCTCTTCGCGCGCAATGCGGGCAAAGTACTTACTCACCGGACCCTGCTGACCTCCGTATGGGGAGCGCAGTCTGCACAACAGCCCGAATATCTCCGCGTCTTTGTTGGCCAGTTGAGAAAGAAGCTGCAGGGCGAAACGAAGAAGGAATACATCCAGACCGAGCCTTGGGTCGGATACCGATTCCTGCCTGAAGGCATCCCAGAGTAGGAATCCCAGCGCAAATGCAGTCCTTTATGACTCCCTTATAAATTCCTTATCAGGGGCTTAGCACCGTAACGGTTTACTGGTAGTGCTGTGCCTATGAGGATACATTCGCGAGGGCTTTCGGGATTAAGTCGAAATCTTCGCCTTCTTCTCATCCCGTTCCTTCTGCAATCTGGTAGCGGCCAGGCACAAACGGCAGGATCGGAAGAGATCCAGCAGCTCCGCGAGACAGTTAAGGCACTCGCGAGCCGCGTCTCGGCGCTCGAGGCTGAACTGGATAGGCAGCGACCCGGCGCGAGCGGCTCGAATCACGACGGACCTGCAGCCGCCGCCGCTCTGGCAACTGCAGCCGATGGCTTAAAAGGGGGATCCGATGAGACTACGTCACTCGCCGATCCGGTCCAGCAAGTGCCCACGACGAACACTGTAAAAGCCCCGATTGTTCCCACAGAACTCCCGGGCGGTGCCACACTCAACTTCCTGTTTGACGGTTATTACGAATACAACTTCAACGATCCCATCGGACGGGTGAACTATCTCCGCGCCTACGATGTTCTGAGCAATGTCTTCAGCATCAATCAGACCGGTCTGATCTTCGAGCTTGCACCCGATCCGGGCACCGGTCGACGCTACGGCTTTCGCCTTGATTTGCAGTACGGACAGGCGACCGACACACTTCAGGGCAATCCCTCAAACGAGCGGCGACCGCAAATCTACCAGGACATTTATCAAGCATATGGCAGCTATGTCTTCCCGGCAGGGCGAGGATTGCAGGTTGACTTCGGCAAGTGGTCGAGTTCGTTAGGGATAGAAGGTAACTACACCAAGGACCAGATGAACTATAGCCGGTCCTATTGGTATAACTTTCTTCCTTTCTACCACCAGGGTGTTCGCACCGCTTATCACATCAACGATAAGCTGACTGCTGACTATTGGATCGTGAACGGGACAGAGCAGTCAGAACCCACCAACTCCTACAAGGACGAGCTGTTCGGATTCAACTATGCGCCGACCAAGTCGACGAATTGGACTGTGAATTACTACGTCGGGCAGGACCATCCGGATACTACGGAAGTGGCCAGTTGCGGGCCGGCTCCCGTGCAGCCAGGACTCTGCTACCAGCCGATCATTCCCGCACCTAACGGCAAGCTACATATCTTCGACAGCTATGCAACCTGGAATGCGGCACCCAAGCTTACGCTGGCAGGAGAAGCCGATTACGAGATCGAGCGGGAATGGGCCAATGCCGCACCCGGGCAATCATCCGCGCCGTCGCACGCCGCGGGGGGTGCCGGTTACGTGCAGTATCAATGGACGCCCAAACTGGCGCTGGCGCTGCGCGGCGAGTACATGGCAGACCCGCAGGGGCTGTTCAGCAATGTGAGCCAAGCGCTCAAGGAAGGCACCGCCACGCTAAAATTTCAGGCGGCCGACAGCCTCGATGCATTTCTCGAGTACCGGTATGACTGGAGCAACCAGAACTACTTCCTGACCAGCCGACCCGGCGTACTTACTAATGCACAGCCGACGGTCACTCTTGGTTTGGTGTGGTGGTACGGAGGAAAACAGGGCGCGTGGTAGCAGTCAATAGGACAACGAAAGGAACGAGATGTTTGACTTACTGATGGCCGTCTTCACTGTCGCATTCTTCGCGATCGCCCTTGCGTATGCCAAAGCCTGTGAACGCCTGAAATAGATCTCTGGATAACAATGCCTATGAGTATTACTACGATCATTATCGTCATCATTACCGCTCTGCTGTTCGGTTATCTGGTGGTGACCCTCTTGTACCCGGAGAAATTCTGAAATGACTGCGAACGGATGGCTGCAGTTTTTGCTGTACTTCGCGGTCCTGGTAATCCTGATGCGCCCTCTGGGTATCTACATGGCGCGAGTATTTGAGGGCCAGAGTACGTTTCTCGATCCGGTATTAAAACCGGTCGAGCGTCTGCTCTATCGGCTCTTCGGAGTGAATGCAGACGAAGAGATGAACTGGCGCCAGTACAGCGCCGCGATGCTGCTCTTCAGTTTCGTGTCTCTCGTGCTGACATACCTGATTGAGCGGCTGCAACTTCACCTTCCGTGGAATCCGCAGGGATGGCCGGGCGTATCGCCCGCGCTTGCGTGGAACACGGCGGCTTCGTTCACCACCAACACCAACTGGCAGTCTTACGTGCCCGAAGTGACGATGAGCTACTTCACCCAGATGGCAGGGCTGGCTTATCACAACTTTCTGAGCGCGGCCGTAGGCATTGCAGTTGCGATAGCTCTGGTCCGTGGGATCGCCCGAAAACAGGCGAGCACCATCGGCAATTTCTGGGTGGATGCTACTCGCTCACTTCTTTATGTGCTGGTGCCCATTTCAGTTGTCCTCGGCCTCGTCCTCGTCTCCCAAGGCGTCGTGCAGAACCTCAAGCCGTACACCCAGGCGCAGACGCTCGAGCACGCGAATCAGACAGTCGCCCAGGGCCCGGTTGCTTCGCAGGAGGCAATCAAGATGCTCGGTACGAACGGCGGCGGCTTTTTCAATACCAATAGCGCCCATCCGTTCGAAAATCCTACACCGGTGTCCAATTTCCTGGAGATTCTGGCCATCTTTATCATCCCGGGAGCGTTAACAGTAACGCTCGGCCGTATGACCAAATCACCCGGACATGGATGGGCAGTGTTCGCATGCATGGCGCTGCTGTTTGCCGTAGGGCTCGTCACAGTGTACTGGGCGGAATCGCATCCGCACCCTCTGCTGCACGGCGTCGACCAGCGGACGACGGCTCTGCAGTCTGGTGGCAACGAGGAGGGCAAGGAGGTTCGGTTCGGCATTGCTGACTCTGCACTCTTTGCGACCGCCACGACCGACGCCAGTTGCGGCGCCGTCAACAGCATGCACGACTCCTTCACACCACTTGGCGGCATGGTCGTGTTGTCGAACATCATGCTCGGCGAAATCGTCTTCGGCGGAGTCGGCTCCGGCCTATACGGAATGCTGATCTATGTCGTGCTGTCGGTCTTCATCGCCGGGCTCATGGTCGGGCGAACGCCGGAATATCTAGGTAAGAAGATCGAGGCCTATGACGTGAAGATGGCAATGCTCTACGTCCTCATCTTTCCGTTGCTGATTCTTGTGCTGGCCGCCGCTTCCCTGCTTTGCAACGCGGGTCTCAACGGCATCACCAACCCCGGCCCTCATGGCCTGAGCCAGATCCTGTACGCCTTCACTTCGGGCGCAGGCAATAATGGCTCGGCCTTCGCCGGAATCAACGCGAACACCAACTGGTTCAACATCAGCCTGGGATTCACGATGCTCGCTGGCCGTTTTCTGATGATGGTCCCAATGCTGGCGCTTGCGGGAAACCTCGCCCTCAAGAAGAGCGTGCCGCCTTCCCCCGGAACCTTTCCGGTGAATTCGTCGCTTTTCACCATCCTGCTCACCGGCGTGATTCTGATCGTCGGCGCGCTGACATTCTTTCCCGCGCTCAGCCTCGGGCCGATACTCGAACACCTGTTGCTGCAGCACGGAGTGCTCTTTTAGGACACGAAAAGAACCATGGCACAACGGCAAAATCTCTGGAACGCAGGCATCATTCGCCAGGCGGTCATCGACTCGCTTAAGAAACTCAACCCGCGGGTGATGGTCAAGAACCCGGTGATGTTCGTAGTCGAAGTTGGCAGTGTGGTCACAAGTGCGCTGCTGATTCAGGACGCGGTCCGGCATCAACCCATCGGCTTTAACCTGCAGATCACTCTCTGGCTCTGGTTCACGGTGCTCTTTGCCAACTTTGCTGAGGCGATGGCCGAAGGGCGCGGCAAAGCCCAGGCCGACACATTGCGAAAAGCCAAGGGCGAGACCATGGCATACCGGTACACGAACGAGGGTGCGCTCGAGGCCGTGTCCAGTTCGCAGCTGCGCTCCGGCGACGTGATCATGGTCCAGGCGGGCCAATTCATTGCTGGCGATGGCGAGGTTATCGAAGGCGTCGCTTCGGTCGACGAGTCGGCAATCACAGGCGAATCGGCGCCCGTGATTCGCGAGGCCGGAGGCGACCGCTCCGCAGTGACGGGAGGCACGCGGGTCCTCTCCGACTGGATCAAGATCAGGATCACATCGAATCCCGGCGAGACCTTTCTCGACCGCATGATCGCGCTCGTAGAAGGCGCGACGCGACAGAAGACCCCGAACGAAATCGCACTAAGCATTCTTCTATCGGGACTGACGATCATCTTCCTGCTTGCCGTTGCAACGCTCCAGCCGTTCGCTATCTACTCCACTGCTCCGCAGACCGTCTTCGTGCTTGTCTCGCTGTTGGTGTGTCTTATTCCGACGACCATCGGCGGGCTGCTTTCGGCCATTGGCATCGCTGGCATGGACCGGTTGGTGCAGTACAACGTGCTGGCCATGTCGGGCCGCGCGGTCGAAGCGGCAGGAGACGTGAACACGCTGCTGCTCGACAAGACCGGCACCATCACCCTCGGCAACCGCCAGGCGACCGAATTCTTCCCTGCTCCAAACGTCAGCATCGAGAGGCTGGCGGATGCAGCGCAGCTCGCGTCGTTCTCTGACGAGACCCCAGAGGGCCGATCCATCGTCGTACTGGCCAAGGAGATGTATAACCTCCGCGGACGGGATCTGGCAGGCATGCGCGTCGAATTTGTCCCCTTTAGCGCACAGACCCGCATGTCAGGCGTCGACCTTCCCGGACTGAAGATCCGCAAGGGTTCAGCAGATGCCATCGCCAAGTTTCTCGAGGAGCAGGCTTCATCGCTACCTCGCAAAGTGAGCGATAAAGTCGAGGAGATCGCCCGGCTGGGCGGCACTCCCCTCGTTGTCGCCGAGAATGCGACAGCGCTTGGAGTCGTCTATCTCAAGGACATCGTTAAAGGCGGCTTGAAGGACCGCCTCACGCGTCTCAGGGCCATGGGCATCCGCAGCATCATGATCACCGGCGATAACCCCTTAACAGCGGCGGTCATTGCGCGCGAGGCCGGCGTCGATGATTTCCTTGCCGAAGCCAAGCCTAAGGACAAGATGGACCTAATCAAGCGCGAGCAAAGCAAAGGCAAGCTCGTGGCAATGACCGGCGACGGCACCAACGATGCTCCGGCACTGGCCCAGGCCGATGTGGGCGTGGCGATGAACACCGGCACGCAGGCCGCCAAGGAAGCCGGCAACATGGTGGATCTCGATTCGAACCCCACAAAACTGATCGAGATTGTCGAGATAGGCAAGCAGCTGCTGATGACGCGAGGCGCGCTGACCACCTTCTCGATTGCCAATGACGTTGCCAAGTACTTCGCGATCATTCCCGCAATGTTCGCTGGGGTGTTTCCTGTGCTGGGTACGCTTAACGTCATGCGGCTGGCGACGCCACATTCCGCAATTCTATCGGCCGTCATCTTCAATGCGCTGATCATCATCGCGCTCATTCCGCTGGCTCTGAGAGGTGTGAAGTACGCGCCGATGTCTGCGGCGTCCCTGCTGCGGCGAAACCTCTTGATCTATGGAGTAGGCGGCCTGATCGTGCCCTTCATCGGCATCAAGGCTATTGACCTGATCATCACGGCGCTGAGGCTCGCATAAGGACACTGAAATGATCTCAACGTTGAAGATTGCAATTCGATTCACAGTAATTACGGCCATCCTGCTCGGGCTGGTCTATCCCCTCGCCATGACCGGATTAGCTCATGTTCTGTGGCGCAATAAAGCTGACGGGCAGTTGATCACCAGGAACGGTCAGGTCATCGGCTCTGCGATTATCGGCCAGAGCTTTACGAGCGACGGATACTTCCACGGACGGCCTTCCGAGGCAGGCAACGGATACGACGCGGCCAACTCCAGCGGTTCGAATCTCGCGCTGTCGAACAAAAAGCTCGTCGACCGCATCAACGGAGATGTCGCGACCTATCAGAAGACAAATCCCGGCCAACCCGTGCCGATCGATCTCGTGACTGCCTCAGCGTCCGGTCTCGATCCGGACATCACGCCGGCAGCCGCTCTCTATCAGGTGCACCGGGTGGCCGCAGCCCGGCACATGAACAACGACGCTGTCCGTCAGCTTGTCATGGCCCATATTCAAGGTCGTCAGTTCGGCATCCTAGGCGAGCCTCGGGTCAATGTGCTGGCGCTGAACATTGCGCTGGATGAGGCTAGCGGGAAGTAGCGCTCAAAGGCTCACGCCTCCCCTGCAGGAGATCTCCCAGCACTGAAGCGGCGTACCGCAGCTCCTCGTCGCGAGTCAGGCAATCAGGACATAACCGCAGCCATTCTCCGCGCGCATCCGTGATGATGCCCTGCTCCTGCAGCAACGGCGGCAATTGTGTCGCAGACGCAAGCCGGATCGCGAGAAACGCACCGTGGCCTGCATCTCCGCCAATCACGGAGTCCACTCCCGCTGCGGCAAGATGCTCGCGCAGAGAGGCAAGTTGGTGAAGGCTGTAGGCGCGAAGCCGCTCGACTCCCATCGCCAGCGTGAATTGCTGCCCGCTGCGGGCCTGATACCAGGTAAGGATCGGAGGCGTTGACTCCAGATACGCATCGCCTCCTTTTTTCAGTACCGGCGGATCAGGTCGCTGATACGCGAATTCCTCCGCGTTGGCGAACCATCCCGTGTCCAACGGCCGTAACCCACCCTCAAGGGCATCCGGCGAGATGTACAAAAAACAGGCTCCCGGGCCACCGCGAAGATATTTGTAACTCCCGCCGATCATAAAGTCGCAGCGCAGCGCAGCCGCATCGACAGGGATCACGCCGATCGCGTGGTACGAATCGACAAGCAGACGTGCCCCACGGAGATGGCATAAGTCGGCGAGGCGGTCGAGGCCTTCGATGATCTGGCCGGTCATGAACAAGACCTGGGAAACAACCACAAGATTCGCCCCGCGGCTCACCGCCTCCATCAACGGCTCGATACAGAAATCCCCCGACGAATCGGCTTCGATCCACCGCATCTCGATGCGGCCGAGAGCCGCATACTGCTTCAGGATCACGTCGATCGAGTCGAATTCTCCGCGCGTGCTGACGACACGCGGCTTTCCCGGCATCGCATTCAGAACGGCGCGCAAGCCCTGACCGGCAGATGTTTTTGGCACAACACAACCGGCGACCGGCGACCCGATAAGTTGCGCGATGCGCGCTCGAAACGCCTCGCGCTCTTCCAGCCACGCATCCCAGGCATCTCCCAGCCGCTCATACCAGAGGGTCGTGGCTTCAGCTACATCGTCTGCCATCGCATCCAACGGCCGGCCGAGTGAGTGGTTGGCGAGATAGACGCGATCGGTCGACAACACTCGCGAGAAAAGTGGCGCGATGTGGCGCTCGATCTCCGATTCGCGCAATGAGGCATTGCCCAGTGCCGCTACCGCCGCCTCGATCTCCCCATTCATTTCTGGATGAGCCCCGTGCGCACAGCTAGCAGTTCGGGAAAGAATGTCAGTTCGAGAGCCTGCCGCAGGAGCGCTACGCCTGACGATCCGCCGGTCCCCTGGCGAAATCCAATAATGCGCTCCACCGTCTTCATATGGCGGAAGCGCCAGAGCTGAAAGTATTCCTCGACATCGACCAGCTTCTCGCACATCTCGTAAGCGTCCCAGTACTCGCGTGGATGCTCGTAGATCGTGCGAAGCACCTCGACCAATGCGTCGCTCTTTTGGTGTGATTCGCTCCAGTCGCGGTGGATACATTCGGGTGGAATCGGCAGGCGGCGGCGCGCAAGGTGCATGAGGAATTCGTCGTAGAGGCTTGGAGCCTCCAGGGCCACCTCTAGTTCCGCATAGACCGCGGGATCATGCTCGAATACACGAAGTGAATCACGGTTCTTGTTTCCCAACAGGAACTCGAGCTTTCGGTACTGCCACGACTGGAACCCCGAGGCATGGCCGAGAACGCCGCGGAATTCCATATATTCAGTTGGCGTCAGGGTTTCGAGGACTCCCCACTGATCGAAGAGCTGCATCTGGATCAGCTTTACTCTGGAAAGAATCTTGAAGCAGGGGTCGAGCTGATCGTCCTGCACAAATCGAATGGCCGCCGAAAGCTCGTGGATGAGCTGCTTCATCCACAGCTCCGCCACCTGGTGCTGGACGATGAACAGCATTTCGTCGTGATGCAGCGGTGAGGAGAGAGGCTGCTGCTGCGCCAGGAGCTCGGGCAGGCGCAGATAGCCCGAATAGCTTAGCCGGCTGGCAAAATCTGTGACGATTCCGGCTTCAAGAGGTCTTTTGTTCTGGTCCATGTCTCCCTGCTTGGATGTGCGCCAAAGCGAGAAAATGCCCGGCGGACATTTTAGGATAACCGCCGGGCCAGGGAGGCACACTTCCCTCAGGAAAACGTTTTATGGTGAGCCCTCCAGGCGACAGTTGTCAACGATATTTGCAACAATTTGTGGTGCAAATCGATCGGATTTCTCGCTTACAACTATGTGGCCCGCTCCTGGAGACTTCTCTCCGCCGGTTTCCAGGCACTCCACTGTCATCTGTTTATAATCGCTCGTAACGCCTTCCCCAAGTTCGAGCTATATCAGGAGATTTCCCTGGATGTCGGATGTTCCCATCACCCCGGTGCTTGTGGTTGACGGCTCGCGCGAGAGCCAGCATGAGCTCGCACACACTCCCTATAAGGTCGGCCGCCAGCCGGGCAGCGACATCCTTCTCGAAGACGCCTTCGTTTCGCGCAGGCATGCCGAGATTGTTTACGAAAACGGTGCGTTTTTTATCGTCGATAAAGAAAGCAAGTGGGGTACCTTCCTCAATGGCAACCCCGTAAAGCGCCATAAGCTTTCCACCAACGACGCGGTGCATTTCGGCAAGCCCGACGGGCCCTACATTCGCTTCGGCGTCCGCAGTTCCCACTCCGGTTCCACCATTCGCGAGTTGCTCGGACCGCTGAAAACCGACGCCGGGCCGAATACCGCGATCGAGAGGCTCACCTGGCTGCTTGAGGCGAATCGCAAACTCAACAACGAGGGCGCGGTCGACCAGATTCTTCGTGCACTCATTGAGACGACGCTCACCCTGACCAAGGTAGAGCGTGGTTACGTGATGCTCCGCGACCAGTCAAGCGGCCACCTCACTCTGAGTGTCGGCCTCGACAGCAAAGGCAACGACCTCACCGACGATTCGACAATTTCTCACAGCGCCATCAAGCAGGCTATTTCGGGTGCCAGCGAATTCATCGTTACCGATACCCTGAGTGCAGAAACCGGTGTGCGCAGCGACAGTGTCATTGCGCAGAATATCCGGACGGTCATTTGCATACCTCTGCGCAGCCGCAGGAGCGTCGCCGGCTTTGAGAGAGGTGAAATCCTTGGTGTGCTCTATCTCGACAGCCGGCTAAATCCCGGCCACCTCACAAAAGTCGACAACGACGTGCTAAAAATGATCGCCGCCGAAGCTGCGGCGCTTGTCGACAATGCCTACCTTGCCATTGCAGAAGAAAATGCCAGGCGCGTGCAGGAAGAACTGGAGATCGCGAGACAGATCCAGCAGGGCCTCATGCCCCGCCAGCTTCCGGCCATCTCCTACGCAAAGATTTCCGCCCGGTTTGTTCCCTGCAAGGAGGTTGGCGGAGATTTCTTCGACGTCGTAGCTGCCGGAGATCATGTCTGTGTGGTGATCGCCGACGTCTCCGGTAAGGGCGTCGCCGCAGCCATGCTTGCTCAAACCCTTCAGGGAATGGTCTACGCCCAGATGCTCGCCGAACAGCCACTTGATTTCATTGCTACGACCCTAAATCGCTTCATCTGCGCCAAGGACGTGGGCAAATACGCGACGATGATCATTCTTCGGCTCGATAAGGAAGGGTGGCTCGAATACATTAATTGCGGTCAGGTTCATCCCTTGCTGAGAACGTCGAATGGCGTCGTGACCCTTGGCGAGTCGAACTTTCCCGTCGGGCTACT
The DNA here is from genome assembly GCA_963724375.1 of uncultured Acidobacteriaceae bacterium. GTDB lineage: Bacteria > Acidobacteriota > Terriglobia > Terriglobales > Acidobacteriaceae > Silvibacterium. The sequence continues at coordinate 118,216 of CAVRUM010000006.1, forward strand.
GGAGGGGGTAGCATTCAAATCCCAGAGATTGAAGCTTGAACCTGGAACGCGAGTCCTGGCCGTGACCGACGGCGTCACCGAAGCCGAGGATAAAGACGGCGACTTCTTCGGCACCCATCGGATGGAAGATGCTTTCGCGAAGAGCCGCAACCTTGACGAGATCATCGAGAATCTCACCTGCTTCTGCGGAACTGCGGCTGCGACCGATGACTGCACCATGATTGAACTCGACCTGTCCTAGTCAGATTAGTCGCTGGCTCGCTGTTCACTCTCCTCCGCGTGCGGTAGCCTCTCTGCATGCGGCTTCCAATCTTGCTCCTTCTGACGATCTCAATTCCCGGCCTCGGACAGGCGACGCAGCAACAGGTTAACTATGCCGTCGAGTCCATCCGTGGCCTTGAACATTACCGCGAAACGATGATCCCGACCTATATGAACGATTTTGGTCAGCTCTCCCGGTACCGGCAGGCTGACATTGTTTTGGGTGCTCCAGGACCCAGTGAGAAAAGAGTTGTATTCTTCGGCGATTCAATCACCGACGGCTGGCATCTCGACCGGTACTTCCCGGGCAAGGGATACATCAATCGCGGCATTAGCGGACAGACCACTTCTCAGATGCTCCTGCGCTTCCACCAGGACGTGATCGCCCTCAAGCCCACTGTAGTAGTCATCCTGGCCGGAACGAATGACATCGCCGGCAATACCGGGCCCATTTCCCTTCCGGATATTGAAGCAAACTTCACTTCAATGGTGGAACTGGCGCGGGCCAACGACATAAGAATGATCGTGTCGTCGGTAACACCGGTGCACGACTATACGCCCGAGGCACAGAATTTCTTTCTGCAGCGCGACCCGGCGAAGATTCTCGCGCTGAATGCATGGCTCAAAGACTATTGTGCGAAGAATGGACTCATCTATCTCGACTACTTCTCCGCCATGGTCGACGACCACGGCTTACTGCGTGAGAATCTCGCGACCGATGGGCTGCATCCCGTAGATGCGGGCTACAAAATCATGGCCTCGCTCGCGGAGAGTGCAATAGAGCAAGCGTTGAAGTAACGCCGCTCTCATGAGCATCATATCTGCGCGAGCGGAAGCGTCACACCAGGAAGTGCGATGTCCTCGCCGGGACTAAGGAAATCGCCCGGATGCTCCCTGATACAAGTCTTAAGGTTCCCCTCGTCTTCCCGCTGACCTCAACCCCAAACTTCGCGGGCCGTGTCGACGACGAGCTGCAGCTTGGCCCACTGGTCCTCCTCGGTGAGAAGATTGCCTTCCATCGTAGAAGCGAAGCCGCACTGCGGACTGAGTGCCAACTGCTCGAGAGGAAGAAATTTTGCCGCCTCTTCAATGCGTCGGAGGATATCTTCCTTGCGCTCGAGTGCTGGGAGTTTGCTGCTGATCAGGCCAAGCACCACCGTTTTGCCCTTCGGTACGAGACGCAGCGGCTCGAAAGTGCCGGAACGCTCATCGTCATATTCGAGAAGGAAGCGATCGACCGCCAGTTCATTGAAAAGGCGTTCGGCGATGGCATCATAGCCGCCTTCGGCATACCAATGGCTGCGATTGTTGCCACGGCAGAGATGTATGGCGAGCGTAACTCCGGGTTGAAGCGCGGCGGCAAAACAAGCGTTGTCCGCCCGCAAGGACGCGGTCAACATCTGCGCGGGATCGACACGCAGCTCCCTTTCCATCCACTCGGTCCATTTGGGATCAAGGTAGTAGCTGTACCGGGGAGCATCGATCTGCAGGTAGGAGATACCACTCGAGGCAAGCGAACGAATGTCATCGGCCATGATTTGCGTAATAGCGGCCAGCAGAGCGTAAGGATCGCTGTAGGTCATGTCGGTAATGCCGTACTTGAAGGAGATGGCCGGAAACTGCGTTGCGCTAGGCAGGGTGATCTTGATGGCACCCGGCGCGTGCTTACGCAAGAACGGCAGTTCGCGCCCGGTAAGAGGCTGTCGCCGACGGAGCCGCGAAATAACAACCCCATTGATACTGCTGACTGCAGCCTCTGTTTGCCCTGTTGTTAGGGAGGCATCTTTCCAAGTGCGGCCGACTGCGTCGTTGAAGTCGAAGCCTTCGACTGCATCGGTGAAGTCGCTCATGAAATTGGAGCGACGCAGCTCACCGTCGGTGAAGATTTCGAAGCCCATCTCCTTCTGGCGCTCAAGAACGCTCAGAATATACCGGTCCTCGAGCGGCTCAAGATCCTCAATAGCTAGGTTTGCGCGGCGCGCGTCCACCAGTTCGGCGGGTCGAAGAAAGCTTCCCACGTGATCGGCTCGATACGGCGAAGTCATTACTCAGCTCCTTTCCTCGACGATGAAGGGTAATAAAGGAATACTGTGGACTCCACAACTTTCATCTTGACCCAGGAGACTGATTGCCGCGCTAGACTTGTGCAAAGATAGCATCCCGCATCATAATGCCGATCATTCCGTGACCACCACAGATCACAACGTGAACCATCAGACGACCCCGGCAAGCACACGCCGAAAAGTTCCATTGGAAGAGAGCCGCTCGCAGAAAGAGCCGCTTTGTCAGGAGTCCGCGTGAGGCCTGTATTTATCTGCGACGCGGTGAGGACCCCGATCGGGCGCTACGGAGGCACACTCGCCGCCGTGCGCACCGACGACCTGGCGGCGGTGCCGATCCAGGAACTAATGCGGCGCAGTCCGCGCGCGGACTGGAGCGCGTTGGACGATGTGATGCTCGGCTGCGCAAACCAGGCAGGCGAAGACAACCGTAATGTCGCGCGCATGGCATTGCTGTTGGCGGGGTTGCCCGAAACAGTTCCGGGAACGACCATCAACCGGCTCTGCGGGTCAGGCATGGATGCTGTGGGGACAGCCGCCCGCGCGATAGCTTGTGGTGAGGCGGAGTTTGTCATCGCGGGTGGAGTAGAGTCAATGTCGCGCGCGCCCTTCGTCATGGCCAAGGCAGAGGCTCCATTTCAGCGCTCTGCGGACATCTACGACACGACCATTGGTTGGCGCTTCGTGAATCCGAAGATGCGGGAGATCTATGGAACCGACTCGATGCCGGAAACCGGAGAAAACGTAGCGCGCGAGTACGTCGTAGAACGGGCCGCCCAGGATGCCTTCGCGTGGCGCAGCCAGATGCGCACCGCGCGTGCGTGGGAAGACGGGTTCTTCGACGAGGAGATGGTGCCGGTTACGTTTGCCGGCAGGAAAGAGATGATCATCGTGGACCGCGATGAACACCCGCGGCCCGACACGACCCCGGAGAAGCTGGCCGCGCTGAAGCCGTTATTTTCCGGTGGCTCGGTAACAGCGGGCAATGCGTCAGGCGTCAATGACGGAGCCGCAGCGATGATCATCGCTTCAGAGACCGCCGCCGTGCGTCACGGATTGAGGCCGCGGGCCCGCATACTTGGCATGGCCACAGCCGGCGTGCCGCCCCGCGTGATGGGAATCGGCCCAGTGCCCGCAACACACAAGCTGCTCGTGCGCCTGCAAAAGAACATCGCGAACTTCGACTGGATTCAACTCAATGAAGCATTCGCTAGCCAGTCGCTCGTGTGTCTGAGGCAACTAGGCTTGCCCGACGATGCCGAGCATGTAAATGCGACAGGAGGAGCTATTGCGCTGGGCCATCCCCTGGGCATGAGCGGAGCGCGGCTGGTGATGACGGCGGCCCATCAGCTGGAAAGGTTTGGCGGGAAGCTGGCGCTCGCTACGATGTGTATTGGAGTGGGCCAGGGCATAGCGCTGGCAATCGAACGTATTTGAGGAGGGGCAATGACCGACCTTGTTGCTGTCGAGATGGCTTTGGCGGGGACGCAGCCGGAATACCACTACCCGCCCTACGTCTCATCGATTGCGCGTTCGCCGCGTATGCCGCTGATCCTTCTTCCTCAGACCCCCACGGAAAGAAGCGGCCCCGTCTTCGGACATGAACTGATCCGCAAAGGCGACAACGATCTGACTGCGCAACATTCAGGAGATCCAATTGGAGAACGAATCTTTGTGCACGGGCGTGTGCTCAACGAAGACGGCCAGCCCGTGCGCGGAGCCCTGGTAGAAGTCTGGCAGGCGAATGCGGCGGGCCGGTATCTGCATAAAGTGGACAGCCATGATGCGCCGCTCGATCCAAATTTCTCCGGCGCGGGTAGAACGCTGACCGACAAGAATGGCCACTACTGGTTCAAAACCATCAAACCCGGTCCATACCCGTGGGGTAATCACTACAACGCGTGGCGTCCGGCACACATCCACTTCTCACTGTTCGGCGCAGGCATTCTTTCGCGACTTGTAACACAAATGTATTTTCCCGGCGATCCGCTTCAGCCTCTGGATCCTATCTTCAACAGCATTCCCGACGAAGCGGCGCGCCGGCGGCTCGTCTCGAAGCTCGATATGAGCCGCGCTGAACCGGATTATGCGCTGGCCTATGAATGGGACATCGTGCTGCGCGGACGGACGGAGACGCCATTTGAGGAACGTCCGCGATGACAACGGAAAGGCTGATACCCAACAGCTCACAGACGGTCGGACCTTACTTCCGCATTGGTCTCGACTATCTGATCGACGGCACATCAACCGACGATGCAACCCCACTGGGTACGATCGCGATCCGAGGCAGGGTGCTGGACCGGGATGGCGTTGCTGTGCCCGACGCGATGCTGGAATTCTGGAGTGTTCCGCATAATTTCAGACGGGCGGCGACAGATCTGGACGGCAATTTCTGCGTGATGATGGGCCGGCCCTTAGCCGTTCGCATGGAAGACGGGCGGACGCAGTCGCCGCACTTGCTGGTGCTGGTGTTCGCACGCGGATTGCTTCGGCATCTCATCTCGCGCGTGTACTTCGAAAGCGAGCCGGGAAATGAATCGGACCCGGTGCTGCTTGGTGTTCCGGCCGATCGCAGGCGCACACTGATGGCCCGACGCGATGGTGATAATTCGTTCCGATGGGATGTGATCCTTCAGGGACCGGACGAAACCGTCTTCTTTGCCTGGTAGAGTTCGCTGGAGGAACAATCTATCTGGCAAACTCAACGTCAGGTAAAACCAACTGAAGTCCGCGGTCTGGACTGATCATGCGAAAACTCCGTACACAAGTCGGAATTGTAGGGGCCGGCCCCGCGGGGCTCATGCTGGCGCATTTGCTTCATCTGGCAGGGATCGAATCCGTCATTTCGGAAAACTGCACTCGAGAATATGTCGAGGCACGCATCCGGGCCGGTGTGCTGGAGCAGGGCACCGTCGACCTCCTGAACTTCGCCGGCCTGGGTGAGCGGATGCAGCGCGAGGGCCTCGTTCACAATGGCATTGAGATCCGCTTCAATGGCGAAGGACACCGCATAGACTTTCCTTCTCTCACAGGTGGCAAAAGGATCACCGTCTACGGCCAGCATGAAGTCGTCAAAGACCTGATCAAGGCGCGGCTGGAGTACGACGGCGAAATCCTCTTTGAGGTCAGTGGAGCGACACTCCACGATCTCGAATCCCAACGCCCATCCGTCCGATTCGTGCACGCGGACGAGTCCTGTGAGCTCACCTGCGACTTTATTGCCGGATGCGACGGGTTTCACGGCATAACCCGTCCGAGCATTCCGAGCGCCGCGTTGACCGTTTATGAGCGGACCTATCCGTTCGCATGGCTGGGAATCCTCGCTGCGACGCCGCCATCATCGGATGAACTGGTCTATGCCTATCACGAGCGCGGATTTGCCCTGCTCAGCATGCGATCGCCGCAGGTCAGCCGGCTCTATCTTCAGTGCGACCCAAATGAGAACCTGTGGGAATGGCCAGATGATCGCATCTGGCAGGAACTCCACCTCCGCTTGCGCGACAATCACGGCTGGGAACTCAACGAGGGTCCAGTGCTGCAAAAGAGCGTCACGGGGATGCGCAGTGTCGTCATGGAGCCGATGCAGTTTGGGCGCCTCTTCCTTGCCGGAGACTCCGCGCACATCGTGCCGCCGACGGGCGCAAAAGGCATGAATCTGGCAATTTCCGACGTCCATCTTCTTAGCCGCGCGATCACAAAGTTTTACCGCGAAGGTGTGCACGACCTGCTGAATGCTTACTCCAGTACATGTCTGAGCCGGGTATGGAAAGCGCAGCGGTTTTCGGCTTGGATGACGCTGCTGCTCCACCGGATTCCTGGGCAATGTCCCTTCGATGCGCGCCGACAATTAGCAGAACTCGAGTACACAACGAGTTCTGTCGCTGCGAAGACCACTCTCGCGGAGAACTATGTCGGCCTGCCAGATTGGCCATATTTGCTTAGCGCTTGATAGTCAGCACAGGACGTCGGCGCCTACAACAACCTGTCGTTCGTAAAACTTTATGAAGGCGCTCGATCACGGACGATGCTCGACTGAGCGAACAGGTGGAGGGTCCTGGATGGAATGGATGAAAAGGTGTGGCGTCCAACTCGCATCAGTTATTGGCCTGACTCTTCTGGTTGTCTGGGCGTATGGCCGAGAAACGGTACCGTCGGTTCACGACATCGTCAGCAGATCGGCTGAGGCTGTTCGCACGGATTGGGAGAAGGCGCCGGGTTTCGATTTCTGCCGGACAGAACACACCAAAGACGGGACCAGAACATACCAGGTCCTGATGATTGCAGGTTCTCCCTATAATCGCTTGGTTGCGATTAACGGTAACGACCTTTCGCCAGCGGAAGACGAAGACGAGGCAAGGAAGTTTCAGGCCGCCGTCGAGCACCGAAAAGCCGAAACACCGCAAGAGCAGCAACAGCGGATCGCCCAATATCAGAAAGAGAGGCGGAGAGACCAAAATCTTCTGGAACAAATGACGGACGCGATGGAGTATACGATGGCGGGCACCCAACAGATCGGGCCATACAGCACCTATCTTCTCGAGGCGCATCCGCGGCCTGGATACACGCCGAAGAGCAAAGAAGCAGCGGTGTTCACCGGAATGCGGGGGAAACTATGGATCGATCAGACCTCATTTCGCTGGGTAAAGGTCGAGGCGGAGGTTGTCCATCCGGTCATGATTGAAGGCTTTCTGGCGCGGGTGGAACCCGGCACGCGATTCCAGCTGGAGGAGCTTCCGGTGGATAAAGAGACGTGGCTCGCCAGTCACTTTTCCATGATCTTTCATGCCAAGGTTCTTCTACTCTTCGAAAAGTCCTCGCAGGCCGATGAGACTTATTTCCACTACACCGCGAATGGCTCCCTGTCGCCAGACTCCTGTCGGCAGCCTTAGCCAATCGGAAAACGGGCTGCGATAAGTTCATCCATCTCCACGCTGGGTGGAAAGAATATCGGGAGGCTTCAACCCAGCCGGATGGACAGAACTTCGCGATGACCTACCCGTGTATCCGGTGACGCACGTCACTGCATAAGGTGTCGGTCACGCGGCAATAATTGCTGATACGGCACCCTCTCGGAACCCCAACATCCGTGGAAAAAGGAGGGCTTGTGATTTTCATTGATCGCGAAGACGCTGGACGACAGTTGGCCAATCAGCTCAGATCGTACGCCAACTCGGCGGACGCAGTTGTGCTAGGGATTCCGCGTGGCGGCGTTCCGGTAGCCTTTGAAATAGCCCATGCCCTGCATCTGCCTTTGGACATTTTTCTCTCTCGAAAGCTCGGCGTGCCAGGGCAGGAAGAGCTTGCCTTTGGCGCGGTCGCAGCCGGGGATGGACGGTTCCTCGATCAGGAGATCATCGACGCGGCAGGAATTTCCAGCGCGCAGATCGAGCGCATCACGCAGGCAACAAGAGCCACACTGGAAGAGCGCGCCGTTCTTTATCGAGGCAACCGTCCCCCGCTCCAGGTTGAAGGGCGGACCGTCATACTGGTGGACGACGGCATAGCGACCGGCGCAAGCATCTATGCCGCCATTCGCGCATTGCGTCAGATGAAGCCCAGGAAACTTATTATCGCCGCGCCAGTTGCACCCATGTCTACGAGCAAATGGCTGCGGTCTGTGGCCGATGAATGCGTTGTTTTGTTCACTCCGGCGAACTTCTACGCGGTAGGCCAGTTTTACAGGCATTTTTCGCAGGTCTCTGACGAGGAAGTAATGAGCCTGCTGCGTCGAGCCGAGCGTTCACTTTCGATGGAGACCGTCGCTCAGGATTGTCCGGGAACAGATCCTGCGGGCGTTGATCAGCGCGAGGTTTCCATTATGGTCGGCAACGCAAGGCTGGCAGGCACGCTGTGCTTACCGGAGAATCCAAGGGGACTTGTTCTGTTTGCTCATGGGAGCGGCAGCAGCCGCCACAGCCCGCGCAACCGATATGTCGCAGAGGTGCTCCAGAGAAAAGGACTGGCCACCTTGCTCTTCGATCTGCTCACGAGCGAAGAAGAATCCATCGACCGCCGGACAGCTGAGCTGCGTTTTAGTATCGGATTTCTGGCCCAGCGGTTGGTTGAAGTAACGCAATGGGTCTCACGGGCTGCGACTACCAGGGACCTCCCCATCGGATATTTCGGAGCCAGCACCGGAGCGGCTGCCGCGCTCGTGGCTGCGGCCCGGCTTCCAACCCTGATTGATACAGTCGTCTCTCGCGGAGGCAGACCCGATCTCGCGGCGGATGTTCTCGGCGAGGTCCGCGCCGCCACCTTGCTCATTGTCGGAGGTCTCGACCAGACAGTCATCACGCTGAATTATCGGGCCATGGCCAAACTCAATTGCAGGAACAAGGAGCTGGTCATCATTCCGGGAGCAACCCATCTCTTCGAGGAATCGGGAACGCTGGAGCAGGTTGCGCAGGCAGCCGCGGAGTGGTTCGTCCAGTACCTTGGGCGAGGCGGAAGCAGCGAGGGAAAAGAGATGGCCCCGGAGCAACCTGATGAGCTACGCAGCAAGCCCGAGGCCGACCTTGCTGAAACGCTGACTTCTCCACGAACAAGAGCCTGAAGCTGGAGGATCCTATGCTCGACACAAGTCTTTCCATCAATGTCGATCTGATACGGGATGCCGCTCATCCATTGACAGGCGGTCCGGCCGACTACGATCCGTTAATGGACCTGATCGGCGATGCCCGTTTTGTATTGCTGGGCGAAGCCTCTCACGGAACTCACGAGTTCTATCGCGAACGTGCGCAAATCACTAAACGCTTGATTCGCGAAAAGGGCTTTACCGCCATCGCCGTTGAGGCGGACTGGCCTGATGCATATCGCGTCAATCAATACGTGCAGAGTCAGGGCCATGACACGGAAGCTATTGAAGCCCTCAGCGGATTCCAGCGATTCCCTGCCTGGATGTGGCGCAATGCCGACATCCTCGACTTTGTTGGCTGGCTTCGTAGTCACAACGACTCCCTCCCTGCCGAGTCGGCGGCCAAAGTCGGCTTTTACGGCCTGGATCTCTACAGCCTGCACGCTTCCATAGCAGCGGTTCTCACCTACCTCGATAAAGTTGACCCGGATGGAGCAGCTCGCGCCCGCTATCGGTATGCCTGTTTTGAACACTTCGGCGAAGACCCCCAGACATACGGCTATGTTGCCGGATTTGGATTGAGCCACACCTGCGAGTCCGAAGTGGTCGCGCAACTGACTGAGTTGCGAAGGCGCGCCGCTGAGTATGCTCGCAGAGACGGACGGATTGCCGCTGAAGACTTCTTCTCTGCAGAACAGAACGCACGTCTTGTGAGGAACGCCGAGGAGTATTACCGGACCATGTTTCGTGAACGCGTGTCTTCGTGGAATCTCCGCGACGCACATATGGCGGAAACCTTCGATGCGCTGGCCGAACATCTCGAACTCACGCAGCACCGCCCAAAGCTGGTTATATGGGCACACAATTCGCATCTTGGCGATGCTCGCGCCACGCGGATGCACAGAGCAGGCGAATGGAATGTCGGCCAGCTTATCCGTCAACGATACGGCAATGATTGCCGTCTGATCGGCTTCAGCACCTATACCGGCACAGTTACCGCAGCATCGAACTGGGATGGCCCGGCCGAACGGAAGCGGGTACGGCCCGCAAGACCCGACAGCTACGAAGGTCTATTCCACACTACCGGGATGCTCGCATTTCTCCTGACGCTCGAACACGGCTCTCAGGTCGCAAACGGACTGAGTGAGCCCATGCTTGAGCGGGCCATCGGTGTGATCTATCTGCCGGAGTCTGAGCTCACCAGTCACTATTTCGAGGCGCGCCTTTCAGATCAGTTCGACGCAATCATCCACTTCGATCGGACCCGCGCAGTTGAGCCATTGGAGGCAATCGCAGAGATGACGGATGGAGAACCCGCGGAAACCTTTCCTTCCGGCGTCTAGAACCATGGCGGGGTGGGTCTGGACAGCGCAGCCAGTGTATCGCCAATGGTTCTCATTCGAATGACATGGCCCGCGATAAGGGCTAATATTATAGTGTGGCCTGGAGTAGTCGGGGGCCAGCGAGGACACCACGAAACGTATCCCCATGAAGCCCCTGGCATTGCTGGCGCTATTGGCCTTAGCGCCCCTGTTCATGAAAGCCAGGGATGTGACCGCGCAGACGGTGTCCATCCAAAGTCTGGCGGCGACCATTCCTCTAAGATCGAGTCAAGCACTCACCGGATCGCAGTTCGCTGCGTTCATCTTAAAGATGGATTCCGGACAGCGCGAACAACTCATCCGGGATCAGTTGCTTAACGGCAACCTTCCCCAGTTCCTGAGGAAGCTGGTGCCGGTTGAACTCCGCTATGACGCCCCGGGTGGCAAACCACTTGTCGCAACTATCTTCGTTACTCCGGACTACCTGGCTATTGGCTCGGACGACGACTTTTTGCGGATTCCGATGAACCTCTACACTGCGGAAACGGTCGCCAGTCAATTTGGCTTCATATTGCCCACTAGGAAGATAGTGGATGCCATCTATGCCCAGTCCGCCTTTCATCTTTCTCCTCAGCCAATGACTGCCGGACCCCAGATGAGATCGACGGAATACTATCGGACTCACAATCAGATGATTCAGGAGCAGCTTCACGCTCACGGCGTTCCACTGGGCGAGCTGATCGCCGGGCATAAAAAGGATGTAGTGGTCACCAACCGGCTCGCCAACAACGAAGGAAAGATTGCCATCTATGGCTGGCATCGCGCGATCGGTGAACCGATTCAGCCTCTCAGCACGGTGCACGGTGCCTTTTATGCCGACTACAGCCACGGCATTCGCCTCATCAGTGACACGGTCGTGATCGATGGCAAGCGTCAATCTATATACGACGTTCTGCGCGATCCGATGCTCGCCAAAATTCTGAGCTATGAGGGACCCATCCCTAATCCGTGGGGATCCAATTCAACAGCACAGGACCTTCAGACAAGGCCGCTCAGTCTCTTGGAACGATGAAACGGCGAGGTCGCGAAACGTGAACCGTTCGTCACATTCGCGGCGCCTAGTTCAGGCTTTTACAACAGCGAAAACTCAGATGATAGTTCGCGTGGCTGTGCTCATCCATCACTCGAGTTCCATGCCAAAAGGGCGCACGCCACCGGCACCAGTCCTCGTGCGCTCTAAAAGTATCGAAGATGAACCAGCTGCCCTTCATCTCCGTGTACCCTAATTCGACGCTGCCGCGGCTCGACATCTGGCTCTCGTTAAGGGGTAGATTCATGTGTTCCGCAGCATTGCCATTTAAGTCATAAACCTGCAGTGAGCTGTGGCAGCCGGGAAAGTCTCCCGCTGGAAAGGTATTGGACCCGCAACCAGTCCAGCTTCCTCCATTGCACCCGGGAGTTTTATGCCCTGAGGTTGCGCAGATGCCTTTCTCGTACTGGGGACCGTAGCTCCAGGATTTCGTGGGGCTGTCAGCCTGGTTGTGGGCATATCGCATGCGTCGGATTCCCTCGTCGGGACTTACCCCCTTGGCAAGGTCGAACCGATAATCCGGAGGTTCAAGATCTCCCGCACAGGCGCCTTCCCATTCATGCGCATCGCACAGGCGCTTGCCCTCGGCGCTGCAGATTTCCGCGGCTTCGCGAGCCTTTACCCAGACAACCGGGTATGCACACGGGATATCGGGAAACTCAAATTGGTCGATGCAGGCTTTCGCGTCTTCCGGTTGCTGTTTTGACGGATCGTAAAGTGGCGCCATGTATTTGGCCTTACAGATTTTCTCAAATCTGGGATTATCATAATGAATTCCCATTTGCCTGAGTTTGTCCTCGCACTCCGCAGGTGTGACGGGATGCTGAGTAATCGCCGGGTTACCCTGACCGATGTATCCGGAATGGGCAAATATCTTCTTGATCGCGATGATTTCGTCATCATCTATATTCTGAATGCTCTGCAGCTGTCTAAATAGCGCATCGTTCTGTTGTTGTAATGACTGTGTGCTGGCAACACACGGGATTAGGCCCAAACAACTCAAAAGGACCAGCAACCTGAGACCTCGCGCAAACGACACTCTCATAGCCAACCTCCTTCATTGCGGATTGCGGCGCATCAGATAAAAGAAATCCCGGTTATCGGGATACCCCAGAAAGCGCGGAACAATTTCCCCACCAGAAGACTTCTCCACCTGACTCATTCCTTGTATAAGGTGGTCGACATACAGCTTCGAGTCGGATCTACGATATACAGCCAGATAGGTATGCTCGAGAGCGTTCATGTCCAGCAACATGGCGTACTGGCACTGATAGGCCTGGAAGATACGAGCCATCGCTGAAGGTGTTGCGTCTGAAAATACCGCGTAGACCAGAAACTGCTTTCCGCCGCTCCTCTGCAGACCGACGCCCGCGCGTATAGTACGCAGTTTCATATCTTCGGAACCCGACCAGTTTCCTGGCCCCCAGCGATTGACAAGCGCACCAGGAGCAGTCGAGTGCGAAGCCTCGTCGAACTCGACAAGCGAAACGCCGTTTTGTCGGGCGTACTTGACCCGGGATAGAAGCCCATTATCTGCTTCTTCCCAGGTTTTCATCTCTAACTTGCCGTCATTGAACACCAGGATTGTCGCCAGACCGGGCTGGAGTTTGCTGAATACGACACCGTCCTCAATAAAGCCATAGTGGCTACCGTGGTTCTTCTGAGCGAGATCTCCATATTTGAATGCTCCGTGCTCCCGCTTGAATCCGCCGGTAAACGTTGCTACGGTCCTCCGCGCATCTTCGGGGCTGATAAGGCCAGTAGAAACCAGAGGTCCAATGTTTCCGATACCATCCGGGCCGGGCAGCCTCGGGTCCCGCATTTGCGGCAAAATGTGTTGAGACCAACCCACCCCGGGATATTCCGTCCCGAGAGCATAAGCCAGTTCGAACTGATCAAGATCCAACGCAACCAAATAGCAAAGCGAGGACGCCTCCGTACTATCCAAACTGTTGACTCTCGCCTTGTAGCTCTGCAAAATCTGCGGATCGACAAAATTCGGTTCAAGCAGGCTGATGTAAACACCGGGATTTCCGCTCGCGGCATACCACTCACCTGGACGGAGGCCGTTCCGTTCAGGGTCTGCCGCCTGGATCCCCATGTTGGTCGAGGAAATGGCTCGATCGGAATATTTGGGATCGATCAGAGCCGACTGTGGCAGGCCGCCGGCTGTTCCCGTGCCCTTCGCGTTGCCTGGAGCATTCGCCTCGGTAGAGAGCTTCCCTGTTTCGCGATGACTATTTTCCATGAGGTGATGAAACAGCACAATCACCTTTTCTCCGCCCCATACCTGATTGCGCAGAAACTCTGTGGCCGCCTCTAATTCCGTACGCTGCCCCTTCGCAGGATTTCTGAGATAAATGCGACCCTCACATAGAGGAGAAAAGATGCTCTGGGAAGATCTGGCTTGGTCCAGGGCATTGGCAGAAGAGCCACTGAAGAGATTGCAAGGATGCCGGCTCCCGCGATCAACGATGACGATTCCTGACGAGAACTTTTCATCTAGCATGAGTGTTTGAGAGAGCGGCGCGGGATTGTGGAGATGATAGCTTCCTTCGGCGGACCCATTCCACGCTACGGTGAGCACATACCAGGCACCGATCGTTGGATTGAGATTGACTAGAGTTGCCGTGCCATCTCTTCCACCGGACGAAATGCGGACGGATTTCGTCTGCCGAAATTGCTGGAGATCCACGATTGTCGTGCCGGCATCTGCTGGATATGCAGCGGCTGCCTGATTTGTGCCCGGCCGACGTTCTGACTCGTCCGCAGTGGACGCAAGAGTTATCGGAACGAGGGTACGAGAATTTTCGATGAGTCGGGGCATCCGGAGCGCGATCAAAGCGGCCAGACACATCAGCAATAAGCTTGCCGCGAGCCACACTCTTCTATTGGCTTCCATCGAAGCGGTTCGCATTGTCGGATGTCTAAGAAAGTGGCTCATAACGCCAGCACCGCGATGCCAATCATCAGCAGGAGTAAGGTTCGGCTGGTCCAGTCTGTGGCTGCGAACACTACTGGATCGTCATTCATCTGCCCTCGATGGGCAACCAGCCACATTCGGCCAATCCAATAAAGCAGAAGCGGGCAAATAAACCAGATCACTTCGTGGCGGCCATATAAAGAACCTGCGGGACCGCTGGTGATGTAAAGTGCCAGAACGAACACTGCAATGTATCCGCTGGCCGTCCCTTTGGCAGCGAGCAGCTCAGCGTCCCCTATTTCGTAGCCGCGCGCTTTGGCGTGGTCGCCGTCGATCTTGCGCATGATCACGAGTTCGCTATAGCGCTTCACCAGCGCCAGACTCAGAAAAAGAAACGATGAAAAGGCCAGTAACCAATGCGAAGGCCATATGGAGACTGCCGCCGACCCGGCCATGATTCGCAGAGTATAGAGGCCCGCAAGTACGATCACGTCCAACAACACCACCCGCTTGATATAGAGAGAGTAGATGAGGGTCAGGATTAGATAAGCGAGTAACATTGCAGGAAACAGCGGCGAAATGAGCAAACCCAGAACGCAGCCAAGTCCAACTAGTCCCGGAATCATCACGAAAGCGTATGAGAGTGGCAGCTTCCCTCCAGCAAAGGAGCGGAGCCGCTTCCGGGGATGGCGGCGATCAGCCGCCAGATCGAGTAGATCATTGAAGAGATAACCGCCTGAAGCGCAGCAACTCAGGGCCGCAAAGGCGATCAGAGACTTTTCAAGCAATACCGTTTCATAAAAGCGATGTGCCGCAAAGACAGGAACAAAGACGAGGATATTCTTGAGCCAATGCTGCAGACGCAGCGGCTGCAGGTAGTCTCCCACGTGTCGCCTTTGATCCTCAAAGACCCTGTCAATCTCTGTTCTGCTTGAGGCGATGCGCCTCCCGTTAATGCCGGGATTCACCAGAACTACTCTCTGCGCCGAAGACAATATGGCAGCACCAGTACGCCCGCTCGTGGCATAATCAAAGCCCTTTTCGCCGAACGTGAGAACCAGCTTCTCTCGCTGTGAATGGTTGGAAGGCTTCTGCGACCCCTCAGTCGCGAGGACCACATCAAAGAGCCCCAGATAGGCGGCCACTCGCTGAGCCATCCGCGCACTCCCCGTGGTTGCCAGAACAATCCTGCGCCCCCGGGCACGCTGAGTTTTCAAGTAGTCCAGAAACTCAGTCCGATATGGGAGAACTTCAACGTCCAAAGAACTGCGGCTCGCTACTCTCCCGGCAAAATAATTCCTGCCCCTCAACAACCACAGCGGTAGGAAGAAGAAATACAGAGGTTCTTGCCTGAGGAGCTTCAGTAGAGCCTCAAGCGTCAAATCGGTCTTAGCAAAGGTATTGTCTAGGTCGACCACGAGCGGGAGAACAGAATCACCCGGCTCGGTCGAATCGATTCGCCCGAGATGCATTTCCCGATCAACAACGGTCGCTACCATCTCGATGTTCCCGCTAGGCTTCGGCATTACGCTGCCGAATCTATTGAAAACATATCGCTTATCCGAAACACTAGCTGTGAGCGTCGTCACATCAGAGGCGAGGGGTACGGCTCTGACCGTGTATTCAGTACGTCAAAAAAAGGCGCCCCCACTCAGTTGCGAGCGCCTGATTGACTCTGGCGCGGCCAATCAGGGGATACCAATAGACATCGTGATAAAGGCGCGAAGCCAAGTAGGACCACGGAGCGAGGGCTGTGCGGAGCAGGAAGTGTTCGAGCGGCTTGAGGGTTCCCCAATAGATCATTTTCTGTCCCCGGCTCGCAAGCGTGTCCCCACAGTGGAAGCGAAAATTGACATTCGAAATGTCCTCACCGGCCAACTCGATCTCTCGCGGGTCTCCACATCCCAAACCCTGTTCGTGAGCTAGGCGGATGTATCTGATCGAAAGCGGATCGAAGCCCATCATTTGGGCGGCCACCGCATCGATGGCGACCATGTCTCCACTAGCCAGGATGTAGTTCTTCACGTGCGGGACCATGCACCGGGGCCCCGGGCCATCACCTGCGAAGGTTCCGTCCATCACGGCAAAGATACCGGAATGAATTTCCTTCTGAAGGGCAAGCAGGTCCACCAGCGTCTCGTGAATCACGCTATGTGTCCAGTGACGCTTTTCGAAGAGCAGGCCGCCAAAGGCGTTTTTCATCGCTCCAGTCACTTGTGTAAACACATGAGTCTTCATGGTTGGCAAATGAATGACGCTTGAGCCAATCAGTCGTTTGGGAATCTGAATTCCCTCCGGGTATACCTTGTCCAACGCGAGCATTTTCGTCCGGGGTTGATACCGAATCCACTTCTCGTCCTTTTCATACAGGTGGATATTGCGCAGGTCGTACTTGTCTACAATGACTTGCCGTAGCCTGTTATCAATCTCGCCACGCTTCGCATCCACCACGACGGTCCGATTGTTGCAGCCGTACAATTTTTCCTTATCGTAGCCATCGTGGAGCAATGTCGAAATCACGCCGTCCAATTGCCACGGCGTCGTTGAACAGGCGGGGTAAAAGTGCTGCCAGCTGATATTGGTCTTGAGTGCAATCTCGCAGTCGTTAGGTAGGAACTTCTGGTAGTCGGCCAGATACATTAGGCGGCTGTAGTCTTCAAGGACAGTGGCCGGATTCGTTCTCAGTACTGCAACCTTCGATCGCACCATAAGCTTCCGTCATCTTTCATCCTTTGTCGAACGACACCCACTCACCGTGAACCAAAGTCAACGTGAGGCCTTTACCTCAGCCCCGGCCAACGCCTCTTGCAGCATCGATGCCACCGATAAAACGGTGACCCTTTCCTCTCCCTCAATACGCGCGGTAGGTGAGATAGTATCGGTACAAAAGACTCGGCATACACGGAGCGACCATAGTTTCTGCCATTCATCTCCTGTAAAAAGGCCATGTGTAACGAAGATCCATATCTCTTCGACCTTTGCCTCGATCAATTTCTCACACGCCGACATCAGAGTGCCGCCTGTATCGAGCATGTCGTCGACGATTATGGCTTTCTTCTCAACCTCGCCAGCCAGGCGGCCGTGCACGATTCCCTGGTCCATCCGTTTCTTTTCGAAGTACGGACAATCACAGGATGGTAGTCCAAGCGCCTTCTTAACTGCCTCGCAACGCGTGATCGCTCCACGATCTGGAGCGACGATGGTTGCATTCAATAAACCACGCTTCTCGATCTCTACAGCAAACAGATTCGCGGGAGATAGCGAGATCAGAGGAATAGGAAACCATTGTTTATCGCGTTCACTATGCACGTCGACCGTCAGGATCTGATCGATCCCGGATGCCCTCAAAAGCGTGCCAGCCCAGGCGGCGGCCAGGCTCTCGCCGGCTTTCATTTTGTCCTGCCGAGTGTATGCGAGGTAAGGGATTATGGCGGTGGTATGGCTGGCTCCCTGCACCTTGAGCGTGTGAGCCAGCAGGGTCAACTCAACTAGCCGCGAATCCGGAGGAGCAATCGAACCAAGGACGAAACAGGGCCTATTTGCAACAGGGACTTCGACGACTGCATGCGCTTCTTCATTTTCAAATCGCGCAATTTCAAACGGGCACGATCGAAGTAGATCAGACTGCCCAAGAGCATTGCCCATCTGTTGATAACCTTGAAAGCTAAAGAGCATCTCGGTTCCGAGCGTTTCCTATGCGACTCACCAGTATTACTAGCCCCCTCGTCTCTGGAAGTGATCGCCGTCACAAATCGCTTTCAGGTTGTGCTGGAGCAGCTGTGGCGCTGGCACGTCTTCTTTTGGAAACTCCAGGAGCTTTCGCCATCCTGGATCCCTCCTTGGCGTGCCCCCGAATCATCTTCTTTACTCCGGTGGCCTGATTTCTGCTCGAATAACCGGCCACCCCGGCACAACCGATCTGACCCGCTCATAACCTTGCAGAACCTTGAGGTAGTTAGCCCGCTCGAAAGCCGTCGGGTCCGCGATATTTCTCTGGCTCAGACATCCACGTATGCCATCGAGCGTTCCCATGTTGCGAGCCGCAAGCCAGTCCCGGAGGCCATTGAGCAATTCCTTCACATGGCCGATTCCATGTCGCAGAAGCGCGGAAGTGGTCATCACGACATCAGCGCCGGCGAGTAGATACTTTATTACCTCGTCGGCACTCTCCACGCCTGTACTCGCAGCAAGCGACGCCTGAATCCGGCCTGACAGGATCCCGATCCAAAGCAGCGGCACCCGTATTTCGCCCCTTCTGCTGAGTTCAAGACTGGGCAGCAATTCGAGTTTGGTAAGATCGATGTCTGGCGCATAAAACCGGTTGAAGAGCACGAGGCCGTCCGCCCCCGCTTCGACCAGCTGGCAAGCCATATGGCCAATGGCACTGAACGAGGGGCCCAGCTTGACCGAGACTGGAATGCTCACAGCCTGTTTTACTGCCTTGAGGATTGCAGTGTAGCGGGACTCTACGTCGGGCCCCGGCATGCTGAGGTCAGCAGGAATGAAGTAGATGTTCAGCTCGAGCGCGCTGGCGCCTGCCTGCTCCATCTGCCGCGCATAGTCGATCCAGCCGCGATCCGTGGTTCCGTTGAGGCTGGCCACGATCGGAATGTCTACGTCCTGGCAGGCACGATAAAGCACTTCAAGATAGCGCTCCGGACCGATACGGTAAGACGCCGACACAGGAAAATAGTTAAGCGCTTCTGAGTTGCTATTCATTCCTATCGCAGCCAGACTATCGAGCAAATGTTCTTCCTGTTCTATTTGCTCTTCGAAGATTGAGGGCATCACTACCGCTCCCACGCCGAGGTCCTCAAGGCGGCGGATATTGTCCACGTCGTGGGTCAGCGGCCCGGCCCCTGCCACGATCGGGCTCTTAAGGCTCAGTCCCAGATAGCGCGTCGTCAAATCCATGGTCAGCTCCGCTTCCTCAATGGCCGCCGGCAGCGACTTCCAGCGCTTTTGCAACAGCCGTTGTTACTTGTGCCGAGGTTGGCCCTCTTCCGAGGCTCGCAAATTCCTCGTATGTACGGTACTTCTCCCTGATATCCGCCTGTGCCTGTTTGAGCAGCGCCTCAGCCTCCGCCGGCCGCGTCAATGCAAGCGCGTGGTAGCGCAGCTCGTTATAGGCATAGTCCTTGAAGGGGATCGTCGGTCGCGGCGAGTCGAGACGGAATGGACTCTCGCCGACTTGGCGCATGGCCGGATCATAGCGGAAGAGCGGCCAGTAACCGCTGGCCACAGCCAGATCCTGCTGCTTCATCCCGTACCTCAGATCAAAACCATGGGCGATGCAGTGGCTATAGGCGAGAATCAACGACGGCCCTTCGTATGCCTCCGCTTCCCGGAATGCCTGCAGGGTCTGCTGCGGATTGGCTCCCATAGCCACCTGCGCCACGTAGACATTTCCATAGGCGATGGCCTGCAGCGCCAGGTCCTTTCGAGCTACGCGCTTGCCGGCTGCGGCAAACTTGGCAATCGCGCCCAGCGGCGTCGCCTTCGAAGCCTGGCCGCCGGTGTTCGAGTAAACCTCGGTGTCGAGAACCAATATGTTCACGTTGCGGCCGGTGGCAAGAACGTGATCGAGGCCGCCATAGCCGATATCGTAAGCCCAGCCGTCGCCGCCGATGATCCAGATACTCCGGCGGACGAGGTGGTCAACTACGGAGAGCAGATCGCGAGCCGCGTCGTTGGTGTCGGCCAGCTGGAGGAGCCTGGTCTTGAGCCGCGCAACGCGGATGCGTTGAGACCGGATTTCGGACTCTTGGATTTGCGGCCCAGCCAGAATCTCGGCGACGAAGCCGTCGCCGAGTTGAGGCGAAAGAGCCTTTAGGAGGGTGGTCGCGAGGTCGAGTTGCTTGTCAGCAGCCAGCCTGAACCCGAGTCCAAACTCGGCATTGTCTTCGAACAGAGAATTCGACCAGGCCGGACCGCGGCCCTCTGCGTTTTTGCTCCACGGAGTGACAGGCAGATTCGCTCCGTAGATCGAGGAACAGCCGGTCGCGTTCGCGACGATCATTCTGTCGCCGAAGAGCTGCGAGAGCAGTTTGAGATAAGGTGTCTCGCCGCAACCGGCGCAGGCGCCCGGAAATTCAAACAGCGGTTCAAGGAACTGGACGCCGCGCACGTTGCCGAAATCAACGCGCGCACGGTCGTTCATCGGAAGACCCTCGAAGAAGGCAACGTTGACGCGCTCCGCGACGACCAGAGGCGCCTTGGGCTCGAGGTTGATCGCCTTGATGCCGGGTTCGATGGCGCTGTGTGCGGGGCAGCTTTCTATGCAGAGACCGCATCCAGTGCAGTCCTCAACATAGAACTGCAAGGTGAAGCGAGTATCCGGATAACCGCGGGCATTGACCGGCGCCGATTCGAAGGATTGCGGTGCGTTGTCGAGCCGGCCTTCATCGTAATATTTGGCGCGGATGACACTGTGCGGGCAGACAAAGCCGCACTGCCCGCACTGAATGCAGAGATCGGGCCGCCAGACGGGCACCTCGTCCGCGATGTTCCGCTTTTCCCACGCGGCTGTGCCGGACGGGAAGGTTCCGTCTACGGGCATCAGGCTCACCGGTATCTGATTGCCTTCTCCCTCAAACATTTTGGCCGTGACCAGGCGCACGAATTCCGGCGCATTGGCCGGCACGGTGGCCGGCCGCTCGAATGCGCTGTCCGCTGCGGCAGGCACCTTCACTTCGTGCAACTGAGACAGGGTGTCGTCGACTGCCCTGAAGTTCTGCTGGACAACCGCGTCACCTTTCGATCCATACGTCTTGCGGATTGATGCCTTGATCTGTGTGATTGCCTGGTCGCGCGGCAGCACGCCCGAGAGTGCAAAGAAGCAGGTCTGGAGGACAGTATTGGTGCGGTTTTTGAGTCCGACTTCCTGCGCGACCTTTGTCGCATCGATCACGAAAAACCTGAGATTCTTCTCGATGATCTGCCGCTGCACGGAGAGCGGCAGGCGATCCCATACCGCATCGGGGCCGTAAGCAGTGTTAAGGAGGAACGTCGCGCCGGCGCGAGCGAGCTTCAGGATGTCTTGGCGTTCGATGAACTGGAACTGGTGACATCCAACGAAGTTCGCCGAGCCTATCAGGTAAGGCGAGCGGATGGGCCGCGGTCCGAAACGCAAATGCGAGACCGTCTGGGCGCCGGACTTGTGAGAGTCGTAGACGAAATATCCCTGAGCATAAAGTCCAGCGTCCTCGGCAATGATCTTCACGCTGTTTTTATTGGCGCCCACGGTACCGTCGGACCCGAGGCCGTAGAAGACGGCGCGTACGACTTCGTCGGGCTCGATCGAATAGCCTGGATCGACTTCAAGGCTGGTGCGCGAGACATCATCAAGGATGCCGACTGTAAAACTGTTCTTCGGCTCAGGCTTTTTCAGCTCGTCGAATACCGCCTTCACCATGGCCGGGTTGAAGTCTTTCGACGACAGGCCATACCGGCCGCCGATGACCCTGGGCATGGTCGATCGCTGACCGCGCGCAACGGCTTGAGCGATTGATTCGACGACGTCAAGGTAGAGCGGCTCGCCTCGAGCACCCGGCTCTTTGGTCTGTTCGATGACGGCCACTGCGCGGCAGGTGTCGGGGAGTGCCGCAAGAAAATCCCGAGCCGAAAATGGGCGGAACAGGCGAACCTGAAGGACCCCGACTTTTTCGTCAACCTGCCGTAATGCCGAGGCAGTTTCACGCGCCGTCTCAGCGCCCGAGCCCATCACGACGACGACGCGCTCCGCGTCTTTCGGTCCTTCGTAGTCGAAGAGATGATATTGCCGGCCGGTCAGTCTCGCGAAGGCATCCATCGCCGTTTGAACAATGCTGGGAACCGCGGCGTAGAACGGGTTCACCGTTTCCCGCGCCTGGAAGAAGGTGTCGGGGTTGTGCGCCGTGCCGCGGATAAAGGGAACCTCGGGGCTGAGGGCGCGATCGCGGTGAGCACGCACAAGATCGTCGTCGATCATCGCGCGAATCTCGGCATCGCTCAACAAAGTCAGTGTGTTGATCTCGTGGGAGGTGCGGAAGCCATCGAAGAAATGGATGAACGGGACTCTCGATCGGAGCGTCGCGACCTGGGCAATGAGAGCGCAGTCATGTGCCTCCTGGACGGAGCCTGAAGACAACATGGCAAAGCCTGTCGCGCGCGTCGCCATCACGTCCGAGTGATCGCCGAAGATCGATAGCGCCTGGGTTGCCACCGCGCGAGCCGCAACGTGAAAGACCGTTGACGTGAGCTCGCCAGCGATCTTGAACATGTTCGGGATCATCAACAGCAGACCTTGCGAAGCTGTGAAAGTCGTCGTCAGCGCGCCGGCCTGCAGCGCGCCGTGCACCGCCCCGGCCGCGCCGCCTTCGCTCTGCATCTCCTGGACGATCGGTATGTTGCCCCAGATGTTTTTGATGCCCGCGGATGCCCATTCATCAGCCAGCTCCGCCATGGTCGACGAAGGTGTGATGGGGAAGATCGCGCATACTTCGTTCACGCGATAAGCTACGTAGGCGACGGCGGTATTGCCGTCCATCGTTGTGACATTCTTAGCCATCTCGCTCGCGTCCTTCCAACTCCGGCATTAGCTCGATTGCGTGGCACGGGCATTGTTCGAAGCACACGGCACAACCGGTACACTTCGCATAATCGAAGCGGTAGCGACGGCCCGGACCGAGTTTGATGATCGCGTCCTCGGGACACGCCGCATAGCAGTTGTCGCATTCATAGCAATTGCCGCAAGCGAGGCATCGCTGCGCCTCATAGCGCGCCTGCTTCTCGGTGAGGCCTGCGACAACCTCTTCAAAGCTGCTCGCCCGATCGGTCGCGGCCAGAGCTTTTTGAGGGCTCGAATCGGCGTCGCTATAAACCGGAAGATGAAGCATGTCGAAGGTCGCGACCGGATGTTTTTCCGAAGGCTGATAATGTTCGCCGCGTAGCCATGCATCGATATGCCGCGCCGCATGTTTGCCGTGACCAACCGAGATCGTTACGGTCCGGTCGCCTGCAACCATGTCACCACCCGCAAAGATCCCCGGATGGCCGGTCATCATGTCGGACCCGACTTTCACGATGCCGTCTTCAGCGAACTCGACCCCGGGTATCTTGCGCAAAAAGCCGCTGTCCGTTTCCTGACCGAGGGCCAGTACGATCGCGTCCGCCTTGAGTGTTTCGAATCGCCCTGTCGGGCGCGGACGCCCGTTGGCATCGAGTTCCATCATTTCGACTGTGAGGTCTGGTCCGACAACCTCCTTGATGGTAGTCAGCCATTTGATCCGGACGCCTTCCTCGATAGCCTCGTCAGCCTCAAACCCGTGCGCCGGCATGTGCGCTCGATCGCGACGGTAGACGATCAGCGTCTCCGCGGCACCAAGGCGTTTGGCTGTGCGAGCTGCATCCATCGCGGTGTTGCCTCCGCCGTATACGACAACCCGGCGCCCGAGATGCGGCATCTCGCCCGCATTCACATCGTGCAAAAGTGAGATCGCATCGAGTACCCGTCCCGCATCGCGGGCCGGAATATCGACATGCTTTCCAACCCCAGCTCCGATGGCAATAAACACTGCATCGAAGTTCCCGATCTGCTTTTCAGCCAAAAGGTCCTCAACCTTGTGATTCAAGACGATACTAACCCCCATAGCCTCGATGCGCTGAATCTCTCGCATCAGGTCCTGGCGCGGAAGTCGGTAAGCCGGAATGCCGAAATGCATCATCCCTCCCGCCACAGGTCCCGCTTCATGAATCTCGACCGTGTGTCCCAGGCGCGCGAGATGATATGCGGCCGACAATCCGCCGGGGCCCGCGCCGATCACCAAAACGCGCTTGCCGCTCGATGGAGTCTCGACCTTGAATGGCCAGCCCTCCCTGGCCGCAAGATCGCCAAGAAAACGCTCGACGGCATGGATGCTCACGGGCGCATCCAGCTCGCAGCGATTGCAGGCGCCTTCGCATGGGTGATAACAGACCCGCCCATGCACGGCGGGCATCGGATTGTCGCGGACCAGCACTTCCCACGCTTCCCGGTAGCGGCCTGCTTGCGCGAGATCGAGCCAAGCCTGAATATTTTCCCCAGCCGGGCACGCGTTGTTGCACGGTGGCAGCAGATCAACGTAAATCGGACGCCGGTACCGCACTGGGCCGGTGCCTTTACCTTGAGTAAGATCAATGAGCGGCGTCATATCCCTCGGCTTGCCGGTCATTCGCTTGCCTCCTCGCACTCCCTGAGAGCGATGTTCACTCGCTGCTTTGGAACACTTCGAATCTAGACAGGCTTAGCCCCTGCGTCTGTGACAAGGCTCACATCCTGATCGCGGGTAAAGCGGCGCTTCTCCTGCCGGTGCGCGTGCAGTCGCTCGACATCGTCAGCGTGTGCGCGGCGTCACAGCGTCGCCCGTCTGAATGGGCGAAGACTGTAATGTGCTCGATAAGCATGGAACGACGGCTAATAGGAGGCACCAATGATTCTTCAGGAGACTCACAAGCTCGCCGAATTATTGAGGGAAAACATGACACTAAGAGCAGAAATGGACGCCATGGTTAATATCCTGGACGTCGCGCAAGTGACCGGTTACGTTCCGAACGAATGGCGGTCGATTCTGAAGGAGCAAAGGAAGATGACTACTTATAGGAAAATATCCGAGCAGGCTGAGCCACTCATCAAGCACATCGAGCAAGCCGGCGATGTGAATTGGGATGAACTCCTTTCTAACATTCCGGCCGCACAACTCGTCGATTAAGCCGAAGGGCACGTCGCGCCTTATCCGCGCAAGCGCCGGATTGAGAAATACACGGCGCCTGCGAAGATCCCTATACTAGGACCATCTGCCTGGCTTCCTCAGCGTGCGCCACTCTCAAAGCCGTCTGAACGGCGGCATCCGGATTCAAAGAGATGGAGTCTATCTTCTCCTCCACCAACCACTCGGCAAATTCGGGAAAGTCGGATGGAGCCTGCCCGCAGATGCCGATCGGTTTGCCAGCCGCACGCGCTGACTTGATGGCTTTTTCGATCATCCAACGAACGGCGGCATTGTTCTCGTCGAAGAGATTGGCGACAACCCCAGAATCGCGGTCCAGTCCTAACGTGAGCTGAGTGAGGTCATTCGATCCGATGGAGTAGCCGTCGAAAACCTGGAGGAATTCCTGGGCGAGAATAACGTTCGCCGGGATCTCGCACATAACATAAACTTCCAACCCGTTCGTTCCCCGTTTCAATCCGTTTTGAGCCATGACGTCGATCACCTTGCGGCCCTCTTCCACGGTTCGGCAGAATGGAACCATCGCTTTGACATTCGTCAGCCCGAAAGAGTCGCGCACGCGTGCGAGCGCCATGCATTCCAGGGCAAACCCGGCGGCATATCGATCGTTGTAATACCGTGATGCGCCGCGAAAACCGAGCATGGGATTCTCCTCGTGCGGCTCGAAGTTCGTTCCGCCGATCAGATTTGCGTATTCATTCGTTTTGAAATCGCTCAATCGCACGATTACCGGCTTTGGATAAAAGGCGGCGGCAATTCGACCTACTCCCTCGCTCAGTCTGCGAATGAAGAACTCTTGCGCATCTTCAGCTCCAATGCGCGCGCGAATCTGCGCCAGAACGCGTGAATCCTCGATGGCCGCCAGATTTGCCAATGCCATGGGGTGGATGCCGATATGGTTCGTAATGATGAATTCAATGCGAGCCAGTCCAACGCCTTCGTTGGGTATTGCGGCAAAATCGAAGGCTCTAGCGGGGTCTCCGACGATCAACATGATCTTTGTCCGCATCCTCGGAAGAGCGTCTGCCGTTACTTTCTCAACACCGAATGGAACCAGTCCCGAATACACATGACCTTCGTTCCCTTCCGTGCAGCAGACGGTTACTTCCTGGCCGGTCTTCAAGACCTGGGTTGCATTGCCGGTGCCAACAATGCATGGGATACCAAACTCCCGAGAAACGATCGCTGCGTGCGCCGTGCGGCCCCCCTGGTCCGTCACAATGCCCGCAATACGCCGCATCACAGGTTCCCAGTCAGGATCCGTATTTCGTGCAATAAGGATTTCCCCCGGTTGCACCTCCTCGAGCCTCTTCACGTCCGTCACCACGTGGGCCTTACCTGATCCGATTCTTTCACCGACCGCTTGTCCTTTCGCCAGGACGGCCCCGGGCGCGCCGGTCATCCGAAAGACTTCAGCGGCATGCAAGTGTGCTCGGGCCGAGTGAACCGTTTCCGGTCTCGCCTGCACGATGTAGAGCTTCCCAGTGACCCCGTCCTTGGCCCACTCAATGTCCATCGGCCGCGGATGTCCGGCAAGCTGGGAATAATGTTCCTCGATGAGACAGCCCCAGTTGGCGAGCTGAACCACTTCGCTCTCAGTCAGGCAGTATCGGGCACGATCTTCCGCCGGAGTATTTTCACTGCGGGTGGTCCTCGTTCCGTCACCATACACCAGACGAACTTCCTTCGACCCCAAGCGGCGGCCGATGACAGGAGTGAACCCCTTCCGTAGTGTGGGCTTGAAAATTGTCCATTCATCCGGCGTAACTACTCCCTGCACGACGAATTCACCCAAGCCATACGAGCCGGTAAGAGTCACCACATCGCGGAACCCGGACTCGGTATCGAGCGTGAACATCACGCCGGAACTGGCTTTATCGGAGCGAACCATCGGCATCACGCCGACAGACAGAGCTACCTTAAGCTGCGAATAACCCTGACGCGCACGGTAATCGATCGCACGATCCGTAAATAACGAAGCGAAACACTGGTGCACAGCTCTCAACAGACCCTCTTCGCCGTGCACATTCAGAAATGTTTCCGCGGCCCCTGCGAACGAGGCTTCGGGCAGGTCCTCCGCACTGGCCGACGAACGTACGGCAAGGCTGGGCTCATATCCCAGTCTGCTTATGAGGGCACGATACCCATCGAGAATGCGGGCGCGCAGATCTTCCGGGAGCGCCGTTTCCAGAAAAAGTGATCGGGCTTCACGTCCGGCCACGGAGACCTTCTCCGTATCTTCGGGATTCAAATCGGCAAAGATCTTCTCGAGCTTCTCACGCAGATCATTTTCTTGGAGAAGCCTCCAGTAAGCGTCCGTTGTTATTGCGAAGCCATCGAGAACGCCAATGCCCCGGTTGCTAAAAACTGCATACAACTCACCGAGAGAAGCATTCTTGCCTCCAACCCGGGCCACATCCTCCATCCGAATTTCTGAGAACTCGCGAATAAAGTTTGAAGGCATTTGATCACCTCACAGACCTACCAAGACTTACTGCAATCTTCACCTTTTAGTCCGCAAGATCGATGTGACAGTCATCACCGCCAGAGTGAACAGCTGACGAGCATCACATGCCCAAAAGGCATCTGTAGCTTGGCGTGCGGCTCCTGTGACGAAGGTCACCGTCACCAGTCGCCCTAATGCGATAACTTGCAAACGAGGGCTGATGATATGGCAGACGATAGGTTATGGACTAAGCTGCTGCGAAACAAAGATGCGGAGACCAGGACAATTCGGGTCAAGCACGAGAGTGAGGGGTCAGAGTATTTTGTGGAAGTAATCGATACCTCGCTCACCGAGCCCAGGGTTTCGTTGACCCTGTTCTGCACGCAACCGGAAGCCGAAGCCGGCGCTCAGGAGCAATACCAGGTCAGTCTGAAGGAAGGCTTCGCTCCCATATCCCGGAACTAAGGCTGGTTGCAGGAGTCGTTTGCTTTTGTTGGGATTTGACTTCGTGCGCGTCACCTCTGTGCCAGGCTCTTTTTAATTGGCTTCTGGTTTCTCACAGAGTTTTTGCAGGCCTGAGGATCGGCGAGAAGTTCCGCATCATTCGGCGAAACTCGAATGTCTAATAAATGATGAACATGTTGGATCACGTTTTTCTTACGGTTAGCGATGTGGAGCGTTCGATCTCGTTCTATACGGCGGCCCTGGCTCCTCTCGGCATCACCCGGATCTTCGACTATGACGGCAGCAATGGACCGCCAGGCCATCCTGATCTGAAAGGATTCGGAGCAAACGGCCGCATCTTCTTCTGGCTTCGAGAGGGTCGGGCCGACAGCCGCGCCGCCCACATGGGCTTTGTTGCCAATAGTCGCAAGCAGGTGAACGCCGCCCATGCTGCAGCAATGGCGGCGGGCGCTACCGACAACGGTTCTCCGGCCGTTCGCGCCTACTACGATCCCCGCTACTACGCCGCAAACGTCCTGGATCCTGACGGCTATAGCATTGAGTTTGTTTACAAGAGTTGGCAGCACCCGCAGGTATAGCAATCTGTCGACGATGGGTAGGCAAGACAAGTCGGCGAATGTTGAGCAATATGCGATCTGCTGTCGAAAACGCAGTAACGCGTCCTTCGACCAGTCGCCAGTCGAATTGAGGTGTGCCTCGGCCGGAACGGCATACATCAAAAACGCAAAATAGTGCCTGGGCGTAGCCGATATCCATGCCCGCTTGGAAATTCTGGCGATGCCGGAGACGTTATGGCTCAAGTGCAATCAAAGTATTTGGCTTGAGAAGAAACGGTGGAACAATGGCCGGTATATTGGACAGAGGCAATACCTCATCGGGGAGCTCGATCCCGAGCGCCTCCGTCATGAAGCGTCTTCTTGCCTGGCAGCGTTCGTAGGCATCGGGCCATCGTTTCTGCAAGTCTCGCCTGAGCGTTGCGTCGGCAATCACAATGCCATCTTCCATTCTTGTTGAAAAGTAAACAGGCGAAGACGGAATTACATCAACCTGTATCGCCATACCAGACCGCAGTGTCAGTTGTGAGTTCGGGTAAATCGGGGAACTCAACCACTCGTCAAGGTGAATCAGGTGCCCTGGATTTAGGAAGATTCCAAATCGGTCAAAGGCAAGTTTTTCCTGTACAAGATTCCATATCTCTTCGCCTGCAACGCCGGGCTTCATTCGTGTAAACCACTCAGCCATTACTTCAAAGTAGGGGCCGGCGAAAGCCTTGACATAGTCTCGTGCTTCCTGCGGGAGGTCATCTGCGCCCTCAGCAATCCAGGAAGCCCGGCAGATGTTGCTTCCAAAATAGGATATGTTGGTAGAGAGCGGCTGTGCGCGACGGATAAGCTCGCCGCTCGGGCTCGCCAGACCGAGCTGGGCCGTCTTCCCCGTACAGAAAGTGGGATAGCAGCCGAAGGGCTCTCCGCCGAACCGCGCGAGCTCAACCACTTCAAAATCGGTCATTCCCTCGCGCAGTCCGAAGATCATGCGCTTTATGCCCTCAGCAGCGATGACATTCGTGTATTCGAAAAATGCTATGTCGGCGGCTGAACACGTTGATCGGAGACCGTAAGTGGGATGCATCAAGAGGTCGGTAGCATTGACGACATTTTCTCTTCCCGCGATTTCTCTCAGGGCATCGGCAAGGTAAGAGGGGATGTCCAGCGTATGGAGAAAATTGGTGCACTCGGTCTCGAGAAAATACTTCCATCCGATACATCCAACGACGGCATGGTCATCGATGCCTTCGGACCTCAATATCTCGTGCAGGAAACGGCTGCTTTCCCTTGGCTGGCCCAGCAATGAGAAGGTCTGAAACAGTTCGGTGCGTAGGAGACCCGCCCCGAAGAGAGGGCTGATGCCCAGATAACCTCGGCATTCGTTCCCCGTAACGATCAGCGGGTTGCCGCTGTCTGCAACGATCAGCAGGATCTCTTCGAAGCGAGGGTCAATATTGGTCAGGTGGGTCAGATTTGCGAAGTGCTCTCGATCTGCATAGACCACAATATGCGTGAGGCCGCGCCCTTCCATGGCAGAACGGAGGTCATGGATTCTTTTGCTGAAAACAGCGGCTGGCTGCACGGGTGGGCGTACTGCGAGTCCAAAGTCTGGCCAGTCAATATCAATCAGGCGATGCTTCCTTAAGTGGTTTGCCACCGTGATTTTCTCCGTTGACTCCAATTCCCGAGGAACGAAACGGCAGAGGGCGAGCCGACAAACAACTACGACTCGATTTCTACGAAGTCGTCCGCTCTTTCCGCGACAATAGCCCCGGCGCTGCGAATGAGCGAGCCCGGATCACGCCACTCGATCCATTGCATATATGCAAATCCCGCGATTAATAGTGCGGCTAGAAGATACGGAGAAAGATTGTACGGCCACTCGGGGACGGGGTAAATCGTGATGAAGAGTACCGGCAGCAATGAGAGTGTTCCAAGCCACGGGAAGACGAAGTGCCGCATAAAACTGAATTCGTCCGGATGCTGCTTTCGCATATAAGAGGTAAGAGCGAAATTGGCCGTCCCGTACAGCAGGATGACTGCAAGAGTTGCGAGAGTCCCGAGAAAGCCAAAGATATCCGTGGGCTTCAACAGGAAGCCCACGAGCAGCACGGGAATGATTCCCGCAGCCTGTAGAACGGCGATCGCAAACGTTGGCGTTTTGTGAGTCGGATGGATAAAGGCAAACCGGGCGGGAAGGGCTCCGGTTATGCCCATCGTATACATAACCCGTGACGCCGAGTTGGTGCATGCGAGCCCGGTTCCAATAGCGCTGTTGATGATAGCCAGCACGATCAGCCACCAGGCGTGGCCCCAATACCGCCGGCCGAGAACATAGAACGGATTCGGATCGGTGCCGAAAGAAGCCATATTGCCCGTGCCCCATCCAATCGCGCTCGCGTAGGAAGTGACGACATAAAAGATTCCGATCGACAAGAGGGAGAGTGTAACGGCCGCGCTCACCAACCTCGCAGGGTTGCGGCTTTCCTGCGCAAGTGGCGCCGGAGCCTCAAAGCCGCTGAGCGCCAAGATCGAAAACACCATACCCGCGATGATTCCGACATAGCGGTTTGGCGCTAACGATGGCGCAAGAGGAGCTGCATAGCTGGAACCGGGCCCAGGATGAATGAGAAATGAAAGCGACAGTGCGAGCATAATGAGGATTTCGAGGCCGCCGAATATCATGACGGTTCGCATTGAGAGCTTCACTCCGTAGTGGGTAAACGCCCAGATCATTGCAAAGGCTATCCCCGCAAAGATCCACCACGGGATATTCACATTGAGTTCGGAGTGCAAAATATCTGAGAGGAGATATCCGAGGAAGCCTGTGCAGCCTGCCGGGCCCAGAATGTCATAGATTAGGTAGCTCCACGTCGCCATGAAACCGACATGGCTGCCAAGACCGCGGGTTGCAAAGGAGTAGTAGCCGCCACTGGAGGGAAGATACCGACAAAACTCCGAGACGGTGTTGCCGATCAACAGGCACACAAGCGTCGACAAGAGGAAGGAGACCGGCATGTCTGGTCCGGCTTTGAGTGCAATGATCGGGAACGTGAAAACAATATTCGTTGCGGGTGCTATGTGCGTGACCCCGTGCAAAAGCAATTCCGGGAGACCAAGTGAGTTTCGACGGAGTTGATGTTTGGAGGCGATGCGGGTCGCGGTCTTCATCGTATGTCGAGGCCTTCTGTTCTGGGTACGGCTCTTTTGTGCGCAAGGATAGCGGACATACTGGAACTGGCGCTACAGGTTGATCGGCGTCGGCAACTACGAAGTTTCCAGCCAGGCGCGGAAATAGGGGTTTTTTACCTCCGAGCGGCATTCCTCCGTTCCTGTTCGTAAGTACCCTCAAAGACGCAGACTGTGCCTGGAGCTTGAGCTTAGCGCACCTGCACGCTGTAAAGCGTGTGATGCGCAAGGATGAAAAGCGTGCGACCGTCCGAGCCCCCGAAGACGAGCTGCAGCGGACGTTCGGGCACATCCAGCTCGGTGACCTGGCGGCCAGTGGGATCGTAAACGAAGACCTGACCATTTGCGACGTAGACGTTTCCGTGCACATCGACAGCGACACTTTCGCCACCTCGCTCGGCGAATAGGCGAAGATCACTCAGGGTTCCGTCGGCCATGACCTTGGCGCTGTAGGTGCGATCTTCAGACGAACTCGCGACGTACACGCGGCTGCCGACGCGAGCGTTGAGAAATCCGTGCGCGTCGAGGTTGTCGCTGAAGCGCCAGCCCGTGTAATCGGTGGGGCCTTGGTCGAGCACGCGCGCGGCGGCGAGAAAGACGCTGCCGTCGGGCGAGACGTACTCCTTCGGTCTTGGCGTCTGCACGTCGCGCGCGAACATCTCGGGCAGGGTGGTGTAGGTGTAGTTCTGCGGATTGAGCTGATCGCGGAATTCGCCATTGTTCCAGTAATTCGCGGGCAGGACGACGCACGCCTCAGGGTGTGGCTGCGTGGGCAGAGGCTGGAGAACGGTGACGTTCTCTTCTGATGTGCCGGGCCTGAACGCATAAACGCTTCCGATCGGCCCTTCGGAGGAAAAGACGAGCAGATCGCCTGAACGGTCGAAGGCGAGGTTCACAGGATCCAGCGGATTATCGCGCTCGATAGTCAACCCTTCCTGCGGTGACCAGCCGTAGATGCGCTGCTCATGGTGATCGACGAAATAGAGCTTGCCTTTTGCATCGACAGCCGC
This sequence comes from uncultured Acidobacteriaceae bacterium, assembly GCA_963724375.1. Classification (GTDB taxonomy): domain Bacteria; phylum Acidobacteriota; class Terriglobia; order Terriglobales; family Acidobacteriaceae; genus Silvibacterium. Next base: position 150,846 of record CAVRUM010000006.1, read on the forward strand.
ACCGGAGATGGAGAAGAACCCGTCGTCGAGCTTCTCAACTCGGGCGCCTGGAGCGAGCACGGCGGTTGCCTGCACCGGAGCGGGTTGCGCTGGGTGGTCGGGGATATCAAGCGCGGCGAACTGGCGCTCGCGGACAACAAGGTGATGGGTGACGTCCTGGATTGCATCCTCGTAGGGATACTTGCTGGCGCGCAGGTAGGTCCAGCATCCCTCGTCGTCACAAGCGGGAATGCCGCTTTCGGCGTTAATGAGGACGTTGCGAAAATGAATGTCACCGGAGTTGTAGAGGCGCACTGCCGCTGGAAACGGCGCACGCGAGCGCGTGACCCGATAGCCGTGATAATTCGCGACGGTGATGTGGTGCGACCAGTCGAACTCAATTGAGAGCGCGTCGGGGCTCTCGCCCGCCTCTTCTTCGGTTTGCGGGGCGTTCAGATCCCAGTTCTCGACATGATTGAAGCGGATTTCGTTGCGCACGTGATGTTCGTTCGAAAGCTCGTACACATGCCCCGGCGTTTTCGTCCAGGAGACGTAGAAGCCCTCCTGCGCAAAGGTGTTCGGCGTCCAGATGTCGGCGAAGGTGCCGCCACCGCCTTGCGTGACCCAGAGGCTGGGATATTGCCCGTCCCACCGTTTCGCGAGATCGGGATCGGCCGTGCGGTTGTTGTTGTAAGGATTCGTGCCGCTTCCGTGACCGCCCAGAATGCGCACGTCGTCGATAAGAGAGTCTTCACCTGCCTTCCACAGCACGGCGACAGCACGCGGGTTGATGCCCCCGGTGAAGAGCCCGAGTCCGCTGATGATGTTGCCGCCGCCGGCCGGTGCTGAAATGACCGCCTTCGGCGCGCCGATGCCCTGATAACCGGTTGTACCGTCGATCAGATCAAACTGGGTAAGGGTCGGGTGGAGACCGATGAGGATAGTATCCGGCCGCAGCGCGAGAGTGTCCCTCACGATGTAGTGGCCGCTTGGAAAGTAGAGCACGCGATGCTCGGCGATGGCCGACTGAATGGCGGCGGTATCATCGGTAACGCCGTCGCCTTTAACGCCGAGTGTGTGTACGTTCACCCACTCGCTGTTGGGCGGCAGCCTTCGAATAGCGGGCGGGAGCGGTGCGGGAAGAGACTCGAGCGCCGACGCGTCGTAGCGCGTGCCCACGCTGCCCATAACACCCTCAGCGGGAACGATCAGTCCCCAGGTGAAACTAGACACTCGGTAGATGTTGCCCTTTGCGGCGATGGTTTTGCTGCTCTCGCGCAGGCGCGCAAATGTTGGGACATTGCGCAACACGGCGTTCTCGAAATTGATTTCGGTAGTGGGGTTATTCTCGTTGCTGATGATGACGGCGGCTTCGGGCACGTCCTCGAAGCGGCAGTCCTTCACCCACAGGTCATCGGAGTACTGCGGGTCGATATCGATGGCGACGGGCACGCTGCGGAAGGAGTCGCGGATGAGCGTGAGGTCGGCCTCGTGCTCACGGATGGCGGCTTCACGCTGGCCTTCAAAGGTCGAGTCGATCAGGGTGAACTGCCAGGCGGGCGAGGTCTTCTCTGTGAGGATGGCATAGCGACCGCCATAAAAGTGAAGGTCCTCGGCTTCGTTGCCAATCTGCGTTAGCGCGGCTAGGCCGGAGCCGATATGGAAGTTCATGTGAGTGAGAAGGGCGTGCTGCGCCACGTGGAAGCGGATTGCGATAGCCTCAGGGTTGCCATCTCCGATTTCGAAATTGATATTGCTCATGGCCGAGTAGAAGGTGCTGGAGTTGGCGTCGGCTATGTTGTCGTTGGGCGGGACGCTTCCCGGCGGTGGAAACGGAATGCGGCCGTGCTGGACTGTGGGGTCTTTAGGGTTGACACCGGTGAAGATGACCATGTCGGCAACGCCGGTTTGGAAGCCGGGCGTGTTGTCAGCGAGCAGCAAAACGGGCCGACTGGCGCCATATCCGAAAACCCGCACCCCGGGCCAGATGTAAAGCGTACGGGTGAGACGATAGCGGCCTGAGGGAACAAAGACGATGCCCTCGCGTCCGGTGCCAGCGGCCTTGTCGATGGCGTCCTGCAAGGCGGAGGTATCGTCGGTCTTGTCATCCGCCGGTGCAGTCACGTAAACAGCCCGGGGATCGTCGAGACGCGTGGTGAAGACAGATTGCGCGCTGACCGAAGCAACAAAAGATGCCAACGCGAGGGCGAACACCAGAGTTTTCTTCATATCGGAAAGTCCTGCAAATGTCGGCGAGTCGATCTTATCGGAAAGGTGCGGATGCTCTATGAGTGCGATCAGGGTTCGCCGAATTGCCTGCGGAGCTTGATCTCCGGAGGTGCGGTCATTCGTGATTGCCCCAGGCTCCGCCTCCCGGAGTTTCAATGTGCAGGATGTCTCCCTTGGAGAGGCGGCGGACGCATTTCCCAGGCAGTTCGATTTTGTCGCCCGTTTCGGCCAGAACAATCCATGCGCGTCCGGGTGCGCCTTCTTTCCCGCCCTGCAATCCGTAGGGGGCAAACTTTCTGCGTTCCGCGAGCAGAGTCACCTGCGCGTCGGCCAGCAGTTCGATTTCCCGGATCAGGCCATCGCCGCCTTTATATTGTCCCTGGCCACCCGATCCGTAACGGTATCCGTACTGCCGCACGCGAAACGGATAGGCGTATTCAAGGGCCTCAATGGGAGTATTCAGGGAGTTGGTCATGTGAGTCTGAACGCCGGAGATCCCATCGAGTCCGGGTCGCGCACCCATGCCGCCAGCCGTCGTTTCGTAATAGGTGAACGGCTCGCCGGTGCGCGGATCCACGCCTCCGATCGTGAGATTGCTCATCGTGCCTGCGCTAGCCGCCGGGACCCGCGCCAGTATGGCCTTCGAAAGTGCACGTAGCAGGACATCGACAATCCGCTGTGAGGTTTCGACGTTGCCTCCGGCGACGGCAGCGGGCGGCAGTGCGTCGACAATGCTTCCAGGCGTCGTGTGTAGAGTGAGAGGACGCACGATGCCGGCCGTCGCGGGCGCGTCTTCGGTCACCAGGCAACGCAGCATATAAAAGCAAGCGGATAGCGTAATCGCGCGCACCGCATTGATGCTTCCGGGAACCTGAGAAGAAGAGCCAGTGAAATCGGCGTCGAGCGATGCTTCTTCAGGATTGAATCGCAGCTGCACGGCGATTTTGCGCCGAACGTCGGTCAGGCCGTCGTCGTCCATCCAATCTTCGGCGTTGAATTGGCCGGGCGGCATTTTGCGCAGCTCTGTGCGCACCAGACGCTCGGAATAATCTAGTAGCTCTTCGATGAGGGCCTGCATCTTTCCCTCGCCATACTTTGCAGCCAGTTGCAGCACGCGTTGTTCACCGACTCGGCACGCTCCGATCTGCGACTCCAGATCGCCTTCGCGCTCTTTCGGGGTGCGCACGTTCAGCAGAATTAGGTTGAGGACGTCCCGGTCAATCTGTCCACCACGCACAATCCGCACAGGCGGAATGCGAATGCCCTCCTGAAAAATTTCGCCTGCGGGTCCCATCGATCCCGCGAGCGCACCGCCCACGTCGGCATGGTGCGCGCGGTTGGAAACATAAAATGCGGGCTGATCGCGTCCAAGCAAAAATACCGGCAGGACCATGGTGATGTCGGGAAGATGGGTTCCACCGGCAAACGGGTCGTTGAGAATCGCAATGTCGCCCGGAGCGAATGCGATCGCGGCAACAGCTGCCTGTACTGACATCGGCATGGAGCCAAGGTGGACCGGCATGTGATCACCCATGGCGATCACCCTGCCCTTGCCGTCGAAGATCGCGCAGGAATAGTCGCGCCGCTCCTTGATATTTGGCGAGAGTGCGGTTCGCCGGAGTACAGCGCCCATTTCCTCTGCGATGGAATGCACGGCGCTGTGAAAGACGGCGAGTTCAATTGGATCTGGTGAAATGACAAGGGTCATGCAGTCCCCTCCCCTGGAACCGCGATGATGAGATTTCCGTATCCATCGACCTGCGCGCAGCAAGCAGGCGGCAGAACCGTGGCGGATGTGTATTCGGTGATCATGGCGGGACCGTCGATTGTGTCGCCCGGTACCAGCTTTTCGCGCCTGTAGAGCAGCGTCCGCTCAAAGCGGCCCATGAAGAAAACATCACGCTCGGCGTAACAGGCGGCACTCCCATCTCCTGGCACGGGCTGCTGGAATGGCGGCGAATATGGCTGCGCGGCGGCGACCATCTGCAGCCGGAGATTCACGATCTCCACCGGCCTCTGCAAGTCACAAAAACCATAGCGCTGCTGATGCAACTCGTGAAAAGTCTTGATGCTTTGCCCCGGAGAACTTGGGGCGTAAGGGATGCTCAACTCGTACCCCTGTCCGCGATATCGCAAATCTACACTTCGCTGCGGGACACCTTTCAGTCCCTCGGCGCGAAACTCCTCTGCGCCGCATAATTCCAGTTCCGCAAAGATACCTTCGAGGTCTTCTATCGCATCACCAGACAGCATCACGGTGCGCGAATAATCTCGCACCGAATCCGCAAGCAGTATGCCTACCGCGGACAATGCACCCGGCATTGCCGGTACGAGCACCCGGGAAATGCGCAGAGCCCTCGCGAGAGAGCAGGCATGTAGGGGGCCTCCGCCGCCAAAGGCCACTAGCGTAAACTGGCGCGGATCGTAACCTCGCTCAACGGAGATGACGCGGATGGCCTTCTCCATGTGTGTCTCTACGACCCGGAGTATGCCTGCCGCGAACTCTTCGACTGTAGCGAGCGAGCCCTTCTGCTCATACATCATCTGGTCGGTGCCTTGCCGATCCAGGCCCACGCCGCCACCTAAGAATGTGCCAGAGTCAAGCCGCCCGAGAATAAGATTCGCGTCGGTTACGGTCGGTTTTGTTCCGCGGCCAAAGCAGATGGGGCCCGGCTCTGCTCCTGCCGATTCAGGTCCCACGCGTAACATGCCGCCGGCATCGAAGCGGGCGATCGAACCACCGCCCGCTCCGATGGTGTGGATGTCGAGCATGGGCACGCTCACGGGTACGCCTGCCACAACGGACTCGCGTGTGCGTTGCGCCCCGCCAGCGGCGTCGGCGAGAAATACATCGGTTGACGTGCCTCCCATGTCGATGCCGATGATGCGCTCGACGCCGGCCCAGCGTGCAACGTGCAACGCTCCCATTACCCCGCCCGCCGGCCCGGACAGGACCGTACGCACCGGCTCTTGCGCTGCTAGGCGGCCTGGAACGATGCCGCCGGATGATTGCATCACGTCTACGCGACCGCCAGCGTACCGCTGCGTGACGCGCTCTTCGAGATGCAGCAAATAGCTTTGCATTCTCGGCGCGAGATATGCGTTAACAACCGTCGTCGATGCTCGTTCATATTCACGGAACTCCGGCAAAATGCGATGCGAAGCCGAGATAGGTAATCCCGTGCAGTGCAGAGCCGCTTCCACACGGCGCTCTGTCTCAGGGTTCGCAAAGGAAAAGAGCAGCGAGATGGCCACGGCCTCAGCTTCGCTGGCGCGAATCTGGTTTACGACGGTCTCCAATTCCTGTTCCGTGGGAGAGCGAAGAATTTCACCCTCGGCGCTGATCCGCTCCGGTACGCCAAAACGGCGTTCGGAAGGGACGAGGCACACCGGGACAGGCGCGAACCAATCGTAGAGCCGGCTTCGAGCCTGTCGGCCAATCGCAATCGTGTCCTCAAAGCCTATAGTGGCAACAAACGCGACACGCGCGCCATTTCGCTCCAGCATGGTGTTCGTACCGACGGTTGTACCATGACGCACTTCGGGTCCCGAGCGGACATCGATCTGCGAGAGCGCTTCCATCACTGCCAGCGAGGGGTCTGCGGGAGTGGAGAAGATCTTAAGAACCCGGAGCCGCCCGCCAGAGAAGTAGACACAGTCAGTAAAGGTGCCGCCGGTGTCAATCGCTATACGCAAATCTTCGCTCTTGTATTGTGGTATGACGGCTTTCCAACTTCGGCAGCCACATGCTTGAACTTTAACGCAAGCGGAGCCCATTTGAACGCAATCTGCGGTTGGCTGGCTGAGGCTTCGACTGAGCAGAAGCGGACGCTGCTCGGCGCTTCGCTTGGCTGGATGCTCGACAGCATGGATGTGATGTTGTACGCGCTCGTGCTTGGCGAGGTACAGCGTGCACTGCATCTCTCCGCCGCACAAAGCGGAGCCATGATGTCGGCGACCCTGATTGCCGCAGCACTTGGCGGCATCGGCTTCGGCTGGTTTGCCGACCGCTTCGGACGTGTGCGCGCCCTCACACTGAGCGTGCTCTTTTACTCCGTGTTCACGGCTCTTTGCGGCTTCACGCAGACGGCCGCGCAGCTTCTGATTTGCCGCGTGTTACTGGGACTTGGCATGGGCGGCGAATGGGCGTCCGGCGCTGCTCTCGTCGCGGAGACGTGGCCCGCGCGGCATCGCGGCAAAGCTTTAGCTCTGGTCCAGAGCTCTTGGGCGGTGGGTTATGCGGTGGGCGCGGCGGTGGTTGCGCTCGTAATGCCGCGCTTCGGATGGCGAGCCGTTTTCTTTGCTGGCGTCGTGCCAGCGTTAATCACGGTTTGGATGAGGCGCGGTATCTGGGAGCCGGAGGTCTGGCGCCAGGAGAAGACGACCCAACCGGAAGTGGGCCGGCTCTTTCGCGGGCAGTTGGGCTATAGCACCTTAATTTGCTCCACGATGAATGCCGCCACACTGTTCGCGTGGTGGGGACTCTTCACCTGGGTGCCTCGCTTTCTCTCCATGCCGACAGAGGAAGGCGGACGGGGTCTCAGCATTGTTCAGACTTCCGGGTGGACTATCGTCATGCAGGCCGGCACTTTTCTCGGCTATATCGTCTTCGGGTATCTCGCCGATCGCTTCAACCGCAAATACATCTACATTGGCTATCTGCTTGTCGCTGCGCTGCTTGTGCCACTATTTGCGTTGGTGCCTGACTCCAGGGTTTTGCTTCTTATCGGTCCTCTTGTCGGCTTTTTTGGTACAGGTTACTTCAGCGGTTTCAGCGTGATCGCCAGCGAACTCTTTCCGGCGTCGCTGCGTGCCTCGGCCATGGGCTTTGTTTACAATTCGGGGCGCATCGTCAGCGCCGCCGCCCCATATTTCATCGGACACTTCTCGGAGCACGCAGGCCTCGGCTATGCGCTTTGCATCACTTCAGGCGGCTTCTTGGTTGCAGCTCTTATTTCCACGGGGTTGCGCTCACCGGAGGAAAGGAAGGAAGTCCCTGCTCAAGGTCTTTGATCCGTGCATCTCTTCGTTTCTATACTTTGCCACAATGCGACTTCGCATGATTGAAGAGGCGAAAGCTTTCGCCTCTTCAGGCAGTCACTTCGAAAACGACTTCCACAACAACCGGCACTCCGAGTGGAAGGCTCGCAACGCCAAGTACCATTCGGACCGGCAACTTGTCTTCGCCGAAGACATCACGCAACAGCTCCGAGGCTGCGTCTGCCACTTTCGGCTGCGCAAGGAAGCCCTCCGCGGTAGCCAGGTACGTCGTTAGTTTGACGACCCTGGTCACCTTGTCGAGCAACCCCAAATGGCTTCTCGCTGCGGAGAGCACGTTCAATGTCGCGAGGCGTGCGGCTTCGCGCCCCTGTTCGACGTTATACTCGCTGCCCAGTCGGCCTATGAACTTCGGCTCATGTCCAATGACCGGAAGAACGCCGCTGAGATAAAGCAGGCTGCCCGTCTGCACACTCTCAACATAAGCGCCCAGCGGAGTGGGCGCGGGCGGCAGCTCAATCCCGAGCTCCGCGAGCCGGCGCTCCGCGCTTGCCGGCTGCGAGCTCTTCGGGCTCACCATCTGCTTGAGTGCGCACCACCATCCACGTGCAGCACCTCTCCCGTCACTTGCCGCGCTTCCGTGAGATACACAACCGCATCCACTATATCGCTCACATCTGAGATCGTGCCCATCGGCGAGAGTGTTCTCAGAAATTCCTTGGGATTCTCCTTGTGGAGCGGCGTATCCACGATCCCGGGAGCGACCGCATTGAAGCGGATATGCTCTTTCGCGTGTTCACTTGCCAGGCTGCGAACCACTGCCTCAAGACCACCCTTGGTGATCATGGGCACCGAAGCCGATACGCCGGCAATCGGATTATCTACAAGCGAAGTAGTTATGTTGACCACGCTTCCGCTCGACTTTTGCGCGAGCATCCGCTTCACGGCGCCCTGCGTCACGTAGAGGAAGCCTTCGAGGTTGGTATTTGAAAGCGTCTTGAAGTCCTCGGCCGTGTATTCGGTAAACGCCTTTGTGAAGAAGATACCTGCGTTATTTACCAGTGCATCGATCGATCCGAATTTGCTGATCGCTGTTTCCACTACCTCTGCGGCCACAACACTATCGCCGATATTGCCGTCCACCAGTGCGAGTTGAGCAGACTCGGTAAACGCACCGGATCTCTTAATGTGGCGTGAATTGGCTACAACGTTATAGCCGCGATCGAGGAACGCCTGCACCACACCTGCTCCAATGCCCTGCGATGCCCCGGTCACGATGACTGTTTTCTTTTTGGTTCCCATGCTCAGCCTCCTTTTGGCTGACGGCGTTTATCGCCGTACACCCACAAGAGATTCGCCATGTGATGATCGTGATTCGTAGTATCTTCCAATCAAATGATCGGGCATGCCTATCGCTCTAGATACCGCGTTCTCTGCCGGATCACTGGCAGCTCTTCGTCAAGCAATTCGAGGAACAGCTTCAGTGCAACCGAAGGTTCCTTCTTCTTCCACGCGGCGACAAAGTCAATGCGAACATCGTCCGGCTGCAGCCGGAAGAAGGAGACATTGTCAGCCCGCAGATTCCGGGCTGATGCGGAAACAATGGCGACTCCGTCCTCCGCTTCCACGGTAGCGAGCACTGAGTGCATATTGTTCAGCTCATTGTGCAGTCGCGGCGAGAAGCCGCTGTCGTTACAGACGCGGATGATCGTATCGAAAACCTCCGGCGAGCTTGCGCGCTGAAAGGTGACGATGCGCTCCCCTGCGAGGTCCGCGATGCGGATACGCTTAGCTTTTACCCTGCGGCCCTTGGGAAGGGCGACGACCAGCGGCTCGCGGAACAGAAGCCGAGACTCATAGGACGAGCCGCGTTCAGAGGAAGGCGGGCGCGTAAACCCAATATCGATTTCTCCTCGGTCGAACGCAAGGTCTTGCCCGCTAGGCACATTTTCTTCAAGACGCAGTGAGACCCCTGGGTGCCGGGCTTTATATTTGCGGAGCAGCTCCGGGAGAAACGGGCAGCTGGCAAATCCCATAAAACCGATCCCCAGCCTGCCAATCTCTCCCTTACCCGCGCGCTGGGCGGCTGCGATGGATCTCTCAGCTTGCGCAAGTGTCTTAAGAGCTTCCTCGTAGAAGACCTGCCCTTCAGGAGTAAGCCGCGCCACGCGGCCCTCCCGCGAAAAGAGCTTGATGCCCAACTCATTCTCAAGGTCAGATACGGCCTCGCTAATCGAAGGCTGGGCGATATACAAGTGCCGCGAAGCCTCGCGATATCCCTTCCACTGCACAACCGCTGTGAAATAACGAAGGTGCCTTAGCTCCATAGCTGATAGGTCATTCCTATCACTCGATTAAAGCATATGCGCAATGCCGAGAGCAGGCGTCTAATCGAGCATCTCTTCGGCGCCCCGCTTTTGCACGAATGTATCGTCAAATCGCCTGGCTTACGCACCCTCGACGATGCGAAAGTCGCGTTCTGCTCCGGAACCGAGTGCCCGAAGTGCTTTCTGGTAAACCTCGCTTTCATGAGCCGCGAGAGCAACCTCGTAGCTGTTGAATTCGACTAGTATCGTCCGCTGCTGTAGTCCGGCTTCGTGGGTCTGAATCTGGCTCGTGGACCTGGTCAAAAAGCGCCCGCCGAATGACTCAACCGCCGGGAGCGCCAATGCCCCATAGGCCTTTACCGCCGATTCATCCGAGATCGATCGATAAGCAACTACCCAATAACCCTTTTTCATGAGGCCTCCTTTTCAAGGCACCTTCCTTCACACGGCGATTCGACGGATTTCATTACTGTCTGCTTGCCTTACGCTGCGTATCTCTCCGTCGCAACGCCGTTCCGGACCTCGATGGCCTTGACGCTCTCTATAAACGCCTTTTCTAAAACGCTCCTGCCAATCGTACCGAGCGCAAGGCCCAGCAGGCGTCCCTGAGATTTTTGCCCTCGCGTATGACGACCACGTCAATGTCTGTGGTGCCGCCACGCTGACGCGTAAACGTGTAGGTGTGGCCCGAAGCGCCTCCCCAGACGTTCGAGTCGGTCGTCGTGAGGACAACGTTGTCAGGATCAGACCAGTCGTAGTGCAAGCGTTCCCATATGCCTCGAGAGCCTTCGGTGACGTCGGCCTGTGTGCGGCTCCGCTGATGCACCTTGAGGTACTCGTCGGCGCTGTTGCCGAAGAGTTTCGAACGGCCAGGTCCGAAGTCGGTGAGCCCGGCGACGTACTGCTCGGGCGTCAGCCTCGTTGTCTGGTGTAAGTGGATCGTGGGCATGTCTCTCTCCTTTTGCGTTGAACATTATTTTGTCGAACGGGCGAAACGGCCCGCCTGCGCGATCAGCCGCGAAGAATAGGGGCTCCGAAAGGCGCACCCGTCATTCCTCCATCCACCATCAGCTCAATCGCATTGATGTACGACGAATCGTCGGAGGCTAGGAAGAGCACAGCCTTGGCAAGTTCTTCCGGTTCGCCCCAACGGCCCAGCGCAATCGAAGAGGAGATGAAGTCAGCCAGCTTGGCAGATTGCTCTGCAGTGTCGTTGGCGCGGGATCCACGCTTCCAGATGGGAGTCTTCGTGGCTCCGGGTGCGACGACATTCACGCGAATGTTGCGTGGCGCAAGATCGGCTGCGATGGCGCGCGCCATGGAGACTACGCCACCCTTCGTGGCTGCATATGCAGCCAGGCCAGATTGGCCCAGATAGTTGTGCACCGATCCGTTAAAAATAATGCTGCCGTTGTCGTTCAGCAAAGGTGCAGCTGAATTAACTGTAAAAAAAGCCCCATTCAGGTTTGTATGGATGATGTTCTCGAAAACGGCCTCGTCAGTCGCGCCAGTCGGTGTCCTGCCGGAAATACCCGCATTGGCGAAAACAATATCAAGTTTGCCAAAGTCCCTCTCAAGCGCTGAGAACAGCTGCTTGCGGTCATCGGCTATGGTGACGTCGGCACGATAGCCGTGTGCGCTAGGGCCGAGTTCGGCGACCGCTTCATCCAGCGTCTTCTGGTCGCGGCCGGTAATGGCGACTTCAGCGCCTTCGTTGATGAAAAGACGAGCGGTGGCAAGACCGATGCCGCTGTTGCCTCCGGTGATGAGTGCTTTTTTGCCTGTGAGTTTCATACATCCTCCTTCTGACATCATCTAATATGATGACCGTCATATAAGTGATATGATGCTCATCATAGATGGAGGGTGCAGAAAAATGCGCTACCCCGCGAAAGATACCGCCGCCAGACATGAACGGATTGTGAAAGAAGCCTCCCGCCTGTTCCGTGAGCGGGGGTTCGAAAACGTAACTGTGGGCGAGGTGATGAAGGCGGCCGGCCTGACACACGGTGCTTTCTATGCTCACTTCGGCTCAAAGCAAGCGCTTCAGGAAGCTGCAGTTACCTATGGGCAACGGCTATCGGCAGGTCGCGCCCGCAGCCACGGAGCGACGAAAAAGGGCCGGAAAGCCTATGCGGATCGTTACCTGAGTCCGCGGCATCGGGACAACCCAGGCGATGGTTGCACCATGGCCACGCTGGCGCAGGAGGTGGCCCGCTCGACCCCCGAACTCAAGGCGGCATTCGAGCGCGGATTCGAGGAAATTCTCTCCGCGGTCGGCGGAGACCGAAGGGAAGCCATCTTTCAGGCAGCCGCGCTGCTCGGCGGTGTTGTCCTGGCTCGCGCCGTGCGCGATCCACAGCTTTCAGACGAGATTCTTAAGAGTGTTCGCCAGAAGGTCAGCTGACGGTGTCAACTCTTGAGGACTGGGCATGGTTCATCCAGCATAATTTTGCCAGTGTTGACCAGATAAATATCGGGATAATCGCCCCTCAATCAGGCCCCGCGCCTCTAGCCGGTACAACATCGGATAGAACGAGCAACGTTGTACTTCAGCACTCCCTCGGACCGCTCCTGGATCAGTTTGCCGATCTCGTAGTCGTGGCGGGTACGCCGCTCAATTAGGGAGAGGATCAACAACACCGCTGCCTTCTTCAATTCCCGATCGATAACTTGCGTCACTATATGTTTCATAACGACATCTTGCATTGAGATATTAAGAGATTTCAACGCGTTCATTAGAGACTACTGCGCGCCTAAAGTCTTGCCCACTCTCGAACAATTTTGATCGAAAATGGACAGTGCGGCATAGAGTCCAGAGCCCTCGCCATCTTGTTATCTGCTGACTACAAAGAGGTAGCACTCAGCGCGCCAACTGGAGGCTGGCGTGCAAACATTGCTAGGCAGGAGGACGTCGAATGCAATACATCCCGAAGAGTCTCTTCTGTATGTTTGGTAATTTAACCGGGACTCGGCGCATTGTACTTGCGTTAATGTTCCGATCCATCGCTCGCGTCGTGGTCCCGGTTGGCATGGTATCTATTTCCGTCTTGGCGTCGTCGGCCAGCGCCCAAATCTCGCCGAATCTGCCCAATCCGACCGCGGCGCCGAATCCGCTGACGACGACGTTATCCATTTTTCGAAGCAATATGCAGGACAAGATCATGAAGTCGGCGGACGCGATGCCAGAGTCTAAGTACAGTTACCGGCCGACGAAGGAAGTGCGCTCGTTCGCGGAGATCCTGAATCATGTGGCGGATATATCCTACATTTTGTGTTCAAGCGTCAAGGGTGAAGCGCCCCCCGCCACGGGTACCGCGAAGGGTTCGAAGACCGAGATCATGGCCTACCTCAAAGGCGCGTTCGGCTACTGCGATGGCGTGTACTCTGGGTTCACCGATGCGCACCTCAATGACCCGGCGGACTTCTGGGGCCACCAGACGAACAAGATGTTCATCTTGACGCAAGTCGGAAATCATGACGCCTTGCATTACGGCAATCTCGTCACATATCTGCGCGTTAATGGCCTTGAGCCCTCCGGGGGCTGGTTTTGATCGCGCCACGGCGAGTCTCCTTTCGAGATCGGGAACGCGTGTCCTGGGCTGCCGCTTGGGCACGTTTTGTTGTCACAGATTTTCAGATATCTCGAGAAAGGTGATATCGGTGGCGACCTTCCAAGCACAGCCAGGTCCACGATAGAGGAAAGCACTGGGCGATCCTTTCATCTATGTGTCTACGGGTACAAGGTTGCGTAGTTTTCCTTGTAGCTTATGAAGACGCGTTCAAAAGCGGCCGTTAGAAGCAGGCCATCTTCGCGGGGACTAGGACCATTACCAACTTCATTCATGGGTATTACGAATGACACCTGTCTCATCGGATATACCCCCACGAGGATGTTCTGGGCGGGTAGAACAGCAAATGCGCCAACCCACAGCTCACTGCGATCCCAGCAGCCAGACGCCCTCAAGACTTCTTGGGGAGGTTAGTTGCAAAGTATTGGTCAAGCCCTGCGGCAACCTCTTTCAGCCCGCGGTCGAGATTGACGTCCAGCGCCGTAACTACCGCCGAAATCTCCTTGGTTTGCACGGGTTCGGACTGGGAATAATAATGCGACCAGACGACTTTGCCAGACTTTCGGTCATACAGATCAAACTCCATAGTCACGAGTCCGGTGATACTCGGGTTGTCGACCTCTTCGAAGTCATAAAGCCTGCCTCGGACCAGAAATTGTCCGGCTGAATTGCTCCCCAATTCGGTAACGGATTGATAATCGCCCGAGCCCCTGAGCATGCGAATCAGTCTTCTCCTGACCAAGATAACTGGCGGCTCCTCCCAGTGGCTGTACTGATAAGTACCAATCTCATTGACGCCGATACGATACGCGATCGGCGCCTCCTGAAGGATCTGAGCTCCATTTACGCTCGCAACTACGAGAGATATTGGGTACGCGCTTGTCGTGAGCGTGGGAGTCGCGGGGATCTGGAGGGTGTAATACCGGATGGGCTTGCTACCTCCACATGCGCCTAAGCCGAAGGCGAGCAGCGAAGCAAGAGTAAGGCGAAACATTCTATGCATAAAAACCTCTTCCGTGGCCCTCGCATTGAGGGCGTAAACCTGATCTACTCTATGCGTCAAAAGCTTCTCGCTGCCGCCCTATGGATAAAGCAAGCCGAATTTGACCCCCGTCCTCATCGCAGGAAGCCTCATTTCACCGGCTGCCCGGGCTTTCGATCCTTCACCCTCTCTCCGCGTATCAACACCGAAGGATTGGCCTTCAACGTTTCAGTCAATTCCCTCATGTTTTCGGTTGTCTCGCGGATGTTCACGATGATCTGGTCGATGTTGTCCGTGTTGAGGTCCGTCGTATTCTTAAGCTGTTCGAGCAGGGACGAGGCCGTGTACATCGTCTCCTTCAACTTAACGACGATCGCACGGATATCCTGGCGATTCTCAACCACGACAGCGTCGACGTGCGATAGCGTCGCGTTGGCTTGATTCATTGTGGCCTTGAGGTTGTCGAGCAACGGTACGAGTTTGGCACTCGCGACCTGTATGTTGGCCAGGCTGACTGAGACCTTTGGACGGCTATCGGCGAGCATCCCATTCAAATTACCCAAACTGTTACCGATGTTCTCGCGGTTCCTGTCGTTCAGCAGATCGTTGACGCGCGCAATGGTCACTTGCAGTTCAGTAAGGCGCTGGTTCAGGTTCTGCATTACCTGATTGGCGATGGGGGTCAGGCCGCCGATTATATCGCCGAGGTCACCAATCCCAATTGTTTCGGTAGACTTCAGTTCGCTGCCGGGCGGGGCGAGCGGGGCGCCCTTTGTTCCGGCTCCAATTTCCACGTAGTTATCAGAAAGGGCCCCCAGGGTAGTAATCTTCGCGATGCTGTCAGTCTTGACCGGAATGTCGGGATTCACACGCAAATCGATCTCGATACGGGTTGAGTCTTTGGGATCGACACGCACTCTTTCGACCTTGCCGGCTTTCATGCCTGCGTAGCGCACGACTGCGCCGGGCACCAGGCCGCCGGCCGATTTGAAATATGTATGATGAGGAACTCCACCGGAAGAGAAAGTGCCAGCTACGGCCAGGATCGTCCCAATCAGCAGTGCTGATGCAATCAATACAAACAGCCCTACCAAGGCCCGCTCGCGAATATTATTCATAGGTCCTCATCTTCAATGGCCTCACGCTTCTAATCTCCCTTGCTTTTGTGGTCCCCCGTGAGCATCTGCAGATAGTCCATTTCCTGGACCACCTCAGGCTCGGGCATTCTGTCCAGGAACTGGCGTACACGCGGATGTGTGCTTGCTTTGAACTCCTCCCTGGTGCCCAGCGCTACGATGTTTCCTCGGTCGACATAAACCATGCGGTCGGCGATCAGAAAGGCGCTGGCCAGTTCATGGGTGACCACGACCATGGTGATCGAGTATGCCTTCTTGAGGTTCAGGATGAGGTCGTCAAGTCCCGCTGCGATGATGGGATCCAGGCCCGCCGACGGCTCATCGAAGAACAAAATTTCGGGGTCCATCGCCAAGGCGCGCGCCACAGCGGCGCGCTTTTTCATACCTCCGCTTAGTTCCGAGGGCATGTAGTCTTCAAAGTTGCTCAGGCCGACTTGTCCGAGCTTGATCCGCACCATGATTTCGATCGTGGAGTCTTCGAGGTCGGTGTGTTCGCGCAAGGGCAGGGCTACGTTTTCGCCGACTGTCAGCGATCCGAACAGCGCCGATCCCTGAAACGACATACCCATCTTCTTGCGAATCGCATCCATTTCGCGCTCGGAAATCTTGGCGGTGTTGACGCCTTGAATCCACACCTCGCCCGAGCTGGGCTTTTCCAAGCCAACCAGGGTACGCAACAAGGTGCTTTTTCCCGAACCCGACCCGCCCAGAATGACCATGGTCTCCCCCCGGCGTACGTCGAAGGTAATCCCGTGAAGAATCTCGCGGTCACCGTAGCTCACCCGGAGGTCGACGACCGAAATGGCCGCTTCATCAGATCCGTTCGGCATTCTTAAAACCTGCTCCCGACACCGTTTGGCAAACCATGTCGGAGCCAGTTAACTCCGGACTCGATCATCGGCGGATGCTTTGACCCCATGGACGCTCTCCTGAATTAAGAGGGATTGATAACGTAGAACAAGGTTGTGAATACCAGGTCGACACAAATGACCAGCGCGATCGAGGTGACGACTGCAGACGTTGTCGAACGGCCCACCTCCTCGGCGCCCGCCCCAGTTGAGAAGCCCTCCTTGCAACCGACAGCTGTGATGACCAGGCCGAACAGCACACTTTTGATGAGCCCGGTGTAGATGTCGCGCGTCACAATCGACTCTTTCGTTGCCTGAAAATAGGAAAAGATTGTGAAGTTGGCGGCGGAAACCCCGAAGACGCATCCCCCCACAATTCCCATGAAATCGGCCCAGATAGCGAGGCAGGGCATCATCACCAGCATGGCCAGGAATTTTGGAGCGACGAGGAAGGCAACTGGATTAAACGCCATTGTTCTGAGGGCATCCACTTCCTCGGTCACCTTCTTGGTGCCAATCTCAGCTGCGAAAGCGGACCCGGACCGGCCGATGACGACAATGGCTGTAAGCAGCGGCCCAAGTTCCCGAAGAATCGAGATGGCAACGGCTGCCGCCACCAACTGCATTGCTCCCAGCTGGCGAAGCTGATAGGCACTTTGCAGAGCCATGATCAAGCCGACAAAGAACGTAATCAGAGAGACGATGGGTATGGCTTCGACGCCAATGGCCATGGATTGATGGAAAACCCGATGGGGGCGCACCCGCTGACCACGGAAAGGGCCCATGAAAGTGAAATAGGCCGACTGGCCCGCCAGGACCGCCAAGTCTCCCACATAGGCGAGGCCGTTCATTGTCCAGAGCCCAACGAGACTCGGTACCCCTATGATTTTTTTCGACACTTTCACTTCCATCGCTCCTGCTTAAAATAATTGCATCAGGGGGGCCAGACGGACGGGATGCTATAGGGCGTCTATCTTCAACGACTTTCAGGCTTCGATTGCCTGCTCCTCGGACTCGCGTATTTCAAATACTCCAGTCAGACGCGTGAGTTCCAATACCTTAAGAACGGCACCGTTTAATCCGAACAAAATAAACATTTTCTTGGAGTCCCGCGCTTCCTTGTAGACCTCCAACAGCGATGCGATACCGGAGCTGTCGATGTACTTCACCTCGAGCATGTTTACGGCTACCCGCCCTGTCGCTCTTAAAGAGTCCAGCAATATCTTGCGCAAGGCCGGCGAACTTCCAAGGTCGATCTGACCCACCACATCGATGATTACGGTCCCTCTTTCAGTTCGCGCCGAAGATTGCATTCGTCTTTCCATATCTACCCTTCAATGCTCATTGACCTTCACGGAACCCTAACCTCAGCGGGTCGCCCGTGTCCAGATTTTTATGCAATCGCCACCGCATGAATTACGTCTCATCAGCCCTCACCTTGGCGGGGGGCAGGTGTTTGATCAGTTTCAGTTGATTTCCTCTGGGGACTCGCTCATAGCACACCTCATCCATAGCTGCTTTTATCAAGTGCGTTCCCCGGCCACTCAATGAGACTTCATCCAGCGGCTGACCACAGATTCTTGAAGGGTCCGGTGCTTCTCCGCAGTCGAGGAGGGTGACCTCCAGTTGATCGTCGACGACCCGGCAGTTCAGCTCAATTTCCTGGTCCTGACGGCCCTTGTAGGCATGTCGAATGACGTTGGCCAGGGCTTCGTCGACTGCCAAAACGATTTCGTGGCACGACTCCTCCGGCAGGCCGTAAACCAAGCCCAGTTCGCCTACGGAAGCGCGAGCGATGCACAAGAAGTGTGGATCGCTTGGCATAACCAGCTTCAAATGAAAGCTCATTTGGTTCCGTTGAAACCATCCCTCCAGAGAAAATATCAGGACTTAAGCCGCAGTTCCCTCTTTCTTTCGATTGCGTTCAACTTAGACAGCATAACCTTTCGGCCTTGATCGCCGCAGCAAGTAAAGCTCCTAGAGATGCGGCGTTCTTTTTACCAGCTGGATCGGTTTTCTTCAATATGGGTAATGAGCAGGCACAGCTCGACTCCCGTCTCGTGAGGCTGTATGCCGCTATTCTCCTGCTCGAGCGAATTCTCGGTCGCTCAATCGCCGCAGAGATCCCTATGCACATTCAGAGGCTGGTGAAGTTACCCGCGAAATACAGCAATGAAAAAACTTGTTGCGCAGTTCAATAGCGCGACTATGGAATTCATGCGTGGGGCCCAGCTAAATTAATTGCTGTTGCCGTTGCAGTCTGCTTGGCCCCGGACTGGCAAGCTGCGAGGCTTGTCAGTGCGGCAGCACGGCGTCGATGTTGGCGATATACTTGCGCGATCGCTGAGCTTCGTCGGTATCGGGGATGAGAGCAACTACGGTGCTGAAGTGCAGGCGGGCTTCTTTAAGCAGCTCAGTGTTGCCGTTGCCGTTGTACTCTTCGGCGTAGACGATGCCAAGCCGGTAGTTGGCGTAAGGCTCGTCATGGACATACGCAAGGGCCTTCTGGCAGGACTCCGCAGCAGCCTGGAACTGCTTTTGCATCCACTGGCAATCACAGATGCCTACATTGGCCTGGGCGCGCAGATCGCGCCAGATATCCTGCTGCGCGGGACGCTTTTTAACGCCAAATCCAAAAAGGCTGCCAAGCAAGTAATAGTTAAGCTGGCCGCTTGCTCCGCTGTTGAAGTTGCTCAGTGACAGATATTGGTTATATTCCGGTATCGCAGCCGGGCATTGCTTGGCCATCCGCTGCGCCTCGCCAAGCCACAGGTGGGCTTCGGCATTGCCGGGCGTAAACTTCACGGCGCGCTGGCCGGCGTCGATGCCCTGGTCGTAGCTGCCCTTGCGGACAAAGGCCTGCGATTCGAGATACCAGGCCATGCCGTTATTTGGATCGCGCTGAATAACCGCATTGGTCTGGCGGATCGCCTCATCGTATCCGCCGGTATCGAGGAGTGCGGCAGCGTAGCTGAGGCGAGCCTCGGAGTAATCGTTATCGATGTCGATGGCGCGCTTAAGGTATGTCTCCGCCTGTTCAGGATCGTAGAGCGCCTGATAGGTGCGGCCCAAGTAGAGGGCCGCTTTGCTGTATTTAGGATCGATCTCCAGTGCCTTCTGGAATTCGACCGCGGCCTTCTTGTAGTTGTCAGCACCCCCACGGGTGTAAAACTCGAGTCCCTTATCAAATGGCTCTTCAGCGCTGTGGTTCCTCTGCCTCGCAATTACAATGCGGATGTTGACTGTCGTCTCTTGTCCCGGATAAACGGACTCTTCCCGCGGGCCGTCGGGCTCATATCCAAGATGGACGGCCTTAATGGTATGCGGTCCTGGTGTAATGCCGGGAAAGCGCTGTGGCTTTGTCTTATCTATTACGCCGAGGCTCTTGCCATCTAGCCAGACCTCCACACCATCCATGTTCGTCTGAAAAATCAGCGTGCCGTAGCGTGGCTTGCCGGGGCAGTTCGGTCCGGAGCAACTTGCCGTTGTACCGGGATTGTAGGCCAGGACCATGTTGGGGTCGAAGCTGCCACGATCTGAGGTGGGATTCTGGAGGGTTTTAGTCGCCAGGCGAACGTTAGTGCGGACGTAGTCGGCTAGTTCATCAGCAGTAACGATCCCATCTCCCGAGGAGTCAGCTTCGCCCTGCAGTCCATGGATGACGTAGTAGGTGAAGATGCCGTGACCACCGCCCCATTGCGGACTCTCGAAGCTCTGCTCGCGGTCGCGGCTGGCGGTGAGTGAAAAGGTGGAAGTGTTTAAGTCAAGGAGGCTGTGGTTCACCTGAGCCGTATCGTCTTCGGGGGTAATCGCGCCACTATGACAGGCGTCAGTGATGAGGACCTTCCATTTCCCATGAATCTGGGTGCCAATGGCTTTGCCTAGGTCCTCCATTGGGTATGCGGTGCTGGAGAGGTGCGAAACATCCACGTCGTTAGGCGCCAGATAGGCTTTGCCGCCAGCGATGAAGCCGTGACCTGCAAAGTAAACGAGCACTCGATCCTCTGGAGTAGTAACGGAGGGCAGCCACTGCTCCAGTTCGTGCCGCAGATTGGCGAGAGAAGCTTCTTCGTTAATGAGCTTGTGGACATTCTCAGCAGGAAAATTTCCGCCTTGGGCACTGATAAGCGTGGTGTATATGTCCTCGGCGTCACGGTCAGCGAACTGGAGTTGGGCCTTCGCGGGAAGGTGCGCATAGCGGGCGATTCCGACCACCAGCGCGTAGCTATGCGGAATGACTGGTGGCGCAGCCGTCTTGGTCGGTGCGGGATTGGTCGCAGCTGAGCTTTCTTTGACCGTGGTCAGATCGCGCTGTTGCTCAGTCTGAGGTTGCGGAGGGTTCTGCGCGCAGAGAGTTGAGACAAATCCAAAGGCGATGGCAAGAAGAGAGATCCCGCGCATATAAGCCTACCTGTGTGCCAGCCGAAACTGATAGATCAGGGGACCGTCCGCGCCGTTGGCTGGCGCGACAACGGTGCTGTCGTGCTTGTTAATAACCGTTATATCGCGCGGACTCATAGCGGGAACGACGGGTAGCTGCGAGGGGACAGCGTCATCCTTGCCGACCGCGCGCGGACCGGCCAATACGTCAATGCATTCGCCGCGCGCGCGGAAGACTGCGTCGTCGCATCGTGGAAGCAACTCCCCAGGTGCGGTGGGTTCCGGGGGAGCGGCGGGCAGCGGCTGGACATGATCCTGCGGGGCATTTGACGCGGCGTGTTTTTCAAGTGGCGTCGAGCTAATCACAAAGTAGATGGTCTCGTACCCAGGCGGATTGTCGACTCGAAACCATGTGCCATGGGTTGCGGGGATGAGATATTCACGGTCGCGCTCAATGCGGTTGGCATCCGGAGCGTCCTTCGCCGGGAAGAGCAGCAGGTATTTGCCTGACGTGCTCTGATCCATGACATAGAGATATCCATTGAAGGATGACTTAAAGCGGAACCGCACTAGGTCTCCTGAATGGAAGACGAGCTGCGGGCTGGTAACTTGCACGCCTCCCTTAACCTGACGCTCGACAGTGATCTGCGTGTGTGGACTCTGCGCGAAGAGAACGCTTGAGAATGACGAGCTCGACAAAACGCAAAGAGTTAACAGGATGACACAGATGAGGTGTCTATTTATGCGTGAACCTGTATCCAAGCGGCCGTCATTCATGATCGAGCACGAGCTTTGCTACTACACGCGATCCATTGGATTCCGCGGAGAGCGAGTTAACCACGTAAATCGCCTTTTCGCTGTGCTGGCTGCTGTTGGCAGAACTGTTGACCTGCTCCTGCACGGCCACCAGATCGCGGCTGGCGAGCTGCTCTACTAATTGGTCAGTGATACGGTTAGCGCTCGCCAATGTTTCAGGTGAGGAGGCCGGGACAGCGGTTGGCTCGGGTTTGTTCTCCTGCAGGCCAAAGATCGCGCCGTCAAGATCGTCTATTGGCTTGACACTGAGAAGGATAAACAGACGCTCTTTGCCACGCTGCTTGTTCAGCTCGAATGCTCCGTCATTGGGTATCTCATAGACCTGGCCGGGCTCAATGTAGTTCGAGCCTTTGGCGGCGTCCTGGCCGGGAAAGATGGGCGACCAATTGCCGCTCGAGCCTTGCTGAATGATGTAGAGATATCCAGAGTGGTTGGCCATCACGCTAAGCTTTACGTGATCGCCGCTGTGGAAGACCGTGGACGGCAGGACTTCAACGTATCGTCCGCTGGGATCTTTCTGAAGCAAAGTGTAGCGGAGTCCGAGACGAGCGTTAGTGAGGCTAACCAGGTGCGGTTGTGCGCCGTAGCCGTCGGCGACGACCTTCTTGGGATCGATCTGATGCTTCGCCGATGACGCAGACCGAGCGGCAGATGTTTGCGCCTGTTTGGGTTTCGGGTCCGGCGGCTTGGCTGGCTTGGCGGCTGTGGTCCCGGGATTGGGCGACACGGTCACCAGATCGCCTGCCGACCAGAAGACATCACGCGCGCTGATATCGGGCGGCAACGTCTGTTGCTGGCCGAAAACCAAGGCGCCAGCGAAAAGAATAACGAGAGAGGACAAAGCACGCATCGGCGTCACCTGGAAAACAAGGACTTCCAACGGGGGAACGGTCCGGGTTTCGAGAGGTCACGTACGCAACGGAACCCGATGACGGGCGACGGTTGGTCGGAGGGAAAGCCTCTCCGCATGAAACATTGAAAGAATACATCACCATGCCGAGAAAAGCTTCCGCCTTTGATCGTGTACCAGACTTTTGAGAAATTCATCGTTCCCAGCACGGTGCGCATATCCTCAAATTCCGCGTTTCCTGCTGGAAATGTGGAGGCGGTCCATTCAAAGACATTCCCAGCCATGTTGAGCGCACCATAAGGACTCTTGCGATCGGGAAATGAATTCACAGGCTGCAATTGGGTGGGAACTCCATTGGTCCAGGGCTCCTGACCCCACGGATAGCGCCGTCCATCTACGCCGCGCGCAGCCTTTTCCCACTCCTCTTCTGTGGGCAGACGTTTTCCGGCCCACGCGGCAAAGGCCTTCGCGTCTTCATAGGTCACGCCGGCCACGGGGTTGTCAGGAGCGGTGGTGAAATCGGCCGACTTTGGCGCAGCGTGTCCAGTCGCATCTACGAAATGCTTGTACTCTTTGTTGGAGACTTCCGTCTCGTCCACGTAAAAACCTTTTAGCGATATGGTCTGACGGGGCCGGGGGGAATCCGGAGCGTTCTCTCCGTAGATGAAATCCCCAGCCGGAACGAGCAGCATTCGCCCGTAGGCATCGTTCAGCACAGGCGCGGGCGGCGCTGGAACCAAGGACAGAAACAGAACTGCGACCACAACAATTGCCGCGAAGAGTCCACCCGCTATCCAGAAGAATATCCGCTTGTCGCGCGGTTTCGGAATTGGAGGTGGAGGAGCCGGGACGGACGCAGGAGCTGGCGGAGGAACAGCAGCGACCTGAGGCCGCGGCATATCGAGGGATATTATCGCAGCGGATGCAGGCCTGGTTACCTCCGATGCAGTTTCGGTTGTCACGGATGTGGGTGGGTAGATCTCGGCATTTGCAGAAATCGGGCTGACCGGTTCCAGTAGTAACGCTTCCAGAGCTGCATTGACTTTGGGGCGAAGCTTCCCTGGACCTGTAGTCGTACCGAACTTTTGCAGTTCGTCGAGCAGTTCCTGAGGGCTCTGATAGCGGTCTTCGCGACGCTTCTGCAGCAGCTTCTGCACAAACATCTCGCAGGCTTCGGGCAAGGATGGATCAGCTGCCCGGAGCAAGGGGACGGGCGCGGCGAGGTGCGCCATTTCTGTCGCTATCATGGAATCTGCGACAAAAGGACGGCGACCGGTGAGCAACTCGAAAAGAATCACGCCCAGAGAATAAAGATCGCTACGCAGATCGCAGGGTTCGCCGCGGATCTGTTCGGGACTCATATAGTAAGGCGTCCCCACGCTTTCTCCGGGACGGGTGAGACCGGTTGCGACATCGGCGATCTTGGAGATGCCGAAGTCGAGGATTACGATGCGCCCGGTCTTGTCAAGCAGGATATTGGCGGGCTTTAGGTCGCGGTGCACAATGTGTTTGGACTCAGACCAGACCAGGCCTGTGGCGGTCTGGGCGACCACGTTGAGGGCATCCGCGGGCGCAAGCTTCCCGTGATCGAAAAGATAGCTCGACAGGTTTTCACCGGAAATGAATTGCATGATGAGGTAATGCAGACCGTTTCCCGACCCGATGTCAAAGATAGGAACAATGTTCGGATGGCCTGAGAGAGACGCGGCAGTGCGCGCCTCCTGCTCAAAACGAGCGACAATCTGCGGATCTTGGGCAAGATATTCGGCCAGGACTTTGACCGCAAAGGTCCCCCCGTGTCCACTGTGTCTGGCGAGGAAAACCTGGGCCATGCCGCCACCGCCTATGTGGCACAGCACCTCATATTTGCTGCCCAATAGAGCCTGTAGCTCAATTATCTGTCGCTTCTCATTTTGCACCGGATGTCCATTATGAGAACTCGCTTCCCTCAACAACAATATTTTCCCATTCTTTCCGTCGCGCTACTTGCGAACAGCGACTTGAACGCCTCG
Organism: uncultured Acidobacteriaceae bacterium; assembly: GCA_963724375.1. Lineage (GTDB taxonomy): Bacteria > Acidobacteriota > Terriglobia > Terriglobales > Acidobacteriaceae > Silvibacterium. The sequence continues at coordinate 174,975 of CAVRUM010000006.1, forward strand.
AGCAAGCTGCGGAGCGCCGACGGTGCCCGGGCCGGTGGTGATAATCGTTCGGGTGTTGTTATTAGTGACGATAGCTCCGCCTACGACGCCGCCTACCACAGCCCCAGCAGCTACAAGAGAGACCAAAACGACGTGAGTCGCGAAGAAGCCAGCCATACCGGCGCTAGTCGCACCAGCTGCCCCAGCAACGGCGATGTTGGTCTGCGCGATCGTTGCAGTGGTGCTCTGATTGCCTTTCCTGGCGGTGACATTGATATGAAATTGGCCGGTGTGGGTGTTGGGATGGAAGCCCTGGGCAACGACCCGTCCGTTGGCATCGGTCTGAGCGGTAAACGTCTTTGCACCGTTGAGAAAGCTGGCTCCGGCATGACCGCCCTGGCTATCGATGCTGAAGAGAACGACTGCACCGGCGACCGGTTTGTGGTTCTCATCTTCGACCTGGATGATTGGCTCGTGGGCTGTACGCTCTTTGATGTTGTTGGAAACCCCTTCGCCTTCGAGGATGACGATCTTCAAGGCGGCGGGCGGTGGGCCAGTGGAAGCCACGGCCTGCGCAGGTCCCTCCGTGAGCTTCGACGGAGGCACGTTCATGGAGACCATTGCCCCCTGGAGCCGCAACCGGGGCGCAGGCGCCGCTGGAAGTTCGTCTTCGGCTAACACGAAGGTTGGCAGTAACAACACCGATATCAAAGCAAGTGCCTGGATTTGCAAGCAGCGGGTCCGAGGGAAGTTGCAGGTAGTCATCATTGTGAACTTACTCCGGAAGAGGTCCCTACAGAGTTCGTCAAAGTCACACTGACGCTGGCTACCGATGAGGCGGACCCCGAGAGTGTGAATTGTTGGCTGTACGTGAAGGCGCTCCCGTATTGCGCTGAACCAGGAGTGGTGTACCAAGACGAGAAGAGCGTACTTGCAGGTACTGTAACGGTCGTCTGAGCAAGCGCCGCACCGTTCGCGGGCGTGAAGCTGAAGGTGGCCGACTGCATCTCGCGAGTGGTGGAGTATCCGGTCGTCAGGACAGTGAGAATATTCCCGGAGACACTGATCGATACGGCGGATATCGTAGGGACGGCTTTTGGCACGACAATCGTGATGGGCGCGACGTTGGCTGGTGTAACGTTGACCCCCGCGGCAGTCAGCTGCAGCGTGATGGTGATGGTTCCAGAGATCGTGCCGACTTGCACCATCACCGCTGGAGTGGTGGTGGTGTTCGCCGGGAGCGTGAAGTTGAAGGTGGTGCCTCCGCTGGCGAATTGCACCTGAGGATTGGCCGGGCTACCGGGATCTGGAGCGAAGGTGAGAGTCATGGTTCCTGCAAGATCCGCGGGATATGGCTGCAGCAGCTGGAAAGTTAGCGACGGTTGCTCACCCGCCGACGTGGTCGGTGGTCCGCTGAACGTCACAGCAAGACCGGACGGGACAATGCTGAAGACTGCCGGCTTTGAGGTAGACCCCGAAGCGGAATCGGTCACGGTAACGGACGCAGTTCCGACTGTGGCAAGCAAGGCTGCCGGCACTACGGCGGTCAGCTGGGTCACACTGACGAATGTAGTGGTTAGTGGAGTGGCGTTGAAATTCACCACTGAGGTTGAGGTGAAGTTCGCGCCCGTCGCTGTGATTGTGGTATTGCCCGCACCCGCCGTCGCTCCAACCGGTGAAATCATATTCAGCACGACTGCTGGCACCCGCGATTGCACTACAACCGTAACCGCCGGGGATGTGGAGGCGGCAAAATTCGCAGCGCCCGAGTAGGCAGCGGTGATGCTGTGCGTGCCAATCGTCAGCGATACGTTGTTCAGGGTGGCACCACCGGCGCTGAGGGTGACCATGCCGATGCTGGTGGTTCCATCGAGGAAAGTCACCGTCCCTGTAGCGCCGGCGGCTGTAGCGGAAAGTGTCGCGGTCAGCGAAATCGTAGCCGGGAGCACAACTAGTTTCGATGAGGCGGTGATCGCCAAGGTAGTAGTTGCCGGATTGACTGTGAAAGAGGTGGTGACGGGTGGGGCTGGCTCGTAATCAGCATTTCCCGCCTGTGTAGCTACCAGCGTGACTGTTCCTGCCCCGGTGAGCGTCACCATGTTCTGGGCGATGGTCGCGGGACCCGATTGCACCGCGACGCTCACGGGCAGCCCTGAGGTCGCCGTCGCGACTACAGTAAAGGGAGCTCCGCCATAGGTCTGGGCGGCAATTGGAGTAATGGTGATACTCTGGGGCCCTGCCACTCCCGCGCCGCTGATCTGGAATGACTGTGGCGAGAAGACGGCGTTATCGGTGACCGACACGGTAAGATTCCGCGTGCCTGTGGTGGTCGGCTCGAAGCCGATCTGAAGCGTACAGGACCCGCCGTTCGGAGCCAGCGTCGCCGGACTCGCGAGGCATGTACCGCCGGTTACCGAAAAGTCTGCCGCGTTGCCGCTAAGTGCAAAGCTCGCCCCAGAATCGATCTCAACTGCAACATTGCCGATATTGCTCAGGGTGACCGTCAGGGGTGTGGCAGCCGTGCCTATGGGAGTCGCCGGGAACGACAGGGCGCCAGCGGGGAAATACTCCCGCACTGCGTTGTTTACCGAATCGGAGAAGTAGAGGTTACTATTCGCATCTACGGTGACTGCCAGCGGGCTGTTCACACCAGCGCTCCCGGCATTGTTCAGTCCCCCGGCTGCGGTGGTGATAATACCCGTGGTGTCGATCTTACGGATGCGGTTATTCCCCGTATCGGCGATATATATGTCTCCACTGGCATCGAGCCCCACGTCGTTCGGCAGATTCAATGTGGCGGACGCGGCCGGGCCACCGTCACCGGCGTATCCAGTTGCGCCATTGCCGGCAATTGTGGTGATGATTCCCTTGGCATCGACCTTGCGGATGCGGCTGTTGAAAAAGTCCGCGATGAAGAGCTCACCCGCAGTATCGATAGTTACCCCTGACGGGCAGCTCAGCTCTGCCGAAGTCGCCAGGCCACCGTCGCCGCTGAAGCCGTTGGTTCCATTACCGGCGACTGTCGTGATGGTTCCGCTGATATCGATCTTCCGGATGCGCTCATTGCCGCAGTCGGCAACATAGAGATTGCCGAATGCGTCGAAGCGCGCTCCCTGATTCACGTTCAATTCTGCGTTCGTCGCCGGACCGCCGTCGCCACTGTAGCCGAAGGTGCCGTTCCCCGCGACGGTCGTGATCGTGCCAGTCGTGTCGACCTTGCGGATGCGAGCATTGCCAGTGTCCTGGATGTAAAGATTGCCGGCTGAATCGGCGGCCACCCCAAAAGGATTGTTCAACTCTGCCTTCGTCGCCGGACCGCCATCGCCGCTGAAGCCGGCTGTGCCATTGCCGGCCACGGTTGAAATATTGCCCGCGGTATCAACCTTGCGAATGACGTTGTTCAGCTCGTCGGTTATATACAGATTGCCGTGAGAATCAAACGAGATGCCATCGGGGTTGTTCAACTCCGCAACCGGCGCCGGGCCACCATCGCCGCTATAGCCTGCCGTACCGTTGCCAGCGATGGTCTTGAGATTGCCCGGCTGCACCTGCAGGATGCCGCCGGTCCCAGTGCCAGTCAAGAACACATATTGCGTAAAAACGTTATCGTCGATCTCGACCCAGGACGTCCTGGCCCCCACGCCAGTGGGAGTGAAGGTGATTGTGATTTGGCAGGTCGCACCTGCGTCCAGGGTCGCCGGGCAGTTGTTGGTTTGGGCGAAGTCCGCCGGATTGAGCTGCCCGTTCAACACAACGCGGGCGATGGTCAGAGCGCCGTCGATGGTGTTCGTTAGCGTCACCACTTGGGCGGCGCTCGTCGAGCCTACGGTTTGGGTTTTAAAAGGCGACTGTCGCAAGTGAGAGCTGCAGCGGCGGCGGAACAACCGTAAACGTAGCGGCGCTCGAGGTGCCCCCGTCGGGATTGACAACCGTCAGCGTCAACGTTCCCGCAGTCGACAACTGGGTCGCGGTGAGGGTCGTGGTGAGGTCGGTGGCGGAGACGAATGTCGCGGCCTGATTAGTCCCATTGACACTTACGACAGCGCCGTTAAGGAAGTTCGCCCCGGTGATTGTCACCACTGTGTTGCTGCTGCCCGCGTACAGGGCATTCGGATTAAGCGACGTGATCGTCGGAGCGCTGATTACCGGAGTCAGCGTGACCGAAGTGGAAATACTCGAGCCGAAGTTCGTATTGCCCGGGTAACTGGCCACGACACTATGACCGCCCGCCGGAGGGGCAGTAACAGCAACATTGGTGAGTGTCGCGGTCGCGGTGTTGGTGAGTTGGGTGAGGAAACTGTTACCGTGTTGCTCCGCCGTTCGCTGTGGCTAAGTCAGGAACGCCATCGCCATTGAAGTCCGACACCGCAGCGCGAACTCGAGGCACTGCCGGGCGTCGGACTCGCGGCAGCCGGCGATGAAGGTACCGTCTCCGTTACCTAACAGCACGGTCACCGTATTGGTTTGTTCGTTTGCTACCGCGAGATCGGGTTTGCCATCGCCGTTAAAGTCGGCGACCACGATGCCGAATGGAGAGATGCCGGTTGCGGGACTTGTTGCCGCCGCCGTAAATGTGCCGTCTCCGTTGCCGAGCAATATGGTCAGAGTGTTCGCAGTGCCGTTTAATCCACCGCCAGATCGGCTATCCATCACCGTTGAAGTCGCCGACTGCGATCGCCGCCTGGGTTAGGTTCCGGTGGCAGGGCTTGCCTGCCGCAGTGAATGTGCCGTCTCCGTTACCTAACAGCACGGTCACCGTATTGGCATAGAAGTTTGTTACTGCCAGATCGATTTTGCCGTCACCATTAAAATCTGCGCTCGCAATATCGACATGCTCCAGCGCCTGTGGCAGGGCTCGCCGCTGCTGTAAAGTGCCATCACCATTGCCCAGCAGCACAGTTACTGTATTGCGACTGGCCGTTCGCGACCGCCAGAGTCCGAAATGCCGTCGCCGTTAAAGTCGCCGGCTACGAAAAGGCTCTGAGCTTGCGAACCGGTCGTAGGGCTATTCGGAGCGGCAGTGAATGTCCCGTCTCCGTTACCAAGAAGCACGGTGACGACGCCGGGAGGATAAATTCCGTTCACAGGAAGGCCAAAGCTCGAAACCGCTAAGTCCATTTTGCCGTCGCCGTTAAAGTCTCCCGCGACGATGTCTGTCGGGCCCACGCCGGTCGCTGGGCTACTGGCCACCTGTGTAAATGTGCCATCGCCATTACCGAGAAGAATCGTCACGGTATTATTTGAGCTGGTTGCAGCGATATCGGCGATGCCATCGCCATTGAAGTCCGCCAACGACGACGCCATATGGCCCGACTACGGTTGCCGGCGCCGAATTCACAAAGCTCAGGCCCGCTGTGCTTCCGCCGAGAGCTGCCGTTCCGAGCAAGGCGTTATCGTTGGTCGTGTCGAGGAACGAAAGATTCCCGGTTGGCGACAGACTCGCGTTGCTGGTTCCCACCACGGTACCCGTCAGCGTGTAATTGCCCGGCGTGCCAGAGGAAACGATCGTGGTCGCTGTGGGGTAGACCCCCGTGACCGTCAACGTTTGCGCGGCCGAAGTGCTGGTGACTTCATTATTTGTGCCTGCGAAGACGGCCTTGTAGCTGTGACTGCCGATTCCGGGGACGAAGTTCAGCTTCGCCGTCCCAGTAACGCCCAGCTGTGCGGTCCCGAGAACAGCGGAGTCTTCGCACCGCGTTGCCGTCGCATCGCAGAAGATCACTAGTCCGAGTGTTACCGGCACGCCGTCGGTAGTCGTCACCGTCGCGGTCAGCGTTATCGCTGTTCCAGAGGCCACGGTTGTGACCGCATTTCCGGCAGCGGTCACCGCTAGCGTGGTCGCTGTGGTGGTGGCCGAAGTGCCCAGCGCGACGAGTGTCACCGCAGCAGAAGTGCTGGTAGTAAAGTTCGTATCGCCCGTATAGGCCGCCACAACACTGTGATTGCCGGCTAATCCAGGAACGGAGATGCCGGCGAGGGTTGCGGTTGCGGTCTGGGTGCGCTGTGTAAGCGCAACATCAAGGGTTCCTAAGCCGTCAGCGGACACAAGATCCGGAATCCCATCCCCGTTGAAGTCGCCTACTGCTACTGCATCATAGGCGTAGGTCCCCGTGGAAATTGCCGGTAAGGTAAACGTTCCATCCCCGTTGCCGAGCAACACTGTCTCTCTGAGTGTGCTCTCGGTGAAATTGACCACCACCAGATCCAATTTACCGTCGCCGTTGAAATCCGCCGCCTGAATATCGATAGGGTCGGTCCCGGTTGCTGAAGCCGCATTCGACGCAGTGAATGTTCCGTCTCCGTTACCGAGCAGAACTGTAACCGCGTTTTCGGAGGAATTGGTCGCCGCAAGGTCAGCCTTACCGTCACTATTGAAATCTCCAGCCACGAGTGCATTCAGATTCGAGCCGGAGCCTGTCTGGGGAATCAATGGCTTAGGGGTAAATGTGCCGTCGCCATTTCCAAGCAAGATAATTACACCAAAGTTAGGGGACGAGGACTGTACGGCCAAGTCGGCGATACCGTCGCCGTTGAAATCGGCCGTCACCAGCGATGCCAAGGAGTCACCTGCAAGGCTTACTGTAGATGCGGTAAATGTTCCATCTCCCTTGCCCAGCAAAATGGTGATTTGACCGGACGCGGAAACTGCGAGATCGAGATTTCCATCCCGGTTGAAGTCTGCAGCGACAATGGAATAGGGATTGGGTCCTGTCGTTGGTGTCGCTTCCGCCGTGAACGTCCCATCGCCGTTCCCGAGCAAAATCGTCACTGTGCCGTCGGCATTGTTAGTTATTGCCAGATCGAGCTTGCCGTCGCCGTTAAAGTCTCCCGCCACGATGGATTGGGGTCTAATCCCAGTAGCCGGGTGAGTAGCCAAGGTTGTGAATGTTCCATCCCCGTTGCCCAGAGATATCGTGACGGTATTGGCATAGACCGTTTGGTCTTCGTCGGGCGCGGTATTTGCCGTGGCGACGTCCAGGATTCCGTCTCCGTTAAAGTCTCCTATGGCACTTCGGGTCTGCGGATTCTCCATCGGAGCCGGGCTAGAAAGGCTCACAAAGCTCAACCCCGCCGTCGCCGCACCAAGCGTCGCCGTGCCCAGTGATGCATTATGGTTCGTGAGGTCGCGAAAGGCCAGTGTCCCAGCTGGAGAGATGGTCGCGCTGCCCGCGCCCGCCACCGTTCCTGTCAGGGTGTAGTTGCCGGGTGTGCCGGTCTGGGCGATGGCTGTCGTGGTCGAATACAGTCCCGTCACCGTGAGCGCCTGCACAGGTGAGGTGCTAGCGGTATTGCCGTTCGTTCCGGCGAAGACGGCCTGGTAGCTGTGAGAGCCGATTCCGGGGACAAACTTAAACGTCGCCGTCCCGGCTGCGGTCAGCTGCGCCATCCCAAGAACGGCGGAATTTTCGCACCGCGCCGCCGTCGCATCGCAGAAGATCACCAGTCCTGGGCTAACCGACGTATCGCCAATCGCCACAGTCGCGGTTAGAGTCACCGCAGTCCCCGAAGCCACCGTGGTGACGGTTGTACCTCCCACAGTTATGGCCAGTGTCGTCGCCGTCGTTGCTGCCTGAGAGACGGTGTAATTCAGAGGCTGTGAAACGCTTGCCGAAAGATTTGCGTCTCCAGGATAGGACGCGGTCAGGTAATCCACTCCGGGAGGGAGGGCGCTCGTGCTAAGTGTTGCGACACCGCTGGACAATGTCCCGGTTCCAATCGCCAGTCCCCCATTCAAGAACGTGATCGTTTCGCCGTCGCTGGTAAAGCCGTCGCCATTGAAAGGGGCCAGGGTCGCTGTAAGCGTCACACTCTGGCCGACAACGCTCGAAGTGGGATTGGCAGTCAGCGTCAGAGTCGTTGCCGGAAGCCCTGTTGATGGGGTCAGGCCAAGACTGGATCCGCTTGCGCCGTAGGTTGCGTCTCCAGAGTAAGCGGCAATTACGTCGTAAAGGTTGTCCGAAAGTTGGTTGGTGGTGTAGGTCGCGGTCCCGGTCGGGTCCAGAGTGACCGTCGTCTGCTTTACCGAATCAACATAAAAATTGACCGTTCCGGTCGGAACTCCCGTCCCGGTAGCTGGTTTCACGGCAGCCGTAAAGGTGATATTGGCTCCCGCGGTTGTCGAAGATAACGTCGTCGTAGTGGGAAGGAAGGTGACTCCGGCAGTCGCTCCGAATTTCGCAATAAAGGAGTTGCCGCCCGGTCCGCCACCGGCGTTGTTCACTGTCTGGAGCGCATTCTTTGTGACCGGGAAGTCATAGGAATAGGCATATCCGGTCAAATAAGCATTGGCGGATCCGTCAAGTGCGATGTCATAGAAGAAGTCCCCTTCAAAAAAGGAGTACTCCGTTCCTCCGTAGGTACCGGCTCCGCTTCCACCCAGGTAGGTGGAGTATTGGAGAGCGCTTCCGTTCGAGTTGACCTCGGTAAAAAACCCTGAATCGACGATCTGGGCGCTGCGGGGACCGGACTGGAAGGCATCGCTCGTTACAGGAAAATCGCGTGATTCGGTTGCGCCAGTGATGTAAGCATTGCCCGTGGTGTCGATGGCGATCCCCGTGCCGAAGTCTCCCAGGCCATTATCGCCAGTAGTTGGGCTCTGGATCCCGCTGCCGCCAACGTAGGTCGAATACATCAACGTTGAGAGGGTCGGATCGAGTTTGCTGACGAAAACATTGGTTGCAAGATTGGCCGCGGCCTTGTTGGTCTTCTGGTATGCGCCCGTACTGGTTGGAAAATCCGTCGATGAGCTAATTCCAACTACGTAGGCATCGCCTGAAGCATCCAGAGTCACTCCGATGCCGTCATCGCCGTTATCCGAGACATCCAGATCCCCGTTCCCATTGATTGTTCTACCTGTGCCACCGATGTAAGTGGAACTGACCAGGCCGGTACCGGTGGCGTTGAGTTTAGTCACGAATGCATTCGCAGCAACGTTCGCGGTGGCGTGATTGACTTGCTGATAGCCGTTGGCCGTAACCGGAAAATTGGCTGAAAAGGTGTATCCCGTTACATAGGCTTCGCCAGCGGAGGCGCCAGTAGAGTTGACCGCGATACCATAGCCCGCTTCGCTCCTGCCTTCGCCGTCATTAATGGGCAGACTGCTGGGACTGACGCCGCTCCCGCCAAGATAAGTGGAATAAACAAGCGAATTTCCATTCGGACTAAGTTTGGCTACGAACGTGTTCGAGGCGAAGTTTGCGGCGGCCTTGTTGGTGAGCTGATAAGCGCCGGGGGTAGTGGGAAAATCAGTCGAATAAGCGGTTCCAACAACGTAGGCGCTGCCCGCGGTATCCACCGTCATTCTCAGCGGAGAATCGCCTTCAAAAAAGTCGACGTCACCGCTAATGGCTAAACCGCTGCCGCCTAGATAGGTGGAATATGATAGTGCAGTTCCGTCAGGGCTGAGCTTGGATATGAATGCATTTTGAGCATTGTTGGCAAATGCCTTGTTCTGAGTCTGGAATGCGCCCGCCGTCACAGGAAAATCACTGGAATAGGTCTCGCCGCAAATATAAGCGCTCCCCGCTCCATCCACAGCGATACCGAAAGCATCGGTATCCGAGACATGTGAGGTGGTAGCGGTCCCACCAAGATAGGTGGCATAGACAAGCGCAGACCCTGCTGCATTGAGCTTGGCTACGTATCCAACCAAATTGTCCGCGGTATTAGTCGTTTGGAACGCGCCCGTCGTGACAGGGAAGTCCGCGTCTTCTGTAAACCCAACGACGTAGATGTTGCCATTAGCATCTACCGCGATCGCTGTTCCGGCGTCGTCTGTGCTTCCACCGAGGTAGGTTGAGTAGCTCAGCGTTGGATCGATGACCAGTGCTTTGCTGTGGTCGTACTTACCGACTTTGAAGCCAATCGTGTGGTTTGCGAACAGGACATACCGGCCTTTGACCGGGACGCGTTGCCCCTTCTCGTCCTGATAGATGACGGGCTTCTCGAATGCAACTTCTCCATTGTTGCCCAAAATGTGCAAATTACCGCGGGCGTCAAGACTTAGTTTTTGCGCGCCCGAAAAATGCAACTCCACTTGCCTCGGATTGGCCTGCGGCGCGACCACAAAATCGTATTCCAGCCTGCGCTGATTGCCGTAGTAGATCAGGTCAATACCCGGGTAAACGCCGGTGTAATGAACTTTCGCGAACGTCGGCCACATGGGTGCGCCATCGAGCAGCATCGTTGCCGAGAAAATAATTCGTAGTACCTGGTAGCTCATCGGAACCGCTCACCTGCGCTTGACTGTTGGCCCCTTTTAACTCCATCCGGAGCGTGTCGGTCCCAAGCAAGCTGGCCGACATCTTTGCGAGTCTCCTGCGCTGCGCGGCATTAAGAAAGGGCCAGAGCATCCGCCGATGTGCGATCTCCTGCATCCTCGCTCTATCCGCGCGTGGCAGTGGCTTGCTTAGGGCCAAGACAGCTTCATTGGCTGTCAGGTAGAAGCCATATCCTTGTCCCCGCGCGAGGAATTTCACCCGTTGATCCGCCTGACCCTGGTTCGCCTCAAAACTAAGCGGGAGTCCGCCGTATATGGCGGCGACTGTAGGCGTGGCGGGTCCCAGGGCGGATTGCGCAGGCTGGCTTTGCGGCGAGGGTATCTTCTCGGAAACGGGTGTCTGCGCCTGCGCGGCCCCAGGCCGGAGTCCCGCCTGGCCAGGTCCGAGGAAAAAAAGTGCGACTACAGCAATGCGCGCCAGCCCCCTCCGGGCGATCCAACCCCTGGCGGCGCCTGGACGATGCAAGGTGGTAATTGTCACCGTGTTGCTCATACAACCTCAGGTGTGACTCGCCGCCTGCATTTCACTTCATGGGGGGAAACAGATCGAAGCTACATTGCACTCTTGGAGGCGATTGTAGGTAGAGTCCCGGCCGTCGTAATTGCCGGAATAAAAAGAACTCGCGGAGAAGCGTTTCCTGCATCCATAATCCAGAGCGGACCACCAGCGGCAGTCACCAGACGCACCGTCGTGCTCGCACCCGCGCCATTCGCGGACCCATTTAGTGCCAGCACCTCGTTCGGCGCGCAGGAGCAATGCACCTTGGTCGCCGCTGCTGCGCCGGTCAGATCGATTCGCAGCACGTCTCCATTATGGTTGGCCGCCACCACCCAGCGACCATTGGACGTGATGTCCAGCGCAACCGGCGCCATGATCCCTCCTGCAGATGACAAAGACGAGGAAGACGGCGTTGTATTCACCCGCGTAATTGCGGTCAGCGCACCGCTTGCGCCATCAGCAACGACCAGCTCATCGCTGTTGGGAACGAATTGAATCCCGCCAAATGCCTGCGTCGTTGCAACTTGTGCCCCAGCCGCCTGTCCGACGAATGCAACCATCGAGACATTGCCCTGGCTAGAGCCGTTGGCTAGGGCGACCGTGCCTGTATCGCTGGCTGCAGCCCCCAGAACAGAAGTCCCCGAAGCCAAATTCAGGTTACGAGTCGACGGAGACGCGGGTAACCCAGATATCACGGAAGCTATGCTGGCCCCATCTGCGCTTTTTCCGGTTACTACGGCGTAAGCTCCTGAGTTACTAAGGACCAGCGAGGTACCACCGGAGACGCTCGCTACCTTAGTTAGTGGGCCGCCGGTGACAGAGCTTTGAAATACACCGCCATTCGCATCGAGGAACAACGCCATGCCGGATATACCCGAGCTAGCGCTGGCTATGAAGCTGGTTCCCTGGCTGGGAGCCGAAACGGTGGCGGCCCCTATTATCGACGCTCCAGCTACACCTTGGATTGGTCGCAAAGACTGGCTGGGCGCATCCCAGACATAGCCGAGAGTCGGCCCTGTGGGAGGCTGAGATTGGGATTGAATCGTGCCTGACGGCGAAGAATGCGAAGACGAGGAGGAGTTCAAGGTTGTGCCGCACCCAGCAACCATCAACGAAAGCACCCCGGCTACGGCCGACGCAATCCTATGCATTCGCTTAGACGAAACATCGGTGATCTCCGTGTTGAGAGCGCGCATAGTTCTGCAAGTACAATCGCGGAAGCGTACCATGTGATCGCCGTGGGCTCAATGAGAATTATTGCTTTGAGCAACCCGACGATGCATATTCAACGCATATGTCGGAATTGATTGAACCAATCGCCCCGCTGGGGCCTACGGCGGCTCTCTTTAGGTAACCAGGATCTTAGTTACTCTGGCCGAAATATCCACGATGCCAGGGGATTCACCTTTACCAGCGAAGGGTTTTTTCTGATCTTCCGTTTCTGGCCTAATCAGAGATCGGCAATCATGGGCTAACGCTCTCTTCTCAAAATCGGAGACTGCAACAAACCCAGAGAAGGCCACCTAAGACCTTTCCTGATACTGTGCATTCCGCGCGGTGGACGTTCAGACAGCCATGGCTAGACAGTGCTACTCAAATTACGCGTTGGCCACCCTTCAACCAAAGGAAGGCAACCGTACCGATTACGGCAAACGCGATTCGGGTTTTCATTCCGAAGATGGAAGCGAATGCACACCCCCAACACAAAATCGCTACGAGAAGAAGCGAGGCTTTCACGTCGCCATACTCTCAAGGCCACATAGACGACGCAAGCAGAATTTACGGGACAGTGAGGGTGTGTTTCAGTAAATCAGGCTGCCAAACTATTGATTTACTTGGCTGCCCCCCAGGGATTCGAACCCCGATATGCTGATCCAGAGTCAGCTGTCCTACCATTGAACGAGGGGGCAGTAACAGGTTGGGGTGGCCCTTCGGGCCACTCAATTCATATTAAAGTGGTTCAACACCCCGGTCAACGTCGCACGCGGTCCACTACTCCTGACTGCGCCTAGTCCTATGTGACGGTTTGCAAAAGACATCTAGTACAATCGGCAATGTCTTGGAAATCCTTTTCAATTTACTGTGGGCTGCCCTCTCGATCGCTCTTTCCGGATTGTGGCTTCTGGGCCGCACCCGCCGTACGAAGAGCTCTCCGGACACGAGCGTGCGCTTGGAGATTACGGCGCTCGCCGTCTTGATCGTCATCTTGTTCCCGGTCGTTTCTCTCACCGACGATCTGCTGGCCTACACTGCGCCTGCCGAGGCTGAACACCTGGTGAGACGCGATCTCCACGACCTGGCCGCCGGACCCGCTGGCACCACGGCCGTCATCCTTGCGGCGCTTTTTGCCTTTCCTCACGCTGGCTCGGCGATCCTCTACCGGACGCCGCCCTCGATGAAGCTCGGTACTCCCCACGAGAAATCCCTCGACATTCTTGGAATCAGGCCGCCGCCAAGCGCATAGCTCTCCGCCCGCCTTCTCACACTTGTTCGCGGCATTCCAGATTCCCAGCCGCTACCCGAAAGTGGTGCTATGAAACATCTCCTGATTGGAAGCCTCGGCTTTCTGCTCATGTGGCTGTGTGCGCCCACAGCTGCGGAGGGCCAGGCAACGGCTCCGCTCACACTCCAGCAGGCTCTCGACATGGCCCGCGCGAAGAATCCCACCCTGCTCTCGGGCCAGCAACACGTCATCGCGACTAAGGCCAGCGAGATCACCGCGGGGCTGCGCCAGAATCCCACCTTTACCGTTTCCGGTGCGGAAGTTAGTCTGTCGGCCGACAACCCAAGCAGCCCGTACACTTACGTCGGTAATGTCAACCGTCTCTTTGAGAGAGGCCAGAAGCGTCGCTGGCGGCTCGATATCGCGCGCGGAACCACCAACGTTACGCAGAGTCAGTTCAAGGACTCCGAGCGCCAGACCATTCTGCAGGTCAAGCAGGCCTTCACCAACATGCTCGCGGCTAAGGCTGCCCTGAAAATCGCCGACGACAACCTGGGCAGTTATCGCAAAACCGTCGACCTCAGCAAGGTGCGCCGCGATGCCGGAGACATCAGCGAGACGGATTTCGAGCGCATCGACCTTCAACTGGCCGAATTCGAGTCTGACTACGACAACGCCAGGCTCGACCTCACTCAGGCGAGTGATCAGCTCCAACTGCTGCTTGGCGTAACAAAGCCCTCTGATGCTTTCGACATCACCGGGACGCTGGACCCGCCTCCCCTCACCGCGACCCTGCCGCAGCTCGAACAGCAGGCCCTCGCCGCCCGGCCCGACTATCAGGCCGCCATCCAATCGGTGCGGGTGGCAGATGCCAATGTCAAATTGGCCGATGCGGATGGCACAACCGACCCCACGATCGGCGGCGAGTATGAGCGTGTTGGAACCTACAACAGTGCTGGCTTCCAGGTCTCGATTCCGCTGCGCATCTTCGACCGTAACCAGGGCGAGAAAGAACGCACCCGCTACGAAGCCCAATCAAGTCGCTTTGCCGAAGAGGCCGCGCGCAATCAGGTCGTCAACGACGTCGAACAGGCGTGGGCCGGATACGAAGCGGCCGTCCATCTCGCTTCCCGCTACAACGGTCATTACCTGGCTGAAGCAGGACATGTGCGCGACAACCTGGAATTCAGCTACCGCCACGGCGGCACCACCCTGCTTGATTATCTCGATGCCTTGCGCGACTACCGCCAGATCAACCTTGACGCGCTGACCGCCAACCAACAGGTCTGGCTCAGCATTCATCAACTCAGCTTCGCCGCTGCCACGGAGATCGTGCCATGAGATGGCGCTTAGGCGTTCCAGTCATTTCCTTTGCCCTGTTGCTTTCAACCGCCTGCAAACGCGAGCAGCCCTCAGACGCACCGGCCTCCGGCGGCAGCGTTCAGGCCCAGAGCGTCGTTCAGACAACCACCGCCCACATGCAGCCGGTGGAAAATCAGCTCGTGCTTGCAGCCAAGGTGATGCCAAACCCAACCTCTGTGGTGCACATCTACCCGCCGATCAGCGGCCGGGTCGTTGCCCTCAAGGTCCTGCCTGGACAGGAAGTCGTAAAGGGCCAGGAGATCGGCACACTGCAAAGCAGCGACGCTGCACAAACTCGGTCCGACTTCGAGAAGGCCAAGATTGAAGCAGCTCGCGCAGACTTGCAGCTGCAGCGCGCCAAAGAGCTGCTGCAACACGAAGTAATGGCGCAGCGCGACTACGACGACCTGAAGGCGATGGACGACGCCGATCACGCGGAACTTGAGCGGGCGCGGCAGGCGCTGCACATCCTCGGATTCTCGGAGAATGACACCAGCGATGTGATCCCGCTCCGGTCGCCTATCAGCGGAGTAGTCCTCGATGTGGGCACCGCCGCCGGCGAGTTGCAGCGCTCGCTCGACAACGCTACGGCAATTGCAACAATCGCTGATATCAATCCCATTTGGGTCGTCGGCGATCTCTATCCGCGCGACATTGGATCAGTGAAAGTTGGCGAGCCCGTTGATATCTCCGTCACGGGATACCCGGGGGTGGTCTTCCACGGCGCCATCGACAACATTTCTGATGCAGTCGATCCCACCTCCCTCACCCTGAAAGTCCGCGTCGTGTTGCCCAATCCGCAGCACAAGCTCAAGCCGCAGATGTACGCAACCATCGCGGTCACAAATCACAAGGGAACAGCCATCGTCGTGCCTTCAACCGCCGTCATTCAGAACGGCAAGCAGACGTTCGTGTTTCTAGAGACCTCACCCGGCAAGTACGCACGCCGCAACGTTACGCTGGGTGCGACACACGAAAACGCCGACGAGATCGTTGACGGACTTCAGGACGGTGACAAAGTCGTCTCCAGCGGCGCCGAGCTGCTGCGCGAGTCTGAGGATCAATAATGCAATCACTGATCCGCATTCTGCTGCGCTTCCGTAACGTCGTTTTGATTATTTTTGTCGCGTCTCTTGCCGTGGGAGCCGTTGCGTTTTTGCAGCTTGATATCGAGGCCTACCCCGATCCATCGCCTCCTATGGTCGAGTTCATCACCCAGAACCCGTCATGGTCGGCGGAAGAAATGGAGCAACAGGTCACCGTCCCGCTTGAAGCCGGACTTAACGGCACGCCGAAGCTCGAGCAGATTCGCTCCATCAGCATCTTTGGGCTGAGCGACGTGAAGATGTACTTCTCGTTCGACAGCGATTACTTCGTCGATCGCCAGGAGGCACTCAATCGCCTCCAGCAGGTCAATCTGCCCAACAACCTGCAGCCGCAGCTTTCGCCCGAGTCGCCCATCGGCGAGATCTATCGCTATCAGCTCACCGGACCCGGATATAAGTTGAATGAACTCAAGGCCACACAAGACTGGTTCGTTGTTCGTGAGCTGAAGCAGGTACCAGGCGTCATCGATGTGGCAACCTTCGGCGGGACCACGCGCCAGTACCAGGCGGAAGTCGATCCACACAAGCTGCTCGCCATGGGCGTGACCATGACCCAGGTCGTCAACGCCGTCCAGAACAGCAATGCCAATGCCGGCGGCAACTATCTCACCCTCGGCAGTCAGAGCGTCAACGTCCGTGGCATTGGTCTCCTTCACTCCCTCGCCGACATGGGCAACATTGTCGTCGCCGAGCGCAACGGTACTCCGGTGTTGCTCAGTGACGTAGCGACCGTGCGCGAAGGCCATCAGCCGCGCTTGGGCAAGGTGGGAAGAGACGAGAATCCCGACATCGTTGAAGGCATCGTGCTGTTGCAGAAGGGTGGCAATTCCCTTCCCGCGCTGGCCGGCATCCGCGAGAAGATTCACGATCTCAATACCGGCAATTTGCTTCCGCCCGGCATGAAGATCAGCACCATCTACGACCGCACCAGGCTAATTAACACTACAACTACCACCGTCCGCCACATCATCATCACCGGCCTCATTCTCGTGACGCTGGTGCTGCTGGTGATGCTCGGCGATCTGCGCCTCACTTTCATTGCCGCCATCACGATTCCGTTTGCCGTCCTCTTCGCCTTTGCCATGATGGTGCTGACAAATCATTCGGCCAACCTCATCTCCATCGGCGCGATCGACTTCGGCATTCTTGTTGACGCCTCCATCGTTGTGCTCGAGAGCGTTTACCGCAAAGTCTCCCGCCGCGTCGAGGGCGAAGACGCGGGCGAGCTCATCATGGAAGGCGTCAGCGACGCAGCCAAGCCGGTCCTCTTCGCTACGCTCATCATTCTTGTCGCCTTCATTCCGCTCTTCACCATGCAGGGCGTCCCCGGAAAGATCTTCGCGCCCATGTCCGTCACCTACGGCTTCGCCCTCACCGGAGCGCTTATCTTCGCCCTGATCTTCGCTCCTGTGCTCGGTTCATTCGCCGTTCCGAAGCAGATCAAGCACGAAGCCACGGATACATGGTTAAGCCGATTCCTCCGTCGCCGCTACGACACCGCTCTGAAGCTCGCACTGCGCTTCAGTAAGATCACATGGCTTATCGCTCTGGCGTGCCTTGTGGGAGCGGTACTGCTCTTCCGGCTCGTGGGAGGCGAATTCATGCCGGCGCTCGAGGAAGGCAATCTCTGGATACGCGCCACCATGCAGCAGGACATCTCCTTCCAGCAGTCCGAAAAGATAACCGACGATATTCGCCAAATCCTTCGCTCGTACCCGGAGATTACACAAGTCGTTTCGCAGATGGGCCGCCCCGACGACGGAACCGACGTGAGCACCTTCAATAACGCCGAGTTCCTCGCCGATCTCAAACCCGCGGGGCAGTGGCGTCCGCAGTTCCATGGCAACAAGGACGAGCTGATCGCCGCCATCCAGAAAGACTTCAGGCGCTTCCCCGGCATCGACTTCAACTTCTCCCAGAACATTCAGGACAACGTCGAAGAAGCGATGTCCGGCGTCAAAGGCGAAAACTCCCTGAAGCTCTTCGGAAACGACTTTGAGGAATTGACGCGCATCGCCGACCAGATTGAGGGGATCATGCATGGTGTTCCCGGAATCACCGACGTCGGCGTCTTCGATGTCACCGGGCAGCCCAGCCTCATGGTCTCCATCGACCGTACGAAGGCCGCCCGATACGGCCTCCAGCCGCAGGATGTGAACAACATCGTCCAGGCCGCCGTTGGAGGAGCGCCTGTCACCACCATCATCGACGGCGACCGCCGTTTTGACTTCGCGGTGCGTTACTCACCGGAATTCCGCGACACCCCTGAAGCCATCGGAAAAATCCTCGTGCCCACCCCCGACGGCAGCCAGGTTCCGCTCAGCGCAATTGCCGATGTGTCGCTCCGCAACGGCGCATTCATGATCTATCACGAAGGTGCGCGGCGCTACATCCCCATCAAGTTCAGCGTGCGCGGCCGTGACCTCGCCAGCGCCATTCAGGACCTGCAGGGACAGCTCACGCAAAAGGTTAAACTGCCCTCCGGATACAACTACACATGGGCCGGTGAGTTCGACAGCCTTCGCAAGGAACAGCAGCGTCTCGCACTCATCATTCCCGTCAGCGTCGCCATCATCCTGCTCCTTCTCTACATCCAGTTCCGCACATGGAGGGACGCCTTCATCATTGTCGGCATGCTGCCCTTCGCGTGGATTGGCGGCGTCCTCACGCTGTATCTCACCGGCACCGCGTTCAGCATCTCCGCCGCCGTTGGATTCACATCGCTCACCGGCGTGGCGACGCTAGGAGCAGTCGTCTTCCTCTCTGGCATCCGCCGCGCCCAGCGCGAGGACGGCCCTCAGCGCGGGCTCATCCGCGGCTGCCTCGACGAGATGCGCCCCGTTGTCATGGCCTGCATGGCCGCCGGTTTCGGGCTTCTGCCGGCATCGATCGCCACAGAGATCGGATCACAGACGCAGAAGCCGCTCGCCCGCGTGGTCGTCGGCGGCATGGTCACCACCTTGCTCGCCATCCTCTTCATCATTCCGCTCATGGCCCGGCAAAGGGAGAAGGAAGAGAACAACGGTGCGGAGATGGCCGAAGGCTGAGGACTGCTTCAGTGATGAAACCCTGTGCCGATCATCGTGGGCTTCAACCCCGGCTGCGTGGCGAACCATTCGAGATGCCTGCGGATATCGCGCACGAGCATTCCCGCAAGATCGTGCGTGAATCCGTTGCGCACGACTACCCGCTGCACCACCACATCCTCCCGGTTCGCGGGCAATCTGTACGTCGGAACCTGCCAGCCCCGGTCGCGCAACCGGTCGGAAAGGTCGTAGAGCGACCAGTTCGGTTGCTCCTTCAGCGTCCACGACAACACGGGCAGATCAGTTCCGGTGCTGAGCAGCTCGAACGGCCCGATGCCTTCGATCTTCCGTCCCAGTTCCACCGCCACCTCCTGGCACGCCTCGTGGATCGCCCGATACCCCGACTTCCCTAGCCGGATCAGGTTGTAATACTGCGCCACAATCTGGCTGGCCGGGCGTGAGAAGTTGATCGCCATCGTCGGCATGCTGCCGCCGAGATAATCCACGCTGAAGATCAGATCCGGATGCAGGTCCGACTGCTCGCGCCACACAACCCAGCCCACCCCCGGATACACCAGCCCATACTTGTGCCCCGACGTATTGATGGACTTCACACGCGGCAGCCTGAAGTCCCACACCAGCTCTGGCTGCAAAAACGGCGCGACAAATCCGCCGCTCGCTCCATCGACATGAATGGGAATGTCCAGGCCTGTCCGCTCCTGTAGGCGGTCGAGCGCCGCGCTCAAGCCGGCGATGTCCTCGTAGTGGCCCGTGTATGTGCTGCCCAGCACTCCAACGACACCGATCGTATTCTCGTCGCAGGCGGCCGCTGCCCGTTCGGGATCAGTCACAACCTCATTGCCTTCGAGCGGTACATCGCGCTGTTCCACGTCCCAGTACCGGCAGAATTTGTGCCAGCATACCTGAGTGTTGGTACCCATCACGAGGTTAGGCCGATCAGAAGACTTGCCCTCTTTTCGCATCCGCTCCCGCCAGCGCCATTTCAGAGCGAGCCCGCCCAGCATGCACGCTTCGCTCGATCCGATAGTCGAGCAGCCAATCGCATTCTCCGGTTGCGGAGCGTGCCACAGGTCCGCGAGCATGTGCACGCATCGCATCTCCAGCTCCGCCGTCTGCGGATACTCGTCTTTGTCGATCATGTTCTTGTCGAAGCTTTCGGTCATCAGCTTGTGCGCTTCGGGCTCCATCCACGTGCTGCAGAACGTGGCCAGGTTGAAGCGCGAGCTGCCGTCCATGATCAGCTCATCGTGGATCAGGTGATATGCGGTCGCTGGCGGCATACCCTGCTCAGGAACCGCGTGCCGTGGCGTCGGCCCCAGCAGCCAGTGCCGGGCGTACATGGGCCGCACTGCCCCCGTCCAGTGTTCTTTCCGTTTATCGTGCGCGATCGGGGGTTGCGTCCCGGAGTCCGTCATAAATGCTCTCTCCTGCGAGGATCGTCCCCGCGAAACTGATCATAGACGCGCCATTCGCAATCGATATCAATAGACGTCGAATACCCGGCGATCCCCCGTCAAATTCCCAGCGGCGCTGGGCCCTCCCCGAGAATTGGGTCATTCGTACGTATCCGCTTGAAATCAGGCCATTTATTGTGATATAATACTAAAGACCAACTTCGCCGATTCCCCACAATAAGGAGCCCGATCCATGGATAATCTCACCGAAGCAATCACGACACTTCTGCGCGCCTTCGAGCGCAACTCAACCCGCGACGACGTCGCACCTCTAGCCCAGTGCTATGCGGACAACTTTCTCGCTGCAGGACCCGCCGGCGTTTCCGTCGTGAATCGGCACGACTTCGCCCTCGCCCTGCCCAGGCGCAAAGCGATGTTCGACCAGATGGGCTGCCGCTCAACCAAATTGGATTCAGTCACAGTTACAAAACTGGATGACCGTTATGCCATGGCGGAAACAACCTGGCGCATGACATTTGCCCACGGCGAAGACGAGCTCAGCGAGGTATGTGTCGGCTCGTCCTTCATCTTCGACATCAAAGACGATCTGACGATCCTCTTCTATCTTTCTCACCAGGAGATCGCGGCAGTCTTGCGCGAACGAGGAATCCTCAAAGCCTGAATGCGGCGCTCGCGCTTAGACGCTGAACTCCGCATCGACCGGAATCTGCAGGGCCGTGGCAAGTGCGTTTGTCTCTGATGCCATGGCCACAACCGCCAGAAACTCCCCGTGCTGCTCCTCCGTGAGCCCTTTGGCTCGCGCTGCCGCGGTGTGTGAGTGCACGCAGTAGCTGCAGCTGTTCACTGTCGAAACCGCAATGTAGATCAGCTCTTTCGTCAGCGGATCGAGCGCCCCCGGCGCAATCATCACCGCCTTGATACTCGACCACGTTCGTTCCAGCAGCGCCGGCTGATTCGCCAGCGCCCGCCAGAAATTGTTTACGAATTCGGACTTCCTCGTCGCCCGTATATCCTCGAAAACCTGCTTCACACGGGGATCTTTCGAGACCTCCTCGTCATTCCAGAGCTTTGCAGTAGCCATTGCGTAGGATCCTTTGCACTAGTCTATCGACCGGCATGAATCCTCCGCGGCTCGGGACAATGCCCGCTCCCAGCCTCCTACTGCCCAGCCTTGATCGCAGGCGGCTTCCAGGTCCCGTCGATAATGGATGGCGGCGTCTCTTTCGGCCAGTAGAGGCGCAGCATGGGAATAAATTTTGCCTTTGGAGCAGGCAGCCAGTTGGCTTCCTTGGCCTTGCCCGGAGACTCAGCCTGCAAGTAGAGGTCTACGGAGCCGTCCGGGTTGGTGACGAATTTGTTGCGCGAGCTCAACGTGTACCGATTGATCGGATTCGGCACGAAGAAGTATGTCGCATCGTACATTGTTAAAGACCAGAATCCATTGACCGGCGGCATTTGCCCCTTGTCAAAGTGCATGACGTACTTATTCGAAGCGGCATCGTAGTCGTGCCCATCGGCATCCTTGTCCGAGGTCGGGTAGATCGCATCCTGCGGGCGATTCGCACCCAGCCCGATTGCCGTAACCAGCGCTCGCTGAATATAGTCGGTCCCGTATACGCCGATGTCATGCGTTAGATACATCCAACCGTTCACCGGCTCGGCGGCTTTCTTGAAATACTCCATGATCTTTACTTGGGCTAGCTTGGGCACAGCCTTGATGGCTTCCTTGTCAAATGCGCCCAGCTTGCTTGGATCGAAGTCCTTACCCGGCTCAATCCCGATCGTCTTCATCTTCTCGACCATCGGGGCATCGGCGTTCGCCGGCGGGTTCGTCTTCATCAGCCTCGCAAGATAGTTGAAGTAGTCGTCAACGCTCAGTGCGTCTACCTGCTCCCTCACCGCTGTCTTCATGTCGAAGCTGGCATCCACTTCGCCCGGAAGCGGCGTGTAGGGCTTGCCATATGAACTGAGAGGAACCAGCGAAAACTTGTCCTGCAGCGCATGTACCTTGGCGTAATCCTCAGGCGTGCCGGTGCAATAGATTCTTCCCAAAATCCAGACCAACCCGGTTGGAGACTTGTACTCCGTCACTCCCTGCGGGAGCGTACCCGACCATCCGGGACCGGTAATGGCATATTTCTGTGCCTTGCCCCCGGTGGTGCGCTTGCCCGGAACCTGGAAGACATCCGTCCAGCCATCCAGCATCGGAAGGAGGTAATAACGGTCGCCCATGTCGGGGATGCTGAAGACCCAGGGCTCCTTCGAGACATCGATCCAGGCGGTGGTATAGAGCGTATCGGCATTGGGCGCAGTGACCGCGTGATAGTCGACAGCCGGGTAGGTCCGCATCCTGACCAACTGCCCCATTGGAGCGTGTCCGGCATCCGCTGTCGCAACATTGGTCATTTGCCTGCGTGTCATATCCATCGTGACCAGCGAATAGCCGTAGACATAAACATCCACGGCATCGCTCACCGCCTGCTCAACGCCCGGCTGGCCTGCCGTTTTCTTTTCCGAACACCCGATTAGAAGCCAACCTGAACAGAGATGGGCTACTAAAGCTGAACTTGCTATGGCTGCGCGTCGTGATTTCATCTTTCCCCAGTCCTGACCCGTTGCTGAAAATCCTCAACCACGACCGATCGTAGGAGAGATTCACGCGCCTGCGTAACTGTCACTTATTACAGTCACCCCCATGCAAGCCATCGCTTGGCTCGAGTGGGAAAGACC